>NZ_JAVIVW010000008.1:0-677 GCF_031324165.1 Ferdinandcohnia sp. QZ13 | reverse complement strand
GGTTCATGACTATCGTGTACAAAAAATTCAACACTTAAAGTGGTTTGAAAGAAAAACTCAAATCTTTTATAAGCGTAGACGTTATGTCTGTGAGTGTGGAAAACGTTTTTCGGAGAAAAACCCTTTTGTCATGCGTTATCAGCGTACTTCAATAGAGTGGAATCAAGCAATATCGATAAAAGCGATTAAAGGAAAAACGTTCAAGGAAACGGCCGAGATCTATGGATGTTCTCCTTCAACCATCATACGTAGATTCGATCAAATATCCCGAAGCGAAATTCGTCCTGTGGAAGAGCTACCAAATGTTATAGCCATTGATGAATACAAAGGTGATACCCGGGAAGGGAAATATCAGTTAATCATTGCGGATGGGATTACAAAAGAACCGATTGATATTTTACCAAATCGCTATAAACGTACGATTAAGGACTACTTGAGAAAGCATGGATCTGGGGTTCAAATAGTCATAATGGATATGAATCATTCCTTTAAAGCAGCCGTTCAAGAGGCATTGGGTAAACCCGTTATTGTAGCTGATAGGTTTCATTTTTGTCGTTACATTTATTGGGGGCTTGATGGAGTAAGACGCCGAATACAAAATGAGTTTCATGGATACGACCGAAAAAAGTGTAAACGTATGAAACATGTATTTCATAAAGATAGCCAGCGCTTAACTA
>NZ_JAVIVW010000007.1:0-701 GCF_031324165.1 Ferdinandcohnia sp. QZ13 | reverse complement strand
TAGGTTAAGTTATGAAGGGCGCACGGTGGATGCCTTGGCACTAGGAGCCGATGAAGGACGGTACTAACACCGATATGCTTCGGGGAGCTGTAAGTAAGCATTGATCCGAAGATTTCCGAATGGGGAAACCCACTGCTCGTAATGGGGCAGTATCCTTACCTGAATACATAGGGTAAGAGAAGGTAGACCCGGGGAACTGAAACATCTTAGTACCCGGAGGAAGAGAAAGCAAACGCGATTTCCTGAGTAGCGGCGAGCGAAACGGAAGATAGCCCAAACCAAGAGGCTTGCCTCTTGGGGTTGTAGGACACTCTATACGGAGTTACAAAAGAGCGAAGTAGACGAAGCGACCTGGAAAGGTCCGTCAGAGAAGGTAACAACCCTGTAGTCGAAACTTCGTTCTCTCTTGAGTGGATCCTGAGTACGGCGGGACACGTGAAATCCCGTCGGAAGCTGGGAGGACCATCTCCCAAGGCTAAATACTCCCTAGTGACCGATAGTGAACCAGTACCGTGAGGGAAAGGTGAAAAGCACCCCGGGAGGGGAGTGAAATAGAACCTGAAACCGTGTGCCTACAAGTAGTCAAAGCACATTTATGTGTGATGGCGTGCCTTTTGTAGAATGAACCGGCGAGTTACGATCCCGTGCAAGGTTAAGTTGAAGAGACGGAGCCGCAGCGAAAGCGAGTCTGAATAGGGCGA
>NZ_JAVIVW010000006.1:0-1599 GCF_031324165.1 Ferdinandcohnia sp. QZ13 | reverse complement strand
GAGCAATCAATACTCTTATTGGAGAGTTTGATCCTGGCTCAGGATGAACGCTGGCGGCGTGCCTAATACATGCAAGTCGAGCGAATCTGAGGGAGCTTGCTCCCAAAGATTAGCGGCGGACGGGTGAGTAACACGTGGGCAACCTGCCTGTAAGACTGGGATAACTTCGGGAAACCGGAGCTAATACCGGATAACATATGAGACCACATGGTCTCGTATTAAAAGATGGCTTTTAGCTATCACTTACAGATGGGCCCGCGGCGCATTAGCTAGTTGGTGAGGTAACGGCTCACCAAGGCGACGATGCGTAGCCGACCTGAGAGGGTGATCGGCCACACTGGGACTGAGACACGGCCCAGACTCCTACGGGAGGCAGCAGTAGGGAATCTTCCGCAATGGACGAAAGTCTGACGGAGCAACGCCGCGTGAGCGAAGAAGGTCTTCGGATCGTAAAGCTCTGTTGTTAGGGAAGAACAAGTATCGTTCGAATAGGGCGGTACCTTGACGGTACCTAACCAGAAAGCCACGGCTAACTACGTGCCAGCAGCCGCGGTAATACGTAGGTGGCAAGCGTTATCCGGAATTATTGGGCGTAAAGCGCGCGCAGGCGGTCCTTTAAGTCTGATGTGAAAGCCCACGGCTCAACCGTGGAGGGTCATTGGAAACTGGGGGACTTGAGTGCAGAAGAGGAGAGCGGAATTCCACGTGTAGCGGTGAAATGCGTAGAGATGTGGAGGAACACCAGTGGCGAAGGCGGCTCTCTGGTCTGTAACTGACGCTGAGGCGCGAAAGCGTGGGGAGCGAACAGGATTAGATACCCTGGTAGTCCACGCCGTAAACGATGAGTGCTAAGTGTTAGAGGGTTTCCGCCCTTTAGTGCTGCAGCAAACGCATTAAGCACTCCGCCTGGGGAGTACGGTCGCAAGACTGAAACTCAAAGGAATTGACGGGGGCCCGCACAAGCGGTGGAGCATGTGGTTTAATTCGAAGCAACGCGAAGAACCTTACCAGGTCTTGACATCCTCTGACACTCCTAGAGATAGGACTTTCCCCTTCGGGGGACAGAGTGACAGGTGGTGCATGGTTGTCGTCAGCTCGTGTCGTGAGATGTTGGGTTAAGTCCCGCAACGAGCGCAACCCTTGATCTTAGTTGCCAGCATTTAGTTGGGCACTCTAAGGTGACTGCCGGTGACAAACCGGAGGAAGGTGGGGATGACGTCAAATCATCATGCCCCTTATGACCTGGGCTACACACGTGCTACAATGGATGGTACAAAGGGCAGCAAAACCGCGAGGTTAAGCCAATCCCATAAAACCATTCTCAGTTCGGATTGCAGGCTGCAACTCGCCTGCATGAAGCCGGAATCGCTAGTAATCGCGGATCAGCATGCCGCGGTGAATACGTTCCCGGGCCTTGTACACACCGCCCGTCACACCACGAGAGTTTGTAACACCCGAAGTCGGTGGGGTAACCGTAAGGAGCCAGCCGCCTAAGGTGGGACAGATGATTGGGGTGAAGTCGTAACAAGGTAGCCGTATCGGAAGGTGCGGCTGGATCACCTCCTTTCTAAGGAAACTGAAGTTCTACGAACTTCATAA
>NZ_JAVIVW010000004.1:0-7704 GCF_031324165.1 Ferdinandcohnia sp. QZ13 | reverse complement strand
CAAAAAAGAACCCCTATTGAGATTGTCACTCAAAAGGGGTCTTTTTTAGCTTTTTAAAAGTTCTGTTTGTCTAATGAAACTTGATATTTTCGCGATAATCGGTTCAATTGAACTTTCATCCTTCATAATATCGTACTCATTAATGTTTAATCGAAGAACTGGGCAAGCATTAAAATTATTGATCCATTTTTCATATCGACCGTGCATTTCTTCCCAGTAGGAAATCGGTGTTTGCTGCTCCATTGGTCTACCACGTTCATGAATTCGACTAATTATATCATCAAGACTACCTTCAAGATAAATTAATAAATTCGGATGAGGGAAATAAGGTGTCATCACCATTGCATCGAAGAGGTTGGTATAGGTTTCATAGTCAACAGGTGCCATTGTTCCCTTTTCGTAATGCATTCTTGCAAAAATGCCTGTATCCTCATAGATGGAACGATCTTGGATAAATCCTCCGCCATATTCGAAGATTTTCTTTTGCTCTTTAAAACGTTCAGCTAGGAAATAGATTTGAAGGTGGAAGCTCCATCTTTCAAAATCAGAATAGAACCGATCTAAATATGGATTTGTATCTACTTTTTCAAAAGAGGTTCTAAATCCAAGGGCATCGGCCAAGGCCTTTGTCATGGTAGATTTCCCCACGCCAACGGTTCCAGCAACGGTGATCACTGCGTTACTGGGGATATCATATTTATTACGCAAATTCATTATGTCTAACTCCTTTTTCAAGAATGATGTCATCTATTTTGGATAGAATCTGATTAAGGTCTTCTTTATTTTGGACAAAGTCAATTTGGTCCCCATTAAATCGAATGACAGGAATATCTGGATGGGATTTTTCGAACTCTGTCATGAATTGCTCATAATCACGGCTTAATTGACTTAAGTATGCAGGATCTATATTTTTTTCAATGTCCCTGCCACGCATTTCAATCCGCTCTAATAAAGTATCAAGACTTGCATGTAAATAGATTACGACATTCGGAACAGGCATATCTGCCGTTAAAATTTTGTAAATCTGAAGATATTTTTGAAACTGATGTGTTTTCAATGTACGTTCAGCGAATATTAGGTTTTTGAATATATGATAATCCGCAACAACCGGTTGATTTTTTTGTAGGAAAAAATGCTTAATGTCTTCAAGTTGTTTATATCGGTTACAGAGGAAAAACATTTCTGTTTGAAAGCTCCACTCATCAATATCAGTATAAAATTTCCCCAAAAATGGATTTTCATCGACTATCTCTTTAAGTAAGGCAAATTCGAAGCGTTCTGAAATCGCCTTAGCGAGAGAGGTTTTTCCAACACCGATTGGACCCTCTACAGTAACAAAAGGAATCCTACTACCCATCTCGTGTCCCCCTTTTTATCTAATCAAATGCGCCTTGGCGTATTTGCGCCCGATTTTTAGGCCCACAGGATGTGGGTTATAAAGACGTTGCCACAGGAAGTGGCGCTTTTAGTCTTTGAACTTTCTGCTCGAAAAGTTTCCTTTGAAAAATCGTGGCATCCGCCGGAGGCTTTAACTTTATTCAGCTATAACTTAAATACCGCGCATATTTGTATATATAATTCCATTCTTATGTCCAATAGGAACTTGTGTTGAATAAAGTTAAATTGCACAGATAAGGATTATTTTATCATAGGTACGATGAAGATTGTTAGGTATTGTCGAAAAAACAAATTGGGAAAATTTGAAGTCAAAAGGATGTAGCGTTCTTAGTTTTTGCTCTTTAATACCGAAAAATAAAAGGAACCCGCATAATCGGGTTCCTTAGAAGGATTCTATCTTTTTACAACATTAAAATTGCTTGTAATCAAAAGCCAGTTTTGTGGGAATGGAAGTCCAAGCTTCCAATAACTAATTCCTCGTAAATTTAATTCTTTAATTAAATCAAACTTTGCTTGGATACTTCTTGCATCTTCAAACCAAACTTTATGCTGCTTTCCGGCTGAGTCCGTATAGTCAAAGTGAGGTGCTTGTGCTTTTGTGTCATATTGAATTGGAACATTATTTTGCTTTGCGATTTCAATTGCTCGCTGTGGGCTTACAGCTTTTGCGTACTCGCCACCTTGAACAAATGGAAGTGTCCAATCATAGCCATAGAGGTTTTGCCCCATCATAATTTTAGATGCTGGCATTTCAGAAATGGCATATTCAAGAACCTCTCGAACTGGGCCAATTGGTGATACCGCCATCGGTGGTCCGCCACTATATCCCCACTCATACGTCATAATAACGACAAAGTCGACAATTTCGCCATGTGCTTTATAATCATGGGCTTCATACCAATCTCCTTTTTGCTCGGCACTGGTTTTGGGAGCAAGTGCTGTTGAAAGAAGCCAGCCCTCTTGACCAAAGCGCCGCTTCGCTTTTCGTAAAAAATTATTATAGGCCTCGCGGTCTTCGGGACGTAAAAATTCCATATCAAAATGAATATCTCGGAAACCATATTTCTTTGCCGTTTGTACGATTGTATTTAAGAGCTTATTTTGGATATTTTCATTATTAAGGACTAGTTTACCTAATTCGTCACTAAATTGACCGTTTTCTAAATTTGCAACAACCATCATTAATGTCACATTTTGTCCTTTTGCGATACTTGGAAAATTATTCAACAAGGGTTCCTTTAAAGTGCCGTCTCGTTGTATTTGAAAGTTAAAAGGGGCTAAGTAGGTTAAGTATGGAGCTGCTTGTCGTGTACTTCTTTCAAGAGCGGGACTTACTGAAGAACCTAATGGTTCAACATAAGCATTGATTTCTGCATTTCGTTTCGGACGTTCCGGTATATAGAGTCTAAGTCCAACTTGTAGTGGTCGATTAGGTGGAATTTGGTTTGTTTGTGCTAATTGCTGATAATTAATTCCAAATTTATTGGCAATGGACCAAAGACTATCACCAGGTTGCACCCAGTAAAACTGACCAACAATCGGGATAACCATAGCCTGACCGACCACTAAGTTATTAGGTTCAGGAATTTGGTTTGCACGAACAATTTCATCGGCCGTTGTGCTATATGCTTGTGCAATTCCAGATATGGATTGTCCCTGTTCTACAACATGAATTTGCATGTTTGACCTCCTCATTCTACAATCTAGATAACACACCTTTATTACTCTATGAGAGAAAAGGGAAGATAATGCTTGGTTAAAGTGCCTAATTGCCATGTAAGGGAGTATTTAATCCGATGAAGTCTGATGAGTATTATATGAAATTAGCGATTGAAGAAGCAAAAAAGGCAGCAGCGATAGATGAAGTACCTATAGGTGCCGTCCTAGTTATAAATGACGAAGTGATTGCTACAGCCCATAATCTTCGTGAAACACAGCAGCGCTCAATTGCACATGCAGAGCTACTTGCAATTGATGCAGCATGTAAACAAACTGGTTTTTGGAGATTAGAGAACGCAACTTTGTATGTCACGCTCGAACCATGTGCAATGTGTTCAGGAGCGATTGTATTATCCCGGGTGAAAAGGGTTGTATACGGTGCAAAAGATCCGAAAGGTGGATGTGCAGGAACTTTGATGAATCTTTTACAGGAACAAAGATTTAATCATCAAGCAGAGGTTATTTCAGGTGTCTGTGAAGAAGAGTGCGGACAGCTGTTAAGCACATTTTTCAAAGAGATCAGAAGGAAGAAGAAAGAAGGAAAGAAAACGTCGACTGGTACAATTTGAAAAAACTTACAGTTGGTATTGATTGATTTTTTTTGGCTGAGCCTTTATACTAAGGATGTGTCACAAAGACACCTAACAATTTGGTATCAATTTTGCCGTGCTAAGCGGGGAGGTAGCGGTGCCCTGTACTCGCAATCCGCTCTAGCGAGGCCGAATCCCTTCATAGAGGGTAGTTATTGTAGGGTCTGACTCAAGTAAGTGGTGTTGACGTCTGGGTCCTACGCAATGGGAACCCGTGAACCCTGTCAGGTCCGGAAGGAAGCAGCAGTAAGCGGACTCTCCCATGTGCCGTAGGGTTGCCTGGACCGAGCTAACTGCTTGAGTAACGCCTGGGGTAACTATTCGACGGAAGGTGCACGGCAGTTATACTACATAAAACAACTCACTCATTCGGGTGGGTTTTTTTATTATTATTTTTCATAATGGTATAATCACTTTGTACAGAATATTCACTTCCTGTATAATAGGAAATGGACGATAAGAAGGAGGGGCAAAACCAATGGCATATCAAGCATTATACCGTGTCTTTCGACCACAAGCTTTTCATGATGTGGTGGGACAAGAACATATTACAAAAACCTTGCAGAATGCCCTTCTTCAAGAGAAGTTTTCACACGCCTATCTTTTTTCAGGACCTAGGGGAACAGGAAAAACAAGTGCTGCGAAAATTTTTGCGAAAGCAGTCAACTGTGAGCACTCTCCTACAGCTGAACCATGTAATGAGTGTGCGGCATGTAAAGGAATTACAGATGGCTCAATTGCTGATGTGATTGAAATCGATGCTGCATCGAATAACGGTGTCGATGAAATCAGGGATATTCGTGATAAAGTGAAGTATGCTCCAAGCGCAGTACGGTATAAGGTTTACATCATTGACGAAGTTCATATGCTTTCAATTGGAGCATTTAATGCCTTACTGAAAACATTGGAGGAACCTCCACGACATGTTATTTTTATTTTAGCAACGACTGAACCGCATAAAATTCCATTAACGATTATTTCTAGATGTCAACGCTTCGATTTTCGTCGCATTACCACACAAGCAATCGTCGGACGAATGAAAACGATTATAGCTGAACAAGATGTAAAAGTTGATGAACAAGCTCTTTATGTAATTGCAAGGGCAGCTGAAGGTGGTATGCGGGATGCCTTAAGCTTACTTGACCAAGCGATTTCGTTTAGTGATGAAGAGGTTAAGCTTGAGGATGTTCTAACGATTACGGGAGCTGTTTCGCAATCCTTTTTAACGAATGTGGTCAGAGCAATTCGCGATCGTGATGTTCGAACGGCTCTAAAGACATTGGATGAAATGATGGACCATGGGAAAGATCCGATGCGCTTTATTGAAGATATCATCTTTTACTATAGGGATATGCTTTTATATCAAACTGCCCCTCAGTTAGAAGAAGTATTGGAGCGGGTCTTAGTCGATGAAGACTTTACTGAACTTGCAAAAAGTATACAAGGGTCTGAAATATACGAAACCATTGATATTTTAAATCGAGCGCAACAAGAGATGAAGTGGACGAATCATCCTAGAATTTTTCTAGAAGTAGCGATAGTGAAGCTTACCCAAATGGAGCAACAGCAATCTCTAGAGTCATTGCCACAGATTGAAGGCTTGATGAATAAAATAAATAGGTTAGAATCTGAACTTACAGCTATTAAAGAAAAAGGTGTGGCAGCCCATCCACAGGATGCCAAGCCAGCCGAAAAACGTCCTCAAAAGTCATCAAGAAATGGCTATAGGACACCAGTCGGGAGAATTAATGAGGTATTAAAGAGTGCAACAAGACAAAATCTTGACTTATTAAAAGGAAAATGGGGCGATATGCTAGACCAGCTTCGCACTCAAAACAAAGTATCGCACGCAGCCCTTTTAATCGAAAGTGAGCCTGTTGCAGCTTCTACCAATGCTTTTGTGTTAAAATTTAAATATGAAATCCATTGTAAAATGGCATCTGAAAATCCAGAAGTAAAAGAAAATCTCGAAAATATTCTTTCTGGATTAACTGGACATAGGTTTGAAATGATTGGTGTACCAGATGATGAATGGGGTAAAATTAGAGAAGAGTTTATCCGTGGGCAACGAACTGATGATGATGATGAAAGACCAGAGGATACTGAAGACCCTCTTATTGCAGAAGCAATGAAAATCGTTGGTTCAGAACTCATTGAAATAAAGGAATAATAAGAGTAATTTTAAGGAGGAAACGAACATGATGCGTGGTGGCGGAATGGGAAATATGCAAAAAATGATGAAACAAATGCAGAAAATGCAAAAGGATATGCAAAAGGCACAAGAGGAACTTGCTGAAAAGGTAGTTGAAGGAACTGCTGGTGGTGGCATGGTCACTGTAAAAGCAAACGGCCAAAAAGAAATTATTGATGTCATTATTAAAGAAGAAGTGGTAGACCCAGAAGATATCGAAATGCTTCAGGACCTTGTATTAGCAGCGACCAATGATGCTTTAAAGAAAATCGAAGACCTTACAAATGAAACAATGGGTCAATTTACAAAGGGAATGAACCTACCGTTCTAATCGTCGGTTTGAAAGGACTTAGATAGATATGCATTATCCTGAACCAATATCTAAGCTAATAGATAGCTTTATGAAATTGCCAGGTATCGGACCTAAAACGGCCGTGCGTCTGGCTTTTTTTGTATTAAATATGAAAGAGGACGTCGTGCTTGATTTTGCAAAGGCACTTGTCAATGCGAAACGAAACCTCACATATTGCTCTAATTGTGGGCATATAACAGATAGAGATCCATGTTACATTTGCGAAGATGAACGTCGTGATAAAACCGTTATCTGTGTACTTCAAGATCCAAAAGATGTTATCGCAATGGAAAAGATGAAGGAATACAATGGTTTATACCATGTGTTACATGGAGCTATTTCTCCAATGGATGGTATAGGGCCGGAGGATATCAAAATACCTGAATTACTCAAAAGACTTCAGGATGATACTGTACAAGAAATTATTTTAGCGACTAATCCGAATATCGAAGGGGAAGCTACCGCTATGTATATTTCCCGTCTGCTAAAACCAACAGGAATTAAAATTACAAGAATTGCACATGGCTTACCTGTTGGTGGAGATTTAGAGTACGCTGATGAAGTAACGCTATCCAAGGCGCTTGAAGGACGTCGTGAACTATAGGAGGTCTTTTATGCTTTTTAAAAAGAAGGGAAAACTTCGAAGTGAATTTAATCAAAAGCTCTTTACTCAGTTAGAAATCGCAAAGAAGGAATGGATGAGACAGAAAAACCTCATTGAAAAAAGTATTGAACCTTCTGATGACATTTTAAACGAACTAAAAGTAGCGGAAACAAAATACTTCTTTTTATTAAGAGAAGCAAAAAGGCGAAAAGTATTTCTATAAAATAAATCCTACCAAGGGGAAATATGAGTCCTAAGGTGGGATTTTTTTGTTAATAGAGCTTGCTAAATAAAAATAGGACAAGAGGTTCTTAAAAATCTTCGCCCACATAGAATAGTAGTACAAGTTGTGCGAAGGAGTGAGGTTTGATTGGAACCAAAGATTGTAATATCAATACTTGGAGGATTGATCGTGCTTGTACTTCTAATGGGAGCTCCTCTAAAGCCCATACGACTAGTAGGACAAGTATTTGTTAAAGTTCTAATTGGAGCGTTGTTTTTATTTTTCTTAAATGCATTTGGAGCTTCATTTGATTTGCATGTTCCGATAAATCTAGTTACATCTGCTGTTTCTGGTCTACTCGGTCTTCCAGGTTTAGCTGCACTCGTCATTATAGATTTATTTATTATAGGATAAAAAAACAAATGGGTCTCATTTGTTTTTTTTATTTGGTAACGAGCGCATTAAGTTAATAAGGAAAGCGTAGGATTGTTTTTGAAATTATTTTAGTATAATTTATTGACATTCTACTTAAGCGGGTGTATATTTATATTCCTCACAGGGAATACCAAATGAATAAGAAAACATTTTAAATAGTGGTTGACTTATTTTTGTGAGGATGTTATATTA
>NZ_JAVIVW010000003.1:0-53653 GCF_031324165.1 Ferdinandcohnia sp. QZ13 | reverse complement strand
AAGAAATTATTAGCGTTGCTCTCTCGAAGCAACTTTATAATAATATCATCTTTCGTTTTGTTAGTCAATAACTTTTTTGTTTCTTTTTTACTCCATCGCCACATCTCAGCGGCAGGTACTTAATATACCACCTATTAAATATTTAGGCAAGACTTTTCGACAAAAAAATTATACTAGGAAAGTTTTTTAACAAAAAAGCATAAAAAAGAGTGGAGATCCACTCTTTTTCAAAAAATTACTTATGGCGCATTTGTGGGAAAAGTAATACATCTCTAATTGATGGAGAATTCGTTAAGAGCATAACAAGTCTGTCTACTCCGATTCCTAACCCGCCTGTCGGTGGTAAACCGTATTCTAGTGATTCAACAAAATCTTCATCCATCATATGTGCCTCGTCATTTCCTTGCTCTCTTTCTTTGAGCTGAGCTTCGAATCTTTGACGCTGATCAATAGGGTCATTTAATTCTGTAAATGCATTGGCGTGTTCTCTACCCACGATGAATAGCTCAAAGCGATCTGTAAATCTAGGATCTTCAGGATTTTTCTTTGCAAGTGGTGAGATTTCTACTGGATGTCCATAGATGAATGTTGGTTGAATAAGCTTGTCTTCGATTTTTTGTTCGAAGAACTCATTCACAATGTGACCATATTGCATATTATCGTTAATTTCAACATTATTTTCTTTCGCAAGTTGTCTAGCTTCTTCAAGGCTCATTTCCTTCCAGAAGTCTACCCCTACGTATTCTTTAATTGCATCTACCATGTGAAGTCGTTTCCACTCAGGCTTTAGGTCAATTTCATGTTCACCATAGGTTATCGTTGTAGTGCCTAATACTTCTTGAGCAATATGAGCGACTAGATTTTCAGTTAGGCTCATGATGTCTTTATAATCTGCATAAGCTTCATACAATTCGATCATTGTGAATTCAGGGTTATGACGTGTAGAGACACCTTCATTACGGAATACACGGCCAATTTCATATACCTTTTCTAATCCACCTACGATTAGACGCTTAAGATGTAGTTCAATCGCAATACGCATATATAATTCGATATCTAGTGCATTATGATGGGTAATGAACGGGCGTGCGGATGCACCACCAGGAATAGAATGCATCATTGGCGTTTCTACCTCTAAATAGCCATGATCATCTAAATAACGTCTCATTGCTCTGATGATTTTACTTCTTGTAATAAAGGTTTCTTTACTTTCCGGGCTCATAATTAAGTCCAGGTAACGTTGACGATAGCGTTGCTCAACATCTTTTAATCCATGAAATTTGTCAGGTAATGGACGTAGTGCTTTTGATAAAAGTTCTAAAGAACTTGCTTTAATTGAAAGTTCTCCTACTTTTGTTTTGAAGACAGTACCCGATACACCGACAATATCCCCAAGATCCGCAAGATTGAATACTTCATACGGTTCTTCTCCAACTGCATCAAGACGTACATATAGTTGAATTTGACCAGTTAAGTCTTGGATATGAGTAAATCCCGCTTTACCTTTACCGCGCTTTGTCATAATACGACCCGCAATGGTTACACTAACCTCTTTTTCGTCTAATTGTTCCTTTGTAAATCCATCATATAAATCGATAAGCTCACGTGTACTATGTGTTCTTTCGAATCTTTTACCAAATGGGTCTACTCCCATTTCACGCAATGTATGTAACTTTTCTCTTCTGACAATCAATTGGTCATTTAATTCCTCATGATTCATTTTTATCAACTCCTATATTGTTACATGATCTATCATAATACGAATACCTATAACTTGTCCTATTCCAATATAAACGTAAAGCAGAAAAACTGCCAGCAAAAAACTGGCAGTGGGCTACTTACGGGTATTATAGAGTAGGGAACTTTTGATGTCAAACAACCATCTCACTGTTTTGTTGCTTTTCTTCTATTACTTCAACAAAGTTTTGTAATAGTGATACCAATTCATTTCGAGTGTTGCAGCTGTTAATCCCATTCCGGACTATTGCATTACCGCAGATTCCTTTTAGATACCAAGCGGCGTGCTTTCTAAATTCCCTTACTGCAATATCCTCATTCTTCAAAATTATTAATCGATCTAAATGAAGAATAGAAACATCAATTTTCTCTCTTACTCCTGGCTCCTCAGTTAGTTCACCGGTTTCTAAATATTTCACTGTTTGATAAATCATCCATGGATTTCCTAGTGCTGCACGGCCAATCATGACACCGTCACAACCAGTTTCATCTAGCATCCGTCTTGCATCCTGTGGAGACTTAACATCTCCATTGCCGATTATAGGGATTTTTACAGATTGCTTCACCTGTGTGCACCAAATTCCTTAACAGTTAGACGGAATGCTGAGTTACATACGCCAGCCATCGGAGCAAGAACTACTTGGTTTTTCATTTGGATATCGCCAATTTTTAGCACAGTTACCCTCCCTCTTCATTTAATAAAAATCCGTATACTAATCTAACCCTTTTGGGGTTAAGTCTTCAATTGGTACTTTCAGTATATCTGAAACTTTCTCTAAAAACGTTTTACTTGGCATTCGTGTTCCCCGCTCAACTTCCCCAACCAGGGATACGGATACTCCAAGGTCTTTTGCTAGACCTTCTTGTGTATATCCTTTTAATTTTCGAAAAGCACGAATACGTCTTCCCCACTTCTCCGCTTCCATATACGTACACCTTCTCTGTCTTGTAATTCGTCTAGTAGTAAGGATATTGGCTTCGTTACTGCTGGAATTTGTAGATTCTGGTCGATTTCAACCAAAGGCACTAGCACAAAGGCCCGCTCTGTCATTCGGGGATGTGGAATGATAAGACGCTCTGTTTCAACATTTTCATGATTATAAAGCAAGATGTCAAGGTCTAACGTTCTTGGACCCCATCTTATTTTCCTTTCCCTTCCTGACTCAAGCTCAATTTCTTGTAAAACCTGCAATAACTCAAATGGTGATAAATCAGTACTTACTTTGATTACCATATTTAAAAATAAATCCTGATCCTCATATCCAACGGGGTCTGTTTCAAAAATGGATGAAAAATCAATTATCAGAACACCCCGTTCTTGAATCCCCTTTAATGCAAAACGCAAATACTCTTCTCTTTCCCCTATATTCGTTCCAAGAGCGATATATGCTGTATTATTCATGTTGTCGACTCCTTGAGATTTCCACAGCAACTGATTGAAGTTGCCCAGGTATAGGTGGGTCTGGTTTAATGACTTTAATGGTGCAACTTGAGACCAATGAAAAGTGCCTTAAAATTTCCGCGGCAATTTTTTCAGCTACAGCTTCTAATAGTTTATATGGTTGTCCCTCTACAATTTCCTTACATAGGTTATAAAGCTCTCCATAGTGAACGGAATAATCCAGGTTATCGGTTTCCCCAGCTTGTTTGACATCCACTTCCACCATCAAGTCGACAAAGAAACGTTGACCTAATTTGGTTTCTTCCGAAAACACTCCGTGATAGCCGTAAAATTGCATTTGGTTCACATAGATTTTGTCCATTTTCACACTTCACCTTTACCAACAAGGACATCCATCATTTTAGCAAGCCTTGCGTTCATCTTTACATTATGGACACGGACAATATCGCAGCCTTTTTGAATTCCAAGGCAGGTAGTTGCACCGGTTGCTTCATCACGTTCCTGTGGTGGCATATCAAAAATATGACCGATAAAGGATTTCCTTGAGGTTCCAAGCAAAACTGGATAGCCAAGTTCTGAAAAACGGTCTAGTTGACGAATTGTTTCGATATTATTCTCAAAGGTTTTGGCAAATCCTACTCCGGGGTCTAGAATAATATTTTCATCCTTCACACCGGCTGCCTTTACAATTTGAATGCTTTCTTTTAAATCGCTAATCATATCATCGATAAGATTCGTATAGTTTTTATTATCCCTGTTATGCATCAGAATAATTGGGACATTGTAAGCCGCCGCAACCTCGGCCATTTTCGGATCTGCTTTGGCACCCCAAATATCATTAATAATATGCGCTCCGGCTTCAATGGCTTGCTTTGCTACCTCGGATTTATAGGTGTCAATGGAAATGGGTACGTGAACTTCCTTAACCAATTCCTTAATGACAGGCACTACTCTAGCAATCTCTTCTTCATCAGAGAGTCTTTCATATCCAGGTCTGGTCGATTCACCGCCCACATCAATCATATCTGCACCTTCAGTGACCATTTTTTTCGCATGATTGATAGCGGCCCCTAAATCAGTATAAGAGCCGCCATCTGAAAAGGAATCAGGTGTGATATTGAGAATTCCCATAATCATTGTTTTCTTGGAAAAATCTAATTGATAGGGACCACATGTTAGCGATGGTCTTGTTATTCTGTCTTGATTCATTTTCAATCTCCTTTTACTCTGTTTACCAGTAAGTCGATCTTATTTGGGTAGTACTGATTCATTTTTACTTCTGATATATAATTCAATTACATTATTAATTAATTGTTTACCAGCTGTCGTCATAATTGATTCAGGATGAAATTGAACACCTTCAATAGGATATTCCTTATGGCGAATTGCCATGATTTCTCCAGCATTTGTTTCAGCTGAAATCTCAAAACACTCTGGAAGTGTCTCTTTTTTTACGATTAATGAATGGTAACGTGTCGCAATAAATGGTTGTTCCACCCCTGAAAAGATGGTCTTACCATCATGCTGGATCTCTGATGTTTTTCCATGCATAAGTCTTTCAGCTTTAATCACATCCCCACCAAACGCTTGGGCTATCGACTGATGACCAAGGCACACACCAAAAATCGGGATTCGCCCTGCAAAGTGAGAAATGGTCTCTAGGCTTATTCCTGCTTCATTTGGTGTACAGGGGCCTGGCGAAATCATAATTAAGTCGGGATTTAGTTCCTCAATTTCTTGAATCGTGATCTCATCATTTCTTTTGACGATGATAGCTTCTCCTAATTCTCCAACATATTGTACTAAATTAAATGTAAACGAGTCATAATTATCAATCATTACGATCATTCTAGCTCACCTCATACTCAAATTTTTCTACTCAACTTGCTCAACTCTTTGTTTTCTACTCTAGATCGGCTATTTTAGTACCTTTGACTCTATTTCTATATTTTACATGATATACAATTTTCAGTACACCTTAGATAAAAAAAGAGTCTAACCCAGAAGGATAGACTCTTTGAGACATTTATCATTATTGCTCGTCAAATTGATAAAGAACTGTACTTAGGTACCGCTCACCATTGTCCGGAACAACTGCAAGGACTTTTTTGCCTTTACCTAATTTTTTCGCAACTTGTAGTGCTGCGTAAATAGCTGCACCTGAGGAAATTCCTACAAGGAATCCTTCTTCTTGACCTGTACGGCGTGCAGTATCAATTGCTTCCTCGTTTTTAACTGTAAACACTTCATCATAAAGTTCTGTGTTTAATACACTCGGTACAAAGTTTGCGCCTATACCCTGGATTTTATGTGGGCCCGGTTTTCCACCAGATAGAATTGCTGAGTCAGCTGGTTCAACCGCTACAATATGGATGTCTGGATACTTCTCTTTTAATACTTGGCCAGCTCCAGTGATTGTTCCACCTGTTCCAATTCCAGCCACAAACGCATCTAATTGATTACCCATTTGCTCAACAATTTCCTTACCAGTCGTTAAACGGTGAACCTCAGGGTTTGCTGGATTGTCGAATTGTTGTGGCATGTAATAGCCCTGTTCTTTTACTAGTTCTTCTGCTTTGTTAACGGCACCTTTCATTCCTTCGGCACCAGGTGTTAAAACAAGCTCAGCGCCGTATGCACGTAAAAGATTACGGCGTTCCATACTCATTGTATCTGGCATTACTAAGATTGCTCTATAACCTTTAGCAGCTGCTACCATTGCTAAACCAATACCAGTGTTTCCACTTGTCGGTTCAATGATCGTGTCGCCAGGCTTTAAATCACCATTTTTCTCAGCAGCTTCAATCATCGCTAACGCAATTCTATCCTTTACACTGCTTCCTGGGTTAAAGAACTCAAGCTTTACATATACATCTGCACTATCTTCATCAACTAAGTGATTAAGCTTTACAACTGGCGTTTGACCGATTAATTCATATATTGAATTCGCTACTCTTGTCATGATTCCACCCTCAATCCCTACTATTTTTATTGGTTTTATCTACAATTTAGCAATTCCCATCATAAAAGTCAACGAATTTACTACTACCAAATTGTGAATTTTTCCCTAATAATTTTATTGGTGATTTTCAAAGAACCACTTAACGCCAAGTTCTTTCCAGAACGGTTCTACTGATATAGCTCCATTCATCTGGTCTATTGCAATTTGACGCTTTATTTGACCCTTAACATCGTCATATGAATATGTTACTGCATCAATTACCTCATGTAGGATAATAACCGCATAGCCACCTTCAACCTCTACAGGCTCACTCCATTCATTTGGCTTTAATTGTTCAGCCACATCTAAATAATGATCGGGAGCATATCCATTTTCCGCATTGACAAATCCGAGTTCCCCACCCCGATTTGTAGAAAACTCATCCGTTGATTTCTCCATAGCAAGCGCAGCGAAGCTTGAACCATTATCTAACTCTTGTCGTACTTGTTCAGCAGCTTCTTTCGTTTTCACGACAATATGAGAAATGTGGTACGACTTTGGAATTTCGTATAGATGCTTGTTTTCCTCGTAGAAATGTTTCATTTCTTCCTCAGATATGATCGCATCCTTTGTTAAGAGCTCTTCTAATAAAATACTTAACTCAATTTGCTCTTGCCAATGCTTATCATCAATATTTTCATTATCGATGGTATTATACATGGTCTTAATTAACGTCAATTCACGTTCAACGGCATCCTCTGACAAAGTGATGTCATACTTTTTGGTCATTTGACGAACAACTTCCTCATCAATCATTCCCTCTAAAATTTGTTTCCCATATCTGTCTTCAAGTTCATGTAACCATTGTTGTCTTGTAATGCCTGTTTCTCCAATTGTAGCTACTACCTCTTCTTCACCACTAGCGACAACGGGTTTGGATGCTTCAATCGTCTTTTCCTGAGACATCCCTGATTTATCAGTCATAAAGTACACAACCGACAAACAGTTTGTGATAACGAGAGCAATTATAACTGACCATAATATCTTTTGATTCATTTTTCCCATCTCCCATTACCTTACTTTGCTTGGTCTTTTAATTCTATTAACTCTTCTTTTGAAAAATGATATTTTTCGTTACAAAAATGGCATTGTGCCTCTGCTTTTCCATCTTCCTCAATCATCGCTTCAATTTCTTCTGTACCTAGACTAATAATGGCACTTTCAATTCGTTCTCTAGAGCAAGGACAAACAAAAGATACTGGCATCTTTTCAAGAATTTTAAGGTTTCCTTCGCCAACAATCTCTTTTAAAATGGCTTCAGGTGTAAGACCTTTTTCAATCATTTTAGAGATCGGTTCGATTTCTTGAAGTCTTTTTTCAATTTGCGAAATGGTTTCCTCATCTGTACCAGGCATAAGCTGAATCAGGAAACCACCAGCAGCTAAAATGGAGTTGTCTGGGTTCACTAAAACACCTACGCCAACAGATGAAGGTGTTTGTTCAGAAGAAACAAGATAATACGTAAAATCCTCTCCAAGTTCTCCTGAAACAATCGGTACCTGTCCGGAGAATTGGTCTCTCATTCCAATATCTTTTACAATTGTTAATGTTCCGTCTGTTCCGACTGCTCTTCTCACATCAAGTTTCCCATGCTCATTTAAATCAAAATGAGTTTGAGGGTTGGTCACATATCCTCTTACTTCCCCTTTTGCGTTTGTATCTACCAGAATAACGCCGATTGGTCCTCCACCTTCAACCTTGATGGTGAGTTTTACATCGCCCTTTAGAGTGGCTCCTAACATGACCCCTGCTGTCATCGTTCTACCAAGAGCTGCTGACGCAGTAGGCCATGTATAATGGCGTCTTTGGGCCTCGGCAACTGTTTCTGTTGAATTAATTGCATATGCACGAACCTGTCCATCAAAAGCTAACGCCTTAACTAAATAATCACTCATTTTTTTACTCCTTTTCGTGTCATCACATCTGATGTTATTTTCATTTTGTTTCTTTATTGCGCTGATAAATAAGCTGTAGCCCTTTTAACGTTAATAATGTGTCGACAATATCAATCGCGGTTGATTCTCCAGCAATCAGTGAAGCAAGTCCTCCTGTTGCAATGACTTTTGGCTTTTCCACAGCTTGGGCTTTTATGCGACTGACGATACCCTCAACTTGACCAACATACCCATATAATATACCTGCCTGCATCGCACTAACAGTGTTTCGCCCAATAACACCTTCTGGACGAGCTATTTCGATTCTTGGTAATTTTGCAGCCCTTGAATATAAAGCTTCAGTTGAAATGGCAATTCCTGGTGCAATCGCTCCACCCATGTATTGCTTTTTCTCATTTATGTAACAGTATGTAGTGGCAGTACCAAAATCAACAATGATAAGTGGACTTCCATACAGATGGATTCCTGCAACAGCATTGACAATACGATCTGCACCCACTTCTTTTGGATTGTCGTATTTAATGTTTAATCCCGTTTTCATACCTGGTCCTACGACTAACGGTTTAATTCCAAAATACTTTACACACATTCGTTCAAGTGCAAACATAATCGGTGGAACGACAGAAGACATAATAATCCCATTAATATCTTTAAAAGTTAATCCTTCGTGTGCTAATAGTGATTTTATAACGAGACCATATTCATCCTCTGTTTTATTTCGGCTGGTTTCTATTCTCCAATGATGTTTTAGCTCATCATTTCCATATACCCCTAAAACCATATTTGTATTCCCAACATCAAAAACAAAAATCATGTGGTACCCCCTACCCCCAAATGCAAAAGCACAGTTACGAATTTGCGACTTAATGCAAACATCATACCATACCTCGTTTTTATTATTCCACAATTAAAGAATCAAAAACGACACAAAAAAGGTGCCTACGATAGGGTGTAGACACCTTTTGCTGTTACTATTCTTTATCTTTATTTTCGCCTTCCGTTACATCCTCTTCTTTTTTAGAGTTAATCGTAACTTTTACATCGTCTTTTGGTTTAACTGTATCCTCAGAAGCTTCTGGTCGGTCAGGTAGTTTACCTTCTTCGAACAAGCTCTTAATTTGGGCAGCATCTAAGGTTTCAACCTCAAGTAATGTTTCTGCGATTAGTTTAAGTTTATCTTGATTCTTTGTAAGAATTTGTCTTGCTTTTTCATAGCTTTCTTTAATAAAGCGTTGGATCTCAAGATCAATTTCATGCGCAATTGCGTCACTATAGTTTTGCTCGTTGTGGATATCGCGTCCTAAGAACACTTGACCACCTTGTGCTTGACCGAATTGGAGTGGACCTAACTTTTCACTCATTCCATATTCGGTAACCATTTTACGAGCAATACCTGTAGCACGTTGGAAGTCATTATGAGCACCTGTGCTCACTTCTCCAAATGTGATTTCCTCAGCCACACGACCTCCTAAGAGACCTGTAATTTTATCCAATAGTTCAGGCTTTGTCATGAAGTAACGGTCTTCCTTAGGAAGCATTACTGCATAACCACCCGCTTGACCACGTGGGACAATTGTAACCTTATGAACCATATCCGCTTCATCAAGCACCATTCCAATAACAGTGTGCCCTGCTTCGTGGAAGGCCACGATATTGCGTTCTTTTTTCGAAATAACACGATTCTTTTTAGCTGGACCTGCAATGACGCGGTCTGATGCTTCATCCAGATCCGTCATATCAATTTTCTTCTTGTTCCGTCGAGCAGCAACAAGCGCTGCTTCATTCAGTAAGTTTTCTAAGTCTGCCCCAGAAAACCCTGGTGTTCTTGCTGCAATTGCTTTTAAATCTACCTCTTCAGCAAGAGGCTTATTACGGGCGTGAACATGTAATACCGCTTCTCTTCCTTTGACATCTGGACGATCGACTGTAATTTGACGGTCAAAACGTCCTGGACGTAAAAGGGCAGGGTCTAGAATGTCTGGGCGGTTTGTTGCAGCAATGATGATGATTCCTTCATTTGCACCGAATCCGTCCATCTCAACTAGCAATTGGTTCAAGGTTTGTTCGCGCTCATCATGACCGCCTCCAAGACCTGCACCACGCTGACGTCCAACTGCATCAATTTCATCTATAAAAATGATACATGGCGCATTCTTCTTTGCATTCTCAAATAGGTCACGTACACGTGAAGCACCAACCCCAACGAACATTTCAACGAAATCCGAACCACTGATGGAGAAGAATGGAACTCCCGCTTCACCAGCACACGCACGGGCTAGCAATGTTTTACCTGTACCAGGAGGACCAACAAGGAGGATCCCTTTTGGAATTCTTGCACCTAGTTCAGCAAACTTACGTGGGTCTTTTAAGAAATCAACCACTTCAATAAGTTCTTGCTTCTCTTCATCCGCACCTGCAACATCTTTAAATCGAACCTTTTTCTTTTCTTCGCTATATAACTTTGCTTTACTCTTACCAAAGTTCATAACCCTACTACCGCCGCCTTGGGCTTGATTAAGTAGGAAGAAGAATAAAATAAAGATAATAACAAATGGAATAATCGACGTAAAGAAGGTTACCCAACCACTTGTTTCCTTTGCTTTAAGTATATCTACGTCTGCGGCTTTTGCAGCCTCAGTAATCCGATCAACTTCATTTTGGCTACCGATAATGTTAGTGACAAAGAATTTATCTTTATCGTAGGAATTTAACTGACCTCTAACCTCATAGACGCCTCTTTCAGGTTGTATCGTAATATTTTTTACATCTCCGGCTTCGAGATGTTGAACAAACTTGCCATATTTCATCACTTCAGGCTGGCCACCTGCTCCTTGGAAAAAGCTAACCACACCGATAATGACTAAAAATATGAGTAAATAGAATATGACATTTCTAAAAATTCGATTCATCCCTTACCTCCTCCCGCGGTGAACAAACTATAGTAAATAGTATCATAGATAATTATGGCTATTCAAATGATATACGTGTTTTCAACAAAAAGGTTTCAAAAATGTCCGAGTTTTTCTCTCGGAATGTGACTATTCTGAGTAGACCTCGGGTTTTAACACACCGATATACGGTAAATTACGATATTTTTCAGCAAAGTCTAGACCATAACCTACAACAAACTCATCGGGAACAATAAACCCAACATAGTCTGCCTGAATATCCGCTTTTCTTCCTGATGGCTTATCCAAAAGTGTAACAATTTTAATGGACTTTGCTTTACGGTAACGGAATAATTCAACAAGATAGCTTAGTGTAAGACCACTATCAATAATATCTTCAATGACAAGAATGTCTCTTCCTTCTACAGATGTATCTAAGTCCTTAATGATTTTTACTTCACCGGATGAAACCGTTGAGTTTCCATAGCTTGACACATCCATAAAATCCATTTCTAAGTATGTATCTACTCTTTTTAACAGATCGCCCATGAAAGGCATAGCTCCTTTTAAAATTCCAATTGCTAAAGGAAATTTGTCTTTATAGTCCTCTGTTAAAGTATTACCTAATTCCTTGATTTTTTTCTGAAGTTCTTCCTCACTGAATAAAACCTTCTCGATATCCTGCTTCATTCTTTTAAAGCCCCCTAAACATTCTGCGTGTATTGTAATACGATATAGTGCGATTTTGTTTTACATGATGCTTCATATGATGATTTTTTCAATCCTGGAAGCCACAAAATCTTTCCTTGTTCATCCTCAACAATTGGCCAATGGTCACGTCTGTTAAGTGGTATTTTTTCATCAATGAAAATATCCTTCACTTTTTTTGAACCATTCATTCCTTTTAGCCTCATTTTATCTCCAATTTTTCTCGTTCGGACATAAATTGGTAATTGGATATTGTCTGGGTCAATGACGAAACAATCATTTCCGACCAAGTCATTAGGATAGTTCTTCCACACTTGACTCTTTATTTCACTACCATCTTCAAGTTTATAAAGCCCAGGTGTATCAATGTGAAATCGATAGGGGCTTACGTTTTCCTTACGATCTGTATAAGTATATGTACAACTCTCATAAGATTTTACAATTCGCAAACCAGCTGGAAAATGCAATTCTCCAGATGGATGATTATTCGCCAAGAAGGTTAACAAATTGTCGATATGTACGGCAGAAAGAGAAGGAGGAAGTTCTTTGTAGAGATAGTTTAATATTAGTTGAATCCCTCTTCTTTGTAAAGATTTTGGCATCGCTAATAAGGGGGGAATTTCAATCTCTATTTCATTGTCTTCATTCCTTTTCATTACTTTATTCATTTTTTCGATGGTTAATTCATCTAAAACTTCATTGTCCTCTGTCATGTACTGGTTAAACTGTAGAAAATGTTCATGTACTGCAGGATTTTCTTGTTTTAAAAATGGAAGAACATGATGCCTGAATCGGTTCCTTGTATAGTCGTCTTTTTCATTTGAAGGATCGCGTCTTGGAGATAACCTCCATTCCCTGCAGTATTCTTCAATATCAGCTTTTGTCACAGATAAAAACGGGCGAATAATTTCCCCACATGAAAAAGGGCGTTTTATCTGCATGCCCGCATAGCCAATTCCCTTACTACCTCGAACTAAACGCATTAATATCGATTCTATTTGATCATCTCCATGATGCCCAAGTGCTAAATAATCTGCTTTATGTTTTTGCATGACTTCATTAAAAAATTCATACCTCACTTCCCTCGCGGCTACTTGGGAACTTAAACCATGTTCCTTTTTATAGGATGTCACATCAATTTGGATTGATTCAAAAGGAATCTGAAATGATTCACAAAAATCTTTTACATATAATAAATCCTCTTCAGACTCTTTCCCACGAAACATATGGTCAACATGGGCAGCGATTAGAGTTACTTCTTTATAGTGGTGAAATAAATAATGAAGTAAAGCGAGGGAATCCGGACCACCGGACACCCCTACTATTATCGTTGAGCCTTTTTTAATTAATTCATGCTTTTTTATAAACCTGTTTACCTTTTCGATCATTGTCGGACCAATCCTTTTTATAAATCTAAATATATCGTAGCATTTTCCTATTTATTTTTACAGAATTTGTCCATACAGATAAAGCAAATACCCAAGTGATACAAATAGCAGTAATAGTACAGTTTCAAGTACCCCGCCTTTTTGTTTCTTCGGTTTTAGCCGGCTATTTGCCCGTAATACATTAGATCCAGCTTGGGATTGGCTAGTTGCCTTTGGCCTAGCCTGTGACTTTCTTGCTGCACGTGTTTTTTGTACAGGTGTGTGGTCCTTATTTGCTTGACTTAACTTCATAACTAAATCTTTACGCATTTCAGCTGCTCGCTGATACTTCCCATCAATCGCATGATATAGGACAGTATCAAATTTTCTTAGCGAATCCGTATTTGCAATAATAGATTTTAATTGTTTCACCGGTTGATCTGTTTTTGTAAATCGGTTTGGGTAGGCAGCATTGATGATAATCATTGCAACTGCAAATAAGTCATAGGAGGCTTCCGCTTTTCTTGAGCCTGCTCCCCAATAGCCACGATCAAAGAATTCAGTAAATTCTTTGATTGCCCTTCCTTGTACAGTTGTTCCACCGACATCAATACAGCGGATTTTTGGCGGATTTCCCGCAACCAGTAGATTATCAGGTTTTAAGTCACCAAAAACCCAGCCTTCCTGATGGAGCCTGTCTAAATCAGAAAGCAATTGTAAGCATAAGATGCCTGTCCATTCTTTTCCCCTTTTTTCAATAAAAGATAAAAAGCTTTCACCACGAATATATTCCATAACGTAAAAGGAAATAGGACTTGAAAATCCAGGTCTAATCCAATCATCGACATCTATAAAAGAAGGCCCAAGGGCAGAGCCTTGGACCTTAGAGAAGTGTTTTAGTACATTTACTTCCGACGTAATTGTCACGCCATTTTCACTAATTTTTAACGCCACAGGGCCATCAATACTTTCAGCTAAGTAGACAATTCCATTGGCACCTTGTCCTAAAGGTCTCACAACGCGATATGATTTTTTATGCCACTTTCCTGTAATAACTGTACCAGGGGAAACCTTACATACCTGACTCTTCGTAGTATTGTTCATCATCACGAGACAACAAACTCCTTAATGATCTTTTTTTCTTGAAGTAGGTAAGTGCCTCACGGATTGCCGGACCTGTTGGTGTAATTCCACCAGTTGTAAGCTTTGGAAAAATACTAGACAAGGATTCTAGTCTCGGCGTCCAATCTAATACCCTTTCAACTTCAACTCTTTTCCCCGGAAATACGAAAACAGAAAATTGATTGTCTCCCATTCTCGCATTTAAGCTTATTGATAGGTCCAACAAGGCTTCTTTTACAGTTGGTAATTTATGCTTCATACTCGCGCTTGTATCCACTAGAACGAGAACCTCTAAATCAACCGTTTCTCCAAGTTCATCTACAACCTCCATTACTTCTCCGCGTTTTTCCGGAGGAAGGTCTTCCATTGATGTCTTAGCTCCCAGGATTTGCTGGAGCTCCTTGTTGACGACCCCTTGTAAAGTTTGGGTCATTGCTTGTCTTGTTACCATTTGAACCGTTTGAGACAGTTGAGTAGAATAAACGATTTGGCTCACTCCACCACCAGCCGTAGCGATTCCTTCGATTTCCTGCATACCTTGTTCATCAATCGTATCCTGCTCCACTACGCCAATGACATTGATCGTTACGCCTTGCTCTCTAGCAAGTGCAGCCATTGCAATCGGATCTTCCCCTTGATTTGAGCAACCGTCTGTAATTAATAGAATTTGCTTCAATGTGCCTTTTTGCACGTTTCATCCCCTCCAACTAGGTAAAATTAGTATAAGGATGGACGAAATTATTACTTTTTAAACCCTTTTAATAGAATCAAATTGCCTTCCTTTTCGTTTTATGATACCCGTACGCAGGGATGGCTGCCCATTTTGGTGTATTATGATTAATCTTTGTCACAACAACAGTCATATCATCTTCAATTTGACCAGATCTTGTGCGAATGACCTCCTCCATAATGAGATCCGCTACCTCTTGAGGATCTTTTGTCTGAATCTCATTGATTTTACGTTTCATCCACATATCATAGTTTTCAACATGCTTTGGCCCTTCGAAAATCCCATCACTCATCATGATTAATAGGTCTCCTGCCTTCAATTGTTCATCAACTACCTCCACTTCAAAGTCTTCAATGATTCCCATCGGTAGATTACTTGCCTGTATTTTACTAATCTTATCTCCTCTCTTAATATAACTTGGCGTAGAGCCTATTTTTAAGAACTTCGCACTTGCATCCTGTAAGTCAATTACTGCTAAATCGAGCGTCGAGAAAATCTCATCTGTTGTACGTAAGGAGAGAATGGAGTTAACGGATTTAATCGCCACCTTCTCTTCAATGCCTGATTGAAGAATCTTCTTTAACAACTCCAAGGTTTCATTGCTTTCATAGTGGGCTCGTTCACCATTCCCCATTCCGTCACTAATGGCAACCGCATGTTTTCCAACGCCTAACTCAATTGTTGAATAGCTGTCCCCTGATACTAATCCGCCTCCCTTAGCAGCGTGAGCGACACCTGTTTCAATGACATATGCCTTTGCCGAACCAAGTGTCACATGACAATACCCATTTGGATAGGCTGAGCATTCTTCATTTTTCACGAGAATGGTTTCCTCCAAAATATCCGATAGCATCGGCGCAATTAATTTTTCACACTCCCCACTTCCATTGCAATATGGAATACTCAATTCAATATCTACATTTCCTTGTTCCACACTGTAAATTTCTACATGCCCAATTTGAATACCAAACGACTGCAACGCATCTAGGATTTGTTCTTCCAATACATGATGGTTTTCACCTTCACGTTGAATTTCCTTGGCAAAATCACTCATGACCTGGGAAACGCCTAATAATTGTTCTGCTACTAGTTTTCGACTCTCCTTTACTTGTTTTTTTAGTTTTTGGTTTGCCTGATAATAGGTCAGCTCCTGTTCAATGGCATCGATTACTTTTTTCGAGCGTACACAATGCTTGTCCCAGTCTCTTGTAAGCTTGTGGTTGTACTGAAGCGAATTTGTATCACATCCATGCATAATATCTTTCATATAGTCATATGTTTTATTAAAGTTCTTGGACCAACACGCCTCCTTTTTAAAACACGATTGACAGGTCTTTTCTGTTACATTGCTTAAAAACAGATCGACTTCACGGTCTTTGTCCTCTTCATCAATGGGGTACCCATATTCCGAAAAACTATTGGATAAAGCCTCAAAAACTGTTGAAAACTGTGAAACTCGATTTGCCGTTACATCGCGAACTTTACGTAAATATTGCTGCTGTTCTGCATGATGCTCAGGTGTTCCTGGAATATTTTTAGCCACTTTACTTATTAAACTCCTAGGCGTTAATAAAAATAAGAGAATGGCTACAACAGATTCATATAATGTAGGAATGATTTGACTTGCACCTTCTCCGTAAAGGCCAATTAAAAGCGTTCCTACAATGAGACCAAGTGCAACTCCGCCTTTTTTGCCTTCTTTTAGAAGACCGCCTAATAATCCAGAAAAGGCAAGAAGACTCATTTGGTACAAGCTCGTTACATTGGCTAAACTTAAAATAAGTCCGGTTACAACTCCTACGGTTGATCCAATCGTTGCACCTGCAACAAATGCAAACAAGAGGACAACATATCTTGAGAGTATATTGGAAATGGACATCTCATAAACGAGCCATCCCATGGTACCTGTTAACACAGAGGCAATTAAGATAATCAAACAAATAACTTCTTCTGTTTTAAAGGATTGTCTCCTTCGTCTCTCTGTTAACAATGGTACGCTTTGTAGGAAAATTAAGGTTAAAATAAAGGCTAAGCCGGATCCGACACCAAGCATTACTCCGTCATGGACGGTGACTGTTCCTTGAGTAACATAGAGAACACTTACCTTCGCAATGGCGGATGCAATTAACACCAGAACTGGTAATGCTTTGATTAGATCTACTTTAAACCTTTGAAGAACTTTATAGATTACTAGAAAAAAGGAAATTGATAGAAATGTAAAAACAGTGACATCTGCTGAAAGGGTAAATGATCCCGCGATAACAGCTGCCATCGCAAGTCCAGCTTTTCCTTTTTTCATCATAAATACGCTTGCGAAAAATGGTAATGCAAAGGGGGTTAATTCATTCAGGATGAGGGCCCGCCCTAATAAAAATCCAACGACTACTAGTAAAAGCCCTTTTAGTAGAAATAGATTTACAAGCTTAGCTTGAAAACGATGAAACCATCTGGACAAAGTGTCCTGTGTTTTTCCAATGTCTACCTCTGCGATTGGTCCGCTCAGATTTCTCTCTATTCTTTCCATATATAAACACTCCCCGTATTTAATAGTTGTCTGTTATTATACAGTTGCAAGAATTCGTATTTTGTCAAAACAACAGAAGCGAAAAAGAAAAACATTCGACTGCTTGTCCAGTTTTCCAACAAAATAAATGTCATATGGCGAATTTTAGAATTGTAATTTGATAGGTTTGCCAAAAATTTCATAAGTTTGTTGTGTATATAGTGCGAATTTTTGTATTTTTTACCTTCCATACAAAATATATTGACGAACGAATAGACAGAAGGTATTATATTACTTGTGCTTACTTACTAGAGTTTGAGACAGAGATTGTCGAACACTTTTTTATTGCATTTTTTATCCATGGCGGTGTAGCTCAGCTGGCTAGAGCGTACGGTTCATACCCGTGAGGTCGGGGGTTCGATCCCCTCCGCCGCTACCATAATTTAAAGGCCCGTTGGTCAAGCGGTTAAGACACCGCCCTTTCACGGCGGTAACACGGGTTCGAATCCCGTACGGGTCATACGAACGTGCGAGTAAAACAAATGTTTTATTCGCACTTTTTTTGTGCCCATTTTAGATAGCCTTTTTACTTTTACCTTTTTGTTCTTCATCTGTATTAAAAAACAGCACACAAAAAAGCACCCGAACTCGGGTGCTTTATCTATATATATTTAAGCTACAGCAGCAGGTTATCCTCTTCTCGCTCCACGCCCACCACGTTTTGACTCAGTGTGACGCTTTAAGGAAGATAGACGATCTTCACTGTCCTTCAGAAAGCGATTCATTTTTTGTTCAAAGCTTTCAGTTTTGTTTTGATTACGTTGGTCGTTTCTGTTATTGCGTGGACCATTGTGTCGTGGACGTTGTGGTTGTTGTTGTTGTTGTGTTTCTTTTGCTTTTTTAATGGATAAACCAATTTTTCCATCTTTCTCAACATTGATAACCTTGACCTCAACTTGGTCGCCAACTTTTAAATGCTCATTAATATCTTTAACATAATTGTCAGCAACCTCACTAATATGGACAAGACCAGTTGAGCCCTCTGGCAGCTCCACAAACGCTCCGAAATTCGTAATACCTGTTACCTTCCCTTGAACCTTGCTGCCTACTTCGATTGACATAAAAAAAATGCTCCTCCTTAAATTTGAAAAAAAATCAATTTATTATATTATACATAATTTAAAAATCAAGTGTCAATAAGACTAAGACCCATCCCCAACTTTAAAGATGATTTCTCCTTCCTTAGATAGAAAATAATCCCTGCGAATTATTTTTTCGATATACTCATCACTGTTGAGTTTTACGACTTCCTCTTCAAGAAGAACTTGCTCATCTTTTAATGCGGTGAGCTGCTCTTGTAATTGTTCCTTTTTAGCAGCCTTTTCATTCATCGTCTTATGTTGGGATACAACCATTGAAATGAGCCCATAGGAAATAATGACAACCAAAACGAAAAAGGCAATCAATCTTCTAATCAAGCCTTTTCGTTTGATTTGAATGGCTTCTTCTTGTTGCTTATATTTTTCCATATAGGTCGATTGTAATTGTGTTACATTTTTCTTTCGTACTGCACTCATTGTAGAGAATGCCTCCTATTGTTTCCTTATCTTCTTCCACCATTTTATCAATATAGGTTTGATATTCTCTACCTTTTTCAAAAATCCTGCACATTTTCGAAAAATCTTTTCAACATTTTTCGTAACAGCGGATGGCAACAGCCTCCAGATCATGATTCCAATCCACTTTAGTGGGGCAAAACAAATTTTAACGATTATCCAGCAGATCTTAAGAAGGAGTCTCCCAAATACCAAAAGTACATTGAATATCCCCAAAAGAATCACAATAATAAGCTGATAGAGCATTTTTATAGGTCGAACGATGAGAAACTCTCCAGTTCGAAGTAAAAATTCATAAAAGCGTATAATAGCTTGAATAATACGTTCTAGTATCCTCACATACATTGTTTTTAAGAGGCTTTGGTATGCGGCGAATCCACATAATATCGCGATAAAGACATAAAATCGCAATTCACCCTCATTTACCAACAAAAGCGTGTAAAAGAACAACAGGCCTTGTACAATCCAAAACAGAATGTCATTGATAAAAACGAAGAAATACTTTCGTCTTGAACGTTTTAAAAAACGTTGATACGTATCAAGAGAGGCTCCTAGCCAACCCCCCATGCAAATCATTGCGAGTAATGTGTAAAACTGGGTTGACAAGGTCATCTAAATAACTTGCTAAAGAACCCTTTAGCCTTCTCCGTGGAGTGTTCGTCCAAATAGCTAATATCATAGACCCTTCCTTTGATTGAAACGATGCCTTTTTCCACATCTAGATTTTTCATTTGCAGATTTTGGCCACGAATTGCTAGGAAGCCCATAACGGTTTCAAGTAAAAACTCCTCATTATCAAAGCTTTCTACCTGTTTTACACCTGTTATGTCAAGAAGCTTGCGACTTCTCATGATCACATCATGCTCTTGTACGGTTCCTCTATTAGATGGTGTTCCATCATGATATTGGTTCATCTTTTAACCCCCACATTCATACTTTGGTAAAATAACCAATGGTTTAATAGTAAAATGTATGAATTTGTGGTGGAATTTAGAACAAGCCTTACTGAGATTATCGAATATTAAGCTTCTACTTTTTCCTCTTTCACTACAGAGTAAAGCTTATTGGCATCTTCTTTTTTTGTTGTTTCTTGAAGATCCTCAATTTTAACAGTTACAATTTTCTGGCCAAAACGGATGGTTAACTCATCCCCGATTTTCACATTGCTGCTTGCTTTTGCAGCTAGGCCATTAATCAAGATTCTCCCCTGATCTGCAACCTCTTTTGCTAGAGTACGCCTCTTAATTAATCGGGAAACCTTCAAAAATTTATCTAGTCGCATCTACCTTCACCTCTTTCTATCAAATGGACCTTGGCATATTTGCGCCTGATTTTTAGCCCCACAGGAAGTGGCGTTCTTAGTCTTCGTTCACTTTATCGGGCATTTACTGGTAGTTGCCATCCTAGAGGGCTTAATACCAGTTAATGGGGGAAAACTTCCTTTGAAAAATCATGGCATCCGCCAGAGGCTCTATAACTTTATTCAGAAGGAACTCCTACTTATAGTCCGCTTTGTTTGGCTTTCTCCCAGATGGCATCGAGTTGTTCAAGGCTTTGCTCTTCAAACGTTAACCCTTGTCTTCTGAGTTCTTCTTCTATAAATTGAAAACGTCTTGCGAACTTCTGATTGGTCATCGCAAGTGCTTCTTCTGGGTCAAATTTATAAAACCTCGCGATATTGGCTAAAGCAAATAGGATATCGCCGAATTCTTGAACAGCATCTCCTTTTTCTTTCCCAGCTACCGCTTCCTTGTATTCTTGTATTTCTTCAAAAACCTTTTCCCACATAGGTTCGACAGCATCCCAGTCAAATCCTACCTTGGCAGCCTTTTTTTGATACTGAACGGCCTTCATTAAACCTGGCAAACCCTTTGTAACTTCGTCTAAAATTGACTTTTCTTCAGCAACATTGCCTTTTTCCATTCGTTTAATTTGCTCCCAATTGGTCACGACTTCCTCTGCTGTATCAGCTGATACTTCTCCAAATACATGCGGGTGTCTTCGAATCATTTTTTCAGAAATTCCACGAATGACACCATCAATGGTAAACATTCCTTCATCCTCACCAATTTGGGCGTGAAGGAGAATTTGAAGAAGCACATCCCCTAGCTCTTCTGCTAAATGGTCATCATCTTCACTGTCAATTGCATCAAGAACCTCATAGGCTTCCTCTAGCAAATATTTTTTTAACGATTCATGGGTTTGTTTTTGATCCCACGGACATCCGCCAGGGCCTCTTAACGCTGCAATAATTCTTCTAAACGTACGAAAATCATGGTAAAGCAACTCTTCCTCTTTCACAGGCGGGACATAGACGCTTGTCAGATTATTCACTTCTCCCCCTCTATCTAATTCATATAGAGGAACTTTCGTGATTTTTTCATCTTTACTACCCGCTGCAGTTACGATATACACTTCATACTCATCAGGTAATTGCTCCATTAATGTTAACTTCACATTTGATGCAATGTATTGGTCATACACCTGACAAATGATGAGATGCTGGGTAAGCTGTAGTTCATCTTTTTCAAAGGATAAGGCATCAAGGAACTGAAACCCTTCGATTGGATCAATCTTCAACGACCCCAATAACGGGTCAATAAAGCTTTGGCCACCCTCAATTTGAACCTCGAGGTTTTCGTCTTCAAGTAAAAGTTGAGTTGTCTTTTCTGCTACCATTGGATGTCCCGGTACGGCATAGACAATATCCTTTGTTTTCGCTTCATCTTTTAAAATTGCAACAATTTCATCATAAACTGACTCAAACTGCTCATGTTTTTCGTAAATCTCATCGAACGATTGATAGGAAATTCCCTCTGCTTCTAATTCCTTAATGACAGGATGCTCCTTCGTCCGAAGAAACAAATGTTCCGTTGCTAAAAGTTTACGATAGATCCCGAGTGGGAGTTGTGATAAATCCCCCGCTCCTAATCCGATAACTGTAATCATATTCTTTTCCCTCCCTTAAGTAACCTAATAAAAAAGGTTCCTTTTGATCCTATTGGGATTTCTGAGAGCTCTACTTTCGTAAATACGCTCCCTCTTAAAATAAAAAATAGATAGGTCAACCCTCCGATAAAAACAGAGGATAATGCTTCAAAGCTTGCAAATGTTCGGGTTTCTCCTAGTACCGGGAAAAGGTGATGCAAGACCCAAGAATAACAAAAAATAACGAACGCCATTGCACCTGTTGCAAAAAGGACATGATAAGCAAATGTCCAATTGCCCAGTACCCCTGGTAGCTTCCTTTTTACGATCATCATTTGTATAACTGCAATTACCCCAAAAGCAAACAAAGTTGCAACGGCTGCCCCACTTGTTTCATATGTAGGGATAAGTAGCAGATTAAGAATCCATTTTAAGAGCATTCCACCTATAATGACGATGGCAGGTATAAAAGGGTGACCTAGCCCTTGTAAAATCGCAGTAATGGATTGCGATAATGTCGTAAATAAAATTGAAAAACCGAAGACCATTAGGACATTTGTTCCATAGTCATTTCGAAATAGCATAATATTTGTTGGCTCAAGGACACAAGCAAGCCCTACCGCCGCCCCAAGTCCCACAACAACACTTAAACGGAACGTTAAATCGACCTTTTTTTGAATAAAGGCCATATCGTTTCTTGCCTTTGCACTTGCGATTAGTGGGACAAGTGATAACGCCAAGGATGTAGCCACTATTGTTCCAAGCTGAAGCAAAGGCTGACCTCTATCATAAATTCCTTTTACCTGTTTTGCCGCCTCCTCATCCATTCCACCGGAAACTAACAAGGAATACACAGTGAAGGAGTCGACCAACTGAAAAAGAATTAACAATAACGCACTGATACAAATCGTCATTCCTTGAGTGAAAAGGATTTTGACAATCTCCATTGTGTGAATGGAAGCTTTTTTGTAGAGTCGTTTTTGATCGACTTTCTTCCTTTTGAGTAAATAAAACAACAGTACGGATATTGCTGCAACCCCACCTGTAACTGAACCAAATATCGCCCCCGCTCCTGCCTCATATACTCCATAGCCATAATCCAAGAGAATAAATGACATGAGCAGAATGGTGACAATGCGAATCAATTGTTCTGTTACTTGTGAAACGGCTGTTGGAATCATATTCTTATGCCCCTGAAAATACCCACGAAAGATAGAAATAAACGGCAGGAGTAAAAAGGAAAAGGAAATCACCTTTATTAGGGATGAAAGCTCTTTGTCACCCATCCAGCCGGCAACCACATCTGCCCCCCAATATAAAAAACTAAATAGGACAATCCCCATTCCGAGTAATGTCAGTAAAGTGATATAAAGTATTTTCACAACTGATGCTTCATCCTGTTGTTCCAACTTCTCTGCAAGAAGCTTTGAAATAATCACTGGAAATCCATATGTCGAAAACACGAGGACAATTCCGTAAATCGGATATGCCTGTTGATATATGTAAAAGCCGATATCCCCCGCAATATTTTGATATGGGATTCGGTAGCCTGCACTTAGTATCTTGGTGATCAAACCTGCAAGGGTAAGGATAAATGCCCCTTCCCAAATTTGTTTTGACCGCTCTGCGGATTGGACGTCCATCGCCCATCTCCTTCCCTCAAATCAAATACACCTTGGCGTATTTGCGCCCAGATTTTTTAGGCCCACACGAGGTGGGTTGCAAAGACGTTGCCATAGGATGTGGCGTTGTTAGTCTTTGATCTTATGCGCGAAAAGCTACCTTTGAAAATCTGTGGCATCCGCCGGAGGATTTTAACATTATTCAACTTGGTTTAAATCACTACCCAAGTTTTATTCACTTCTTAAAAATAATTGACTATTACTGAACAAAGTTAAATAATTTCCAGTGTATTATAACATACTTAATGTTCTACGTTAGACAATTCCTTCCTAACGGAAGAAAAGGCAGCTACGATAGCTACCTTTTCCATCTATTCATGCTTTTATATTACTGTTCCATTTGACGCGCTAGGAATCCAGCTGCAGTTTCGACTGCTTTTTGTTCTACTTCTCCAAGCGACTTTTCTTTTGATAAAATCACAACTGCACCGATTGGATCTCCGTTTGCAATGATTGGACCGATTGTATATGATGAGATTGTTTCATCAGCACCTTCAACAATGGATACCTGACGTTCTTCTGTTTCTAAAATAGAGGATCTATCCTCCATCGCTTTTTCGACTAGCTCACTAATATTTTTATTTAAGTATTCTTTTTTGGAGCCTCCTGCAACCGCAATAAATGCATCACGGTCACAAATAAGTACTTGATGCCCAAGGCTGTCAAAAAGAGCCTCTGCATATTCCTTTGCAAAATCGCTTAGTTCACTAATCGGAGAATATTTCTTTAAAATGACCTCACCATCTCGATCAACGAAAATCTCTAATGGATCTCCTTCTCTAATACGTAACGTTCTCCGGATTTCTTTTGGGATAACTACTCGACCTAAATCATCAATTCGACGAACAATTCCAGTTGCCTTCATTCTTATGATGCCTCACTTTCATCTGATGATTAAAGAATAGTGGTGATTAATGTACAATTTGTCTGGATTTGAATAAATCACCATTTGTTGTTGAGTTTAGTATCTTACACCATCAGAGTTCTATTCACGATGATCGTGATTTTTCATCAGAGGGAAAATTAACCATACGTCAGAACTATTGGTCACTCAGACTTTGGTATTATTCGTCAAATTGTTTTGCTAGGCCAATGAGTTAAACCGCATTTACATTTTCTTTTTTCACATCTTGTAATCCTTTAACCATATCATGGATTATACCTAGCCATTGGTTTACATCTAGTCCTTTTGTTTGGATGACAATTTTTAATTTACTGCCTTCCATCCCAAGACCGACCATTCGGCCAAATGTATTCCCTAATTTAAAGATCTTTCCACCATCAATGTGACTGCTTGCTTCTTCAGATAAAAGAATTGTAATCTCCTGTTTAACCTGTTTAATTGAGATGACTTGCTCTGCTAATGCATACACCTTTATTTGGGCTATCTTAAATAGATAGTCCACCTCAACCGGGTATTCACCAAAACGATCAACCATCTCTTCTTGAAGTTCTTCTACATCCTCCATTGAAGAGATACCTCTAAATCGCTTATACATATCAATTTTTTGGCGACCGTCTGAAATGTATGCATCTGGAATATACGCATCCACTTCAACGTCAATTTCCACACTCGTTTGTTTTACAGCTGCCGGATCCCCCTTACGTTCCTCAATTGCCTCTTTCAGCATTTGTGAGTAAAGGTCAAATCCAACAGAATCTATAAACCCGTGCTGTTGGGCTCCTAAAATATTTCCTGCACCACGAATTGATAAGTCGCGCATCGCGATTTTAAATCCTGAACCGAGTTCTGTAAATTCCTTGATTGCTTGTAGTCGTTTTTCGGCGACTTCATTCAATACCTTATCCTTCCGGTACGTAAAATACGCATATGCTACACGATTCGAGCGTCCTACACGACCTCTCAACTGATAAAGCTGAGAAAGACCCATTCGGTCCGCATCCTGAACAATCAATGTATTCACATTTGGTATATCGACACCTGTTTCAATAATAGTTGTCGTCACAAGGACATCATATTGACCATCTAGGAAATTTAAAATCACTGATTCAAGTTCATTCTCGGTCATTCTTCCATGGGCATACGCAATCCTTGCATCAGGAACCAGCATGGAGATTTCTTCTGCCTTTCGCTCGATATCCTCTACACGGTTATATAAAAAGTATACTTGACCATCCCTTGCCATTTCCCGTTCAATCGCTTCTCTTATTAGTTCACCATTGTATTCAACCACATAGGTTTGCACTGGGAATCGATTTTCAGGTGGCGTTTCAATGACAGACAGGTCGCGAACACCTAGCATGGACATGTGAAGCGTCCGTGGGATCGGTGTAGCGGTCAATGTGAGAACATCAATATTCGCTTTTAATTGTTTGATTTTTTCCTTATGTGTTACACCAAAACGTTGTTCTTCATCAATAATTAAAAGACCTAAATCTTTATACGTAATATCTTTAGATAAGAGACGATGTGTACCGACGACAATATCAATTGTTCCTGCTTTTAGCCCTTTCATAACCTCTGTTTGCTGTTTCTTGGAACGGAAACGACTTAATTGTCCAATTGAAATCGGAAAGTCCTGGAACCTTTCACGGATGGTTTCATAATGCTGTTGCGCCAAAATGGTAGTTGGCACTAGGATGGCAACCTGTTTTCCATCCATAATCGCCTTGAATGCTGCACGAATTGCAACCTCTGTCTTTCCATAACCTACATCTCCACAAAGGAGACGGTCCATTGGACGCTCGCGTTCCATATCCTTTTTAATTTCATGGATCGACCTTAGCTGGTCCTCTGTTTCTTGATATTGGAAAGAAGCTTCAAATTCTCTTTGCATTTCTCCATCTGGAGAGAATGCAAATCCCTTACTTGCTTCACGCTCCGCATATAGCTTAATTAAATCTTCCGCAATATCCTGTACCGACGATTCAACTTTCTTCTTAACACGTTTCCAGTCAGTACCACCTAATTTGTAAATCTTCGGTTCCTTGCCTTCAGAGCCAACATACTTTTGTACCTGTTCAATTTGATCTACAGGCACGTAAAGTTTGTCGTTCCCTTGATAGCGAATATGCAAATAATCTTTATGAATTCCATTGATTTCTAATGTTTCAATTCCTAAATACTTTCCAATCCCGTGGTTGATGTGAACAACATGGTCTCCGACATGCAATTCGGAATAGCTTTTGATCCGCTCAGCATTTGAAAGCTTTTGCTTTCGCTTGGACTTTTGCATTTTTTTCTTAAAAAGCTCTTCCTCAGTGATGACTGCGATTCGTTGTAATGGCAATTCAAAACCATCCTGTAAATCTCCAAGCATGATTTGTGCTTTTCCTAGCAAAATATCTCCATCTGTTTTACTAGGAATTGCTTTAATCTCATAGTCAGACAAGACCTGCTCCAGTTTTTTCACCCGCTCCTCATTTGAACCGATGAAAATAACAGAGTAATTCCCTTTTTGCCAGCGTTCAAGCTCTGTTTTTAGAACATGCATTTGACCGTGGAAATTTTGCATCTGTTTACAGGACATATTTAAAATGTTCTGTGGACTCGTATGTGGCACATGTCTTAGAAATAGAGATAAATACACATAAGGATTGGTTGATTGTTGAAGAAGCTTTGTAAACGAATGTGACAGAGTCATATTATGAATAATCTCGCCTTTTGATAATAGACTTATCACCCATTCGGCTTCTTCTTTATCTAGACTTTCTGCCATCTCCTGGATTCTACTAATTTCATCTAACAATACAAGCCCATTTTTAGGTAGATAGTCTAGCAAACTAGCAGGCTGGTCGTAGATAAGAGATAGGTATTTGAACATTTGCTGCAAAGTTTGCCCATTTCTCAATTGTTCAAGTTCGTAAGAAATATTCTCTACAAACAGTTCCTTTACTTTTTCATCCTTAACCTTTTTTAAGCTTTTCGCTAAACCTTCTTCTAATGCACTTGCACCTTTTTTCAAATGTGTGGGCGTCAATAGAATTTCAGTTGCCGGCCCGAGCACAACCGTGTTTATTTTTCCTTGTGAACGCTGATCTTCAAGTGAGAATGTGCGGATTGAATCTATTTCCGTATCAAATAACTCAATCCGTACTGGATTTTCCTCGGTTAACGGGTAGATATCTAGAATTCCACCTCTTACACTATATTCGCCAGGCGCAGATACCATTGACACCCGCTCATAGCCCATAGCAACGAGCTTTTCCAATGTTTCTGACACTTCAATATCGTCACCTACCGTAAATGTCAACTGACTTTCAGTCCATAGTTTTTTAGGTGGAAGAAGCCTTTTTAATCCCGCTATCGGAGCAACAATGACCCCTTTGGATTGATGGCTCCAATAGTTCAACGCTTCGATTCGTTGCCCTTTAAGTTCAGGGCTCGCGATTCCAATTTCTGATGCAATTAATTCATTCACTGGATAGAGGAAAACCTCGTCTTCATCTAAAAGCCCATTTAAATCTTCATAAATTTTTTGAGCCTGAAACAAATTATGTGTTACGACTAAAATTGGTCGTTTTGTTTGCCTATATAAAGCTGCTGTCAACACGGTGCGAGCAGAGCCCGATAAACCAGCAATTAACTGTTCTCGTAAGCCCTCTTCTATTCCATTTATAATTGATTTTAACTCATCATTATTTCCAACATATTGCTGTAGTCCCTTAAGCAACTCGGTTACCCCCTCTCTAAGTTCGTATTGTTTCCTTTGGTTAACCGAACTTAGGAATCTCAAGTCTCTATCTTAAAATAAATAGAAAAACGCTTTGGTGTGTGGGCCAAAGCTCTTTCTATTATTTTATTGAATAAATGATTCATATTGATGAAAATCAGGATTACGGTGTAATGCTTCCTGACAATCCTCACATATTGTCTTCACATGAATGTCCCCATTTGATTGGTATGAAATCATTTCTTGTCGCTCTTGGTCTGTTAATTGATGGAACCCGAGACTTTCGCTATGTAGGGACAAGTTATCAATGCTACCAACCTTCACACCACAATGTCGACAATGGTAATGTAGTGTCATAAGAATCCTCCTCGTGAGATTACGACTCAAAAGTTTACACTTTCTAGTATAAACCGGGAAGAGATTCTTTATTCACAACGACTTACCTTATCATACTATATTATTTCATAATCAAATATGCCTTGGCGTATTTGTGCCCGATTTTTAGCTCGAAAAATTCCCTTTGAAAGATCGTGGCATCCGCCGGAGGCTTTAACGCTACTCAGTAGAATTTTTACTTTACTGAGTAGCGTTAAATTCGTTCATTATCTGTAAAAATGGTGTTGATACCCACTTTTCTGCTGCCTCTGCTGACTTTTGAATGGCATCCTTTATATCTTGTGACTCTTCTGGTTGAAAACGTCCTAGGACATAGTCAGCGATCTTCATGCCATTTGTTGGACGGTTTATCCCAATTCGGATACGTTTAAACTCTTGTGTTCCTAAATGGTTGATAATGGACTTCATGCCATTATGACCACCTGCGCTTCCTTTTTCACGAAGCCTGATTTTTCCCACAGGAAGATCCAACTCATCATAGACAACTAGTATATCATCTACTAGAATATCATAATAATCCATAAGTGGCCTGATACTTTCTCCCGATAAATTCATATATGTAAGAGGCTTTAAAAGTAGAACCTTCTCCCCATTTACTATGCCTTGACCAAACACCCCGTTGAATTTTGCCTTATCTAGCGAGATATGTAATTTACCGGATAGTTCGTCAATAACCTTAAAGCCGACATTATGTCGTGTTTCCTCATACTGCCTTCCTGGATTTCCTAATCCAACAATTAGCTTCATGTTATTTCCCCCATTTTTTCGAATCAAAAAATTAGTGTACCTGTTACAAAAGGACGTAACCGTTTTGGTTACGTCCAACCTTTTTGTCCTTTATTTACTGCTTTACTCAGATTCGTTTGTTTCTCTGCCTTCTAGATTATCTGGTTGGCCAGGCTCTTGTTCTTCACCTGTGCTAATCTCTTCTTCCTGTCTTGGAGCTAGAACAGATGCCACAACCTGTGAAAGGTCTTGATTAATGGTATATTTACCATTCGAATCTATATCCTCGAGTTTAATAACATCCCCAACCCCTAAATGTGTCACATCGACATCAATGGTTTGTGGAATGTCTGTTGGTAGGGCTGAGATCGATATCTGATGAATTGACTGCTGAAGGACTCCACCATCCTTCACACCCACTGCTTCCCCAACTAAATTAAGATTTACGTCAACCGTTACCTCTGTTGACATATTAACAATTTGAAAATCTGCATGAATGACTTCACTTTTAATCGGATCTGTTTGAACATCGTGGAGCATGACTGAATGCTGGTTATTATTTATTGAAAGCTTAATAATCCCGTTTCGCCCAGTTTCCCGAATCGTCTTTAAAAAATCTGTACTACTTACGTAAATTGGCTGACTTTGATTTGGACCATTTAAAATGGCTGGAATATTCCCTGCTTGTCTGATTTTGGTAAGTGTTGAATTTTTATCTTTTACTCGTTCTGTCGCTTCTAAAACTGCAGACATGTTATACCACCATCCTTGGAAGATTTAGTCATATTACTAAATTTCCCCTAAAGATGATGAAGTAAACCTTATTTTTAAAAGAAAAAGCCTCTTTCGCTATTTGCACAGTTGTATTAATCAAATAGGGTACTGACAGATTGTTGCTCGTGAACCCGGATGATTGCTTCACCAATTAATGGAGCTACTGAAAGCTCTTTGATTTTATCAATCTTTTTCTCTTCAGGTAAACGAATCGTATTGGTGACAACCAATTCTTTGATTTTTGAATTTTGTATACGTTCAATCGCCGGCCCTGAAAGAACCGGATGTGTGCAACAAGCATACACTTCTGAAGCGCCGTTTTCGACTAATGCATTTGCAGCTAATGTAATTGTTCCTGCTGTATCGATAATATCATCGATTAGAATTGCGGTTTTACCTTCGATATTCCCCACAATGTTCATGACTTCAGCCACATTTGGTCTTGGTCGGCGCTTATCAATAATCGCAATTGGAGCTTTTAGACGATCCGCCATTTTACGAGCACGGGTAACCCCACCATGGTCAGGAGAAACAACGACAATGTCTTCAAGGTTTTTGCTCTTGAAATAATCTGATAGGATTGGTACACCCATTAGATGGTCAATTAAGATATCAAAAAAGCCTTGGATTTGTGGAGCATGAAGGTCTAATGTAATCACGCGGTCTGCCCCTGCTGTTTCTAATAGATTGGCGATAAGCTTAGCTGTAATTGGCTCACGTGCACGTGCTTTACGGTCCTGTCTTGCATATCCGTAATATGGCATGACGATATTAATCGTTTTTGCAGATGCACGTCTAAGTGCATCAATCATTATCAATACTTCCATGATATGCTCATTTACAGGTGCACTCGTTGATTGGATGACAAAAACATCACATCCACGAATACTTTCTTCAATGTTAATTTGAACTTCTCCATCGCTAAAACGTGTAACTGAGCATTTTCCAAGCTCAACACCAATCGACTTAGCAATTTCCTCAGCCAAAGGTGCATTCGAATTTAAGGAAAACACCTTTAAACTTGAGTCTCGGTATTCTTTAGACATGATCTTACCCGACCTCCATTAGGAATTTTTCTTTTGATTTAGACGTTCTACATAGTTCTCTTTATTAACCTGACGTGCTCTTGCAATGGCGAGGGCGTCGTTTGGCACTTCACTTGTAATGGTTGATCCTGCTGCAACATATGCTCCTTTACCGATCGTTACTGGAGCCACAAGATTTGAATTACAGCCAATAAAGGCATCATCTTCAATTTTCGTTAAAAATTTATTTTTTCCGTCATAGTTTACAGTGATAGAGCCACACCCGATATTTACGTTTGTGCCGACCTCTGCATCCCCAATATAGCTTAAATGTGATGCTTTACTTCCTTCGCCGAAAACAGCCTTTTTCAATTCAACAAAGTTTCCTACCTTTACTTTATCACTGATTTGTGATGCAGGACGGATATGTGCAAATGGTCCAATTGCTACATCATTTCCGATACTACTATCATGCGCAACTGAATGGCGGATTACTGTTCTTTCACCAATTTTACAATTCTTAATTTCTGAATTTGGACCAATCTCACAATCAGATCCAATTTCAACATCTCCAATAATCACTGTTCCTGGGTGTATCACAGTGTCTGATCCAATTTTAGAATCTGCTGAAATGTACGTATTGTCAGGGTCTATGATTGTAACACCGTTTATCATATGTTGTTTATTAATTCTTTGTTTCATTAGCTTTTCCGCCTGTGATAATGCATAACGATCATTTACTCCAAGCGTTTCCTCAAAAGAAGCTGTTTGAAAGGCAGTTACAATTTCACCTTTGTTTTTCAGAATTTCAATCACATCTGGAAGGTAATACTCGCCCTGCACATTATCATTCGAAACATTTGAAAGTGCCTTAAACAAAGCTTCGTTATCGAAACAATATGTACCTGTGTTAATTTCGGCAATCGTACGCTCTTCTTCTGTTGCATCTTTATGTTCAACAATTCGCTCAACATGTCCTTCTACATTGCGGACAATTCTTCCATATCCAGTAGGATCCGCTGCCACAGCTGTTAAAATGGATGCTTTTGCTCCAACACGCTCATGCTGTTCAAGTAAGGCTTCCATTGTTTCCGCTGTAATAAGTGGTGTATCACCACAAACAACCAAGGTTATACCCTTTGCATTTGCCAAGTGATTTGCTGCCTGCATAACCGCATGTGCAGTACCTAATTGCTCTTCTTGAAGGGCATATTCACTTTTATCTCCGATTTGTGCTTTTACTTTTTCCGCTCCATGTCCAACGATTGTCACAAGCTTTTGAAGGGATAGTGTTGAGAGTTGATCCACTACATGCTGTACCATTGGTTTTCCACATACAGGATGTAGAACCTTATAAAGCTTTGATTTCATGCGCGTTCCTTGCCCTGCGGCCAAAATTACGCCATATCGATTTGTCATGTTAGGCCTCCATATCAATTTCGCCTCGGCGATTTTACATCCAGATCGTTTCGAGTAAACTCGAAACGATTCCTTTAAAATCGCATTTATCCGTCGGCGGCTTTCATTATATCCAGTCGAGGTTTAAACCTCGATTAAATAAAATTAACCTTAATATCCATTTCGAATATATCTTAAAAACAGACCATTTTCAAGAAAACTAACGAAAGTACATGATTTTTTTGATTGGAAATTTTTATTTGGGGTTATGTTATTGCGAAGGTACATACACTATGCTTGTTAGTAGGGGATTGTACAGCAAGAAAGATTATAGTTTCTTTTTTTCATAGAAAAAGAGCCTATCATGTATGTAGGCTCTTCGATGTTATATACGTTTATTTTTAAGATGCTCCTGCTTCCTCAAACTCAACCTCAACCTCACCTAAACGATGATACTCAGCTAGTACTGCATCTTGAATCTTTCCACGTGTACTTGAGTTAATTGGATGAGCGATATCCCTAAACTCTCCATCAGGAGTCCGTTTGCTCGGCATAGCAACAAATAAACCATTGTTGCCATCTATTACACGGATGTCATGAACAACAAATTCATGGTCTAACGTAATTGATGCAATCGCTCTCATTCTACCTTCCGTATTAACGCGGCGTAATCTAACGTCTGTCACTTCCATTCTGTTCACCACCTTTATAACTATATAAAAACTTAGTTATTCATATTCAACGGAAAATCGGAATCTCCTGCTAAATATTAAATATTTTTTTAAAAAGATTCATACTTTTTTGTGAATGAACAGAATATTAGTGAAAAAAGTCTTATTTTACAAGTGCAATTACTTCGATTTCAACCAAAACATCCTTAGGAAGTCTTGCTACTTCTACAGTTGAACGAGCTGGTTTATGTCCAGCAAAGAATTCACCATAAATTTCATTTAGTTCTGCGAAGTCATCCATATTTTTGATGAATACGGTTGCTTTTACAACTGTATCTAATGATGCACCTGCTTCAGCCAAGACAGCTTGAAGGTTTTTAAAAACCTGTGCTGTCTGTTCTTTAATTCCTCCGCTCACTAATTCACCAGCCGGTGTTAACGGAATTTGGCCTGAACTGAAAAACATGTTGTTTACAACGATTCCTTGTGAATATGGTCCTATTGCTGCCGGAGCCTGGTTTGTTTGAACTTGTTTCATTCCTCTTCCCCCATCTCATCTTCAATTTCAACTTGCTTTAGGTACGATTCATAATTACCTACTGTTACTTTTATTTGCTTTTCCTTCACATCAACATCTGTTAGCTTTACTAAAGATATGTATTCATCCACAAGTCTCTCTTCGACTCCTTCAGACTCAACGAGAACACCAATCCCTTTTAGGTTTGCATTGAATTCTTCAAGAATACTAACCATACCATTTACAGTACCGCCAGCTTTCATAAAGTCATCAATAATTAAAACATTAGAACCCTCTTTCAAGCTTCTTTTTGCCAATACCATCGTCTGGATTCTCTTTGTTGATCCAGAAACATAATTAATACTTACAGTTGAGCCTTCCGTCACTCGATTACCATGCCTTACTATCACTACAGGCACATCTAGGTAAGATGCTACTGCGTATGCAAGAGGAATTCCCTTTGTTGCAACAGTCATAACAACATCAATCTCATGATTAGAATAAATAGAGGCAAAAACTTTCCCGATTTTATTTACAATTCTCGGATCTCCAAGTATATCCGTTAAATATAAATAACCGCCTGGAAGAAGCCGATCAGGGTTAGCTATAACCTCACAAAGCTCATTAACAACCTCACTTGCTTCTTCTTCCCCAACCATTGGAATAAATTTCACACCACCAGCTGCTCCCGCCACTGTGATTAATGTACCAATTCCCTGTTGCTCAAAGGTCTGTTTGATAATCGCTAAATCTTCACTAATTGAGGATTTCGCAGAATCATACTTTTCAGCAAAATAAGAAAGAGATACAAGATGTTGTGGGTGTAAAAGCAAGTGATTTGTCATATCAACAAGTCTACTACTCCGTCTAAATTTCATGGCTTGCCTCCAAAAACCGAATGTTTTATTGATAATATATCATTAACGTACGTTATAAATCAAATGCACCTTGGCCTATTTGCGCTCGATTTTTATGCCCGCAGGAAGTGGGTCATAAAGACGTTGCCACAGGATGTGGCGTCTCTTGCCTGAGTTGCTTCATTTCTGTTAGGTTTTGAATCGCCAACCGATGTTTTTATCTTTATTTCCCACTCAAAATAAAGTAGTCCTTCTGAAAAAAGCTAAACTTTATTTCGTTCACCTAGCAATCGAACCGCATAAACTTGGTCACAAAAACCACGTAATCCATTATATATTCGATTCAATCTCGATTCTCTTTGAACAAGTCCAAAAACAGTTGGACCACTGCCGCTCATTAAAACGGCATCTGCACCAAATCGTTTCATTTGATCTTTAATATGAGCTACTTCTGGATGAAGTTTTAAGGTTACATCTTCTAAAACATTTCCGACTCGATTGCAAATTCCTTCAAAGTCCTTCATTTCGATTGCACGAATCATCCCATCCACATCCGGATGGTTTATTTGATCAATAGACAGATTTCGATACACTTCTGCTGTCGAAACACCAATTGTAGGCTTTGCTAAAATGACCCAACAATGTGGAGGTGTGGGTAATTCTGTTATAATTTCCCCTCTACCAGTAGCTAGAGCCGTCCCCCCATATACACAGAAGGATACATCTGAACCAATTTCAGCTCCAATTGATGCTAGTTCATCCAAGCTAAGTCCTAATCCCCAAAATTCGTTCAACCCTCGTAAGGTAGCGGCTGCATCACTGCTTCCACCCGCAAGCCCTGCAGCCACAGGGATTGTTTTTGTAATCGAAATGACCACGCCTCTTTTTACACCGTATCGTTTTTTTAGTAAATGAGCTGCTTGGTATGCCAAGTTTCGGCTGTCATCTGGTACAAAGCGATTATGAGAGATGACCTTAATCTCATCTCCTTCATAATCGGATAATTCAAGCCTGTCCGATAAATCAATGGTTGTCATAATCATCCGTACCTCATGATAACCATCCTGGCGTTTATGCAAAACATCTAGCGCCAAATTGATTTTCGCTGGGGCCTTAACTAATAATTTCATGAAAACACCTGCTTTAAACGTAAATTCAATATTGCCATTGTACCATAAAGTAAACGTCGTAAAACAGTGATACAAAAGTGTCTACGCTGTTTTTTTATAAATTGTTCTTTATGACCTTTTCCCTAGAGAATTTTGGATAAAAAGAAAGCCGAAGCAACTCTGCTCCGGCGTCGTAGTTCACAATTGGTTTTGCTCTTTATTGGCAAGCTGCTGTTGTCCAATTTCAATTGCACGTTTTACCATATTTCCAGCATCTCGTGATCGAATTGCACCCCAACCTTCATTTTTAACGGTATCGTAAAAACCAAGTTCTTTTGCTAATTCTTCTTTAAAGGCTTCTGACATGATACCACGACGTCTTCCCAATAACTACAACCCCTTTCTACATCTACGACATCCATAGTATTTGATTATGAAGGGGTAGTTATATTAACAATTTTTAGGCTCCGAAGGCTTAATTTTATTCATTGTTTACATATGTTACGAGTAATATACCTTCATTTGTGCAAACTGGGGCTACAACTGAATAATTTTTAAACAAAAAAAGGGGTACTTTTGAAAAAGCACCACCTTTTTAGACAAAATAAAAAGCAGCAAACGTTGAAGTTTACTGCCCACTTATAGCTACGTTCCCGGATGTCTCATCAAAGAAGGTTAATTGAACGGTTTCTGTAAGGATATCAGCATAGCTGTATGAAACTCGCTCAAAAGAATTCTCATCCTGGTCTAGTTCAATTACAAATACAGAGGGGTACGTTTCAGCGAGCACTCCTGAGCGCTCAATTGTCTTTCTACGACCACCATTAGCCTTTAACGTAAGTCGCTTACCTAAATTAGTATCTAGAGACCGTTTAATATCAAGCAAAGTTTTTGCCATTTCACTCCACCTCACTATGTATTAGTATACCAAAAAAATCACCGAACGTCAAACAAAACTAAAATTATAACAATGATACAAAATACTTGTCAATAAATTTTTTCTTACAAATTTCTCAGCACACAAGCGATAGTATGCTCAAAAGTGAAGCCAATATGTATATAAATCAAGATTTCTTTTCATCGACAAATTTTTCACTAATTTTTATATGTAATAAAATACCAAAGGGACCTCTAGCGAAATTCCGTTAGAGATCCCCATTTACCTCTTCAACATCCAATCTTTGAAAAGGCATACCGGTTCGTAATACACCCTTTGTTTCAATCCCACCAAGACCTTTTTCTCCTGTTAACGTATTGCGAAGAACATCCCATACGTTGATTCGTTCATCAAATGGAGTAAAACTAATTTTTGCTACAATATATACAGGATCTAATGCGTGTATATTGACTCTAGAAGGTGAACTTGCATAATTTGCCCCCGCCCGTATCAAAGACTCAAAATGCGACTGACAGGCGCCAGCGAAGATGACAAGTTGATCTAAATGCGGGAATTTTTTTCGGGCTTGCCGAACCGTTTGAGCAAAATGGCGGGAATGTCGGTATGCTTTTAGCTCCGTAACCTTTCCTTTTGATTTTAAATATGCATCATGACCTGTTATAACAAGAATATCCGGCCTGAATTTATCAAGTAATCCATCTATCCTATCAGGCATTTCTTTTTCATGACAATGTACCCCATATACAGGAATACCAATTTTTTCATATAACATCAAACATTTTCTTAAATAGTTAGGGTCACCATCAATATGCAGAACTCTACCCGGGATTTGAAAAAACTCTGCATTATTTGTATACCCACCTGTAGCATGATATTCACTTTTTTGTCTAATTAGCTGATAATCCTGCCGAAAAAGTCGATATGAATGATCAACTTTTTCTCGATCAGTTCGTTGTCTTTTCTGTCTTTCATCTTCATCCACTAGCACTAAGTCATCATACGGAGCATCTGCAATCAACCTTACATCCTCACCATATAAATAAACAGTTTGATTATGTGTAATTTCTGTTACTTTGAACAATAAGTCAAACTGATGTGATTTACGTGCAACAATATCGCCAACCTTTATTTCCATCCACACCCACTCCAACTTTCGAGGTTATTTCGCTATTGATGTATGTTCAAAAAGGAGGATGAAAAGGACCACGTCGACAAGAACGCCACGTCCTGTGGCATTGTCGACACTAGCACATCCTGTGCGTCGAAAGTTCGAGGCGGTGAAGCTTTGAGCACCGGAACGTATGCAATTAATACGTGAGGAGCAGAAAAGCAAACCAACGAACTTCCACAGGACGTGGTGACTTCGACGTTCGACACAGGACGTGTCGGTCTTTAGTCGAAGTTCCTCTTGCGATGTGTCATTTTCACCGGACTTTTTGAACATCTGCTATTGAGATGCCTCTTGTTAGCCTATGCAGTATCACCCAAAGTGGTGAGGAGAAAGAAGGTCGCAAAAAAAGACCTACTATTTAGTAGGTCCCAGAGTGTAGACAAAGTCAGTACTGACTTTGTCTACACGTTTTTTTACAGGATATCTAGATGCAAATTATTCTCCCCAGACTGTCTTGAAAACGCTTGTCAGACAAGGCGCGCAGCCGATCGAAGACGCGAATAGAAGTTGCCTTCATGAGCGGACGAGAGAGGCAAGCAACGAAGTATGCGAGCGTTTGTCAACAGTCTGAGACCTACTATTCAGTATGTCCTTCGTTAAAAGTTCGATATAATTCATCACTTAAACGTCCAAATTCCTCAATTGATAAAGTTTCACCCCGGCGTCTTGGGTCGATATCTGAAGTGGCTAAGCATCCTTCAATCGCTTTCTTAAACGCCTTCCCATTTGGCAGGTTAGAGGTCAAGTTATTTAAAATGGTCTTTCTCCGTTGTCCAAAAGAAGCACGAACAACATCAAAAAAGAATTGCTCATTTTCTACTTTAACAGCCGGTTCCTTTCTTCTTAACAAACGAATCACTGCTGAATCTACATTTGGCTGAGGAACAAATACAGTTTTAGGTACTGTCATGACTGTTTCAGCGGTTGTGTAGTATTGGATGGCAATCGACAAGGAGCCATAATCCTTTGTACCAGGAGCCGCTGAAATACGGTCTGCCACTTCCTTCTGAAGCATGACCACGATCCCCCTTAGTGGGAGGTTTTCCGTTAGCAACTTCATTATAATTGGCGTTGTTACATAATAAGGGAGATTTGCTACCACCATAATATCTTCGATTCCCTGCATTTTTTCATTAATAACAGACTGGACATCTGCCTTTAAAACATCCTCATGGATAATTTCAACATTTGGATATGGAGATAGGGTGTCTGCTAAAATCGGCAAAAGTCGCCCATCAATTTCAAACGCAATCACCTTTTTTGCGCGCTTAGCAAGCTGTTCAGTTAATGCACCGATTCCTGGCCCAATTTCAATTGCAGCCGTATCTTCTGTAACATCCGCATGGTCGACAATGCGATGTAAAATATTTGTATCAATTAAAAAGTTTTGTCCTAGGCTTTTCTTAAAAGAAAAACCGTGCTTTTCCAAAATGGCTCTCGTTCTTATAGGTGTGGCTATATCTTTCATCACTTTGCCTTTTCCCCCTGTAACACTTTTTCAACTGCCTGGTCAAATGCCTCTTTTGTAATTTGGAACATCTGTAGACGCTTATAAAGCTGTTTTCCGTTAGTATAACCAATTTTTAAAAGAACGCCTAGCTTTTCCCTCCGTTCCTTCGCCTTCGTCCCTCCGATTAATCCTGCGTCCACTAGAGCGTCAAAATCAATTTCCGAGTGAAAGTCCCCTTGTTCCTCTTTAACGTCTGCTAGGGCCTTTCGAATCGCCTCTGGAGTGGCATGCTCAACGCCCACCTTTTTACCCGACTTTGCTAACGCCTCATTTTTAGGTAAAAACGCATGCTTACATCCTGGAACGGCTTTTGCGACAATCTTACGGATTCGTTCACCAGGATAGTCTGGGTCAGTAAAGACAATAACTCCTCTCACTTCATAAGCATGTTTGATTCGTTCTAATACTTCTTTATTAACAGCTGAACCGTTTGTTTCAATGGTATCGGCATCTACCGCTCGTTGGATGGCGACTGTATCATCTTTTCCTTCAACAACAATTATTTCTTTTATTTTCATTTTTTATGAAACCTTTCTGGATTTAATTCGTCTAACAATATAGATACAAATATTACATAAGTATAACAAAAAAAGACAAAGACATAAAAAGAAATGCTGAAGCGCCTTGCCCAGCCCCGACAAGCATAAGAAAAGCCGGCGAGAAGGATGCCGTTTATCCTTCTTGACGGGTTGGCTTATGACCTCGAGGGGCTAGGCGCTGAAGCTAGACATAAAAAAACAGAGGAAATCTCCTCTGTTATGTGCAAGTTAATTTAAGATTTGGATTTTGACCTTTCGTTGCCCCCAGCGAAAGGCTTGAGATTTTTCTGAGAAAAAGACATCAATTTTATAACCCTTAATATCAGTGCCCTTATCGGCAGCTATTGCATAGCCATACCCTTCGACATAAACTTTAGTACCTAAAGGAATGATACTTGGGTCTACTGCAATAACCTTAACATTTGGATTCGCACGAAGGTTTATTCCTGTAGCGGTTGTTCCTGAACACCCACTACAATACGCTGTATAAGCAGTAGATGATACATAGAATTCCTTCGCTACATTAGCTGTACCACGGGAAACCTGTTGCACGATTTCACGTGTACCAACTGCAACAACCTTATCCTTACTATCCGCTAAGGTTTCGGTTTTTATCAGATCTCTTGAAACTTCTTTTCCATTTTCAAGAACAACTTCATAGTGCTTTGCAACTTTACCTTCTTGACCAGGTGTTACAACTTTTTCCTTGCCTTTATCAATGTTGTTGTCCTTTTTACGTACAACCCCAAAGGCAACGGATTCTTCCACTACATCGGTGACTTTTTCTACTCGTACAACATTAACGACACTATTTGCTGTAATCTGTTCTTCCATTCCTGGCTCTACTCGATCCAATTCATTTAGTGCAACATTTTGACCTTTTAAAAAGTCAGCGACAGTAGTCGAAGTGGACCAAACTTGCTTTTCAGTACCGCCGTCATTAAGCGTCAGTTGAAAAGCTTTTTCAACTTCAACTTTCATATCTTTTGTTAACTTTGTATCTAAACTTGGATTGACTTTATCGTGTTCTGTTATTTCTACCTTCGCATCTTTGAAAAGATCTTCCACGTTTTTGACTGTTGTCCAGACCTTTTGCGGTTGGTTATCGACAACAATTTCAACCGGAATGGCCTCTTGCCACGTTACTTTCAAATTGTCCTTGATTGCCGTATCCATAGATGGTGAAAGCTCGTCATGTTTCGAGACATCAATCTCTAAATCTTGTAGAACTTCAGCAACCGTTTTTGCGTGCGTCCTTATAACTTGCTCTTTTCCATTTAATGATAGTGTAACTGTATCCTTGGTTGTTTCATATGCAGCATAACCTGAACCGGCACCTACTAAGACTATAAAACTACTTATCGAGACTATTAATCTCTTTTTGTGCTTCGACTCGGAAAACAGTTTTTTCATGTTTGTAAGCAAACGAAAAACGCCTCCTTCTCTCAGTGGATTATATAAAGGATATAATAATCTGTCAACCCCACCCCTTCTTCACGTCACCGTTGTAAAATATTATGCAAGAAGAGTTTTTAAAAAGAAAGAATTAGTTGTCGACAAAGATATATATGAGACGAAGGAGACATGTAGAACTTTTTCTAATCAACTTACCATCGGACAAGCTACCCTACTATTTGACAAAAATTGCTATCATTTTATGCCGAAAAATCGCATCGCATTGTCGGATGTTTTTTGTGCAATTTCCTCAAATGAGACCCCTTTAAGCTCCGCAATTTGCTCTGCTACATATTTCACATAGCTTGGTTCATTTCGTTTTCCTCGAAAAGGATGTGGTGTTAAATAAGGACAATCCGTTTCAATTAAGAGGCGATCGAGCGGAATCTCCGCCGCCACTTCTTTTGGCTTTTTTGCGTTTTTGAAGGTAACAGGCCCGCCAAATGATATGTAAAAATTCATATCAATACATTGTTTAGCAACTTCTACACTACCCGTAAAGCAGTGCATAATCCCCCCCACTTCACTTGCATTTTCTTCTTGTAGAATTTCAATAATATCAGCCGTAGCTTCTCGATTATGAATAATAATAGGTAGTTTTACTTTCTTTGCTAACGCAATTTGCTTCCTGAAGACTTCCTTTTGAATATCCTTTGGAGACTTGTCCCAGTGGTAATCAAGTCCCATTTCTCCTAATGCCACTACCTTCGGATGGGCACTAAGCTCTTCAATCCATGTAAGATCTTCATCCGTCATATCAATTGCATCAACTGGATGCCATCCGACTGTTGCATAGATAAACTCATATTGTTCTGCTAGCTCAATCGCTCTTGTAATCGTCTCTCGGTCAAAACCGACGACAACAATTCTTTCAACACCTTCACTCAGTGCCCTTTCAATTACCTCTTCTAAATCTTCTTGATACTGTATTGCATTTAAATGTGCATGTGTATCAATTAACATTGTAAAGACTCCTTTATTGATTTCTTGTATGTAAAAAGGACAGATGACTCTGTCCTTTTCGTGTCTAGCTCAAGAGACCATCGGCTCTCTGGTCTAAGTCACGTATAATGCACTTTCTGTCAGCGCTCGTCTAATGCTTGTCGCCGACAGACGTTTTCGCTTAGCACTTTTCTTGTTATTTTACTTTAGCTCCATTTGGTAAGCTTTGATCAATCGTTGCGACTGATAGCTTTCCATCAACAGATCCCGCTAAAATCATCCCTTGTGATAGCTCACCACGAAGTTTTACAGGTTTAAGGTTTGTTACGCAAATCACTTTTTTACCTACTAGTTCATCTGGAGTATAATACTGAGCAATCCCAGAAACAACCTGACGTTTTTCAAAGCCTAAATCTAATTGAAGCTTTAAAAGCTTATCAGCTTTTTTCACTGGCTCTACTTGAAGCACCTCAGCAACACGAAGCTCAACCTTCATGAAATCATCAATTGTGATTTCATCTGCTTGTTCTACTTCCTTTACAGGCTCTTCTTTTTTTGTACCGCCCTGCATTTTCTCTTTAATATATTCAACTTCCTCAGCAATTTCTAAACGAGGGAATATTGGCTCACCCTTTGAAACCTGAATTCCTTCTTGCTTTATTCCAAACTCAGCTAAGCTTTCCCAAGTTTTTAATGCATCATCTTTCATTCCAAGTTGTGCAAAAATTTCTCCTGGCGTTTTAATTAAAAATGGTTCAAGCATAATAGCCGCAAAACGTAAGGATTCCGCTAAGTGACTCATGATAGAGCCTAGTTCATCCTTTTTCGCCTCATCTTTTGCAACAACCCATGGTTGAGTTTCGTCAATGTATTTATTTGTACGGCTAATAAACTGCCATAGGGCTGTTAGTGCAACAGAAAACTCCATTTTTTCCATTGCTTCTTCATATTTTGCAACAGTTTCTGCCGCGAAATTCGCTAGTTGAGTATCATATTCTGAATGATGTCCTTGATACGTTGGAACAGTACCATCAAAGTAACGCCCAATCATCGCAACCGTTCGATTTAATAAATTTCCTAGGTCATTTGCTAAGTCAAAATTGATTCTTTCAACAAATCCTTCTGGAGTGAATACACCATCAGCACCAAAAGGAACCTCACGTAATAAGTAATAACGTAGAGAATCGAGTCCATAACGGTCGATTAATGTGACCGGGTCCACGACATTTCCCTTTGATTTTGACATTTTGCCATCCTTCATTAACAACCAACCATGAGCAAATACTTTTTTCGGTAATGGTAGGTCTAATGCCATCAGCATAATTGGCCAATAAATAGTATGGAAACGAACAATTTCCTTTCCGACTAAATGAACATCGGCTGGCCAATATTTTTGATATTTAGAATCATCTTCTGTTCCGTAACCTAAAGCTGTAATATAGTTTGATAACGCATCAATCCATACGTATATAACATGCTTTGGATCGCCAGGTACTTTTATTCCCCAATCAAAGGTTGTTCTTGATACAGCCAAATCCTCAAGTCCAGGTTTAATGAAGTTATTAATCATTTCATTTTTGCGAGACTCAGGTTGGATGAATTCTGGATTTTCTTCATAGTACTTTAGTAGACGGTCTACATATTTACTCATTTTGAAGAAATAAGATTCTTCCTTCACCTTTTCAACTGGACGTCCACAGTCCGGGCAATTGCCATCAACTAATTGTCTTTCCGTAAAGAAGGACTCACAAGGTGTGCAGTACCAGCCCTCATACTGATCAAGATAGATATCTCCTTGCTTTACAAGTTGATCAAAAATCTTTTCAACAACCTTCTTATGACGATCTTCTGTTGTACGAATAAAATCATCATAGGATATCTCAAGCTTCTTCCATAGATCCTGAATGCCTGAAACAATCTCATCAACATATTCTTGTGGTGTAACGCCTTTTTCCGCTGCAGAGCGTTGAATTTTTTGACCATGCTCATCAGTTCCTGTCAAAAACATTACATCGTATCCACGAAGCCTTTTATATCGAGCCATAGCATCTGCTGCTACAGTTGTATAAGCGTGTCCTATATGTAGTTTCCCACTTGGATAATAAATGGGAGTGGTTAAGTAAAATGTTTTATTTTCTTGAGCCATCTCCGTAAACCTCCTCTTAAAAGTAACTCGAATAAACAAGACTTTCCTATTCATCTATTCCTATTATATCTTCAAAATATACCTAAAGCACAAGAGTAATGTCAATTTATACAGATTAATATCTATATGATAATTAAAATAAAGAGTTACAATTCGACAAATACAGTTAATAATTATTTTTTTCGACAAAACTCGGCTGGTGTTTGTAGAATTTTGTCGAATGGATTTTACAATTTTTCCTCTAATATGGCACAGGTTTTTTCAAGAAAAAGTAGATTGATAATGTAAATAATCTCATGAAACCCTTCTGTTATAAGACACAGTGTGCCAATTTTATACAAATTTTAAAAGAATTGTAGTTAAAAATGATTGACGTTAAATGGAAATCTTGATATTATTATCTAGAAATCAATTTGTCGAAAATTGACGATAGAGAGAGATAAATAATACAAATATTGAGAGGAGAAAAACAAATGAAATCTACAGGTATTGTTCGTAAAGTTGATGAATTAGGTCGTGTTGTTATTCCTATCGAGCTTCGTCGTACATTAGACATCGCTGAAAAAGATGCTCTTGAAATTTATGTTGACGATGACAAAATCATTTTAAAGAAATACAAGCCAAATATGACTTGCCAAATTACTGGTGAAATTTCTGATGACAATTTCACTCTTGCTAATGGTAAGATCGTTCTTAGCCGTGAAGGTGCTGAACAAATCTTAAAAGAACTTCAAGATAATCTTACAGCTGTAAAATAATAGATGTTATAAAAAAGCTTCTCTAAACGAGAAGCTTTTTCGTTTTTACAAACCGTGATATTCTTGGTAAATTTCTCTTTTTTGTTGATTCCTGTCTTTTGCCACTTGTTTAATGGCTTCTTTCGTTGTCATGGCCCCTGTCTCAACATAGTGGTTTACATGTTGTTCGATTGATAGATGCTCCCACCAAACCTCAGAAGACACCAACTCGCTTTGCTGGGCTCCTTCCACAACAAGACAAAATTCACCGCGAACTGTATCCTCCTCCGTCCATGCAAGGACTTCATCCAAGTCGCCACGAATAAACTCTTCAAACTTCTTCGTTAATTCTCTGGAAACGGTGATTTGGCGATTTCCTAATACCTCTTTTATCAACTTCAACGTTTCTTTTAAGCGATGTGGTGCCTCATAAAAAAGCATCGTGGCTTGAATATGCGCTAAGCCTTCCAACTGCTTTCGCTTCTCTTTCTTATTTCGATCTAGGAAACCATAAAAATAGAAGGGTTGAGTAGGGAGTCCAGACGCAATAAGAGATGTTAATGCAGCGTTCGCTCCTGGTAGTGGAACGACATACATCTTTTCTTGAACCGCTTCGACGACTAATTCATAGCCAGGATCAGAAATTGTCGGCATACCTGCGTCACTTACAAGCGCCACATCTTTTCCTTCACGTAATAATGACAGAATTTTGTCCCCGCTCACCTTTTTATTATGTTCATGATAACTAATCACAGGTGTTTCAATTTCAAAATAATTACAAAGCTTTTTCGTTTGTCTTGTATCCTCTGCTGCAATATAAGCAGATTCCTTCATAATCTTAATTGCACGGAAAGTCATATCCTCCAAATTCCCAATTGGAGTTGGAACGAGATATAAAGTTCCATATTCATAATTTGGTTGAAAGCTTTTTTGCTGCCACATAGCGTTCCTCACTTTCCATTGCCAGCAACCGTTCCTTCTCAGGCCGCTTTAAACGTTTAAATCTATATTCTGCGCGCATCGCTTCTTCTTTCGTTTCAAATTCCTGCGAAAATAATAACGTAATCGGACCTCTGCCTCTTGTATATTTGGCGCCTTTTCCCTCATTATGCTTTTTCATCCTCTGATGAATATCTGTTGTATAACCTGCATAATAGGTTCCATCCTTGCACTCCACGACATACAAATAATGCTTATTCGTCTCCATAAAGAATCGTCCTTATCTCTTTTGTATACTCATTGTGTTCATCATATACATATAGTGGAGGTAAAATTTTCAGATCAGCATTACCTTGTTTGATCCCTTCAACTAAAATCGTATTTGCCTCTTTACCCAACCTTGGATGTACAAATTGTAATCGCTTTGGCTCCACCCTGTATTGTCTCATCAAGGTAAGAATATCCATTAATCGCCCTGGGCGATGAACAAATGCAACCTTTCCCCCTTGCTTAACCAATTGACTACTTACACGGACAACATCCTCTAATGTACAATATATTTCATGTCGAGCAATCGCAAGATGTTCATTTTTATTCATTTCATCTGCCTTAGGTGTTGGAAAATACGGTGGATTACACGTCACCACATCAAATTTTCCACGTCCTAATTTTTCAGGCATGTCTTTAATATCCCCATGAATAATTGAAAGTTGTTTTGAAAGATCATTATACTCAATGCTGCGTTTTGCCATATCATAAATACGCTCTTGTATCTCTACGCCGGTAATCTCAGCCTTCGATCTCCTACTTAATAATAATGGGATTACCCCATTACCTGTACATAAATCAATGATTTTCCCTTTTTGAATGGGCACATACACAAATCTTGCTAAAAGCACTGTATCCAATGAAAAAGCAAAGACAGAAGGACTTTGGATAATTCTTAAGTTCTCTGCTAATAAATGATCTAATCGTTCACCATCATGTAATTGAACCATTGCATTCTGTTCCTTCCCTACAGTTATCTATGTATCATTATAAGGCTTTTCCTTAAGAGGATGTTCAAAAAGTCGGCTTAAAATGAAACATTGAATTTCTTCGTTGGCTTGCTTCTCCGTTCCTCACGTATTAACTGCATACGCTCCGGTACTCAAAGCTGCACCGCCTTGAAATTTCGACGCACAGGATGTGCTAGTGTCGACAAGACATGAGGACGTGGCATTTTTGTCGACGCGGTCCTTTTCACCCTCCTTTTTGAATTTGTACTTAAAAGATGAAAAAGTCCTTCCCGGTTGGAAAGGACCTATTTCTTATTTAAAAAGGAGAGACAAAATAAGCAATCACCATCAGTACGGACACTTCCATAATGAACATTACAAATATGAAAGCCCTCTTGATAAAGTCTAGCTAAATTATCATATCCCTCTCCGATGTCAACTAGTCTAGCTTCTGGTAAAACCTTATCGTTTTTTTCCTCTTTTTTCTTTGAAATGGATTGATCAAGTCGGCGCCGTAAAAGGTCGTTCTCCATTTTCAGATTGTGATTCTCTTCAAGTAATTGCCCAAGATGTTCTTTCAATTCTCCTAGCTGTTTGTACAGATTTCCAATTTGAGTCTCCATACTACTAACAGATTCAAAAATATCTTTTTTGTCCACGCATTCCACCTCGTCATTCTGTGGCTTGAATCGAAATCGCTCCTTCTTTCAGTAGTTCCTCCCACGTATATTCGACAACTCGTTCACGGCCAATTAATTCTAACTGAAGCACTCGTTCTAAAATATTAAGTCCAACGACCTTCCCAGCACCACTTGTCGTTTCAATCACATCACCAAGGTCTGGAAGTTGTTCTTTTGCACTTTCGTACTCATCATTCTCATATTTTAGACAGCACATTAATCGACCACATAAACCTGATATTTTAGTAGGGTTTAATGAAAGGTTTTGATCTTTTGCCATCTTAATGGAAACCGGCTCAAAATCACCTAAGAAGGTTGAGCAACAAAGCATTCTTCCACATGGACCAATTCCACCAAGCATTTTGGCTTCATCACGTACCCCAATTTGTCTTAATTCAATTCTCGTACGGAAGATTGCCGCTAAATCCTTTACTAATTCGCGGAAATCAACGCGTCCATCCGCTGTAAAATAGAAGATTACTTTATTTCTATCAAACGTATATTCTACATCAACAAGCTTCATATCAAGGCTATGTTCCGCTACTTTTTCCTGGCATACATTATACGCTTCAATAGCCGCTGCTTTATTTTCTTCTACAATTAATTTATCTTTTGAATCCGCGATGCGGATGACCTTTTTCAATGGAAGTACGATGTCATGTTCATCGACTTGCTTTTTATTTATAACAACCTTGCCAAATTCAATTCCTCTTACCGTTTCGACAATAACAAATTCGCCATCAGGAATTGTAAAACCATTTGGGTCAAAGTAATAGATTTTACCCGCTTTTTTAAAGCGTACACCAACTACATCATACAAGCTTATATCCCTCCTGTAACTTTATTACCAATTGCTCCATTAATAAATGTGGGTTCATGTTGGTGTATAGACGACGTTTCGCCTCTAATACCGCTGCTATTTGATCACTCACACGTCGTGTTGACGTCTTAAGCGCATGTTGTTTAAAGCTCGTAATCTGGTCATGAAAAATAAGCTTTTCTTCATCACCAAGCTGTATATATAATAAATCCTTAAAAATAAGCAATAATATATCTAAACCAAAGCTAAGCTGCTCTTTCTCTTTAAAATGAGGCAACCATTGATCCTGCAGAAAAAAGAAAGCATGAGTTGGCCTTGTATGGATTACTTCATATAATTGTAACACTATTGAACGGGACTGTCCAAACCATGCGTCCTCACTTAATTCGCGCGCATCTTCTAAATTATTGGTTGTATGAGCAACAAGTGAAGCAATAGTAGGAGATATTCCTTCATCAATCAACCGCTCAGAAATGACTTTTGGAGCGAGTGGCTGAAACGATAAAACCTGACATCTGGATAAAATCGTATTTAAAATCCGATGGATTTGTTCAGTTAACAAAATCGCTACTGTTTGACTTGTCGGCTCCTCTAGGAATTTCAACAAACTATTTGCAGCATTCGTTGTCATTTTATCAGCATGATTAATCAAATACACTTTACGATTTGACTCCACACCTGTTTTTGAGAATTCTTCCTGCAAGGCTTGAATCTGCCATTTTTTAATCGATTGACCATCCGGCTCAATAATATGAACATCAGGATGGTTACCCGATGAAATCCTGCGGCAATTTGTGCAGTCATTACACGGTTTATACCCATTTAGTTGCTGGCAAAAAAGACTTTTTGCTAAAAGAAAGCCTACATCCTTTTTACCTGTCCCTCGACTTCCTTCAAATAAGTAAGCATGGGCCACTCTGTTCTTCCTGAGACTATTTTCAACCACTTTTAGTACAAGTGGTTGATATTCCTGCAGTTGTTCCCATGTTTTTTCCACTCTATATCACTCTTTCAAATCACGTATATAAATTGATTAATAACCCTTTTATTAATCCAACTTTTCCAAGAATATCGATTGACCCTTTTTCTTGATTAACCATTTGTTCTGTTAAATCCAATAGTTCCTTGTCAATTGTCTCAACAAGTTTGTGCGTTCTCCCTTGTCCATTAAAATTCCAGCTATGGGAGTCTTTAATATCCATCCCATACTCTACAGCCTCATGGATAAAGCGTTTTACAAGGGATTTATAGGAAGCCAAATCCTGAAAAGTTTGAGAGCGAGAGAGTCGTTCTCCCGCCATGTCAATTTGAGAAAGTAGTTTCGTCAATTGTTCCATTTGAAGCTTATTTCCTTCTTGATGAACAATTTTGCTGAAAGTAAAATTTCCCGAAACCTTATTGGCTGCGTTTGGCTGATTTTTATCTATATTGACACGAAAATCCTGGTTTATTTTCATAAGACGTTAAAACACCTCACAATCAAATACGCCTTGGCGTATTTGCGCCCGATTTTTAGGCCCACAGGAAGTGGGTCATAAAGACGTTGCCACAGGATGTGGCGTTTTTAGTCTTTGATCTTACTGCTCGAAAAATTTCCTTTAAAAAAATCGTGGCATCCGCCGGAGGCTTTAACTTTATTCATTGGGTTTAACCCCCAATGAATAAAATTAAAATTGATGGAACTCATCAATTGGCAATACAAACACAGTAGCTCCACCCACTTCAACCTTCACTGGAAATGGGACAAAAGAATCTGCATTTCCACCCATTGGTGAAACAGGGGCAATCATCTGCTCCCGATGCTTGCAATTATCCTTGATAATGTCTAATAATTTATTTACGCGGATGTCCTCTGTTCCTACAAGGAACGTAGTGTTACCTGATTTTAGAAATCCACCTGTTGTAGCAAGCTTCGTTGCTCTAAAATTATGTTCAACTAATGCCTGTGACAAACGGTTGCTATCCTTATCCTGCACAACTGCAACAACTAGCTTCATCGTTTTGCCTCCCTTTATTTTATCACTTTTACGTGTTCCTTCATATTACGAAATTTGGTAACTAAATGTGCGAATGTCCATGTTTGTCTTTATTCTATAACAAGTATAGCCAGAACGAAAAGAAAAACCTCAAAAATCATCTGACTTTTGAGGAAATTCATACAGTTAACCTTTATTTACATGTTTTTCAATCATTTCAAGTGCTTCCTTCGCGACTACTTCAAGTGAGTTCTCCGCATTAATGGTGTGAAATCTGTCCTTAAAACGATCCGCAACCTTTAAATATCCTTCATACACCTTTTGATGAAATGAAAGTTTCTCAAGATCTAATCGGTTTACTTCTCTGTCATCATTCTTTCTTATTCTTGTGATACCTTTTTCAGGCTGAATATCAAAGAAAAGCGTTAACGATGGCATAAGTCCATTAATCGCAAATTCATTAATCGATAGAACCTCATCAATTCCTAATTCACGTGCATAGCCTTGATATGCTAGTGAACTATCAATAAATCGGTCGCACAAGACGATTTTTCCTTCGTCCAACGCCGGGATAACTTTCTCGACTAAATGCTGGCGGCGAGAAGCTGCATATAAAAGCGCCTCCGTACGTCCATCCATTTTTGTATTGTTCTTATCTAAAATGACTGAACGTATTTGTTCAGCAATATCGATTCCACCAGGTTCTCTTGTAGAGACGACATCATACCCTTTTTTTGAAAGTTCTTCCTTAAGGATTTCTAAAACGGTTGTTTTCCCCGCACCTTCAGGACCTTCCAATGTTATAAAATAACCTGTCACTTTTCGTTCAAGCCCCTTACTTATTTAATATCTTAATATATTTTCCTCTCATATCTCCACCTTGGAAGTGTGCACCCGTCTCTATATACATAGTAAGGATTTCAATGTGCCGTTCAGTTACACATTCTCCTTCCATTAGAACCGGGATTCCTGGGGGATAAGGAATAATCATTTCTCCGGAAATGTTTCCGATTGCGTCTTTAAAGGAAACAACCTTTTTATTGTACCCTTTTATTTCATTATAGCAAAGTGCTAGCGTAGAAACGGTCTTTCCTTCATCATGTAAAGTAATAAATCTCCGTTTCATCGGTGTAAATTCTTTAATAGCACTCCTTATTTTTATAAAAATTTCATCAGCATCAAAACTTTGTGATAATGGTAATACAAAAAGAACATTATTTGGGTCTGCCATTTCTGTAAAGAGACCTTCTTTTTCAAAACAACGTTGCAACTCATATCCATTCAACTCACACTGTGATTGAATGGTAAGTTTTAATACATCTGTTTGTACATCTTGATTTTCTGAAGTCACAACTTTTATATGCGGTATTGCCTCAAGTTTTTGAGTAAATGCAACAATCTTTTCAATGATTTGGTTTGTCCCCTTCTCCTTCACAGCAGCAAGATAATGCCTAGCAAGATCAAGAGAAGCCATAATTGGATAGGACGGACTACTCGATTGTAACATTTGAAGATAATACTCAACCTCTTCATGTTTAATGAGCTGACTATTTATATGTAAAAAGGAACCCATCGTCATTGCCGGGAGAGTTTTATGCGCAGAATGCACCACAATATCAGCACCTAATGAAACAGCAGACGAAGGAAAACCTTCAAGCAAAAAATGGGCTCCATGGGCCTCATCGATTAAAACTGCTGCACCTTTCTTATGTGCATACGTAATAATTTGGGCTAATTCCTTTTGATTCGCCATTCCAAAATAGTTGGGGTTCGTTAAAATAACGGCTTTTATTTGTGGGTGTGTATCAAATGCCACTTTTACCGTGTTAAAGGAAACATAGGAGGCAACCTGTACTTCATCATCATATGTAGGATGAATAAAAACAGGTCGTGCACCCGCCATTTTTAATCCATTTAAAATGGATTTATGAGAATTTCGTTGCACAAGGACTGTATCGTTTTCAGAACATGCCGCCAGAATCATTGCTAAATTACCCACCGTTGAGCCATTTACTAAAAAGTAGCTTTTTTCGACTCCATATAGATCTGCCACTAATTTCTCCGCTTCTAAAATGGCACCTTCAGGATGATGCAGATCATCAAGCCCGGTTATCTCTGTCGCATCAATTTCTAAGACTTTACGAAAATAGGGATACCCCTTACTTGAAAACACTTGTCCATATTTATGTCCAGGTACATGCATCGATTGAGGTCTCATCTGTGAATGATGATCGAGTGCATCAAACAATGGAGTTTTTTGTTGATTCATAGTTATATATACCTTTCTAATGTATTTAAACCTATTATAAAGCAAAAAAAGGGACCTATTCCACTAGGTCCAACTTCAACTTGGGATTGCACCTAACGCAAAGCAATACCAAGTAGTTTAAAACTATGAATATATCTCTGGGGTTGATACTTTCTTAAGCCGATCTAAATAATATTGATACTTAGGATCACTTGTTTCCGTACGAATGATGTCTTGCTCGCAATCCAAACAAATGAATCTGGTATAAAGGTGTATGCCTCTTTTTTTCTCTTGCTCACATATAATACACGTTTCCCCATATTGATTTCTATTTGCGAGTGAACTCACAGCCTCCACCTCCATACACATATTTTGCCCGGATTTCTAAAATGTATACACAATTATAAAAATAACGAACAGTTGTAATTTAATTTATTTAGCAGTCTATGAAAATCCGGGGCTAGTTTGTGTATGTCTTAGTTTAAAAAGTTGGTAACTGATGCTGTGTTTTGTGGTAAGAGGATTAATGCTTTTTCGGTTTTTATGAGGTGATATACGTATACACTGTTTGCGGGTTGCCATTTATCGTTTTACAGCACGGTGGTATACCGTTTAGGCTGTTTGTGGGTTTGGCATTCCCTAACTTTTGCTGTTATTAAAAATGACAATCTTTTGCTGTTATTAAAAATGACAATCTAAAAAAGCTTGTATATTGGCTTCCGTTACCTATTCTTTCATCTAAACCATGAATCGGCACTTTTCGTTACCACTTCCGTCTTCATATTCCTCAAAGTGTATCGATTTCACCCTTTTCGTTACCCTTTATTTAAACGTAATCTCAAAGGTAACGATTCCACACATTCCACACTTTACGTTACATTTCTCAACAATTGCGCTCAAAAAACAAT
>NZ_JAVIVW010000002.1:57500-297889 GCF_031324165.1 Ferdinandcohnia sp. QZ13 | reverse complement strand
ATATGTTTTTTGAGTTGAATCGTTCCTGTTTTTTGAGGTTGATTCCAAGTGAATGGTAACGAAAAAGGATTAAACGTTCCACTTTTGGAATTGTGATGAAGGAAAGGGTAACGAAAAGTGCCGATTCATGGTTTGATAAAGGATAGGTTTTAGATTGTCACTTTTAATAATGGCAAAAATTGGGTAATGTTGGCTTAAAGAACACTTTAAATAGGTCCTTAATTGTAAAGGATTAGGAAACGCTAAACCCGCAAACAGCATAAACATTATATCACCCAACTGCAAAACGAAAACTGGTATACCGTAAACCCACAAAGCCACAAACGCTATAATTGTTTATCAATCTGCACGTAATCCCATACATATATACGAATTGATAACCATATACCAATATACGTCATCTTTTATAAAATATCTCCTCATATATCAGTGTTAAATTTTACATTTCAAAAATGATCTATATTTTTAAATGCATGGTTTATGATAAAAAATGTCTAAGGTCCTATGGCTGAAATACTATTCTAAAAAAGGTAATTTGGATAATCATAATCGTTTTGAACGATTCGTATAATGATAAAACACTACCTTTTTTCTGTTTAGATTAAAGGGGATTTTAAATTTTCTATCGAATAAGTAATTTACAGGTCTATGTCTATAGAACAGGGGGGATGTGACATGGCACAATTTTTTGCATCGTTCCAAACTCATGAATTTTTTACGATGTCGCTTCGCATTTTTATGGCCGCGTTATTATGCGGGTTAGTTGGATTGGAGAGAGAGGTACATAAACATCCTGCTGGTTTCCGTACACATTTACTGGTTGGAGTTGGTTCTTGTTTAATGATGCTGATGTCTATCTATGGGTTTCAGCCTTATTTAGAAATGAGTACAAATGTCCGTTTTGACCCGGCGCGAATCCCTTCATATGTAATTAGTGGTATTGGCTTTTTGGGTGCGGGTACTATTTTAGTAAGGGATGCTACGGTTCGAGGGCTAACTACTGCAGCGTCAATTTGGGTTGTTGCGGGCTTAGGGTTAATAATTGGATTAGGGATGTATGCTCCTGCCATATTAACAACAATTGTTGTATTATTAAGCTTAATTTTTCTAAACCGATTTGAAGAGTTCTTTTTTAAATCGAGAAAACGAAAAGTCGTTCATATCATTATTCATGAGAATATATCCTCATCTTCATCCATTTTAAAATTATTTAAAGATAATGGTTTTAGGGTGAAAGATTTTAATATTAAGTATTCAAAGGATAAGCTAGAAAACAATTGTCAATACACAATTGATGTGGAAGTGGCAAGTAAAAATGAACGTTTACGCTTATATGAAGAAATGTCTAAGCGGGAAATGGTACAAAAAATTTTTTAATTTGGTGTTTAGAGATGTACCGGGTTTGGAAAGTATAGGATAGTAAAGCCATTTAAATGTAAATGATTGCCTTTTTCTACTTTCAATTTCACATGCGAAACAGTTGAAAAATTAGTGCAGTCATTTTATATTATAGTTATAGTCAAATATAGTCAAAGTCAAGGTGAGGTGTGGTCATAATGAGGAATATATCTGATATCATTGAACAATATCTAAAAAGTGTTCTTGATACAAGTGATCGAGCTATAGTTGAAATTAAAAGAAGTGAGATTGCCGATAAATTTGAATGTGTCCCATCTCAAATTAATTATGTGATAAATACAAGGTTTACGTTAGAGAGAGGCTATTTGGTGGAAAGTAAAAGAGGTGGCGGAGGCTACATTCGGATTATGAGGGTGAAAACGAATGACGATTCTCAACTGATTAAGCAGCTTGTACGCCTTATCGATAAACGGATCTCTCAAACAAGTGCTGAGGATGTCATTTTGCGTTTGATTGAGGAGGAAGTGATCTCGAAAAGAGAGGCGAAGATCATGTTAAGTGTGATTGACCGCTCTGTCTTGTTTATTGAGCTTCCACATCGGGATGAACTAAGAGCAAGAATGTTAAAGGCCATGCTTACATCCCTTATGTATAGATAAAAGGTTATAGGAAGGTGTTATCATGATATGCCAAGAATGTAATCAACGCCCTGCGACATTTCATTTTACAAAGGTGATTAATGGTGAAAAGACAGAGGTTCATATTTGTGAACATTGTGCTCAAGAAAAAAGTGAGATGTTCATGTTTCCAGGCACATCTGGCTTTTCAATAGATAACTTATTAGCAGGACTTCTTCAGTTTGAGCCACTTACAGGTTCACAGCAACATGCATTTCAAAAAAATGAAGTTTTACAATGCGAGAACTGTAAAATGACTTTTCAACAATTTGCAAAGGTAGGTCGGTTTGGCTGTTCGCAATGCTATCCAACCTTTGAAAAACAACTCACCCCAATTTTAAAACGTCTGCATAGTGGCAATACACATCATACAGGGAAAATTCCAAAACGAATCGGAGGCTCATTCCATATTCGGAAAGAGATTGAACACCTTAAGCAAAAGATGCAGGAGTATATATCTTCCGAGGAATTTGAAAAAGCTGCAGATGTTCGTGACCACGTAAGAGAACTAGAAAAGAAACTGAGTGGTTACAAAGAAGGGGAGGTTTAATCAATGTCACTTGAGCATTTTATCAATCAAGCTCTGAGTGCTTGGATGAGTCAAGAAGGTCCTGATTCAGATATTGTCTTAAGTTCACGGATTAGACTTGCTCGAAATCTGAAAAATGTACCTTTCTCAACGGTATATTCAAATGAAGAAGCTGCGCAAATAGTCGATGTCTTTCAAAAAGGCTTTGCTGGAAAGAGTTTTCCCTCAATTGGAGAATTTGAATTATTAAAAATGATGGAGCTTCAGCCGAATGAAAAAAGGGTCCTGGTTGAAAAGCATTTGATAAGTCCACATTTAGCCGAAAACTCTCAGTTAGGAGCTTGTCTTTTATCTGAAAATGAAGAAATTAGCATCATGATTAATGAAGAGGACCATATCCGAATACAATGTTTATTCCCAGGGTTGCAATTATCAGAGGCTTTGCAGGTTGCAAATAACCTCGATGATTGGATAGAGGAACATGTTGATTATGCATTTGATGAAACTAGAGGCTATTTAACAAGTTGCCCAACAAATGTAGGAACAGGACTAAGAGCGTCTGTGATGATGCATCTTCCAGCACTCATCCTTACACATCAAATGAGTCGTATTATTCCAGCAATCAATCAACTCGGTCTAGTTGTAAGAGGAATTTATGGTGAAGGCAGCGAGGCGTTAGGGAATATTTTTCAAATATCCAACCAAATTACGCTTGGAAAGACGGAAGAAGATATTGTAGAAGACTTAAAGAGTGTAGTTGCACAGCTAATTGCACAAGAGCGCTCTGCTCGAGAAGCACTTGTGAAGACTTCCAACATACAATTAGAGGACCGTGTATTTCGTTCCTATGGGGTTTTAGCTAATAGTAGGATCATTGAATCGAAAGAAGCAGCTAAGTGTTTGTCAGATGTTCGATTGGGTATTGATCTTGGCTATATAAAAGATATATCAAGAACCATTCTTAATGAACTCATGATTTTAACTCAACCTGGATTCTTGCAGGTCTATGCCGGTGGGGCATTAAGGCCAAATGAAAGGGACGTCAGAAGGGCGTCTATCATTCGAGAAAGATTAAAACTAGAAAATAATAAGACTACTGACATGGAGGGTGATGGGTTATGATGTTTGGCAGATTTACTGAGCGTGCACAAAAGGTGTTAGCGTTAGCTCAAGAGGAAGCTGTGCGATTGGGACATAACAATATTGGAACTGAGCATGTATTATTAGGTCTTATACGTGAAGGCGAAGGAATTGCCGCAAAGGCGTTGCTTGCACTTGGATTAGGACCTGAAAAAATACAAAAAGAAGTAGAAGCCCTAATTGGCCGTGGTCAGGAAGGTTCACAGACCATCCATTACACACCACGTGCGAAAAAGGTAATTGAGTTATCAATGGATGAGGCTCGTAAGCTTGGCCACTCCTATGTAGGAACAGAGCACATCCTACTTGGATTAATTCGTGAAGGCGAGGGTGTCGCTGCAAGAGTATTAAACAATCTTGGAGTGAGTCTCAATAAAGCTCGCCAACAGGTTTTACAATTATTGGGAAGCAATGAGTCATCATCAGGGCATCATGGCGGTGGATCTGCTAATGCAAATACACCAACCCTAGACAGTTTAGCTCGTGATCTTACGGCGATTGCAAGAGAAGGAAGCCTTGATCCCGTGATTGGGCGTAGTAAAGAGATTCAACGTGTGATTGAAGTACTTAGCCGTCGTACAAAAAATAACCCTGTTTTAATAGGGGAGCCTGGTGTAGGTAAAACGGCTATTGCCGAAGGGTTAGCCCAGCAAATTATAAACAATGAGGTTCCAGAAACGCTTCGCGATAAGCGTGTAATGACACTTGATATGGGTACTGTAGTTGCAGGTACAAAATACCGTGGAGAATTTGAAGACCGCTTGAAAAAGGTAATGGATGAAATTCGCCAAGCAGGAAATATTATTCTGTTTATTGATGAACTTCATACGTTAATCGGTGCTGGCGGTGCGGAAGGTGCGATTGATGCGTCGAATATTTTAAAACCATCTCTTGCTCGCGGTGAGCTACAATGTATCGGTGCAACGACATTAGATGAATATAGAAAATACATTGAAAAAGATGCTGCTCTTGAGCGTCGCTTCCAACCAATCCAGGTGGATGAACCATCTGTAGAGGAGTCCATTTTAATTTTAAAAGGATTGCGTGACCGTTATGAGGCACATCATAGAGTATCCATCTCGGATGAATCAATCATTCAAGCGGTTAAGCTTTCTGATCGTTATATTTCAGATCGCTTTTTACCAGATAAGGCTATTGACTTGATTGATGAGGCTGGTTCAAAGGTTCGTCTTCGTTCGTACACAGCTCCGCCAAATCTAAAGGAGCTTGAACTAAAGCTGGAAGAGGTGCGTAAGGAAAAAGATGCAGCAGTTCAAAGTCAGGAGTTTGAAAAAGCTGCTTCATTACGCGACTCAGAACAACGCCTTCGTGAACAGTTAGAAGAAACGAAGAAAAACTGGAAAGAAAAACAGGGTCAAGAGAATTCTGAGGTAACAGTGGATGATATTGCAATGGTTGTATCAAGCTGGACTGGGGTTCCTGTATCAAAACTAGCTCAGACAGAAGCCGATAAATTACTAAATATGGAGGAAATCCTTCATTCACGTGTGATTGGTCAAGAAGAGGCTGTAAAGGCAGTATCTAAGGCTGTAAGGCGTTCACGTGCTGGATTAAAGGATCCGAAGCGCCCAACAGGTTCATTCATATTCCTAGGACCAACAGGGGTTGGAAAAACAGAATTAGCGCGTGCCTTAGCTGAATCCATTTTTGGTGATGAAGATGCAATGATTCGTGTAGATATGTCTGAGTACATGGAGAAGCACTCAACTTCAAGATTGGTAGGCTCACCTCCAGGATATGTAGGCTATGAAGAAGGAGGCCAATTAACAGAAAAGGTTCGCCGTAAGCCGTATTCTGTTATCCTCTTAGATGAAATTGAAAAAGCACACCCAGATGTGTTCAATATTTTACTTCAAGTCCTAGAGGATGGTCGTTTGACAGACTCTAAGGGCCGTACGGTTGATTTTAGAAATACGATTTTAATTATGACATCAAACGTTGGAGCTAGCACACTAAAACGTAATAAATATGTTGGCTTTGCGCTTGATGATGAGAAGCAAGATTATCGAAACATGAAGGATAAGGTAATGGAAGAGTTAAAAAAAGCATTCCGTCCGGAGTTCCTTAACCGTATTGATGAAACGATTGTCTTCCACTCACTAGAGAAGAAGCATTTAAGGGAAATTGTTACCCTAATGGCAGATCAGTTAACAAAACGCCTGCAGGAGCAAGAGTTTGAGCTTGAATTAACAGAAGCGGCTAAAGACCGAATTGCAGAAGAGGGATATGATCCAGAATACGGAGCACGCCCATTACGCCGTGCTATTCAAAAACAAATAGAAGACCGTTTGTCTGAAGAACTATTACGCGGTAATATAGAAAAAGGAAAGAAAATTGTAATGGACTATGTTAACGAAGAATTCGTAATCCAAACGAAAGAAACCGAAGAAACAAAAGAAACAGTGAAATAAAAAGACGTAAATGTAAAAGAGGTGTACATCAAGAATTGATTCATGTATACCTCTTTTTTTAGAAAATATCTAGCTCAAGGTGCCATCGGCTCGAGTTCATAAGCTAATCGTCCCTGTCAGCGATTATCTTGTGCTTGTCTCCTAAAGCTGAACTCCTTGCGCTTTTCTAATAAAGAAAGGATTAATGACGATGGCAAAAACAAAGACGAAGTTCACCTGTCAGTCCTGTGGCTATGAATCACCAAAATGGATGGGGAAATGCCCCGGATGTGGAGAATGGAATTCATTAGTCGAGGAAACCCTACATAAACCAGCTAGAAAAGGTGCTTTTGCTCATTCAAGCCCTACTGTTCAGCGCAAGCCTTCACCTATCACTTCAATCGAGTCAGAAAATGAACCTAGAATGTATACGACAAACAAGGAATTTAATCGAGTACTTGGCGGCGGAATCGTCCGTGGTTCACTTGTTTTAATTGGGGGTGACCCGGGTATAGGGAAGTCAACCTTGCTACTACAAGTATCCTCTCAAATAGCCAAACAAAGCAAAGTTTTATATATTTCCGGAGAAGAATCGGTCAAACAAACAAAGTTAAGATCTGACCGTCTAGGTGTTTCCTCCGATCAATTGTATGTTTTAGCAGAGACGGACCTTGAATTTATTTCCCAGACAATTACCGAGTTAAACCCGTCGTTTGTCGTAATCGATTCGATTCAGACTATTTATCACTCTGACATTGCTTCGGCACCCGGTAGTGTTTCTCAGGTGCGTGAATGTACGGCGGAACTAATGCGAATTGCGAAGACAAATGGAATTGCTATTTTTATCGTAGGTCATGTTACGAAAGAGGGGAATATTGCAGGGCCTCGTTTGCTAGAACATATGGTGGATACCGTTCTTTACTTTGAAGGGGAACGTCATCATACGTATCGTATTTTACGTGCTGTAAAAAACCGTTTTGGTTCAACGAATGAAATGGGCATTTTTGAAATGAAGGAAACCGGTCTAGAAGAAGTTGCTAACCCTTCTGAAATTTTTCTTGAGGAGCGTTCTGCTGGTGCTGCCGGGTCAACAGTTGTTGCATCTATGGAAGGTACACGACCAGTACTTGTTGAAATTCAGGCACTAATATCCCCATCTAGTTTTGGAAATCCTCGCCGCATGGCAACAGGAATAGACCATAACCGGGTTTCTTTATTAATGGCTGTATTAGAAAAAAGAGCGGGTTTTCTTTTGCAAAATCAAGATGCATATTTGAAGGTCGCAGGTGGTGTAAAGCTAGATGAACCAGCGATTGATCTGGCGGTTGCCTTAAGTATTGCCTCTAGCTTTCGAGATCAGCCGACGAACCCAACAGATGTCATTATTGGCGAAGTAGGGTTAACTGGAGAGGTAAGACGTGTTTCTCGTATTGAGCAGCGGGTCCAGGAAGCGGCAAAGCTTGGGTTCAAGCGAGTTATTCTTCCTGAGCGTAATTTAGGCGGTTGGACCATTCCAAAGGGAATAGAAGTAATAGGTGTAAGTGATATTAGGCAAGCCATCCAACATACATTAGGAAAATAACCTAAAATAATGAGTCAAAAAATCTAGTGAAAGTGAAACATTTTTATTGCTTTATTCGTATAGTAAGTGTGAAACAGGTGGACATCCATATTTTATAATAGCCTAATAAAAATATTTTTTTACCAAAGCAGTTATAATTTTATTAGGATTTAAAAATAATATATGAGTAGCGTTTTTACACATCTATGTCATTCTGTTTACATTTTAAAAAAGCTATTTATTGTAGGTTTCAATTATTATAAAGTGATTATAATGAATAGGAGGAGGTGAAGGAATGTTAAAACGAATTGTGCAGCTCTTTTTTCTAATCGTCGGAGGTATGCTTGGAATTGTCTATCTACCTGATGTATTAAAGCTGTTAAATATCGACAATATTCCATATCTAAATAATTCATATACGCTTGCGATTTTAGGTGCTATTATATTATTTATTGTTACGTTTTGGTTAGTAGATTATATCGTAGGTTTAATTAAATGGCTAGAAGAGTCATTGATTAAGGCTCCTGTTACAGATGTTTTATTTGGAAGCTTAGGCTTGATTTCTGGTTTAATTGTAGCATTTTTAATTGTGATTCCATTAGACCGTATTTCATTTTCGGTTGTAAATACAGTGCTTCCTATTTTCATTACCCTGCTTTTAGGATATTTAGGTTTTCAAGTTGGCTTTAAAAAGCGGGATGAACTTGTGAATTTATTTTCTATTAACCGATCTGGTAAAAAGAAGGGCTTGGAGGAAGAGGAAGTAAACCACCAAGCCAAAAAACTGAAAATTTTAGATACAAGTGTTATTATTGATGGGCGTATTGCAGATATATGCCAAACTGGATTCCTTGAAGGAACCATTGTCATTCCACGGTTTGTGTTAGAGGAGCTTCAGCATATTGCGGATTCTTCAGATGTATTAAAGCGAAACCGCGGTAGAAGAGGACTTGATATTTTAAACCGAATTCAAAAAGAACTTGCGATTAAAGTTGAAATCTACGAAGGGGATTTTGACGATATTCAAGAGGTTGATAGTAAGTTAGTGAAGCTTGCAAAATTAACTATGGGTGTAGTCGTGACCAATGACTTTAACTTAAACAAAGTTTGCGAGCTGCAAAATGTGGCAGTGTTAAATATTAATGATCTTGCGAATGCGGTGAAGCCTGTGGTATTACCTGGTGAAGAATTAAGCGTTCAAGTCATTAAGGATGGAAAAGAGCATAATCAAGGTGTCGCTTATTTAGATGACGGTACGATGATTGTGGTCGAAGAAGGTCGCGATTACATTGGAAAACGCATTGAAGTGCTTGTAACGAGTGTTTTACAAACATCAGCGGGACGCATGATTTTCGCGAAACCGAAATTGCTTGAAAAGGCATTATAATTGAATCGTGTTAGGGGCGTTACGGGGTGAATTATCAGGTTGTTATTCCTGCGGCAGGACAAGGAAAACGAATGAACGCAGGGAAGAATAAACAATTCATTGAATTGCAAACAATACCAGTTATTATTCATACATTACGAGTTTTTGAACATGACCCAATGTGTACGGGAATTATTTTAGTGATTAATATGGATGAACAGCCCATTTTTGAAGAGTTGATACAAACATATAACGTCCAAAAGGTTATTTCTTTTGTTCAAGGTGGTAGTGAGCGCCAGTACAGCGTCTATAATGGCTTACAAGCAGTGAAGAACACAGATATTGTGTTGGTTCATGATGGTGCGAGACCGTTTTTGAAACAAAAGCATGTTCATGAGCTAGTCAATGTTACGGTAGAAAAAGGGGCAGCCGTGCTTGCGGTTCCCGTAAAGGATACAATCAAACGCGCCTCTCGTGATTTATATGTAGAAGAAACAGTTGAACGTTCTAGCTTGTGGGCCATTCAAACCCCACAAGCTTTTCATGTTTCTATCTTACAAGAAGCACATGAGATGGCTCAAAAGGAAGATTTCCTCGGCACAGATGAAGCTAGTCTCGTTGAAAGAATCCCAAAACAAGTATATATTGTTAAAGGCGATTACTTGAATATCAAACTAACAACACAAGATGACTTAGTTTTTGCGGAAGCGATTTTACAAAACTGGACAAGCTAAACAAAAGAGTGCTAGGAACATAGCAAAAGCTAAAAAACTTTATAAAGGGGGAAAACCAATGTTTCGTATTGGACAGGGATTTGATGTTCACCAATTGGTTGAAGGACGACCGTTAATTATAGGTGGAATTACCATACCATATGAAAAAGGACTACTAGGACATTCGGATGCAGATGTATTACTGCACACCGTTTCAGACGCCTGTCTTGGAGCGATTGGTGAAGGTGACATAGGCAAGCATTTTCCAGATACAGACCCGAACTTCAAGGATGCTGATTCAGCAAAACTGCAACAGCATGTATGGAATTTGGTGAAGGAAAAGGGCTATAAGCTTGGGAATATCGATTGCACGATTATCGCTCAAAAGCCAAAAATGGCGCCGTATATTGAACAAATTAGAGCGAGGATTGCCGAGTTACTAGAAGCAGATCCTTCACAGGTAAATGTGAAAGCAACAACCACTGAAAAATTAGGTTTTACGGGGCGCGGAGAAGGAATTGCGGCACAAGTCGCGATACTACTGCAAAAGGGTAGATAGCTAATTCTCTGGTTTGGTTTAATAAATATTGTGTTAAAATATCAGATGATACTATGCGTTGTAACGGAGGGTACATATGTCAAATAACGTACGTGTGCGCTATGCACCAAGTCCAACTGGACATTTACATATTGGAAACGCAAGAACAGCCTTATTTAATTATTTATACGCACGAAACCAAAATGGGAAATTCATCATTCGTATTGAAGATACAGACAAGAAACGAAATATTGAAGGTGGCGAAGAAAGCCAGCTAAAATATTTAAAATGGCTTGGCATTGATTGGGACGAAGGACCGGATGTGGGTGGTGAGCACGGACCATACCGCCAATCAGAACGTAATGAGATTTATGAAAAGTATTATACAGAGCTTCTTGAAAAAGGACTCGCTTATAAATGCTATTGTACGGAAGAAGAAATTGAAAAAGAACGTGAAGAACAGATGGCACGTGGTGAGACACCTCACTACTCAGGCAAATGCCGTCACTTAACAAAGGACCAACAGGAAGCCTTACAAAATGAAGGAAGACAGCCTAGTATACGTATCATTATTCCACAAGGCAAGGTTTACACGTTTCATGATATGGTTAAAGGCGAAATTTCTTTTGAATCAGAAGGCATGGGCGATTATGTAATCGTAAAGAAAGATGGAACTCCGACTTATAATTTTGCGGTAACCATCGATGATCACCTCATGGAAATTTCACATGTTTTGCGTGGGGAAGACCATATTTCAAATACACCTAAGCAAATGGTGGTGTATGAGGCATTTAACTGGGATATTCCAACATTTGGACATATGACATTAATCGTTGGCGAAAACCATAAGAAGCTAAGCAAGCGTGATGAATCTATTATTCAATTTATTGAGCAATATGAAGAACGTGGATACTTACCAGAAGCCCTATTTAACTTCATTACGCTATTAGGTTGGTCACCGGGTGGGGAAGAAGAGCTACATACAAAATCGGAGTTTATTGACATTTTTGATCCAGCACGTTTATCTAAATCACCGGCTGTATTTGATACTCAAAAGCTTACATGGATGAACAACCAATATATAAAGAACATTGAACTAGATCGCCTAGTTGAGATTTCGCTGCCACATTTAATCAAGGCGGGTAGATTGAGTGAGCCATTGAGTGATACAGACAAGCAATGGGTACGTGACTTAATTGCGCTCCATCAAGAAAAAATGAGCTATGGAGCAGAAATCGTTGAACTCACCGACCTTTTCTTTAAGGATGAGGTCACGCTTGAAGAAGATGCGAAGGAAGTTCTTGCGGGAGAAACAGTTCCTGAAGTATTAAACGCCTTTTTACAAGAGGTTGAAAGTCTTGAAACGTTTGGTGCCGATGAAATTAAAGCAGCCATTAAAGCTGTTCAAAAAGGTACAGGACAAAAAGGAAAGAACCTTTTCATGCCAATTCGTGCAGCTGCAACGGGTCAGCTTCATGGACCAGATCTACCACAAGCGATCCACCTTTTAGGAAAAGAAAAAATAATTTCACGCCTAAAAAGTTTAATTAGTTAACATCTGGCTGAAAATGTAATATAGTATAGTTAACAAATTATATATTGTAAAAGTGTTGATAAGGAGAGTAAATAAGTTATTTACTTTAAAGTATTTGTTATTCCGGCAAATACGAACAGAGAGAACCATCACCGGCTGAAAGTGGTTTAAGGGAAATGCTTATTGAAATGCACCTTTGAGTCTTTTATCGAACCGATATCGTAACTGGTATCGTAGTAGATAAAAGCGGCGTCTCACCGTTAAGAGATTAAGTTGAGGTAATGGATTTTTCATTGCCTAAACAGAGTGGAACCGCGTGAATGTAGCGTCTCTGTGTTTTTACACAGGGGCGCTTTTTATTTTGGAGGAAAAAGGGGTAATGTCTGGCTCCGGCGCCTAGCCCCTCGAGGCTTGTCGGACTTGCACAGGATGTGCTGACATCGACGTTTGCCACAGGACGTGGCAGTAGTTAGTCGATGTTCCACTTGCAAGTCGCCTGCGCTTTTCTAATAAGGAGGGTTGAACGTGTTTAGACGCATGAAAGAGGATATCGAGGTTGTATTTGAACAGGACCCGGCAGCAAGATCTCATGTTGAAGTCATCTTAACATATTCGGGATTGCATGCCATTTGGGCACATCGTGTGGCGCATTTTCTTTTTAAACGAAAGATGTTTTTCTTGGCTAGAACGGTATCACAAATTAGTCGCTTTTTTACAGGAATTGAAATTCACCCTGGAGCTAAAATTGGTCGTCGTTTTTTTATCGACCATGGCATGGGTGTAGTCATTGGTGAGACGTGTGAAATCGGAGATAATGTGACCGTATTTCAAGGCGTAACACTTGGTGGTACAGGAAAAGAAAAAGGAAAGCGACATCCTACAGTGAAGAACAATGCCCTTATTGCATCAGGAGCAAAAGTATTAGGATCCATTACAATTGGAGAAAATTCAAAGGTAGGAGCGGGTTCGGTTGTTCTACAAGATGTTCCTCCGAATTCGACAGTTGTCGGGATACCGGGTCGAGTAGTGATTCAAGACGGCGTCAAAATTAGAAATACCAAGGATTTAAATCATCGAGATCTACCAGATCCGGTTTCAGATAAGATCAGAGAGCTAGAAAATGAAATAAAAAGCTTAAAAGAGGAATTACAGAAAAAGGAAGGAGCAAAGGATAATGCCCATTCACATATATAATACACTGACGCGAAAGAAGGAAGAGTTTAAACCTCTTGAGGAAAATAAGGTAAAAATGTATGTGTGCGGTCCAACCGTTTATAACTACATCCATATCGGGAATGCACGCCCTGCTATTGTTTTTGATACCGTCCGTCGGTATTTCGAATTTAGAGGCTATGACGTCCATTATGTATCTAACTTCACAGATGTTGACGATAAATTAATCAAAGCGGCGAATGAACTAGGAGAAGAAGTGCCAACCATTGCGGAGCGTTTTATCAATGCCTATTATGACGATGTATCTGCTTTAGGATGCAAAAAGGCGGATGTTCACCCAAGGGTTACAGAAAACATGGATATTATCATTGATTTCATCCAAGCCTTGATTGATAAAGGGTTTGCCTATGAATCAGAAGGTGACGTGTACTACCGTACAAGGGAATTTAAAGAATACGGTAAGCTTTCACACCAATCCATCGATGAACTCCGCGTGGGTGCAAGAATTGAAGTTGGGGATAAGAAGCAGGATGCCCTTGATTTTGTGCTCTGGAAAAGTGCCAAGCCTGGTGAAATATACTGGGAAAGTCCGTGGGGCAATGGGCGTCCTGGCTGGCATATTGAATGCTCTGCGATGGCAAAAAAATACTTGGGTGAAACCATTGATATTCACGCAGGTGGTCAGGACTTGGCATTCCCACATCACGAAAATGAAATTGCCCAATCAGAAGCAGTAAATGAAAAGACATTCGCAAACTATTGGATGCATAACGGCTATATTAATATTGATAATGAAAAAATGTCTAAATCCCTTGGGAACTTTGTGTTAGTCCACGATATTATTAAAGACGTTGACCCACAGGTATTGCGCTTTTTCATGTTATCTGTTCATTATCGTCATCCAATCAACTACAACCTTGAATTACTGGAAAGCACGAAAAATGCTTTAGAACGTTTACGTACTTCCTATTCAAATTTAAAGCATCGTTTAGAAAGTAGTACAAATTTAACAACGAATGATGATGACTGGTTAGAAAAAGTGAAAGGCTTTCGCAACGAATTTATCGTAGCAATGGATGATGATTTTAATACAGCGAATGCCATTTCTGTTTTGTTCGATTTATCGAAACAGGCGAACTATTATTTACAGGAAAAAAATACGTCGGAAAAAGTGATCGAAGCCTTTTTACAAGAGTTCGAAGTGTTATTTGATACGCTTGGGCTTAAAGTAGAGGATGAACAATTACTTGATGAAGAGATTGAAGAGTTAATCTCAAAGAGAAACCAAGCGCGTAAAGACCGCGATTTTGCTCTATCTGACCAAATCCGTGATCAACTAAAAGCTATGAACATTATTCTTGAAGACACTCCTCAAGGGACAAGATGGAAAAGAGGATAAATGATGATGTTTTTATCAGACAATCAAATTGATAGCCATCAATTAAATAGTCTTGCTCTTGCTTATATGGGTGATGCTGTATATGAGATGTATGTACGGCATTACCTTTTGCAAAAGGGAAGTGTGAGACCTAATCAACTTCATAATCAGGCAAAACATTATGTTTCTGCTAAAGCTCAGTCGGCTGTGATTCACAAGATGCTGGAGGAAGGGTTTTTTTCAGAAGAGGAACAAGGAGTCGTTAGAAGGGGTCGCAATGCGAAGAGTGGAACCGTTCCAAAAAACACGGATGTCCAGACATACCGATACAGTACCGCGTTTGAAGCATTACTAGGTTATCATTTTTTACAAAATGATGTAGAAAGAATTCATTCCATTATTGAAGAGGCGTTTCGAATCATTGAATCTTAAGAAAGGAGGAAAAAGAAATGGCGAGTGATTATATTATTGGGAAAAACCCGGTTATTGAAGCATTAAAATCAGAACGGGATATTAATAAAATTTGGATAGCAGAAGGCTCGAATCGAGGTCAAATGAACCAGATTACATCTCTTGCAAAAGAAGGAAATGTAATGGTTCAATTTGTTCCGAAAAAAAAGATTGATCAAATGGTTGAAGGGAATCACCAAGGGGTTGTTGCGCAGGTAGCAGCGTATGAGTATGCAGAGGTGGATGATATTTTGGCATTAGCCGAGAAACGAAACGAAGCCCCATTTATCATACTATTGGACGAGTTAGAGGATCCTCATAATCTTGGTTCAATTCTTCGTACGGCAGATGCGGTTGGAGCACATGGGGTTATTATCCCAAAAAGAAGAGCGGTTGGATTAACTGCAACCGTTGCGAAGGCTTCGACGGGAGCGATTGAATATATACCAGTTGCGCGTGTAACCAATTTAGCAAGAACAATTGATGAATTAAAGGACCGTGGTGTATGGATTGTTGGAACAGATGCGAAAGGAAAAGATGATTATCGGAATGTCGATGGTAAAATGCCAATTGGCTTGGTCATTGGCAGTGAAGGCAAAGGCATGGGACGCCTTGTAAAGGAAAAGTGCGATTTTCTTTTAAGACTACCAATGCAAGGAAAGGTAACCTCTTTAAATGCTTCAGTTGCAGCAAGTCTATTAATGTATGAGGTATATCGTAAGCGGAATCCGTTAGGAGAATAAAACAAATGGATATCCTGCTGGTAGATGGCTACAACATTATTGGTGCATGGCCAGAATTACGTGTTCTAAAAACCAAGGACTTTGCAGCGGCGCGTGATTTATTAATTGAAAAGATGGCTGAATATCAGGCGTATACAGGATATAAGGTGATTGTCGTATTTGATGCACACCTCGTACCGGGAATTGAAACAAAAATGAAAAGCCGAAAGGTCGAAGTCATATTTACCCGTGAAAATGAAACGGCCGATGAACGAATCGAAAAGCTTGCGCAACAATTAAGCAATATCAAAACGCAAATCCACGTAGCCACCTCGGATTATACCGAGCAATGGCAAATTTTTGGACAAGGGGCCTTACGGAAATCAGCAAGGGAATTATTAACCGAGATGGAAGTCGTGGAATCTGGAATTCAAAAAGATGTAAAGAAAACCTATCAAGAAAAAAGCGTTTCAAAAATTCCACTTTCCGACGAAATGGCAGAAATTTTTGAAAAATGGCGTCGTGGACAGCGATGAGCGGTTGACGCTTGGAAAAGCACTCCTGTATAATATTTCTAGATAAAGAATTTTATGAACATTATGTTTTACAATTTTTTGGTAGGAAACAACTTCTAAGGTAGGTCGGAGGGATCGGTGTGAGTTCAAGCTTCGATGATTATGGCAACAGGTTATATTATGACCGACTAGAGGATGAGGAAGTCGTGGAATTGGTCCATGCTGGGGAAAGTGAGGCATTGGACTATCTAATTAATAAGTATAAAAATTTTGTGCGTGCTAAAGCCAGATCATATTTTTTAATTGGGGCAGATCGTGAGGATATTGTTCAGGAAGGCATGATCGGGTTATACAAGGCAATACGTGATTTTAAGGAGGACAAGCTTTCTTCGTTTAAAGCGTTTGCGGAACTATGTATTACACGTCAAATTATTACTGCGATTAAAACAGCGACAAGACAAAAGCATATTCCTCTAAACTCTTATGTTTCGTTGGACAAGCCGATATATGATGAAGAATCTGACCGTACATTAATGGATGTTATATCAGGAGCAAAAATCCTGGATCCTGAGGAATTAATCATCAACAGGGAAAAGTTTGATGACATTGAATTAAAAATGGCAGAGCTCTTAAGTGATTTGGAGCGTAAGGTATTGTCCTTATACTTGGACGGTAGGTCCTATCAGGAAATATCAGAGGATTTAAACCGGCATGTAAAGTCAATCGATAATGCACTCCAACGTGTAAAGCGTAAGTTAGAACGGTATTTAGAAATTCAAGAAATTAAACTATAAATAATCGTTTCAACCATTATTTACAGGTAGGGGCTGGTATTGACATACAAATCAAGCCTATGTTACATTTTTAAGGAAATTAAGACTTTTTTCATAAAATAGGATGCAAGTAGCATTTTCACATGGTAGGTGATAAAATGCGAAAAAAAGTAATTTTAGCCTGTGTGGAGTGTGGAAGTAGAAACTATTCCACTATGAAGAATAGCACTTCAGCTGAACGACTTGAAATGAAGAAGTTTTGTAAGACTTGCAATTCTCACACGAATCATCGTGAAACGAAATAGATCGCAGACTGTGTTGATAAAGTTGGAGGTTACATGGATGAAGCGCATAACCAAGTTTTTTCGTGAAGTAGTTCGAGAAATGAAGAAAACAAGCTGGCCAAAAAGAAAGGAACTTACACGTTATACAATTGTTACTTTAACAACTGTAATCTTTGTATCTGTGTTTTTTGCCGTGATTGACCTAGGAATTTCCGAATTAATTCGTTTAGTACTTGAATAAACACTGTATACTCATGGTATAATGATGGATAGAGAATAAAGAATCTTTTACGAAAAAGCCCGGGTACGGGTTTTTTTAATTGCAAAAAAATAATTATCAAAACTATGTTTAAGTCGAGGTCATTCAACTATTTGAAAAATGAATGAGAAGAGCTAGTTTCCTAACATAATTCATTGGCCGAGTCTGCAAAATAGGAATAAGGAACTTGATCGCACAAAGGGAGGGAAGGACAAGCAGTCCTAACTTATGGAAAAGAATTGGTATGTTGTTCATACGTATTCAGGGTATGAAAACAAAGTAAAAGCAAACTTAGAAAAACGTGTCGAGTCAATGGGTATGCAAGATAAAATCTTCCGTGTTGTTGTACCAGAAGACGAAGAGACAGATATTAAGAACGGTAAAAAGAAAATCATTAAAAAGAAAGTATTTCCAGGTTATGTGTTAGTCGAATTGATCATGACTGATGATTCATGGTATGTTGTACGTAATACACCTGGTGTTACAGGATTCGTTGGTTCAGCTGGCTCTGGCTCAAAACCAACACCACTTTTACCAGAAGAAGTAACGTTCATCCTTAAGAGAATGGGAATGGATGAAAGACCAATGGAAGTTGATTTCGAATTAAAAGAAACAGTTCGTGTCAAAGAAGGTCCATTTACAAACTTCACTGGTGCGATAGAGGATCTTGACGTAGATAAACAAAAGGTAAAGGTTCTTGTTAACATGTTTGGTCGTGAGACCCCAGTTGAGTTAGACTTTACACAAATTGAAAAAATCTAGAACGAAATGTTGAAGCGCCTTGAACAGCCCCGACAAGCATAAGACGAATCACGCAGGAAATCCTGATTTCTGGAGTGATTTGGCTTATGACCTCGAGGGGCTAGGCGCTGAGGCTAGACAAAAAAGTTTAAGAAAAACTTGATATTGCAAATGAAAAGTGGTAATATTGCATAGGTCAGTATGTCTCTAAATTAGAGACTGGCTATGATAAGGTTCTTTATTGATATGTAAAGAATAGATGAGTGGGAGGGTAAACCCCTATTACCACATCACGGACTTTAAGGAGGTGTGTCTCGTGGCTAAAAAAGTAATTAAAGAGGTTAAATTACAAATTCCTGCGGGGAAAGCAAACCCAGCACCACCAGTTGGACCAGCACTAGGTCAAGCGGGTGTTAATATCATGGGATTCTGTAAGGAGTTCAATGCACGTACAGCAGAACAAGCTGGTTTAATTATTCCTGTTGTAATTACAGTTTATGAAGATCGTTCATTTACATTTATTACAAAAACTCCTCCTGCTGCAGTTCTTTTAAAGAAAGCGGCTGGAATTGAGTCTGGTTCAGGTGAACCTAACCGTAATAAAGTTGCAACAGTTAAGCGTGATAAAGTACGCGAGATTGCAGAAACAAAAATGCCTGATTTAAATGCGGCTACCGTTGAATCTGCAATGCGTATGGTTGAAGGTACTGCTCGTAGCATGGGAATTGTTATCGAAGACTAATTCCTATCTGTTACATGTTTCAAGGGGTTGCGGATGGAACATCTCATTTCTTTCGTTCGCAACCTTTGTTCTGTCTAGCGTCAGTATGACAACAAATGATACTGATTGCGGGCGTGGGAGGTTATTCCGTTAAAACCACAATTGAGGAGGAAGTTATAATGGCAAAAAGAGGTAAAAAGTACGTTGAAGCTGCTAAATTAGTAGATCGTACAAAAGCTTACTCAGTTGCAGAAGCAATTGAACTAGTAAAGAAAACAAACACAGCTAAATTTGATGCGACTGTTGAAGTTGCGTTCCGTTTAGGAGTTGACCCTAAGAAAGCTGACCAACAAATTCGTGGTGCAGTTGTTCTACCAAACGGTACTGGTAAAACTCAACGTGTTTTAGTTTTCGCTAAAGGCGAAAAAGCAAAAGAAGCAGAAGCTGCTGGAGCTGACTATGTTGGCGATAGCGAATTCATCAACAAGATCAACCAAGGTTGGTTTGACTTTGATGTAATCGTAGCTACTCCTGACATGATGGGTGAAGTTGGTAAACTTGGACGTGTATTAGGACCTAAAGGTTTAATGCCAAACCCTAAAACAGGAACTGTTACTTTTGATGTAACAAAAGCTGTGAATGAAATCAAAGCTGGTAAAGTTGAATACCGCATTGATAAGTCTTCAAATATTCATGTTCCGATTGGTAAGATCTCATTTGATGATCAAAAACTAATTGAGAACTTCACTACTATTTATGAAACTATGCTTAAGGTTAAACCATCTGCAGCAAAAGGTACTTACATGAAGAACGTTGCTGTATCATCTACAATGGGACCTGGCGTAAAAGTTGACGCTTCTACATTCTAATTAGAAAAAAGTGGATATTGACTTTTGCGAAAGCATTTCATATAATAAATTTTGTTGTTAACAAATGAATAGCATTTGTACCGTAGACAGTAGGGGCTTTACGAAGCTTAATTTCCTACCGAGGTGTAGTATATAAACTTGATCATTACTACCTCTATGTCTACAGACATAGAGGTTTTTTAATCTAGATACGTGTTCATTTTGAACACCCTCTAACACCGAACGGTTTCAAGTGTCTGAAATTACTCACAGGAGGTGTAGAAGAATGAGTCATGCAGTAGAACAAAAGAAACAAATCGTAACTGAAATTGCAGACAAATTCCGTGCAAGTAAATCAACTGTAGTTGTAGACTATCGTGGTCTATCTGTTGCGGAAGTAACAGAACTACGTAAGCAACTTCGTGAGGCAGGCATTGATTTCAAAGTGTACAAAAACACATTAACTCGCCGTGCTGCAGAACAAGCTGAGCTTGCTGGATTAAATGATGCATTAACAGGACCAAACGCAATTGCTTTCAGTAATGAAGACGTAGTTGCTCCTGCTAAAATTCTTAATGACTTTGCGAAAAAGCATGAAGCATTAGAAATTAAAGCGGGTGTTATCGAAGGAAACATTGCAACTCTTGAGGAAGTTAAAGCTCTTGCTGATCTACCATCACGCGAAGGTTTACTTTCTATGTTGCTTAGCGTACTTCAAGCTCCAATCCGTAACCTTGCACTTGCTACTAAAGCAGTTGCAGATCAAAAAGAAGAGCAAGGCGCTTAATTGTAGAACAAGAACACAATTCGAATTACAAATAGGATAATTATTTAAGGAGGATTTTCTAATGACTAAAGAACAAATCATTGAAGCAGTTAAAAATATGACTGTTTTAGAACTAAACGACCTAGTAAAAGCAATCGAAGAAGAATTTGGTGTAACTGCTGCTGCTCCTGTAGCTGTAGCTGCTGGTGGCGGTGCTGAAGCTGCTGCTGAGCAAACTGAATTTGATGTTGTATTAGCAGATGCTGGTGCACAAAAAATCAAAGTTATCAAAGTTGTACGTGAAATCACTGGTCTTGGCTTAAAAGAAGCTAAAGAACTTGTTGACAACACTCCAAAGCCAATCAAAGAAGGCGTTTCTAAAGAAGAAGCTGAAGAAGTTAAAGCTAAACTTGAAGAAGTTGGAGCTGGCGTAGAAGTTAAGTAATAACTATTGAACGTAAGAAAAAGCTCGCTATGAAAGCGAGCTTTTTTTAAACTAATATTGTTTTTGGAATGAGATGGGTATACTGTACATATACTCTTATGTTGGGAGATACATAAATGACCGAACATTATTATACTAGCAAACCCACTGTATCAAGCAATCAAAAGACTCAGGCTTTTGTTTTAAAAGGACATACGTTTTCTTTTACAAGTGATAGCGGAGTTTTTTCAAAAAACGAGGTTGATTTTGGTTCAAGGCTATTAATAGAGGAATTTCATGCTCCTGAAATTGATGGTCCGTTTTTAGATGTTGGTTGTGGGTATGGGCCAATTGGTCTTGCGCTAGCAAAAGTACATAATGAACGTTCAGTTGAAATGATCGATGTGAATGAGCGAGCGATTGAGCTTGCGAAAAAGAACGCAGAAATGAATAAGATCAACAATGTGGAAATTCATCAAAGTGATTTGTTTACAGATGTAGAAAAACGAGGTTTTGCTGCGATTATTTCCAACCCGCCAATTCGTGCAGGGAAGAAAGTTGTTCATCATATTTTGGAAGAGAGTTATCAGTATCTAGTCCCAGGAGGAGAACTCTGGGTTGTGATCCAAAAGAAACAAGGAGCTCCATCTGCAATTGAGAAGCTTGAAGCGGTTTTTGACGATGTAGAAATTGTGGAAAGAAAAAAAGGCTATCACATCATTAAGGCAGTACGGATTAATTAGTTTGAAAAAATCTGCTTGACAAAAACAAAAACTTGTTGACTGCTCATTTCACGTGTGGTAGCATTATATAATGCCGATATGTAATTTTTCCATGTATAACTAAAAAATTAAATATATGTATAAATATAGTATGTATGGAAAAACTAATAAAATCAATAGTTTGTTTTTGAAAGTGTGGTTTTCTTAGTAGAAACCCTTTTTCTTTTTGTCTATAAAAAAGGTGTTTCGTACATAGTTAAAGACATTTTAACAAACAAAAAATGAGTGCATGTTAGGCTTATAAAGTCGAAGTAATTTGGAAATTGATAGGCTGCATTATGTGTCCTATCATTTTGATTTGTGGTTTACATTCTTATTAATTATAAAAGTTCCAAAGTAGACTTTAATAATTAGTAAGTATTTATAAATTAGCAAGATTAATAACGCTTGATATGAGGGGTGAATGGGTTGATAGGTCAACTAGTTCAGTATGGACGACACCGCCAACGAAGAAGTTATGCTCGTATTAGTGAAGTTTTAGAATTACCAAATCTTATTGAGATTCAAACCTCTTCTTATCAGTGGTTTCTTGATGAGGGTCTTAGGGAGATGTTTCAGGATATTTCCCCGATTGAAGATTTTACAGGTAATCTATCTCTAGAGTTCATTGATTACAGTTTAGGTGAGCCAAAATATTCTGTAGAAGAATCAAAGGAGAGAGATGTTACTTATTCAGCGCCACTTCGAGTTAAGGTGCGTTTAATTAACAAAGAAACTGGTGAAGTAAAAGATCAAGATGTATTTATGGGTGACTTCCCACTCATGACAGAAACAGGTACATTCGTTATCAATGGTGCAGAACGTGTAATTGTTTCTCAATTGGTTCGTTCACCAAGTGTTTATTTCAGTGGTAAAGTTGATAAAAATGGAAAACGAGGCTTTACTGCAACGGTAATACCAAACCGTGGTGCATGGTTAGAATATGAAACAGATGCGAAGGATGTTGTATACGTTCGTATTGATCGTACTCGAAAATTACCGGTAACGGTTCTTTTGCGCGCGCTTGGGTTTGGCTCTGATCAAGAAATCATCGATTTATTCGGTGAGAACGAATATTTACGTAACACACTTGAGAAAGACAACACAGAGAGCACAGAAAAGGCATTACTAGAAATATATGAACGTCTACGTCCGGGAGAACCACCGACTGTAGAAAATGCAAAAAGTTTATTAGAATCACGCTTTTTTGATCCAAAGCGTTACGACCTTGCAAGTGTAGGTCGTTACAAGATAAATAAAAAACTTCATATTAAGAACCGTTTGTTTAATCAACGTTTAGCGGAAACACTTGTTGATCCTGAAACAGGTGAAATTATCGTAGAAAAGGATACACTTCTCGATCGCAGAACGCTAGATCGTATCATTCCATATTTAGAGAATGGTATTGGCTTTAAATCACTTCAACCATCAGGAGGCGTAATTGATGAAGAAATCACTCTTCAATCTATTAAAATTTACGCACCGAATGATCCAGATGGCGAACAAGTCATTAACGTCATAGGTAATGCTTATGTTGAAGAAGCTGTTAAGAATATTACACAAGCGGATATTCTTTCTTCTATCAGTTATTTCTTTAACCTGTTACATCAAGTTGGAGATACTGATGATATTGACCATTTAGGTAACCGTCGTTTACGTTCAGTTGGTGAGCTTCTGCAAAACCAATTCCGTATCGGCTTATCAAGAATGGAACGTGTTGTTCGTGAGAGAATGTCAATTCAAGATACGAATACCATTACTCCACAGCAACTTATCAATATTCGTCCAGTGATTGCGTCTATTAAAGAGTTCTTTGGTAGCTCACAGCTTTCACAGTTCATGGATCAAACGAATCCATTAGCAGAATTAACACATAAACGAAGACTATCAGCATTAGGACCTGGTGGACTAACACGTGAACGTGCAGGATTTGAAGTGCGTGACGTTCACTATTCACACTATGGTCGTATGTGTCCGATTGAAACTCCGGAAGGTCCAAATATCGGACTCATCAACTCACTATCATCCTATGCAAAAGTGAATCGATTTGGATTTATCGAAACTCCATATCGAAGAGTTGATCCTGAGACTGGTAAAGTAACAGACCGAATCGATTACTTAACAGCAGACGAAGAGGATAATTATGTTACTGCTCAGGCGAATTCTCGCTTAAGTGATGATGGTCAATTTTTAGATGAAGATGTAGTTGCTCGTTTCAAGGGTGAAAACACAGTTGTTCACCGTGACCGAATTGACTACATGGACGTATCACCAAAGCAAGTTGTATCTGCAGCAACAGCTTGTATTCCATTCTTAGAAAATGACGACTCAAACCGTGCGTTAATGGGTGCGAACATGCAACGTCAAGCTGTTCCACTAATGAACCCGGAAGCTCCGCTTGTTGGTACAGGTATGGAATATGTATCTGGCAAAGACTCAGGTGCTGCTGTTATCTGTAAACACCCTGGTATTGTTGAACGCGTAGAAGCAAAACAAATTTGGGTACGTCGTTATGCAGAAGTAGATGGTCAGAAGGTAAAAGGTGATCTTGATAAATACCGCCTTCTTAAATTTATTCGTTCTAACCAAGGTACATGTTATAACCAACGTCCAATTGTTACAGAAGGGGACGAAGTTGTGAAGGGAGAAATCCTTGCAGACGGTCCTTCGATGGAAAAGGGTGAACTAGCGTTAGGACGCAACGTTCTTGTTGGTTTCATGACTTGGGATGGATATAACTATGAAGATGCCATCATTATGAGTGAAAGACTTGTAAAAGATGATGTATATACTTCAATTCATATTGAAGAATATGAATCAGAATCTCGTGATACAAAATTAGGACCTGAAGAAATCACGCGTGACATTCCAAACGTCGGGGAAGATGCGTTACGTAATCTTGACGAGCGTGGAATTATCCGCATTGGTGCTGAAGTAAAAGACGGCGATTTACTAGTAGGTAAGGTTACACCTAAAGGGGTAACTGAGCTTACAGCAGAAGAACGACTTTTACATGCAATCTTCGGTGAAAAAGCACGTGAGGTTCGTGATACTTCTCTTCGTGTACCACATGGTGGGGAAGGTATTGTCCTTGATGTTAAAGTATTTAACCGTGAAGACGGGGATGAATTACCACCTGGCGTAAACCAGCTTGTTCGTGTCTACATCGTTCAAAAACGTAAAATTCATGAAGGCGATAAGATGGCTGGTCGTCACGGAAACAAAGGGGTAATTTCAAGAATTCTTCCTGAGGAAGATATGCCATTCCTTCCAGATGGAACACCGATTGACATCATGTTAAACCCATTAGGGGTACCGTCTCGTATGAACATTGGTCAGGTACTAGAGCTACACTTAGGTATGGCTGCTAGACAGCTTGGCATTCATGTTGCATCACCAGTATTTGACGGTGCAACTGAAGAGGATGTATGGGATACGCTAGAGGAAGCTGGAATGTCTCGTGATGCGAAGACAGTCTTATACGATGGAAGAACAGGGGAACCGTTTGACAATCGTGTATCTGTTGGTGTGATGTACATGATCAAATTAGCACACATGGTTGACGACAAACTCCATGCCCGTTCAACTGGACCTTATTCTCTTGTTACACAGCAACCACTTGGTGGTAAAGCTCAGTTCGGAGGACAACGTTTCGGTGAGATGGAAGTTTGGGCACTTGAAGCTTATGGTGCTGCATATACATTGCAAGAAATTCTAACAGTTAAATCAGATGATGTTGTCGGTCGTGTGAAGACTTATGAAGCGATTGTTAAGGGTGAAAATGTACCAGAACCTGGTGTGCCTGAATCGTTCAAAGTATTGATCAAAGAACTTCAATCACTTGGATTAGATGTGAAGATCCTTTCTGGTGATGAAGAAGAGATTGAGATGCGTGATTTAGAAGATGAAGAAGAAGCAAGTCAATCAGAGGGAATTTCCCTTGATTCTGACCAACAAGTTGAATCAGAACTAGAAAAGAACGCAGTTGTAAAAGAATAACTTTATTCAGTAAAAGTTCATAACTTTTCTAAGTGGGATGAATGCAGGAATATAAAATTTCGGTTGTTGTTAAACCCCATGCTGAATAAAGTTATAGCCTCCGGCGGATGCCACGATTTTTCAAAGGAATTTTTTCGAGGCAAGGCTCGAAAAAAATCGGGCGCAAATACGCCAAGGCGCATTTGATTAGTTAACAAGCAAAGGTCAATTAGGGTAATCCTGTAGATCGAAAGGGAGGTAGGCCCCTTGCTAGATGTTAATAATTTTGAATACATGAGCATTGGTCTCGCTTCACCCGATAAAATCCGTTCATGGTCTTTCGGTGAAGTGAAAAAGCCAGAAACAATCAACTATCGTACATTAAAACCAGAAAAAGATGGGTTATTCTGTGAACGAATCTTTGGTCCTCAAAAGGACTGGGAATGTCACTGTGGTAAATACAAGCGTGTTCGCTACAAAGGTGTCGTCTGTGACCGATGCGGCGTTGAAGTGACTCGTGCAAAAGTTCGTCGTGAACGTATGGGACATATTGAACTTGCTGCACCTGTATCACATATTTGGTACTTTAAAGGAATTCCAAGCCGAATGGGACTTGTCTTAGACATGTCCCCTCGGGCTCTTGAAGAAGTGATCTATTTTGCATCCTATGTCGTAACAGAAACTGGAGATACTCCTTTAGATAAAAAGCAATTGCTTTCTGAAAAGGAATATCGTGCGTACCGTGAAAAATACGGAAACACATTCCATGCTGCAATGGGAGCTGAAGCGATTAAAAAGCTTCTTCTTGACATTGATCTAGAAAAAGAAGTAGATGGCCTTAAAGAAGAATTAAAAACTTCTCAAGGACAAAGAAGAACTCGTGCTATAAAGCGACTAGAAGTACTAGAGGCATTCCGTAACTCTGGAAATGAGCCTTCCTGGATGATCCTTGATGTACTACCAGTCATCCCTCCTGAACTACGACCAATGGTTCAGCTTGATGGTGGTCGTTTTGCAACATCAGATTTAAACGACTTATATCGTCGTGTAATTAACCGTAACAATCGTTTAAAACGTCTTTTAGATTTAGGCGCTCCAAGCATTATCGTTCAGAACGAAAAACGTATGCTTCAAGAAGCGGTTGATGCATTGATTGATAATGGGCGTCGTGGAAGACCAGTTACAGGCCCTGGTAATCGTCCATTAAAATCTCTTTCTCATATGTTAAAAGGTAAGCAAGGTCGTTTCCGTCAAAACCTATTAGGTAAGCGTGTTGACTATTCTGGTCGTTCCGTTATCGTTGTAGGACCGAATCTTAAGATGTACCAATGTGGATTACCGAAGGAAATGGCTTTGGAATTATTCAAACCGTTTGTAATGAAAGAGCTTGTTGAAAAAGGACTCGCTCATAATATAAAGAGTGCGAAGCGTAAAATCGAACGTGTACAGCCAGAGGTTTGGGATGTCCTCGAATCTGTTATTAAGGAGCACCCGGTTCTCTTAAACCGTGCGCCTACATTACACCGTTTAGGTATTCAAGCATTCGAACCAACATTAGTTGAAGGACGTGCAATTCGTCTTCACCCACTCGTATGTACTGCTTACAACGCCGACTTTGACGGTGACCAAATGGCGGTTCACGTACCACTTTCTGCTGAAGCACAGGCTGAAGCAAGATTATTAATGTTGGCAGCACAAAATATTCTTAACCCGAAAGATGGAAAACCAGTTGTTACGCCGTCACAGGACATGGTATTAGGTAACTATTACCTAACAATGGAACGTCCTGGGGCAGTTGGAGAAGGAATGGTCTTTAAGGATACAAACGAAGCTATTCTTGCGTATCAAAATGGTTATGTACACTACCACACAAGGGTTGCAGTACATGCTGGTTCACTAAATAACGAAACGTTTACTGAAGAACAAAATAATATGTTGCTTATGACAACAGTAGGTAAATTAATTTTTAACGAGATTCTTCCTAAGTCGTTCCCATATATTAATGAACCTACAAAAACAAACTTAGAAGTGAAGACACCTGAAAAGTACTTCATACCTAAGGGTGCAAATGTCAAAGAACTTATTCAAAATCAGGAACAAATTGACCCATTTAAGAAGAAAATACTCGGTAATATTATCGCTGAAGTCTTCAAGCGTTTTAAAATTACTGAAACCTCAAAAATGCTTGATCGCATGAAGGATCTTGGATTTAAGCACTCGACAAAAGCAGGTATTACCGTTGGTGTAGCTGATATTGTTGTCTTAGCTGAAAAAGAAGAAATCTTAGCTCAAGCACAAGCGAAGGTTGATAATGTTCTAAAACAATTTAGACGTGGTTTAATTACAGAAGATGAGCGTTATGATCGTGTTATCTCAATCTGGAGTGCGGCGAAAGATACAATTCAAGGTAAGCTAATGGCTTCACTTGATAAGCGTAACCCAATCTTCATGATGAGTGACTCTGGTGCCCGTGGAAATGCATCCAACTTTACACAGTTAGCTGGTATGCGTGGACTAATGGCGAACCCGGCTGGACGTATCATTGAACTTCCGATTAAATCAAGTTTCCGTGAAGGTTTAACAGTATTGGAATACTTCATTTCAACTCACGGTGCGCGTAAAGGACTTGCGGATACAGCCTTAAAGACAGCTGACTCTGGTTATCTAACAAGACGTTTAGTAGACGTTGCTCAAGACGTAATTGTTCGTGAGGACGACTGTGGAACAGACCGCGGCTTGCTTGTTGGTGCGTTAAAAGAGGGAACGGAAGTTATTGAACCTCTTGACGAACGTCTAAACGGCCGTTACGCAAGAAAGAAAGTTGTTCATCCTGAAACGAATGAAGTGTTAGTAGCAGAAAACGAATTAATTACAGAAGATATCGCAAAGGAAATTGTTGATGCTGGCATTGAGGAAGTAACAATTCGTTCTGCGTTTACATGTAATACACGCCATGGCGTATGTAAAAAATGTTATGGACGAAATCTTGCAACAGGTTCAGAGGTTGAAGTTGGTGAAGCAGTTGGTATAATCGCTGCCCAATCAATTGGTGAGCCAGGTACGCAGCTTACAATGCGTACGTTCCACACTGGTGGAGTTGCCGGAGACGACATTACACAAGGTTTACCGCGTATTCAAGAGCTATTTGAAGCGAGAAATCCGAAAGGTCAAGCCGTTATTACGGAAATTGGCGGTGTTGTAACGTCCATTAATGAAGTAAAAGATAGACAACAAGAAATTGTAATCCAAGGAGAAGTGGAATCTCGTTCTTACACTGCACCATATAGCGCTCGTTTGAAAGTTACTGAAGGAGAGCAAGTTGAAAGTGGTCAGGTACTAACAGAAGGTTCAGTTGATCCGAAGGAATTACTAAAAGTCACAAACACATCTGCTGTCCAAGAATACCTCTTAAAAGAAGTTCAAAAAGTATATCGTATGCAGGGTGTTGAAATTGGTGATAAACACGTCGAAGTAATGGTTAGACAAATGCTTCGTAAAGTAAGAGTCACTGATGCAGGTGACACAGATGTATTACCAGGTTCACTACTTGATATACATCAGTTCACTGATGCAAACACGAAGGTTTTACTAGAAGGTAAAGCACCTGCTACAGGTAGACCGGTTCTTCTAGGTATTACAAAAGCTTCACTAGAAACTGATTCATTCCTATCGGCTGCGTCATTCCAAGAGACAACACGTGTCTTAACTGATGCTGCAATTAAAGGAAAACGTGATGAGTTACTAGGATTAAAAGAGAATGTAATTATTGGTAAACTTGTTCCTGCAGGAACAGGAATGACTCGCTATCGTCGGGCAGAACCTGTAATTGTAGAGCAAGAAGACCCAGTAGGTGTTGAATAAAGGTTAGAAGAGCATATCTAAGATAGTGGATGTCTACTATGAGCAAAATAATTTTTATTTGCTTGTGGTTGACATCCTTCTCTTAGGGTGTTAATATATCTAAGGTGCTCCTTAAACCTGTTACTTTGGAGGATATTTTATATGTCTTATGAAAAAGTATCACAGGCAAAGAAGATTATTATAGGTACAAAGCAAGCAGTAAAAGCAATACAAACCTATAAAGTATCGGAAATTGTTATAGCAGAAGATGCTGATCGGCGCGTAGTAAACAAAGTTTTACAACTTGCTGAAGAACGACAAATTCCAATATCTAAGGTTGATTCGATGAAGAAGCTTGGAAAAGCTTGTGGAATCGAAGTGGGTGCTTCTGCTGTGGCGATTATTTATTAAAAACTGTTTTTGTGGAAAAAGGTTCTACAAAGACTTTGTTTTTTGCAAAAAAATGAACCACCTGGATATGTGGTCTTGACGAAAGAAGAAGGGAGGAAACAAATAATGCCTACAATTAACCAATTAATTCGTAAGGGTCGTGAAACTAAAGTTCAAAAATCCGACTCTCCTGCATTAAATAAAGGTTATAACAGCTTCAAAAAGTCACAAACTAATACTACTTCACCTCAAAAGCGTGGTGTTTGTACTCGTGTTGGTACTATGACTCCTAAGAAGCCGAACTCAGCGCTTCGTAAGTATGCTCGTGTACGTTTAACAAACGGAATTGAGGTTACTGCTTACATCCCAGGTATTGGTCACAACTTACAAGAGCACAGTGTTGTACTAATTCGTGGTGGACGTGTTAAGGACTTACCAGGGGTACGTTATCACATCGTTCGTGGTGCACTAGACACTGCTGGAGTTAATAACCGTGCGCAAAGCCGTTCTAAATATGGTACTAAGAGACCAAAAGCAGCTAAGAAATAATAGACTAACATATTTAAGTTTGAAAGGAGGAAATATCAATGCCTCGTAAAGGACCTGTCGCTAAAAGAGATGTATTACCAGATCCAATTTATAACTCAAAGCTTGTAACTCGTTTAATCAACAAAATGATGGTTGATGGAAAAAGAGGTAAATCACAAGCGATTTTATATAATGCATTTGATTTAGTTCAACAACGTTCAGGTAAGGATGCGATGGAAGTGTTTGAACAAGCACTTAAAAACATCATGCCTGTACTAGAAGTAAGAGCACGTCGTGTAGGTGGTGCAAACTATCAAGTTCCTGTTGAAGTTCGCCCTGACCGTCGTACTACTCTAGGTTTACGTTGGTTAGTAAACTACGCTCGTCTTCGTGGAGAAAAAACAATGGAAGAGCGTTTAGCTAACGAAATCCTTGATGCTGCTAACAATTCTGGTGCATCAGTTAAGAAACGTGAAGACACTCACAAAATGGCAGAAGCGAACAAAGCGTTTGCTCACTACCGCTGGTAAAATAAGAGCTCTGTTAAGTAGATTAACAGAGCCATTACTACAATAAAATCATACTTACTCATAGGAAGGAGAAAGACCCAAATGGCAAGAGAGTTCTCCTTAGAAAAGACTCGTAATATTGGTATCATGGCACACATCGATGCTGGTAAAACAACAACCACTGAACGTATCCTTTATTACACTGGTAAAATTCACAAACTTGGTGAAACTCACGAAGGTGCGTCCCAAATGGACTGGATGGAGCAAGAACAAGAACGTGGTATCACCATTACATCTGCAGCAACAACTGCATCTTGGAAAGATCACCGCGTTAACATTATTGACACTCCAGGACACGTAGATTTCACAGTAGAGGTTGAACGTTCACTTCGTGTACTTGATGGAGCTGTTACAGTTCTTGATGCGCAATCTGGAGTTGAGCCACAAACTGAAACTGTTTGGAGACAAGCTACAACTTATGGTGTTCCACGTATTGTATTCGTAAACAAAATGGATAAGATTGGTGCTGACTTCTTATATTCTGTTGGCACACTTCGTGAACGTCTACAAGCGAATGCACACCCTATCCAATTACCGATTGGTGCAGAAGATCAATTCAGAGGTATCATTGACCTTGTTGAAATGAATACAACTTTCTACGGTAATGACTTAGGAACTGATATCGAAGTAGGAGAAATTCCAGAAGAATTTCTAGATCAAGCAAACGAATACCGCGAAAAGCTTGTAGAAGCAGTAGCGGAATTAGACGAAGACTTGATGGAAAGATACCTTGGCGGAGAAGAAATCTCTAATGAGGAATTGCGTGCAGCTATCCGTACAGCTACACTTAAGGTAGAATTCTACCCAGTATTGTGTGGAACTGCATTTAAAAACAAAGGTGTTCAAAAGGTACTTGATGCTGTTATCGACTATCTTCCAGCACCAACTGATGTAGCATCCATTGAAGGTCATGATGCTGATACTGGAGAAGACATTGAACGTCATTCAGACGACAGTGAGCCATTCTCAGCACTTGCGTTCAAAGTAATGACTGATCCTTTTGTTGGTAAGTTAACATTCTTCCGTGTGTATTCAGGTACATTAAACTCTGGATCATACGTGAAAAACTCAACAAAAGGAAAGCGTGAGCGTATTGGACGTATCCTTCAAATGCACGCGAACCACCGCCAGGAAATCTCAACTGTATACGCTGGTGACATCGCTGCTGCTGTTGGATTGAAAGATACAACAACTGGAGATACGTTATGTGATGAAAAAGATAATGTAATTCTTGAATCCATGACATTCCCAGAACCGGTTATTCAGCTATCTGTTGAACCGAAATCAAAGGCTGACCAAGACAAAATGTCTACAGCTTTACAAAAGCTTCAAGAAGAAGACCCTACATTCAGAGCACATACTGATCAAGAAACGGGTCAAACGATTATCGCTGGTATGGGTGAGTTACACTTAGATGTCCTAGTGGATCGTATGAAACGTGAATTCAAAGTAGAAGCAAATGTTGGTGCTCCACAAGTTGCGTATCGTGAAACTTTCCGTCAATCTGCACAGGTTGAAGGTAAATTCGCTCGTCAATCTGGTGGACGCGGTCAATACGGACACGTTTGGATTGAATTCTCACCAAACGAAGAAGGAAAAGGCTTCGAATTTGAAAACGCGATTGTTGGTGGGGTAGTTCCACGTGAATACATCCCTGCTGTACAAGCTGGTCTAGAAGACGCTCTTGATAGAGGGGTTCTAGCTGGTTATCCGTTAGTTGATATTAAAGCTAAGCTTTATGATGGTTCTTACCATGATGTTGACTCAAGTGAAATGGCGTTTAAGATTGCTGCTTCAATGGCACTTAAGAACGCTGCTTCAAAATGTCAACCGGTTATCCTTGAGCCTGTCATGAGGGTTGAAGTTGTTATCCCTGAAGAATACATGGGTGACATTATGGGTGGTATTACTTCTCGTCGTGGACGCGTTGAAGGTATGGAAGCTCGCGGTAATGCACAAGTAGTACGTGCGATGGTTCCACTATCTGAAATGTTTGGTTATGCTACTTCATTACGTTCTAACACACAAGGACGTGGAGTATTTACAATGCATTTCGATCACTACGAAGAAGTACCAAAATCAATTTCTGAAGAAATTATCAAAAAAAATAAAGGTGAATAATTGATTTTCGCCTTTACATCAAGTATAACTACTTATGTAGGCCTTGAAAGTGGAGGTACCTCCACTTTCGGGATATCATACTTACTATTAAAATAACAAATACTTAAGGAGGCTTTTCAAATGGGAAAAGAGAAATTTGACCGTTCGAAACCACATGCTAATATTGGTACAATTGGACACGTTGACCATGGTAAAACTACTTTAACAGCTGCTATCACTACTGTTCTTGCTAAAAGAAGCGGAAAAGGTGCAGCAATGGGTTATGACCAAATTGATGGTGCGCCTGAAGAGCGTGAGCGTGGAATCACAATCTCAACTTCACACGTTGAGTACGAAACTGAAAACCGTCACTATGCACACGTTGACTGCCCAGGACACGCTGACTACGTTAAGAACATGATCACTGGTGCTGCTCAAATGGACGGCGGGATCTTAGTAGTATCTGCTGCTGACGGCCCAATGCCACAAACTCGTGAGCACATCCTTCTTTCTCGTCAAGTAGGTGTTCCTTACCTTGTTGTATTCATGAACAAATGTGACATGGTAGACGACGAAGAATTATTAGAATTAGTAGAAATGGAAGTTCGTGACCTTCTTTCTGAATACGACTTCCCTGGTGACGATGTACCAGTAATTAAAGGTTCTGCTCTTAAAGCTCTTGAAGGTGAAGCTGAGTGGGAAGAAAAAATCATTGAATTAATGGCTGCTGTTGACGAATACGTTCCAACTCCAGAGCGTGACACTGAAAAGCCATTCATGATGCCTGTTGAGGATGTATTCTCAATCACTGGCCGTGGTACTGTTGCTACAGGACGTGTTGAGCGTGGACAAGTTAAAGTTGGTGATGTAGTTGAAATCATCGGTTTAACTGAAGAGCCAAAATCAACTACTGTAACAGGTGTTGAAATGTTCCGTAAGCTTCTTGACTATGCTGAAGCTGGTGACAACATTGGTGCACTACTTCGTGGTGTTTCTCGTGAAGAAATCCAACGTGGTCAAGTACTTGCAAAGCCAGGTACAATCAAACCACACACAAAGTTCAAAGCTGAAGTTTATGTTTTATCAAAAGAAGAAGGTGGACGTCACACTCCATTCTTCTCAAACTACCGCCCACAGTTCTACTTCCGTACAACTGACGTAACTGGAATCATTCAACTTCCAGAAGGTGTTGAAATGGTTATGCCTGGTGACAACATCGAAATGACTGTTGAACTAATCGCTCCAGTAGCAATCGAAGATGGAACTAAGTTCTCAATTCGTGAAGGTGGACGTACAGTAGGCGCTGGCGTTGTTGCTACAATCACTGAGTAATAACAATATGTCTTCAAAAACAGGCGGATGATCCCGCCTGTTTTTTTGTGTGTAATTTCTTCTATAGATATAGAAAGGGAACGTCAGAATTTTATAGACAACTTTGTTTCCAAAATCTTACGCCAAAATAATATGATGCTATAGTTGAAAAGTCCTTTATAGGTGTGTATAATTGAAAAAGTGCGAAAGACATGCATAAAACGAAGAATTATGTTGCATTTCGTATGAGTTTTTTATATAATAGACAATGTTGGTCTTTGACTGCGATGATGTGGAAGGTTGCTGATACACCCGGCCGCTTTGCCATGGCGAGTGTAAGGAAATTTCCACGGAGAAGGTCTATTTTAAAAGTAGGCGAAAAAGGAGGGAAAATAATGGCAAAACAAAAAATTCGTATCCGTTTAAAAGCGTATGATCACAGAATCCTTGATCAATCTGCAGAGAAAATCGTGGAGACAGCTAAACGATCTGGAGCAGCAGTTTCTGGTCCAATCCCACTTCCAACTGAGAAGTCTGTTTATACGATTCTTCGTGCTGTTCACAAGTACAAAGATTCTCGTGAGCAGTTTGAGATGCGCACGCATAAACGCTTAATCGACATCATTAACCCAACACCACAAACTGTTGATTCATTAATGCGTTTAGATTTACCATCTGGTGTTGACATTGAAATTAAACTTTAATTTTAAAAATGAAATAAATTGTAAATTTAATAGGAGGTGTGACTAATGACCAAAGGAATCTTAGGAAGAAAAATTGGTATGACTCAAGTATTTGTAGGTAATGGTGAGCTTATCCCTGTAACTGTTATCGAAGCTGGTGCGAACGTAGTTCTTCAAAAGAAATCAGTTGAAACTGATGGATATGAGGCTGTACAAATCGGTTTTGAAGATAAGAGAGAAAAGCTTTCAAACAAACCTGAAAAGGGTCATGCTTCAAAAGCAAACACTGCACCTAAGCGCTTCGTTCGCGAATTACGCGGAGTTAACTTAGATGAGTTTGAAGTTGGTCAGGAAGTCAAAGTTGATATCTTCGCTGAAGGAGATATTGTAGATGTAACAGGAATTTCAAAAGGTAAAGGATTCCAAGGTGCGATTAAGCGCCACGGACAATCTCGCGGACCTATGTCTCACGGTTCTCGCTATCACCGTCGTCCTGGTTCTATGGGACCTGTAGCTCCAAACCGTGTATTCAAAAACAAACTTCTACCTGGTCGTATGGGTGGAGACCGTATCACAGTACAAAACTTAGAGATCGTGAAAGTAGATACAGAGCGTAATCTTCTTCTAGTAAAAGGTAATGTACCTGGTGCGAGAAAATCTGTTGTTACAGTAAAGAAAGCTGTTAAAGCAAAATAATTACTAGGAAAGGAGGACATTTGAATGCCTAAAGTATCATTGTATAACCAAACTGGTTCAGCTGTTGGAGAAATCGAATTAAACGATTCTGTATTCGGTGTTGAACCAAATCAACAAGTTTTATTCGATGCAGTAATCATGCAGAGAGCTTCCTTACGTCAAGGAACTCACAAAACAAAGATTCGTTCTGAAGTAGCAGGCGGAGGACGTAAACCATGGCGTCAAAAGGGTACTGGTCGTGCTCGTCAAGGTTCAATTCGTTCACCACAATGGCGTGGCGGTGGAACAGTATTTGGTCCAACTCCAAGAAGCTACAGCTACAAATTACCTAAAAAAGTACGCCGTTTAGCAATCAAATCAGCATTATCTACTAAGGTATTAGAGGAAAACATTCTAGTATTAGATAATCTAGTATTAGAAGCTCCTAAAACTAAAGACATGGTTGCGGTACTGAAAGGATTAAACGTAGAACGCAAAGCGTTAATCGTTACTGCAGACGTAAATGAAGCAGTAGAACTTTCAGCTCGTAATATTCCTGGAGTAACAGTTGTTGCTGCAAATGGAGTAAGTGTTCTTGATGTTCTTAACCATGATAAGCTTGTGATTACTAAAGCTGCGGTGGAAAAAGTAGAGGAGGTGCTCGCATAATGAAAGATCCTCGTGATATTATTAAGAGCCCTGTTATTACTGAACGTTCATCAGACCTAATGGCTGAAAAAAAATACACATTTGAAGTTGACGTAAAATCAAACAAAACCGAAGTTAAGGATGCTATTGAGCAAATTTTCGGCGTTAAAGTTGAAAAAGTTAACATCATGAACTACAAAGGTAAGTTCAAGCGTGTAGGACGTTACAGTGGATATACAAATCGTCGCAGAAAAGCTATCGTTAAACTAACAGAAGACAGCAAAGAAATCGAATTCTTTGAAGTATAATTTTATAGAGAAGGAGGGAAATAGAGATGGCGATTAAACATTACAAACCAACCTCTAATGGTCGTCGTGGAATGACAACTTTAGATTTCGCAGAAATCACTACGGACAGACCAGAGAAATCATTACTTGCACCTTTAAACAAAAAAGCTGGACGTAATAACCAAGGTAAAATAACAGTACGTCATCAAGCTGGCGGACATAAGCGTCAATACCGTATAATCGACTTTAAACGTGATAAAGATGGTATACCAGGACGCGTTGCTACGATCGAATACGATCCAAACCGTTCAGCAAACATTGCATTAATCAACTATGCTGATGGAGAAAAACGTTACATCATTGCTCCAAAAAACCTAAAAGTAGGTATGGAGGTAGTTTCAGGACCTGAAGCTGACATTAAAACAGGTAATGCACTTCCATTAGTAAACATCCCAGTAGGTACAGTAGTACACAACATCGAACTAAAGCCTGGTAAAGGTGGACAATTAGTTCGTTCAGCTGGTACTTCTGCACAAGTACTTGGTAAAGAAGGAAAATACGTACTTGTACGTTTAAATTCTGGTGAAGTTCGCATGATTCTTGCTACTTGCCGCGCGACTGTAGGTCAAGTAGGTAACGAGCAACATGAACTAGTTAACATTGGTAAAGCGGGACGTAACCGTTGGTTAGGTAAACGCCCAACAGTTCGTGGATCTGTTATGAACCCTAACGATCACCCACACGGTGGTGGTGAAGGTAAAGCACCTATCGGACGTAAGTCTCCAATGACTCCTTGGGGTAAACCAACCCTTGGTGCGAAAACTCGTAAGAAGAAAAACAAATCAGATAAATTTATCGTACGTCGTCGTAAAAAATAACGGGATTGTGCTACGGTTCGTTGGAACCGTAGGTCAATCACGAAGGGAGGTTCACTTATGGGACGCAGTTTGAAAAAAGGACCTTTTGTAGATGATCACTTAATGAAAAAGGTTGAAAATCAAAACGGATCTGAGAAGAAACAAGTTATTAAAACTTGGTCACGTCGTTCAACGATTTTCCCTCAATTCATCGGTAATACAATCGCGGTATATGATGGTCGTAAGCATGTACCAGTTTATGTTACTGAAGACATGGTAGGTCACAAACTTGGTGAATTTGCACCAACTCGTACTTACAAAGGCCACGCAAGTGACGATAAGAAAACAAGACGTTAATGAGAGGAGGATTATCTATGCAAGCTAAAGCTGTTGCGAGAACAGTTCGTATTGCTCCTCGTAAAGTTCGTTTAGTAGCAGATTTAATTCGAGGCAAGCAAGTAGGTGAAGCAATCGCTATCCTACGTCATACACCAAAAGCTGCTTCTCCTATTGTAGAAAAAGTATTAAATTCTGCGATTGCGAATGCAGAGCATAACTACGAAATGGACGCTAATAACCTAGTTATTACTGAAGCATATGTAAATGAAGGTCCAACATTAAAAAGATTCCGTCCAAGAGCTATGGGACGTGCAAGTCAGATTAACAAACGCACTAGCCACATTACAATCGTGGTATCAGAAAAGAAGGAGGGATAAGTAGTGGGTCAAAAAGTTAATCCAATTGGAATGCGTGTAGGCATCATTCGTGACTGGGAGTCAAAATGGTACGCAGGCAAAGATTATGCAGATTTATTACATGAAGACCTTAAAGTTCGCGAATATATCGCAAAACGTTTAAGTGATGCTTCTGTATCTAAAATTGAAATTGAACGTGCAGCTAACCGTATCAACGTTACTGTCCATACTGCTAAACCTGGTATGGTTATTGGTAAAGGTGGTACAGAAGTTGAAGCACTTCGTAAAGCATTAAACCAATTAACAGGTAAGAGAGTACACATCAACATCCTTGAAATTAAAAGAGCAGATCTTGATGCAACTCTAGTAGCTGAAAATATCGCTCGTCAATTAGAAAATCGTGTTTCTTTCCGTCGTGCGCAGAAACAAGCTATTCAACGCTCAATGCGTGCTGGAGCACAAGGTATTAAAACACAAACTTCTGGTCGCTTAGGCGGAGCGGACATTGCTCGTGCAGAACACTATAGTGAAGGAACAGTTCCACTTCACACTCTTCGTGCAGACATTGATTACGGTACTGCAGAAGCTGATACAACTTACGGAAAAATTGGCGTGAAAGTTTGGATCTATCGTGGAGAGGTCCTTCCTACAAAGAAGAAAACTGAGGAAGGAGGAAAATAATATGTTATTACCAAAACGTGTGAAATACCGCAGAGAACACCGTGGAAAAATGCGTGGTCAAGCAAAAGGTGGTACTGAAGTACATTTCGGTGAGTTCGGTTTACAAGCTCAAGATGCTTCTTGGATTACAAACCGTCAAATCGAAGCTGCTCGTATCGCAATGACACGTTATATGAAACGTGGCGGTAAAGTTTGGATTAAAATTTTCCCATCTAAGCCATATACATCAAAACCTTTAGAGGTACGTATGGGTTCCGGTAAAGGTGCTCCTGAAGGATGGGTAGCTGTAGTTAAACCCGGAAAAGTATTATTTGAAATTGCTGGAGTATCTGAAGAGATCGCTCGTGAAGCATTACGCTTAGCAGCTCATAAGCTACCAGTTAAAACTAAATTCGTAAAACGTGAAGAAATTGGTGGTGAATCAAATGAAAGCTAATGAAATCCGTGACCTTACCACTGCCGAAATTGAACAAAAAGTAAAATCATTAAAAGAAGAGTTATTTAACCTTCGCTTTCAACTAGCTACTGGTCAACTTGAGAATACTGCACGTATTCGTGAAGTTCGTAAATCGATCGCTCGTATGAAAACAGTAGTCCGCGAAAGAGAAATCGGTCGTAAATAATCGATAACCAGGAAGGAGGTCTACGATAGTGAGTGAACGTAACCAACGCAAGGTCTACCAAGGACGTGTTGTATCTGACAAAATGGATAAAACAGTTACTGTTCTTGTAGAAACTTATAAGAAACATTCTCTTTACGGTAAACGCGTAAAGTATTCAAAGAAATTTAAAGCACATGATGAAAACAATGTTGCAAAAATCGGCGACATCGTAAAAATTATGGAGACTCGCCCATTATCTGCTACTAAACGCTTCCGTCTTGTTGAAGTAGTAGAAAAAGCAGTTATTATCTAATTATATTTTGTTCGGATCAATCAATAATCCGAAGGGAGGTTTCATGAATGATTCAACAAGAAACTCGTTTGAAAGTTGCTGACAACTCAGGAGCACGTGAAGTACTAACTATTAAAGTATTAGGTGGTTCTGGTCGTAAAACAGCAAATATTGGTGATGTTATCGTTTGTACAGTAAAACAAGCAACACCAGGTGGCGTTGTTAAAAAAGGTGACGTTGTTAAAGCTGTAGTTGTACGTACGAAGCGTGGTGTACGTCGTAATGACGGAACTTACATCCGTTTTGATGAAAATGCTTGTGTTATTATCCGTGACGACAAGAGTCCACGTGGAACTCGTATCTTCGGTCCAGTAGCACGTGAATTACGTGATAGTAACTTTATGAAAATTGTTTCACTAGCTCCAGAAGTATTATAATTCGAAATCGATTGGCCTTTAAGGAGGTGCGAACTAGATGCATGTAAAAAAGGGTGACAAGGTACAGGTTATTTCAGGGAAAGATAAAGGTAAACAAGGTGTGATCCTCGAAAGCTTTCCAAAGAAAGACCGTGTCATTGTAGAAGGCGTTAATATTGTAAAGAAACACTCAAAACCGTCTCAAGCGAATCCACAAGGTGGTATCATTAGCCATGAGGCACCTATTCATGTATCAAATGTAATGCCATTAGATCCTAAATCTGGTAACCCAACTCGTGTTGGTTACAAAGAAGTTGATGGCAAAAAGGTACGTGTAGCAAAAAAATCCGGTGAAGTTTTAGATAAATAGTAAATAAAGAAAGGAGGTACTTACATGAACCGCCTAAAAGAAAAATTTCAAAAAGAAATTACACCTGCTCTAATGAGCAAGTTTAACTATAAGTCTGTTATGCAGGTTCCAAAAGTAGAAAAAATCGTGATCAACATGGGTGTTGGTGACGCAGTTCAAAACTCTAAAGTATTAGACAACGCAGTAGAGGAATTAGCTGCTCTTAGCGGTCAAAAGCCTGTTGTTACTAAAGCAAAGAAATCAATCGCTGGATTCCGTCTTCGTGAAGGGATGCCTATCGGTGCGAAAGTTACACTACGCGGAGAGCGTATGTACGATTTCTTAGATAAGCTTGTTTCTATTTCACTACCACGTGTACGTGACTTCCGTGGTGTATCAAAGAAATCATTTGATGGTCGTGGAAACTACACTTTAGGTGTAAAAGAACAATTAATTTTCCCTGAAATTGATTACGATAAAGTAAGTAAAGTTCGTGGTATGGATATCGTTATCGTAACTACTGCAAATACTGACGAAGAAGCTCGTGAGTTATTAACAGCATTCGGTATGCCGTTCCAAAAGTAAAGGAGGCGAAAACGTGGCTAAAAAATCAATGATTGCGAAACAAAAACGCACACAGAAATTTAAAGTACAAGAGTACACTCGTTGCGAACGTTGCGGCCGTCCACACTCTGTATTACGTAAATTTAAATTATGCCGTATTTGTTTCCGTGAACTAGCTTATAAGGGTCAAATTCCTGGTGTAAAAAAAGCAAGTTGGTAAACCCCGAATTGGGAAGGAGGTAAAAATACTATGGTGATGACAGATCCAATTGCAGATATGCTTACTCGCATCCGTAATGCGAACATGGTTCGTCATGAGAAGCTTGAAATCCCTGCATCAAATATCAAAAGGGAAATCGCTGAAATCTTAAAGCGTGAAGGTTTCGTTCGTGACGTTGAATATATTGAGGATGACAAACAAGGTATCATTCGTATTTTCTTAAAATACGGTGCAAACAATGAGCGCGTAATTACTGGACTTAAGCGTATCAGTAAGCCTGGTCTACGTGTTTATGCAAAATCTAACGAAGTGCCACGTGTGTTAAACGGTTTAGGTATCGCGATCGTTTCAACTTCACAAGGTGTATTAACTGATAAAGAAGCTCGTCAAAAGCAAGCCGGCGGAGAAGTATTAGCTTACGTTTGGTAATAGCTTGATAAGAATGGAGGTGTAGTACATGTCACGTATTGGTAAAAAACCAATCGAAATACCATCTGGTGTTACTGTAACTTTCAACGGTAATACTGTTACTGTAAAAGGACCAAAAGGCGAATTAACTCGTGCTTTCCATCCTGATATGCAAATCAATGTTGAAGACAACGTAATTAACGTTGTTCGTCCAACTGATAATAAAGAACACCGTGCTCTTCACGGTACAACACGTAGTCTACTTGGAAACATGGTTGAAGGTGTATCCAAAGGCTTTGAAAGAGGCTTAGAGCTAATCGGGGTCGGATACCGTGCTCAAAAAGCTGGAAATAAGCTTGTATTAAACGTTGGTTACTCTCATCCAGTAGAAATCGTTCCAGAAACTGGCGTTGAAATCGATGTACCATCTAACACTAAGATTATTGTTAAAGGTATCGATAAAGAACGTGTTGGAGCGTTAGCTGCTAATATTCGTGGTGTACGTCCGCCTGAGCCTTATAAAGGAAAAGGTATTCGCTACGAAGGTGAATTTGTTCGTCGTAAGGAAGGTAAAACTGCGAAGTAAGCCTTTTTAGGTAAAAGAAAGGAGAGACGTAAATGATTACGAAACAGGATAAAAATGCGGTTCGTAGAAAAAGACATGCTCGTGTTCGTTCTCGTGTTTCAGGAACTGCTACTCGTCCTCGCTTAAATGTGTTCCGTTCAAACAAACACATTTACGCTCAATTAATCGATGATGTTAACTCAGTAACAATCGCAAGTGCTTCTACATTAGATAAAGAGCTATCTGTTGAAGGTGCTGGTAACGTAGATGCAGCAACAAAAGTTGGCGAACTAGTTGCTAAGCGTGGTATTGAAAAAGGAATCAAAGAGGTAGTATTCGACCGCGGTGGTTACCTATATCACGGACGTGTTAAAGCATTAGCAGAAGCTGCTCGTGAAGCTGGATTACAATTTTAATAAAAAAGGAGGGACATTATAGATGCGTCGCATTGATCCAAATAAATTAGAACTTGAAGAACGCGTAGTTACCGTTAACCGTGTTGCTAAGGTTGTAAAAGGTGGACGTCGTTTCCGCTTTGCAGCATTAGTAGTAGTTGGTGATAAGAACGGTCACGTTGGTTTTGGAACTGGTAAAGCACAAGAAGTTCCAGATGCAATCCGTAAAGCAATTGAAGATGCTAAAAAGAACCTAATCTCTGTACCGATGGTTGGAACAACAATTCCTCACCAAGTAGTTGGTCAATTTGGAGCAGGAGAAGTATTACTAAAACCTGCGTCTGAAGGTACTGGAGTTATCGCTGGTGGACCAGTTCGTGCGGTATTAGAACTTGCTGGTATCGGTGATATCCTTTCTAAATCTTTAGGAACAAACACTCCAGTAAATATGATTCGTGCTACAATCGAAGGTTTAAGTCAATTAAAGCGTGCTGAAGAAGTAGCTAAGTTACGTGGTAAATCAGTAGAAGAACTGTTAGGATAGGAGGGAAAACACAATGTCAAAGAAATTAGAAATCACCCTCACTCGCAGTGTCATTGGACGTCCTGAAGACCAACGTGTAACTGTTCGTACTCTTGGATTGAAAAAATTACATCAAACTGTTGTTCATGATGATAATGCTGCGATTCGCGGTATGATTAATAAAGTTGCTCACCTAGTTACGGTTAAAGAACAATAATTGAATTTTTTCTGAAATAAGGAGGTGCCCAAATGAAACTTCATGAATTACAAGCAACTGAAGGATCTCGTAAAACACGTAATCGTGTTGGACGTGGAACTGGTTCAGGTAATGGTAAAACTGCTGGTAGAGGTCATAAAGGTCAAAACTCACGTTCAGGTGGCGGTGTACGTCCTGGTTTTGAAGGTGGTCAAATGCCTTTATTCCAACGTTTACCAAAACGTGGTTTCACAAACATCAATCGCAAAGACTTTGCAATTGTTAACCTAGAAACATTAAATCGTTTTGAAGACGGAACAGAAGTAACACCTGAACTTTTAATTGAGACTGGTGTTGTAAGTAAACTGAATGCTGGAGTAAAGATCCTTGGAAAAGGTACTCTTGATAAAAAGCTAACAGTTAGAGCTCACAAATTCTCCTCTACTGCTCAACAAGCGATTGAAGCTGCTGGCGGAAAAACTGAGGTGATTTAATGTTTCAAACAATCTCCAATTTTATGCGCGTTGGTGATATAAGAAACAAAATTATATTCACCTTACTTATGTTAGTAGTATTTCGAATCGGCACCTTTATTCCAGTACCAAATGTAAATGCCGACGTTTTAAAAGCAACTGATAGCAATACAGCGTTCGGCCTTTTAAATACATTTGGTGGTGGAGCATTGTTTAACTTCTCAATCCTTGCGATGGGTATCATGCCTTATATCACTGCTTCAATTATAATTCAGTTGTTGCAAATGGACGTTGTTCCTAAATTTACGGAATGGTCTAAGCAAGGAGAAGTTGGACGTCGTAAATTAGCACAGTTTACTCGCTATGGAACGATCGTGCTCGGGTTTATCCAAGCATTAGGTATGTCGTACGGCTTTAACAATATGTCGAATGGTATGTTGATTGAAAATCCTAGTATCGGAACGTATTTATTAATTGCTGTTGTGTTAACTGCTGGAACTGCATTTTTAATGTGGTTAGGTGAACAAATTACAGCGAAGGGCGTTGGGAACGGAATTTCAATTATCATTTTCGCTGGTATTGTTGCCGGTATTCCTACAGCTGTAAATCAAATCTATATTCAACAATTTGAAGATGCTGGGGATCAACTATTCCTAAGCATCATTACTGTTGTTTTATTGCTAATTGCTATTATAGCTGTTGTTGTAGGTGTAATATTTGTGCAACAAGCTTTACGTAAAATTCCAATTCAATATGCAAAGCGGTTAGCTGCTAATAGCCCGGTTGGAGGACACTCCACACATTTACCGTTAAAAGTAAATGCGGCTGGTGTTATTCCTGTAATTTTTGCAGTTTCCTTCATTATCACACCACCAACGATTGCATCGTTTTTTGGTCCTAATGCGGTAACTGAATGGATTCAAAAATATTTTGATTATACCCAACCAGTTGGGATGATTTTATATATCGCGCTAATCATTGCGTTCTCATATTTCTACACATTTGTTCAAGTTAATCCTGAGCAAATGGCAGATAATTTGAAAAAGCAAGGCGGCTACATTCCAGGGATTCGCCCAGGAAGAAACACGCAAGAATATGTAACAAAAATTCTGTATCGCTTAACTTTTGTTGGTTCTATTTTCTTAGCAGCAATTTCTGTTCTTCCTGTATTCTTTATAACTTTTGCGAATTTACCGCAGTCTGCACAAATTGGTGGAACTAGCTTGCTTATTGTTGTGGGTGTTGCACTTGAGACAATGAAGCAGCTTGAAAGTCAGCTTGTAAAACGTCATTATAAAGGATTTATCAAATAAGGTCTGGGAATGTTTTTTCCCAGCACCTCTAAGATAAGAGGCTGAGGGGGCAACTCACTTGAACTTAGTATTAATGGGGCTACCGGGTGCTGGTAAAGGTACTCAAGCCGAAAAAATCGTAGAAAAGTACAATATCCCTCATATCTCAACAGGAGATATGTTCCGTGCTGCAATAAAAGATGGAACAGAACTAGGACTGCAAGCAAAATCTTTTATGGATAAAGGCGAGCTTGTTCCTGATGAAGTTACGATCGGAATTGTCCGTGAACGATTAAGCAAGGACGATTGCAACCAAGGATTTTTACTTGATGGATTTCCACGTACGGTTCCGCAAGCAGAAGCGCTTGAGGCAATCCTTACTGATCTCGAGAAAAAAATCGACTATGTTATTAACATAGAAGTTGATTCTGCTATTTTACTTGAGAGATTAACAGGTCGTCGAATTTGTAAGGACTGTGGTGCTACTTACCACTTAGTATTCAACCCTCCTAGCCAGGAAGGGACTTGTGATAAATGTGGTGGAGAACTATATCAACGTGCAGATGATAATGCGGAGACAGTTGGAACTCGTCTTCAAATAAATATCGAGCAATCTAAGCCACTTCTTGACTTTTATCAGGAAAAAGGCTATCTTCGCAATATTGATGGACAACAAGAAATTAATAAAGTTTTTGGTGATGTAGAGGAGCTCCTTGGGGGATTAAAGTAGATGATTATTTGCAAGTCACCAAGAGAGATTGAAATTATGCGCGAGGCTGGTAAGATCGTCGCATTAACACACCAAGAATTACAAAAATATATTGCTCCAGGGATTTCAACGAAAGAACTGGATACAATTGCTGAAAAGTTTATTCGTGGATATGATGCAATTCCTTCTTTTAAAGGGTATAATGGTTTTCGCGGTAGTATCTGTACATCTGTTAATGAAGAGCTGGTACATGGTATACCAGGTGATCGTGTCTTACTAGATGGCGATATTATAAGTATTGATATCGGTGCTAAGTACAATGGTTATCATGGTGACTCAGCTTGGACTTATCCGGTAGGTACAAGTTCGCCAGAAAATCAACAACTTCTTGAAGTAACGAAAAATGCCCTTTATCTAGGATTAGAAGAAGCAAAACCTGGTGTGCGTCTTTCAAATATTTCTCATGCAATCCAAGTTTATGTCGAGACCCATGACTTTTCGATTGTTCGAGAGTATGTAGGTCACGGTGTAGGCAAAGAATTACATGAGGAACCACAAATTCCACATTACGGTCCTCCAAATAAAGGACCTCGTTTAAAACCAGGAATGGTACTTGCCGTTGAACCGATGGTAAATGCAGGTAGTCGATACGTGAAGACGTTAGCAGATAACTGGACTGTTGTAACAGTCGATGGCAAAACGTGTGCGCATTTTGAACATACGATTGCTATTACAGAAACAGGGTATGAGATCTTAACAAAATTGTAAGGCACAAACCCTATTCATTAGAATAACATTCATCTAATTTTTGATTACGTATCTCCGGAAGTTCAGAGCAGTATTAATAAAAACTGGTCGATGGCAAACGTAAAGGAATATGAGTGTGTGTCGATGTTTGTCAATGAGCAAGTTACTGATTTGAAGAAGGGAGAACTATTCCAATGGCGAAAGACGATGTAATTGAAGTTGAAGGTACTGTTGCAGAGACATTACCTAATGCAATGTTTAAAGTTGAATTAGAGAATGGTCATACTGTTTTGGCCCATGTTTCTGGTAAAATTCGCATGCACTTTATTCGTATTTTACCTGGAGACAAGGTTACGGTTGAATTATCACCATATGACTTGACTCGCGGTAGGATTACGTACCGTTTTAAATAAATGCGCTCCGAACTATCAAGGAGGTTTGAAAAATGAAAGTGAGACCATCAGTTAAACCTATCTGCGAAAAGTGCAAGGTTATTCGTAGAAAAGGTAAAGTAATGGTAATTTGTGAAAACCCAAAACATAAACAAAAACAAGGCTAATAAATAAGGAGGTGTACGTCTATATGGCACGTATTGCTGGTGTTGATATTCCACGTGAAAAACGTGTAGTAATATCTTTAACATATATTTTCGGAATTGGACGTCCAACTGCACAAAAAATTCTAGCAGAAGCTGGTGTTTCTGAAGATACACGAGTTCGTGATCTAACTGAAGACGAATTAAACAAAATTCGTGATATCGTTGACCGTTATAAAGTAGAAGGTGACCTTCGTCGTGAAGTTTCACTTAACATCAAACGTTTAATCGAAATCGGTTCTTACCGTGGTCTGCGTCATCGTCGTGGATTACCTGTAAGAGGCCAAAACACTAAAAATAACGCTCGTACACGTAAAGGACCTCGTCGTACTGTAGCAAACAAGAAGAAATAGTAAGGGAGGTAATGGATAAATGGCACGTAAAACGAATACTCGTAAACGTCGTGTAAAAAAGAATATTGAATCTGGTGTTGCACACATCCGTTCAACATTCAACAATACGATCGTAACAATTACAGATGCACACGGAAATGCAATCTCTTGGTCAAGTGCTGGTGCACTTGGTTTCAAAGGTTCACGTAAATCTACTCCATTCGCTGCACAAATGGCTGCTGAAACAGCTGCTAAAGCTTCAATGGAGCATGGTATGAGAACTCTTGAAGTAACTGTAAAAGGCCCTGGCGCAGGACGTGAAGCTGCAATTCGTGCTCTTCAAGCTGCTGGTCTTGAAGTTACAGCTATTAAAGATGTTACTCCAGTACCACATAATGGATGTCGCCCACCAAAACGTCGTCGTGTGTAACATTCTTACAAATACGACAGGACGTATTTCATCTTTTTCTGTATAAGATTTATGATCCATGTCTATAATGGATTAATGGGTTTTGATAAACTTTTTTATTCTTATAAGTGTAACAACGGCGTGAGTGAGATGAATTTTTACGAATCGCCATGTTTTGTTTATAAGTTCTTTACAGAATAAATTGAGTTGTTGTTGTGCACAGATAGGGAACTTAACTATTGGGAATTTCGGTTAGACGTCAATGATCATGGTCTAGCCGAGGTTTCGACGTTTTGAAGGAGGGTTTATAAATGATCGAAATTGAAAAACCAAAAATCGAAACGGTTGAAATCAGCGAAGATGCCAAATACGGTAAATTCGTCGTCGAGCCACTTGAGCGTGGATATGGAACTACTTTGGGTAACTCCTTACGTCGTATCCTATTATCTTCTCTTCCTGGTGCCGCTGTAACGTCTATCCAAATAGATGGGGTACTGCATGAGTTCTCAACAATTGAAGGCGTCGTCGAAGATGTAACATCTATTATCTTAAATGTGAAGAAATTAGCTCTTAAAATCTACTCTGATGAAGAGAAGACTCTTGAGATAGATGTTCAAGGTGAAGGTCCGGTAAAAGCTTCTGACATCACACATGACAGTGATGTTGAAATCTTAAACCCAGATCTACACATTGCAACACTTGCTAAGGACGCACATTTTCGTGTGAGATTTACTGCGAAGCGTGGGCGAGGATATACTCCAGCTGATGCAAACAAGCGTGAAGATCGACCAATTGGTGTAATTCCGATTGATTCAATCTATACTCCAGTTGAACGTGTTAATTACCAAGTGGAAAAGACACGTGTTGGACAGGTCGCGAACTTTGACAAACTGACTTTTGATGTTTGGACAGACGGCAGTACTGGTCCGAAAGAAGCGATTGCACTAGGTGCGAAAATCCTAACAGAACATTTAAATATTTTTGTAGGATTAACGGATGAAGCTCAAAATGCAGAAATTATGGTTGAAAAAGAAGAGGATCAAAAAGAGAAAGTCCTCGAGATGACAATTGAAGAATTGGATCTCTCAGTTCGTTCGTATAACTGCTTAAAGAGAGCAGGAATTAATACGGTTCAAGAGCTTGCTCATAAAACTGAAGAAGATATGATGAAGGTACGTAACCTTGGTCGTAAATCTTTAGAAGAAGTTAAGGCTAAACTAGAAGAGCTTGGTTTAGGCTTACGTAAAGATGACTGACTCGTTTTGAATTAAAGGCAATCTTTCTTATTGCGCACAGTCATACTTGTTACAAGAGCCTAGTTATCTAATGCTTTGTCTTTCATAATAATTCAACAAAGGAGGGAATACCTCATGTCATACCAAAAATTAGGACGTACAAGCGCGCAACGTAAGGCGTTATTACGTGACCTTACTACTGACTTAATCATCAACGAGCGTATCGAAACTACTGAGGCTCGTGCGAAGGAATTAAAATCAGTTGTAGAAAAAATGATTACATTAGGTAAGCGTGGAGACCTACACGCTCGTCGTCAAGCTGCATCTTACATCCGTAATGAAGTAGCAAACGAAGAGTCTGGTCAAGATGCGCTTCAAAAATTATTCAGTGACATCGCAACTCGTTATGAAGAGCGCCAAGGTGGATACACTCGTATCATGAAACTTGGACCTCGTCGTGGTGACGGTGCACCAATGGTTATCATTGAATTAGTATAATTTTTATTTATTATAGGGCGGGACAGTTTTATAAACTGGTCTAAGCCCTTTTTATTTTATGTTTATTATTTTTCGAAAAAGATAGAATTATCTACAAATAGCATTTTGCTCTCCTTATTGAATACACACAATATAACAAACTTCTCCTGAAATATTGGAATAACACGTTCTTATTCCCTTGACAGATAAGGAAGAAACGAATAATTTGGAAGGTAGTAAGTTGAGACGAGAAAAGAATTTATTTCTATGGAAATAATTTTATTCAGTACTGGTAAAATGCCAAGCGCATTTGATTTTAGTGAGGGATGAGAATGAGTGAAAACCTTTTAGTTGTTGATCAGATAAGCTATAAATATGCAGAGAGCACAAGGCTCGCTTTGGAAAATCTATCATTCTCTGTTCGAAAAGGAGAATGGCTTGCGATTGTTGGTCATAATGGCTCAGGGAAATCTACATTAGCACGAATCCTAAACGGATTATTGTTACCACAAACAGGAACTGTAACGATTGAAGGGGTACAGCTAAATGAAGAGTCTATTTGGGACATACGAAGAAAAATCGGAATGGTGTTTCAGAATCCTGATAACCAATTCGTTGGAACCACTGTAAAAGATGATATTGCTTTTGGTATGGAAAACAACGGAATTCCACGCGAAAAGATGGTGTCTCGAATAGAAAGAGTGATTGACCTAGTTAAAATGCGAGAGTTTCTTGAGCATGAGCCACATCAGCTCTCAGGTGGTCAAAAGCAAAGGGTAGCAATTGCAGGTGTTCTTGCCGTTCAGCCTGATTTAATCATCTTGGATGAAGCCACTTCGATGTTAGACCCTATCGGACGTATAGAGGTTTTAGAAACGATCAGGGAAATCAAAAGTGAAAGTCAAATTACGGTTATGTCAATTACCCATGATCTTGAGGAAGCTGCAAGGGCCGATCGAATAATTGTCATGAACCAGGGGCAGTTATTTGCAGAAGGGAAGCCTGAGGAAATTTTTGCTTTAGATGATAAACTTGTAGAAATAGGATTAGATTTACCTTTTTCTGTAAAAGTATCTAAAAAACTACGAGCGATTGGTGTTCCTCTTTCTAAGAATCATATAACAGAAGAAAGTTTGGTGAATGAGTTATGGACATTACAATCGAAAAATTAGAGCATCGCTACCAGATTCGTTCACCTTTTGAAAGACTAGCATTATATGATGTGAATGCGGAAATAAAATCCGGTTCATACACCGCGATTATTGGTCATACAGGTTCTGGCAAGTCGACTATTTTGCAGCATTTAAATGGTCTCCTGCAACCCACTTCTGGCTCAATTACCATTGGTGACCGTACAATCACCTCAAAGCAAAAAGAAAAAAATCTTAAGCCACTTCGAAAGAATGTTGGGGTAGTCTTTCAATTTCCTGAACACCAATTGTTTGAAGAAACAGTTGAAAAAGACATTTGTTTTGGCCCCTTAAACTTTGGTGTGCCATTAGAGGAAGCAAAGGAAAGAGCAAAACAGACAATTAAGATGGTAGGTCTTTCTCAGGAATATTTAGCAAAATCTCCGTTTGATCTAAGCGGTGGGCAAATGAGACGAGTTGCGATTGCTGGAATCCTAGCTATGAATCCACAGGTACTAGTTCTGGACGAGCCAACTGCAGGACTCGATCCACGAGGTCGTTTTGAAATTATGGAGATGTTTTATAAACTCCATAAAGAAAGAGGTCTAACTACAGTTCTTGTAACCCATAGTATGGAGGATGCTTCCCGTTATGCCGATCAGATTCTGGTGATGGAAAAGGGAACCATTAAATTTCAAGGAAGTCCTGTTGAGATTTTCTCCAACCCTGAGCACGTTCTGCATCTCGGATTAGACGTTCCTGAAGCAGTAAGACTCAAAGGATTGCTTGAAGATAAATTAGGAATCAATATCCCTCGTACGGCTAGTTTATCAGTAGATGAAATTGTCCGTTATGTCGGCGCAGCTATTAAAGGGGAGGGGAACCGTCAATGAATATCATTATAGGTCGCTATATACCAGGAAGCTCCCCCCTTCATAGAATGGATCCAAGGGCAAAGCTATTATTAATTTTCTTTTACGTGTGTATTGTTTTTATCGCAAATTCAGTTCTTACCTACGCATTATTAGGCATCTATACATTAACGATTGTTTTATTAACAAAGGTTCCCTTACGCTACATTCTGTCAGGATTAAAACCAATTTTGTGGGTTATCCTTTTTACATTCATTCTTCATATCTTTTTAACAAAAGAGGGAGACCTCTTATTTGATTTTGGGTGGCTTAAAGTGTATGAGGGTGGAGTGAAACAGGGGATATTTATCTCATTACGGTTATTATATTTAATTATAATGACTACCATATTAACATTAACAAGTACGCCAATTGAGATTACGGATGGCATGGAAAGTTTATTAGCACCTTTTAAAAAAATTGGCCTACCTACACATGAACTTGCGCTAATGATGTCGATTTCACTTCGATTTATTCCGACATTGATGCAAGAAACAGAGAAGATAATGAAGGCGCAGGCTGCAAGGGGTGTCGAATTTACGAGTGGTCCAATTAAAGATCGCATGAAGGCGGTTGTTCCTTTATTGATACCTTTGTTTATTAGTTCCTTTAAACGAGCAGAGGAACTCGCAATCGCGATGGAAGCAAGAGGCTACCGCGGTGGGGAAGGACGAACCAAACTGCGTCTATTACAATGGCGTGGACTTGATACACTTATGCTTGTGTTGCTATTTGTAACTGCAGCCATATTATTTTTATTACGTGGATAAAGAGGGAAAAGATGAAACGGTACAAGTGCATCATATCGTATGATGGAACCCAGTTTTCAGGATACCAGGTACAACCGAATAAACGAACTGTTCAATCGGATTTTGAACATGCGTTACAAAAAATGCATAAAGGGGATCAGGTGAAAATTGTCGCATCCGGTCGAACGGATGCAACAGTTCATGCTCTTGGTCAGGTTGTTCATTTTGATTCACCGTTATCGATTCCTGTCGAAGGGTGGAAGAAAGCTTTGAATACAATGCTCCCCGATGACATTCGTGTACGTTCGGTGGAAATTGCCGAGCCTGATTTTCATGCGCGATTTAATGTGAAAGCGAAAGAATACCGCTATCGATTGTGGATCAGTGATGAGCCTTGCGTTTTTAAACGCCAATATACTTATCATTATCCCTATCCACTTAATCTTGATGCGATGAAAGAAGCTGCAGCACTTCTTGTAGGAACACATGATTTTACGAGTTTTTGTGCATCAAAGACAGAAGTGCAGGATAAGGTTCGTTCCATTTACCAAATTAAATTGGAAAAGCATGACGATGAACTCATTCTTTCGTTCATTGGAAATGGTTTTTTGTATAATATGGTAAGAATTATTGTAGGGACTTTACTAGAGGTTGGAAGTGGGCGAAAAGAGGCCGAGATGATGCCGTCTATTTTGGCTGGAAAAGACCGATCACTAGCAGGAAAGACTGCTCCAGGTCACGGATTATACCTATGGCAGGTATTTTATGAGGGATGGCAGGAATAGGAAACAAAAAAAATACCATAACAACTAATCCTGGTGTAACATTTTCTTGACATTACACCCTGAAAGTTATATTATATTTTAGGTATGATATTTAAACCCCACGTTAAAGCCCCGGAACTTTAATCGTGATTAAATACAATATGAAACGTTAGTAAAATTAGGAGGGAAACTCATGCGTACAACATTTATGGCTAATGCTAATAATATAGAGCGCAAATGGTATGTTGTAGATGCTGCAGGCAAAACTTTAGGTCGTTTATCAACTGAAGTTGCAACACTACTTCGTGGAAAACACAAACCAACTTTCACACCACATGTTGACACTGGTGATAATGTGATCATTATCAATGCTGAAAAAATCGAATTAACAGGTAATAAATTAAACGATAAAATTTACTACCGTCATAGCCAATTCCCAGGCGGATTAAAATCAAGAACTGCATTAGAAATGCGCACAAACTATCCAACAAAAATGCTTGAACTTGCGATTAAAGGAATGCTTCCAAAAGGCTCACTTGGTCGTCAAATGTACAAAAAATTGCACGTTTATGCTGGAAGCGAACATCCACATCAAGCACAACAACCTGAAGTTTACGAACTTCGCGGTTAATTATTAAGGAGGGTATTAATTTGGCACAGGTACAATATTATGGCACTGGTCGTCGTAAAAGCTCTGTTGCACGTGTACGTTTAGTTCCTGGCGACGGACGCATTGTAATCAACGGTCGTGACATTGCAGAGTATATTCCATTCGAAGCTTTAAGAGAAGTTGTTAAACAACCTCTAGCTGCTACTGAAACTGTAGGACGTTATGACGTTCTAGTTAACGTAAATGGTGGTGGTTACACAGGTCAAGCAGGCGCAATCCGCCACGGTATCGCTCGTGCGTTACTACAAGCTGATCCTGAATTCCGTCCAACTTTAAAATCAGCTGGACTATTAACTCGTGACGCTCGTATGAAAGAACGTAAAAAATACGGTCTTAAAGGCGCTCGTCGTGCACCTCAGTTCTCAAAACGTTAATTTTGGGATTATCAAGACTCTCAACCTTTTGGTTGGGGGTCTTTTTTGTAATTGTAAGAGATAGTAGGCAATGGTAAATTGGAGCTTGCATGAAAGGTTCAATTTCATTGAGTTCGGTGTTCATTGGACAGCAGCCCTTTTTTAGTTAGATGTAGTCCCAATCAACATATCATTTGGAAGTTCTTTCATTCGCGCAATGGGTCTAATGTTAGGTATAATGGATGTTAAAAGAGAAATCCTGTAGCATAATAAGGTTTATTTGAACTGTTTTATCTGAATGTTTTTGAAACATAACAAGAAGCGGAAGTTTATCTATTTCTAAGGTATTTATCCGATGTTTTGTTTGTTCTATCATGTCTTAATGAGTTACGATGTTAAGTATGGATGGTTTTGATATGGGAGGTAAGGGAAAATGAGTGGGTTTCCTAAAGATGCAATGCGGATGCTAAAAGAAACGAGTCGTACATTTTATATTCCGATTACTTTTTTGCAGAAGGAATTAAAGTATTCAGTTGCGTCTGCTTATTTAGTATTTCGAGCAATTGATGAAATTGAAGATCATGAAGAAATAGACAATGATGCAAAATATACAATCTTAATGCAAGTTGGCGATTTATTTAAACGGCCATTTAATAATGAGGAATATTTAAGAATACTAGGACCGACAAAAGAACAACTACCAGAAGTGTCACTTCGTTTAGAGGAATGGCTACAAGCTTGTCCTAAGGATGCCCTGCCAATCGTCACGAACGCTGCATATGAAATGGCATGTGGTATGGCAAAATGGGCGAAGGCAAATTGGAGTATCCGGACACGTGAAGATTTGGATGACTATACATATTACGTTGCAGGACTTGTGGGAGTTATGCTTTCGGATCTGTGGGAACTCTATGGAGAGGAAAAAACAGATCGAGATCTTGCTATCGGTTATGGACGCGGGCTTCAAGCCGTAAATATATTACGTAACCAGAAGGAAGATTTGGATGAACGTGGAGTAAGCTTTGTTCCTGAGGGCTGGAATCGGGCGGAACTATTTAAATATGCAGAAGAAAATCTTGCTAAGGCAGATCAATATATGAAATCTCTTAATAAGAGAAGTATTATATTATTCTGTCGTCTACCTCTCGCATTAGCTCATAAAACGTTAAAAGCGTTGAAAGAGGGCCGAGAAAAAATGTCGCGTGCAGAGGTAGAACAAACGGTGGAAGAAGTGCAAACTAACTAATTCTTGTACATACAGGGGTTCAAAGTGCAGGTTCTGCCGTCCTTTACGAATTTTGATAAAAGGGCAGGTGTTGGTGATGTCCAACTCAATCGAGCAAAGAAAGTCGCAACATATTAAAATTACCTTGAATGAAAAGGTTACGGGCGAATCAATTACGACTGGATTAGAGACACTTACGTTCGTCCATAATGCACTTCCTGAAATTGATTTTGACGAGATTTCCACAAAAACGAAATTCCTAGGATTTGAATGCAAAACACCGTTTCTTATCAGTTCCATGACGGGTGGGACAGCCCTTGCTGAAACAATCAATCGAAATTTGGCTGAAGCTGCTGAAGAAAGAGGATGGGCGCTTGCCCTCGGCTCCACTCGTGCACTGCTCGACAGCGAAGGGCATGCCTCCTCCTTTCTAATGAGGAAGTATGCACCGAGTATCCCAATCATTGCTAACTTAGGTGCTGTGCAGTTCAATTACGGATTTGGCGTTGAGGAATGTAGAAAGATTATTGAAATGACTGAAGCGGATATGCTCGTTCTCCATTTGAACAGTATTCAGGAAGTGATTCAGGAAAAAGGAGATACGAATTTTAAAGGGTTATTAAAGAAGATAGAACAACTTTGCAGTTCGTTGGAGGTTCCAGTCGGAGTCAAGGAAGTCGGATGGGGAATTGATGGTGAGACGGCGAATAAATTAATCAATGCAGGAGTTGCATTTATTGATGTGGCTGGTGCAGGAGGGACTTCCTGGAGTCAGGTGGAAAAGTTCCGTGCTAAAGACAGGATAAAGCAGGTAGCTGCAGAGGCATTCAGTGAATGGGGGATTCCGACGTCAGAATCGATTAGGTTGGTACGCGAAAGAGGCGAAGCCTGTCCGTTGATTGCCAGTGGAGGAATCATGAACGGACTGGACGCAGCTAAGGCAATTGCGTTAGGCGCTGACCTAGTTGGATTTGGACGATCCATCTTAAAAGAAGCAACACAGAGTGCGGAAGATGTCCTTGAAGTGATGGATATCCGAGAAATGGAACTCCGTATGACGCTGTTCGGAATTGGAGCATTGACCATCCAGGAGCTGAAGAACACTCCACGCTTAAAGGAACTGCGATAATAACGATGAAACTTAATATCTGCGATTATCGAGAGACTCTTAACCGATTTTATGGAGCAGGTCTACTAGAAACGGAAGTAAGTGTTGAAAAGACTACAAATGTAGACGAAGCAATGATTCCAGATAAAATCGAATAATGGAGGGTTTCAGATGACAAAGGTAGTTGAAAATGCATTTTTAAGTTATGGCAGTACAGAGGCACGTGTAAAGGTTGAAGTCTTTTTAAATCTCACTCCATTCACTTTGTTTTTTACATAAGTTCTTCATAATCTCGTAAATGCGTTCTGGTTCATTGTAGTCAAAAAACAAATTAGCTAACGTACCATATAACAGCATTTCACGAGGTTTGTCATAATGTTTTATAACATATTGTACCTGGTCATTTTTAATATAAGGAGCTAGAACTTCATCCGCTATTTCAAAAAAGGTTGCACAATAGGGACATGCTAGATCAGATAGTCACTCTATTAAAAAAAGTGTTAACAGAACAGTATGGATTAAAAGAAGAACCAGATACAATTGACATTAGTTTAAAAATTACTGCTGAAGCGATTAAACGTCAGGTTAAAATGGTACCAACTGTTTTTATAAATGACAAGGAATTCCAATTCCCTGTAGAGCTTGATGCTGCGCAATTAAAGGATGAAGTTGAAAAGGCACTATCTTAAAGCTAAAAAGCATACTACAAAGACTCTCAACCATTAGTTGAGGGTCTTTTTTTCATGTTAAAAGCGGATGTAGAATTCTCTTTACATCCGCTTTTAGTCCACTAATTTATGTTTCACAGCATAAAGAGCGGCTTGCGTTCGATCAGTCAATTCAAGCTTACCCAAAAGATTAGAAACATGTGTCTTAACTGTTTTTTCGGTGATGAATAAGGAAATAGCGATCTCCTTGTTGCTTTTTCCTTTGGCAATTTCCTTTAATACATCTAACTCTCGATTCGTAAGTTCTTCTAGTGCATTTCTAGCCTGACTTCGATTTAAGCTGGCCAGTAGGTGTGAAGTTGCTTTTGGGTGAAGCTGGTTTTCACCGCCCATCATTTTTTTGATGGATATGACAAGATCATCCGGTTCAATGTCTTTTAATTGGTAGCCGGAAGCACCTGCTTCTAGAGCGGGGATGACATGGTCTTGATCTGAAAAGCTAGTAAGCATCATTATTTTTATTTCAGGTACCTCTTTTTTGATGATCCTAGTTGCTTCAATGCCGTCCATTTCCGGCATCACTAAATCCATTAAGATGAGATCTGGCTGTAACGATTTTGCTAATTCAATCGCTTCAATTCCATTAGCTGCTTCCCCGACAATTTCTAAGCCTTTTTGGGTTCGGAGAAAAAAGACAAGGCCGCGTCTGACAACATGATGGTCATCAACTACTAATATTTTTATACTCACTACTTACGCCCCCCTAAAACGGAATGTGAATCTCTATTTCTGTCCCACTTCCAGGTTTACTTTGTAAAAGAAAGGTTCCGTTCAAACTTTCTGTCCGAGTTTTCATGTTTCGTAATCCCAGTGACGGGATTTCGAGGTTTTCTTCATAGTGGAATCCGCAGCCCGTATCCTTTATCATCATTTTCACTTCAGCTTCAGAAGCTTGAAAATGCAAAACGACTTCCGTGGTTTGTGAATGCTTTTTACAATTTGCCAACGCTTCTTGCCCAATGCGCCACAACGCTTCCTCTACTTTTCCGGGAATCGTTGCAGCACCTATCACCTTGGTGTCGATAGATAGACCTAGCATTTCGGCGAAGCTTCGTAGGGCACTTACAAGTCCATTTTCTAGACCAGAAGGACGCAGCTGCCAGATGAGGGCTCTCATTTCACCAAGAGCCTCCTGAGCCATATCTTGTATAAAGGTGAAGGTTTGTTTAACTTCGGTACTATCAGTCATTTCTACGCCAGCTCTGGCAGTAAGGCTTAGGGAAAATAAAAGTTGATTAACCGAATCATGAAGATCCCGTGCCAACCGATTCCGTTCAGCAACAAGTGCAGTTTCTTGCTCGCGTTGAGTCAATTTGATACGTTTCAACGCAGTTCCAATTTGATAGGCCACGGCTTCAAGCAAGGCAAGTTCATTTTTTTCAAAATGAGTTTTATGGGGTGCTCCCACATTTAAGATCCCAAATCGCTCCTGTCCAGCACGGAGCGGGACGGTTGCGTGATGTGTCAAGCCACATGTTTCACCGGCTTTCTCGTTAAGGGCATCTTCAATTCTTTTACATTCAATAATATTGGTTGCCTTATTAAGTTGTTGGTTATTGTACTTGTTTACACACCAGCAGGTGCCATTGCACATCCGTCGCTTTTGGTCAGTTGCTAATGCAGGGGGAAGTGCTTCGTCAGCAATAAGATGGTGCTTACCGTGCTCATCTATTAAAAATATCCAACCAGTCTGCAGTCCTGTTACCTGGAGTAGCTTATTCAAAACGCATGCTAAAACTGTATTTGTGTCTGTTCCTTCATTTAACAGTTCAGCTATTTCCTTTAAAATGCTGATTTCTTCAAATCTATCTTGGGCAGACATGACTTTCCCTCCACTGTATGATCTGCTTTTATTATAGCCTATTTCTAATTTTCAGACTTTGGATTTTTTGTAGTCTGCAAAAACTCGAGTAATTCTTTACTAGGCCCTTCATAAAAGACTGTCTGCCACCCATTATCAAGTTGATAGGGGCCTTCGACTTTTCGAAGACCCGTAAGCATAGGTAAGATCCTATCAAGATTACTTACTTCAAAACAGATATGAGCACTTAACGTATGACTAGCGATTAACTCTAATCTAAAATCTCCGAGAGTTAAAAAAACCATTTCTTCTCCCATTAACACAAGACGTTTCTCTTCCTCAAATCCTACATGATTTTTATAAAAATTGACGGAATCCTCAAGATTACTAACCTCAAGCCCGTAATGATGAAGTTTCATCACTGTACCTCCCAATCAAATAATCAGATTCATGTCTCCGAATTCATGCCATAAATATCTAGCCTCAATCGCTTGGTCATAAGCCCTGAGAAGATGCCTTTCAGAAATAAACGCAGACAGCATATCAAGATGGCTCGCCTTTGGTTCATGAAATCCAGTTATAATCCCATCAGCTATTTTCAAAGGAAATTCGCGATGAATGTATAAATTTGTTACACCTGAAAGGTTACCGAATTTTACTGCGCTCTCAAGAGCTCGAACCACCGTTGTTCCAACAGCAATAACTTTCTTTCCGGCTGCTTTTGTTTCAAGTATCTTTTGCATGGTTTTTTCTGAAATGTGATATTCTTCTTCGTTCTCTTCCGGCGTCTGATGCCACTGATCATCAAGCAAGTAACTTAGACCTGTATGGAGTTGAATAAAATCGACCTGTATTCCGCTGCGCATTAAGGTAAAAAGAAGTTCCCAACTGAATGCCCTCCCAGCTGAGGGCATTTCTACTGAACCGGGATGGCTGGCAAAAACCGTTTGGTAATAATCTAATGCCCATGGGTAATCGATATATTCATAACGAACCGGCTCACCAAGTGTATAGATAATATTAAATAGGTCAGATCCTTTTTTAGTAAACTTCAACATTTTTAAAGGTGAGTTTTTTTTAACGCCAATTACTGTTGCTAATAGTTCCGGAGAAAAAATGAATCGATCACCAATCTTTACATGAGTTTCAACAATAAGTGCCTCCCATATATCATCCTCACGACGTCTGGCCAGTCTGACCTCTGTATTTGTGGCCAATTGAACCTTGTTTCTATGCCATTCGGCATGTAAAACAGCGGGGATGGTGCGGCTGTTATTTAAAATGACTAAATCTCCTGCCTGGAGATAATGTGGTAAATGGAAGAAACGGTCATGATTAATGTTACCGGAACTCCGATCAAGCACCATCATTCGGACGTGGTCTCTTCTAATCCCACGTTTTTCAGGAGGGTGGGATGCATTCAATTGATTTGGAAGATGAAAATCTAAGGCTTTTGCAACCATTCTTACACCTCCTCATGAGCTTGAGCTGAAAATCGTTTACCATTGATCCCTTTGGCCTGATCAGAAGCAAGATATAAAAAGATATCGACCACATCTTCCGGTTTTGCTAAAGGATAATCACAATCTGGAACAGCTAATTGGTGCATTTCTGTATCCATTTCTCCGGGATCAACCATATTGATTCGAATACCAGTCTCGCTTAATTCGTCCGCCCATGTTTCGGTTAGACCTTCAACTGCAAACTTTGATACGCCATATGCTCCCCAGCCTGCATAACCAATGTGACCAGCCTCTGAAGTAACATTAATAATGGAGCCTTGATTACGTTGTAGCATCCCGACAACAACTCTTCTAGTTACTAAAAATGGTGATAATGCATTTACCCTTAAGACCTCCATAAAATCTTCTTCCGGGTAATCGAGTAATAAAGGCATAGGGCTAGGTCCTAACAGGGAGGCGTTATTAATCAAGATATCAATTTTTCCATATTTCTCTTCAGTCAGAGCAACAAACCGTTCCACATCTCTCGTCTTAGAAACGTCAGCGGTTACTGCAAGAACCGTTGCCCCTAATTGTTCAGCTTCCCGTTTTACTTTTAATAAGTTATCTTCCGTCCTCGCGCAAATTGAAAGCTTAGCTCCTTCTTTGGCAAAAGCGAGTGTCAATGCCTTTCCTAATCCTTTAGATGCCCCAGTAATCATTACAACGTTATTTTTCATCATCGTAATCTCTCCTTATGTTCTTTATGACTTAAGCATACTGGCAACTGGGAGATTCTTCTTCGGGAATAAGCTTGAATTTTATCTACAACTTTTGGATGAGAATCAATAATAAAGGAGATAAATTTAGAGAGAACCATGGATATCGGACAACCTTCCGCCAAAATTCAAGTTATTTCGAGCAATTCACCCACATATGATGAATGTAGGTATGGTAACAAACCTGAAGGGGTGGGTAGAAAATGAGTCGTATCCAAAAATCAATGCTCGGTGCTTTTATTGGTGCTTCGTCGGCTGGAATGTGGTTAATCGTGGATCTTTTGCTTCCGGAACCGATTGGGGATTATCTATTATTTCTGATCATGGGTGTCGTCCATACGGTCATTGGCTGGCAGGTAGCGAGGTTAGTTGGAAAACAAAAAGAACGTTTATCACCGAAAACATCAGATAGTCTAAAGACATCGGATATATAGAAAAGGTGGGCTCTCAATCAGGGATTGAGGGCCTTTTTCATAAATTTGGTGAAGGACAAATACGTGCAATAAGTTAAGTGAAATCCTCTTCATAGTCTCGATGAAAGGTAAAACCATCCCAAAAATGAGGCGGAGTCTTCTTCATCTCCCCAATCAAGAACTAAACCTACAAATAAAAACCCCTTCATGTATGCATAGTTTTATTTGGCAATGGAGGTAGTTTGTGTTCAACGCATGTTTACACAGATGCAGTAGGAAACTATCGGCAAAGGGGGTTTCTTATTTTATGAATGTAATTACAACCTTCAAGGAAAAGCGGAAAGAGAAGCAAATTAAGTATGAACGAAAAATGCTACGTGAGCTTTCGTTAGAGGAACTTAAAAAGAGCGTCGTGGATAACTTTGGTAGCTTTTTTAGAATGGGCACCATACTAGGGAGTGCGATTGAAGAAGGATGCATTGATGTTGCGATAGAAGCATACCTACTAGGGGCGAAGTATAGCAAATTCGGGTACTACGGTGAATCTATAGAAGAAGTGAGAATGCGCTGTTATAGATTTGAAAAAAACCTGATTGATGCGTTATATGAGTTTATATGCTACTGGGGTCATATTGGCGACCAAGGCTTTGTGAATGAGTCTCTTTACTATTCATGCGAGTACTATGTTACGTATTGGTGGACGGAAGGATTCCAAAAAGGGGAAAAAAGACACCGGCTAAAATTGCATTAGAATTTTTAATCATATATACTCTCCTTGTCCCATATAGTTAAAATAGGGACATGCAGGAGGTAAATGATGAATAAGAAACTAAAAATTACGGGCATCCTTTTAGGAGCTGTTGTTTTATTTATATTTATACAATATCGATTCATGGATAAGGATGTGTGGGACCCGTGGAGTTTACCTCTTTCAGGGAAGTTTATTATTATTGACCCTGGTCATGGTGGACCTGATGGAGGAGCTGAAAGCGGTGACATCCAGGAAAAAGACATTGCCCTTGAAATATCCTATAAACTTCGCGATTACTTACAGCAGCAAGGTGCCCTTGTGCAAATGCTAAGGGAAGAAGATACAGATTTAGCGGAGGACGGAACAAAAGGGCTCAGTCGACGAAAAACAGAGGATTTGAAAAAACGTGTTCAAATCATAAATGAATCAGATGCGGATTTATTTATAAGTATTCACTTAAATGCCATACCTGCACCAAGGTGGAGAGGGGCGCAAACTTTTTACTTCAGTACTTTTAAGGAAAATGAAGAGGTAGCTAAATTTATTCAAGATGAGCTTCGAAACAATCTCGGAAATACAACACGTCAAGCAAAAGCGATTAATGGTGTGTATTTATTAAAAAGCGCAAAGAAACCCGGCGCCCTTGTAGAAGTAGGATTTCTTTCAAACCCGGAGGAAAAAGCCCTATTAATACAAGATAAATACCAAGACAAGGTCGCAGCCTCCATCTATACCGGAATTAACCGATATTTCTCCAATGAATCAAACCCACCTGATTAAGAGGTGGGTATTTTCGTGTTTTTTTTACTATGCTATGACACTCCTCACACTGTAAATTCGGACGGGTATGATATAATGAGAAAGGAGTGAAACCGAATACAGAACTTAGGTGGTGTTTTAATGTTAACTGAGCAACAAGTAAGAGAAGTATTATATCAATTGCAAGATCCCTTCTTACATAGAACATTTGAGGAAACGAATGCAATCCAAGAGATTAAAATAAAAGAAGAAAAGAAACATGTGAGTGTAAAAATTGCCCTATCTAAAACTGGTACAGGTGAGCAGCTTCAGCTTCAAACCACGATTGTAAATGCATTAAAACAAGCAGGGGCAGAATCTGTAGGTCTTCGTTTTACTGACCTATCACCAGAAGACCTAGCAAAATTTAAGACTGAATCAACAGGGGGATCGGCTCCTTTATTATCTCCGGTAAATCAAACGACCTTTATCGCTGTTGCAAGTGGTAAGGGAGGAGTTGGTAAATCAACCGTTTCCGTAAACTTAGCCGTATCATTAGCAAGACTGGGAAAAAAGGTTGGAATCATTGATGCAGATATCTATGGATTCAGCGTTCCAGACATGATGGGAATCACAAAGCGTCCTGTCGTTCGAGGTGAAAAAATTATCCCTGTAGAAAGAAAAGGGGTAAAGGTGATTTCAATGGGCTTCTTTGTAGAAGACAATTCACCAGTTATCTGGCGTGGCCCTATGCTTGGAAAAATGTTGAATAACTTCTTTAATGAGGTTGAGTGGGGAGACCTTGATTACCTAGTGCTTGACTTACCTCCAGGTACAGGCGATGTAGCGTTAGATGTTCATACGATGCTTCCACATTGTAAAGAGATTATTGTCACAACACCACATCCAACTGCTGCTTTTGTAGCAGCCAGAGCGGGTGCAATGGCGCTTCGAACCGAGCATGAAATTCTAGGTGTCATCGAGAATATGTCTTATTTTGAAAGCAAGGTAACAGGTGAGAAGGAATATGTATTTGGTAAAGGTGGTGGAGAGAAGCTTGCGGAAGAGCTTCAAACATCTTTATTAGGTAAAATTCCATTGGGACAGCCTGATTGGAATGACGACGACTTTGCACCATCTGTTTATGAAGAAGACCATCCAACAGGAAAAATCTATAATGAAATTGCGAAACGAGTCATTGATGCAATCTAATCAAAAAGACCCCCCAGAATAACCTAACGGGTTTACTTGTAAGGTGCAAACACGTTGAATCACAGACCTAATCGCACAGCGAATATCATAAATTTCACAACACAAATCACAGTATATTTCACAGTCAAAAAAGGCTTAGAGCTATTTTAAACTCTAAGCCTTTCTGTATTATATTATTTCACTAAAGCACCCGTTAACGGAACTAAAACGGCAGGCTTTGAAAAAGCGAAATGGTTACAACTGATGCCGATAAAATTCCCGCAAACAGTAAGGTTATCATTTTTCGCCAATTTATCTCTTTTGAAGGCTTTACAGCTTCTCGGGAAACCGCAATCCATATTGCAAAAGAAACTATGGCTACTATGGCAATAACTCCTTTAGGCATATCTAACACCCCTTGATTTATATTTTGTATAAATCTTAACACGTATTATTCGTTAAATGCCCTTTTTGTATTGGTAAACTATCTTCAACTAAAGCACTCTTTAGGTGAAGAAGAATAAGAGTTTTAATAATTATGTAATTTAACTACCCGTTTATATAACAAATTCAAAACCCGTTTCCTTTTGAAATGGCATTTTATATTCTTTAAAGATTAATTTATACTTAGAAATGTCGTCGGGTAAAGCAGGAGATACAATGAAAGTTTGGGTTTCATGTCCCATAGTACCTCCACCTCCTTCGTTTCGGCAATTATAATGAGTTTCTTCTCCCTTAATTGAAAGTTCAAAATGGGTATGTTCTCGCTGATGCCATTCAGACACGTCTTCAGTATAGTTGCTGTCAATATTCAAATGGACAATACTTGCATTTTCAAACTGACGCACAAATGTTACCGAATAAAATGCACCATCTTTTTCAAATGACTTTAAAATCGGTATATTTTTAAGATAACCTTTTGGCTCTACTACAGGTCTATATATATCTTCGTATAAAAAATTTGCAAAAATGCTGTTTAGAAAATCATCATAAAAATTATACTTTTTTGACCAATCCGCAATATGTTGATTAGTCGGAAAGCCAGGATTATTATTTGAAAGTTCTTTCCGTTGTTTTATTAATTGACAAATTTGTTCATCTATCGCTTCAATCCGTTCATCATAGTGATTTGTTGGTGGTTCAAATGGCATTTGCTTCATACTTTTAGCCTCCAAAATTAATAATAAGTATACTTTAACATAATCTGTTAATTCAGACATCTTGTTCCACTAATATCTTCTATTAACACAAACAGAAAAGGCGTTCCTATTTTTAAGAAACGCACCCGTTACTTGAATAAGGTTTGTTCTTCCTTTATTCATTAGATTCTTCATAAGGGCTTGCATATAAATCTATATCAAATGCTGCTTCAATATTTGATGCAAAATTAATAACAGCTCTATCCAAATAAAAACCAGGTGTATTTCCTACTTCTATTTCCACTACGATAATGAATTTACACTCAACAGAATAAATCTTTTTTATCTCATTAATTATTGATACCTTATTTCGAAGTGGGGTTATTATTTGTTGTGATTGTTCATTTACATCAAGAGATTCTTGGTAGCCAATATCTAAATCCCTGGAAGTTTCTTTTCTAAACAGAGTTACTGAACGATTGGGAATTATATCTCCTTTTCTATAAGTATTAGAAGGTGTAATCCCTAATTTTTCAGTCACATAATCTAAGGGAAATGTATTCCCAAATAGACTAAAGTAAACTCTTACTTTTGTTCTCTCCACAGTCATACCTCCGAAAACTTAGTCCTCTAACAAATATTCTTATTTTGCTAAACTGCCACGTTAGCGTAAGTACATCTTTTCACAATCTCTTCATTATCCATAATATCATGATGGCATAAATATCCAATAGCCATCGTGAGTGCAACATAATTCACTCACTAAATCACAAAGAATTCACACACCCTCCAATAATTATTTCATACCCTGTGATTTACAATGTGAATTGGGATGCAATGAGCAATTGAAATTCGCCAAAATGTTGATAAATCAATAAAAAACGCACTGTGAATTATACTGTGAATTCAAGTGCGTTTTCCTATGTGTTTTACAATGTTTGCACCTCTGAAGTAAACCCGTTACAGAATAACCTGGAGGGTCTTTAATCTATTGACTATTTCCGCTTCCTTGACCTTCATCCTTTTTTGCTTTTTCCTGTTTTTCCATGTCTTCTGCAGCCTTTATAAGAATATCTTCAATCTTCGCTTTATATAATGGGCTCTCAAGTGTTTCACTGATTACCGTTTGAAGATGCTTTCTGAATTCCTGACTTTTAAGAACATCTGTAAGTTGTTGTTCCATTTCAGGGTTTTTTAAGATATCCATCACCATTTTTTGATAATCCGGATCCTTCATTAAGTCTTTAATGAGCTTTTCGTGCTCCGTTTTCATACTTTTTGCATATTCTTCTACAAACTTCGTATCCTCGAATGTCTTTTTCCAAAATTCTACCCCGTTGTCAGAGGTAAGGGTTTCCTGGATGGCATCTTTTACGACAACTTGATCCATGACGAGGTGCTGTTTCAGCTTTTCATCCCGCATGAGTTCTTCGATCGCTTTTTTACCATCATCTGTTTTTAATATATCGACAACCATTTTTTTCGTTTCTTCATAATCCATTCGATTTTGTTCAACATTTGCTGGGGCGCACCCCACTATAACCAATAACAAACTAAAAATGAGGAGGAGCGACATCCTTTTTTTCATTCTTAAAGCTCCTTTCATAAGGGATCCTTACTTGTTAATATGCTTTTTTTGTAAAAAAATATTCACGTATTACATGGTGAGAAACTGGCATTCATCCCCTCCGTTTTGGTACAATCATATTTGAATCTATAGAGTGGGGGATTTTGTCGTGAAAAGTCGAAATTGGGTAAGGTTGTTTCTTTCTACCTTACTAGTAGGTGCGATTAGCACAATCATTTTTGGATTTGCCGTTAAATGGAGTGAATATAAAGATTTATTTTTAGCCGCTGATGTCGTTGAAATCCTTCTAGTAGTATTTTGGTTTATTGGCGCTGGATTTATTTTTAGTATTATTAGCCAAATGGGCTTCTTTGCTTATCTTACTGTACACCGTTTTGGACTTGGATTATTCAAAGGAGCATGGGCGCCGGCGCAGATAGTGTTAATTGCTTTTGTTTTCTTTGATTTAATTTATTTCCGTTTTAAGGTATTTGCAACTGAGGGTGAAACCATTTCTTCATATGTATGGATACCTATATTGATATTGGTATTTTCATTAATCGTTGCATACTTGAAAAGCAAACAAACAAATAACAAGGCGTTTATTCCAGCAGTCTTCTTTATGTTTGTTGTGTCTGTGATAGAATGGATGCCTGCAATCCGAGTGAATGATACAAGTTGGTTGTATTTAATGATTTATCCACTTTTAATTTGCAACGCCTATCAACTATTAATACTGCCAAAAATAACAAACCAAAAAAGCTGATCGAACGGATCAGCTTTTTTTAATGGCGATTTCTTATTCAACCACTTCACTTTTTACATCAGCGTTATTAAGCATATCGCTAACCGTTACAAACGAGAGACCTTTTGCCTTAATTCCTTTTAAAACACCAGGAAGAGCTTCAGATGTTTGTTTGGCGGAATCTGAAGCGTGGAATAAAATGATATCCCCGCCTTTTACCTTATCTAAAACATTGCTCGTAATTTTTGCGACTCCAGGATTTTTCCAATCATTTGAATCTATGCTCCAATGAATAAGTGTATATCCAAGAGAGTCTAATACCTTTACAACTCTTGAATCGAAATTTCCGTCAGGCGTTCGCACGAATGAAACAGTTTTTACCCCCATTTTTTTAAATGCATCCTGAGCCTTGTAAATATCCTTTTTAATCTGGGCATCCTCTAATTCTGTGTAGTTTTTATAATCATATCCTTTGACGCCAATTTGATGTCCATCCTTCACAATCCGTTCCACAATCTGTGGGTGACGCTCAGCCCAGGAAGCAGAAAGAAAGAATGTTGCATTTTTGACACCTTCCTTTTTTAAGGTGTCGATAATAGGGAGTGCCTTTGTATCTCCCCAACTAATATTAAAAGTAAGTGCAACCGTCTTTTCGCTTTTTTCTCCTGTATAAATCACACGTGGACCATTTTCTGTTGAAAAAACAGGAGCAATATTGCCTTTCTCTATATAAAAAATACTGGCTGTAAATAAGGAAGCGAAAAGAATAATAAATGTTTGTTTAATCCTTTTGCTACTCAGGATGTAGAAAAAATTCATTTTTATCCTCCTTGTCCAATACATCTTCTGTAAAAATAATATGCTTGTCACCGCATTTGTATGTGTAAAACTCTTGGGGAAATTGATTCATAAAATAACTAATTCTGGTAATAACTAGAATTACAATAAATTTGAGGTGAAACTATGATTGGATTATTAGTTGATCAGAAGGAAGTTAAAGAATTAGAATACCTTCTAAAAAGAGAGATGGACGAAATCCTATTTGATGTGGGCGATGCAAGGATCGACCATATCGTAAAAAGAGCAATGGAAGAAAGATATCAAATCTTATTTCGTTTATTTAAAAGAATTGCTGAACCATCAGAATGCAGCAGGTATATTCGTTCAAAGAAGGTAAATAGTAAAAAGGGATAAATGAAGTGGTGAGGATTATATTACATAGATATGGTCCTCTTTTAATAATGAAAATAGATTATTGACATGCGATTTAGATGATGATATATTAATAAACGTCGTCGATGACGATGATTGATTTCAAAAAAAGTTTCAAAAAAATGTTGACTCCAATTTGTCAGCATGTTATATTAAAAAAGTCGCTTCTGAGCGATAAATCAAAAAAGTTCTTTGAAAACTGAACACAATACAAGCGTCAACGTTAATTCTAAGTAACAAACTTATTGAGCAATCAATACTCTTATTGGAGAGTTTGATCCTGGCTCAGGATGAACGCTGGCGGCGTGCCTAATACATGCAAGTCGAGCGAATCTGAGGGAGCTTGCTCCCAAAGATTAGCGGCGGACGGGTGAGTAACACGTGGGCAACCTGCCTGTAAGACTGGGATAACTTCGGGAAACCGGAGCTAATACCGGATAACATATGAGACCACATGGTCTCGTATTAAAAGATGGCTTTTAGCTATCACTTACAGATGGGCCCGCGGCGCATTAGCTAGTTGGTGAGGTAACGGCTCACCAAGGCGACGATGCGTAGCCGACCTGAGAGGGTGATCGGCCACACTGGGACTGAGACACGGCCCAGACTCCTACGGGAGGCAGCAGTAGGGAATCTTCCGCAATGGACGAAAGTCTGACGGAGCAACGCCGCGTGAGCGAAGAAGGTCTTCGGATCGTAAAGCTCTGTTGTTAGGGAAGAACAAGTATCGTTCGAATAGGGCGGTACCTTGACGGTACCTAACCAGAAAGCCACGGCTAACTACGTGCCAGCAGCCGCGGTAATACGTAGGTGGCAAGCGTTATCCGGAATTATTGGGCGTAAAGCGCGCGCAGGCGGTCCTTTAAGTCTGATGTGAAAGCCCACGGCTCAACCGTGGAGGGTCATTGGAAACTGGGGGACTTGAGTGCAGAAGAGGAGAGCGGAATTCCACGTGTAGCGGTGAAATGCGTAGAGATGTGGAGGAACACCAGTGGCGAAGGCGGCTCTCTGGTCTGTAACTGACGCTGAGGCGCGAAAGCGTGGGGAGCGAACAGGATTAGATACCCTGGTAGTCCACGCCGTAAACGATGAGTGCTAAGTGTTAGAGGGTTTCCGCCCTTTAGTGCTGCAGCAAACGCATTAAGCACTCCGCCTGGGGAGTACGGTCGCAAGACTGAAACTCAAAGGAATTGACGGGGGCCCGCACAAGCGGTGGAGCATGTGGTTTAATTCGAAGCAACGCGAAGAACCTTACCAGGTCTTGACATCCTCTGACACTCCTAGAGATAGGACTTTCCCCTTCGGGGGACAGAGTGACAGGTGGTGCATGGTTGTCGTCAGCTCGTGTCGTGAGATGTTGGGTTAAGTCCCGCAACGAGCGCAACCCTTGATCTTAGTTGCCAGCATTTAGTTGGGCACTCTAAGGTGACTGCCGGTGACAAACCGGAGGAAGGTGGGGATGACGTCAAATCATCATGCCCCTTATGACCTGGGCTACACACGTGCTACAATGGATGGTACAAAGGGCAGCAAAACCGCGAGGTTAAGCCAATCCCATAAAACCATTCTCAGTTCGGATTGCAGGCTGCAACTCGCCTGCATGAAGCCGGAATCGCTAGTAATCGCGGATCAGCATGCCGCGGTGAATACGTTCCCGGGCCTTGTACACACCGCCCGTCACACCACGAGAGTTTGTAACACCCGAAGTCGGTGGGGTAACCGTAAGGAGCCAGCCGCCTAAGGTGGGACAGATGATTGGGGTGAAGTCGTAACAAGGTAGCCGTATCGGAAGGTGCGGCTGGATCACCTCCTTTCTAAGGAAACTGAAGTTCTACGAACTTCATAAAAAGACGCTTTGTATTGTGGTCAGTTTTGAGAGTGCTTTTGTACTTTCAAATTCGTTCCTTGAAAACTAGATAACGTAACAAAACATTCATTGAAGTAAAGTTCTTTAAAACTTAAAGGTGAATGAGAAGCGAGAATGTCGAGGAACCGATTGAGGAATCACCGGAGCGTACTTTAACGTACGTGAGGATGATGACGAATGAGGTGACAAAGAGATTCGACGCTTATCAAAGCCGAATAGGTTAAGTTATGAAGGGCGCACGGTGGATGCCTTGGCACTAGGAGCCGATGAAGGACGGTACTAACACCGATATGCTTCGGGGAGCTGTAAGTAAGCATTGATCCGAAGATTTCCGAATGGGGAAACCCACTGCTCGTAATGGGGCAGTATCCTTACCTGAATACATAGGGTAAGAGAAGGTAGACCCGGGGAACTGAAACATCTTAGTACCCGGAGGAAGAGAAAGCAAACGCGATTTCCTGAGTAGCGGCGAGCGAAACGGAAGATAGCCCAAACCAAGAGGCTTGCCTCTTGGGGTTGTAGGACACTCTATACGGAGTTACAAAAGAGCGAAGTAGACGAAGCGACCTGGAAAGGTCCGTCAGAGAAGGTAACAACCCTGTAGTCGAAACTTCGTTCTCTCTTGAGTGGATCCTGAGTACGGCGGGACACGTGAAATCCCGTCGGAAGCTGGGAGGACCATCTCCCAAGGCTAAATACTCCCTAGTGACCGATAGTGAACCAGTACCGTGAGGGAAAGGTGAAAAGCACCCCGGGAGGGGAGTGAAATAGAACCTGAAACCGTGTGCCTACAAGTAGTCAAAGCACATTTATGTGTGATGGCGTGCCTTTTGTAGAATGAACCGGCGAGTTACGATCCCGTGCAAGGTTAAGTTGAAGAGACGGAGCCGCAGCGAAAGCGAGTCTGAATAGGGCGACATAGTACGTGGTCGTAGACCCGAAACCAGGTGATCTACCCATGTCCAGGGTGAAGTTCAGGTAACACTGAATGGAGGCCCGAACCCACGCACGTTGAAAAGTGCGGGGATGAGGTGTGGGTAGCGGAGAAATTCCAATCGAACTTGGAGATAGCTGGTTCTCTCCGAAATAGCTTTAGGGCTAGCCTCGAGTATAGAGTCTTGGAGGTAGAGCACTGATTGGACTAGGGGCCCTCATCGGGTTACCGAATTCAGTCAAACTCCGAATGCCAAAGACTTGATTCTCGGGAGTCAGACTGCGAGTGATAAGATCCGTAGTCAAGAGGGAAACAGCCCAGACCACCAGCTAAGGTCCCAAAGTATACGTTAAGTGGAAAAGGATGTGGAGTTGCTTAGACAACCAGGATGTTGGCTTAGAAGCAGCCACCATTTAAAGAGTGCGTAATAGCTCACTGGTCGAGTGACTCTGCGCCGAAAATGTACCGGGGCTAAACGTATCACCGAAGCTGTGGATTGTTCTTACGAACAATGGTAGGAGAGCGTTCTAAGTGCAGCGAAGTCAGACCGAGAGGACTGGTGGAGCGCTTAGAAGTGAGAATGCCGGTATGAGTAGCGAAAGAGGGGTGAGAATCCCCTCCACCGAATGCCTAAGGTTTCCTGAGGAAGGCTCGTCCGCTCAGGGTTAGTCGGGACCTAAGCCGAGGCTGAAAAGCGTAGGCGATGGACAACAGGTTGAAATTCCTGTACCACCTCATTACCGTTTGAGCAATGGAGGGACGCAGGAGGATAGGGTAAGCGCGCTGTTGGATATGCGCGTCCAAGCAGTTAGACTGGTAAGTAGGCAAATCCGCTTACCGTAAGGTTGAGCTGTGATGGCGAGGGAAATATAGTACCGAAGTTCCTGATTCCACACTGCCAAGAAAAGCTTCTAGCGAGGTAGAAGGTGCCCGTACCGCAAACCGACACAGGTAGGCGAGGAGAGAATCCTAAGGTGATCGAGAGAACTCTCGTTAAGGAACTCGGCAAAATGACCCCGTAACTTCGGGAGAAGGGGTGCTTTTTAGGGTGAATAGCCCTGAAAAGCCGCAGTGAATAGGCCCAGGCGACTGTTTAGCAAAAACACAGGTCTCTGCGAAGCCGCAAGGCGAAGTATAGGGGCTGACACCTGCCCGGTGCTGGAAGGTTAAGAGGAGGGGTTAGCGCAAGCGAAGCTCTGAATCGAAGCCCCAGTAAACGGCGGCCGTAACTATAACGGTCCTAAGGTAGCGAAATTCCTTGTCAGGTAAGTTCTGACCCGCACGAAAGGTGTAACGATCTGGGCACTGTCTCAACGAGAGACTCGGTGAAATTATAGTACCTGTGAAGATGCAGGTTACCCGCGACAGGACGGAAAGACCCCGTGGAGCTTTACTGCAACCTGATATTGAATTTTGGTACAGCTTGTACAGGATAGGTAGGAGCCTTGGAAGCCGGAGCGCCAGCTTCGGTGGAGGCGTCGGTGGGATACTACCCTGGCTGTATTGAAATTCTAACCCGAAGGCCTTATCGGCCTTGGAGACAGTGTCAGGTGGGCAGTTTGACTGGGGCGGTCGCCTCCTAAAGAGTAACGGAGGCGCCCAAAGGTTCCCTCAGAATGGTTGGAAATCATTCGTAGAGTGTAAAGGCACAAGGGAGCTTGACTGCGAGACCTACAAGTCGAGCAGGGACGAAAGTCGGGCTTAGTGATCCGGTGGTTCCGCATGGAAGGGCCATCGCTCAACGGATAAAAGCTACCCCGGGGATAACAGGCTTATCTCCCCCAAGAGTCCACATCGACGGGGAGGTTTGGCACCTCGATGTCGGCTCATCGCATCCTGGGGCTGTAGTCGGTCCCAAGGGTTGGGCTGTTCGCCCATTAAAGCGGTACGCGAGCTGGGTTCAGAACGTCGTGAGACAGTTCGGTCCCTATCCGTCGTGGGCGTAGGAAATTTGAGAGGAGCTGTCCTTAGTACGAGAGGACCGGGATGGACACACCGCTGGTGTACCAGTTGTCCTGCCAAGGGCATAGCTGGGTAGCTATGTGTGGAAGGGATAAGTGCTGAAAGCATCTAAGCATGAAGCCCCCCTCAAGATGAGATTTCCCATAGTGTTAAACTAGTAAGATCCCTCGAAGATGACGAGGTTGATAGGTCAGAGGTGGAAGCATGGTGACATGTGCAGCTGACTGATACTAATCGATCGAGGACTTAACCAAAATCACTTCTAATGAATGTTTTAGTTATCTAGTTTTGAGGGAATGAATCCTTCATATAGTCTAGTGGCGATAGCGAAGAGGTCACACCCGTTCCCATACCGAACACGGAAGTTAAGCTCTTCAGCGCCGATGGTAGTTGGGACTTTGTCCCTGTGAGAGTAGGACGTCGCTAGGCATTTATTCCGCAGTAGCTCAGTGGTAGAGCTATCGGCTGTTAACCGATCGGTCGTAGGTTCGAATCCTACCTGCGGAGCCATTGCTTCCATAGCTCAGCTGGTAGAGCACTTCCATGGTAAGGAAGAGGTCAGCGGTTCGAGCCCGCTTGGAAGCTTAAAAAAAGGGAATTCTTAATTGGCCCGTTGGTCAAGCGGTTAAGACACCGCCCTTTCACGGCGGTAACACGGGTTCGAATCCCGTACGGGTCACCATTTTTGGAGGATTAGCTCAGCTGGGAGAGCACCTGCCTTACAAGCAGGGGGTCGGCGGTTCGATCCCGTCATCCTCCACCATTAATTTAACTTTTGCCGGTTTAGCTCAATTGGTAGAGCAACTGACTTGTAATCAGTAGGTTGGGGGTTCAAGTCCTCTAGCCGGCACCACCTTAAATGGAGGGGTAGCGAAGTGGCTAAACGCGGCGGACTGTAAATCCGCTCCCTCAGGGTTCGGCGGTTCGAATCCGTCCCCCTCCACCATTTACGGTTTTTTATAAGCCTTTATTCTTTCTTTGGACGAGTTCAAACGGATGAAGTAGGCTATTTTTATGGGAATTGTAGATTTAATTAGTAAAATTACTCATATTTTGTAGCTGATTGCGCAAGATAATAGGGTAATTGAATACAACAAATTTCCGGATGAAAGTTCGTGAAGCATTTTCGAAGAAGTTTCATGAAGTTTAATCAATGGGCTATAGCCAAGCGGTAAGGCAACGGACTTTGACTCCGTCATTCGTAGGTTCGAATCCTGCTAGCCCAGCCATTTTAGAGCCATTAGCTCAGTCGGTAGAGCACGAACGAGTAAGCTTCGAAGCATAAGCTTCAGCGTACCAATCGAGATGCTACTTGAACTGGCTTTCTGAGATTGGGACGTCGTAGATGTACTCAATTCGATTACATAAACACATTATTCACCAATCTCGCGTACGAGCCATTAGCTCAGTCGGTAGAGCATCTGACTTTTAATCAGAGGGTCGAAGGTTCGAGTCCTTCATGGCTCATCTCTTATGCGGAAGTAGTTCAGTGGTAGAACACCACCTTGCCAAGGTGGGGGTCGCGGGTTCGAATCCCGTCTTCCGCTCCACGAACTACTTCTTTTTCATATTTAGGGGCCTTAGCTCAGCTGGGAGAGCGCCTGCTTTGCACGCAGGAGGTCAGCGGTTCGATCCCGCTAGGCTCCACCAATACCATGATGTATATTCAATAAACCTCAAAGGTTTATTTTTTTTTGCCTTAATCTAATGTCTTTTCTGTTTTACAATTTCCTGACTTAATATAGGTATGGGGTGTAATAAGGGCGCTTAACAAGCACAGCATCTCCTAATGATCTCCAAATGCGGGCGTGATAACGCTCTTAACAAACAAGGTATCTCCTAATAATCTCCAGTTGCGGGCGTAATAACGCACTTAATAAGCACTGCATCTCCTAATAATCTCCAGTTGCAAGGGTGATAACGCGCTGAATAAATTTATTATTTCCTAACTTTATCCAGTTGCAAACAAAATACCATCTCATCCCCCTTCCAAACTGTATAGATATACATGATTTTGTTGAGTTGAGTCAATCTGTTGAAAGCAGTTACAATAGAATATATGGGAGAGGGGGCATTTTATCATGAAGAAGGATATATCAATCATTGGGGTGCCAATGGACTTAGGTCAGATGCGTAGAGGGGTTGATATGGGACCAAGTGCCATTCGTTATGCTGGTGTTGTTGAACGATTAGAAAGGCTTGACTATGATATAGATGATTTAGGCGATATCGAAATCACCCGTCCAACTCGTGAGGAAGTGGCCAATGATGAAAATTTGAAAAACCTTGAGAAAGTATCTGAAGCCAATGAGAAGCTTGCTGCTACGGTTGATGAGGTGATACTGAATGGAAGATTTCCACTTGTTTTAGGTGGTGACCATAGTATTGCCATTGGAACTCTCGCTGGGGTTTCTAAACATTATAAAAATTTAGGGGTCATATGGTATGATGCTCACGGCGATTTAAACACGGCTGATACATCGCCATCTGGCAATATTCATGGAATGCCACTTGCTGTAAGCCTTGGACTTGGTCATAAACGTCTTACTGATATTGCTGGATATAGTCCAAAGATCAATCCCGAAAACGTTGTCATTATTGGGGCAAGATCACTCGACGAAGGTGAGAAAGCATTAATTAAGCAGCTAGGGGTTAAAGTGTATACGATGCATGAAATTGATCGTCTAGGGATGACAAAGGTCATGGAAGAAACGATTCTATATCTAAAAGAAAGAACAGATGGTGTACACTTATCATTAGATTTAGATGGTCTTGATCCACATGATGCGCCAGGCGTGGGAACCCCAGTACTTGGCGGGATTAGTTACCGTGAAAGTCATTTAGCGATGGAAATGTTGGAGGAATCCAAATTAATAACATCTGCTGAATTCGTAGAGGTTAATCCAATATTAGATGATAAAAATAAAACAGCTTCAGTTGCTGTTGCTTTAATGGGTTCTTTATTTGGAGAAAAACTTTTGTGAGGACGCCACAGTATCTCTTTAAGTGAGGTACTGTGGTTTTTATTTATAAAGTTTTGATTTCCACCACATAAACTAGCCAAAATTTGTTAAAATGAAAATTATGGAGAAAATGAAACCTTTTTAAAGGTGAATCGTAAATAATGATACCCGCAGTGGCGGAGGTATACAAAATGGAGACTATCATCAAAAACAGAATTAGGCAGATAAAAAATGGAGATCAGAATGCATTTGCGGAAATAGTAGAATTTTACAAAGACAAGGTTTTTCAAATATGCTATCGTATGCTTGGAAACCGACATGAGGCAGAGGATATTGCACAGGAAGCCTTTATTCGAGCATATGTTAATATTCATAGCTATGATTTGAATAAAAAGTTCTCAACATGGCTATATCGGATAGCAACGAATCTGTCGATTGACCGCATTCGTAAGAAAAAGCCTGACTACTATCTAGATGCTGAGCTTGCAGGCTCAGATGGACTAACTATGTACTCGCAGATTGCCGCAGATGCTGCATTACCGGAGGACGAGCTAGAAACGATGGAACTTCAAGAGTTAATTCAATCGGAAATAATGAAGCTTCCAGATAAGTATCGTTCGGTTATTGTTTTAAAATACATCGAGGAGTTTTCGCTAAAGGAAATTAGTGGAATTCTTGACCTACCGGTGGGTACGGTAAAAACAAGAATTCACAGAGGTCGAGAAGCATTACGAAACCAGCTTCGACATGTATAGGGGTGAGAAAGAATGAACTGTTCAGAAAACAACATGATTGAACTAATGCACAATTACCTAGATGAAGACATTTCTGAAGAGGAAGAGAAGCTACTACGTGAGCACTTGCTAACATGCGAATCATGTCATCAACATTTTCATGAGCTAAAGAAAACCATTGCGTTGGTACAAAGTACTTCTCACATTTCCGCACCTAACGATTTCACATTAAAGGTCATGCAAAATCTACCGAAGGAAAAACGTACTGTGAGTTTTAGACGCTGGTTTAGAGAGCATCCAATGTTGACAGCAGCCTCACTCTTTCTATTATTAATGGCAGGAAGTCTTTTTTCAGTCTGGAGTGAAAGTGAGCAATTCTCTGTTTCAAAGCAACCAAATTTAATTGTGGAAAACAATACCGTCATAGTTCCCGAAGGCGAAACAGTAAAAGGTGATGTCGTTGTAAAGAACGGAAAGATTGTAATTGAGGGAGCAGTGGACGGAGATGTCACAGTGATAAATGGTGAGAATTATATGGCCTCAGCTGGAAATGTTACTGGTGAAATTAAAGAAGTCAACCAGATGTTTGAGTGGCTTTGGTACCATATAAAAAAGGTAGGAACAGATGCAATTCACATTTTTGATCAAGAAGAATAGGCCATCGGTCACGGTGGTCTTTTTCTATTTTGAATTTGTGCTTATCCTCCTACCAATTTGTAATTGGTACATGAAAGTTATATGATATAATATTATAGCTAACTATGTTGTTGGATTATTTCATAGAGGAAGTGTGAGAATGTCATTTAATGAACTCCCATTACTAGGTTACCTCGGCATTTTTTTAGATGTTCTCCTTGTCTGGTATGTGATATATAAATTATTATCCCTTATACGCGGAACAAAAGCTGTTCAGCTATTAAAGGGCATTATCGTAATCGTTTTTATCCGCTTATTGAGTAGCCTATTAGAATTACATACATTGTTTTGGTTAGTGGACCAGGTAATGGATTGGGGATTCTTGGCGATTATCGTCATCTTCCAGCCTGAATTGCGAAGGGCATTGGAACAGCTGGGGCGCGGAAAAATATTCTCCAGAAGTGGTACGGATGAAGATGATCAGCAGGCCAAATTAATTGAAGCGATCACAAAAGCTACCGATTATATGGCAAAACGCCGTATTGGTGCACTCATTTCAGTTGAGCGACAAACGGGAATGGGGGATTATGTAGAAACCGGGATCCCACTTCATTCAGCTATCTCATCAGAGTTACTAATCAATATTTTTATTCCAAATACTCCTCTACATGATGGAGCCGTCATTATTCAAAAAAATCAGGTCGCGGCTGCGGCTTGTTACCTACCGCTTTCAGAGAGTCCATTTATCTCAAAAGAATTAGGAACGCGGCACCGAGCTGCACTTGGGATTAGTGAGGTAACAGACAGCATTACCATCGTTGTATCAGAAGAGACCGGAGCTGTGTCATTAACAAAGAATGGAGAATTACACCGTGATTTGAAACCTGATGCATTTCGGGATTTACTAAAACAAGAACTAATTACGAACGAAAGCAATACCTCTCATCCACTTTGGCAATGGAGGGGGAAAAAGAATGGATAAATTAATGGATAATCGTTGGGTTACACGGATTATTGCCTTATTAATTGCTTTGCTCTTATTTGCATCTGTCAGTTTTGAAAATCAACCTGCATCCAAGAGTCCTGCAGGGATTCCGTTATTTTCAAATTATTCAGAGACACTAACGGAAATTCCGGTAAATACTTACTATGATGATCAAAATCTAGTGGTATCGGGGGTTCCTCAATACGTAAATGTTACTATAGAAGGTCCATCAGGCGTTACCAAGAGAGAAGGTCTTCAAAAGGAAATTGAAGTATATGCAGACCTTACTCAGTTATCTGTTGGCACCCATAAGGTAAAATTACAATATCGAAATATATCTGATAAAATTAAAGTGAAAATTGATCCTGCTGAAATTACCGTCGTTATTCAGGAAAAGGTGACAAAGGAATTCCCTGTTGAAGTCGATTTTGTTAATCGTGACCAAGTAGCAAATGGATATACGATCGAACAACCAGTAGTGGCACCTCGAGTTGTTAAAATAACCGGGGCCTTAGAGGAAATTGAAAGAATTGCGTTAGTAAAAGCGGTTGTCGACCTTAAGGGAGTTACGGAAACATTTACACAGGAATCAAGAGTAGCTGTGTATGATAAAAATCAAAATGTATTGTCGGTCACGGTTGAGCCGAATGTTGTTGAAATTACGGTACCAATTGTTAGCCCGAATAAATCCGTATCATTTACCCTTAAGCAGAAAGGAAAACTTGCGGATGGGTTAAGCTTAGTTAATATTACGCCAACGCCAAATCAGGTTACAATATTTGGTCCAAAAGAGATCATTGATGCCATTTCTTCTATAGAAGGTGAAATCGATCTTGATAAAATTAAGGAAGATTCAACAGTTAAAGTGAAGGTTCCGATTCCGAAAGGGGTTATCCAGGTATCCCCACAGGAAATCGAAGTAACAGTCGATGTCGAAGAAGAGATATCGGAAACCTTCTCAGATTTATCAATTAGAAGCCAAGGATTGGGTGCCCAATTTGCACTAACCTTTTTAAATCCTGAAGCAGGGACCCTCGATTTAGAAATTCAGGGTGCACCGAGTGTCATAGCAGGGACAAGTCCTACCAACCTTGATGTATTTATCGATGTGACTGACCTAGGAATTGGTGAACACGATGTAGATATAAATGTGAAGGGCCCAGATAATGTGACATGGGCATTACCTCAAGAAAAGGCAAAGATACGAATCACCGAAATAGAAGGGTAAGGAAGTATCTGCAAAAGGAGAGATCATTTAAAATGGGAAAATATTTTGGTACAGATGGTGTACGTGGTGTTGCAAATAGCGAATTAACTCCAGAGCTTGCATTTAAGGTAGGAAGATTTGGAGGTTATGTGTTAACAAAGGATAAAGAAAGACCAAAGGTTATAATAGGCCGCGATACCCGTATTTCAGGTCATATGCTAGAAGGTGCGCTTGTAGCAGGTCTATTATCCATTGGGGCAGAGGTTATGCGCTTAGGTGTCATTTCGACTCCAGGTGTAGCGTATTTAACAAAGGCTTTAGGGGCTGAGGCGGGCGTAATGATATCTGCCTCACATAATCCAGTCCAAGATAATGGAATTAAGTTCTTTGGTCCAGATGGATTTAAGCTTTCTGATGAACAGGAAAATGAAATTGAAGCACTATTAGACTTACCTGAAGACCAGCTTCCGCGTCCAGTTGGGGCTGAATTAGGACAGGTAAATGACTATTTCGAGGGTGGTCAAAAATACCTTCAATTCTTAAAGCAAACAGTGGAAGAGGATTTCACAGGTATCCATGTGGCATTAGATTGCGCTAACGGGGCAACATCTTCCCTAGCTACGCATTTATTTGCTGATCTAGATGCAGATATTTCTACAATGGGGACTTCTCCAAATGGCCTTAATATCAACGATGGTGTAGGTTCTACTCATCCAGAAGCGCTAGCAGCTTTCTTAAAAGAAAAGGGCGCGGATGTTGGATTGGCATTTGATGGCGATGGAGACCGTCTTATTGCAATTGATGAAAATGGCGATATCGTTGATGGTGATCAAATCATGTATATTTGTGCAAAGCATATGAAGGAACAAGGTCGATTAAAGCAACAAACAGTGGTTTCCACGGTAATGAGTAATTTAGGCTTCTATAAAGCTTTGGAAGAGAATGATATTGCAAGTGTACAAACCGCTGTTGGTGACCGCTATGTTGTAGAGGAAATGAAGAAGAGTGGATATATCCTAGGCGGTGAACAATCAGGACATATCATTTTCCTAGATTACAATACAACTGGTGATGGACTATTAACAGGTCTGCAATTAGTTAATATCATGAAGAGCACGAAGAAACCTTTATCACAGCTTGCAAGTGAAATGAAAAAGTTCCCGCAGCTATTGGTGAACGTGAAAGTTACAGATAAATACCATGTTACAGATAATCCTGTGATCAAAGAGGTTATCGAACAGGTAGAAGCTGAAATGAATGGTAATGGTCGCATCTTGGTACGACCTTCAGGAACTGAGCCTTTAGTAAGGGTAATGGCAGAAGCTCCAACAGAAGAGCAATGTAAAGAATATGTAGACCGTATCGTAGCTGTTGTAAAAACAGAAATGGGTGCGGAGTAATTATACAATTTGATTAAAAATATGCAAACTTGGCACAACCTGTTCCACGTTTGCATATTTTTTTAGTATACATGGAAAATTTATTCCATGTTTTGATTGACGATTTTGGATTTTCTGTAGTATTATTGTTCTTGTTCTTTTTTATTGTGGAGAAGGAGGGATAAGACTATCATTCATAATCATTTTTAAAGCGCCAGAACTAAACCATGAACGGAAAAAGTAACAAAGCATAGGCTGTTGTTACAGGTTTAGTTGACGAGGAGGAGGTTTATCGAAACTTCGGCGGATGCCTCCCGGTTGTCATCAATCACGACCGCAATTCCTTTTTGGTAAAACAGAGGGGTGACTCTCTGCACAAACAGAAGGATATGATTGAGTAAACAGATAAATATGGAAAAAAAGGGGCAAGTTAGCCCCGTGCTTTCTTGTTCCCTTTTTTAGGGAGGAAACTTAATTTATGTGCGGAATTGTAGGTTTTATTGGACAGAAAGACTCTAAGGATATTTTGTTAAAGGGACTAGAAAAGCTCGAGTATCGTGGATATGATTCAGCTGGAATTGCAGTGATGAATGATGAAGGTGTTCATGTTTTTAAAGAAAAAGGTCGTATTGCAACACTTCGTGAGGCGGTAGATCAAAGTTTATTTGCTACGGCGGGGATTGGGCACACACGTTGGGCAACACATGGAGTGCCAAGTAAAATCAATGCACACCCACATCAAGCATCTTCTGGACGGTTCACTCTTGTTCATAATGGTGTAATTGAAAATTACACACAGCTTAAGGATGGGTATTTACAAAACGTGGAGTTAAAAAGTGATACGGATACAGAGGTTGTTGTTCAAGTACTTGAGCAATTTGTAAATCAGGGACTTGAAGTTGAAGAGGCATTTCGTAAGACATTAAGCCTTCTAAAGGGATCCTATGCGATTGCAATGCTTGATGAGCAAAACAAGGAAACGATCTATGTTGCGAAAAACAAAAGTCCACTTCTTGTTGGTCTTGGAGACAATTTTAATGTTGTCGCAAGTGATGCAATGGCAATGCTTCAGGTAACCGATCAATATATCGAGTTAATGGATAAAGAAATTGTCATTGTTAAAGAAGAGTCTGTCACAATCAAAAATTTAACGGGTGAAGCAATCAACCGTGACCCATATACAGCAGAGCTAGATGCAAGTGATATTGAAAAGGGAACCTACCCACACTATATGCTGAAGGAAATTGACGAACAGCCTTTGGTAATGAGAAAGATTGTTCAAGAATATCAAAACGATAATGGTACATTGTCAATTGATCCTTGTATTGTCGAAGCAATGAGGGAAGCAGACCGCGTCTATATCATTGCTGCTGGAACTAGTTATCATGCTGGTCTTGTTGGGAAGCAATTCATTGAAAAAATGGCGCACATTCCAGTAGAGGTTCACATTTCTAGCGAATTCTCTTACAATATGCCACTACTATCTGAGAAACCATTATTCATCTTTATTTCACAAAGTGGAGAAACTGCTGACAGCAGAGCGGTTTTAGTACATGTCAAAGAAATGGGCCACAAGTCCATTACGATTACTAATGTCCCAGGTTCAACACTGTCTCGTGAAGCTGATTACACTTTGCTATTACATGCAGGTCCTGAAATTGCAGTGGCATCAACAAAGGCATACACTGCTCAGTTAGCCGTACTTGCAATCCTGGCCTACGTAACCTCAGAATCAAAGGGAATCATGGTGGGGATGGACCTAGCCAAAGAGCTCGGTATTATCGCAAACAGCATGGAGGCTCTTTGTGATGACAAAGAAGTAATGGAAGCAATCGCGTGGGAGTATTTTACAACAACTCGTAACTGCTTCTTTATCGGTCGTGCGATGGACTTCTTTGTTGGTTTAGAAGGTGCCTTAAAGCTAAAAGAAATCTCCTATATCCAAGCAGAAGGTTTTGCTGGAGGAGAATTAAAGCACGGAACAATTGCCTTAATCGAAGAAGGAACACCGGTTATCGCTCTAGCTACACAAGAGCATGTGAACCTAAGCATTCGTGGGAATGTCAAAGAGGTTGTTGCACGTGGTGCACATCCATGTATCATTTCTATGAAGGGCTTAGAAACAGAGGAAGACCGTTATGTGCTCCCGGCTGTTAACGAAATGCTAACACCACTAATCTCTGTTATCCCATTACAGCTTATCTCCTATTATGCAGCGCTTCATCGTGATTGCGACGTTGATAAGCCACGGAATTTAGCAAAGAGCGTAACGGTGGAATAAGGAATAAATATAAATTAAGACTGGTGTTTAGAGACAAAAAAGATGGTAACTAACAAAAAAAGTTGAACACTAGAAAAAAAAGAGTGGAACCAACAAAAAAAGTTGTAAATTTTAATTAGTTGAATAATTAATAAGAAAGTTTACCATATTAATGCTTAATAAAAAAATAATTCTGGTGAAAAAATGAAAATTTATACCTTAATATTCATTAATAATAAAATAACAACTTTTTTAAAAAACTCTGTCCATAACAAGGGCAGAGTTTTTTTTCTTTGTATAGAGTCTAATATTAGACTCTATACAAAAAACCTATACGTAGCAAGGGATTGACAGAACTTAAAAGGAGAATAAATGTGGCTAAAAGAAAAAGAGAAACTAATCAGGACCAAATAAGTCGGTGGATAAAAGAAGGGCGTGGAAAAGGAGAGGGTTCCAATTATAAACCCTGGTTAACTATTCATGATGTTCCTTCAAAGGGGATGGTAACTAGGTCTAAAGGATGGAAGACAGAAAGAATTCATCATGTACTATCTGACCTAGAATTACATTATTTTTTTACTTTAGAATGGTCTGACTCTGTAATTGATATAAGGGAACAGTATCCACTCCTTCCTATAGAAAGAACATTAGAAATTGCAGAGTTTTTAGGTGTTAAGCATCCAACTGATCCAAAATCAAATGAATTTGTTGTAATGACAACAGATTTTTTTATAACAGTAAAGACAGAAAAGGGAATTGGGTATAAGGCAAGGCAAATAAAACCTGCTAGTAATTTAAAGAAAAGAGAGGGTGAAAAATTTGCAATAGAACAACAGTTTTACAAAGAACTAGGAATTGATTGGGGCATTGTAACAGATAAAGATTTTTCTGAAATATTTATAAAGAATATGGATTTGATTTATAACGCGAAGTATTTAAGCTATTCAGGTTTGAATGAAAAAATAGTTCATAGGATTGCACCAACATTATTTAATGAAATCTCAACTTCTAAGGAACCCTTATCAATGGTTGCATTACAATGTGATGAAAAATTTGGATTTGAGCTAGGGACGTGTTTATTTATCGTAAAATATTTAATTGCAAATAAGTATTGGCTAGCCGATATGGAACAGGAAATCAACCCAACAAAAAAGGTCAATTTATTAATTAATAATAGAAGTCAAATATATAAAGGTAAGGAGATGTTCGGATGAATGAAATCTCGGTGAATTCAATAATAGAATGGTCTGATGAGGAGAATAAACATCTTTTTCTTGAAAGGGTATTATGGATATCTCCTAATTTAGAATATGTTGTAGTAACTAAAATTGGAGAGAAAAAGCAACAGATGCCAATATGGAGAACATATAGTGAAATTATTGAGGCGCTTGAAACCCCTTTTGTAAGGAAATTATCGAAAGAACCATTTATTAAATTACTTTTTCCTGAACAAGAGTATCTTCAAAAGCATTCTATAGAAAGGGACGAAGCGTGGGAAATCCTAGAGCCCGTTTTGCAACTAGAACCACAGATATATGACCGAAATTACAGAGGTGAATTAGTAAATGAACTAATTAGAAAACACGGTATAAAGAAGAAATGGATATATAAAAAAATGAAACAATATTGGGCTTTTGGAAAAGTGAAAAATGCGCTATTACCAATGTATGTAAATAGTGGTGGTCCCGGAAAAGAAAAAAAATTGGGCGATAAAAAAGTAGGAAGGCCACCAAAGAAAACACAAGAAGATATAACCTTAATTGGTGTAAATGTAACTGAGGCTGATAAAAAAATTTTTAAAATAGCTATTCGATTATATTATGAAAAAGCTGAAGTTCCTGATTTAAAGTTTACACACGACCAAATGTTGAAAAACTTTTATCACCAAGGATATCACATAGTAAATAGTGTGAAAAGCCACATACTTCCCAAAGAAGAGGAAGCACCAACGTACAGACAATTCGTATACTGGTTTAATAAAGAATATAGCGTAAAAGATAAATTAATGATGAAGTTTGGGGAAAAAGATTACTTGTTAAATTATAGAGCGAAAACAGGGAATGCAACTAAACGGGCGGCTGGTCCAGGTGCAATTTTTGAAATTGATGCAACTGTTGCTGATGTGTATCTTGTTAGTTCACTAGCACGGAACAGGATCATTGGCAGACCAGTTGTTTATTGTGTAAAGGATGTTTTTTCGAGAATGGTGGTTGGATTATATGTTGGCTTAGAGGGGCCATCATGGATTGGTGCAATGATGGCATTAGAAAATTGTTCTCTTAATAAGAAAGAGTATTGTCAATCTTTGGGGATTAATAATATTGGTTCAAGTGACTGGCCAGCCCATTATTTACCTTCCTCTATTACTGCTGATAGAGGGGAACTAGAAAGTGGCAATATAGAAAATTATATTGATGGACTTGGGATATTTGTTAAGAATACTCCTCCATATAGAGCTGATTTAAAAGGTATTATTGAGCAACATTTTCGAACTATCAATACAAAAATAAAAAAATGGATTCCAGGAGCTGTACATAAAAATTACAAAGAAAGAGGTAGCAAAGATTACAGGCTAGATGCAAAACTTACATTGAAATCATTCGAGAAAATAATGGTTCTTTCGATTATTGAGCATAACAAAAAACTTTTAAAAGATTATCCTCTTTCACCAGACATGATAAAGGATAATATAACGCCTACTCCATTAAATTTATGGGAATGGGGTATTAAAAATAGGTATGGACACCTAAAAGAAATAAGTAAAGACTTGGTTCGTTTGCATCTAATGCCCAGTGGTAATGCATCAATAAGGGAAGCGGGGGTATATTTTAACCGTCGGTATTATTCCTCTGAATATGCTATAAAAAATGAGTGGTTTGAAGCGGCTCTAATAAAAGGGAGTAAGACTATTACAGTCTCTTATGATCCAAGAAATATTAATAATATTTATTTTCTTAAACCTGATGGAGAGTTTGAAAGGTTCGACATGACTGATAGTCTTCATGACGGTGAGGAAGTTACACCGAGAGTTGAAGATTTACTAGAGTATTATGAAGACAAATTCGTTAAAGAAGAACTTTTGAAAGGAGAACAGAGGCAAATGTCAGCAGATACTGATGCACAGGTTGAGGCTATCATTGAAGAGGAGTCAACTAAAACAAATAACGCTCAAATTCCAGGGCAAAGTAAGCATAGTAAAACAAAAGATATTAGGAAAAATCGGGGTATCGAAAAAGAGACTTTAAGAAAGAAGCAGGCCTGGAATGATACTCTAAAACCAAATAACCCGACTAAATCGGCAGAGATTATAGATATTAAAATGCATGTCCCGTATGAAAATAAAGATGAAAAAGGAATAATAAATTTATTAAAAAATTTAGGAAGTGGTGAAGAAAATAAGTGAAAAAAGAATTAAATATAGGAGGTAGTATTATCTATGCTCTCATGGGGAGACAATGTAGAGCGGTTTATAAAGAACAGGAAATAGATGACTATAGTAAAAATCCCTTGATAGAGGCACTACCAAAAATATATACAATGAAAGAGGTAGCAGAACTACTATTTAATCTACCAAAATTAAGAGAAGGTGATTGTGATAAACCACCTGAAATTAGATTACATATCGTTGAACAGATTCGTAATTTTATGCAACCATTACCTCTCCATTTAAAAATAGAATTTGAGATATCCTTATTAATTAGGAGAGGGTACGTTGGTAGGAATCCATTATCGCCTTTTTATGCAAGGCAATTTGCGGTTGGTGTAAAAAATATTTTGGACCATGATTTAGATGAAAGTGGTAAAAATTTGATTGGAAATCGTTCAACAGCTAATTGTTATACAGTAATGGGGATAAGTGGTATTGGTAAAACAACCGCTGTTGAAAAAATATTATTAATGTACCCTCAAGTAATAGTTCATACCAATTATCAAAGAGGGGAATATTCCTTAGGGTACTTAAAACAAATAGTTTGGATTAAAATAGAATGCCCTTTTAATAGTAAACGGAAATCTTTATGCCAGAACTTTTTTAGGGTAGTAGATCAAATTTTACAACAAAATTATTTTGATAAATTCGTAAAAAGTCGTTCTACAGAGGAAGAGCTAATTGATGATATGGCTCATATCTGTGCATTACATTGCGTAGGAGTCTTAGTTATTGATGAAATCCAACGGATGAAGCCTGGGGAATCTGGACAAGAAATGATTGATTTTTTTGTTGAATTATCAAATAAGTTGGGTATTCCTATACTATATATAGGTACTTATAAAGCTGCTACGCTATTTAATAAGTTAATGGCAAACGGGAGGAGGGCTGAAGGTAACGGTGCAACGTTCCTAGATCCAATGATTAAAGGAGAAGAATGGGAATTATTTATTAATAAATTATGGGAACTTCAATTGACTAAAGAGCGTGTTGTACTTTCTGAAGAGATAAAAGATACATTTTATGAATTAACTATGGGTATTACCGATTATATAGTAAAACTCTTCATTAAGTCACAACAACATGCAATCGCTTTTGGGCAAGAAAAGTTATCTAGTAGATTAATTAGAACTGTTGCTCAAAACAATATGAAATTTGCTCAGCCTGTTATTCAAGCACTAAGGGCAGGAGATAAACAAGCAATTATCAAATACTCAGATTTAAAAGCTGATTGGGTGGATGTAAATGAGTATATAAAAGCACTCGGAGACAGGTTAGATATATATGGTAAGGGGGAATTAGAACATAAAAGGGCAATGAATCAGGTTAAGAATCATATAAATTTCGATAACTTGGTAGAGATAGCAATGAACCTTGGTTTAAATGATGATGAAGCAATAAGAGTTGTATCTGAAGTAATGGAATCTAATATTGCTATGGATAATATTGTTGAAGTACGAAAAAGAGTTGCTAGTATCGTACTTCAAATGCAGGATTCCGAAGTTAAAGATTCAAACACTTCTAAAGGAAAAAAATCAAAAGGAAAGAAAAATATTCATTATTCAGGTAATGATGATATTCGTTTAATCATGCAAAAGGCTTTAGAAAAAGATAGAGCTATTGAGGAAGCACTTAGGGAAGTAGGTATAATTAAACCTTTTAATGAATTTATAAGTTAGGGTGAGAAAAAATGCTAAGTTTTTTCCCTAGATGTTATGACGATGAGTTACTTTATAGTGTTCTTTCTAGATATCATTTGCGAAGTGGGAACCACAGCTTTAAAAGAACAATAATGGAGCTATTTAGTATTGATAGCCTAATACCTACATCAGATTTACCATGTAATTTAGTAGAATTATGTAAAAATATAGGTTTTTTGTATGATCCAATTTACCTAAGAGATAACCATACATTATTGCCATATTACCGTCCTTTTTTGAAAGAGAGCATTGTAGAAAAGGTAGAAAATATGATGCTTTATGAAAAAGGGAGTAGTTTGCATATGAGTCTTGGAATAATGGGTAGTAATATTCCATTTCCGAAAAATCTCAAATATTGTTTAGACTGTTATAATCAAGATCAATTAAGATATGGTGAACCTTATTGGCATAGGAGTCATCAATTGCCAGGTGTATATATTTGTCCCATCCATAATTCTCAGTTAGTATGTTCTGATGTGTCATTTAAAATCCAAAGTACTAGACAGAAATTCTATGCTCTAAGTGAGGTTGATATTGTAGAACCATATGAAGGTTTATTACACCACTTTGAAATCTTAAAGTTTATTTCTAATGAATCTCAAGCACTCCTTAAACTAAATCTTGATGTAATTGGGTTAAAAAATTTAAGAAATTATTATTTGATGAAATTAAAAGAATATAGTTATACGACGACTTCTTCCAGAGTTAATATGGCTAAATTTGTTCCACAATTTATAAGTAAATTCGGACGTGATGCCTTGAAATTATTGGAGTGTAATATTAATTCTGATGATCAAGATACATGGTTACACAAAGTACTGAGGAAACCACGTGTTTCGTGTCATCCTTTAAGACATTTATTGTTGCTATATTATTTCAATACTAATATTAGTTCATATCGTATTGTAAAAAAGCATTCGAACCTTTTCTTTAATGATCCTCCTTACCCATGTTTAAACAAAGCATCAGATCATTTTGGAAAAGCAATAGTTACTAATATCAAAGAAAAATTTGATAGGAAAAATGGGCAACCGATAGGAATATTTACTTGTAAGTGTGGTTTTGTATATACAAGGGTAGGACCTGAACGATGTTATTCAGATAGATATACTAAAAGAAGAATAATATCCTTTGGTGATATCTGGATTAGTAAAGTAAAGTATCTATACGCGAAAGGTGACTCCATATACAAAATAGCAAAAAAATTAGAAGTTGATTACAACACTGTAAAAAGTATTATTCAACGTAAAGATATAGTGGAAAAGCCTAATCAAGTAAATAATTCAGCCTATAACAGGAAGTTTGAGTATAGAGGAAGATGGATACATCACAAAGAAAACGGAATAGGATTAAGTAGAACTGAATTAAGAAAGTCATTGCCTAGTGTTTATATTTGGCTTTACCGTAATGATAGAGAATGGTTATTTAAAAACTTACCACCAAAATTAAAACCGGTTTGTAAAAAAAATATCATCAATTGGGAAAATAGGGATAATGATATTTTTTTACTAATAAACAATGAATTTTTGAAGTTGATTAATACTGTACCGTTAGTAAGGATAACGAAAAGTAAGATAGGAAGAGCGGTTGGGAAGATATCATTATTAGAAAAACATTTGGATAAGTTGCCTAAGTCTCGTAAGCTTTTGGAAGAGGTTACAGAAACAGTAGAAGAGTTTCGAATAAGGAGAGTTAGGCACGCTGCTAAAAGTCTTAGGAACAAACATTCCAGAATAACGAGATGGAAGTTAGTTAGAGCTGCAAACTTGCCTCAAAATTTTGGAATTAATGTAAATGAAATAATAAGTGAAGAATTAAAAAAAAATAAAAATAATCAATTTGATATTTCATAAAAGAGAAGAGGTTTTAAAGTGGGAGGGGTCCAGGCATACAGTAAGAATGCTGAAGAACGAGTAAAACTATTCCGTTTAGCATGGGAATTAACAATGAGTCCATTTGGCACAAGGCAAACCCAGTATGAAAGGTACTTCTTTGGTGATCCCATTCGAAAAGCCATACTTTGGACTCAATATATCTCAAGGATAAACACGTAGAAAAAGTCCGTTCATTTTTAGATTTAGGCTGATTGTGAAGTAATGTATTTAAAGTAACGGGTGCGATGCTTCAATAGCGAAGATCGCCCTTTCTTATTGAAGTAAAGGTCCAGGTTATTTGAAAAGAGAAATTTTAAAAAGATTGTTTTTTTGCGTTAGAGTTAATTACAACCTTTCATATTCTGGACCAACTCTTCAATTTGAAATTAGGTAATAATGATGATAAATATAGGAAATTGTATCCAAATGTTTTTGTTGTAGGAACTGGCTTAAGAATAATATGGTATAGGTCATTTTTTGAAGGTACCCTTTTTTGTTAATTTATTTTAGTAACGAGGCATGATAGTTCAACAAGGTTCGCAGCTAAAAACCTTAGACAGAAATTTGGAAATATAAAAAAGTGGAAGCTAATAAGAGAGGCTAACTTACGTCTTAATTATGATCCTCTTGTAGATAAGATTATAACAGATGAAATTAATACAAAAACTTGGTTATTAGAGTAGTGAAAAACACTTTAGGGGGATTCTTTTTGTTTGAAACTATCGCATTTTTCCCTGTACCTTATAAAGATGAAGATTTTAGAAGCATTGTTCATAGATACCATATCCGTTCAGGAAATCCATCATTTAAATTAACAAAGCTCGAATTGTTAAATTTTAATACACATAAAAATTTACATTTTCCAAGGAACTTGGACTATCTAATAAACAAGTTACCAAAGGATAATTTCATTTCAAAAAATAAAATAATAAATGAGCATACTGTATTTCCAATAATCAAGCCTTTTATCTCTATGGATAGATTGCCAATAATTTTTGAGGATTTAGGGGGAGGAACCAGTAGAAAAACTTTTAATGTGGGGGGGCTCTTAGGTAGGCGGAGTAACAAAGTAATTCATGAAAAGATTCATTATTGTCCGGAGTGTTTAACTTTTGATGATAATAATTTTGGTGAAGTATTTGTTCATCGGTTGCATCAAATTAGTTTTTTGAAGCATTGCCCAACCCATAAAAAGAGATTATTATCTAAATGCCCAATTTGTAATGATCCTTTATCAAAATCAAATGATACCAAACTAATTACTACTCCATATTGTTTTAATGGGCATAAGTTATATAGTGAAGATAGTTTAGGCATATCCAATGTTATTCAATTAATGATAAAGAATATAGATAGGTTAATAAACTACTCAAATGAAATAAATAAGAATATCTTTGTTTCTAAACTTAAATTTTGGTTAAAAATAAGGGGATATTCATTTGGAAAAAACAAAATAGATAGAAAAAGGTTTATTTTTGACTTGTTGCGGTATGCATCAATAGATCTTGAAGAGCTTAATTTATCTAGCGATTATATAAATTCTAAAGATGTATATACGAGTTTAATGTCACAGGAAATTATTTCAGATATGAGACTAAATTTATTAGTAATACAATTTCTTGTAGGGTCAGTTGATGATTTTTTTTATGGAGAATATGATGTAAACCTAAACGAAAATAAGCTTAGATTCGATATAGAAAAATTGGCGAAGACAGAAATTCTAGAAGGATTTAAAGAGGTTTCTGCAACAGTTGAGAAAGTAACAGATATTAAATCTAAAAATAGAAGAACGTTAAATTTGCAAAATTTCACACTTGATTGGGTCAGCATTGATATTGAACTAAGTGCGAAAATCAAGAAAGCAGCTAATAAAGCATATCGAGAAAACCAAAATACACCAATCAAAAAGAACACAATAATTAGATATTTATCATCATTAGAAAGAGGGAGAATAAGAAGAACAGGTAGTAATAATATTTTGCCTATAAGTAATCGAACTTTAGAAGAATATGTTGAAACTCTAGAAGACTATCTAATAAAAAAGATTCCAATGGTTATACGTCAGCTTAAGAGAAAAGGATGCAAAAATATCACATTTAAGACTATTGTTAGTCATAGACCAATATATAAAGATTGTAGTCAAAAAGTTATAAATGAGATTGAAAAGAAATTATTGATGGAAGGTTAAAAGGGTGTTTGCTATTCATTGATAACTAAAAAAAGACAAAAATAATTTATTGAGGAAATTAGTATATAAAACTATTAAACGTACTAAATTATCTTTATTCTATATTAAGGGTGCGATTCTACTATAACAAAAGATTATTTTCCTTATTCAATTAACGGGGCAGCATTCCTGTAATGAATGAAAATGGGGTTTGAATAAAAAAATAACCTCTTGGTAGAATGAGAGAGTCCCAAAGCCGGCAAGCGAAAAGGACGAACTCAATTAACCAGGAGGATATAAAATGAATTATAACCAAAATGAAAAGATTGCTCAAATCACTTCTAAGACTCTTATTATTGGTGTTGATATAGCCAAGTTTAAGCATGTTGCACGTGCACAGGACTATAGAGGAATGGAGTTTGGATCGCCTTGTTTTTTTGATAATACGAAGCCGGGATTTTAACTGTTTCTCGATTGGATCAATCAATTAAAACTAAAACAACATATGAAAAAAGTGATAGTAGGTATGGAACCTACCGGACACTACTGGCTAAACCTAGCACATATACTGAAAGAAAATCATATAAAGTTTGTTGCAGTAAACCCGTTACATGTAAAGAAAAGTAAGGAACTCGACGATAACTCACCGACAAAAAACGATGTGAAAGACGCTAAAGTTATCGCACAGTTGGTCAAGGATGGGAGATACGCCGAACCAACGATTCCACAAGGTGTCTATGCAGAACTCCGTGTGGCGAAAAAAATACGCGATCTCCTAACTGATGACCTTCAAACGGTCCAAGGCCAGGTTCACAATTGGCTAGATAGGTATTTTCCTGAGTTCCTAACAGTCTTTAAGAGTTGGGAAGGAAAAGCAGCCTTGCAATTTTTAAGGCTAGGAGCCTTACCGCATGAACTGATTCATTTCACTGATCAGCAATTATTGGATCATTTACGGAAAGCAGTTAGTCGCAGTGTAGGATTAAACAAAATACGAGAGTTAAAACAAGCAGCTAAAGAGTCCATCGGACTTCTTCAAGGTGCTGATATGGCTAAATTAGAACTAGCCACTCTTCTTGATAAATATGACTTAATACAAGGGAAGTTCGAAGAACTAGATAATAAGTTAGATAATTTAATTGAACATATCCCTGGTGTTCAACAAATGTTAGCTATTAAGGGAATAGGGAGAGATACGGTAGCAGGCTTCTTTGCGGAAGTGGGAAATCTTCAAGATTATTCTCACCCTAGACAAATCATAAAGCTAGCTGGATTGAGCTTGAAGGAGAACACTTCTGGCAAGCATAAGGGGCAAACAAAAATTACAAAACGAGGCAGGAAGAAGCTGAGGGCTCTACTCTTCAGGGTTTGTATGATTTTAGTTGCGAAGAATTCAGCCTTTAAAGCGCTGCATACCTATTACACGCAGCGCCCTGATAATCCACTAAAGAAAATGCAGTCCTTGATAGCCCTGTGCAATAAGTTAATTCGTATATTCTTTGCCATTGGTAAGAAACAATTTGAGTTTAGTGAAGAGAGAATGTTGCAGGATATCCCTCATATGAGATCAAACATAGAAGTAGAAAAAGCCGCTTAATCCAATAAGAAAAGTAGAGTAGAAAAGAATTTTTAGTGTTTTAAGTCTCGTACATTTGAAGCACGGATTAGTCAGCAAAGCAACTAAACTTCGGGCAAGGACCCTGTGGGGCAGCATGACTGACATCCACCTCATGGAAAGGTTGGACGAAGGAATTTGAGAGCGAAGACTCTGTGAGGCATGGGAGGGTTGACCTCCATGAGAAATGTGGACATCCACCAGTGCAGTCATATTTTAACTCATCCACCATTTTTTGTAAGTGTGTGGCTAATGGGCTATTAGTCTTTTTGCTTCAAAAGCCCAAAATTATCCTTACGAGATAAATCCATCCATAATTACGAGTAGTAACTCTAAAAATAACATTCTATAAAATACTGAGAATACTGGAGAAAACGTGAGTTTTCACTTTGTTTATTGAGGGAGTTTAGTTGAACATTAGCTTTATTTAACAAACGGGCATGGTTGTAGAAAAAGTCTCTTATAACAAGAGGCCATGATGATGCTGATCATAGCCTCCATTTTATTAGTTTTAAAACGAAATTTGATTGCCGTTCATTTCGAAATAATTAAATTCGGCAGTTTTAGTAGCTGGACCTAATTTCCTTGTGAAGATGCCCACTTTGGGATCTGTTAACGAAATATCGATGGAACCGGCATACGCCCAAGTTACACCATCACTGCTATAAAATGCACGATACGTATCATCTGTTTTTTCAATTTTTAGCTGAATGTCTTGTGCGCTTATAGTGTCAGTATAATTTTTGTCAGTTGCTCCGCCATTGCGACCTTCCGTAAACCTGATTATTTTGCTCCCGGAGAACGCTCTCCCCAGGGATACATAGTTTTTATCATCTTGATACACGATGAGTCCTGCAAATTCAAAATTTTGCGTGGCATCAAATTTGACTTTCGTGGAAATTGTGAAATCACCAGCTTCGTTTGTGAAAGGATCCCTTAACAATATATTGCTGGGCTTTGCTGTTTGCGTGTTCGTAAAGCTTCCATCCTGTGTCGTAATTTTCATGATTTTCGGATTGCCTTCCACGTACCAATGGCTACCGGTTTCTCTCACCCAAAACCATCCACTGCTCAAGTTTTTGCCGGGACGCGGTCCGGGTTCCGGATATTGTCCGTTATAGCTGTATACTCTGACATAATCAACAAGCATTTGTTTCGGTGTCGACCAATCCGTGGTCACGTCAGGATTTCCTGGCCAATCGCCGCCAACCGCCAGATTTAATCGGAGATGAAAGTCTTGGTCAAAAGGTGCTGGATAAGGGTATTCCACCACTTCATTGTTGCTTTTGCTAAACCAATCGTTTTTGGTGGCGTATAGATTTCCATCAACGAACCATTTGATTTCACCCGGAGCCCATTCGATACTAAATGTGTGGAAATCATCCGAAAACTTTTGGTTGTCGGGAAGTGTATAATTTCCTCCAGAGTGTACATGAGGATTGCCATAATGAATCGTTCCGTATATCTTGCCCGGATCATGACCGAGCAATTCCATAATATCAATTTCACCGCCAACCGGCCAACCACCGTATTCATTGCTGGTGGGCATCATCCAGATGGCAGGCCACATCCCTTTACCTTCAGGTAATTTGGCGCGGATTTCGAATCGGCCATAAGTCCAATCGCCTTTGTTTTTAGTGTCCAGCATGGCAGAGGTATATTGGTTTCCTTGATAATTCTCTTTTCGTGCTTCAACCACTAAATTCCCATTATCAATACGGATATTTTCAGGGCGATTCGTATAGTTCTGCAGTTCGTTGTTCCCGTAGCCGCCACCACCTTGGACATAGTTCCATTTGGATTCATCCAATGAATTGCCATCAAACTCATCGCTCCACACAAGCTTCCATAGTGGGTCATTCGAATCGCCGGGTTCTGTCCCTTCTTCGTTTTTGCCAGGGGTTCCTTTACCTTTATCGTGCGGGACAGTCACGATTCCTGTTGCCGTTGTTGTTTCCCCGGATGTAAAGGTAATTGTATATTCAATCGTATAAACTCTTCCTATTCCATTCCCTAAACGAGTGGCGCGCAACTCGAACTCATAATCAGCAGTGCCAAATTTAGCTCCGCTTATATCGTTTTTTGCCTGTTCATTACTTGTAATTGATGTTAATGATACGCCGGCAATATCTTTCGGGTCGCCATCGTATTGCAGTGTTGCATGAATCGGAACCATCTTATTGTTTGCAGGCCAAAGTTCTGTCTTATCCAATGTGAGTGTTATCTTCCCATAGTCTTGGACTGTTTGACCGCTAATATCAATCGTCATGCTACCTGTGACACCGGAACCGTCTTTGGCAGTTGCCACGACTTTCACCTGTCCATCTTTCACTGCAGTTAAAAGTCCATCAGTATCAATGGTCGCTTTGTCTGTTTCCGTACCGTCCGGATTTATGACGGACCAAATGACTGTTTTATTATCGGCATCTGCGGGCAACGCCGCAGCAGACATCTGCAGTGTACCATCTTTAGCCGTAATTGCTGTAGCTCCGCCTTCTCCCGTTACAGTAATAGAAGCAACAGGATTCCAGAACGGAATTATACGATCATTTAAAGTAAAATTCGTAAATTCCGCAGTCTTAACAGGAATAGAAGTATTTAATTTTCGTACAAAAATTCCCACTTTGGGATTCGTTAGTGAAATCGTAAAGGTATCGGCCAATTGAGTCCATGTGACTCCGTCCTTGCTGAAATGGCCGGTATAAGTATTGCCTGTTTTTTCGATTTTTAAATAGATATCTCCAGGTGTAACCTGGTCCGGGTAATTTTTATCGGTTTGCACAAGGTTCGGACTGCTTTTTCCTTGTGAGAATCTGATTTGTTTAGCAGCACCAGGGTTTGATCCATTTGCCTGGCGGCCCAAGGAGATAAAGTTGCCATCATCTTGATAAATAATCAATCCCGCCCATTCAAAGCCCATGGTTGCATCAAACTTCAGTTTAGTGGAGATGGAAAAATCCCCAGTTGTCCCAGGATTCCTCAAAAGAAGACTTGGTTTCGTTCCTCCCCAGCTTCCTTCTTGTGTAGTTAATTTCATTACATTCTCATTTTTGGGGTCAATCGCCCAATTCTCTTTGTTTTCTCTTACCCATGTCCAGTCATTCCCCAAAATCATCGTTTGGCCACTGATGGTAATTGTCTTACTCCCAGTGACACCAGATCCGTCCTGTGCTGTCGCGATTACTTTCACGGTTCCGTCGCCTTGTGCCTTTAACAACCCTAAAGAATCAATTGTTGCTTTGCCTGTAACGTTTTCAACAGACCAAGAGACTGTTGCGACATCGGCATTGGCAGGAGTCACAGCCACAGACATTTGCAGGGTGCCGCCTTTCGTTGTGATGCTAGTTGCTCCGCCTTCTCCCGTTACGGTGATGTCAGTAACGTTGACGTTTCGCCCGCTGTATTCCGTAATTGTTTTCCTGTGGCCGGCATAGGTTACAGCTTCACCAAAATTGTTTACAATATGCGTAATTTCACTTCCAGCCATACCAGCTAAAAACACACTGGTGGCATGTTTAACTTTTACCCCTGGGGTATAAGGAACCTCTATCGCGCTATTGAGTTTCACAGCCGCATCCCTAAAAAACGAATAAATACCAAGTCCATAGGCTTCATGTGTGGTCACCGACTCTGCTACTTTATATGATGCGTAGCCATTCACCGTGCCGTTGTTGCTCATCCAACTAGATTGGTCAGGAACATCATACGGGATTTCAGATTGATAGAAGTACATTCGGCCATTATCGCCATTCCATAACGTTTGGTACTCATGAAAGTGTTCAACAAACAAACCATATATCGTTACATCGTTTCCATTTACAACCAAGCCATTTGTAGTAGTGTTTAAATCCCATGCAACATCTTTGCCATGATCGGCACGCCATACCCAGAAATGGTCGCCAATGACATTGTTGCTGTTTATTTTAAGGCTGACATCAGCTCTTCCAACTGCATCTCCGCCGCCGACTCTAAAGAATAGATCGTGCAGAGATGTAGGGTTGTCAGAGTGATCGGCTGAACTTCCTACCGGTCCAACTTCCATTAAAGTAGGTGAACTTTCCGAGCCGGCATCAAATAGGAGTCCTGCAACTTTTACGCCATCTACATCTGAAACCGATAAAGCGGCAACTCCTCCGTGTGGCATCAGAGTGGCGAATCCAAGGCCAAGTACAACAGTGTTGGGTCTTGTTACCCGAATAGTATCATTGAGATGATATATTCCTGGGGTAAACAAAAGATTTTTACCCTGAGCAAGCGCAGCATTTATGCTTGCAGCATCTGATGTTTCCGGTTTTGCGATATAGAACTCTTCTATAGGTATTGATTTTCCTGCCGTTTTCCCGCTTGCCCATGTGGTTCCCTTTGCGTCAGCATGAAGATCCGGAACAAAAACATGGTATCGATCATTTTCGTTTATGGTAAGGAACGGTTTTTCCCGCATAATCGGTGCTTCGTTAATGACTGTATTTGAATTCGTAGGCCAGTTAGACTCAGGTGGATTATCAACCCCAAGGAAAAAAGTGTTCCAAAGTCCACCAGACCAGCTTTTCATTTCACTATTTCTAGTAAACCATTGCTGTTGTCCTCCGGAAGTGATTTGATTATCAATTTTAGAATCAGCTAGGAAGCCTCCGCTTGCCCAACCTCCGTCATGAAGCTGCAGATTGCCCTGAACATGCATACGTCTAAAAGGCACCGCTTGCGATACAGCCCATTTATTGGTACCTGTGGCAGGTTTAATTGCGAAATTTTCAGCTGCACGCCAAAAGTTTTTGGTAGCATTCCCGGGTGGCGTATTCCACCATTCTGCATCAACTGTTACTCCACCATTAATGGTGACATCGTCGGGTAGCTGCCCCAGGCCGGCTACATGTGTGTAAAAGCCTACTCTGATATTTGCGTTATATGTACCTGGCTTGAAGAGAAGGGCATACCTTTCATTTCCAAATTCATTTGATTCTTGTTTTTTAAATACTTCGTTAGTAATTCTTTGTATTTCTGAATCTGGGGTTGAATCATCAAATACATAGACATTGGGACCAAAAGGTCCAGTGGATGCCTCTAGTGCCTCGTCTGCATTAGTGATCATTGGTTTGGGTGCTTCCAGTGATTCTTCTGCATTGGTAATCCCCGGTGTAGCTGTGAAAAGACTTACGAACATAGAGAATAAAAGAATGATAGATAAACTTCTATTTCGCATATTCACCCTCCTAAAAGTTTAAATTTACCTTCGAACCTTTTTACTATCTAAATTCACTATTTAAAAGCACTACAATTATTAATCCACCTCCTTTCTTTCTGTTACTTTCTCTTGGTTTGAAAGCGCTGTCTATTTTGAGCGCACTGAAGACATACGAGAATATTCATATATTCTTAATTTAACAGTTTTCTAATAATAGATATTTGACTATTTTGAAAATAATTTGACATCCCCAACGAATCGAAAAAGCATTTAGGTAAAAATATTTTGGATTTTGGTCAATTCTCTTTCTTGTTCTTAGTTTTCCTAAGAGATTTAATTAATGGTGTATGATAACAGAAAGAGGTGTTTATGGTGGAAAAAGCTCCAAACTTTGTCGATCATCTTCATAATGAAAATTTTGAACAGCCATATCTATCAAAAAGTATTACTCATCATAGCATGGTCTACGATAGCGGCAGGGAGAAAGGATCTCTAAGCGGTTTTTGGAATTTTGGAATCGATCAGTATGATACTTGCCTTAGGGCTAAATGGTATGAAGAAATTTACGTGGATGATGAAGGTCGAAGGCATCCCATGGATTTCAGCTTTGATGAATGGGAGAAAATCAAGGTTCCTTCCTGCTGGAATACACAAAAAGAGAAGTTTTTCTACTATGAAGGAAGCGCGGTGTACACTCGAAACTTTTTATATACCAACCACGGAGAAGAGAGGGTTTTTATTAAATTTGGTGCGGTCAATTATGACGCTAAAATCTTTTTGAACCGTAAATATCTTGGCTTTCACAAAGGCGGTTCGACTCCCTTCTTTATAGAAGTTACAGGCGATCTGAAGGAAAACAATCGGATACTTGTAGTGGCAAACAATACACGCAAACCGAGCAATGTTCCTACTGAGAATACAGATTGGTTTAACTACGGAGGTATCTATCGGGATGTAGAATTAATCCGCCTTCCTGGAACCTTTATTAATGATTTCATCATCAGTTTAGTGCCTGGCAGCAATTTTTCGAAAATCAAAGTGGAACTCGCTGTTAATGGAACGGAGCTTGACGGCCGTGGAGTATTGACGATTGACGAGCTTGGGATTAATACTTCGTTTGAGGTAACTGGCGGAAAAGGAGTGCTTGTACTTGATGCACAGCCAGAATTATGGAGTCCTGAGAATCCAAAGCTATATGCTGTAACGGTTGCTTATAAGGATGATGTCATCCATGAAAAAATCGGGTTTAGAGAAATTCGAGTTGTGGGCACGGACATTCTTTTGAATGGAGAGAAGATCTTCCTTAAGGGAATCAGTACGCATGAAGAAAGCGTGTTGAATGGTAAGGCCATTACGGATGATGAAATTATTGAAAACTTCAAACTGGCCAAGGAAATGAACTGTAATTACATGAGACTTGCCCATTACCCTCATACAGAAAAAGCAGCCAAACTGGCTGATGAAATGGGAATCATGCTGTGGGAGGAAATCCCTGTTTATTGGGCTATCCAATTTCATAATGAGGAAACGTACAAGGATGCTGAGAATCAGTTAACGGAGCTAATTAAAAGGGATCGCAATCGAGCTAGCGTCATTATTTGGTCAGTTGGCAACGAGAATGCCGATACGGAGGCAAGGCTTAAGTTTATGAGTTCACTTGCCCTAAAGGCGAAGGAATTGGATCCGACTAGACTTGTGTCAGCTGCATGTATGCTTGATCATGTTAACCATATTATTGATGATAGACTAGCCAAGTACTTGGACGTTATCGGGGCCAATCAATATTACGGCTGGTATCAGACGAATTTCAACGATTTGATAAGGCTATTCGAGAACAGCCTGCTGGATAAACCCGTAGTCTTGACTGAGTTCGGTGCTGACGCCAAGGCAGGACATCGAGGGACAATCGATGACAAGGGTACCGAGGACTGCCAGCTTGACATATATAAGAAACAAGTGAAAGTAATTGGGGAAATTTCTTATGTTAAAGGAACTAGCCCATGGATTCTTTATGATTTTCGCTGTCCTCGCAGGCTACATCCAACCACTCAAAACTATTACAATACAAAGGGACTGCTTTCCGAAGACAAGAACTATAAAAAGCCAGCTTTTTTCGTTATGCAGGAGTTTTATAAGAATAAATAACGCTAACACAAATGTGGGTTGCCATCAGTTTGAGGGAGCTTGGATAGATGAAATGATAAACAGACTTTTTCTCAAGAAAAAAGTTGAATTTATTAAAATTGGGAGGCTTAGACTCTTTCGCCATTTAGCATAGCGGCAGAGTCTTTTTTTAATCCAGTCCTATATGGATAAAAAGATGTAAAAATATTTCTGATATTAGTCAAAAATATGCTAAAGCGTGGCTGGGTTTTCCTAGTAAAATTAATTATTCAAAGAAGCGTCTATGAAAAAGGGGGGATATCCTTATGGAATCTACCGGTTGGATGGATAAAATTTATAGTCTTTGTCAATGGATTTCCCGATTAGCCTATGTAAATCTTCTCTGGCTCCTTTTTATGGGAATCGGTTTGTTTGTCCTTGGGGCAGCTCCGTCAACAGCGGCGATGTTTTCCATTTTTCGCAAATGGATCAAGGGGGAAACCGGCATACCTGTCTTTTCATTTTTTTGGGAAAACTATAAAAAAGAATTTTGGAAGGCGAATTGTTTGGGAACTGTATTAACAGGAATCAGCATTGTCTTATATCTTGATTGGCGTTTAATTAGTTCAATACAAGGATTTTTAAAGCCGATTTTAATAGGTTGTTTACTTGGTGTTGGTTTCCTGTTTCTGGTTGTGATGATTTATATTTTCCCAGTGTATGTCCATTATGACTATAAAACGCTGCAATATATTAAAACTGCATTTCTCATCGGAATCTCTTATCCATTACACACGATTGCCATGATTTTTTCTGTAATATGTGTAATTTTAATCAGCATTGTATTTAATGGTGTTGGCCTCCTCTTTTTTGGTAGTGGTTTAAGCTATATCCTAATGTATATTTCTAATCTTCTGTTTAATAAAATCTCGAAACAATATAATCCACTAGCTTTATAGTGCTGTCTATTTCACAAGCATAGAAATAGACAGCATCTGGTGATTTTCATTTACTTAGTTTCCTATAAACTTAATTCTTGTCAAAATAATCATATAACAAGTAAATTTATTGATATACTTGTAAAAATTGAATTTGTTACACTTTTTATGTAAGGGTTTCCAATATATTAGGCAGGGGGAAAAGTAATGAAGAAAAAACTTTGGTCAATGTTAATCCTCACCATGGTAGTTTGTCTTGTCCTATCCGCATGTTCGGGAAATGATAACAAGGAAAAGGCATCTTCGTCATCGGATGTACCAAAAAAAGAGGAACAAGTCACGATTAAATTCCATACTCATGGAACGGAAGAAAATTACAACTGGAAAACCACTATCGCGGCATTTGAAGAAAAGTACCCTAACATCAAAGTTGATTTAGAGCTTCTCAGTGAAAAGGGAGATTCGCAGGAGGCCATCAAAAAGCTGGATCTTGCGGCTGCATCTGGAGAGCAACTGGATGTGCTGATGTTTACTGACCCGGCATTTTATGCCCAGCGTGTAGGCATGGGAATGGCGGCTCCCATTGATGAGTTCATAAAGGAAGATGGATATAATGTTTCCGAAGAATACAAAGTAGATACACAAATTGATGGCAAGTATTATGCGCTGCCAGGTAAATTCAACCCTTGGTATGTTCTTTTAAACAAAGACCATTTAGATGCATCTGGTCTTGAGGTACCGAAAGATTGGACATGGGATGAATTTGCTGAATATGCAAAGAAATTGACGCGTGACGGCCATTATGGGACATACTTCCATGGACCGCAAGATGGCGGCTGGATGGAGTTTACGAAACTTGCACAGGCAAGTGAGGCTGATAATACTGAATTTATTACAGCGGATGGCAAGTCAAATGTCAGCAATCCACTATTCAAGAAGACACTTGAACTAAGGGTGGAAATGGAAAAAGAGGACAAGTCTGCTGTTCCATATACAGATATTTTATCTCAGAAGCTTCATTACCGTAACCAGTTCTTTAATCAGGATGCAAGCACCATCGTTATTGGCAGCTGGATGAATACCGAACTTGGCGGGACCGACCAATTCCCGTTAAACTTCAATATTGCAGTTGCTCCATATCCGAAAAATAAGAAAGACGATAAGGGCGGTTATGCACCGGTTACGACCGACTATATGTCAGTTGCTTCCGCATCGAAACACAAAAAAGAAGCCTATACCTTTATCCGTTGGTATACTACCGAAGGACAAATTGTTCAAGGTAAAAGCATCCCTTCGTGGAATAAAGTAAGTGAAACTGATTTAATTGGTATTGTCGATAAGATTCTCAGCACTCAAAAAACGCCTGAAAAGGTCGATAAAGACTCCTTGATTTACGTATTACAAAATACAAAATCATCGAAGATTATTCCACCAGTATCCTATCAGGCCGAAATCTATAAAGTGATCAATGAAGAGTATGAAAAATTGATTTTAGGCGAGCAGGATATTGACAAGACGATTAAAGCTTCAGAGGAAAGAGTTCAGGAAATTATTAATAACAACAAATAATCATAGACAAATGGTTGAGATAAAATGATAATTTAGAAAGAGGGGTTGTAATTTATTACAGCCCCATCTTTCTATTAGAAAGGGGGACCTCATGTGTGGAATAAAAAACAGCAGCGTATGAAGGCACCTCGATCTTTTCGTTTTAAAGTCATTTTCATTTCGATTATTTGTCTGGTAATCCCCGCAACGCTTACGTTATTTATCTATAACTATTTAACAAAAGACACGTTAATGAATCAGGCGCTTGCCAATGCGAACCGGGAACTGACAATCGCAAATGAATATGTAGAGAAACTCTTGAAAGATATGATGTACATTGTCAATTTTATTCAACTCGATGCCGAAATTAATACCATTTTAAAAGACGTTGCCAAAAGTAAACCAGAATCGGAGTCGGATTATCAACGGTTTATCGATGAAAGCAAAATTAATAGAACGATTGAAAATATTACATTGGTGGGAGAAAAAGCGTACGTAACGATTATTTTAAAAAATGGGAAATCGTACACCAACTATTCTTATTATGAATTCGACCCTAGTAACTTAGTGACAAAAGATTGGTTTAAGCAATTAAACAAATTACAAGGATATGAGTCGGCCTGGATTGCAAGCCAGCCGACCATGATTAATTCGGAACAAAGGAACAATCCTTATCAAATATCAGTTGGAAGGACCTTAAGGGACGAAAACTTAAAGATTTACGGGTATGTACTCGTCACCATCATGGAAAACAAGGTGAATCAAGTATTTGAAAAGCTTCAGGGCCGAGAGGAAATGATGATTCTGGATTCATCGAACCATATCATTTCACATCAGGATAATTCCAAAATCGGTGAGCAATTTCAATATAGTGACCAACTCACGAAAAATAATTCTTCCAATATTTTTCAAATATCAAATCGAAATTATTTAATTGCGGAACACAATATTTCATTTGTGGGGTGGAAGCTGGTCTCGATTATTCCATACAAACAAGCTATAAACCAAATTAATGTGATTTTTAATAAAGTGTTTATTATTCAAGTTCTTTCTTTTACTATTTTTCTTCTTTTGATGACTTATCTGTTGCGAACGATCACGAAACCAATCGTCTACTTAGGGACTATTGCTGAAGCGGTTAAACGGGGGAATTTATCGATTCGTTCCCGCCTTCGGAACAACGATGAGGTTGGGAGATTATCTGAATCATTTAACCATATGCTAGACCGTATCAATGAAATGATTGAGGAAATAAAAGATACACAGGAAAGAAAGCGAAAAGCTGAGCTGGCGATGCTTCAAGCGCAAATTAATCCCCATTTCTTGTTTAATGTCCTTAACTCGATCCGAATGAAGGTATTGGTAAAAGGAGATAAGGATAGTGCAGACATTATCAGTTCCTTGTCCAAATTGCTTCGTATGACAATCGACAAAAATAAAGAAACCATCACGTTTCGTGAAGAAGTCCAAATTATCTTAGACTATATCAACATCATGAATATGCGGCAAAAAGAGAAGATCAATGTTGAAATATCAGTCAATGATGCGGCATATGCGGAACGGTTTCCGCGTTTTATCCTGCAGCCAATCATCGAAAATTCCATTATCCACGGCCTTAATCAGGGAGCAGGAACTATCATCCTAAAGTCAGAATTAACGGAAAATCAGCTAGTGATTATGATTGAAGATAATGGACAGGGGATGGATATGGAAACGTTAGGTCAATTGCGAAGCAGGCTAATTCAATCGAATGGAATAGAGCAAGGCGGTCATGGAAATAACAAAGGGTTCTCATCATTGGGTTTGTCAAATGTTTATGAACGAATGTATATCACCTTTGGTAAATCATTTCAAATGGATATTCAAAGTTCACCCGGAGTAGGTACAAAGGTCATTTTAACCATTCAAAAAGGAGGAAATTCTGATGTACAAAGTAATGCTAGTTGACGATGATTATCCGGTATTACAATTGTTATCCGAAGTAATTGAATGGGATCAGCTTGGGGTGACACTAAAAAGCATGCATGAAAATGGCGCCAGTGCCTTTGAATCAGCTTTAGCGGAAATGCCTGATATATTAATCACTGATATTGGTATGCCGAAAATGAATGGCATTGAATTGACGCAAAAATTAAAAGAGAGAAATCCAAATTTACAGGTTGCAATTTTATCATGCCATGCCGATTTTGAATATGCCCATCAGGCACTCAGGCTGCAGGTACAAGATTATCTGGTTAAAGACACCTTTGTCCCTGAGGAATTATCGGAACTTATAAGGAAATTTAAGAAAAATCTCGATGAAAAAACCAATAAAGCCTTGAAAGAAATTGAGCTAAAACAGGTGTTCAACCAAAACAAGGAGAGTATTAAAGAACGGTTCATTAGGAAAGTCATTGACTCTTCTGCCCTAAATGAGAACGAATGGCTGACAGAGGCAAAAACGTTTGGTCTTGATTTTGGTAAGACCGGGTATATTGGCGCCATTGCAATGATTCATCATTTCCAAGTTCTAAAGGAGCAATTTAAATCAGAGGATGCGTTGACATTTGCGATTAATAATGTTGTATCAGAAGTGGTTGGAAAATTCTGGCGAGATTCAGTCCATTTTCAACTAGGTGCCAGGCAGTTCTATATATTTATTCCCTCCTCTTTAAAGTTAAAAAGGAGTTCAATTTCTAATGTTAAGGAATGTTTGAGAAGTATTCAGCAATCAATAAATAAAACGCTTAATATATCGTTATCGTTTGTTATAGGTGAAGGTTGTAGTACAATGTTAGAGTTCAAGCGGGAGCTAGTCCTTTTACAGAATAGCGAGCATCAAAGTTTTTATTTGGAGCCTGGGGAGATTATAGAAAGAATGGAAGTGCTTGAAGCGCCATCTGAAGATTTATTCTCCAAATATGATGAGGCTGCAGTACAAATGAGAGAGTTAATCATGCTTAGGGATCAGGATAGCATTACTCGTTTTGTTTCCAAATGGATTTCGTTTTTAAAACAACGTCAATTCCCACCTGAATTGGTAAAAGAATGGGTCCTTAAATTAGTATTGGATTTAAGAATAAAGCTGAGCGCATTACAGTTTTTTCGGGCCCAACAAACGGTTGAATCTCAGTACGAAGAAATTTTGGAGGTTAAATTTCTGAGTGAGTTGGAGTCATGGCTTATGGATAATTTTCATTCTATCATCTCCATTGTTAATGAAGTATATGAGCAAACCCGGCGCAAAGAAATCTTGGATGCTTTTAAATATGTGGCAATGAATCTGGAGAAGAAGATTAGCTTGGAAGAAGTTTCCGGCCACTTGTATTTAAATCCAAGCTATTTTAGCCGCTTGTTCAAGAAAGAAGTTGGAGAAACGTTTGTAGAATACGTCACGAAGATAAAAATAAACCGGGCAAAGGAATTGCTAGAACAAACAACGGACTCCGTCGGAAAAATATGCGACAGGCTTGGTTATGATAATCAAAGCTATTTTATCAAGATATTTAAAAAAAATGTCGGCGTCACCCCTATCGAGTATCGGGGCGGGAAGGCATGACAAAAAGTCCAGATCATTTCGATGCTGGACTTTTTGTCATTCTGAAAAACAACTCACATACAGGAAGAAGTCAAAATTGTGTATGTATTTATCAAAATACCGTTAATCGAAGAATCCGCCATGACTTTATAATAGAAGTATACTAAAAATCGAGGTGAAGACAATGAACTTAAAAACTGAACTCACCACACCTGTAAAGGTCTCAGAAGCTCCTAAACAGAGAAAGGTTCGTAAGGAGAAAAATGAAAATTTAATAGGCTTGCTTTTTGTATCGCCAATGCTCATCGGGGTTTCCATCCTAGTGATGCTCCCAATTATCGCCACTTTTGTTCTTAGTTTCGTAGACTGGAGCTTTATCACCCCGCTCTCAGAATTGAAATGGGTAGGATTCGATAATTTCAGCAGATTGTACCAGGATAAAGCTTTTTTAAAATCACTTATGAATAATACACTCTTTATCTTAACTGTACCGACCTGCATGATAATCTCGCTTCTATTGGCTATTATCATTGATAGAAATGTATATTTCAAAGGATATTTTAAAGTAGCCTTTTTTATGCCGTATATATCAAGTATTGTAGCTATTGCGGTTGTCTGGCAGGTTCTTTTTCACCCATCAGCCGGGCCGATTAATCAGGTGCTTATGTCCTTGGGTATTGAAAATCCGCCAAAATGGATTGCTGATCCAAATTTTGCGCTCTTTTCTATCATGCTTATTCAGGTATGGATATCCATTGGTTTTAACTTGATTGTCTATTTAGCAGGACTGCAGAACATTCCAAAGGACTTATATGAAGCGGCAGAAATTGATGGTGCAAATGCCTGGGTGAAATTTCGACACATTACTTTGCCGATGATTTCACCCACGTCATTCTTCTTATTTATCACCGGCATTATTGCAACCTTTAAGGTGTTTGACCTTATTGCCGTACTGACAAAGGGTGGACCAATAAATTCTACCTCCATGATCGTCTGGAATCTCTATGAAACCGCTTTCGTTAATCTGAAGATTGGCCCAGCTTCAGCCATGGCTGTTGTACTCTTCGTAATTGTATTCACAATTACGGTAATTCAATGGGTCGGACAGAAAAAATGGGTGAATTATTAAGGAGGGGAAGACATGGCAAAGTCATTAAATATTAGAAAAAGTATTATCACAATCATTATGCTCGCCTGCAGCATTCTGTTCCTATTACCATTTGCGTGGATGCTTTCGACATCTTTTAAAATTGAAGCAGATGTCTTTAAATTTCCAATTCAATGGATCCCGGAAAGATGGAATGGTGTATCTAATTATAAGGAAGTTTGGTTTGGAAAACATCCATTTTACATTTATTACTTGAATACGATTAAAGTAACGGTATTAACTACACTGATCTCAGTTACTGTATCTTCACTTGCCGCTTATGGTTTTTCCAAGGTCAAATTCCCATTGGGAAAAGTCCTCTTTATTTTTGTATTGGCAACTTATATGGTACCGCAGCAGGCAATTCTCGTTCCCCAATTTATTATATACAAAAATATTGGCTTATTCGACAGCCATTTGGGACTGGTGTTGCTCGGCAGTTTTAGTGTTTTGGGAACGTTTATGCTGAGGCAATTTTTTATGAGTATTCCTAACGACTTGATTGAAGCTGCAAAGATTGATGGTGCAGGGCACTGGAAGATTTTTTGGTCCATCGCTATGCCAATTGTCAGACCGGCAATTGCGACGTATGGGATACTCAGATTTATTTGGACCTGGAATGACTATCAAAATCCACTGATTTTCTTGCGTACTGACAGTTTATTAACGATTCCGGTAGCAATGCAGAAATTTTCCACTATCAATGGAGAATTTTATTCCTTGATTATGGCTGCAGCAGTATCAGCGATTCTACCGTTAGTGATCGTCTTTATTATTGGCCAGAAACAAGTGATTGAAGGGATTGCATTAGGAGGAGTAAAAGGGTAAGGGGCTAAAATAAGTTGATGTTAGCTCCCTGCTGAAGGTATCCATTTTGGCTAGTTTAGGAATTGCCGATTCCTCCTTTACAAGAAAGATGGTGCAAGCCCCGCCGTGGTTTATTGTTTGGCGACAAGAATAACTAGTCCATGGCTATTTTAATGCCGGATAGCAGCACATCAACGAATACCTACATAAGGGCTTCAAACTTTGACTAAATGCTCGCCCTCAGTGATAGAAGTAATGGACATTATACTTAATAATATTCATATGTATGCTAATTTCGAGGGAGTCAATCCGTCAGGGATGAATTAATTTTTTGAATGACCATTATTGTGCAAACGGGTGCGTTCAACAAGCCAACGATTTTAGGACTAAATCCATTTTTTTGTTATTCCATTAAAGGACGCTTTTCTTTAGTAAAGGCGTCTTTTTGATATGCTCTCACACATTAAGGGAATAGATTTTGTTTAGATGAAAAAGATGGAATATTTTCACTTAAACTAAACCAGCTAATAGTTTGTCAATATTTTTCAATAAAAACTTAAATTATCTCATGCTATACTAAATTTATGCATGCCAAATAACCTTCCAATGTTCGATGTTTGGAAAGTTTTGGTCTGTTTAGTTATATTTTTAAATTAGGCTAGATCTTGGAAAGCTGATTTACTTTTTAAAAGTGCATAAATCCAATGTAAGAGTTTATTCGCACATGCTATTACAGCCACTTTATAGGGTTTTCCTTCTTCACGTTTCTTATCATAAAACTCTCGTAATCGCTTGTTACGAGGAAGGATTTCATCTGTCGTTTTCTGTTTCCGGCAATCACGAATGGCACATTTAACGGCCATATACAGGGCATGTCGTAGTCTACTAGAACCTCTTTTGGTAATCCGATTTAAAGTACCTTTGAATGTACCAGATTCAAAGACACTTGGATCAAGTCCGGCAAATGCAACTAACTTTTTAGGGTGATTAAACCGATCAATTTCCCCAATCTCAGAAATAATCGTGGCAGCGATTTTTTCGCCGATTCCGTGGATTGATTGGATAATTCTATATTCTTCAATACTTTTCGCTAAAGCATTTAACTCATTTTCAAGCTTGGATAGATGCTTTTTGTATTCGAGAAGCATATTAATATACATACCCAAGCTTAAAGAAAGGCTATGATATAAGGTTTTCTGGAATGGGTTTTGAACCGCGGCAGCCATTAGTTTTTCTGCCTGATTGTTTGCCCATTGTTTTGAACGACTTTTACATAGCTCCTTTATTTTATTAGCGATGGTTTCTTTGCTTTCTTTCAAGATTTCTTCTGAAGTGGGAAATGCTTGTAGCGTTAGTAAAGAAACATCCGAATATAAGGACCCAAAAACCCCACAGTATTGAGGAAATACTTGATCCAGAACTGCCTGAAATTGCAGTTTAGTTTGTACAAACATGCCTGTAATATTTTCATGTTGCCTTGTCAGATTACGCAGATTTAAAAGTTGGATTAATCGTTGTCTATAAGGCTCCAAGTCTTCTTTATAGTACAGCTCGCAGAGGTGATGAGCATCAACAATATCCGTTTTTACCTTGCGTAAACTAGAACTCTTAGCCCGATATGATATGAGAGGATTGACGATAATCAATAAATATCCTCTGTCCTCAAAATATTGCATAATCGGTGTGTGATAATGTCCAGTGGATTCTAATACAATAGGAGGTCGTCCTCCTGATACGTCCTCTACCTCTTTAATGAAATCTAGAAGAATACTTAATCCTTCGAGAGTATGTGCTATTTTAAAACTCTTTTTGTATGGCTGCTTTTTATCCAAGAATGCTTGAACCTGACTTTCGCCTTTTGCCACATCCAGGCCTATGACTGGATTCATCATTTATCTCCTCCTGAAATTCTATTAACCGGTAACCCCTATCCCTCCATGTAGTTTCATAGCTTCGCTTGTTATACGAGATCATTGTCCCAACCAGCCTCAATCATGTTTCTACAAGTAGGGGGCGAACTGTTTAGTTGACGGGATCAAAGTCCCACGGGTGCTTACGTTCTACCCCGGCTACGGTTATCATATATCGATATAAAAAATGGTCAACCAGAAAAATTTTCTTTTCTGATTGACCTTATAATACGATCGGGTGCTTTAACACAATAAGGAATAAAATAAAATAGCCTAAAATATGCAGTGTTTTATGCATTACCTGCGTATTTTAGGCTTTCTTATATTCATAAGAGATACTGCCATTAACATCATTTTTAAAGTGCCAAATACACATGTGGAAACTCTGTAGCAGATAATTGATCCACTTTTCTTAATAAAAAAATCTTGACGGTTATATGTCAGCTTAAGAGAAAAGGCTGCAAAAATATCACATTTAAGACTGTTGATAGTCATAGACCAATATATAAAGATTGGAGTCAAAAAGTGAGAAATGAGATTGAAAAGAAATTATTGATAAAAGGTTAAAAGAGTGTTTTTTATTAATTGCTATTTTGAAAAATAGACACTTATTGAAAGAAATTGGATGTTTATTATATTGTCTAGTCAATGGATAATTAGATATAGGTGAAATTTAATTAAGTATAGTAAAAGTGTTTTGCCTATTAATATGGTATTATATTGGTAAATAAGTACTATTAGTATAGACTAAGAAATTTTATTATTATAACAGAAAGCATTAGGTGAACCAAGATGATTACTGGAGAAATAAAACATAAAATTGATAAAATTTGGACGGATATATGGGCAGGGGGAATTACACAACCTCTCACCGTTATTGAACAACTGACTTATTTGATGTTTATCCGCTCTTTAGATGAAAAAGAAATTGAATATGAAAGCCTTGAAGCAATTGGTGTGGAAGTGAAAAACAAGATTTTCCCACAGACCGAAGAAGGTCAAGCTATGCGTTGGTCAAAATTCAAAAATAAAGATGCAAGGGATATTTATGAAACAATTGGTCAAAGGGTGTTCCCCTTTATTAAATCAATAAATAGCAATAAAACATCTGCATTTTCAAGATATATGGAAGATGCCATGTTCCTTATTCCAACACCACAAGTGTTACAGAAAATCATCACCGGATTAGATGAATTATACGAACATGACATTAAAGATTTAGATATGCAGGGGGATTTGTACGAGTATATGCTCGGTAAATTGTCTGTGGCAGGTCAAAATGGACAGTTTAGAACACCGAAACACATACGAGATATGATGGTTAAGTTACTCAATCCTACACCTGATGACAAAGTTTGTGACCCAGCCTGTGGAACTGCTGGTTTTCTAGTTTCTGCTGCGGAACATATTAGACATCGGTATGAAAGTGAAATGACTACTGGACAGTGGGAGAAATTTGAAGGTGAGGCTTTTAGTGGGTTTGATACGGATCGAACGATGCTTCGTTTATCCGCAATGAATCTAATGCTACATTCTATCCCCAACCCACAAATCAATTACGCTGACAGCGTATCAAAGGAAAATGACGTATCAGATACTTATGATGTTATACTAGCAAATCCACCTTTTACAGGCACAATAGACCCTGAAAGTATTCATGAAAACTTAAAAGCAATTAGTAATACAAAGAAGACTGAATTACTTTTTGTAGCTTTATTTATTAGGATGCTTAATGTTGGTGGAAGATGTGCTTGTATTGTCCCAGACGGTGTACTATTTGGTACATCAAAAGCTCATAAATCACTGAGACAGGAATTAGTTGAAAACCAGAACTTACAGGCAGTTATTTCTATGCCAAGTGGAGTATTTAAACCATATGCTGGAGTTTCTACGGCAATTCTTGTATTTACCAAGACAAATGCAGGTGGCACAGATAAGGTATGGTTTTATGATATGAAGTCGGATGGTTATTCATTGGATGATAAGAGAAATAAGTTGGGGGATGAAGGTGATATCCCTGATATTATTAACAGATTTCATAATCTCGAAAACGAAAAAGATCGGAAGAAAACAGAACAAAGCTTCCTTGTTGATAAGGAAGAAATCAAGAACAATGGATACGATCTATCGATAAATCGATACAAAGAAATTGAATATGAAAAAGTAGAATATGAAAAGCCGGAAGTAATAATGGCTCGCCTTGATGAATTGGCAATCAATATAGGTTCCAAGATGGAGGAATTGAGAGGTCTGATGGAAAATGAGTGTTGATTTCATAAAAGAATGGCAAGATGTGTTAGAGATTAAAAATGGTAGAGATTATAAAAAAGTAAAAGATGATAATGGAGAATACCCTATTTACGGTAGTGGGGGAATTATGGGACACGCTAATGATTATATTTGCCCTCCACACACTGTAATTATCGGTAGAAAAGGAAGTATTAATAATCCTATATATGTAAAAACAAAGTTTTGGAATGTGGATACTGCTTTTGGTTTAGTAGCAAATCCAAACTATTTATACCCCAAATATTTATACTATTTTTGTGTGGATTTTAACTTTGAAAAATTAAATACTACAGTTACAATACCTAGTTTAACCAAAAGTAACCTTCTAAAAATAAAAATGAAACTTCCAAACATCGAAGACCAAAAAAAGATTGCAGATATCCTTGATAAAACACAAGAAATCATCGATGGTCATAAAAAACAGCTTGAAGAACTTGATTACTTAATTGAAGCAACTTTTTATGATATGTTTGGTGACCCTATTTTGAATGAAAAGGATTGGGAGAAGGTACCTCTTAGTAAAAAAGTAGATGTTATTGGTGGATATGCTTTTAAAAGTGGTGGATATGTAGAAGATGGCATACCGGTTATAAAAATTGGAAATATAAATTCTGGTACTTTTAAAAATGAAGGAATTAGTTTTTGGACAGAAGATAGTAAATTGACAAAATACATTGTATACCCAAACGATATTGTTATTTCCTTAACAGGAACAGTTGGTAAGGACGATTATGCTAATGTTTGTGTATTACCAAATACCTTTCCAAAATACTATTTAAATCAACGAAATGCCAAATTGGAAATTAAAAATCCACTGAACACTAGATATTTACAGTACTTATTAAAGGATAAAGAAATAAAACGAAAATTAACTGGCATTAGTAGAGGAATACGTCAAGCTAATATATCAAATGGGGATATATTAAATTTAATTATTCCTTTTCCTCCACTAGAACTTCAAAACAAATTTGCAGAAATAGTATTAAAGATTGAAGAGAAAAAATCAATTGTAAAACAATCTATCACAGAAAGCCAAAATCTTTTCAATAGTCTTATGGGTAAATATTTCGATTAGCGAAAGCAGGTGATTATGTGGCAACAAATTTTCAGTTTTTAAAAGATAGCACTGAATATAAGCTATTTTCCAAAGCTTGCTTGGATGCCGAAAATGTATTAATAACTTCTCCTGCCATGTCTGCGGTTGGAAGTAGAAAGGCGTTCGAGTTAGCAGTTAAATGGGTTTATTCTGCAGATACTACCATGAAAATGCCATATAAAGATAACCTGCAGGCTTTAGTGCACGAAGAATCATTTCGTTACGCCGTAGACCCGACTACATGGGGGAAACTTCAGTATATTGTTAAGGTTGGGAACATGGCTGTACATACAGAAAAATCAATTTCTAAAAATGATGCGATTCTATCACTTTCAATTTTATTTGAATTTATTCAATGGATTGATTATTGCTATGGATCTGATTATGAAGAAAGAAAATTTGATGAGAAGCTTATACCGAAAGGGGAAGACAATGCGGAATTTGCAAAGAAAATCGAGACTCAATTATCTAATGAACTTAAAACCTTTAAAAAGAAAACTGATAAGTTAATCAATGAAAAGGATAAGGAAATTGCCAGACTTGTGGCAGAGCTCGAGAAAAAGAGTAAGGAATATACTGCAAATAAGGATGAGCATAAAACAGAAAGAAAATTCACAAGTAAAGATCTCTCAGAATTTGCAACAAGAAAAAGGTATATCGATGTAGACTTAAAAACACTAGGTTGGAACTTTTCTCAAACTTCAAAAAAAGATTGTGTAGAAGTAGAAATGCCAGTTGTTGGAATGCCAAAGGAATTAGGTTCAGGACAAGGCTTTGTTGATTATGTACTATGGGGAAAAGATGGTACGCCTATTGCTATAATTGAGGCAAAAAGAACAATTAAGGATCCAAAGAATGGTACTCACCAAGCGTGGCTATATGCTAATTGCATAGAACAAATGACGGGTCATCGGCCAATCATTTTTAATACGAATGGATATGATTACTTTATTTGGGATGATAAGACCAGTCCTCAAAGATCAGTTAGTAGTGTCTTTTCAAGAGATGATTTACAAAAAATTTATAACCGGCGATTTTCGAGAAAGAATCTAAGTGAAATTAAAATAGATGATAAGATTACAGACAGATATTATCAAAAACAAGCAATAAGAGCTGTTTCTGATAACATCGAAAAAGGGCATATGCGGTCTCTTTTAGTTATGGCTACTGGGACGGGAAAGACAAGAACGGCTGCTAGTTTAACAGATGTCCTTTCAAGAGGCGGTTACATTACAAATATATTGTTTTTGGCTGATAGAACGGCATTAGTTACACAGGCAAAGAGCGACTTTAAAATTTATCTCCCGGATATGTCCTTATGTAATCTGATATCAAATAAAGATGATAAAAATGCTCGTATAGTATTCTCGACTTATCCGACCATGCTAAATTCTATAGACAGTGCTAGAAATCCTGACGGTAGTCGCTTATTTACCCCTGCACATTTTGACCTTATTATCGTTGATGAGAGTCACAGAAGTATTTTCAAGAAATATAAAGCAATATTTGACTATTTTGATGCATACGTTGTTGGTTTAACAGCAACACCAAGGGAAGACGTTCATAGTAGCACTTATGACTTTTTTCAGGTTCAAAAAAATGTGCCAACTTTTGCTTATGATTATGACACGGCAGTGTATAAGGACCATGTACTAGTTCCGTTCCGTAATATAGAGGTTACTATGAAATTTTTATCACAAGGAATTACCTATCATGATCTTTCTTCAGAAGAAAGAGAAAGATATGAAGAAGACTTTACGGATGAAGACGGTGAGATGCCAGAAGAAATTCCTGCACCTGAAATCAATAAATTTATCTTCAACCATAATACAGTTGATCATGTAATTAATGATCTTATGACGAATGGTTTAAAAGATGCGAGTGGTACACGACTAGGAAAAACAATCATATTTGCTACCAACAAGAGACACGCCCAGTTTATTGTGGACCGTTTTAATGAACTATACCCAGAATACAAAGGGGGATTTTGCAAGCGTATTGTAAGCGATGATGATTATGCACAGGACTTAATTTTACAATTTAAAGACCCGATTAAAGAACCACATATAGCAGTGTCGGTTGATATGCTCGATACAGGAATCGATGTTAGGGAAATAGTAAACCTTGTGTTTTTTAAACGCGTTCGTTCAAAAATTAAATTCTGGCAAATGATTGGTAGAGGAACAAGAATACGACCCGATCTTTTTGGAAAGGGAAAGGAAAAGGAATACTTTTATATATTTGACTATCTTGGGAATTTTGAGTACTTCAGAGAGAAAAAGAATGGAATTGAAGCAAGTGCAAGCATGTCTACACAAGCGAATATTTTTGCAAAAAGAATAAAGCTAATTTTCCATATGCAGGACTCAGCTTTCGTGGGAGAAGATTTTCAAGAGCTTAGAAGTACAATGGTGGAAAAAGTTTTTCAGCAAATTGCAATGCTGTCAGTTAATAGAATTGATGTGAAAATGAAAAGAAAGTATGTCGATAAATTTAACTCGAAAGAAGCTTTTATCTTTCTTACTGAACAAGACAAATCCGATTTAATCGGAAACATTGCTGACCTAGTTTCTATGAACGATAAAGATGAAAAGGCCGTTGAATTTGATAACTTAATCTATGGATTAATGTTGTCACAAATAGAGGGTACGAAGAGTTTAACAAGATTCAAAAACATAACAATTTCAAAGGCCTCCACCCTTTTAAAGAAAACAACGATTCCAGCTGTTAAAGCGAAGATCCCTATCTTAAAAGAGGTCACAGAAGATGAGTTTTGGGATGGAGCAGATATCCTGAATTCCGAAAGAATTCGGCAAGAGCTTCGTGATTTGATGAAATTTGCGGTAGCAGATGCACCAAAGTTTGTTTATACAAATCTTGATGATGTCGAATTAGAACGTACAGTAGGAAAAGAATTTGAATTATCCTATGATTTTGAGGACTATAAGCTTAAAGTCAATAAGTATATAGAAGAAAACAAGAACAATATAGCTATTCATAAATTAAGAAATAATATCCCTCTCAATGAGTCCGATTATAAGACATTGGAAAAAATCTTCACGGGTGAACTTGGGACGAAGGAAGACTATAAAAGTTATTTTAAAGACACGCCGTTTGGTTTACTCGTCCGTAGAATTGCGAAGATGGAAAGAGAGGCAGCATTAAAAGCTTTTTCCTCATTCATAAATGAGGAGAATCTTAATGCAAACCAAATTGCATTCGTAAACAAAGTCATTGATTATATTGAGCATAACGGCTATTTTGAAAATGTAGCTGAACTTACCAAGCCGCCTTTCGATAAACCACAGAGCTTTATCAAGTTGTTTGATGCAGGCAAACAGAAGAAACTTGTTCATATAATCAATCAGGTTAAAGAGAATGCGACGAAAACGATTAGTTAATACAAAAAGTCCTAGAGCTTTCATGTGAAGATTCTAGGACTTTATTTCAATTCATAATTTAGTACTGCTCAATAAACCTTAAATCCACTGAAGATCCTAACAACTCAATTGGATAAATTTGCTATAATCATATGGTACACATAACCGAAGGCGGTTTTTATATGAGAATAAAACCCTTTAACAAATTAGATAGTGTCTTTGCGATACAGGATTTATTGAATAAAACAATGGATGTTACTAGTACGCTAGAACCTGATGCGAAAATTAGCTTAGATTTAAGAGGATTAAAGTATATAACACCAATTGGTTATACAGGTTTGTTATCAATCCTTGAATTCTTGGAAAAAGAATATAATGTAAAGGTGAAAGTACCAAACGATGATCGTCCAGTTAAATATATGCAACGGATGAATTTTTTTGAGGTTTGTAGTAAAAATATCAAATCCCAATTTGATGATCAGATGTATATGGAGTCAATTTATAATAGAAACAGGTACAATCTAGAAACTGAACTAATGGAAACTAAAAAAGCTACAAATTATGAAGATATCGAAGAAATAAATGATTCTATAAAAAAAATTTTAAAGAATAAAGGGTTCCGGGGAGCACGTCTTTCAAATATACAAACATTTATTACCGAATTGGGGAATAATGTAATAGATCATACGGAAACACCATGCTTCATTTCTGTAAAAAGTAACAATGAAGATAGGGAAATGGAGATAGCTGTAACAGATAACGGTGATGGAATATATGAAAGTTTAAAAGATACGCTTCGTGGGTTAACTACTGATGAGGTTGTAAGAGCTGCTATAATGACGAAGGCTTCTAGACTGGAACAAGATGATAGAGGAAATGGACTATTAGATGTTAAACAGAAAGCCTTTCATCCTTCGAATGAAGTGATTTTAGATTTATGTACAAATAACACTGTGTATAGAGTCTCAAAGAAAGATGTTCAATCTTTAAATAAAGGATCTAAAAGTTTTGGAACCTTCTTTCAATTAAAAATAAAATACCCTCTTGACAATAGTTAATAATTGATATTAAATATAAATAGATTTCAAAATTGTAATTGAAGTCGAAAGGGCGAAAAAAATGCATATTATTGATTTAAAAATAAATGATTCTCAAGAACCCTTAAAACTACTAAGTCGTCCCAAACTTAAACAAGTTAATTACGAAATAATTAATCAAATTAAAAATACGCCATCAAAAACTATATTTAGGTTGGACATGACCCAGATTGGTGATTCAAATGCCTCTGGAATTGATGAAGTCATAGCTAAGCCTTTAAAGTGGATGATTGAACAATTTCAGGAGAATAAAATTGAGAAGTTTTTGTTTCTTGATAACTTAAGTCCTGAAGATGAATATGACCATGAATATAATATTGAAAGTACCTTGAATATTGAGGAATTATGTATTGTTGCAAAATCTAGTGATTTATATACTATTATTGGCTATATAGGCGGTACAAAGGAATCGCTTAAGGAAATCCTGGCTTTTGTTTATGACCATAAACAAGTTACTGCTAGAGATGTAATGGATAATCTAGGAAAGAAATTAAATACTGCCAGCACACAACTTTCCAAACTTTATGCGAAAAGATTAATCTATCGGGAAGAAGTTCAGATGCCTGAAGGAGGCAGACAATTCGTATATAAAAGCCTGTTTTAAGCAGGTTTTTTATAAAAATGGTATTCAATTTCAAAATTGAATACCATAAAAAAGAACGGTTTTCAATTTTGAAATTGAAGCTGAGAGGGGAGCAAGAGAAGTGGATATTCAAGTAATATGTAGAGGACCAACAAAGTTAAATATTTTAAAAAAATTATAGGAGAAGGGTGAATTATTATTACACATTTATATGATGTTTTAATTGCTAGGCTGTTTGGCCCTGTTATCACATTTTTACTTGCTGCATCTATATTAAAAGCATTAGGAATAGATTTAACCCAAATGCAAGAGTAATAAATGGATTTTCACAAAAAAATAGTGGAAAAAACGCCATCGATAGCTTTTCCACTGAAAAAAGTACGTAAATAAAATTATATTAGTTTAATAGTACACTAAGGTAATAGAGACAACAAGTATAGTTGCAAGGAATTATGAAAATGAAGTCTTAGGAGGATATGTATATGAACAAAGATAAAGGAAAAGTATTTAATTTAATTATAAACGGACGAATGAAAGAAGTTGATGAGAAAAAATTATCTTATCAACAAGTCATTAACTTAGCTTTTGGTCAGGTTGTTCCAACACCCAATATTGTTTTTACAGTTAAATATTCAAAAGGTAAGCATGAAGATAAGGGGTCCATGGTAGAAGGTGATGTAATTACAGTGAAAGAAGGGATGATTATTAATGTCACAAGAACTGATAAATCGTAGTCCGGACTTAAAAAGGTTAAGAGACGAAGGTTTTGAAATTGATGTCATAAACGGATACGCACTTGTTCACCATGTACCTTATGTAAATTCAAATAAAGAAATTAATTATGGGACACTCGTTTCAACCCTTTGTTTAGCTGGAGACAAAACAATTAAACCAGACAATCATGTAATTCATTTTATAGGAGATCACCCTTGTGACAAACAAGGGTCGATTCTTAGTGGTATTCAGTATACATCTACTCAACAAGTTTTAGCAGAAGGAATATCAATAAATCACTCCTTTTCAAATAAACCGCAGTCTGGATATAGTGACTACTACGAAAAGTTTACAACATATATAAATGTTATTATGGCTCCTGCCTATTCTATGAATGATTTAGTTACCGCAAAAACTTTCCGTACGGTGGGAACTAATAATGAAACAGTTTTTAATTACTATGATACTAATTCAAGTCGAGCAAATATTATTCAAATTTCACAAAAACTAAATGGGCTAAAGATTGGTATTATTGGACTTGGTGGAACCGGGTCTTATATTTTGGACTTGGTATGTAAGACACCGGTCTCTGAAATACACATATTTGATGGGGATATCTTTTTACAGCATAATGCATTTAGAGCACCTGGGTCACCTTCAGCGGAAGAGTTGGAAGAACAGAGTTACAAAACTCAATACTTTTTTAATATTTATAATAACATGCATAAAAAGATTACTTGTCATAATGAATATATTGATGAATCAAATATTCAGGAAGTTCTTTTGAATGATTTTGTTTTTATTTCTATTGATGATGGTGCTGCTAAAAAACTTATAATAGATAATTTATTAGAAAGTTTTATACCATTTATAGATGTTGGAATTGGAATTGAAGTCGTTAACGACTCCTTAATTGGTGATGTCAGGGTGACAACTGGTACACCAGAAAAAAATGATCATCTGTCTAAGCGAATTTCCTTTTCTAATAGTGTGGATGACGACTATTCTACTAATATTCAAATCGCTGAATTAAATGCATTAAATGCAGCTTTAGCAGTAATAAAATGGAAGAAGCATTATGGATTTTATCAAGACAACTATCTGGAACATGATACGACCTATTCAATTAATATGGGAGAATTAATAAATGAAGATCAAAGTGCTTAAACATTCTTTTGTATCACTGATTCCGGATAACATAGAAGAAAACAAAATTTATATAAGCTTAGATTATAACACTGCCATTCATAAATGCGCATGTGGATGTGGAGAAGAGGTTGTTACACCTTTGTCACCCAGTGATTGGAAGTTAATTTATAATGGGGAAAGTGTTTCTCTTTCCCCATCTGTTGGGAACTGGTCTTATATGTGTAGGTCCCATTATTGGATAAGGGATAATAGGATAGTTTGGGCTGAAAACTGGTCTGATGAAAAAATTAATAAAGCTAGAAAAGATAATGAAGAACAAGCGATTAAAGAAAAGAAAGGATTTTTCAATCTTCTTAGACGTATTTTTAGTTAGGAATACGATGTAAAATGTAAAAATACAAACAGAATCTCTTCAAAAATCCAGTAAAAAATAATTTGGATATTTATTATGATAGGAGAGATTTGTAACCGTCAAGTAGTTTTGAACACTTTTTGCTAATTAATTTTGAACACTTTCTTTTCCAAAAATGGTCGAACGATGTTTTATTCTATAGCTGTCATTTCCATTTAGTTGAATAACTTCTACTCTATGGAGGATGCGGTCTAAGATTGCTGTCGTGATTCCCTGATCTCCTATAAGTTCTCCCCATTCTTCCGGGCCTTTATTTGAAGTCAAAATTATAGAACTACGCTCGTAAAGGAAATTAATTAAATGGAAAAGGAGGTTAGCTTCTCTTTGGTCCATTGCCATATACATTAAATCATCGATAATGACCATATCGGAATCCTTTATGCGTTTTAACTGAATTTGAGATTTTCTAATATACTCTTCTGTTTTTAGTAAATGTACAAGTTCACCCATTGTTGAAAAGGCAACCTTATAGCCACTTTGAATGGCCTCTATACCTAGCCCAATACTAATATGGGTTTTACCCGAACCTGGCGGTCCCAATAAAATTAGATTATATTGTTGTTCTAGCCAGTTTAGCTCACTTAACTGACTTAATTGACGTGTACTCAGAGAAGTTTGTTCTTCGATATTAAACTCATCAAGTGTTTTGACATACGGGAATTTAGCCCATTTTAATCTCTTTTCAACGTTCTTTTCTTCCCGTTTCTTCACCTCGTACATTAGAAGTTCCTGCAGAAACTCTTGATAAGTCCAAGATGATTTCTCCGCTTTTCGTAGTAATACTGGCAACTCATCCGCCGTTTCCGCCATCCGAAGATGGCGAAAATGCTCTTGTAAAAGCTGTACAGTGCTAGTCATTATGAAACACCTCTGATTATGTTTGTGTAATATTCTATTTCCCTTTTTGCTGCTGTAGCTTTTGTTGCGAGGTTATCTTGTTTAGCTTCGAAAGAAGTTGGGGACACATCTTTTCCTTCTTTTAATCTAGTTAAGTGTTGTGCAATATCACGTAAGTCGTTTGCACTCCAAAGCTGTTCTTTTAGACAAACAGCGAGGGCTTCCTCGATTTGAGGGCGAAAATGGGTAATAGCGTATTGAATGATCTGCAACTGATCTCTTACATATCTCGGATATTGAGCGGATACTTCATTCACAAACTTTATAGCCTTTTCTTGATCTTTGAATTGACGAATAATTGTCTCTTTATAGGCTTGAATTCCCTTTGAACGATCTCTCGTATGTTGCCTGTTTTTTATCAATATTCCTTTTCCGTGACATATTTGATGTTTTGCTAATATTTCCCCTTGAAAGTCTGATTTAATAATGAGCATTTCATCTTGTATTTCAAGATATACCGTATTAGCTCCCCTTGGTCGGTATGTCCCTAATGGAAGAGAATAACGATTGGATTTATATTTGATAACATTGTCCTTATGAACAGTTCTTGTTATACTATTTTTATGGTTGCTTTCGAAAGAAAGCATGGAGGAGACTTTGGTTAAGTGTTGCTTTTCGAGGGCGTGCACTTCTACCGGTCTCTTTTTAGTTGTATGATGAATATTGTAATTTCCCGTCCTCTTTAACCACGCTAAACACTTCTCATTCCACGCTTCAAGATTTGGAAATACTCTATTTTTTGCAAAGTTCATTTTTACGTATTTCACTACATTTTCAACTTTCCCTTTGCTTTGTGGATCTGACTTCCTGCAAAGATATATTCGGAAACCACGTTCTTGCTTGTATGCTTGAAACTCTCCCGTTAAGATAATATCTCCGGCATTTTCACTGACTGTTATTAAATGGTCTTGATCATAGACGATTTCCTTCGGAATTCCCCCGAAAAATTGAAATGCCTTTTCATGACAACGAATTGTATCCTTTGTAGTAAAAGGTCTGTCCATCCATTCCACATATTTGTAACGAGAATGAGAGAGTACGAAAGTAATAAAGTATAATTTAACTGGCTTTTTATCTTGATTCTTTACGGTTATTTCCCCCCAATCAACCTGGACTTGATGTCCCATAGGCAGTTCTTCTACAGCTTCATGATCTCGAACACGAACTACCTTTGGAATATGGTAAATATTCCTTAATTCACTGACATACCCGCGGACTGTACTGCCGCCAACTTTTATAGTAGGATATCGTTCTTTCAACCAGTCCTCCACTTGTGCAGAAGAGAGATCTGGATGTTCTTTAAGCCAACTTAATATTAGATCTTGATGTGAATCTAATTTTTTGGTTCTACTCTTCGTGGATATAGCCCATTCAGATGCTTCGTCAAAATCCATATTCAGATACTTATAAACTGTGTTTCTTGAAATATTTAATTTTTTTGCAATGGCTGCTATTTTAAATCCTTGTTGTTTAAGTTGATGTATTTCAACATACAATAGTATTTTTTCCACCTTTCAAATCCTCCAGCTAAACAATTATGATATAAAATCATGATAGCTTAACTGTTGAATGTTTTGGCGAAAAGTGTTCATTTCTATTTGGCGGAAACTGTTGATTTTAGTTTAGCAGTTACAAGATTTTGTTTTGTACAAAATTTACTAATTGTTAACACTCGATAAGGAACTAAAATCAGATAGTAGAGCTGTGGTGAATAAAGGTGAGTTCAAACTTCTCATCGCCTTATTCGGTAAGAGAATCTATTGATTATAACTCCTCTTCAAATATCTGATCCATATATTTGCTGCCCAGAAAAAGTAGAGGCTAACTCAGTCATTCCAATTTCATACAATTCGCTAATTCAGGGTTTCTAGAGAAATAGAGAAATTCTCAACTGATTTGCATGGCCAAACTCATCATTGATTTTGATGATATTTCTTCATAACTAGGTATAGAAAGCTAGGATTTTGGAAATAATACTTATAATTTTGTTTAATTCTAGAAGGAATTCTAAAGATTTTTAAGAAAACTAAAGAAAAACAATAGAGTATCCACTTGATTTCATTCTCTAATAAATGATATATTAATTAAGTCGATTTTTTGCTTGCCTGAAATTCGGAAGTTTGGTATCCTTGTAATAAGTAAAGTGAGATTTTACCTAGTATATGTCTTAAAATCACCTCTTTTCTAGAGGTTTTTCTAACTAAGAAGTTTAAAAAAGTTAGTGTTCTATGTAAGATTTTACTTAGTTTTTATATTAGAATTCTTAATGGACATGCATATTTAGATATTTAGAACATATTATATTTAGGAACATAAGATAAAAAAACACCCCCGTTGGCGCGGAGGTGGAAAATAGTTAGCCGTTGGCGCGGCATTACTTTTTTATAGTTACTTCTTGTAAAACTTCTCTTATTTCTTGCTTTCTTTTTTCAGATTTTCTCTTTTCTCGTTCAGCATTGGCGTGCTGGATTTTTTTGTTTATAATCGGAATAAACCGTATTAGTCCATAAGCTGTTAGTATTACCCAGAACCAGTCACTTAACAAGAAAATACATAATTCAGTTAAGGGAGTTATGCTAAACCCTACTTCTCCACTTCTGAAGCCAGCGACAATTCTTTTCGTAAAATCCCATGCGGAACCACCAATAACTATCGTTTTTACTACATCAACTGCAAAGCAACCTAATTTCTTCATTCTAACTTCACCTCTTTGACCATGAAGCGGTCCATATTACCCTGGGTGAAGCGCCAAATAGATGAAGGCGGGCTTTTTCCTCTATTCACTTTTATTAGTCACATACCTTGTTTCCTTCCTTTCCGGGTGTCGACCCATTCTTATCTATTATTAACAGGATTTAACGGCTCCTGAGATACCCTTTTTTTATAGGCTTGTACCAATTCTTCAAAACTATCAAATGAAAAACGGGTATAAACGCCCTCAATTATTATACTATGCTGTCAACTGGTAAATCAAGGGCGGTTATGAAATAAACGGAAAATGTTTTTCCCAAAGTCAGTGTACCCAATCGTTGTTGTTATGTTAACCATCCTATTATTATTTTTTTATATTTTTATTAATCCTTTCGAAAAAACAAATGTTTTTTTCCGATATCATTAATAATCCTGTTGGACACACTTCTGATTTCTACGGGTATACTACATAATATTCGTTTTATTAAATGTTTATTCCACTTTTTTAGTATAATTCTGTTCGATAATTTATATATTCCATTAGTACTATAATTTAAAACATTTTTCTTAGAAAATCTGTTTTTATTTTGTAAATTCTCACAAAAGGAAAGCTTCACATTTTTTTAGGTAGTATCGATCTAATAAAGGGAAATAATGGGGGCGAAAAAGTTTATTTCTCCAAAAATCTGTCATGGAATGTTATAAACAAGCAGGTGTTCAATATAAAAGGTGAAGTTACTAGGGGATTTGAAGGATGGATGAAGAGCTGACAAATTTTTTACTTGTTTTTGTATAAGCCTTAGAATACTTTTTGAATGTAAACTAATGTACAGTCTTTTTCCTATCATGTGATTCCGCTTGATAATAAATCTGTAAGTATAGTTACCAACTTTTTTTGTTCAAAATAATCTGATCGTCTAAAGTAAGTTCCAACTTTATTTTATAATTCAAAAAGTACTAGTAGTCTTCGGGTCAACAAAATAAACCTTTTGAGTTACCGACTTTTTTGTCGCTATACAACTGGATCCCGAAGTACCGGGTCCAGTCTTTTTCCTTTGTGCAATACGTTAATCCGTAGGTCCCACTCTTATTCGTGGTTATTCTAATGATTTTCCGTCTTTTCTCTAAATTCTTTAACTTCTTGGCAGGTAAATACTTTTAAAAGCCGAACTAGAAACCTATTGCAAAAGCAAATTGATTTTTGGTTTCTTAAATCATTACCTTATAGATTAATCGTATATTACATCCTTTCCTTGTTCACGTAACGTTTTTAAAGATGTAAGCATATGATTTATCTCTTCATCGGAATGTCTTTCCCATGAACCTAATTCAGCTACTATTTTTAAAGGAGATTTAGACCTATAAGAACGTGTTGGGTTTCCCGGAAATCTTTTGTCTGTTAAATTCGGATCATTTTCAAAATCACCTAATGGTTCTACAACATAAATTCTTTCTTTTGATTTAGCAGTTGCTAATTCGGCACCCCATTTTGCAGCATCTAATGTTGCAGTGAAATAAATATAGTTAGACTTTTTATCTTGGTAATTTGATAAGTGTTGTGGTTCTAATAAATCTCCAATTTTTAGTTCTGCTTTCGTACCGTGAAAAAAAGGACCATTATCTAAGACAACTTTTTTGTCATTCATACTGATACACCTCTTATTTTTTAGATATGTTAAAACAGTATAATATATGAACTACCTAATAAGTAGTCTAAAAATAACTTATAAATAGTGGTATAATATAATTAGAGAGAGTAATATCGAAAAACAGTTACCTATTATTTACGTTTTAATTAGCAATCACCATTTTGAGTTGTTAGGGGTTTATGGAAAACTGTTTTTATAATTTACTTTTTCTGTAAGTCGGTTTACAATTAATAGTGAATTTTCAATTGTAGGAGGATTATTAAAAAATGATACATTTTATGAGACTACGATTCCCAACTTTGAACCAGTAATTGAATACGGTCAAAGGCTCTGTTTGTGTATACAGAGTAAACGGGATTAGTCTGTCCTTTTTTAATAATCTTCATTTCATATTTCGGAATTGTTATTCACCATATACTAGCAATATGCTTTCCCCATCCAACTTATGTGCGGGTACTTATTGTCTGTTTATGTGTGGAAAATGTGTAATGTATAGAAAGGCGGCTTGTTCTGCCTTTCTTTATTTTTGTCTAATTTTAACCTTTCGTTGTTTGGATCAAGGGCAGGGTTATTTGCTGACGTCTTTTATTAAGCACTAATGGAATAAGGATAGGCCTCTTTCCCTTTACTCTCAAATCACAGCCAGATGCTTGTGATTTTTTTATTATGAAAGGAAGAGAACCATGAATAATAAAGAAAAAAGTGCTGAATTAGTTAATAAATATGTTCATGTATTTAGTTGTCCGATTTGTAAAAGTCCAATGGAGGTCACTCATTTAAAAAGTATTGTCTGTTTGAATAATCATACATTTGATTTTGCAAAACAAGGCTATGTAAACATGACGACTCGTTCTTTAAATAGCCATTATGACAAGGAATTGTTTGAAGCAAGACAAAAAGTCATAATGGAAAGTAATCTTTTTGCACCTCTACACAAGAAGATTTTAGAAATAATCATTGAAAATATGGATGCTTTAAAAGATGAAATCATGATTCTTGATGCGGGGTGTGGTGAAGGTTCACATTTCCAAAGAATTTTAGATGATTGTGAGAATGTAAGAATTACGGGAATTGGTTTAGATATTTCAAAAGAAGGCATTAGAATGGCTGCAAGTAATTATAATGAATCCATTTGGCTTGTCGGTGATTTAGCAAACTCACCTTTGGCGAATCAATCATGCAATTTTATTTTGAATATCCTTTCTCCTGCTAATTATAAGGATTTCAAAAGGATTTTGGTTCCAAATGGTCTTGTAATGAAAGTTGTACCTCAATCCAATTATCTAAAAGAATTACGAGTAGCACTATTCAATCGTACAGACAAAAAATCTTACAAAAATGATGAAACAGTATCGTTGTTTAACCGTCACTTTTATCTTTTAGATATACTCAAACTTAGTTATAACAGGGAAATAACACAAACTGAGCTCATTCATTTAGTTCAAATGTCTCCTCTTACGTGGAACACGAGCAAAAATGATATGAGTCGAATCATAAATCAAGGTATTTCAGAGGTTACTGTTGATTTAGATATACTGATTGGGATAAACAAGCAGACGAAAGGGGGTAAACAGTAATAGGAAAATATTGAACTATCATATTTAGATAGAGTGGTATTAAACATCCCATGACTAGCAGTACACCAGTTAGCCAAATTTTATCAAACTATCCTTAGGGATTATTAATTGATGACCCAACTCCCTATCTTGATTCAGAAGGTATACGGTTTTTGTTGAAGAATTAACATAAGAGCATGGAGAAATAGATACGGGCAGTACAATATGTATTCAATCGCTAATCAACTGTTTTTTACAATCTAAAGTGAATCAAAATTCATGGCTGGATCCAATGGGATTCAGTCTTTTTTCTTTTACTTCATATTTCCTTTGAACCTTTGCAATATTTTAGAAAAACACCAGCGTAAAAACATCTAAATATCTCCAAAAATTATTGTAACAAAGCTTATTTAATATATAGGAGTTCATACTTTCACCTTATTTAAGTGTGTTTCCAATAATTAACACAATGTTTGTTGGAATTTTGGTTATTCACCAAATCATTGATTTTACAGTGTTTGCAATCGCATTCGGGACTATAGAAGCATTACTAATCTCGTAGTTTTTGTTGCTGTTTTGTAATTAAACGTTCATACGGACGTAATGGTTTTTCACTATACTAATATACTAGTACATCAGTGAAGGAGAGGATAGGATAGGAAGATGAATTGAATGATTTCAAAAAAGAATAGAAAAATAGACAGCAAGGGAGAAATAAGATGATAAAACGCATTACTTTAATTTTTTTAACAGCAATGATCTATATGTCTTCTTTAGTAATTCCTGCTAATGCGGAGAATGCTGGAACGGAAGGGACCAAACCCTGGATGAACACCAAGCTCTCTGCTGAGGAGCGCACCGAGCTACTTCTCGATGCGATGACAATGGAACAGAAGATTCAGCAAATCGCTATCTCGCGCTTCAATGAGAATGACAAAGGTGATCCGGTTGTCATCAAAAGAGGCGGAACTAGTAAGTATATGAACGGCGAATTCGCACCACAAGGTACACTTCCTGGGTGTGAGTTTCAAGACACAGGCCGGCAAATCAAAGGGATCGAGGAACTTGGTATCCCTACAGTACGTATGACCAACGGTGGTACGGGCGTTAAGGGCGGATCGTGTCACAATGACCCATTGGCGACTGGCCTTCCGTCTACCCCAGGTTTGGCTGCGACATTCGACCGCGAGCTAAACTATGAGGCTGGCCGAATCCTTGGTGAAGAGACACGAGCTTTCGCGCATCACGTGTTCCTCGGACCAGGTATGAACCTCATCCGTCACCCGTACGGTGGCCGTAACTATGAATACTTTAGTGAGGACCCTTATTTGACAGGTACCCTTGCAATCGAGCAAACAAAGGGTATCCAGGATCAGGGAGTCCAGGTACAACTCAAGCACATGGCTGGAAACGAACAGGAAACTGAACGTTGGACGATGGGTGTCCAAGTTCCTTCACAAGCTATGAACGAATTGTACATGTTGCCATTCGAAATGACTGTCAGAGACGCTGACCCAGCTTCGGTGATGTGTTCATTCCCGGATGTTAACGGTACTTATGCATGTGACAGTTCTGAACTTCTACAAGATGCCCTACGGAAAAACTGGGGCTTTAACGGATACGTCATGAGTGACCGTCGTGCGATTCACGACACAGTGGCTGCTATCAAAGCGGGTACAAATGTGGAACTCGATTGGGCACCACAGTACTACACTCAAGAGAAGATCCAAGAGGCTCTCGACTCAGGAGCGGTAACTGAGGACGACATCGACAATCTGCTTCGTCCACGTTACATCAAGATGATCGAGTTTGGTCATATGGATGAGCCTTTCGACAAATTTATGCCGGAAATCGTCGATCCGATGGCTAACGGCGCTACCGCACGGAAGATGGCCGAGGAAGGCTCCGTGCTGTTGAAGAACGACAACGGCTTCCTGCCATTAGACGGTGAGCCAAAGTCGATTGCGTTGATCGGCATTGAGACGTTCGCTGGTGCGGCAAAGATGTCCCCACGTTCTGTTCGTGACGACAATGATTATGTAGTGACTCCATATACGGTTACACCACAAGAAGGTTTAGAAAATGTTATCAAAGAATTGGGCTACAACACGAAAGTGACATACAACAATGGCAGTGATCCGAAAGCTGCTGCTAAGTTAGCTGCTGAATCTGATGTCGTGCTTCTTATGGTCGGCGATAACCCACATGAGACAGTGGACCGTGAAACACTCGGATTCCCAGCATTGAACCTTAAATCGGGCGTGGCTGAGCAGGAGCCGCTGATCGACGCAGTTATGGAAGCTAACCCTGAGAACACTGTGGTGGTATTGAAGACTTCCGGTACGTCAATTATGCCGTGGTTGGATAAGGTACCTGCAGTTCTTCAAGCATGGTACCCAGGTATGGAGGATGGCAATGCCGTTGCTAACCTACTCTACGGTAAGGTTAATCCATCTGGTAAGCTGCCAATGACGTTTGGAGCTACTGAGCGTGAAGCAGCATTCGCGACTGAAAAACAGTACCCTGGAACTCGTCAAGATACAGGTAAGGTCGGTGGCCCAGGTCCTTACGGTGATGGTAAGTCCGATCAGCTAATCGCTCAATACACTGAAGGTCTTGAGATGGGTTACCGCTGGTACGAAGCAAACAACGTGAAGCCGGTCTTCCCATTCGGGTACGGATTGTCTTACACAACTTTCGAGTATGGTGACTTAAAAGTGAAGAAAGTCCGCGATACAGGAAAAGACGGCAAAGGAGCGTTATCCGGTCTTGACGTGTCCTTCACTGTAACGAACACCGGTGACGTTGCCGGAAAAGAAGCGGCACAAGTCTATCTGACACTTCCGGACGAGGCAGGGCAGCCAACGAAACGTCTTGTCAACTTCGAGAAGGTTGATCTTGAGCCAGGTGAAAGCCAGCGTGTAACTGTACGAATTAACCATGCTGACTCTAACCATCCATTCTCTTATTTCGTTCCAGAAGAGCCAGACAATTTGGCGAACTGGGCTGACGGAGAGTGGGCTACTGTTGACGGAAAGTACCGCGTGCATGTCGGTGGTTCCTCTGCAGACACTCCGTTGGAAAAGGATATTCCGTTGAACTTCAAAATCGATAAGGACAACGGCAAAGGCAACAACAAAGGTAATAAAGGCAACAACTAATGATAATATTTATGGCAAAGGGGGACTCTAATTGGTAGTCCCTGGCCATGGGATGACGTCGGCGACCGTTAGTGGTCATTAGGTATCCCAAAGGTAGTGAGCCCGCGTGCTCGGCGAAACAAGCCAAGGCACGCGGGCTTTCTGCTTCTCTCGATGCATCCATGTCCGATGAGAGTGATGAAAAGAGTGTAGAAAGGAAGTGAGAAGTCTAATGAATGAATCTGTTCAGAACAGCCGTCGAGGACCCGCGCATTCGTGGTTGGTTGCCTTAGGTCTTGTGTTCCTCTTGACCGCATGCACCGTCGGGGAATCCGAAAGGCCAGTCGAGAGTGATGACTCCGTGGGAACCGCTCCGACCGGGCACGGAGACTGGAAGAACCCCGGCTTAGTAGACCGTTCTGGCGCGCCGATTGAGGTGCCGACGCTGGTTCCAGCCACGGGTAGAACGCTAGACGTCACTCAATTTGGAGCAGATCCAGCGCCAGACTCACACGACGATGCAGCTGCCATCAGGAAGGCCATAGACGCTGCCGAACCGGGAGACGAGGTCGTGCTACCAGCAGGCACATATGACCTGCGCTCCACTGACCCGGCAGACAAGACGGCGAACATCGTGTTGCGAAGTGGTGTGGACCTACGCGGCGATGGCCAGGAGCGCACCGTGTTGCTGACCTCCCTTAACGGCGAGGATGACAGTCGGGTGATCCGTGGGTCTGGAGTTTACGATGTCATCATTGCTGACTTCACCATAACCTCCCGTCATGAGGGTCCACTTGGTGAAGACCCTGACGACAGCGACGCGGGTGGCGGACCGATGTACGGGATATACATCGGAGCGCATGAAGGGAAGCCGAGCTACAGGATCCTTGTGGAGAACCTAGGCATACGCAAGTTTGAGCGCCACGGGATCTCCGTCAAGACTAGCCGTGAAGTGACCCTATCGGGAAACCACATAAGTGAGGCAACTGCCATCGGTCCTGGTGGACAGGGCTACGGCATCGCCATCGAGGGCTCAGTTGACCAGCATGACCCTGATGCCGCCAATGATTCCCGGCACAATGTCGTCATCGGTAATACATTCGACGGCAGGCATCTACGGCACGCCGTTCTGCTGCAGTTCCCCACTCACAACAATCTTGTGGTGGAGAACACCATTGTCGGCAGTTATCTCGATGCCATCGACTTGCACGGCGAGGGTGAATACCTGAATGAAATTAGGAACAACACGGTCATCGGTGGAAAACGGGCGGGTATCGCGCTAGGCAATTCCGGAGGTGCCAAGAACAAACACGACGCCTCAGGTCGTGGAAACTGGGTGCACTCCAACAATCTGATTGGAAACCGTCAGGGAATCCTCGTTATCCTGGGAACTCGAGATACACTCATCGAGGACAACAAGATTACCGCTAGCAAGGATTCCAAGGTTGGTATTGAGCTTCGAAATGCGCCGGGAACGGTGCTGCGAGGTAATCACATCACTGGAGGGACAAAAGGGTTCTGGGCCATCCGGCTTACTGAGGACAACGGTGCTGACGGAAGGGGCACAGGAATCCCCTCGGGCGTAAGAATTGAGTATAACATCATTCGACAAGCCGCCAACGGCATCAGGATTGATGCCGGGAAGGACCTCAGCGTGGTCGAAAATATAGTAGAGGGTATCGACGGAGATAAGATGAGGATAGCCGATGGAGTCGAGGTGAGCAAATAAGTCCAATGGGTAGTTCAATCGTAATCAAAAATAGTGCAAGTTATGGAGATAAGAAGGGGAGGAGCCCCTTCTTTACTTTTAAACTCTAATCTGAATAGCATTATTTATATCGTGAAAGACTTCTTTCAAATGCTGCATGATGATTCAAAGAAGCATTACGAAGTTGAGAAAAGACGGTTCGAAAATCATTAGGAATAGTGAGTGATAGAAACCGGTCGTACATAGAAATATTGTCTATGTCCCCCTGAACACCAGCAGCATATGCTGCCTTAATACTCTCTGGTGTTGTAACGAATGACTGTGAAATATCTTCAGGTAGTGGCACATGATAACGTTCAAATAGTGGTAATAAAGCATTTATATGTCTCTTTTCAGCTTCTTTTATTTGTGTGAATGTCCTTATATATCCAAAATTTTGTAAGATATCATCGTATCTTGCTTGAGCTAGGTATTCATCTTGAAGGGCATAAGTCAACATTTGGGGTAAAGTTAACATGGAGGCACTTAATGCACCTTTAGCCCCGTAATTGATCATTTGCCGATTGATTTGTGTTCCCTTAGGATTATTAGAAAAAGACAAAAACCATACAGCGTGATTTTGTTCGTCTGCAGCTGCACGGCGAAACCTTTCTTTAATAATTGGATCATTCACTTTATCTGAAATCTCTAAATAAAAATCAACGGTTTCCTGCTCATCTTTAAACGCAAATTCTATTCCTTCTCTATACGTATTAGGACATTTCTCAATGATATGATAAGATGCATTTTTTCCTGTTAAATTTGTATAAATTCTACTAAATTCATCGAGATGACGTATTTCATCCTTTCGTATCTCCAAAACTCTGTCCCTTTCATCGCTTGTAGGTGCCATCCTGGCTAATTCCTTATAACAAGCAATAGCGCTATATTCTCCATTAATAGCTTTTTGAATATCATTTACAAGCTGAATGTCATTTGGCATACGATATGAATCATAATAATATGGACCAAATTGATTTAAATACATGTTTGTCCTCCTCTTGAAAACCATCTACTTATCTTATGTTTTATGATTGGCTAGCTGTGCCAGTTCATTTCTTGTTATTTGATCAATTGCAGTTGCATCTAAAAAGAGACTTTAACTACTTTTCATTGTGAATTTATATTTTAAATTTTAGATTTATGAACGTTATTCATTTATTTTGTTGACAATATACCAATAGGGGTATAATATATGACATGTGAGTTTCATCACACTGATTAAATAGTAATAGAAGCCAAGAGGGTTGACACCCACTTTTATTTTAGTTATTATCATACCCATAGGGGTAAAGGTAAAAATAAAATTTGGAGGTAATATATATGAATATAGATAAAGTGTTAGATGCAAAAGGGCTAGCTTGCCCAATGCCTATTGTAAAAACAAAGAAAGCAATTGACGGTCTTGAGTCAGGACAAATCTTAGAAGTTCTTGCAACTGACAAAGGAGCAAAAAATGATTTAACAGCATGGGCTGTCTCTACTGGACACGAACTAGTTGAATCAAAAGAAGAAAATGGAGTTCTTTACTTTTATATTAAAAAAGGCTAAACCTTTGGTGAAAACGGGGAGGAAAAAGAATGACGGAAAGAAAAAAAACAACGATTGTTTTATTTAGCGGTGATTATGATAAGGTAATGGCTGCCTATATTATTGCAAATGGTGCAGCAGCATATGATCATGAAGTGACCATTTTCCATACTTTTTGGGGATTAAATGCATTACGTAAAGATGAAGAGATTAAAGCGAAAAAAAGCTTCATTGAAAAAATGTTCGGCAAAATGATGCCTAGGGGTGCAAATAAACTAGGACTTTCAAAAATGAATATGGCAGGTATGGGGCCAAAAATGATTAAAGATGTTATTAAAAAACACAATGCTTTGCCTTTACCACAGCTTATTGAAATGGCACAAGAGCAAGATATAAAGCTTGTTGCTTGTACAATGACAATGGATTTACTTGGACTTAAACAAGAAGAACTTTTAGATAATGTTGAATTAGCAGGTGTTGCAGCTTATTTGGCAGATGCAGAAAGTGGCAATGTGAACCTGTTTATTTAAAATTTGCGGGTAATCCCATTCATAACAGGAGGTATTAGAATATGGAATATATCAATTACATCGTATTTGCCCTCATTGTAATTTTTATCGTACAACGTTTTGTTCCTACAAAAGGAATTAAAAACATTACAACCGTTGAATTGAAAAATGAATTAAAGGACAAAACCAAGCAATTTATCGATGTTCGTACTCCTGGTGAGTTCAAGGGCTATCATATAAAGGGTTTTAAAAACATGCCACTTCAACAGCTTGCACAAAAAGTGAATGAACTTTCAAAGGATAAAGAAGTAGTTGTGATTTGCCAAAGTGGTATGAGAAGTCAAAAAGCTAGCAAGCAACTAAAGAAATTAGGTTTTAAGCATATAACAAATGTTAAAGGCGGCGTAAGCTCTTGGAGATAAGGATCTCTATAACAGACTTTTACTAAATAGGAGGAATTGAAAATGAAACAACTAACAGCTAAAGAAGTTGAAACATTACTTAACGAAGGTAAAACATTAAATATAATCGACGTTCGTGAAGTGGATGAAGTTGCAGCAGGAAAAATTCCTGGGGCTGTGAATATTCCACTAGGTTTAATCGAATTCCGTATACATGAACTTGATAAGTCTAAAGAATATGTGATGGTTTGCCGTTCTGGTGGTAGAAGTGGAAGAGCATCACAATTTCTTGAAGGACAGGGCTTTAAAGTAATTAACATGGTGGGCGGCATGCTTGCATGGGAAGGCGACGTAGAATAATTTTTTTGATAATTTTTATACCCGCATGGGTATAAAGGTGGGCGTATATCCTGGGTTTTTCCAGGAATATACACCATCATTCAATAGTGTATAACACGATAAATAAAAGTTCTTGGGAGGTTCAAAAATGGAATCATTAAAAACAAATCTTGTGTTGGATGCAAAGGGCTTAGCTTGTCCTATGCCAATCGTTAAAACTAAAAAGGCAATTACGAATCTAGAAGGCGGACAGGTTTTAGAGGTTCAAGCTACTGATAAAGGTTCAAAGGCAGATTTAAAAGCATGGGCTGAGAGCACTGGACATCAATATCTTGGAACGATAGAAGAAGGCGATGTACTAAAACATTATATTCGTAAAGCTAGCAGTGAAGAAGCTGTAGAGAAGAAACACCCTAATGTAGCATCAAACGAAGAATTAGAAGTTGCTATTTCTTCTGGAAAAGATATTCTTGTTCTTGATGTTCGTGAAGCTGCTGAATATGCATTTAATCATATCCCAGGAGCTGTCTCCATTCCGTTAGGAGATATAGAGAAAAGAATGAATGAACTAAATGAAGAAAAAGAAATCTATGTCGTTTGTCGCAGGGGTAGCCGAAGTGATTTAGCATCTCAAAAGCTTACAGAAAAAGGCTTTAAAAATGTAATTAATGTTCTTCCTGGAATGAGTAAATGGACTGGTAACACAACAAGTATTAAAAACTAATTTTTTTTCGGATTAAATATACTGTGGGGGGTAAAGTGAAAATGACTGTTAATGTAATGACTGCAAATGATGTTACAAAAAAAGTATTTGATAAAGAACCATTATTTATCTTAGACGTACGTAACCAGAGTGATTTTAACGATTGGAAAATCGAAGGTGAAAACTTCGACTATTTAAACATTCCTTACTTTGAACTACTAGACGGAGTTGAAGAAATCCTCGAAAAGCTACCAAAGGATAAGGATATCTTAGTAGTTTGTGCAAAAGAAGGATCATCTGTCATGGTAGCAGATATGCTATCAGAAGCTGGGCTAACTGTTTCATACCTAAAAGGTGGTATGAAGGCTTGGAGTGAGCATTTAGAGCCGGTTAAAGTGGGCGATTTAAAAGATGGTGGGGAAATCTATCAATTTGTTCGTATTGGAAAAGGCTGTCTATCATACATGGTAGTTTCTAATGGTGAAGCAGCCATTATTGATGCAACTCGTATGACGGATATTTTCCTTGAATTTGCTGAGAGCAAGGGTGCAAAAATTACACATGTATTTGATACTCACTTGCACGCTGACCATATTTCTGGCGGAAGAAAAATTGCTCAAAGCACGAATTCAACATATTGGTTACCACCTAAAGATGCAAGTGAAGTTACGTTTGAATACGCAGCTTTAGAAGGCGGGCAAGATGTGACAATTGGTAATACAACTATTAATATTCATGCATTGTATTCTCCAGGTCACACAATTGGTTCTACTTCATTCGTTGTTGATGAAAAATATTTACTATCTGGTGATATTCTATTTATCGATTCAATCGGTAGACCAGACCTTGCTGGTTTAGCACAGGATTGGGTAGGAGATTTAAGAGAAACTCTTTATAACCGATACAGAGAATTATCTGATGACCTAGTTGTATTACCAGCTCACTTCATGATCATCGACGAATTAAATGAAGATGGAAGTGTATCTGAAAAACTAGGAACATTGTTTGCGAAAAACCATGGTCTAAATATTGCGGACGAAGCGGTATTTAGAAAAATAGTAACAGAAAACCTACCACCACAACCAAATGCATATCAAGAGATCCGTGAAACAAATATGGGTAAAATCACTCCTGATGAAGAAAAACAACGTGAAATGGAAATCGGGCCAAACCGCTGTGCGGTTCGCTAATTACAAATTTTTTGATAGGAGGAGTTCATCAATGGATGTAGCTAAGGTATTAGATGTAAAAGGACTCGCATGTCCAATGCCGATTGTAAAAACGAAAAAAGCAATAAATGAAATTGAATCAGGACAAGTACTTGAAGTACATGCAACTGACAAAGGTGCAATCAATGATCTTTCTGCTTGGGCTAAGTCTGGTGGTCATGAACTACTAAACCACGAAGCAGAAAATGAAGTATTAAAGTTTAGGATTAAGAAGGCGTAATCTACCATAAAGGGAACCGTATAGGGTTCCCTTTTCTTAAGAGGAGGCAACATGAAATGGATTTTGCATTCATCATTACAATCTTTTTAATTGGTTTTATTGGATCATATATTTCAGGTATGTTAGGGATAGGTGGATCTATCATTAAATATCCAATGCTCTTATATATTCCACCTTTATTTGGTTTAGTAGCTTTTAGTGCTCATGAGGTATCAGGGATTAGTGCTGTTCAAGTGTTTTTTGCAACCATCGGTGGTGTGTGGGCTTATCGTAAGGGTGGCTATTTAAATAAATCGCTTATTCTCTATATGGGGATTAGTATTTTAGTTGGTAGTTTTGTTGGGGGATTTGGTTCTAAATTTATGTCAGAGGGTGGTATTAATGTTGTCTATGGAGTGTTAGCGTTAATTGCTGCAATCATGATGTTCATTCCGAAAAAGAATGTAGATGATATTCCATTTGACCAAGTTACGTTTAATAAATGGCTAGCTGCAATACTTGCCTTTATCGTAGGACTCGGTGCTGGAATTGTTGGAGCAGCGGGCGCATTCTTATTAGTGCCAATTATGCTCGTTGTCTTAAAAATTCCTACAAGAATGACAATCGCATCATCACTTGCGATTACTTTTATTTCATCAATTGGTTCGACTGTTGGTAAAATCACAACAGGACAAATCGAATATGTCCCAGCAGTAATAATGCTCGTGGCAAGCTTAATTGCATCCCCGCTAGGTGCAAATGCAGGGAAGAAGATGAACACAAGGGTTTTACAGATTATCCTGGCAATCTTAATCGCTGCAACAGCAGTGAAGATTTGGATGGATATTCTCTAAAATAAGTTTATATGAAAAACACAATGTACAAATGACGCCTTTAATATATTCAACTCGCCATAGGCGGTTTTTTTTGAGAAAAGTAATTAATTGACAATATACCCACGAGGGTATAAAGTGTATCTACAGTGTTTCCTTAATTTATTGTGTTAAGGGGGTTGCTACTCTATTGATTTTGTTTTTTCTTTTGATACTATTTATAGTATGGGAATTATATAAAAGGTATTTCCCTGTAGTTGGTGTACGCTACAATGATGAGATAAAAGTTAATTTGTCGGATATTGAGATCATAGATATAAGAGACTACAATATATCATACAAAGATGTAATCGAGAAATCTATTAATATTCCTGTTGCTTATTTGGAAAGGTATTGTTATGAGATACCTGATAAAAAGGTTCATATCGTGGCTTCGACAAGACTTGAGAAAAACGTCGCTATCCGTATTTTAAGACGTAAAGGATTTCGAGTGACAGGTTATAGAATGAGTAACTCTCGTAAACTTCTCGGGAATTTGGCGGTAAAATAGGAGAAACCATCAACCCTATAATGAAAGGGGGCATTTACATGGAATACGATGAGAAGGTAAAGAACCGCGTAAAACGGATCGAAGGTCAATTACGTGGAATATTACGAATGATGGAAGAAAATAAAGATTGTAAAGATGTTATTACTCAACTTTCTGCAGCACGTACAGCTATTGATCGAACAATTGGAGTAGTGGTAAGCTCCAACCTTGTTGAATGTGTACGTAACGCTGATGAAAAAGGGGAAAGCACAGAGGAACTTGTAAAAGAAGCTGTTGAATTACTTGTGAAAAGTAGATAAAGGCCAATGAAGGTCTTTTTATTAATAAGAAAATATATATATTGAATTCAAACTGGGCGTTATAGACAACTTTTAATGAAAGACTTGTCTATAACGCCTTTTTTTTAGAAAAAGTTTGGAATGGAATTTGTGGCGGTTTTTTACATATAAAGAGAGTAAGCAATATCGCTTTTTCTTAGAAAAAACCATTTTGCTAAGGAGAATGAATATGACGAATTTAGAAGAAATAAAAACAGATATTCAATATTTTGTAAATGAAAATACAAAAAAAACAAACTCAGAGAAAGCATCTGCAGTATTTTTGAATAGGGAAGTAGTTGAAAAGGTAAGAAATTTTCATAAAAGTTTTCCAGAATATAAAGTAACACCCCTACATAGCTTAGATGCGTTATCTAAACAATTTGGGGTTCGCCATATTTGGGTTAAAGATGAATCCTACCGATTTAGACTTAATGCTTTTAAAGTATTAGGTGGATCCTATGCTGTTGGTAAATTTCTAGCAGAAAAATTAAACGTTGATATTTCAGAACTATCTTTTGAAAAATTAAGAAGTGAAGAAATAAAAGAGAAATTGGGGGATATTACTTTTGTAACTGCAACTGATGGAAATCATGGAAGAGGAATCGCTTGGGCTGCAAACCAGCTTGGACAAAAATCGGTCGTTTATATGCCGAAGGGTTCTTCGGAAATAAGATTAAACAATATTCGCAAAGAAGGAGCAAAAGCTTTTATCACAGATTTAAATTATGATGATACGGTTAGGTTAGCAAGCCAGAAGGCTAAAGCAAATGACTGGGTCTTGATACAGGATACCGCCTGGGATGGATACGAAGAAATCCCTGCTTGGATCATGCAGGGTTATCTCACAATCATAGACGAAGCGATAGAGCAGATTACTGAAATTGTTAATAATCGACCAACACATGTATTTTTACAAGCGGGAGTTGGTTCTTTTGCGGGGAGTGTGCTCGGGTATTTAGTAGAGCAATTTGGAGATGAACGTCCTATTACAGTAATAGTTGAACCAGATAAAGCGGATTGTCTTTACCAATCTATGAAGGTTGGCGATGGGAAGCCTCATGCCGTGACGGGGAGTTTGACTACGATTATGGCAGGTTTAGCATGCGGGGAACCAAGTAAAACGTCTTGGGGGATTTTAAAAGATTATGCCGGCGTTTTTGTTTCTTGCCCAGACTACGTGGCCTCTCGAGGTATGCGAATTCTTGCAAACCCACTAAGCAGTGACCCCCAGATTGTCTCAGGTGAATCTGGTGCAGCAGTAGGTATAGGATTAGCTAGTTTATTGGCTGAAAATAAAATGCTAAATGATATGAAAAAGGAATTAAAATTGGATCAAAATTCAAAAATTCTAATTATCAACACTGAAGGTGACACGGATCCAGAGCATTATCGGAAAGTTGTATGGGATGGGGCCTATCCATTAGTTTAACGACTATTTGCGGGCAGTATGGTAAATGTTTTTTATCGTTTTTTCATAGGCAATAAAAATATCTTGAATCCAAGATATTTTTATTGCGTTGTTATCATTTGAGTGGTAAAGTGATAATAACGAAAGGGAGTGACACAACGCTATGCAAAAAAATACCCTCGGTTCATTAATATGGTTGAGAATGACTAGATTTACGCACCAAAGTAATTTGTTATCAAATGATTTTTTAAAGAAGTTTGATTTAACGACTGCGCAATTTGATGTGTTAATGCAAATTTCAACATACGAGCCATTAACTCAAAGTGAGCTTGCCGAGAAAGTTACGGTGACACAGGGCGGTATTTCGCGTATGCTGACTCGCCTTGAAAAAGAAGGGCTCATTGAACGAAAGCAAGACTGGAAGACGAAAACAATTTCGTTAACTAAAAAAGGCCGTGAAAAACTAGATCATGCGTTTGAAGAACAGCTTGCATTTCAGTCCTCTTTCTTTGATGAATCTTTATCTAAAGAAGAACAAAAAATATTGTATACGCTCATGTCGCGTGTACAAAAAAATAGCGAAAAAAAGAAAATGCAGACTAAATAATTTTTTTACTATATCACTTGATTAGTAAAGTGATAAAAGGAGAGAGTACCTATGTATACAATTCCAGGGCATCATCATATTTCAATGATTACAAAAGACGCAAAACAAAATAATCATTTTTATCGTGAGGTTCTTGGACTACGACGTGTGAAAATGACAGTAAATCAGGATGATCCATCGATGTATCACTTATTTTATGGAGATAAAACTGGAAGTCCTGGTACCGAGCTATCTTTTTTTGAAATTCCTCCAGTGGGGAGGACGCATCGAGGCACAAATGCCATCACCCGAATTGGTTTGCTTGTGCCAACTCAAAGTAGCTTAACTTTTTGGAAAAAGCGCTTTGAAGAATATGGTGTACAACACAGTGACATCACAACATACGCCAATAAGCCAGCCTTGCACTTTGAAGATAAAGAAGGTTTGCGTATGGTGTTACTAGTATCAAACGGTGAAACAGTTGAACACTGGGATACATGGGAAAAGTCAAATGTGCCCAAAGAACACCAAATACAGGGAATGGGTTCAGTGGAAATCACAGTACGCAGACTTGATAAATTAGCAAGAACCCTCACAGAGATGTTTGGTTATACCCAAATCTCACGTATGGAAGATGAAGCCATTTTCCAATCCGTCCAAGGGGAAGTATTTGGAGAAATCGTTGTGAAATTTTTAGATGGACCTACTGAACGGCCTGGACGCGGCAGTATTCATCATTTAGCGATTCGTGTTAAAGATGAAACGGAGCTTGCCTACTGGGATGAACAGGTTCGAGCACGTGGCTTCCATACATCTGGCATTGTGGATCGCTTCTACTTTAAGAGCTTATATTTCCGGGAATCCAATGGTATTTTATTTGAAATTGCTACAGACGGACCTGGTTTCACAATTGATGGTGATATTGAAACACTAGGTGAAACATTAGATCTTCCACCATTTTTAGAAGATCGACGAGTTGAAATCGAAGAAAATCTTAAACCGATTGAGGAGGATTAAAAATGGAAAAATACCGCATCGATCCAACAAAAGGAATTGAATTTGGACTATATTCTTTGGGGGATCACATTCCCAACCCCCTAACAGGTGAGCGAATTTCAGCGGGGCAACGAATCAATGAACTTATAGAAGCAAGTAAATTAGCAGAACAAGCGGGTATTGACGTATTTGGCGTTGGCGAAAGTCACCAAACGTATTTCACCACACAAGCACATACCGTTGTTTTAGGTGCCATTGCCCAAGCGACAAAAAAAATTAAGATTTCTAGCTCAGCAACTGTACTAAGTGTTTCTGACCCTGTGCGTGTGTACGAGGATTTCGCCACAATTGATTTAATCTCAGATGGTCGTGCAGAAATCGTTGCTGGTCGCGGGTCTCGTGTAGGTGCCTATCACCTGCTTGGCGTGAATTTACAGGATTATGAGGAAATCTTTGAAGAGAAATTAGAACTGCTGAAAAAGATTAATGAAGAACAGCGGATTACATGGCAAGGTGAATACCGTCCACCACTACAAAATGCTGAAATTCTGCCGCAGCCAAAAAATGGCTCGCTTCCAATTTGGCGTGCTGTAGGTGGTCCACCTGCAAGTGCCATTAAAGCAGGTTACATGGGAATTCCGATGATGCTGACGACATTAGGTGGACCAGCTATTAATTTTAAGCCTTCTGTTGATGCATATCGTGAAGCAGCTGAACGCAGTGGCTATGATCCAAAGACTTTACCTATTGCAACAACAAGCTTATTTTATGTAGCAGATACAACACAAGAAGCGTTACAAGGAATGTACCCACATATTAATGGGGGATTCCAAGCGATTCGTGGTAGTGGCTATCCAAAGCAACAATTTGCTCAAGCACCAGATACTCGTGATGCATTAATGGTTGGTAGTACACAGCAGATTATCGAAAAAATGCTTTACCAATATGAGCTTTACGGTATGCAACGTTTTATGGCGCAAATCGACTTTGGTGGGGTACCTTACGAAAAAATCATGAAAAATATTGAAATCATTGGGAACGACATTATTCCTGCAATTAAAAAATATACAGCCAAATAGGAAGGAGATAACTACCTATGAAAATTGTAGCTTTAGCCGGTTCAATTGTCGGCTCGAAAACAAAAACTGCAATGCTTAAAACCGTGGAAATTCTCGAGCGAAAATTCCCGGAATATGAAGTAACACTTCTTGATTTAGCCGACTATAAATTGGAGTTTAGTGATGGCCGTAATTACTTTGAATATGAAGGAGATACAAAATATGTGACAAATGCAATTATGTCAGCAGATGCCATTATTATTGGGACACCAACTTTCCAAGCATCAATTCCTGCCACATTAAAAAACATTTTTGACCTACTACCAGTTAATGCTTTTCGCGATAAGGTCGTAAGTGTTGTCGTCACAGCTGGTACAGCGAAGCATTATTTAATGGTGGAGCAACAATTAAAGCCAATTTTAGCGTATATGAAAGCTCAAATCGTTCCAACGTATGTATTTATCGAAGAAAAAGACTTCTTACGAAAAGAAATCATTAACGATGATATACTTTTCCGCTTAGATAGGTTAGTGGATGACACAGTCCAGACATATCATGCAGTGGATTTGATAAGAAAAGCTAAAGAGGAAGAATATGGTTTTTAACTTTATCAATTTGAGGTGAAATGAGTGACTGAATTTAGTAGTTTAGTAAAAGCAAGACGATCAGCAAGTAATTTCTTGCCAGATCATCCAATAACAAAAGAAGAGTTAGATGAAATTTTTGGATTAGTAAAGTTTGCTCCAACAGCTTTCAATCTACAACATGCTCACTATGTTGTTATTACAAACCCAGAGGTTAAAGAGAAGATAAGAACGGCGGCATATGGTCAATATAAAGTACATTCATCTTCTGCAGTCATTATTGTAACAGGGGATACTAAGGCCTATCGAGAAGCCGCAAAAATAAACGAGGGCCTCCTGATGTTAGGAATCCTCAACAAACAGGAATATGATCACGAGATTGAAGATATTACTTCATTATATACAAGCAGAGGTGAAGTGTTTCAAAAAGATGAAGCCATTCGGAATGCTTCACTTTCTGCGATGATGTTTATGCTCGCAGCGAAAGATAAAGGCTGGGATACTTGTCCAATGATTGGGTTTGATCAACAGGCCGTAAAGGAAATATTAAATATTAGTCCTGAACAAGAAGTGGTTATGATGATAACGATTGGAAAAGAAAAGGTGTCTAGCCGAAGACCAAGGGGATATCGTAAACCAGTTGCGGAGCTTGTTAGCTACATTGAATAGGGACTTGAAGGAATTGGGGAAACTCTCACTGTTTATACGTAACGGGTTCGGTTGAGAGGGAGAAAAACACAAATAACATATCTTTTAGAGGTGGGATTAGCAAGCTAATTCGCACCTCTTTTTTTCATTGATATAACAACGTATTATAGGTAAATTAATAGTTTTAACATCTAAATTAGTACCCTATTTAACACACCAATTAGCAAGAGTACAATAATTTTTGTACCATTGCTAATTGGTATGCTAATTCCTGTGTTAAAAATTCAGATAAGTGGTTATACTGGTTTTACAACAAGGATTCGAAGGAGCGTATATTGTATATGAAGTTTATTGAACCCAGGAATATTAATGCAGACAAAGTAGATTGGCTTATTTCAGAGCGAATAAGAGCACTTGTTTCTTACTATGCTGAATACACTGAGTACACAGAGAGTGATGTTGTAGACCAATTACTACACAATATTTTAGAAGATGAAAACTTCATCGAATGGATCAAAAACAAAAGGAACAACAAGCGAATTCTCAAACACCTGCATTTAGAACATCTAATGGAGGAAGAAGAAGTTGGCTAAACCAAAGGAATTACTCTCAAAAGAAGATGTTGTTTTGGAAGTTTCTACCCCTGTATCTCAAGAGGAATTAGAAAATAGAAAAATGGATTATGATGTCTTAACGCCTAAACAATTCTCAACAAAATACAATGAGTCATTGTTTAAGCCAATTGAGTTTAGTCTTTTTAACAAAAGTTATTCTTTTCAATTTAACTTTTGTGTTAACCCTTATTGTAAATGGCACGGATTGCAACAAGAAAGATTTACTGGTGTTAAGGGGAAACCAAGTAGGTACATACTGACTAGTTCTGGCTATGATATGCGGAAGATGATTCAATGCAAACCTGATCCTATAAATCCTAATATTGGTGCAACATTAAGATGCAAATCTGCCGCTTTATCTAATTGGTCCATTACTGAAGAAATAGAGAGACTAGTTCGAATCAATAGTGTTAAAAACGAGGAACCAGATTATATTTTCCATAAAGAGGAATGCCCTCACGAAGCTAACACACCTTTTGAAATGCCTTCCCGTTTTTATAAACAGGGAAAAAGCAGTACCGGAAGCCAACAGTGGCAATGCAAAACATGCAAGAAAAAGACAACTATAAGACCGAACAGCAAACAAACAGTTATCTATAAACAAAAGCGTAGTGAAATCAACCTACTCTTCACCAAATTATTATTAAACAAAGAGCCTATCACAAGGTCCTGTGAAGTGTTAGGTATAGGTTCTGGTACGTATTATGACAAATTAGAATTTGTGTACCGTAGATGCCTTGAATTTTTAGAGAGATATGAAACAAAACCATTGCAAAATAAAGAGTTTAAAGAGATGTGGATTAATACTGATAAGATGACGTATCATCTCAACAACGTTCGAAAAAAGGGCATGGGTGGAAGTAAGTACAATGATTTGGAAGAAACTATTTTTCCTACCAATGTCGTTATAAGTGCTGATGTCTTTTCTAGATATGTATTCCGAAGTGATGTAACTTATGATTGGGACATCTCATTAGAAGACATTAACGAGGATACCATTCGATATAAGGATGATCATTTAGGGATATATGCGAGAAAAAACGCGAGGTTTCCGAAACATTCATTTTATCCGCAGCCTCCTGCAGGTAATGATACTCAAACGGAATCTGAGTATCATAATGAACTGTCTCGGATTGAAAGAAGGGCCAAATATACTAATGGATTACATGTTAATTCAACATATACAACAATTGCCCATTACTGGCTAATAAAAAATTTAGTTAAGGCATCAGAATGGCGTTTTATAACAGATGAAGACAGTTCCATAATGACAGCATTATTTCGTGTGTTTGCCAAGGAAATCCGTTTAAGTGATAGTCACCACTTCCTTTGCCATACCGATAAGACAAAAACACGTACGCAATCACGTCAGGAGTTCATAGAAGCTAGAGAAGAGCTCTTGGAATGGGGAGAGTTTAATGAATACAAAACAAAATCGCTACGAGAGTTGGCTCGATTTAAACTTGAGAAACTATTTGAAACTCACCAATTTCATAAAGAAGTTAAAACTCCTACCGGATCTTATTTAGTGTATGCAGATAATCCCATAGAACATCCCCTGGCCACTATTGATAGGGGTTATCGCACTGTGGATTGCACCACCAACTTATCATCATTAGAACCGAGCGAAATTGCAGAACTGATTTTGAATGTAAACGACAATGCTACAAATGCTTTTATTCAGCAAATAAGAAGAAGGTTGTCAATACTGGAGAGGCCATTATCTACAGCACGAGCAGATTTAAAGAGTTATATTTATGCTAACTTCAACCCAAAGTACGCACAGATGGCCATAACAATCTTAAGAACATACACCAACTTCTGTGTGCCTTATAAGACAGGAAAAATAAATAAGACACCAGCTCAACGTTTAGGTATTACTGATAAGGTTTTTGACCTTAAAGATATATTGTATATGAGATAAAAAAGTGCAGGGTTGTAGTGAGATACAACCATGCACTTTAAAAAGGTGAATAATATGTAAGTTAAAGACCTTTTTAACATAACAAACGCTTAGATTTGAACCGCACCCCAATTGTTGAATAGTGTCCATCTATTGGGGTGCAGTTCATCATCCAGGCGTTTTTTACTTTAAATCTATTTTTAATTATTAATGCTGCTAACAGTCATGAAAATTCTTGAGAATACATCCTCTATGTTTGCTTGATTGACTGTATCATTATATAATCCGTATTCCCAATATTCACCTTTGTCACCAGATTGATAATATCCTGAAGCATATTCTTTTCCTACTGTGTCGGCTGTCTCCTCATAACCCAAATTTTCTTCAGTGAAAGCCACATAAATTTTTTTTGATTCGATAAAGAAAAACGGAATACCAGAAGTTTTGTAAATTTTAGCATAAGGAGCTTTAGCCGCTTCAGATAAATGTTCCTTCATAATAAAAACTGCATTATATTGAGAAGATAAATTTTCCTGAGATAAATCTTTTAATTCAAGATTTTTAAAAACAATGTTTTTCTCACGAACTTTCGGTGCTTTACCAACAACACCAATTGTCAAATTCTCTCCTTCGTATAAAGGGCTGTCCTTTATTTCATTTTTGTCAGTACTACAAGCCGATAAAATTGATAAAACAAGTAATAAGAGCATTATGATTTTTTTCTTCATTCATGCCTCCCCCTATCTTTTATAAGCCTCTATCTATTTCCATATTACCATATATTTACTATACAACCATAAAAAATCCTCCTTAATAAAAGGAGGTTATCTTAAACTTATCTGCAATCCCAAACTTTTGAGCAGGAGTGCGCTTTTGTTTGCTTTTACTATGCTATTTTATCTGCTAAAGTTAATGCTAAAAGGGTTGTTATTTGATTAGCTTTTTACGGTTTTCTCCCTCTGAACCGAACCCGTTATGTTTATACGGTGAGAGTTTTTTTTAAAAAATAATATCTTGAATTCAAGATATTTTTCTTGACTATAAAAAAATTGAGGGTTATTATTGGTTACATAAAGTAACTTTGGTTACTAATAGTGACTCGTTATAAAAATATACACAAAGTAAATATTTTTCAGTTAGGAGTGAATCATATGGTTGAGGTAACCTTGAACCTTGAATATAAAGGCAAAAAATATCTAACCAACGTCATTGTTAAGAAAGGCACACCTCAAAGTCAAATATTCCGTATCGCGGAAGAGCAAATTAAGAAACAATGGCAAAATTAAAATAAAAGTGGAATCTCCAGATAGGAAAGGAGTAAGTATCCTTTGAATGAGAAAAAAGAAGTTGGAGAAAAAGCTTTAGATTATATAAAAGATGGAATGGTAGTTGGTCTAGGGACTGGAACGACAGTGTTCTATAGCCTTACTAAACTTGGAGAACTCGTTCGAAAGGGACTTTCGATTAAAGGAATTCCTACATCAAAACAAACTGAAAACCTAGCTAACGAGTTCGGAATCCCCCTTATTTCATTTAGCGAGGTTAAACAAATTGATGTGGCTATTGATGGCGCTGATGAGGTAGATCCTGAATTAAATCTTATCAAAGGGGGCGGTGGTGCCCTATTACGGGAAAAAATCATCGCACATGCAGCTAAGACTTTTATTGTAGTTGCTGACCCAGATAAAAATGTTGCCAAATTAGGATCTTTCCCATTACCAGTTGAAGTATTACCTTTTGGTCTTGAACTGACAAAGAAAAAGATACAAGAACTCGGGCTTATCCCCCATTTAAGACAAGTTCAGGGAGATCCATTTCGAACGGATAATGGTAACTATATTCTTGACTGTCGTATACCGGATAAGCCGAACCTTAAAGAATTAGAAAGAGAGCTAAACCTAATACCTGGCGTTATGGAAAATGGGCTATTTCTCGGAATGACTGATAAATACATTACCTTGGATCGTAACAAGGATAACTCTATAGTAGTCAGACATAGATAACATGTGTAAATGATTTACAAAATTAGATTTGAGGTTACTACCTACATTTACACGTACTTAGGAGGACTTAAATTGGAATCAATGACTTTTGTATTATTTGGCTCAACAGGTGATTTAGCAAAAAGAAAGATTTTTCCTGCTCTGTACAACCTGTTTATTGATAATAAATTACCACAACCTATATCAATAATTGGTCTTGGACGAGCTGAACTTTCTCAAAGAGACTTTCAAGATAGAGTGAAAGAATCCATCTTTTCTTTCTCGCGTCGGCTTGAACATGATCCTGATAATCTGGAGGAATTTCTGGATTCATTTCAATATCAGGCACTCGATGTTACCAAAAAACAAGGGTATAAACCATTACTCGATCTGGTTAAGCAACGAGAAGCAGAACTGAAAATAAAGGAAAATCGAGTATTTTATCTTTCAGTAGCTCCAGAATTTTTCGACGTTATTGCTTTAAACATCAAAGAGAGCGGGCTTGGTGATACAACTGGTTGGAAACGATTAATGATCGAAAAACCATTCGGGCATGATCTCGGGTCAGCTCGTGAATTAAATGAAAAACTAAGCGGTGCATTTGAGGAAGAAGAAATCTATCGGATTGACCATTACTTAGGGAAATCAATGGTTCAGAACCTTGAAGCTCTTGAATTTGCAAACCCAATCTTACAATCTATCTGGAACAAGGATCACATTGCAAATGTTCAAATTACAGCGAGTGAAACAGTTGGTGTTGAGACAAGAGCAGGCTATTACGATCAAGCTGGAGCCATACGCGATATGGTTCAAAACCATATGCTTCAAATGTTAATGATGACAGCCATGTCCTTACCTAAAAAGATGAATGCATCGGAAATTCGAAATGAAAAACGTAAGGTAATGGAAGCGATTCGTCCAATGAATAAAGAAGGTGTTCACCTGAATATCATTCGCGGGCAATATGGGCCAGGGGAGAGTAATGGTAACCTGGTTCTAGGGTATAGAGACGAACCGGGAGTATATCCTTCTTCCAAAATAGATACATTTATCGCAGCACGTATCTGGATCGATAATCCATTCTGGAAAGGTGTACCTTTTTATATCCGAACTGGGAAAAGAATGAAGGAAAAATCAACTCGTATCGTCATTGAATTTAAAAATATATTGAATTCGCCTTATGAAAATACGAATCAAGAAATTGAGCCAAATTTATTAATTATTGAAATAGGTCCAGATGAAAATATCTCCCTCCAATTGAATAGTAAAAATCCAACAAACAATAGCATAATTGAGCCTGTTCGAATTAACCTTTCACGCGAAGTCACAGAAATAGGAGCGCCAGAAGCATACGAAAGAATCATTCATGATGCATTCATTGGAGATTCAACATTCTTTGCGCATTGGAAGGAAGTTGAGTTGTCTTGGGAGTGGGTTCAGCCAATCCTTGATGCATTTGAAGAAGACCTTGTTCCACTACATGAATACCAGTCAGGTTCAAATGGTCCAATGGCGTCCGATTTATTGTTAGAGGAGCATGGATTTAAATGGTGGTTAGATGAAAGAATTGAAAAGCAAGAAGCCAAAGAATTAGTAGGAATGAAATAGGAAATTTAGGTTTTACAATTAAAAATGTAGTTCAAATACCTAAAAGTCTATTACGCTCTTAAAAAACACAAAATCACTGGAGGAATACAACATGAAAATTGGATTAATAGGTTTAGGAAAAATGGGTTTTAACTTAGGACAAAATCTTATCGATAACAATCACGAAGTAGTGGCATACGATGTGAACCCAAGTACTGTTGATGAAATGAAGAAATATGGGGCTTCTGGGGTATCAAGCTATAAAGAACTAGTTGAGTCATTAGAGAAGCCAAGAATTATCTGGATTATGGTCCCCCATTCTGTTGTGGATTCTGTCATTGACGAAGTTGCACCATTTTTAGATATAGATGATATTGTGATCGAAGCTGGAAATTCTCACTATAAGGAATCCATTCAACGCTATAATGATTTAAAGAAAATTGGCGTACGATTTATGGATGCTGGTACTTCCGGTGGAATGGAAGGAGCACGAAATGGTGCTTGCTACATGATCGGAGGCGATCCGGAGGCATGGGAACAGGTTGAACCTATTTTCAAAGATACAGCTGTAGAAAATGGTTTCTTGTTTGCAGGAAAAGCAGGAAGCGGCCACTTCTTAAAAATGGTTCATAATGGCATCGAGTATGCAATGATGGCTGCGATAGGAGAAGGTTTCGAAGTACTGGAGAAAAGTGAGTTTGATTATGATTATGAAAAAGTAGCAAGAGTGTGGAATAACGGTTCCGTTATTCGTTCTTGGCTCATGGAATTAACAGAAAATGCATTTTCAAAGGACGCTAAATTGGATGAAATCCAAGGAATCATGCACTCTTCAGGTGAGGGGAAATGGACCGTTGAAACAGCTTTAGATTTACAAACAGCTACTCCAGTTATTGCGATGTCGCTATTGATGCGCTACCGCTCATTAGAAAATGATACCTTTACAGGGAAAGTTGTAGCCGCATTACGAAATGAATTTGGTGGACATGCTGTCGTAAAAAAATAATGTAAATGGGGGAAATGAAAAATGAAATTCTTTATAGATACTGCTAACCTAGATGATATTAAAAAAGCGTATAAAATGGGTGTTCTATCTGGTGTAACAACAAACCCATCACTTGTTGTAAAAGAAGGCGTAAAATTCGAAGACCGCATTGCTGAAATCCTTCAAGCAGTGCCAGAAGTAGAAAGTGTATCTGCAGAGGTTTCTCCAAGTGCCGAAACTGCTGAAGAAATGATAGCTGAAGCAGAAGAACTTCTAAAAATCAACGGTGGTGATAAAAACATCACAATCAAAGTCCCAATGACAGTAGCAGGTTTAGAAGCAACTCGTTATCTTTCTAAAAAAGGTGTTAAAACGAACGTTACATTAATTTTCACAATGAACCAAGCTCTATTAGCAGCTCGTGCTGGGGCAACATATGTATCCCCATTCTTAGGTCGTCTTGATGACATTTCCGAAGATGGTGTACAGCTTGTTGAAAGAATTGCTGAGCTATTCCGTGTTCACAACTTAGATGCACAAATCATCGCTGCATCTGTAAGACACCCAGACCACGTTACTCGCGTAGCATTGGCTGGAGCACATATCGCAACGATTCCATACTCTGTAATTGAGCAGCTTACTAAGCACCCACTTACAGACCAAGGCCTTGAAAAATTTGCTGCTGATTGGAAATCTGCACTGTAAAAAATGTTTGAAGACATTACAACTAGAATAGAGGGATTCTATTTACGGTAGTCCCTCTCTACATAAATTTTAGGAAGAATAGGAGAAATATATATGTCTATTACGTTTGATTATTCTAATGCGTTATCATTCATGCAGGAGCATGAGGTTGAATATTTAAGTGAATTTGTAAAGGTAGCACATGAGATGCTTCATGAGAAAAGGGGACCAGGTTCTGACTATCTTGGTTGGGTTGAATTACCGTATAACTATGACAAAGATGAATTTGCTAGAATTAAAGCAGCTGCTGAAAGAATTCGTAGTAATTCAGACGCTCTGGTTGTAATTGGAATTGGTGGTTCCTATCTTGGCGCAAGAGCTGCAATTGATGCCCTATCACATACATTTCATAACCAAATGAATGACACTACGGAGATTTATTATGTCGGGCAAAATATAAGTGCTACCTATATCTCTCACTTATTTGATGTGATAAAGGACAAAGATATTTCAGTTAACGTTATTTCAAAATCAGGTACAACAACCGAGCCTGCCATTGCGTTTCGTATCTTCAGAGAATATTTGGAGAAAAAATACGGAAAAGAAGAGGCGAAGACACGTATTTACGCTACAACAGATCGCGCAAAAGGTGCTTTGAAAACTCTTGCAGATGAAGAGGGGTACGAAACCTTTGTTATCCCAGATGATGTTGGTGGTCGATACTCCGTATTAACAGCGGTAGGATTATTACCGATTGCTACAGCGGGACTAGATATTGATAAAATGATGGCGGGTGCTGCAGCAGCTGCTGATAAATACAGTAATCCTAACTTGGCAGAAAATCAAAGCTATCAGTATGCAGCAGTAAGAAATGCACTTTATAGAAAAGGAAAATCCATTGAACTGTTGGTTAATTTTGAACCATCACTACATTATGTATCTGAATGGTGGAAACAGTTATTTGGAGAGAGTGAAGGTAAAGACCAAAAAGGACTTTATCCAGCTTCTGTTGACTTCTCAACTGACCTTCATTCAATGGGTCAATATGTCCAAGAAGGACGCAGGGACCTTATTGAAACAGTTGTAACTGTAAAAGAACCTAAGCTTGATATTACAATCGGGGAAGAAGCATCTAATCTGGATGGTTTAAATTATCTAGCTGGTAAGACGATGGACTATGTGAATAAGAATGCAGCACAGGGAACAGTGTTGGCTCATGTAGACGGAGGAGTTCCAAACCTTTCAGTAGAGCTTGATAGACTAGACGAATTTACATTTGGAGAGATGGTTTACTTTTTCGAAAAGGCTTGTGGTGTTAGTGGCTTATTAATGGGAGTAAATCCATTTGATCAACCTGGAGTAGAAGCATATAAAAAGAATATGTTTGCGTTATTAGGTAAACCTGGATATGAAAAAGAAAGAGCTGAATTGTTAGAGCGTATTTCTAAGTAGGGTGACTATAAAAATGAGGATGCTATATGTGTGTATTGCATCCTCTTTCTTTATGTCAAAAAAATACTGCTTGATCAAGCAAGCAGTAAGAGTTTAATCATCATAACCAGTTATTAGCCCAATCCTCAACGGTTTTTAATGCTTTTCCCAATTCATGCCCCTTTTTTGTTAGTGAATATTCCGTTCGTACGGGACGATCCGTAATCACGTTTCGAAGGACTAATCCGCAATCTTCAAGTTCTTTTATCCGTTCGTTAAGCATTCTTTTACTTAAATCAGGAATCGAGGAATGTATTTCACTAAATCGTTTTGGTTCCTCCATTAAGGTATGAATGATTAACCCCATCCATTTTTTTCCGATCATATGATATAATTCTTCAACCTTTGAGCATTCTCTTTCCTGAATAACTTTATCTACCATGACTATCCACCTCCTATATCAGTAATCATCTATATACACAAAAAGTAACAAGGTAATGTAATGTTTAATAAAATTATATCCTAAATAGACTATTATAAAAAGGGAATATTATGAATGAATTGTGACAATATTAAAGGGATAATAGTAACGATACTATAGAAAAATAATAAGCTACTAGTTATTTGTATTTATAGTTACTTGTTGACTAAAAGTAACCGATATTGTAATATAGGTTACATAAAGTAACCTAAAGTTTTCACCCAATAAATACACTAGGGGAGATTGAAAATGATGCAAATATTAGACGCAAAAATGATTGATACCAAGTCAGGATTGGAAACGTATTTAGATATCCAAAAAAATGTCCATGTTGCCGATCTACACATCCCAACAGAAGACAGTCCTTTTTTCGATATTAAGATAGGAATTGAATATTATCGTTTGATAGACCAGAACTATTATGATAGCCAGGTCAACTACTTTTGGATAAGAATTCATCCAGAGATGAATACAATTGCTTTATTAGAACCTGAAATACAAAACATTTTTAGTATTAAAGATGTGAATGAAAGAGTGGCAACGAAAAAATTAATTGGTGAATGGTTAATTAACACAAATGCTTTTAAATCTTCAATAAAAAATCTGATTGAAGAAAAGAGATCTGAAAATGTGTTAACAGAAAAAGACATTCGAGAAACATTACGCACCATTGAATTATTAGAAAAGACACTTGAACTGAAAACAGAGGATATATTAAAGGCTGAAGTCAAAAAAGCTAGTTAGTTATTGACACATGCTTTTTAATATATTACAATTATCTTGAATTCAAGATATTTTAATTAAAGATTCTTTTGGGGAGGTGCAATATGGCGAAAAAATGCTCAAACCAACCATTTTTAATTTTGATGCAAACATCTAGAGCGATCCAAGAAAGAATCAGAGACGATATGATGAAAAATAACTTAAGCATAACTGAATTTTCGGTTCTAGAAGTGCTTTTTCATAAAGGTAAACAAACCATTCATCAAATTGGAAAGAGCATATTGATTACAAGTGGTTCAATGACATATGTAATCGATAAATTAGAACAAAAAGGATTATTAAAGCGCAGTGCTTGTCCGGATGATCGACGAGCGATACATGTATCGTTAACGACTGCTGGAAGTGAATTGCTGAATAGAATTATGCCTGAACATGAGGATTGTGTGGATAGTATTTTTGATTCACTAAATTCTCAGGAAGTAGATACTCTGATAGACCTATTAAAAAAAGTAAAAGAAAAGGTAGAAGATTAAAAGTCAATTTAGTATTGACATTTTTTTAGAAGTAATATCTTGAAATGAAGATACTTAAATTAAAGATAAAAGATAAGAATTGAATGATTTTAAAACCTGAAATTGAATTTATTAGATAAAAAAACGATTAATAGGAGTGAGACCAAAATGGGTAAACAGACAATGGGAATTCATCATATAACTGCAATAGTAGGTCACCCACAAGAGAATGTAGATTTCTATGCAGGTGTTTTAGGATTACGTTTAGTTAAAAAGACAGTGAATTTTGATGACCCAGGAACATATCATTTGTATTTTGGGAATGAAGGTGGAAAACCAGGAACAATTATTACATTTTTCCCTTGGGCAGGTGCTTATCAAGGAAGAATTGGTGATGGTCAAGTAGGTGTTACTTCTTATGTTGTACCTAAAGGAGCATTGGATTTCTGGGAGTCAAGATTAGAAAAATTTAATATTCCTTTCACTAAAATAAAGCGTTTTGGAGAAGAATATCTGGAATTCGATGATCCACATGGATTACACCTTGAAATCGTCGAGAGAGAAGAAGGAGAAATCAATAATTGGACATTCGGAGAAGTAACCCCTGAAGTTGCAATAAAAGGTTTTGGTGGAGCGACTTTGTTTTCATCCCATCCAGATAAAACTGCAGAATTACTAGAAAATGTAATGGGTCTTGAATACGTAGATAAAGAAGCAGATTTTGCCCGTTTTCGTTCTTCAGCTGACATAGGAAATATCATAGACTTAAAGGTGGTTCCAACTGGAAGAGGACAAATGGGCGTTGGAACAGTTCACCACATTGCATGGAGAGCAATTGACGACAAAGATCAATTGGATTGGCAGAAATACGTTGCAGAAAATGGATATGGTGTAACCCCTGTACAAGACAGAAATTATTTTAATGCGATTTATTTTAGAGAACACGGAGAAATTTTATTTGAAATTGCAACAGATCCTCCTGGATTCGCACATGATGAATCACACGAAACAATGGGAGAACAACTAATGTTACCTGCACAGTATGAACAGTATAGAGAGCAACTCGAACATAGTTTGATTCCTATTCAGGTGAAAGAATTAGATTAATTCACAAATTATGATGAATGGAGAGAATGAGATGCAAAAAACATCTGGTATCCATCATATAACGGCAATGGTCAACGATGCCCAAAGAAATATTGATTTTTATGCAGGTGTACTTGGACTTAGACTTGTTAAAAAAACCATAAATTTTGATCGACCAGAGGTATATCATCTGTACTTTGGAAATGAAACCGGAGATCCAGGAACCGTTATTACCTTTTTTCCATGGTCCAAACAGCTAAAAGGTCGAATTGGAATGGGGCAAGTAGGGGTTACAAGCTATTCCATTCCAACCGGATCATTGGAATTTTGGGAAGAACGTTTTAAAAAGTTCAGTATTGAATTCACGTCTTCCAAACGTTTTGGAGAAAGGTATGTAACATTTAAAGACCCAGACGGTCTTGAACTTGAACTAATAGAAAGAAAAGAAGGACCAATTAATAATTGGAGTTTCGGCGGGATCAAAACGGAGAATGCAATTAAGGGTTTTGCGGGAGCAACATTACTTTCCGCACAACCTAATAAAACGGCTGACGTACTTGAGAACGTATTAGGTCTAACATGCATTGGTGACGAAGAGGGTTTTCTTCGATTTAAGTCCGATAGCTTACTTGGAAATGTCATAGATATTAAGTTAACCCCTTCAGTTAGAGGCCTTATGGGAGCAGGAACAGTTCACCATATCGCATGGAGAGCAAAGGATGAAGAGGATCTTCTCAGATGGAGAAATCTCCTTCAAGAAAAAGGCTATTATCCAACAGAAGTACGCGATCGACAGTATTTCAAAGCTGTTTATTTTCACGAAGAGGGCGGCATTCTTTTTGAAATAGCAACAGACCCACCTGGGTTTTCGGTAGATGAGCCAAATGTTGAACTAGGTGAAAAACTTATGCTTCCTACATGGCTTGAGTCAAAACGAGAAGAATTAGAAGAAACCTTACCACCGGTTAAGGTTCGCGTATTGGAAGGAGACAAATAATGAAACACATATTTAACAAGGGTAAAAATCCTGAAAAACCTACATTGTTATTGCTTCACGGTACGGGAGGTAATGAACTAGATTTGTTACCTCTTGCAGGAAGAATAGATGATGAAGCATCCGTATTAAGTGTTCGTGGCAATGTCTTGGAAAATGGTATGCCTCGATTCTTCAGAAGATTAGCAGAGGGTGTTTTTGATATAGAAGACCTTATTTTTCGAACAAAAGAATTGAATGAGTTTCTTGATGAAGCTGCGGTGAAATATGAATTTGATCGAAATAACATCTTAGCAATTGGATATTCAAATGGAGCAAATATAGCAGCTAGTCTTTTGTTTCACTATCAAGATGCATTAAAAGGGGCAATTCTTCATCACCCCATGGTTCCTCGAAAAGGGATTGAACTTCCTAATTTAACAGGGAAGTCCGTATTTATTGCTGCTGGTACAAATGATCCAATCTGCTCTCCGATGGAATCGGCTGAGTTGCAGTCTTTATTAGAAAAGGCAAATGCAAATGTAGAAATTCATTGGGAAGATAGAGGCCATCAGTTGACAGTAACGGAAGTAGAAGCTGCTGCACAATGGTATAAAAATTTATAACTAAAATAGATTAATGGAGGAAGAAAGAATGGTACAAAAAAACGAAATTGGAGCACTTATTTTACGAATCACACTGGGAATACTCTTTCTAATACACGGGATAGTTAAATTCCAAGGAGGAATTGAGAACACTGTCGGATGGTTTGAGAGTATTAATATACCTGGATTTATGGCATATGTTGTTGCTTTACTTGAAGTAATTGGGGGTATAGCGCTTATCATTGGATTTGCTACTAGACTTGTATCTATTTTATTTGCTCTATTAATGGTCGGAGCAACAATTACAGCTAAACTTCCAGTTGGCTTACTAGGGAATGGCCAAATGGCAGGATATGAATTAGACTTAGCATTTTTAGCAATATCTGTTTATCTCGCAATTAATGGAAGTAAGCTGTTATCAATAAGTCGTTTGCTATTTAACGAAGATTCAAATGAGATAAAAAGAGCCGCTTAAATGTAGGAGTACCCGTTGACCTATATAGAGTAGGTGAAAATTGACAATTTAGGCTTTTTACTATATATTTATCTTTAATTCAAGATATCTAGAGGTGAGATAAATGATTCAAAGATATCCAGCGGTATCTCGGTACTCTGTTAAAAATGATTGGTTAGAGAGCAATCTTAGTTTTTCATTTGGTGAGTACTATGATGAGGAAAATATCCATTTTGGTCCACTTCGTGTCTTTAATGATGACACCGTACAACCAGGAAAAGGATTTGGTATTCATCCGCATAGGGAAGCGGAAATTGTATCAATTGTATTAAAAGGTCAACTAAAGCATGAGGACAGTCTTGGAAATAGCGGGATTTTACAATTTGGAAATGTTCAGCGTATGACTGCTGGAACTGGTTTACTCCATTCTGAAGTGAATCCTTCTCTAGAAGAAGAAGTAAGCTTTTTACAGCTCTGGTTCAAATCTACTGAAAAGCAATTACCTCCTTCCTATGAGGATATTACTTATAATCCTGATGATATGAGGAATAAATTGTTACCCATCGTTTCCGCAGTTCCAACCAATGGAGAAGCGAAAATTTATAGTGATGTTACATTGTACTTATCTAAATTAGATGCTGAAGAAGAGATCTTCTACCAACAAGAACAAGGAAGAAAGATGTATGTTTTTGTGATTGATGGTGAGCTTGTTTTAAACAATGACGTTGTTATTGGAAAAAGAGACAGTGCACGTATAACCGAACTAGATGAACTTACTTTAAAATCAACAAAAGAAACCTTCTTTTTATTGATAGATTTGGGTGGTGCCTAGTATGTTATTGATTCGTCATTCGATTGGAAGCCGTCTCTTTTATCAAACAGATGAATATGAGATTTATCCAAAGCAAGATAAGTGGGTCATTTCTATTAAAATATCCGATAAGGGTGCAAAAGAAATTATCAAATTTAAAGAGGAATTGAATCTGTTTGATGTCGAGGCGAACCAAAAGACTTGGTATTATACATCAGACGGTAATGTTGAATTTAATCAGGAAAAGTGCACAATTACAATTATTGCAGACCATAAAACAATCTATCCAGTTTAATAAAAGGTATAACACGAAGTGAAAAAACGATAATTGATGGAAATAAATAATATTTGAAAGGGTGCTTTGTAATGGCAAAAATCGGTATTATTCTAGGTAGTCTTCGAAAAGAATCTTTTTCAAAAAAAATCGCAAATAATGTAGCTTCATTGTTCCCAGAAGGATATGAAGCTGAAATTGTAGAGATCGGAAATCTAGCTCTGTATAATCAGGATTTCGATGATGAGAATAATGTACCTGCAGAGTATACTGCATTTCGAAACAAAATGAAGGAAATTGATGCAGTCTTGTTTATTACTCCAGAGTATAACCGCTCTGTACCAGCTGTCTTAAAGAATGCATTAGATGTAGGCTCTCGTCCATATGGAGCAAGCGTATGGAATGGAAAGCCGGCAGCAATTATTAGCCAATCTCCAGGAAATTTAAGTGCTTTTGGTGCAAATCATCATTTACGCCAATCCCTTGTATTTTTAAATATGCCAATCGTTCAACAACCCGAAGCCTATATTGGGAATGTTATTGGCTTATTGGATGATGAAGGTAAAATCAAGGATGAAGGAACAGTTGAATTCTTACAATCCTTTGTGAATGCATTTGTTGATTTAATAAGAAGATATCAAAACTAATATTGATTACTTGAAAAAATTATTCGCTTCTCAACCCGAAGGTTTACCAATACTTCTTTGGTAGAACATCGGGTTTTTTTGTGTCCAGTTCAGTTCATTTTATATAAATCAAATTTTTTTGATTTATTAATTGCATTTTATTGGAATTTAAATTAAGGTTTAAATATCAAAAAAATTTGATGAAGGGAGGATATCGATGGAAGCATTAAAACCAACATTCCAACTATATGAAAAAAAGTTTAAAGCCCTTGCTGATCAAAATCGGTTAGAAATCTTGTTTGAGCTTTGTCAACGGGGTCAAACGTGTGTATGTGATTTAACAGAAACCTTTGGGATTTCACAATCAAAACTATCTTACCATCTTAAAGTTTTATTAGAGGCAAATTTAATTGTTAAGCAAACAAAAGGAACATGGAGTTATTACGATCTAAATGAGAAAGAAGTAAACAGCCTACTCTCTGAAGAAATTTGTTGTATTTTTAGAAAAACGGGCAATAAAGCAGCAAATAATAGTTGTTGTTGTTAATTTTTTAACTCATAAATCAATTTTTCTTGATTTAAAGTGAGCGATACACTTATCAAATTTTTAAGTGATTTTAGTACTTTATTGGAGGTTCAACTGTTGTCAACAACATTGGTATTAGCACTCATTATTTTTATTGCAACATTAATTTTAGTTATTTGGCAGCCTAAAGGTTTAAATATCGGCTGGTCTGCGTGTGGTGGAGCCATCATTGCTCTCTTAGTAGGGGTTGTTGGATTTAGTGATGTCTTAGAAGTAATTGACATTACTTGGAATGCAACATTATCATTTGTTGCCATTATCCTCATTTCACTGATATTGGATCAGATTGGTTTGTTTGAATGGGCTGCACTACATATGGCGAGGATTGCACAGGGAAATGGAATTAGGATGTTTGTCTATGTCAGTATTTTAGGTGCAATAGTTGCCGCTCTATTCGCTAATGATGGGGCTGCTTTAATATTAACACCTATTGTCCTTGCGATGGTTCGGAATTTGAACTTTAAAGAAAAAATGGTGTTTCCGTTTATTATGGCAAGTGGCTTTGTTGCTGATACGACTTCACTGCCTTTTATCGTAAGTAACCTAGTGAATATCGTATCTGCTGATTTCTTTGGAATCGGTTTTCTTGAATATGCTTCGAGAATGATTATTCCTAACATTTTTTCACTAGTCGCAACGATTGCGGTTCTACTTATTTACTTCAGAAAAAGTATACCTAAAACATACGATTTATCTAAATTAAGGAAGCCAGAAGAGGCCATTAAAGACCAAAAATTGTTCCAACTTTCATGGTTTGTTCTTGCGGTATTACTCATTGGTTACTTTACCAGCGAATTCATAAATGTTCCTGTTTCCATCGTAGCGGGACTGATTGCCATCCTTTTTATTGTCATGGCTAGAAGAAGTGAAGCAGTTGATACGAAGGCGGCAATTAAAGGAGCCCCTTGGAATATTGTATTTTTCTCGATTGGCATGTATGTAGTTGTTTACGGATTAGGAAATGCGGGACTTACTTCTGTCTTAGCAAGTATGATTCAAAATGTGGCGGAGGATGGATTGTTTGTGGCTACCGTTTCAATGGGCTTTATCGCAGCAATATTATCTGCGGTTATGAATAATATGCCAACAGTTATGGTTGATGCCTTAGCCATTGCAGAAACGAACACGTCAGGATTAATCCGAGAATCTCTTGTTTATGCGAATGTCATTGGATCGGATTTAGGACCTAAAATTACTCCAATTGGTTCGCTTGCTACATTAGTTTGGCTTCACGTTTTATCCCAAAAAGGGGTGAAAATATCGTGGGGAACGTATTTTAAAACAGGGATTGTCTTAACGATACCTATTTTATTTATAACGTTAATTGGGCTCTATATTTCACTATTATTTTTCTAAAGGAGAATGAATTATGGCAAAAAAAACGATCTACTTTCTATGTACAGGGAACTCTTGTCGAAGTCAAATGGCAGAGGGCTGGGCAAAAAAATACGTAAATCAAGATGAATGGGAAGTAAAAAGTGCTGGAATTGAAGCACATGGACTGAACCCGAATGCAGTTAAAGCCATGCAGGAAGTTGGAATTGATATATCAAACCAAACTTCGGATATCATCGATCCTGAAATACTAAATAATGCAGAACTAGCTGTTACCCTTTGTGGGGATGCTAAAGATAAATGTCCTGTTACTCCGCCTAAAGTCAAACGAGAACACTGGGGATTTGATGACCCTGCAAAAGCAGAAGGGACGGAAGAAGAAAAATGGGCTATTTTCCAGCGTGTCCGTGATGAAATTGGTGAAAGAATCAAACGCTTTGCCGAAACGGGAGAATAGTCTAAATTTGATAGGGTCTTAAAACTATTAAAATTCAGGGGGAGTTTGCATTGGATTTGAGAGTTGGAGATATCATTCATTTGAACGGACATTTACAAAAGAAGATGTTGAACTGTTCACAAAAGTATCCATGGATGAAGGGGATCACCATATGAACCCTGATGAACTCGGGAGAGTAGTGGTTCAAGGGCTGCTAACTGCTACCTTACCAACAAAAGTTGGTGGAGAATACAATGTATTGGCTCGTACAATGAATTTTGAGTTTTTTAGACCTGTCTTTACTGGGGATACCATAAGTTGTGAAGTAACGATTGAAAAATTGGAATGGAAAGATAATGATAGAATATCTATTATGGCAAGTTTCCTTTGCGCAAATCAAATGGAGAAACAAGTATTGAGCGGAAGCTTTGCTGGAGTAATAGTAGGTTAACTACAATTAGCGATTGGAAACAGGATTATTTGTTTGGATTACAAGGTCTTGGAATTGACCTTATGATGAATGAATCACATATTCGTAAAAGCGAGGTTTAAGAATGACATTACTCCTTTTAATCATTATTTATTTAGCTTTTATCAGTCTAGGTTTGCCAGATTCATTGTTAGGCGCAGCATGGCCTGTCATGCAACCGGATTTGGGTGCTCCACTTGAGACTGCTGGCTTCCTTTTTATGACGATTGCAGGCGGTACCATTATTTCTAGTTTGGTTAGCGGAAAGGTTCTTAAAAGGTATGGGACTGGAAAAGTTACATTTGTAAGTGTCTTAATGACTGCTTGTGCGTTACTAGGCTTCCATTTTGCTCCTTCAGTTGGGTGGTTAGTTGTATGTGCAATCCCTCTTGGATTAGGGGCAGGAGCGGTTGATGCAGGATTAAATGATTATGTGGCTACCCATTATAAGGCACACCATATGAGTTGGTTACATTGTTTTTGGGGAGTGGGAGCTACTTTAGGTCCTATCATCATGGCTCAGTTTATTGCAGAGGGGAATTTTTGGAGAAATGGATATTTCGTTATTTCCAGTATTCAGTTTGCGTTAGTAATCATCCTTCTATTTACTTTGCCTTTGTGGAGCAAAGTAAACAATAACAGCCAGATTGCTTTAAACGAAGATCAGGAACCTTTGAAAGATGCATCTAGTGATGTAGTGAATGATGATGTCAAACCTTTGCAAATTAAAGGAGTGAAGCTGGCACTTGCTTCTTTCTTATTCTATTGTGGGGTTGAAGCAACAGTGGGGCTTTGGGGAAGCAGTTTCTTGGTAAATGTAAAAGAATTAAGTCCAGCAACAGCTGCAAAATGGGTCTCTTTATATTACGTGGGAATCACAGTTGGAAGATTAATCACAGGCTTTGTTACCTTTAAAATGACAAACCGTACCCTGATTCGAGCGGGACAAATTATTGCTTTAACAGGTGCTATTATATTGTTCTTACCATTACCAACTATTTTCTCGCTTGTGGGTTTTATTGTTATCGGCCTAGGATTAGCACCAATATTTCCTTGTATGTTGCATGAAACGCCAGCGCGATTTGGGAAAAAACATTCTCAAACAATCATGGGTTATCAAATGGGGGTAGCTTATACGGGAACTACGTTCATGCCACCACTTTTAGGGTTCATTGCATCTCACTCAACAATTGGCATCTTACCAATTTGTGTCGTTCTTTTTGTTGCTGCAATGCTACTAAGTTCGGAAAAATTAAATGGCATACTGAAACAACAGGTTCTGCGAAAATCGCTTCGGGTTCCGTCGTAACAAAAGACGTCCCGGATAATGTAGTGGTAGGTGGAAACCCGGCGAAGATAATTAAAAAATTGAATAATAGCAAATAAGATCGGACCTTAACTAGGTCCGGTTTTTTTAGTGGTTCCGAAAAGATAATAGTAAACCCACCCTTGACAGAAATATTTATGAAATAGTAAAATATATTACACAAAATAATGCTTGCTCAATTTCTATAAATAAATAGATTGCTTTAGCATAGAGTTAATAATCTTTTATTGATTATATGAAAAAGTGAAACTAATAAAATAGCAAATTAGAGCAAGTTGAACGGTTCATAAATATTAATAAAGACGGTAGACTGTAAAAAAACCAATAGGGTTCGTTTAAAGTAAACCGACATTTTTCAGCGCTTAATGGTCGTAGTGCCATTGAACATTGAAATTTGTCGGTTTTTTTATTTTTCTTAAAAAGTCGCAAGGGGGAGAGGCGAGTTGCATTCATTAAGTCTTTTTACACTTCAATCGGGATTTTTTATCTTACTAGCACTTTCGTTGCTTAGTGCATTTATTTTTTTACATCCAAAAGTTCCTTTGAATTATGTTCGGACCCACATTGGCATCATCGCAATGCCTCCACTAATGGCGATAACTGTGCTTATATATAAAAGTGGTAGCGTGATTGTTGGACCTTGGCGCATGGATTCCCTGTCATGGCTATTGGCAGCATTTGTCCTAACAGTTGGATTAATTGTCCAACGTTTTTCTGTTCGTTATTTATTGGGTGATCAATCATATCGTAAATATTTTGCATTATTAACACTTATAACAGTTGCAAACTCACTCGCATGGTTTAGTGACGATCTTCGTTTATTACTCATTTTCTGGGGTATGACACTTCTGGGATTGACCGTTCTAATCGGATTAAGAAAAGAATGGCAAGTGGCTAGAAATGCTGCAAGAATGTCTGGTCAGCAATTTGCCATTAGCTGGTTCATTCTAGTAGTTGCAGGTGTTTGGATTGCTCAAACAACGGGGCACTGGCAATTGTCACTTGCTTTAGATGCAGTCAGGATCGAACAACTTGATGCATGGGAGAAGACCTGTATCAACTTACTTATCATAATGGCTGTCGTGATTCCAGCTGCACAATGGCCTTTCCAGCGTTGGTTGATCGATTCAGTTGTTGCTCCAACGCCAATTTCTGCTGTCATGCATGCAGGTATTGTGAATGGAGGGGGAATGATTTTATCACGCTTTGCCCCTCTTCTTAATGGCGATCCGGCGCAGATTGTGCTCCTAATCTTAGCTAGTTTTTCCGTATTGATTGGAACCGGGATGATGTTAGTTCAGGTTGATTATAAACGGCAGCTTGTTGGTTCTACGATTGCCCAAATGGCTTTTATGCTTATACAGTGCGCATTAGGGGCTTATTGGGCAGCCATTATTCATGCTGTCTTACATGGGTTATTTAAAGCTACTCTTTTCTTGCAGGCAGGTAGTGCCATTCATCAAAATCGTTCTATTTCCAGTTCGACTCAACAACCTTCCATTTTATGGAGCGTTACCGGAGGCGCATTAGGACTGTTTGTTGGAGCCTGTTTTTGGTTCACCTCTCAAGGGGAGACGTATCAGTTTATAAGTGCTGTCATTATTGGGTGGTCCGTGTTCTACGCTTGGAAGCAGCTTGTAGCCTCAGGGTACGGACGTATCGGGCGTGTCGTTGGATTTTCTTTTATTCTAGTAATAGGTGTCGTGTTTGTCCTTATCCATTCTGCATTTGTTCATCTGTTGCATGAAATGATTCAAACCGAGGGACAGCCACCAATGTTTATGGCCATTTTACTGCTTGGGCTCTTGTTGGCTGGAAGTGTGATAGGTGCATGGGCGATTCGTCACCGAACATCCAAAATATACGCCTTTATTTTTCTTTGGCTTGTAAAATGGAGCGAACCTCGGTGTGAATCGATTGATAGTCATCCGAAATATTTAACAAAGCTACATTTTAAGGGGGGAATTCATGATGAATACCACATTAGCTAAAAATCTTTACTTGGAAAAGGAACTTGATGCCTTTCATCTTGATATGGATGATGTAGTGGAAGCAGCAAGTAAAGTGATTTCGCCTCTAGGACCTATTCAAACGTTTGCAGCTCGCAGTCCTTGGGCAGGATTAGAACAACAATCATTTGAACAAGTTGCTCGCCGTCTTAAAAATGTTTGTGATGTAAATATTTATCCAAGTGACACCATGTTCCAAAAAGCATGGAATCAAGGAGAGATTAACCTTGATTTTTTAGAACAAGGGCTTAAAAAATGGCTTGATGGACAGTCTTTAGAACTGTCACGCGAGGTAGCTGAACAATACTGCAAAGCCATTCTCTTAGATCATGCTTCTTCTTATAAATTGGAGGATGCTGAATTAAAGAGGTTAGTAAAAAAAGTAAGTCAATTGAAACTTCAAATTAGAAAAAATCAGGCTGTCCTTACTTATAGTCAATACTTGGAATTGTTAGGGGATGGGAAAGTTGTTAAAGAACTTAACCACCATATCATTAAGTGGTGTAAATTGTATGTAGACGAGTCACAAGGTGTTTGGTCAATGCCAAATCGAGAGGAAGGCTTTTATCAAGCGTGGCGAAAACTTGTTAAATTGGATCCAGCACTGAACACCACAATTCGCAAGCAGTTAGATGAATTACCTAATGATGCAGATTTTGCATTAGTGGAAGTGTTGAATCGACTAGAAATCCCTTATTTAGATATACAAGAGTATCTAGAAGCCCATCTACTTGCATTGCCTGGTTGGGCAGGTATGATGCTTTGGCGTTCTCAGCAATCCGATAAGGATGCGAAACTGCTAAGCGACTATTTAGCCGTCCGAATTTCGATGGAATGGGCCTTTATCCAACCCTATTTGCCATTAAAAGAGAAAAAGACTGAGAATAAAGCCCGGTTAGAATCCTTGATTTCAACTTGTTTTCGGTATAGCAATTTATCTGTTCAAGAGTGGAGCAGGCTGCCTTTATCAGAATTAAAAGCACGCATAGCGCTTGGGCTTCAATTTGATCAAATGACTCGTCAGCGTCTTTGGTTGGAAGCATGGGAAAAAACCTACGAGCACCAATTAATGAACATGGTGACAGCAAAAGCGAAGCAAACCGAAAGTCATGAAGATCAGATAATGGCGCAATTCGCTTTTTGTATTGATGTCCGATCTGAGCCTTTTCGTCGTAAACTAGAAGAATTGGGTCCTTTTCAGACATTTGGCACAGCCGGATTTTTTGGATTACCGATTGAAACGCAAAAGCTTTGCAGTACACATAGTCATCAATCCTTGCCGGTTATGAATAAACCACAATTAAAAGTAGTCGAAACATTACCTGAGTTAGAATTAGAACAATATGAACAACGTATGCATGCGGGTCATTCCCTTGAGTCTACATTTAAGACGATGAAGCACAACTTGTTTTCAAGCCTTGTGTTACCTGAAATAAGCGGACCATGGCTTGGTTTGCAAACGGTGGTTCGGAGTTTTATTCCAAGGAGTACGGATTCAGCCATTCGCAAAGCTCGTAAAAAATGGCTGCGTAAGCCTTCAATTAAACTCTCATTAGACCATGCGCATGCTTCTGAGTCAGAGCTACCAGTCGGTTTTTCAGAAGAAGAGAAAGTGCTTTATGTTGAACAGTCTTTAAGGACGATGGGTCTTACCGATAGTTTCGCTCCATTAGTTGCCATTTGCGGTCATGGAAGCCGTAGCTTGAATAATCCATACGCATCAGCACTGGATTGCGGAGCGTGTGGAGGAGCGTCAGGAGAATTTAACGCGAGGGTGCTTGCGACTTTATGTAATCTTCCAAGTGTAAGAAATGGCCTTGCAACGAGAGGGATTAACATTCCGAACGATACCGTTTTTGCAGCTTGTGAGCATATTACATCAACTGATGAACTTCATTGGGTTTATGTTCCTGAACTTACAGATGCAGCGAAGGAATCATTCGAACAAATCAAAAAAATACTTCCAAGTGTTAGTCAAGAGGCAAATGCCGAGCGAATACAGCAATTGCCAAATATCACCTCAATATATAAAAATCCAAGTGCAGAGGCAAAGCGTTTTGCAGGTGATTGGAGTGAGGTGCGCCCAGAGTGGGGTCTCGCACGTAATGCGGCGTTTATTATAGGGGAACGTGAGCTTACGAAGGAGTGTAATTTGGGTGGAGAGGTTTTTCTCCATAACTATTCTTGGAAAAAGGATCGAAATGGTGAGTTGCTTGCAAACATTATTACGGGTCCAGCAACTGTTAGTCAATGGATTAACTTGCAATACTACGCGTCCACAGTTGCTCCGCATTATTATGGTAGCGGGAATAAAGCGACTCAAACAGTCACTTCTGGAATTGGAGTCATGCAGGGTAACGCTAGTGATTTACTAACTGGTCTTCCTTGGCAGTCAGTGATGAAGTCAGATAATGAGAATTATCACAGACCAATACGTTTATTAGTAGTCATTCAAGCTCCAAAGGAATATGTGGAGAGGTTGCTTGGTGATAATTCTACTTTTCGTCAAAAGGTTCAAAACGGATGGATTCGTCTTGCATCTATTGACCCAGAAGGTCACTGGAAGAGTTGGTCTTAACTATATCATTACTAGATGAATTTCACGAAGAAAGAAGGAAAGTCTCATGATGGAGAAGTCAAAAGGAGCAATTGAAGCTGAAATTAGCAAAGAATTAACACATTGGGAAAAAAGTTATCTCGGACGCGGCTCGGTTTCGGTTAAATCAGATATTTTACGGGATATGATTATCGTTGTCTTGCGTGGTATTTTAACTCCTGCTGAGTATTCCCTCTGTGAGGATCAACGTGGACTCCTAGCTGTTAAACAAAACCGTAATAGCTTGGTAGAGTCAGGTGTTGAAGAATTAAAAAACATCATTTATACAATCACTGGACAGGAAGTTATTAGTTTTTACACGGATATTAGTACACGTACTGGAGAGCGGGTTATTGTCTTTAAACTTTCAACTGACTTGGAAAGCCAATTAAATTAATGGGGTGAATGCAATGAATTCAGACGAAAGAACGAAAGTGTTATTTTTAACTGAAGCAGAATACCAACCAGAATGTTTCTCCAACTATGTGAACCATATCAATCCAGAGGATATCATCATCTTGAATACCAATGGCAGGGAAGTGTTACATCCTTTCGGCGAGATTATGAGAGAGATCATCATTACTGTTTACCAAGAAAAAATTAAAGAAGTTTATGTTGTTGGGGACAAGGGGACAGATACATCGCTCTTGGGCCAATGGACCTGTCCCTCTGTCCCTCAGGATAAACTTGAAACACTCGAGTATCTTTTCAAGAATTGTAAGCCGGAATTCCCGGGTATGAATTTGCGAGAGTGGCTGGAAGGAAACAAGTCAGCAACAGATTATGTACAAAAAAATGCTGATACAATCCGGAATCATCCACTCGTGCCGGATGATGTAGTTATTCGTGGATTATTTATTAACACGGGAACTGAAGAAAAGATTGAAGAGATGGTGTTTTAAAATCGAGAAAGAAGCATGCAACTGGAATAAATTAGGTGATTCCGAACCGGTTTGGGCAAGAAATAGGCATGCAACTGGATAAGATTAGGAGATGCCGAACCAGCAAGAGCGAGAAATAGGCATGCAACTGGATAAGATTAGGAGATGCCGAACCAGCAAGAGCGAGAAATAGGCATGAAGCTGGATAAGATTAGGAGATTCTGAACCGGCAAAAGCGAGAAATAGGCACGCAACTGGATAAAATTAGGAGATTTTGAACCAACAAAAGCGAAAAAGAGGCACGCAACTGGATAAGATTAAGAGATGTCGAACCAGCTGCGAAAGAAAGCGACATGCGATTGGAAAAAATCGGGGTGTAGCGAACTAGCAAAGGTGATATAAAGAGATACTCAACTGAAATAACTTAAGTAAAACAAACCGGCAAAGGAACAAAAGAAGCAAGGGGGAGCACCCCTTGCTTCCTCTTTTATCTTAAATCACTCGTGCTGAAATAATTCCGGTAATTTGCTTGATTTTTTCTAGTAAACTAGGAACGATATCTCCGTTTACTTCATTGTCAATGTCGATCATTGTATATGCGTATTCTCCACGGCTTCTGTTTACCATGTCAGCGATGTTTAGTTCATAGTTTGAGATAGCTGATGTGATTTGACCAACCATGTTAGGCACATTTTTATGGAAAGCAGTTACACGTGTTTTCCCTGTATAAGGGAGAGACGCGTTTGGAAAGTTTACTGAGTTTTTAATATTACCTGTCTCCAAGAATTCCTTAGTCTGACGAGCTGCCATAATTGCACAATTTTCCTCAGACTCATTTGTTGAAGCTCCAAGATGTGGTGTGCAAATGGTATTCTTCATTTTTAACACATTTTCATTAGGGAAATCGGTCATATACTTTCCAACGATTCCATCTTCAAGAGCAACTGCCATATCGATTTCGTTCACAAGTTCTCCACGTGAGAAGTTGATAATGTGAACACCTGGCTTCATGATGCTGAATGCTTCTTTATTAAACATTCCTTTTGTATCGTTTGTTAATGGAACATGTACAGTAATATAGTCAGACTCCGCAAACAGCTGTTCAAGTGACATTGCACGCTGAACATTACGTGATAAGTTCCAAGCTGTATCAACAGATATGAATGGATCAAATCCGATTACGTCCATATCTAGATCAAGCGCATCGTTTGCAACGAGCGCACCGATTGCACCTAAACCAATCACACCTAAAGTTTTCCCTTTAATTTCTTTTCCTACAAATTGTTTTTTCCCTTTTTCAACTAGTGCCGGTATTTGATCGCCTTTGTCTTCTAATGTTTTTGTCCAAGAGATACCTGCAAAGACATTACGGGATGTAGCCATTAAAGCCGTTAAAACCATTTCTTTTACAGCATTTGCGTTGGCACCTGGTGTATTAAATACAACAATCCCTTTCTCCGTACATTTTTGGATGGGAATATTGTTTACACCAACACCTGCGCGTGCAATTGCCTTTACATTATCGCCAAGCTCGAGGTCATGCATATTGAAACTGCGAACAACAATCGCATCGGGGTTCTCACTTTGATCATCGATTGTAAATTGACCATTTTTGAACACCTTTAATCCGCTTTCGGCAATATTATTTAATGTTTTAATCGTTTTTATCTGACTTTCAATAAGTGTGCTCATCTCGTTTACCTCTTTCCTGAACATAGATTTTAAGTATAGAAAACTTATACAAATTAATGAGGTCTGGATCTGCTTAGAATTGGTAAAAATCACGCAATCCTATAGATAACAGAAAGAGGCAAGGGGACTTTCCCTTACCTCTGCCCAGGCGAACGGCTCCGACACCATATGCTCCCTCGCGGTTTTCCGCGTGCGCCAGTCACATATAGCCTTTTTGATTTGTTAGTATGATACCAAGTTTTTTGATATATTTCAAGTTTTAATTAATTTAAATTTTAGGACGATGAATCTGCCTTTGTCCCTTTATTTATTCCTTTTCATAAGGAAATGTTCGCCCTGTCTCCAAATCAAATAATTGAATTTTTCCGTCCTTAAAGGATTGCAAATCCATTTTCATTGTAGGTCTTAGTGATTCTGTCAAACTACCTATCGAGGTTCTTTTTTGTGTTTCGATCCTGTCTCTTTTATCTACATAAAAAATCTCCTCAAGGAAAATTCTTGAGGAGATTTTTCTTATTTCGCTTCTTCAGCTGCTTTCCTTTGTTTGAACTCGTCTTTGATTTCTTCAAGCAGTTGCGGTTCTGTAATCAAGCGTAACGCGGTGAGGCCAAGTGCTTTCGCGCCAGTGATTAAAGCTTGGTCGCCTCGTGCAGATGCTGCTGCTTCTCTAAATGGCACAGTATGTGGGACAAGGTCATCTGCTCCAATTTTAATATATGGATGAATCGTTGGTACGACTTGGCTGATGTTGCCCGCATCTGTGGAACCAATTCCTTCTCTTTCGTCCGCAACGTTTTCTCCCAACTCTTCAATGATTTCTTTAAATACGGAGTTGAACGCTTCGTTTAACAACAAGTTATCGACTTCGTTCTGAAAGGCAATGACATTGAGCTTTGCACCCGTTGCTAGAGCTGCGCCTTCAGCGATTGCTTTCACTCGCTGGGTAACTTCATTTAGCCCCGATCTTGTAGCCGCGCGAATAAAGAATCGAGCTTTGGCATAATCAGGAACGATGTTTGGCGCATCGCCGCCATGTGTAATGATGCCGTGAATGCGTACATCGTCTGTGACATGCTGGCGAAGAGCATTGATACCGTTGAATAGCTGAATGACAGCATCTAATGCATTAATTCCTTTATGAGGAGCGGCAGCTGCGTGAGCTGATTTTCCGATGAATTCAAAATCTAGCGGGTCAACAGCTAGGGAAGGAGAGGTAAGACTTGTTTTTCCCTGAGGATGAATCATCATTGCCGCATCGATTCCTTCAACTAGTCCATGTTTAACAAAGCTTCCTTTTGCACTTCCATTTGGACCGCCTTCTTCAGCTGGCGTTCCAAAAACAACTGCCTCGCCGCCAGTCTCCGCAAGTACCTTGCTTAATCCAACCGCCGCAGCGACACTCAATGTTCCGATGATATTATGACCGCAAGCATGACCCAAACCAGGCAATGCGTCATATTCAGCTAAAAAGGCAATGGATGGACCTGGCTTTTCTGATTTGAATCGGGCAACAAAGGCAGTTTCGTGACCAGCTACGCCTTTTTCAACAGAAAATCCTTCGTCTTCAAGAATCGTTGTTAATTGCTCGGAAGCGAAAAATTCCTCATTACCAATCTCAGGGTTTTCATGGATTTTGTGACTTGTTTCAATATAGCGTTCTTTATTCGTATCAATATTTGCTGTAATTGCTTCTGTTAAATGAGTGATAACTTGGGTCATGATTCTTTCCTCCTTTATTATGTAAAAGAGGGAAACTAAGTTTCCCTCTAGATTTGGTAATTACCAGCCAATATTCTCAAGTGGAACAAAGGTTGGAATAAGTGTACCGCCATGTTCTTTGTTAATAAAATCAGCTGTATCATCCTCTTGGAATAGTTCAGCAATTCGATTTAAGGTTTCGTCGTCCTTATCTTCTTTGTTTACCGAAATAATGTTGAGATAGTCAATCGCTGTTTCACTTTCATGGAAAATAGAGTCGTCAATTGGATTTAATCCAGCATCTCTTGCAAATCCGTTATTGATAATACCTGCATCTACATCAGGTAGAGCTCTTGGAATTTGCGCAGGAGCAGTAGGGATTAATTCTAGATTTTTTGGATTTTCAACGATCGCTTCTTTGATAGAACCAAGACCGTCATAATTATCGACTAGTTTAAGCAGCCCAGCTTCCTGAAGTAATAAAAGGGCTCTTCCTTGGTTAGATACATCATTTGGTAAGGCAATTTTCGCACCGTCTTTGATCTCTTTTACATCCTTTAACTCGTCTGAGTAAATCGCCATTGGAGCAAGATAAGTAGTTGCAATTGGCACAAGATCTAGATTGTGTTCTTCAATAAATTGGTCAAAGTAAGCAACCGTCTGGAATGAGTTCGCATCTATTTCGTTATCCGCAAGTGCTGTGTTTGGTAGAACATAGTCACTAAATGAGACAAGCTCAATTTCGATACCTTCTTTAGCTGCTTTTTCAGCTACATAATCCCATGTACGTGTGTCTGTACCGGTGATACCAATTTTAACTTTTTTTGTTTCTGAATCTTTGCCGCTAGCACTGTTGTTAGAGCATGCAGCTGTAAAGATGACTAATGTAAGTAAAAGAATGGGTAAAAAGATTTTTTTCATGATGTGTTTCCTCCTTGATTATCTTCTTCGTATTTTTTTCGATAAGATGTTGCCGAATGATTGTAGGCCTTGAACCATCACAATCAGAATGACAACGGTAATGATCATAGTAGTAGTATCAAAGCGTTGGTACCCGTAGGTAATCGCAAGGTCCCCGATTCCTCCACCACCGACAGTACCGGCCATGGCAGAAGCACCGATCAGCCCGATTGTCGCAATTGTAAAGTTTACGACTAATGAACTGAGCGCTTCGGGAAGTAAGAATCGAAAAATTGTTTGGAAGGGAGTAGCTCCCATCGCATTAGCTGCTTCAAGCACACCTTCGTCCACTTCAAGCAATGAGCTTTCTACTAATCTGGCAATATATGGTCCGGCGTAAAATACGAGCGGAACAATTGCAGCAGCTGTTCCAATTGATGTTCCAACGATCAACCGGGTAATCGGAATGATTGCTACCAGTAAAATAATGAATGGAATGGAACGGAAAATATTAATGATTGCATTTACAACGGTAAAAACCGGCTGATTCTCAAGTATCTGACCTTTACGGGTTACAAAAAGGAGAATGCCGAGTGGCAGCCCGAGAATAATTGAAAAGATAAAAGAGAAGGCAACCATTTGTATCGTTTCAATGAGCGCTTCGATGATTTGTTCCGTATTAACTAGCATGGGATGTCACTTCCTTGAAGCTTATTTGTTGTGATTGCATATACGTTAAAGCGCGTTTTACCTCTGCGTCAGGTCCCTGAATTTCCACAATCAAATTACCAAATGGGATACCTTGAAGTTCTGTGATGCTACCGAACAGTACGTTGATATCGATATCCAATTTCTTAGCGAGTTGAGATAAAAACGGCTTTCCTGTTGACTGACCGACAAAGCTTATTCGGAAAATGTTTTGAGATCCCTGGTTGTTATTAATCATGCTTAAAATGGACTCGGGTATTTGATCGTGCATAACAGTGCTGACAAAGTTTTGTGCGGTTTGTGTCTTTGGTGCGGAAAAGACATCAAAGACAGTTCCTTCTTCAATCACTTGCCCTGCTTCCATGACAGCTACACGATCACAAATTTCACGAATTACAGACATTTCATGAGTGATCATTAAGATCGTAATGTTGTATTCTTTATTGATTTTTTGCAACAATTGCAAGATGGAGCTTGTTGTCTGTGGATCGAGTGCAGAGGTTGCTTCATCGCATAGAAGAATCGAAGGCTGCGTTGCTAATGCTCTGGCGATACCAACTCGTTGCTTTTGCCCTCCAGAAAGTTGGTCGGGATAGACATCGGCTTTATCACCTAGACCGACGAATTCAAGCAGTTCAGTAACACGCTTTTTAATTTGTTCCTTCGGTGTTTTGCTTAAAATAAGTGGCATTGCGACATTCGCGTATACTGTTTTTGAGTTTAAAAGGTTAAAGTGTTGGAATACCATCCCGATATTTTTCTTTACTTCACGGATCTGCTTTTCGGAAAGAGTTGTTAGGTCGTGACCGTCAACAATGACCTTTCCGGAGGTTGGGCGTTCAAGGAAATTCACACATCGAATTAATGAACTTTTGCCGGCGCCACTGAATCCGACCACCCCGTAAATTTCTCCTTTGTTAATTTTCAAATTGACGTTATTTAAAGCGTGCACTTTCTTACCGCCGCTGTCATATACCTTAATCAGTTCTTGAAACTCTATCATTTTTGATCTCCTTTCGTGTCCCTTAAAAATGTTACTTTAATATTTTGAATAGCATATTATTAGTTATTCTTATAATCAGAATATATTATTTTATGAAAATATAAAAAGCCCTCTTCAGACAGAAGAGGGCAGAAGGTCAATTCCATTATCCTCTTCTTATCTCTCAAGTAACTTGCTGGAATTGGCACGGTACGAATTGTCCGCTGCCGAGGTTTCAAAGGGCCAGTCCCTCCACCTCTCTTGATAAGAAGTATTTTTAATATAAATCACACTATACATCCGTAAAATATAATTGTCAATATATTTGATATCTTTTTGTTATTTTTTTAATACGGAAAAATATATATTGGAATAATTTTAAATCTATTTGAAACGATTGAATATATCAACCCATGGCATTCATATAAAATGGCTTGATTGGGCTTTCGGAGAAGGTCTCATCCTTCATTTAAGATATTATGTATTTGGTCCGTAAACACGGCTATCAATTGATTTTGACTCGCCTTTAAGCCGCTTTGTGAGGGTTTCTTTCCAGTTGACTGCAAGGTGTTCGCATGTGGCTAGTTTTGCAGCTGAGTCTAAATCGTCTTTCTTTTCATGCATGATTTCGTTGCAACGGGCGATCGACCATTCTGGATAGGATCGTTCAATCAATTTGATTGTATCGTGTCTTTTTACTATGCCTTCTTTGACAACACGAAAGTACCATCCTGTTCGACCACTTTTTTGAATCCGTAATGCAAAATCTAGTATTTTAAACCGTCGAGCTGGCTTCCAACACGGTTGACGCGGTTGAGAAATTTGTACCAGGGCTTCACCGACCTCATAAATATCTCCAATGCACACATTGGTTTCATCCAACCCCACAATAGAGAAATTTTCCCCCATTGCACCTGCCTGAATCCTTTCATTCTCCAATTCACTTTGCCATTTTTCATAATGCGTTGCTGCATAGGCGAGAACCGCCTTTTCGGGTCCTCCATGATTTTTTAAATCTGCTTGGCCGTCTCCTTCTAAATTCTCCTTTCCGAGCCAAAGTGGTGTGTGAACCGGCTCTTTAAAAATTCCACTTGTCCATTCTTTGTCCATGAGTTTCTTCGCATTCGGGTCTCCAAACGTTTTGGGTTTCCCGATAAATAATTGTTCTATGTAAGGGTATTTTTCCACATTCCCCATCTCCTTTTGCTTTAGTCTACCATGAATGGGGACGCAGAACCTGTTCCTCTGACCCAATCCTCTGATGCTTGTCCAACCTTCAAATATTATCCTCAGCGACGGTGTGAGCGCGTATCAGATGGTTAGATGTGATTAGCTTTTTATGGTAGCGTTTACACTAACTATTTGATTCATATGCATATGACATTCCAAGAATCCCTTGTTTATGATTTTAAAGATGTTACGATAAGTACTGTGTTTAAAATTCACCACAAGGGAGACATTTGATGTTACATGAAAAAACGATTGCTTTTATAGGGGCAGGGTCCATGGCAGAAGCGATGATTTCAGGAATTGTTGCAGCTGGAAAAGTCCCATCTAAACAGATTTTTGTTACCAACAGAACGAGTACGGAAAGACTACAACAGTTAGAATCTGTTTATAAGATTAATGGTTTAGTAAGCCAAGATTTACCACTAAAAAGTGTCGATATAATTGTCCTCGCAATGAAACCTAAAGATGCAGGAACTGCATTACAGTCCATCAAAGATTCACTTCAACCGAACCAACTTGTTTTATCCGTATTAGCGGGTATTACTACATCCTATATGGAGCAACATCTACCGGCGGGGCAGCAGGTGATCCGGGTAATGCCGAATACATCTAGCATGATTGGAGAGTCTGCAACTGCCATATCTGCTGGTTCCTATACCACTCATGAAAATATGTTTCTAGCAAAAGAATTACTTAAATCCATTGGTGAAGTGTATGAGATATCTGAAGACCAAATGGATGTTTTTACAGGGGTAGCAGGCAGTGGTCCGGCTTACATTTATTATCTCATGGAGCATATGGAAGCAACTGCAAAGAAGTTAGGCTTACAGGAAAAGATATCGAGGGATATCATTGCGCAAACGATTGTTGGCGCAGCCAAAATGATTCAGCAACAGGGTGAGACGCCATCGACATTACGGGAAAATGTAACTTCACCAAATGGAACGACAGCCGCTGGTCTGGCAGCATTAGAAAAGAATGGTGGGGACAAGGCGATCTCACAAGCTATTAAACACGCAGCAAAGCGTTCACATGAGATTAGCTCACAGCTTGAGGGCAAAACTGCCAAAAAAGTTCAGGCTGTTTAACATAATTAGATACCTTTTTTACCGGCGATAAGCGCTTCGTCCGGCAATCAAAAACAAAAAAGATAAGGATTGATCGGATGTCCATAGAAAAGAGAGTCGTCATCAAAATAGGAAGTAGCTCATTAACGAGCCGTCATGGGGAAATTAGTAAGAGAAAGCTAGAAAAACTAGCGAATGAAATTGCTCAGCTAAAGGATGCCGGGCATGAGGTTGTCCTTGTTTCATCAGGGGCCGTTGCTGCTGGTTATCGAAAACTCGGCTGTCTTAAGCGTCCTGATTCATTGCCGGAAAAACAAGCAGCAGCTTCAATTGGCCAGGGGTTATTAATCGAAACTTATTCCCATCTTTTTTTATCACATGGATATGTAGCATCACAGATTTTAATTTTAAGAAGTGATTTTTTAGATGAGTCGCGCTACCAAAACGTTCATAACACCTTAAACGTTTTATTAGAACGAGGAATTATTCCAATTGTCAATGAAAATGACACACTTTCAACTGAGCGTTTGAACTTTGGGGATAATGACACATTGGCGGCTAAGGTTGCTGGATTAGTAGATGCCGACCAGTTAGTCATCTTATCTGATATAGATGGTTTGTATGATAAAAATCCGACAACAAATGAGGATGCAAAACTAATTGAGTGTGTTTCTGAAATTACCGTTGATATCGAAAATGCTGCAGGCGGGTCCGGGAGTTCAGTTGGTACGGGTGGCATGAAGTCAAAAATTGAAGCCGTGAAGATTGCAATGGCTTCTGGTATCTCCACCTTTTTAGGAAATGCAAATAAAGAGAATATCATTTTGGAGGCAGTTGGAGAAAAGGCAACTGGTACGTACTTTACATGTAAAGAGTCCGTGACCACACTTGATCAAAAGAAAAAGTGGATTGCTTTTCATTCAGGTTCTAAAGGTGAGATTATCATTAACCCTCAGGCGACAGAACGAATTGTAAAAAAGAGAAAAAGCTTACGGCTTAAGGGAATTCAACAAGTCGATGGTAGGTTTGAAAAAGGTGCTGTTGTCCGTGTAATGGATCCAAATGAAGTAGAAATAGCCCGCGGAGTTGTGAAAGTTTCTTCTGCTGAATTGCGAAGAATGCTTCAGGACGAAAATGCTCAATCAATTGATTCTACTGTCATCATGGAAATAGGAGATTTTGTTTGTCATATTGAAGCGCCAATTACGGTTGGGGTTTAAAAGGAGGAATTTCGTGACGTCAGTTAAAGAAAATGTCGATATTCAATCACAAGCGCGTGAAGCAAAAAAGGCTTCAAAAAAAGTAGGTATTTTATCAACAGAGGATAAAAACAGAGCTTTATTTATTTTAGCCAAACATCTGGAAGCAGGCTATGAGCCCATTTTAGAAGCAAATAAGCTGGATTTGCAAATAGGCCAAGAAGCGGGCTACACACCTGCATTTATGGACCGGTTAACTTTAACGAAGGAACGTATCTTTGATTTCGCGGAGGGGCTTCGCCAGGTTGCTGGTCTAGAGGACCCCACAGATAGAGTCATCTCAAACTGGACATTAGAAAATGGCTTACAAGTGAAAAAGGTAACTGTGCCATTAGGCGTCATTGGGATGATTTATGAGGCACGTCCGAATGTAACGGTTGATGCTACTGGACTTGCGTTGAAATCAGGGAATGCCATTATTTTAAAGGGTGGCTCATCTTCCATATACACTAATAAAGCCATTGTTGACGTCGTTCAATATGCACTTGAACATACGAAAATACCCAAAGAAGCTGTTCAATTTATCGCAAGTACAGACCGAGAAGCAACGCAGGCATTATTTACGATGAAAGAATACATTGATGTACTCATTCCCCGTGGCGGCGCTTCTTTAATTCAAACAGTTGTGAAACAGGCAACAGTCCCTGTACTTGAAACAGGTGTTGGGAACTGTCATGTGTATATCGATTCCGATGCAGACGTCGATAAGGCATTACCAATTCTTGTGAATGCAAAAACGGATCGACCAGCTGTTTGTAATGCTGCGGAAACAGTCCTTATCCAGAAGGATTGGTTTCTTGAGCATAAGGATGCGCTTGTGAAGACATTACAGGCGCATTCAATTACGGTACATGGGGATGAACAGACTCTTTCAGTGATTCCAAATGCAGTCCCTGCAGGGGAGGAAGATTGGGCAAATGAATACTTAAGTCTACACATCGCAATGAAGATTGTAGATCATGTACACGAAGCAATTGACCATATTGAACAGTACGGAACCAAACACTCGGAAGCGATCATAACAGAAAACCAAGAAACCGCAGATTTGTTCATGAAGCTTGTCGATGCATCATCCCTCTACCATAATGCTTCGACTAGATTTACAGACGGTGGAGTCCTTGGATTTGGTGCGGAGATTGGCATTTCTACTCAAAAACTTCACGCGCGCGGACCAATGGGGTTACAAGCTCTAACAACAGTAAAATTCTTAATGACCGGAAATGGCCAAATACGATAACAACGAACACGGCAGAACTGTTAGGGATCTGCCGTGTTTTTTATGGGACGTAGGGACAGGTCCGTTGGCCCAGCGTGGGTCAGTGGATTAGTCCCTCAAAGGTTAAAATATCTACCCAATAAGTAGGCAATCCACTTGCAATGTGGATGGTTACGGATATTTTCAAGAAGTCCTTTAATAATAGCAGGGTTAAATGTTTGTCTTTGAATCTGTTCTTGTAAAAGCAGTAATGACTCCTTCTGGATAGAATCCTCCAATTCTTTTACCTTCTCGTCTATCATTGAAACCATTTCTTCCTTTGTTACATCACTCTGTAGTTGAAAGATTGACAAGTCCATATGCTCTTTTTGTAAGAACGGAAGGGTTATTCCTTGTGCCAAAAGATCCGTTTTTTCCACAAGGGACCTACAAAGGGCCTCCACATCTAGTGGAAAACCTTGATACAAAAAAAGCTCAGAATACATTCGCGTAAAGCCTTTAATGCAATAGAGCAAATCATATTTCGTATGCTCTGCTTTTTTACCATAGACCCGGTCAATCATTAAAAGAATTGTGGAATTAATAAGTTTGTCATAGTTGTGCATTTTAAGGATAAGCTGCTCGTTGAGAGATTGCGTGTATTCCTTCATTAGGATATTGGCAAATTCCGTATGCTGTCCAAACGATTGAAAGCTCACATAGTAAAAATCAAAGAGAAGATTTTCTTCATTTTTTTTATTTCTGACTAGATGGTCAATGTCAGCAAAAATTTCTTCCATGAATTGATCGATTAAGGCAATGATTAATTCATCCTTAGATTTAAAAGAAAGATAAAAAGCACCTTTTGAAATGCCACATCGATCCGTTATTTGTTGAACGGAAGTTGCTTCAAAACCTTGCTTTGCGAACAGTTCTAGCGCTTTTTCCATGATTAGTTGCTTTTTTACCATTATTTTGTTTCGCTCCCACTGTCTATCATTGACAAATGACTGAATGGTCATTATTATAAATAAATGGGTTAAACAAGTCAATCTAGGGTAGGTGTAAGTGTGAGAGGTATAGCCAATTTTGTATTAAAAAACAAACTAGCGGTTTGGTTATTAACAATTATTATAACGGTATCTGGAATTTACTCAGGTACACAAATGAAGACAGAAACCATTCCAGATATATCAATTCCTTTCCTAATGGTCATGGATGTATATCCGGGAGCAACTCCTGAACAGGTAATGGAAGATGTCTCGATGCCGATTGAAAAAGCGGTAGAAGGACTAGATGGAGTAAAATCTGTCTATTCGAATTCATATTCAAATATGGCCAATATTCAAGTTGAATATGACTATGGTGAGGATATGGATGAGGCAAAGCGTGCCTTGCAGTCTGCGTTAGACGCAGTAACTTTACCAGAAAATGCACAAGAGCCTGTTGTTACAGCGATTAGCATGAATATGATGCCGGTCGTGGCACTGAGTGTAAGTAGCACAGCTGAAGATATTGTGGAATTAACATCAACCGTAGAAGATGTTTTACTTCCGAAAATTGAAAAACTGGATGGGGTTGGTTCCGCAACGATCACAGGTCAGCATATTGAGGAAGTACAACTTACCTATAATAAAGAGGAAATGGCTAAGTACGACTTAACAGAAGACACAGTTAAGCAAATGATTCAAGCTAGTGATATGGCTGTATCATTAGGTTTGTTTGAATTTGAAGAAGGTGAACAAGCTGTTGCGATTGACGGGAAATTTATGACAGCTAATGAATTAAAGGATATGGTAATTCCTGTTACACCTACTGAAAACAATCCTGTACCGTTTGTGAAGCTTGGTGATATCGCAACAATCAAAGAGGTTGGGCGCGTTCAATCTGTTTCCCGTACGAATGGAAAAGACGCAATCGCGATTCAAATTGTTAAAGAGCAACAAGCGAACACAGTGGATGTTGTTAATGAAGTCAAAGACCTGATTAAAGATGAGCAAGAAAGAATTGAAGGTCTTACTATAGATGTATCACTCGACCAAGGTGAACCAATTGAACAATCTGTTTCAACGATGGTCGAAAAGGCACTCTTTGGTGGCTTGATTGCGGTATTAATCATTTTACTTTTCTTACGAAATTTCAGATCCACGATTATTTCGATTATATCGATCCCGGTCTCCATTTTTATGGCATTATTGCTGTTGAAATGGATGGACATTACATTAAACTTAATGACGTTAGGAGCCGTTACTGTTGCGATTGGACGGGTAATTGATGACTCCATTGTCGTTGTTGAAAACATTTATCGAAGGCTCCATTTAAAAGAAGAGAAATTAAATGGACGCGCATTAATTCGTGAAGCAACACTTGAAATGTTCAAACCAATCCTTTCCTCAACTTTAGTTACGGTTGCAGTATTTGCACCACTAGTGTTTGTAGGTGGAATGGTTGGAGAATTGTTCATGCCATTCGCATTAACAATGACATTCGCTTTAGGTGCTTCCTTACTAGTGGCAATTACCATTGTTCCTGCTTTATCACATACCTTGTTTAAAAAGCAGCTTTATATGGAAAAAACAGAAGCGAAACATAAGGAAGCAGGTAAGCTTGCCAATTGGTACAAAGGCATTTTAAATTGGTCACTGAACCATAAGATTATTGTGTCTGTGATTTCTATCTTACTATTAGTCGGAAGTTTAGCATTAACACCATTAATCGGTTTTAGTTTTATGGGTAGTGAAGAAGAAAAGGTTATGTATCTAACCTACACACCAGGAACTGGTGAGTTAAAGGACGAAACGCTTGAAAATGTAGCGGCCGTTGAAGATGAGTTATTAAAACGAGATGATATTGATATTCTTCAGGTTTCCGTAACGGAAAGCGGAGACCAAATGGCTGCGATGATGGGAGGCGGCGGTGATGGTGCACTTATGTACCTCATTTTTGACCCAGAAATGAAGAACTTCCCTGAAGTCCGTGAAGAAATTGAAGAGTATGTGTTCAATATTGGCCAATCTGGTGAGTGGAAGAGCCAAAACTTCTCTTCCATGTCCATGAATTCAAGTGAAGTTAGCTATACATTATATAGTGAAGATTTAAATAAACTTTATGACGCAGTTGATATGGTCGAAGGTGTCATGAAGGATGCAGACGGCTTGGAGGATGTTTCTTCAAGTGCGGAGGATGCGTATATAGAGTACACATTCCATGTTGAGCAAGATAACTTATTGCAATATGGGCTTACAACAGGCCAGATTGTCATGATGTTAAACCCAGATCGTTCACAAGAGGTTCTAACAACTGTTGAAAAAAACGGAAATACGATAGAGGTGGTTGTTCAGCAGGAAAAAGTCGCTGCACCTAAATCAATTGATGACCTTCTTGCAACGCAAGTTCCAACAGCAACAGGCACTGCATTACCGCTTTCTGAGTTGGTAGAGGTTAAGGAAGGAACAACCTTAAATACACTTTCTCGCAGTAAAGGTGAATACTATGCTTCTGTTTCAGGAAATATTATCGGCGAGGATATTTCAAAGGTAACATCGAAGGTTGGAAAAGATATTGATGAGCTAGACCTTCCTAAAGGCGTAACACTTGGAGTTGCAGGTGTACAAGCGGACATGGTTGAAACATTTACTCAGCTAGGTCTTGCAATGCTTGCAGCGATTGCGATTGTGTACTTTATTCTTGTTGTGACATTTGGTGAGGGGGTTGCACCATTTGCGATTCTGTTCTCCCTTCCATTTGCGATCATTGGTTCGTTTGTTGGATTATTGATTGCAGATGAAACCATTTCCGTTTCAGTAATGATGGGTCTCTTAATGTTGATTGGTATCGTCGTAACGAACGCAATCGTTTTAGTCGACCGTATTATTCATATGGAACGCGATGGTATGACAATGCGTGAGGCGGTTCTTGAAGCTGGATCAACTCGTTTACGTCCAATTTTAATGACGGCAATTGCTACAATTGGTGCGTTAATTCCGCTATTATTTGGTGAAGGCGGCGGTGGCTTAATCTCGAAAGGGCTTGGAATTACCGTAATCGGTGGTCTAGCAAGTTCGACTTTACTAACACTACTAGTCGTTCCAATTGTATATGAAATTTTATCCAAGTTGTTTAAGAAAGACCGCAAAAACATTCAAGAAAACTAATCATTTACGCCCTACAAGGTTATATCTATCTTGTAGGGCTTTTTTATTTTATTTTTGTGAAAAGAAGTGTTGACCTTAACGTAACGTAAAGGAGTAAAGTGAACATATCAGGGGGTGATGAGATGGAATACACGGTTCAAAAGTTAGCGAAACTAGCGGGAGTAAGCACAAGAACACTTAGATATTATGATGAAATTGAGATTCTTAAGCCGGCAAGAATCAATTCATCAGGATATCGAATCTATGGTCAAGATGAAGTCAATCGTCTGCAGCAAATTCTTTTTTACCGTGAGCTCGGAGTCAATCTAACTGATATTAAGCAAATCATGACAAACCCTGCTTTTGATGAATCCAAAGCACTAAAAGAACATCGAGAGCAGCTCCTTGATAAACGAAAACAAATTGATCAATTGATTGCCAATGTTGAAAAAACCATTGCGCAAAAAGAAGGGAGAATAACGATGTCCGATCAAGAAAAATTTGAAGGCTTTAAAAAGAAAGCTATTGATGAAAATGAGAAAAAATACGGAAAAGAAATCCGCGAAAAATATGGCGAGGAAACGGTTAAACAATCCAATGAGAAATTTATGAACATGTCTAAAGAAGATCATGATGAGGCGACCCGACTTGCTGAGGAACTAATGGAGACATTAAGGGAAGCGATGAAGACGGGCGACCCTGCTGGAGAACTTGCCCAAAAAGCGGCAGAGATGCATAAGCAATGGCTCATGTTTTACTGGCCAAGTTATAGTAAAGAAGCGCATGCGGGGTTAGCGCAAATGTATGTTGATGACGAGAGGTTCACGGCATATTACGATAAAGAACAGCCAGGAACGGCAATATTCCTGAGAGACGCCATTCATGTGTATACAGGACAAAAAAGTGAATAACGATTTAAGGTTATGATGGGGTAAGATCGTTTGGTCTTGCCCTATTTTTAGTGGAGGGATTTGGATAGGATGGTGCGGAAAGTGTGCAGGTTGTGTCAGAATGAAGCGTTGATTTGGACAGAGTTCGAAGGAAAATGGGCGGTTTGAGTCCAGATGAGGTGCTGATTTGGACAGAGAGATAAGCATTGATTCAGACAACCCAAGAAGGGAACCAGCCAGAGTAAGTCAGGAATTAAACCTAATTCAGACACGACAACTAGAAATAGCAATAGCTTTCCGAATGCCGTTGAAGTCCACAGCCAATCTCCGTTCCCCTAAACTAAATCCCAATATCCGGAATACATCTCACCTAAGTAACATAGGGTGTAGTGAATATGGAAGACTTCTAGTCTACTAGAAAGCCTTCAACTAGGGGGGGATTGGGTGGCATATGTAATTACGTCTCCATGTGGGGCGGAGAAAGCAGCAGAGTGTGTAGAGGTGTGTCCTGTCGATTGTATCGAGCCTGGTGATGATCAGTATTATATCAATCCCGACATTTGCATTGACTGTGGGGCTTGTGTGTCTGTTTGCCCAGTGGATGCCATTTATCATGAGGACGAAGTACCGGATGATGAACTTGGATTTGTTGAGCTAGCAAGAGAGTTTTTTGGAATCTAACCAACCCACATACATAAAGAACACCAATACTATTTAGTAACTACAATTGTGGTTACTTTTATTTTTTTGTCAAAACGTGGCAATCACAAATATACAATCATTGAAAAAAAGTAATTACTACCACAATTTTACTTGAATATATTAAAATGGAATGTAAGGGATTACTTCATCTAAAACACGGGCTCGGAACATAGGGACTGGTCCCTTGTTTCAAAAGGGGAGGAAGAAATGGAGAAAGTAAAGCAAATTCCAGGTGCACTTATGGATTGGATTATTAAAACTCTAAACAGTGGCGTGAATCCTGAAGCAATTGTAGATGCTATGATTCGGAAAGGATATGACCCAAGACTCTCTTATACAACTCTGTTTCGAATTATCGGAAATAAACCGATTGACACACCAGGTGTACAAGCTCCATATGAATATGAACAGCCCGAAATCGCGAAAAAAGGGAGTATTTTACGCACAAAAGAACGAGAAATAAAGGTTTTATCAAAAGTTGAGAAACCGTTTATTTTGCATTTAGATCATTTCTTAAGTGATGAAGAATGTGAACGGTTGATTGAATTGTCAAGAAGCCGACTTAAGCCGTCAACTGTCCTTGACCCGAAGACTGGTGAAGAAAAACCTGCAACTGGTCGAACAAGTAAAGGAATGTCTTTTTATTTACGAGAAAATGAATTTATTAAAGATATAGAAACGAGAATCTCAGAATTAACGGAGTTCCCTGTTGAAAATGGGGAAGGGCTCCAGGTATTAAATTACGGCATTGGTGAGGAATATAAAAGTCATTTTGATTATTTTCCACCGAGTAAGGTAGACCCCGAAAAAGGAGGTCAACGGGTGGGAACATTCCTAATCTATTTAAATGATGTACTTGCTGGAGGAGAAACGGTTTTTCCAAAAGCAGGCATTTCGATTGTTCCGAAGAGAGGTTCTGCAGTGTATTTTCAGTATGGGAACAGTAAAGGTGAGGTGGATCGCATGTCGTTGCATTCAAGTATACCTGTATCTGAGGGCGAAAAATGGGTCGCAACGAAATGGATTCGCCAAGGGAATATTTATACGTCTACACGTTAGGCAAACGATTAGAATTGTCAAAGTAATCATGATATAGTAATATTAACGATTTTTGTAAGTTGAAAATATAGATTTATAGTAAATAAGTATGTCATCGTGTAGAAAGGTGTGTGAACTTTGGATAAAGTACAGACTTTTAAAGACGTCATGGGGAATTATCCGACGGGTGTAACAGTTGTGACAACGACTGACGAAAAAGGAGTGCCGCTTGGGCTTACGGTAAACTCATTTGCCTCTGTTTCATTGGATCCATTATTGATTTTATGGTCGATTGACAAAAGAGTATCCACTTATGATATTTTTACAAAAACAGATAAATTTGCGGTACATGTACTAGCAGGTGACCAAGGGGATATTTGTGCCCTTTTCGCAAGCAAGGGAACAGATCGATTTGCAAACTGTGAATGGGAGATGTCTGATAACAATCTTCCAATCGTGAAGGGGTCTGCAGGCGTTTTACACTGTAAAACGTTCAAAACCGTTGAAGCGGGCGACCATACAATTCTCATTGGTGAAGTGGTTGAGATTGAAAATTATAGCAAGCCACCACTCCTTTATCACAACCGTAAATTCGGCAATATACCTGACGAATTTTATAAGTAATATGAATGGATACCTTTCTTCTTACGGAAAGGTATCTTTATGTCCAATTATTTTTAAAACGAAACGAGTGGCTTTATGTGAAACTCATGATGACATTTATGGATAGTTTGCGATTGCCAAATAAGGCAGCTATGAAGCGGTTGAATAAGCTGGAAATGAGACATACGATCGTTTTCCTGCTGTTATTATTGTTTATCATTGCACTTCCGATTGAAATCAATTTGCTATTGGATGATTCTTATAAGGAAAGCGAGATTCCACAAAATATTTACATCATCCAGGTTCTTTTATTTTATCCGTTTTTAATGCTGTTTTTAGGAATCGCGGGGATTTCTGTATTAGCGGGATTAGGAGTAGGAATCAGCAAGCTTACACACCGCCAATTGAAATTTCAATTACTGTGGAAGATGTGCGCGTTTGCGTTAACAAAGTCAGTTATCCTATTTGCGGTAGCCAACATTCTGATTGGCACCCATTGGATTGTGAATACAATTGTATTTGTTTTGTTATTTTACACGATACTAAGGATGATTTTTCATTATCCTCAACGAGTAAAAAAACATACCTAAGGGAACCAGTGCATACTGGTTCCTTTTGAATATGTGAAACTTTTTAATAGACGTAACGTAATACATTTATTTAGAGGTTTATTATAATAAGGTGGGTGGAAATATGGACCTGTTTATAGGCATTGGAATTGCCGCTGCTGGTTATTTCATTGGAGAAGGATTAAAAAACTTTAAAAACCCTGAAGCAAAGGGTGTCATGGATAAACTTGATGAAGAGGATTTATACGAGTTAATAAAGGAAAAGGACATTCATTATCATATCGGGGTTTCAAAAGAGGATGCAAAGGAATTAATAAAGGAGCATCCAGAGATTCCACATATCGTATTAAACGGGAATGTCTATTATCCAAAAAGTAAATTAAAGCAATGGTTGTCAAACCTAGGTGACTAGTTTGTGTGTCCTCTCCATAAATAAATTAATACTTCTGTGAAACACTATTACTATGTAGACTTGTAAGGAGGATTTTTATGGAGAAGGATATGCAATATGGAAGTGACTATAAATTTATTCCTGCTACTTCTATCGCTAGTGGGATGGGGATGCAGGTGCTGCCAGATTTTTATTGCCATACCATCCAAATTGTGAATTTTGCGGTGGTGGGTGAGCCGGGAACATCAGATTTTGTAATTGTTGACGCGGGCATGCCGGGTTCTGCAGAGGAAATAATAGCAGTTTGTGAGGAACGCTTTGGTACAAATAGTCGTCCGAAGGCGATTCTGTTAACGCACGGTCATTTTGATCACGTGGGGGCAATCGTTGAATTAGTGGAACACTGGGATGTACCTGTCTACGCGCATGAACTCGAAATGCCATTCTTAACAGGGCAACAAAGCTATCCAGAACCAGACCCGACGGTAGAAGGTGGAATGGTTGCGAAGATGTCGCCGATGTTTCCAAATGAGCCCATCCAGTTGGGAGACCATGTAGAAAAATTGCCTGCAGATGGAACAGTACCACATTTGTCTGATTTTCGTTGGATCCATACACCGGGACATGCGCCAGGACATGTATCCTTTTTCCGTGAAAAAGATCGTGCGCTAATAGTTGGAGATGCATTTGTGACAGTAAAACAGGAGTCTTTGTACAAGGTGATTACACAAGACCAGGAAATCAGTGGTCCACCGAGATATTTAACAACAGATTGGCAGGCCGCGAAAAAGTCCGTTGAAACGTTGGCGGCACTTAAGCCGAGTGTAGCTGTCACGGGACATGGTTTGCCAATGACCGGTGAGCTATTGGAAGAATCCTTAAAAAGATTAGTTAGGGACTTCGATCAAATGGCGATTCCGGACTATGGACGGTATGTAGATAAAAACATTCATTAGTGTGTGGAACCTGGCTAAAGAAAATGCCAGGTTTCTTGCTCTACATATTTAATCTTAGAATTGAAATAAAGAATATAGAAATATAATAAAATTTATAGAGCGATATGAAACACCATATAGCTATTTGTTTCATAAACATTCTGAAATATAGTATATTGGAATGTAGAATGAATCGGTGAGAGAGGAGAAATATGGTAAATATTACATCAGTTTTATTAGGATTGGTTATGGTCTTAAACATTGTATTTGCCGTGGTTGTCATCTTTCGCGAAAGACGAGATGCCAGTTCGACCTGGGCGTGGTTATTAGTCCTTTTTTTCATTCCTGTAGCTGGATTTATTTTATATTTACTTCTAGGACGAAATTTAACCCGTGACCATCTATTTCAATGGGATGATTTAAAAAAGAGTGGGATAGAAGAAGTACTTGAGAGGCAGAAAGAACTATTACGAACACAAAAATTCCTATTTAACAATCCGATTACACAAGATAATCAAGACCTTATTTATATGAACCTTGTCAATGCGAATGCTTTGTTTACGAAAAATAATGCAGTAGAAGTATTTACAGATGGGCAAGAGAAATACCGCCGTTTATTTGAAGATATTGAAGCTGCAAAGGAATCGATTCATTTGCAATATTATATTATTAAAAATGATAATCTGGGACGGAAACTAATCGCGCATTTAACAAAGAAGGTAAAAGAGGGTGTAACAGTCCGCGTTCTATATGATGAGCTAGGTTCTAGGTCATTGACAAAAAGGTTTTTTAAAGAATTTCGTGAAGCTGGTGGGCTCGTTGAGGTCTTTTTTCCTTCGAAATTGCGTTTTATCAATTTGCGGATGAACTTTCGAAACCATAGGAAATTGGTTATTATTGATGGAAAGATAGGATATGTCGGTGGCTTTAATGTTGGGGATGAGTACCTTGGGTTAAATTCTAGGTTTGGGTATTGGCGAGATACTCATTTACGCATAAGGGGAACTGCTGTTGATACGATGCAGGTTCGCTTCATTTTGGACTGGAACCAAGCATCTCGTGATTTTGATATCATGTATGATCCTGAGTTATTTCCAATTGAGAATGTCAGACTTGGTAATGTTGGAATTCAAATTGTGACAAGTGGACCTGATACCGACTTTGAGCAGATAAAAAATGCGTATATCAAAATGCTCTACTCAGCAAAAAAGTCGATTTATATGCAGACGCCTTACTTTATTCCAGATAAAAGTTTACTGGATGCAATACGTGTAGCGTGCCTTTCAGGGGTAGAAGTGAATATCATGATTCCAGATAAACCAGACCACCCTTTCGTGTATTGGGCAACCCTTTCGCATATTGGGGAACTGCTTCCGGTTGGGGCAAATGTCTATATTTATAGTAATGGTTTTATTCATTCAAAAACACTGGTGGTCGATGAGGAGATTTCTTCAGTCGGTACAGCGAATATCGATGTGAGGAGCTTCCGACTTAATTTTGAAGTGAATGCCTTTTTATATGATGAAAACATTTCAAAAGAGCTAACAGCCATTTTTAAAGAAGATATCAAACGATCTAAGTTACTAACATATGAAGAATACGAAAAAAGAGGGGGTAACATCAAGTTCAAAGAATCGATTTCAAGACTTTTATCCCCGATTCTATAGTTGACAAACGTTCGATGTGGCGAGCTTCAATCGCCAAAGCAAATTAAACTACCAACAACTTCAGAAAAGGATTTCTAAAAAAGGATTGGTCCATTGTGGCCGATTCTTTTTTGCTATCTTCAAGGCAAGACGCTATTTTATTGAAATAAAATAACTAAAAATATAGAATTATACAAAAAGGAGAAGACGATGAACACTAAAAAAACACAAACCTTCAATGATGAAACACTTGTATTACATGCTGATCAAGAATGGGCAAACAAGGAAAAGAGCGTTTCACCGGCAATTTATTATTCATCAACCTTTAGGGCAGAGGATTCGGCTGATTTTGCAGAAATGGCAGGAACTCCTCTTCACCCAAGCTATTATACACGCTATGGAAATCCGCTTCATGAGCGAGTGAATAAAATAATGGCGGATTTAGAAGGAACTGAAACAGCCCTTGTAACAGGATCTGGAATGGGAGCTATTGCGACTACCATTCTTGCTTTAGTTTCTGCAGGAGACCATGTCATTGCACAAACAAGACATTATATGAGTACGGCAAAAATTATGGATGAGATGCTTCCGCGTTTTGGTGTAGAGGTAACAGTCGTAGAGCAGTCCGATATTTCGACATTCGAGGAGGCAATCCGGCCCAATACAAAGCTGATTATGCTTGAAACGCCGGCTAATCCGACCTTGGTAGTAACTGACCTTGAGGCAGTTGTAAGTTTGGCAAAGAAACAGGAGATCATTGTAGTGGCTGATAACACATTTGCTTCACCACTTAATCAACGTCCGCATGATGCAGGTGTGGACGTTGTGGTACATAGTGCAACAAAGTATCTAGGGGGGCATCATGATTTAACGGCTGGGGTCATTTGTACAACCTTTGAGCTTGCGGAAAAAATTTGGGATACCCATACATCAATAGGCTCAGTCCTATCACCGATGGATGCATGGTTATTGTTAAGAGGCTTAAGGACGCTTCCATTGCGAATGGAACGAATCAATTCGAATGCATTAGCATTAGCTGAATTTTTAGAGGAACAGCCAGAAATTGAAAAAGTGTATTATCCAGGACTTTCGAGCCATCCTCAGCACGAGCTTGCCAAGAAACAAATGAAAGGTTTTGGGGCTGTTATTGCGTTTGCGATTAAGGGAGATTACGCTGCCACCCAGAGATTTGTATCGGCATTGCAGCTTTCAACAAATGCAGTAAGTTTAGGTGGAATTGATTCATTAGTTGTCCATACTGCCGCAATGTGGGAGGGTGCCATGAATGAAGAGCAAATGAAAACAGCGGGTATTCCTGCTAATTTTGTCCGCTACTCTGTAGGATTAGAGCATATAGAGGACTTGAAGGCGGATATCAGGCAAGCGTTAAAGGAAATATAAAAAAATTCTAAAAGTTCTACTTGCTTTTAAAAAAATGTTCAGCTATAATTACTTTCAACATTAGAATACTAACCTTAACTAAAAACGATGAAGAGAAAAAGTAGGATTTAGCTATTTTACACAGAGAGCTTCGGTAGCTGAAAAGAAGCAAAAATACGAATCTGAACAATGGCCTCTGAGTTTCGTGCTGAAAGTAACAATTGTTATGAGTAGGTTCCGACGAGATTTGGTACTCGTTATCAATACCACAGTATACGGGCTTTGATAGATCCGCGTACTTGCAGAGACTGTTTGTGTGAGCAAACAGTGAATTAAGGTGGTACCACGTGAGATAAACCACGTCCTTATCGTATTTGATAATGACGTGGTTTTTTTATTTCCAAAAAACGGGTAAATCCGTTAAATTACAAAAAATGGAGGAATTTACTGTGACGAAAAATCATCTTGTATTACAAACGGACTTTGGTTTAAGTGATGGGGCAGTAAGTGCAATGTACGGTGTAGCGATTTCAGTGAATCCAACACTTCGAATTTTTGACCTAACCCACGATATTCCGCAATATAATATTTGGGAAGGCTCTTATCGATTGTATCAGACGATTACCTATTGGCCGGAAGGCACTGTTTTTGTTTCGGTTGTTGACCCAGGTGTAGGTTCTGATCGACGTAGTATCGTGGTTAAGACAAGTACAAATCAATATATTGTAACACCTGACAATGGTACGGTCACACATATACAGCAAAAACTTGGTATTAAAGAGGTGAGGGTTATTGATGAAAGTATAAATCGTTTGCCTTTTTCAGGAGAGTCCTATACATTTCATGGGAGAGATGTGTATGCTTATACAGGGGCTCGACTTGCATCAGGCGTAATTTCATATGAAGAGGTTGGACCACTTGTTCATGTTGATTCTCTTGTTGAGTTGCAGACAACAGAGGCAACTGTTCAAACGGATAGTGTCTTAGGTACGATTGATATTCTTGATATTCGTTTTGGTAATCTATGGACGAATATCGAGCGCGAGACCTTCAAGCAACTTAATGTGGAGTATGGAGATCATTTTGAAGTGACCATAGAAAATGAAACTCGCCAAGTATATAAAAATATTATGACATATGGCCGTTCTTTTGCAGATAGCCATCTAGGAGAACCATTATTGTTTATTAATTCCCTTGATAAAATTGGGGTAGCTATCAACCAAGGTTCATTTGCCAAGGCTTATCATATTGAGACAGGTACAAACTGGAAAATTTATATTCGCAAGGTTCCGAAAATAATATATAATTAACTTTTATTTTAGAAACTTTTAGGGGGAAGAAATCTATGAAAAGTTTATCAATTAAAACCATTGTTGCAATCGGAATTGGGGCTGCTGTTTTTGTGATATTAGCAAAATTTGCAGCCATTCCAACACCAATACCTAATACTACCGTTCAAACATCATACGCTTTCCTGGCTTTAATGGCCCTAGTATTTGGTCCCATTGCAGGGGCATTGATCGGATTAATTGGCCATGCATTAAATGATGCTATTTCGTATGGTTCTATTTGGTGGAGTTGGGTTATTGTTTCAATGCTCGTTGGATTTTTATTTGGTCTTGCTAAAAACAAAATTGATATTGAATCAGGAATTATCAATGCGAAGAAGATTGTGACATTTAACATTGTTCAAGTAATCGCTCAAGCAATTGGTTGGTTTGTTGTTGCACCAACATTGGATGTTTGGATTTATGCTGAGCCAGCAAATAAAGTGTATGTCCAAGGAATTGGAGCTGGGATTGCAAATATGGTCACAGTAGGAATCATTGGTACAATTTTAATAGTAGCTTATGCAAAAACAAGAAATAAAAGTGGAAGCTTGACGAAGGACTTATAATATAAAAAGGCTCTTTTCTAAAAGATTGCTGCTTTCAGATATAAAGTGCAAACCTAGTTGATTGGAGCGTAAGGTGGCGACTCCTCGAAAATACATTCGCATTTTCTTCGTGCGTGGGTTATTTCAAGGAAGAAATTCAAAGTCCTGCGGGAAAAGCGTGAGACTTGAGCGACCAGTAGAACGAAGCCTAAAAGCGCACGTCCTGTGACAACAGCTTCGTGACCTACATCGTGTAGGCAAGGAGGCTCAAGCCACGCCCGCGGAAAGCGTCCACCTGAAGCGGAAATCAACGATATAAAACAACATAGTTTGCCAAAACAGCCTATAGAAAAGTAGTTTATGGTTTACTAGGAGAGTAGTAAGATGAAAAAACCTGTTATCGAATTTATAAACTATAGCTTTACATATCGTAGCCAAGCAGAGCCTACTCTTCAGGATATTACTCTAAAAATTTATGAGGGCGAAAAGGTATTAATTGTGGGCCCTTCAGGATCAGGGAAAAGCACGATTGGAAACTGCATCAACGGGCTTGTTCCCTTTTCTTATAAGGGGAGTATTCAAGGTAGTCTTACAATTATGGGAAAAGAAGCAAAGGATCTGGATATTTTTACAATCTCTAAAATGGTCGGCACAGTCTTACAGGATCCCGATGGTCAGTTTATTGGGCTTTCTGTTGGAGAAGACATAGCCTTTGCTCTTGAAAATGATTGTTTACCACAGAAGAGAATGTTTGAAACGGTTGAGGAAGTATCAAAAATGGTGGAAATGGAAGAGAATTTGCAGTCTTCGCTTCACCAGTTATCCGGTGGACAAAAGCAAAGAGTCTCTCTTGCGGGGGTAATGGTTGATAAAGTAGACATCCTTCTTTTTGATGAACCACTTGCGAATCTTGACCCTGCAACTGGACAGCATGCAATTGACCTAATCGATCGAATACAAAAAGAAACGAACACAACAGTAGTTATTATAGAACATCGTTTAGAGGATGTTCTATATCGTCATGTAGATCGAATTATTGTTGTGGATGAAGGGAAAATTGTCGGTGATATGAAACCCGATGAGCTTTTGTCCAAACCTATTTTAGCGGAGCGCCATATACGTGAACCCTTGTATGTCAAGGCAGTAAAGTATGCTGGCTGTGACGTAACTGAGAATATGAACCCAGCCTATCTACCTTTGTTTGATGTGGATGCGTGTAAAGTTCGATTAAAAGAGTGGTTTGAAAAAGTGGAAACCCCTAATAAGAAAGCGAAGACTCAACCTATCTTAGAGCTAGACCATCTTTCATTTAGTTATCATCAAGGAAGAGAAGCGATTCGGAATGTATCCTTTTCCATTGATAAGGGAGAGATGGTAAGTATCGTTGGAAAAAACGGTGCTGGGAAGTCCACCCTTTCAAAACTCATTTGCGGATTTGAAAAACCAAGCTCTGGGAAGATTCATTTTTCAGGTCAAGATATAACATTTGATACAATCAAAGAACGGTCTTTACGGATTGGGATGGTTATGCAAAACCCGAATCATATGATTTCCAAGCATTTAATTTATGACGAAGTTGCACTAGGACTTGTGATTCGTGGCTTACCAGAGGATGAGATAAGGCAACGGGTTGAGAAGACGCTAAAAGTATGCGGTCTTTATCCGTTTAGAAACTGGCCGATTTCTGCTCTAAGTTTCGGACAAAAGAAACGTGTAACCATAGCATCTATTCTAGTATTAGAGCCAGAAGTACTTATTTTGGATGAGCCAACTGCTGGGCAAGATCTTCGCCATTACACAGAAATTATGGAGTTTCTTGTGGAATTAAATAAACAGGGTATGACAATTATTATGATTACACATGACATGCATCTCATGTTGGAGTATACACCACGTGCAATCGTGATCGCTAATGGAGAGAAGATTGCCGATCAATCTGCTGCAAGCGTACTAACTGACTCTGAAATTATTAAACAAGCTAACTTAAAGGAAACATCTTTATTTGAATTAGCAAAACGAGCAGGTATAGAGGAACCACTTGAATTTGTTGAACGTTTTATTGTGTTTGATAAGGAGGTACGTCAGACATGGCAGTAGAAATGCTATCCTATATTGAACGCAAGTCTCCAGTTCATCAATTGACAGGTGCAACGAAACTTATTTGCTTTGTTTTATGGTCTACTGCTGCAATGTTGACGTATGATACTAGAATTCTCCTTTTTTTATTTGGGTTTAGCATCATTATTTTTCTTGTTTCTAAAATTAAGCTAAAAGAGATTTCGTTTGTCCTTTTGTTTATCTTACTCTTCTTGTTGATTAATAATCTGGCTATCTATGCTTTTTCTCCTCAAGAGGGGGTAAAAATTTATGGGACGAGTCATGTGTTAGTTGAGTTTGTCGGAAGATATAATGTGACACTTGAACAACTGTTTTACCAGTTCAATATTACAATTAAGTATTTTACAGTTATTCCAGCTGCATTATTATTTATCGTAACGACACATCCAAGTGAATTTGCAGCATCCTTAAATCGTGTTGGTATTAGCTATCGCATTTCTTATGCTGTTGCACTAGCGCTACGCTATATACCAGAGATTCAGAGGGATTTTTGGAACATTGCACGCTCTCAGCAAGCAAGAGGGATTGATATGTCTAAGAATGAGAGGCTTCATAAGCGAATAAAAAATGTTGCTTCTATCATTATCCCTTTAATCCTATCAAGTTTGGACAAAATAGAAATCATCAGTAATGCGATGGAACTACGTGGATTCGGAAAAAATAAAAAACGTACCTGGTATAGTTTACGCTCCTTTCAAATAGCCGACTATGTGACGGTAATAGTATTTATTGCCATTTTAATTATCACAATGATCGTGACTTTCCATGATGGTAATCGTTTTTATAACCCTTTTATCAAATAATGCTCTTTTATAAAAGAATGTTGTTATTAACTTAACGTTTATTGGTGAAAGTAGGGTGATTTCCGCTTCTGGCACTCGCTTTCCGGGGCGATCCGCAAGCCTGGTTCGCTATTCCCGCAGGACGTTGAGTTTGCTTCCTTGAAACTACACCGCACGAAGAAAATGCGCGCATTTTCAAGGATCTCGTGCCATGCACTCCAATCGCTAGAGGGAACACAGTGTGTCTAATAATTATTAATGGTATATATCAAAAACAACAAAGTTTGAGAAAATAGCCTAAAATAAAAAAGGAATACCAGTAAGCTTGGTATTCCTTTTCCTGTTATTAGGTTAATGGTTTATTTTGTTTTAAAAGATTTGAAGCGGGAAGTGTAATGATTTTACCTCCAATTTGTACATGTATGGAATCATTAAAAATGGCTTTTACGATTCCTTTTAACTGTACAGTTGAATTAACCGTGATCTCTTTTTTAGGTTCGTTATTGGCAGTCAAGGCAATTCTCCTCTCAGGATTGTAATTATAGAGGCTCAAATAAAAAACATTATATACAAATTTTATGAAAACTATACGTGTGAAAATTCGTTTATTTTATTATTTTACATTGATTCTTTAATCTTGTGCAAGTTTCAAGAACTAGTTATTTTTCCCTATTTGGAGCACCTCGGTAAACGGCTTCACGAAGTTCCGCTGCATATTTGTCAAAATACGGTAGCCCCATGTTGGCTGCAATCGTTAATTCTTTTTCTACATCATATGGAAGACGAACAATTTCGATTGAGAATGGTGCAACTTCTTTTGAGTGGTACACACCATGCAAAATGGCAAAGGTTGCTTGTGTTGAATCAAGGGGGTTGCCAACACTTCCGACATTCACAAGGGTCTGTTCTGTATCCATTGGTTCAATTAAGGCAGCGTGTATATCTCCAAATCCGATGATGTCAGGTGCTCTGTCCTCTAATGGTGAAATCCATTCAGATTGCTCAAACATGGCTCGTTTTTCATCATCAGAATGAATCATTGGGACTACACGGTGGTGAACACTTTTTGCTGAGGCATGGAACAGCCGAATGTATTTACCACTCATATAAAAGTCATAATGGAAGGGAAGTGTTCCTAAGTATGAAAGTCGTTCTTCTCCAAGCTGATTTCGATGCCATGTGATACCCTCATCGGGATGTTCATTCTGAATAAAGTCATCCCAATTCCCCAAAAGCACAACCTCACACACCTCTTGAATCCGGTCAACCACTAGAGCTGAGTTTGGTCCTTTTCCAACAAGGTCTCCAAGACAAAGAATCGTCACGATCCCACGTGCTTTAATATGTTCTAGTACAGCTTCAAGTGCAGTCATATTTCCATGAATATCGGAAATGAGCGCAATACTCATCAAAAGGACCTCCTGGTTATAGTGTTTTACTAATAATAATAAAATAGATTGAAAATTTTGTCAGTACATTTTTAATCAATAAATAGTATGAATTAATCTTTCTATAAATATGTTCTGTGTTTAGAATAAAGAAAAGGGGGAGCGCTTTTATGGTTCGGAAATTGATTGTATTTTTTATCATATGCTCGGTAAGCTTGTTATCTTCCTGTGAATCAAAGGAAGTAAAGGAGGTTGGGAGAGTAGCCCAAGGGAATCACAATATGGAGCCAAAGGAAAATACCATTCCTGAAGCAAGATTTCCTGCAGATCTTTCATGGAAAAAGGAATACCTCCTTGAAATCATGGGGGAATCTTCATTTTTAGAAAAAAAGACTGTAGCCTCTATGCAAAAATGGCGGGAAGAGATCATTGAATTCTCAAAAACTCAGGATCAGCTATTTATCAATGGTCCTAATAAAAAACAGGTAGCCTTAACCTTTGATGATGGACCAGATAGTACGGTGACTTCAGCGGTGATTGGAGTTTTAGACCAATACGGGGTAAAGGGGAATTTTTTCTTTTTAGGAAGCGAAGCAGAGAAGCATTCAGAAGTTGTAAAAGAAGCCTATGAAAAAGGACATCTCGTGCTAAGTCATAGCTACAATCATATCCAACTGGATCAGTTGGGAGAAGCAGAGATACAGAATGAAATTGAGCGGGCGGGAAATGTGATTGAATCCATCATTGGCAAAGAGCCTGCATTTATAAGGACACCTTATGGGTCAACGAATGAATTAGTTGCTGACGTGGCTAAAGAAAATAAGTACTCTATTATTCTTTGGTCGATTGATTCACTCGATTGGGCACAAAAAAGTCCAGATGTAATATATTCAAATGTTGTGACTAACATACGTAACGGCGATATTATCCTTATGCATACGGATTCCGATGAATACGATACATATGAAGCATTGCCGGGCATCATTGAGGAATTACAGAAGCGGGGCTATGAAATTGTGGATTTAGAAACGATGTTAGGAATTTCGGCATATCAGTGATAACAGGAATAAACAGCAAAAGCGCCCGAGTTTCGAGCGCTTTTTTCATTATCTGATTGATGCTTTTCCGCTATTTACTTCAATATTTACATCATGGGTGCCCGCACCGTGTTTTCCTTCAATATTCCCTTTATCCCGTGTCGAATCATCTAAAGAGAAATCATTGGAAATGTATCCGCTATTTACTTTACCTTTTAGTGTAAAGTCAGCATCATCTGGGAGGTCAATATCAAGTAGACCTGATTTTACGCTTGCATCAATTGAATCTGTGAGGTTTGCAATTGTAGTTTTTAAACGCCCAGAGTGTACTTCAGCTTCTAGTTTCCCAGTATATTCATCCACTGTCACATTACCAGAGCTAACGTCAATTTCGCCGTTTTTGGTTGTAAGCTTCTCAATTCTAGAGTTTCCAGATGCGACATTATGTGTAAATGTTTTGGCCGAAAGGTTTTGCAATCTCATATTTCCAGAATGGACATCAGCAGAAAGTTCGTTTAACTCCATTGAAGCACCATTGAACTCTAAATGTCCGGAACCAACTCTAAGTGCTAGATCTCGGTCATAATCTTCAGGAATATACACCGTTAGTTTCGAATTATTAAAGAAAGGGAACCACCCAAAGTTGATGAATCCACGTTCATAAGTGACCTCTATTGTGTCGCCACTTTTTGAAACATGAACTGTGCCTTTGCCATTCAGTTCAGCTTCCACGTCATCGCGGTTTTCAGGAATGACAGTCGTGCTGATTGATGCTATATCAATTTCAATCTCTTCAATTTTATCGGTAACCTTAACAGAGTCTCCAGAATTCCCGCCAAAAGGAAGCCCAGGAATACGGTATAGATTTGTGATTAATAGATAAGCCCCAATAAGAACGAAAAATATGATTAATATTTTCTTCATTTTTTTAACCTGCCTTTATTATTTATTCTATCCCTATCATAAATGGAGAGAGGGGTTCGTGTAACGCACTACCGATATATTTCCAAATAAGACCTGAGGCTTATGAAAGAAAAAAGCAGATTGCTTTCAATACAATCTGCTTAAACTTGATGATTTATGAATCTATTTCTACCCAGTCCTGCGACCATTTTTGGATTTCATCCATTAAAGGTTTGAGGGCCATCCCTTTTTCCGTTAATGTGTATTCGATACGTACAGGGGTTTCCGGGTATACATGTCGTTTTACGATACCTTGGCTTTCTAGGTCCTTAAGTCTTTCTGAAAGGACTCTTCCACTGATTCCGATTGAAGATTCAATCGTGCAAAAACGCTTTGGACCGGAGAGAAGTTGGTAAATGACAAGTCCTGTCCACCTTTGCCCAATTAAACTCATAGCTTTTTCGAATTTAGGACAAATTACATTTGTATCCATATTTCCATCACCCCTATGAATATATTATAGCGCATTGTAACAAATAATAAACTTACTTGACATAATTTAATTATAAAAATATAATTACTTACATAAAGTAAGTGACTAAATAAACTTAGGAGGCACACGAAAATGAAATATCAACGCCCACCATATACATTTGTCGGCCTAGTAGAACTAAAAGTAACTGACCTACAGCGTTCGTTAACATTTTATCAAAATATCATTGGATTTAAAGTATTAGAGCAATCTGACAAGAAGGTGCTTTTAACTGCTGATGGTAAAACACCACTATTATCCATTGAGCAGCCTGAAAACATTACTCCAAAAGAGCCACGCCGAACAGGACTTTACCATTTTGCGTTGCTTTTACCAACACGTGAGGACTTAGGAAAAATACTATATCACTTGGTCCAAAATAATATACGAATTGGCGCATCTGACCACGCGGTGAGTGAAGCTCTCTATTTAGACGATCCAGATGGAAATGGCATTGAAATTTACAGAGATCGTCCTGATACAGAATGGGAATGGATGAATGGCGAAGTGAAAATGGTAACAGAACCTCTTGACGGCCAAGGTGTACTTGCTACTGCAAATGGTGAAAAATGGACTGGACTTCCTGAAGGTACAGTAATGGGACATATTCACATGCATGTGTCTGAGTTAGCAAAAACGGAAGAATACTATACAAAAGGACTTGGTTTTGATGTTGTCTGCCGTTATGGAGGCATGGCATTATTCATTTCAACAGGTGGCTACCATCACCACATTGGACTTAACACATGGAATGGCGTAGGTGCATCAGCACCATCTGACAATAGTGCTGGCATTAAGTTATTCACACTTGTATTGCCAAACGAAAATGACTTACAAACAACCGTCGATAACTTAAAGCAAATCGGCGCATATGTCCAAGAAGAGGATGGGGTCGTAGTTACAAAGGATCCTTCTGATAATAAAATTAAACTTGTTGTTGCATAAGTAACATTGAATTAAGCAATTAGGCGGCTATCTTTGGGTAGCTGCTTTTTATGGTGTTTCCGCAATATCATATATGATATACCGCGGCAAACAGGATTATCGGTATCACCTAACCGAAAAACGATAAATGGTATACCGCAAAAGTCCAAACTTTGTCGAATGAACAGATTACGAGATAACTAGATTTTGTTAATATAACTATGATATAATTGGAAATGTATGGTAGGCCTTTCTCGATTAGAGGAAGGTCTACATTTTTATATTCAAAAACAGGAAGGGGAAATAAAAAATGCAGGTTTTAATGAAATTCTGCAAGGTGTTTGATCCTAGCAAGGAGGATATCTACTATGAGCCATAAAGATTATTTTGCCGAGCAGCTCCAATTGATCGACACAAATTTTCAGGAATTAAAAAGTCTCTATTTATCCTCCACACCGCTTAAGGAAAGGGATCAGAACTTCCTTAGTTCATATATCAATGAACTTAAAAGCTACTTGGAAATCGAAGTATCTGGACCTATACCTAAGGTTTTTATCGGAACAAAGGTGACTGTCATGTTTGATGGAGATGACGATACAGAGGATTATTATATATGTTTGCCAAAGCAATCGGACCCGGATGCAGGGTGTATATCATTTTTATCACCAGTTGGAAGGCAATTGTTGTTGCGAAAAGTGGATGATAACGTGCTACTCAATACTCCAGCAGGCAGTCTTCCAGTTACAATAAAGAGTATAACGTTTGCCGAAAATTTAATTTTACAGCGATAGTTATTAAAGCGCTTACAATCCACTTCTGTTTTTATGTCGAAAAAAGGAAGTGGATTTTTACTTGTTAATTTTGGAACGATTCGATACAATAGCCATTATAAATAAATAATTAAGTGATGATAGGAATCAGTAGCAGCTTATCTCCCTGTTGCAGAGAGCCGGTGGTTGGTGAAAACCGGAACAAAGATAATTGCGAATTACCTCCTTGAGCTTTCTTTGTGAACACGAATCGGCAATTAGCAAAGAACGGACGAACCGTTATTCGAATGAAGCGGAAGATAGATATCTTCAAACAAGGGTGGTACCGCGTGCAACCACGTCCCTTTTTTAGGGGCGTGGTTTTTTATGTTTTTTTGGGGGGATTGAGGAAGTGTCTCAAGGACAAAAGCGTGTTAAGCGCAGCCTGAAATGTCTCTGAAATGTTATCTCAGAGACAAAAGAGAGTTAAGCGTGGTAAGAAGTGTCTTTGAGAGGCGGCCTCGCGGACAAAAACAGGTTAAGCGCAGCCTGAAATGTCTCTGAAATGTTATCTCAGAGACAAAAGAGAGTTAAGCGTGGTAAGAAGTGTCTTTGAGAGGCGGCCTCGCGGAAAAAACTGGTCCCAGCGCAGCCCGAAATGTCTCTGATGGGATATCTCAGAGACAAAAGAGAGTTGAGCGTGGTAAGAAGTGTCTTTGAGAGGCGGCCTCGCGGACAAAAACAGGTTAAGCTCAGCCTAAAATGTCTCTGAAATGTTATCTCAAAGACAAAAGAGAGTTAAGCGTGGTAAGAAGTGTCTTTGAGAGGCGACCTCGCGGACAAAAGCAGGTTAAGCGCAGCCTAAAATGTCTCTGAAGTGTAATCTCGGAGACAAAAGAGAGTTGAGCGTGGTAAGAAATGTCTTTGAGAGGCGGCCTCGCGGAAAAAACTGGTCCCAGCGCAGCCTGAAATGTCTCTGAAGTGTAATCTCGGAGACAAAAGAGAGTTGAGCGTGGTAAGAAATGTCTTTGAAAGGCGGCCTCGCGGACAAAAGCAGGTTAAGCGCAGCCTGAAATGTCTCTGAAGTGTAATCTCGGAGACAAAAGAAAGTTGAGCGTGGTAAGAAGTGTCTTTGGGAGGCGACCTCGCGGACAAAAGCGGGTTAAGCAAAGACTAATATGTCTCTAATCAGTTGTCTCAAAGACTAAAGTCCATCAATGCTATATGAAATGTCCTTGACCGATATTTTCTAAATCCAAAATCCTTATAAGAAAGTCATATCATTTAAAAAAATACATACTAGGAGGAAAACCGAATGGAGAACTTTATTGAACAATTAACAGATGAACAAAAAATAGAACTAGAAAGACAGTTTGCCATCTATTCTAATGGGGTACAAGAAATAGTTCCTGCACATGAACTAAAACAAAAGATCGCCAAATCCATTGTGACCAACCAACCACTAAAAGTAAAACTAGGTCTTGACCCATCTGCACCAGATGTACACTTAGGACATACGGTGGTGTTAAATAAATTAAAACAATTCCAAGAAAATGGGCATGTCGTTCAGCTTCTAATCGGTGACTTTACAGGGAAAATCGGCGATCCAACTGGTAAATCTGTTGCTCGTAAACAACTGACAGACGAAGAAGTAAAGCATAATGCCAAAACATACTTTGAGCAGTTTGGAAAAGTCTTAGACATGGAAAAGGTTGAGCTACATTACAACTCGAAGTGGCTATCACCTTTAAATTTCGAGGACATTATCAACCTAGCGGCAAGTATTACAGTTGCACGCTTGCTTGAAAGAAATGATTTCTCTGAACGTTTAGCAACTGGAAAGCCGATTTCGCTTCATGAATTCTTCTACCCACTTATGCAGGGCTATGATTCTGTTGCGCTAGAAAGCGATATTGAATTAGGTGGAAATGATCAACACTTTAACGTGTTAATGGGAAGACATTTACAAGAACATTTTGGTAAAGAAAAGCAAGTTGTTATTCTTCTTCCATTATTAGAGGGGCTTGATGGCGTTGAAAAAATGTCCAAGTCAAAAGGGAACTACATTGGCGTTGATGAGGCACCAAATGATATGTACGGAAAAACGATGTCTATCCAGGACGAAATGATGGCAAAATACTTTGATTTAGTAACTGACTTATCTCTTGAAGAAAAGAATGAAATCAAAGTAAACATAGGAAATGGTACGCTTCACCCACGTGATGCAAAAATGCTTCTTGGTAGAACGATTGTGAGAATGTATCATGGTGAAGAAGCAGCCCAGCAAGCTGAAAATCATTTTAAAACAGTCTTTCAAAAAGGAGTAATTCCAGAAGACATTCCAGAAGTCACTTGGTCAGGAGAAAACTCAATCTCCATTATAGATTTACTTGTTCAGTTGGATTTACAAAAGTCCAAAGGGGAAGCACGGAAAATGATCCAAAATGGTGGCGTCAAACTAAATGGCGAAAAAGTGGAGGATATTCATTTAGAAGTGGAAATTACAGACGACATGATTGTTCAAGTCGGAAAGCGCAAATTTGTGAAAATTAAGAAGTAATAAATAATGGGGCGACATATTACTATGTCTGCCCCAATTTAATTTATTTTCCAATAAACATTTGTGACCAGTAGTTACCGCTTGCTTGGTGACCAACTCCAATATGTGTGAAGTTTGCATTCAGGATGTTTTTACGATGTCCTTCACTGTTCATCCAAGCATTTACCACAGCTTCTGGAGATGTTTGTCCTTTGGCAATATTTTCACCAGCCGTCTTGTACGATACCCCAAAGTCCCTCATCATATCAAACGGAGATCCGTAAGTAGGACTCGTATGGGAAAAATAATTTTTTTGCTGCATGTCATTTGCTTTTGTCTTTGCAACTTTGCTTAATGCTGTATCCATCTGAAGGGCAGGTAAACCGTTTTTCTTACGCTGTGCATTTGTAAGGTCAATTACCTGTCTTTCAAAATTACTAACTCCCCCCGTTGCCGGTGCTGGAGCAGGAGTCGCAGGCTGCTGAGTGGCAGGCTGACGGTTTTGTTCAACAGGTGGCGTTTGCCCTGTTGGGTAATTTGGTGCCGGTGCAACATTGTTTGGTGCTGGTACCGCATTATTTGGGCCACCTGTAAATTGATTGTAGCCATTCGGAACTACGTTCGTTCCGTTTGGCGTTCCCACAACGATTTTTTTGTTAATGAAACGAAAATATTTTTGTTGACCTTGTGTGTTCTGAACACTTGTGGTATGTGGATACTTATCGCTAGACGTTGTCGTGCGATAAGGACGGTCTTGTTTTATGAGATAGCCGTTATTCACATTCTCTACGTTTGCTGAACGGTTCGTATCAGTATCATCTGCCGCGTTGTTGTTATTACAGGCAGATAATAAAAGCATCGCAGACCCTAGAATCGCTATACCTGTTTTTGTAAATCTTTGCAATCTAAATTCCTCCTTTGCATGATTCGATTTACTTTTATATTTTGCTACTTCCCTTAAGAAAGTATGGATGGTAATTAAAGAGAGAGGCAGACAGAACGTTAGCACAAATGAAAAATGTTAAAATTACCAATAAAAAAAGGCAGCTCCGTATTGGATCTGCCTTTCAAGGAATCTTTAGCATCCCTCAGCTTTATTGATATGAAGTGGAGGAGGAACAAGCCACCCTTTTTCTTTGTTTAAACGTAGCATTCTTGCACCAAACTGAGCTTTCTTCATATGGAATTGCCCATACATTGCGGCAATATCCTCACGAATGGATTGTCCAATGACCGTACTACATGCAACTAAACCTGCAGCAATATCAGCAGACACCGTAGCTGCAATTTCAGGGTCTAGAAAACGAGCACCTGGAGGGATATTCTCAAGACATGCATTAGGTCGCTCTGGAGGTGCAGGGGGTAGCCCTACTCCATTTTCCTTTAACAGCGTTTCAACTTCTTCAATTTCAAGTTTGATTCCATTTTCAATAATGTCTTCCAAAAGTTTCTTTAAATCGTCATCACCTGTATGATTAAGTAACGTCTGGTAAGCAGAAACCATACCTTTTGCTGCTAATAAGTGAGACCATACACTAAAAACTTCACCATAATGCATGGGTTCTTCCTTCGGATTTCCACTTAATATTCCCATCATAATCCTCCTTAATGGTTGTAATCTCATGACATCACCTTCTTTTTGAGAAGACATTTCTAGAATCTCCGCTAGATATTAATTTATGTTAAGAATAAAATGACAGATTTGTTAGACCAAAATCGTATACTTAATAGGAAGAAAATATAGGTAGAGGTGAATGACATGAAAATCATTGATATTTCACAGCCACTAAGTCATACCACAAAAGAATGGCCGAATGATACTCCGTTTGAATACAAACTATCTTGGTCCATTAAGGAAGCTTCAACAGTTAATGTAGGAAAAATCACAACAAGTACCCATATTGGAACGCATATTGATGCACCTTTCCACTTTGATGATGATGGAAAAAAAGTCCATGAACTAGAACTTGACATATATGTGGGTAAAGCACGAGTAATTGAGGTATCGGGAAAAAACGAGATTGGAATCGAGGACCTTAACAGGTTTGATTTAAGGGGTGTGAAAAGATTATTAATCCGCACAAATTCTTGGGAAAATCGAAGCAGATTTCCGACAACGATTACAAGCTTAAATCCAAAGATCGCTCCATTTCTAGCTGAAATAGGAATTCAATTAATTGGGGTGGACACGCCATCTGTAGATCAGTTGGATAGCAAAGAATTACAAGCCCATCATCAACTACATAAGCATGGCATTTATATCCTTGAGGGGATTGTATTAGATGTTGTGGAACCAGGTGATTATGAATTAATTGCACTCCCATTACCTATCGAAGGAGCAGATGGGAGTCCAGTACGTGCTGTACTAAAAAACATATAGGGGAAACACAGTAAAATCCATTGTTTCGAACAATGGATTTTTTTAACCTTTGGAAAGGAGGGATTTGTTATTAAGAAGCAAAAGGTATGAGATCATTCTGATTTACAAGTTCTACTTTGAAGAGAAATTCCATTTGTTTAATCTCATACATTCCATTTTCATAAACATATAGAACTTCGTACAAATCGTTATTATAAACAACTTTATCGCCTTGTTTCATGGAATACCTCCTAATCAATTGCTTATCCCTAGTGTAATATAATGAAATCCCTTCATCTATACGCCTTTAGTAATATTGTAGTAGATAAAAATGCTGATTTTTTGTCATAAATTCATTAAAACTGGTATAGACAACTAAACCCCTCGATGTTAAAATGAGTTGCGGTAAGTATTCTGCCTATCTTTTGGTTACACTAACGTGTAAGCGTTGCCTATAGTTGAATTCATTCTTGATTATTTTAAGATGTTAGAGGGCCAAAGATAAGAAGAAAACTACAAAATAGAGGAGGAATTATCATCATGATGAAGTATCTTCAAAAAATTGGTCGTTCATTGATGTTACCGGTTGCGGTATTACCAGCAGCGGCGATTTTGATGGGTATCGGTTACTGGATTGACCCTACTGGTTGGGGTGCAGACAACGCGATTGCTGCATTTTTAATCAAGGCAGGATCTTCAATTATTGACAATATGTCAATTTTATTTGCTGTCGGTGTTGCTTTAGGTATGTCTAAGGATAAAGACGGATCAGCAGCATTAAGTGGTCTGGTTGCATACCTTGTTATTACAACGCTACTTGGAACAAACACAGTTGCAATGCTTCAAGGGGTGGACCCGGGTGAAGTAAATGCGGCCTTTGGAAAAATTGGAAACCAATTTATTGGTATCCTCTCAGGATTAGTTGCTGCAGCGATGTACAATCGTTTCAGTGAGGTACAATTACCAGATGCTCTAGCATTCTTTAGTGGTAAACGTTTAGTACCAATTATGACATCTGTAGCGATGATTGTCGCATCAGCGATTCTTTTCTTTGTATGGCCAGTGGTTTATACAGGATTAGTTTCATTTGGTAAAGGAATTAGTGAATTAGGTTCTATCGGAGCAGGACTTTACGGATTCTTTAACAGATTATTAATTCCAACAGGATTACACCATGCTTTAAACTCTGTATTCTGGTTTGACGTTGCAGGTATTAACGATATCGGAAACTTCTGGTCAGGAAAAGGAGAAAAAGGTATTACGGGTATGTATCAAGCTGGATACTTCCCAGTTATGATGTTTGGTCTACCAGCTGCTGCACTTGCTATGTATCATACAGCGAAAACAGCTCGTAAAAAACAAGTTGCTTCTTTAATGTTAGCAGCAGGTTTTGCATCATTCTTTACAGGTGTTACAGAACCACTTGAATTTGCATTCATGTTCGTTGCACCTGCATTATATGTGGTTCACGCAGCATTAACAGGTATTTCTTTATTCATCGCATCAACGTTCCACTGGACTGCAGGTTTCGGATTCAGTGCAGGTTTAGTTGACTTTGTCTTAAGTTCACGATTACCGCTAGCAAATATGCCATATATGCTATTGCTGCAGGGTCTTGTGTTCTTTGTTCTTTACTATGTAATCTTCCGTTTCTTAATCACGAAGTTTAATATCAAAACTCCTGGTAGGGAAGATGATGTAGAAGAAGGTCAAGCCATTCAAGCAGACGGAAAAACAAGATTCGCGGCGATGGCAGCTCAAATTTATGAAGGCCTAGGTGGAGACGAGAACGTAACGTCAGTTGATAACTGTGTAACTCGTCTACGTTTAGAAGTTAAAGATATGGATAAAGTCGATCAGCAAAAAATTAAATCAACTGGAGTTCCGGGAATCAACATTGTTGGTAAAAACAGCATTCAGGTTATTGTAGGAACAAACGTACAATTTGTTGCAGACGAAGTCCATAAAATTCGTAAAGAAAAATAAAAATGAAGGACTGTTCCACATAGGGACGGTCCTTCCTTCTTTACTAGGAAAACAATAATTTTATGATAAGATGGGAAAAGTAAAGAAAAATAACAAATCATATAGTGGTATAGACAACTAGTCACGACTAAAGATATACTTATACTAAGAAACATAAAAGGAGTCCTTGATATGTATATAACAAATCTGACTATATATTCCGAAGATGGTATCCTTGAAAAAGGTTTTATTGAAATTGATAGAGATAAGATAAAAAGGGTTGGCCAAATGGCTGACTTCCAAGCAAGCGATAAAGACGAAGTCATTACTTTTGATGATTCACACTCACTCATTCCAGGTATGATTGATTTACATATTCACGGTGCTGGCGGTGCCGATGTGATGGATGCAAGCCCTGCTGCATTAGAAACAATGACAAATATGTTACCAAAGGAAGGTACTACAAGCTTTCTTGCAACAACGATGACGAAGACAAAAGAAGATATTGAGAATGCGATTGGGACTATTGCTGATTTTATAACGAAGCAACATCCAGGTAATGCTGAGATTTTAGGCGCACATTTAGAGGGGCCATTTTTGTCTCCGAAAAGAGCGGGAGCACAGCATCCAGACAATATCATTAACCCAGATGTGGAACTGTTTAAAAAATGGCAATCCCTATCAGGCGACAATATTCGCCTTGTGACATTAGCGCCAGAAGAACCAGGTGGACTTGAGTTAACAGCCCATTTGAAAAACACAGGCGTTGTGGCCTCCATAGGTCACTCAGACGCGGTATATGATGAGGTTGAAGCTGCGATAGAAGCAGGAGTTACCCATGCTACGCATTTATTTAACGGCATGCGCGGCATTCATCATCGGGAGCCAGGTGTAGCAGGTGCTGTTCTTTTACATGATGAAGTCAAATGCGAAATGATTGTCGATGGTATTCATATTGCACCTAAAATGGTGAAATTTGCATATAAAAATAAAGGGAGCGAAGGCTCTATTCTTGTAACCGATGCAATGCGTGCTAAATGTCTTGGTGCAGGAACGTATGATCTAGGTGGCCAAGAGGTAATTGTGAATGAGGAAAGAGCTGTATTAAAAGATGGAACCTTGGCGGGAAGTATTTTAAAATTAAATGATGCAGTTCGAAACATGATGAAATTCGCAGATTGCTCTCTACAGGATATCACCGTGATGACAGCCGTTAACCCAGCAAAGCAAATCAATGTCTTTGACCGAAAAGGAAGCATTAAGGCTGGTAAGGATGCGGATATCGTTATAGTGAATGATCAATTAGAGGTAATCATGACGTTTTGTCGTGGAAAACTTGCGTATTCAAAATAGGGAGGAATCATGATGAAAGTTGTAGCAGTAAAGAACTTTGAAGAAATGAGCCAACTGGCAGCAGCAATGATTTCACATCAAGTAAAAGAAGAACCAAACTCGGTACTAGGTCTTGCGACTGGTGGTACTGTAGTGGGCACATATAAGGAATTAATTAAGGATCACGAGCAAAATCATACGTCGTATGAAAACATTCATACCGTTAATCTAGATGAATATTTGGGAATTGATAAGAACCATCCAAATAGCTATTATCATTTCATGATGGAAAACCTTTTTTCCCATATCAATATTAATCAAGATAATACCCATATTCCAAACGGGCTGGCAAATAATTATGAAGAGGAAAGCCAAAAATATGAACAGGTCATTTCAGATTTAGGTGGAGTCGACCTTCAATTACTTGGGATCGGAGTGAATGGCCATATTGGCTTTAACGAGCCTGGTACTCCTTTCGATTCTGCAACTCATGTTGTCGAACTTGAAGAATCGACGAGACAAGCGAATAAGCGTTTTTTCAATAGCATCGAAGAAGTCCCAACACATGCTGTTACAATGGGGATCTCTACCATTATGAAAAGTAAAAAGATCCTATTGCTCGTTTCAGGAAAAACAAAGGCTGAAATTCTTGAAAAAGTAATCAATGAGGGCATCACAGAAACCATTCCGGCTACTGTTTTAAAGAATCATCCTGACGTTACGATTATTGCAGATGAAGAGGCACTTTCATTAGTGGATGATGAAAAAAAGAGGGGCTTTGATCGTGATAAAGAAGAGTTCACCAGTACCTATTTACTTTCAAATTGAGCAAGGAATTCGTGAAAAAATCGAAAAAAAAGAGCTGAAGCCTGGCGACATGATTCCATCTGAAAGAGAATACGCAGAAAAGTTTCAAATCAGTAGGATGACTGTTAGACAAGCCATCAATAATCTTGTCAATGAAGGTTATTTAGAAAGAGTACGAGGAAAAGGGACTTTCGTTACTGTAAAAAAAATTGAAAAGAATACTCAGAAGTTAACGAGCTTCTCAGAGGACATGCTTTCTAGAGGGCTTAAACCAGCTACAAAGGTATTAAGCTTTAAAATAATAGAAGCAGACTCTTTAATTGCCTCGCGACTTAAGGTGGAAATAGGGGCAGAGGTTTACAAAATTGAACGATTACGACTTGCAGACCAGCAGCCAATGGCTTTTGAGGTTTTTTATATGTCACAAGACCTTGTGCCAGGTCTAACATGGGAAGTGGCAGAGCGCTCCATATTTGGATATGCAGAGGAAATTGGGCTTCATATCACTTCTGGGGTTCAGGAGCTTGAAGCAACGACCGCCCAAAAGCGTGAGGCATCTGCGTTGGGAATTAAGGTGGGAGCACCTATTCTATATTTTCAACAAACATCATACCTTGAGGATCAGCAACCACTCGAGTTTGTAAAATCATATTACCGTGGTGATAGATATAAATATAAGGTGGAAGTGGTTCGAACATTATAGTAGGAGGTTTCATCATGAAACGACTTTTAGATTGTACAGCCTCAGATTTTCAAAAAATGAACGGACAGGATCTCAAACAATCCATTAAGGCTTCTGAAGGAAGGGTTATTTTATCAGAGGTAATTGGTTCCTTTCAGCCAATATATCCAGCCGTAACGAATGCCGAAATGGCGTCAGCATTTGGTGCCGATCTCTTGATTTTTAATTATTTTGATGTTTTTTCTCCTTTTGTAGAAGGATTTGAAGCTGGGGAGGGTGAATCCATCGTTGAAAAGCTAAAGGAGCTTACCGGCAGACCAATTGGCTTAAATTTAGAGCCTGTTGACCCCAATGCACAGCAACTTGAAAAACTAAGTCAACTTCCAAAAGGTCGCTTGGCAACAGAGGAATCCTTACGAGAAGCGAAAAAACTGGGATTTGACTTTGTTTGTTTAACTGGAAACCCGAAAACGGGTGTTACAAATAATGAAATTGTCGTTGCGATTAAGAAGGCACGTGAAGTATTTGGTAATGAAGGTCTTATTATTGCTGGAAAAATGCACGGTGCGGGAGTAGCCAATGAGTCCGGAAGTGGAATCATTTCCGATACAGCATTAGAAAGCTTTGTTGATGCTGGGGCAGATGTAATTTTAATGCCAGCACCTGGAACCGTTCCGGGAATCACACTTGAAACAACGGAAAAAAATGTCCGTTTTGTTCATTCCAAAGGTGCATTGGTGATGCTAACAATTGGTACAAGCCAGGAAGGTGCCGATGAAGCAACCATTCGCCAAATTGCACTAACAAGTAAAATGGCAGGCGCCGACATCTATCATATTGGGGATGCTGGCTTCCATGGCATCGCTATCCCTGAAAACATTATGACGTATTCAATCGCGATTCGTGGAAAACGCCATACATATGTACGAATGGCAGCATCTGTCAATCGCTAAAGGAGACGAGGTATTTGACCTCATCTCCTTTTTTTACGTCGTCTTAAAATCTTCAATAAAATAAACCCAATCACAGCACCGACTGTATTCAGTATAATATCATCCACATCAAAGCTTCCGAGTTTACTAAAAAGCTGGAGAACTTCAAGAGAAAAAATACCTATGACAAATGCAAAAAAGAATAAAAAGAAATTTGACAACTTTGGAAAAAGAATGGGAAGCACAACCCCAAATGGTATAAAAACGCCAATATTACCTGCGATATTAATGATCCAGATGTGTAAAGGAAAATGATCGTAATACGTAAAATAATTTTTAATCGTTGAAAAAGGCGTTAGGTTATAACGGAATTCCCCGCCCTTTGTCCGAAAATATGCAAAAAACATCCAATAGATAAGAAATAGTGAATAAGTGATAAACACCGTACCAGCTAAAAATCGTTTTAAAGCCTGCCCCAATTTGTAGATTCCCCAATCCCTATAACATTTTTCTAGTCTACTCTACCGTAAATAGGAGGCATTGTCACATGCGATTTTTCGTTTCCTCCACATTTCGATTATAATAGGGAAATAACGTGTGTGAAAAGGGATGTTGAAAAATGGATACAATTACATGGCTGCAAATTGGATTAGGGGTTATTTTTGTTATTTTAATTTACGATTCTTTTAGACCTGTAAAAAACCTAGAACATTTATCGGAAGCGGATTTTAAAGAAAGAATGAAAAAGCCGAAGGAATTTGCGCTCATAGATGTGCGTAACCCTTATGAATACCAAACAAACCATATTAAAGGGGCCATTAATCTTCCTTTATCTAAAATTAAACGAAACAAGGTAGAGATCCCCACTGATAAGGACATTATTATATATTGCCAAACAGGGATCCGAAGCAAACAGGCTGCAAAAGTGTTACGAAGAAGGTATAGAGATTTACCATTATCCCACTTGAAGGGTGGTCTCTATAGTCTGAAAACACAGGCTACTCCTGGACAAAAGAAAAAGTAAAAAGAACAAACCGTACAGAAAAAACCATCACGTTTGACTGTACGGTTTGTTTTACATATAATAGAAGAATAGAAGTCTGATAGAAGAGTGCGTTCAAAAGGAGGATGAAAAGGACCGAGCATTTCGAGGCGGCGCAGTTTTGAGTAGCGGAACGTATGTAGTGAATACGTGAGCAACGGAAAAACAAGCCAACGAAGAAATTCGATGTGTCATTTTCACCGGACATTTGAACATCCTCTAGAAGGGGTGATGTCGTTGGGAAGTTGTACCGTATTGGAGAATTAGCAAAAGAAGCAAATGTATCAAAGCGCACGATTGATTATTACACACAGCTAGGTATTTTAACTCCTGAACGATCTGACTCGAACTATCGGTTCTATAGTGATGAGGCTGTGGAAACTCTTCATCTCGTAGCGCAGTATAAGGAATTAAACATCCCTTTGCTTGAAATTAAGGAAAAGGTAGAGCTTTTCCACACAAATCGTGTGGAGCAAGAGAAAGTCTTGAAATACACACAGGCACTTTCTAAGCGAATGGAGTATTTAGAAACAGAATTAAAAGATATGAAGCCAATGCTTGAGTCTCTCTCAGAAGAACAACAAAAATCTGTGATGAGTAAGATGTCAACACAAAGCATGACACTCGCTAAACTACTCATGGTTCTGTTTACTTGAATACAAGAATCATATAGTTATGAAACTTACAGAATAAAAATTCATTCTTAAAGAATAAAAAATCATTGTCATAAATACTTTGTATAAACAACATAAATGAAAAATGAAAAACTTACCTATTTAGGAGGTGTAATCCTTACTCGTCGAGGACGTGTAAGGAAACCATTTGGAGATATTTAATTTAGTCATGGTTGCAATTTTGATTGCGTTAACCGCCTTTTTTGTGGCGTCGGAGTTTGCGATTGTAAAAATAAGAAGTACTCGTATCGACCAACTCGTACAAGAAGGGAACAGGAGCGCAATTGCTGCTAAGACTGTCGTCTCAAACCTGGATGAATACCTGTCTGCATGTCAGTTAGGTATTACAGTAACAGCTTTAGGACTTGGTTTTCTTGGAGAAACAACTGTTGAGGCTTTACTTCATCCAATATTCGGTATGTTAAACATACCAACTTCATTTTCAAGTGTATTATCAATTGCTTTAGCGTTCCTGATCATTACGTTTCTACATGTAGTAGTCGGGGAGCTCGCTCCAAAAACAATTGCAATTCAAAAGGCAGAAAGAATTACCTTATTCTTTGCTAGACCATTAATCTTTTTCTATAGATTGATGTATCCGTTCATTTGGGTGCTAAACGGTTCTGCTCGCTTGTTAACTGGATTATTCGGCTATAAGCGAATATCAGAACACGACATTGCCCATACAGAAGAAGAATTGCGCCTGATTTTATCTGAAAGCTATAAAAATGGTGAAATTAACCAGTCTGAATATAAATATGTAAACAAAATCTTTGAATTCGATGATCGCGTGGCAAAGGAAGTCATGGTACCTCGTACCGAAATCATTGCTCTCGATAAGGAAAAATCAGTCCAAGAGATTTTAACGATTATGACAAGTGAGAAATACACTCGTTACCCAGTCGTTGATGGCGATAAGGACCATATTATCGGATTGGTTAACCTAAAGGAGCTACTTACTGATGTAGTAACAGGTACGGGTGCAAATGATAAAACAATTGAGGATTATACGAGACCGATTATTCATGTAATTGAATCAATTCCAATTCAAGAATTATTAGCGAAAATGCAAAGAGAACGCGTTCACATGGCGATCTTAATTGATGAATATGGTGGAACTTCTGGATTGGTGACGGTTGAGGATATTATTGAAGAAATCGTTGGGGAAATCCGCGATGAATTTGATACAGATGAAAAACCAGCCATCCAAAAAATTAATGATACGACTACCATATTAGATGGGAAGGTCTTAATCGGTGAGGTCAACGACTTGTTTGGATTGCACATTGATGATACGGATGTGGATACAATTAGTGGTTGGATTTTAACCGAACAAATTGACATCCACCCTGGTGACAAAATTCCATACGGGGATTATGAGTTTAGAATCGTTGAAATGGACGGTCACCATATTAAATCACTTGAAATCAAAAAGATCATCCTACAAGAACAAATCTACACCATTGGCCAAAGCGCCAGCGCACTTGAATAAATTTGTAAAAGCCTTGACGGTATCTGCCGTTGAGGCTTTTTTGGTGACTGGAAAATTAAGAACGCGCAATTCTTGCTGTTTTAGGCGCGATTATCTAAAATAGGACACAAATCGCCCTTAATAACGCGCAATTATAGATTGTTAATACGCAATTCCTTGACTTAGAGTATAGCCATACTACCATTTCTACTCGAAAATTTAAGATCAAGCCTAGACAGACACTTTTCTAGACATATGTAATAAATTATAGAAATGTTACGTAATTGTTATATAATATAATCGCGTTAATGTTAAAATAGAGGGTATATTGATTTTTTAGGAGGAAGCTTGCTTATGAAAGTCAAACTAGGCTTGCTATACGGAGGGAAATCAGCTGAGCATAAGGTTTCCTTACAAACCGCATTAGCTGTAATCAAAGCGTTAGATCACTCAAAATACGATATTCATCCCATTTATATATCGGAAGAAGGCGAATGGATTCGCGGAAGCCAATTAACTGGTCCTGTCGATGACGTAAAGAAACTAGTTCTAAAAGAAACCGGAACTCCAATTTCACCAGTTTCTTTAAATGCTGAACTTTTCCCAGCAGAGCAATCAAATCAAGATGAAATGATTGATGTCGTGTTCCCATTGTTACATGGACCAAACGGAGAGGACGGAACGGTTCAAGGACTACTTGAGCTAGTAAACATTCCATATGTCGGAAACGGCGTACTTGCGTCATCTGCAGGTATGGACAAAGTCATTATGAAAAACATCTTCGGTCAAGCGGGACTGGTTCAAGCAAAATATGTTTCCTATATTCGAAGCGAATGGAGGCAAAAGCCAGAAGAAGCTTATGCGAAGGTTGAAGAAAAATTAGGTTATCCATGCTTTGTAAAACCTGCAAACCTTGGTTCAAGTGTAGGTATTAGTAAAGCGACAAACCGGGAAAGCCTTGAAAAAGCGTTTGAGGAAGCATTTATGTTTGATCGAAAAGTCATCATTGAAGAGGCGATCATTGGTCGTGAAATCGAGATTGGTGTCCTTGGAAACGATAACCCAAGCTGTTCAGTTGTTGGTGAAATCGTACCGAAGAAGGACTTTTATGACTACAAAGCTAAATATGAAGATGGCGATACAGCACTTATTATTCCAGCTGATATTACAGATGAGGAATACGAATCCGTCAAAACAGAGGCGATTAAGGCATTCAAAGCCCTCGATTGTTCAGGATTAGTAAGAGCAGATTTCTTCTTAACAAAAGAAGGAAAAGTCATTATTAATGAGGTCAACACAATGCCTGGATTTACACCATTTAGTATGTTCCCGTTACTATGGCAAGAGGCTGGTGTAAGTTATCCAGAGCTTATTGAAAAATTAGTAGAGCTTGCAATTGAGCGTCACACTGAAAAACAAACGATCAAATACACGATTTAACAACTAGAAACACTATTCTTCCTTCTGAATAGTGTTTCTTCATGAAAAGGGGAGAACCTTGTGATTAAAAAGACTTTAGCCCAAATCGAACAGATGGCAAATGGTGAAAAGCTTGACCCGCAACACAAGACTGTCGTAATCGAAGGTGTATCCATCGATACAAGGACCATCTCATCAGGGAATCTGTACATACCAATCATCGGTGAGACCTTTAATGGCCATCAATTTGTAAATGCAGCCATAGAAAATGGGGCAGCGGCTGTGTTGTGGGGGAGTGACCAACCGGATCCGCCACAGCAAGTCCCGGTTATCTTTGTAAAGGATACGTTAGAAGCTCTTCAAACCCTCGCGAAAAGCTACCGTGATGAGCTTGCAATGAAAGTGGTGGGGATTACAGGAAGTAATGGGAAAACAACCACAAAAGACATGGTTACAGCGGTTTTATCAACTTCCATGCGTGTTCAAAAAACAGAAGGTAATCTTAACAACCAGATTGGTTTACCTTTAACGATTTTACGACTTAAAGAAGATACAGAGGTTGCTGTGCTTGAAATGGGAATGAGTGCTTTCGGAGAAATCGAATTCCTTACTCGATTAGCACGCCCTGATGTGGCTGTGATTACGAATATTGGTGAATCACATATGATGGAACTTGGCTCCCGCGAAGGAATTGCAAAGGCTAAGCTTGAAATCGTTGATGGATTATCAAAAGAAGGTTTGCTCATTTACCATGGGGATGAGCCTCTTTTAACAGAAAAAGTTAAAGAGATGGATATCCAGACAACAACCTTTGGCGAGTCTCAGCAAAATGACTTATATCCACTCACGATCAAACAGGAAAACGAGGGAACCTACTTTTCAATTAATAAACAGGAGAAGAAGGAATTTTACGTGCCAGTCCTCGGCAAGCATAATGTTAACAATGCGATGGCAGCGATTGCTGTGGCAAGACATTTCGACTTATCCTGGGATAAGATCGAAAGTGGGTTAAAACAAATCAAAATCACGAATATGAGACTTGAATTAATTGAAGGTATCAATGGAACGAAATTAATTAATGATGCTTATAATGCAAGCCCGTTATCTATGAAGGCAGCGATTAGTTTAGTCCATGATCTACAAACGGCAGGTAAAAAAATTGTTGTGTTAGGTGACATGTTAGAGCTTGGAGACAAAGAAAATGAATATCACGAAGAAGTGGGTCGATTCATTCAACCTGATAAGGTTAATTATGTATTTACGTATGGCAGATTAGGAGCGCATATTGCTAGTGGTGCAAGGGAGCAGTTCCCACAAGACCGAGTATTTGCATATCAAGATAAAGAACAACTCATTGAAGCCCTACGTAAGTATTTATCTGAAGGGGACATCCTTTTGGTTAAAGGCTCAAGAGGAATGAAACTTGAAGAAATCGTCATTGCCTTCAAAAAATAAGAAAAAGCTCGGTGCTAATTACCGAGCTTTTTTCTAGTTAATAAATGGAAGAATAATTAAAATAGTAAGTAAGATTCCTAAGGAGTAAGATAATAGTTCTTTCATAAAATCAGGTTTTTCATTGAATAGCTTGTCCATTTTAAAACCTCCTTAAATGCTTCTTACTTATTAGTACGTTTGAAAACGAAAAATGTTACAAAAACATTACAATTATTTCAAAAATATTTATTTTTTGATGAATACGCCAAGGCGTAATTGATTGAAAGGTGGTCTATTTCATGATTGGCTGTTTGTTCATACATGGTTTTACAGGGGCTCCATATGAAATTGAGCCACTTGCAACGTATATCCGTCATTCAACAGATTGGGTCGTCCGTACCCCCACCTTACCTGGTCATGGTGAGACCCTAGCCTTAAAAGGAAGACATTACTCAGAATGGATTGAACATGCTGAAAGAGAACTAGTCGAACTCCTCCACATTTGTGACAAAGTGTTTGTTGTTGGTTTTTCAATGGGTGGGCTCATTGCAGGCTATTTAGCAACTCGTTATCCTATTCAAAAGCTCGTTTTACTTAGTGCGGCTGCTTATTATATCAATCCGAAGCAGTTAGTAGCAGATATTAGGATCATGCTTCGCGATGGATTAAACAAAAACCTTCATAAAAATGAACTTTATTTGCGCTATAAAAAGAAAATAGTGGATACACCTTTATCTGCAACTATTGAATTTCGAAAGTTAGTACGAAAAATTAGGCCTGAGCTTCGCCTTATCAAAGTTCCAACTTTAATCGTCCAAGGAGAATGCGATGGAATTGTGCCGATGAAAAGTGCGCATTACTTACATCAAGTTATCTCATCAACTGAAAAAAAGCTCCTTTTTTTTCCATGTGCAAAGCATCATGTTTGTTATGGTGAAGACCAGGAAAGACTATTTGAAGAGGTGGATTCTTTCTTACATGAACAAACAAAAGAATGTATATACTAATCATTGGAAGTTTCACTTTATTGCATTTCTAATGGGGTAGTGGTAAGATTACAACTACAGTGTTAAAAAGGGCATTGCTCGTCTAACCCATTAGTGGCGCCCTTTTATTAACTTTTTGGACGTGAACCCTAAGGGCATTACTTCCGTTACCTTCACGGAAAATGTCCTTTTTTTAAGCAGAATTCGATTCTGGTCTATTATAAATACTAGGCAGATGCCTACCTACAGTTGCATATCTCGTTATGTGTAGGTTTTGCGATCATAATACAATCTTCATTTGTATCCAGCTTAAACGAGGCGAAAGCCCAGTGTCTATACAGATTTCCCGTCTAAAAGTCAATTTTGTCATTGTACAAATAGATTAGCAAAAGGAGTATGAAAAAATTGGCAGCATTTAACGAATTAGGGATTAGCGAAGATCTAATGAAATCGATTAATCAAATGGGGTTTGAAGAAGCAACTCCCATTCAATCACAAACGATTCCATTAGCACTCGAAGGGCATGATGTAATTGGTCAAGCCCAAACAGGAACAGGAAAAACAGCAGCATTTGGAATTCCTCTTATTGAGAATGTCGATATAAAAAACGACAACATTCAAGGAATTGTCATTGCACCAACTCGTGAGCTTGCGATTCAAGTATCGGAAGAACTTCATAAAATCGGCCGCTATAACCGCGTCCGTATTTTACCAATCTATGGTGGGCAAGACATCACTCGCCAAATCCGTTCACTAAAAAAACACCCACATATCATTGTTGGTACGCCAGGTCGTGTAATTGACCACATTAACCGTAAAACGCTTAAGCTTCAAAATGTAAAAACAGTGGTGCTTGATGAAGCAGATGAAATGTTAAACATGGGCTTTATTGAGGATATTGAGGCGATTTTAAAAGGAGTTCCTGAAGAACGCCAAACACTGCTTTTCTCTGCAACTATGCCAGGTCCAATTCAACGCATTGCTGAGCGTTTCATGAAAGACCCAAAAGTTGTAAAAGTAAAAACAAAAGAAATGACTGTACCGAATATTCAACAGTACTACCTAGAAGTACAAGAAAAGAAGAAGTTCGACGTGTTAACTCGTCTATTAGATATCCAATCTCCAGAATTGGCAATTATCTTTGGACGTACAAAGCGTCGTGTTGATGAGCTTTCTGAAGCCTTGACTCTAAGAGGCTATGCGGCTGAAGGAATCCACGGTGACCTTAGCCAGGCGAAACGTATATCGGTATTACGTAAATTTAAAGAAGGATCTATCGAAGTATTAGTTGCGACAGATGTAGCAGCACGTGGTCTAGACATTTCCGGTGTAACACATGTCTACAACTTTGATATTCCTCAAGACCCAGAAAGCTATGTTCACCGTATTGGACGTACAGGTCGTGCAGGTAAAACAGGTATGGCGATGACTTTCGTTACACCACGTGAAATTGGTCAACTTAAGAATGTTGAAAATACAACAAAACGTAAAATGGACAAAATGAAGCCACCAACATTGGATGAGGCTTTAGAAGGTCAACAAAAAATTACGATGGAAAAAATCGTGTCGATGATCGAGTCCAATAATTTATCCTATTACACTCGTATCGCTGAAGAGCTTTTAGAAGAGCATGATTCAGTTTCTGTTGTTGCAGCTGCGATTAAGTTAATGACAAAAGAGCCAGACGCAACACCAGTTAAATTAACTGAAGAAGCACCTGTTCGTGTGAAGAGAGACAATAGAGATAATAACAACCGCGGTGGACGTGATCGCGGACGTTATAAGGGTGGAAACCGAGATCGTGGACGTGGTAATGGTGGACGTCAAGGATCAGGTGGAAATCGTTATTCTTCAAGTGGTGGCAATCGTCGCGGCAACTTCCGTAAAAACGAAAATTAATAGTAAAAAACAGTGCGCAATTTATGTGCACTGTTTTTTTATGTATGATATTTCGACAAAATCATTTATACTGAAAAGGTTGATATGAAAAATATTCCAATGGGGGAAAGGTTGGTCGGATGATGAGAGATATCCCAAAAAATCGGATAAGTGAACGTGCCTTAACAGTATGGAAAACATCTGCAATTATTACTTCTTTGATTGGTTGGATTGGTACGATTGCCGTTTTAGTCCTCACCATCATTTTTGATTGGCCGTTTTGGATTTTTACAATCCTGCTAATTCTATCGTTACTCGAATCGATTTTAACCATTTTTATCTTACCAAAGCTCAAATGGAAGCGGTGGAGATATGAGGTACATGAACATGAAATTGACCTTCAACGTGGGGTATTAATTGTCAAAAGAACGATTATCCCGATGAACCGTGTCCAACACGTAGATACACAACAGGGTCCATTGCTTCGCAAACATCATTTAGCAAGCGTTACAATTTCAACAGCAGCTACGGTTCATGAAATACCCGCGCTTGATTTAGAAGAAGCGGACCAATTGCGTGATTCCATCTCAAGATTAGCGAGGGTGGATGAAGATGATATTTGAACCACGCCGTATGCACCCAGTTGCGGGCTTTCTAAGCTTCTTAAAGCAGCTGAAGGAATTGATACTTCCGTTTATTTTTCTCTTTTTTGTCGGACCTGGAGATGATTTTGAAACGTATTTTTTATTAGGTGCATGTGTTGTCGTTTTTTTATTGTTAGTATTCGGGATACTTCATTGGTATCGGTATACTTACAGGATTGAAAGTGGAGAATTACGAATTGAATATGGTGTGTTTGTCCGTAAAAAACGCTTTATTCCAATTGAGCGAATTCAAACGATTGATGTTTCTGCGGGTATCATTCAACGGATTTTTGGATTGGTGAAGCTGCAGGTGGAAACAGCTGGTGGGGGTATGCAAGCTGAAGCCGTTTTAACCGCAATCAAAGAAGAAGAGGCCGATCAATTACGTGAACTGTTATCCCGTTCAAAGAACCATCAAGAAGAAATTGAAACACAGCATACGAAATTTACCTATCAAATTACATCAAAGGAATTACTTGTTCTAGCATCCACGTCAGGCGGGATTGGAATTGTGATCTCTGGTGTCCTGGCATTCCTGAGTCAGTTTGCTGAATACTTACCTTTTGAAAAATTATATAATACGATCGAAAAATTTGTCAGTCTATCAATATTAATATATATCATTGTCTTAATCGCGTTGTTCTTGTTTATTGCATGGTTTGTTGGCATTTTAATTATGACATTGCGCTATGCCAATTTTACAGTTGTTAAACGGGAAGATGAGTTGTTCATTACGAGAGGCTTGATTGAAAAAAAGCAGACAACCATTCCATTAACGCGTATTCAGGCTATACGCATTGGTGAGAATTTAATTAGACAGCCATTGGGTTATGCAACGGTCTATATTGAAAGCGCGGGTGGCTCGCTTGATAAAGGAGAAGATTTTTCGACAGTGCTATTTCCTTTAGTCAAAAAATCAGCGATTAATGATTTACTACGGCATTTTGTCCCGGATTACCAGATGAAAGATGTTGAAAACTTTGTACCACCAAAGGCGAAGTGGAGATATATGTTTAGGGGAATGTTGTTTTTTATTATATTCGTCCCAGCTATCGTTATGCTGTCATATGTTTTCAGTGCATGGGGCTATCTAGGGTTACTCCTTTTACCAATAGGGGCAATTTTAGGCTATAGTCGCTATAAAGTAGCGGGCTGGAGTATCGTTGATGATCAGCTGACCCTGCAATTTCGCTTTTTTAGTAAAGTAACTGTTCTCCATCATAAAAAGCGAATTCAATCGATGGACAACAAACAATCGTTTTTACAAAGAAAAAAAGAACTTGGTTCAGTTCGGACCTTTATTAAATCGGCAGTGACAGGCAAGGGATTTGAGGTAAAGGATTTGGATGACTCAGATTGTTGGGTTATTTGGGAATGGTACACAAAACGCAATAAGAATTTGACAGAAGAAATAACCGTTGAATAAGAAGAGGAGCTAAAGTCACTTTAGCTCCTTGTTGATTTTAAAGGAAAATTCCGAGAATCACTAAGATGATAATAACCAACCATAATAGATGCTTTATTGAAAATTGTCTAGGAATCCTCATGCGTGGTCGATATGAGGTATCACTTGCCATAATAATCTGCGGCTGACCAGAGGTTTTCGGTAAAACAAGTGGTGCAACGATTGCGCCAGCTATAAAACCGAAGATATGGGCCACAATATTCACATTTGAATTGATAAAGGTCATAACTAGGCCGATCACTAAAATAGTGATGATTAGCTGTGAGTTCATTTGATTGATTAAGTCTTTTCGGAATACAACCATATATAAGTAAATCCCAAACAATCCGAAAATGGCACCCGATGAACCGACATGGGCAAATTCCAGTGGCTCGATGTAGAAGGTTGCTAGATTTGCAAGAATCCCGGTTAAAAGATAGGCAATGACAAATTTGACTTTACCCAACATATTTTCTAATGCAGGGCCAAACAAAACAAGTGAGAATGAATTGAACAACATATGACCAAACCCACTATGTACAAAAATCGGCGTAACAAGTCTCCAATATTCTCCCTCGGAAATCAAGAAGTTAAACCCAATCATGTGCTGCAGAAGTGTCGTCCCAAATGGTAGGGACAAAAAGATTAGCAGCCAGAGTAGGATATGAATCGCGATGATTATTGATATAATAGGATATAATCGTAAAAATTGACGAAAGCTTTCAGTCCGAATAAACATTTTGATTCTCCTTTTAACTTTATTCAGTATTAGACTCCACTTTATGATATGGTGTGCTAAATGCAACAAGAAACAACTCAGTACAGGGTTTATCCCTGACTGAAGTTAAGGAACTCAGACTAAGATCGTCACATCCTGTGACAACGTCTTTGTGACCCACCTCGTGTGGGCCTAAAAAAAAATCGGGCGCAAATACGCCAAGGTGTATTTGATTTTCTTTTTTATCGTACTATATTCTTTAAAGAGTTTGTACCATCTTATGATTGAAAGTTTTTATATAGAAGAGAGGATTTATGAAATGATCATTGGTACAGGTATCGATATTGTCGAGCTTGAACGTATTAAAAAGATTTTACATAGACAAAAAAAGTTTGTAGATCGGATTTTAACAGACGGAGAAAAAGAAAAATTTTTTCGTTTATCAGAATCCCGTCAAATTGAGTTTCTTGCTGGACGTTTCGCGGTCAAGGAAGCATATTCAAAGGCAGTTGGGACCGGGATTGGTGAGAATGTAAGCTTCTTAGATATCGAGGTTTTATCAGATGAGCATGGTAAGCCAGTCCTTACCAAGCCCTTGAATTATAAGGCTCATTTATCCATTTCTCACAGTAAAGAGTATGCCGTTGCACAAGTAATTTTAGAAAGCTTGTCAAGCTAGTCTGCATATTACACAACTTTGTCTCATATATTTTTATTGCGGTAGGTGAGACAAGGTGTACGAGTATGGTGAACAGTGTGGTTTTTTTCTTAGTTTACACGTAGCAGTACGTAAACTGGAGATAGAGTTTAGAAAAACTCAGTTAAAAATGATGGGGGTCCTAATAAGCACGGGAATGATTCCTAACCTGTTCATCTAGTAGTAGACTTTGTCTCAACCAATAGTCGATAAGAGGCAAAGGGGTTGAAGAAGAAATGAAGAAAAAAGTATTTTTGTTGTTATTAGGGCTACTCATTGCCCTTGTACTCGCGGCATGTGGGGAAAAATCACAGGAAGATGTGGTTAGCGCACTAGATGAAAAGGTGCAAAAGATGACAGGCTATAAAGCAGATGCAAAGATGACGCTTCAAACTGGTAATGATCCACAGGTGTACGAAGTGGAAATTTGGCACAAGGATCCAACTTTCTATCGCGTAAACCTAAAAAATGCAGAAAAAGATCAAAGCCAAATGATTTTACGTAATGAAGAAGGTGTGTTTGTGTTAACGCCTGCACTTAATAAGAGCTTCCGTTTTCAAAGTGATTGGCCAGAAAACAGCAGCCAAGCCTATTTGTTTGAGTCCTTGGTGCATGATGTGAAGGAAGATCCAGAAGCGAAGTTTACAGCTACAAAGGATCAATATGTTTTTGAAACAAAAACAAACTATAAAAATAATAATATGCTACCAAAACAAGAAATTACCTTTAGCAAGAAGGATTTAAAACCTGTTTCCGTAAAGGTGATGGATCCGGATCGAAAAGTCCTGCTACTTGTGGAGTTTAAAAAAGTAGAATTTGATGCAAGCTTTGATAAATCAGCATTTGATGTAGATAAGAATATGTCTTCTGCTACTTTAGATGAAATCCCAGTTATGGGCGAAGTAGATAAGCAGCCACTTGAAGTTCTCTATCCTTCAGAGGATGCACTTGCTGGTGTTGAATTAAAAGAAGAAAAGAAAATGGAAACTGAAAATGGTACACGAGTGATTATGACATTCGGTGGAGAGAAAACCTTCACATTGATTCAAGAAAGGGCACGTGTTGCAGAGGTTGCTACGACGATTTCACTAAGTGGTGAACCTGTTGACCTTGGATTCACAGTGGGTACCCTTACAGATAAATCTATTTCCTGGACATACAATGGTGCTGAATTCATGATTGCTTCTGATGACTTATCTCAAGAAGAGTTAATCTCCGTCGCACGTACAGTACAAAGTAAGTCAGTAAAATAAATATATAATCACAGGTCCGAATGATCGGACCTGTTTTTTATTTTAAAATCTCGACAAATTACTAGGTTATTTATTTCGTACATCGAAAGATATTGTCGGATGGAGTAGAGAGAACGTAGAATTTAACGAACGAAAAAAGTTCTACATATTGTATTTCTACAAATTTCTTTTGAAGATTCTGTTACATTATCTAAGCAAGGATTGTCTATAGTCTTGAAGGGGGTTGGATTTACACAGAATTAAGGCTAAAAATGTACGGAATGTAAACCAGATTTTTAGGAGGGGTATGAAGTTGAAGAAACGAAAGATTTTAACCACAGCACTTGCATTATCATTAAGCGTTGGACTAGTAGCGGGTCCAACCATGACACCTAAAGCTAACGCATCAGATGTATCCTCAAAACTAGCTTCACATGGTTCGCCAATCGATCTAGGAATTGCAAACGATGAAAAACTCATTGAAATGCTCAAGAAAAACGGAAAAATAGCAAAAAATGCATCACCAGCCGAAGCAGAGAAGGTATTGAAAACATATCTACAAGCAAAAGCAGCTAACTCTGGTAATACAAAGGACAAGCTACCAAAAGGGCTGGATGCGAATCTTAAATCTGCTACTAAAGCAAATGACAATGGCTTGAAAAATGGAAAGGGGAACAAGCTTGGACAAGCTAAGAAAAACAAAATAGATTCAGTTGAAAAGGAAAATTATGATGGTGAAGTGCGCCGCGATAAAGTTTTAGTCCTAGCCATCGATTTCCCTGATTATGAAAAAAGCTCCATTACAAAAGACGAAACAGATATGTGGTATGAAGATTATACTCATGAGCATTTTCAAGATATGATTTTCGGTAAAGACGGATATAAAGGTCCAAATGGAGAAAATTTACTATCCATGAAGCAATACTATGAACAACAGTCAGGTGGAAGCTATACAGTTGATGGAACAGTTGCGGGCTGGTATACGGCAGACCACCCTGCAGCATATTATGGTGGGAACTATCCAGATGAAAATGGATCAGATGCACGTCCACGTGAATTAGTTATGGAGGCCCTTGCAAAAGCTGGAGCTGACCCAAATGTTGATTTAAGTGAATATGACGTTTGGGATCGTGACGATTATGATAATGACGGAGTATACAATGAGCCAGACGGAATCATTGACCATCTAATGGTAATCCACGCTGGTGTCGGTGAAGAGGCAGGTGGAGGCTCACTTGGAGGAGATGCAATCTGGTCACACCGTTGGAACCTAGGAGCTCTACGTGCGGTGCCTGGGGGAACTTCAAACAGTGACCGTTTTGGAGGGCTTTTAGGTGCCTATGATTACACAATTGAACCAGAAGATGGAGCTGCAGGTGTGTTTGTACATGAATTCGGACATGATCTTGGTCTACCTGATGAGTATGACACGGTGTATAGTGGAGCAGGTGAAGCTGTTGCCTACTGGTCCGTCATGGCAAGTGGAAGTTGGGCTGGTGCTATTCCGGGAACAGAACCACCGGGAATGAGTGCCTATGCTAAAGAAAAGCTTCAAGCATGGCATGGTGGGAACTGGTTAAGTGGGACAACGATTAAAGCTGATGATATTACAAAACAGGGTACTGAGATTTTGCTTGATGAAGCAGTAACAAAAGGTACGAATAATGATGCTGTACGAGTTGATTTACCAGACAAGGTTAATGTTTTAAATGCACCTGCAGCTGGAGACTTTGAGTATTTCGGCGGTAAAGGCGATGAGGCTGACCACAAAATGGTTGCTAACATTGATTTAACAGGAAAAACGAGTGCAACTCTTGACTTCGATGCTTGGTATAACATTGAGCAGGATTGGGATTTCGCGATGGTTCAAGTATCAACGGACGGCGGCAAGACGTGGGAGTCTTTATCAACTAATAGAACTACCGACGTTATTCATCCAAGTGGATATCCGGCGATTAAAGAAAACCTCCCAGGCTACACTGGCTCAAGTAATGGGTGGGTTCATGAATCGATTGATTTAAGTGACTATGCAGGTCAAAAAATTCAGCTTCAATTCCGTTCAATGACCGACTGGGCTACAAATCTTGACGGCTTCTTTGCAGATAATATAACTGTAAAGGCAGATGCCGACGTCGTGTTCTCTGATGGAGCAGAGGGAGAACCTCAATTTACATTAGATGGTTTTGCAAAGCATGATGGTAAATATACATCTCCTCATTACTATTTATTAGAATGGAGATCCCATAATGGTGTCGATGTAGGCTTAAAGAACATCCGCCGTGGTGCAAGCCTTATGTCATATGACCCAGGTTTAGTAGTGTGGTATGTCGATGAAAGCTATGACAACAACTGGACAGGCGTCCATCCTGGAGATGGTTTCTTAGGAGTTGTCGATGCTGACCAGCATGCTGTAAGCTGGAGCGATAAAGCTGTAGGTTCAACCCGATATCAACTGCACGATGCTGCATTTAGCTTAGATAAAACAGAGAAAATGTTCTTGGATTACACTGATTTATTAGGAGTAACACTAAAGGATAACTTTACACAACGCACACCTTTATTTGATGACAGTGCTGACTACAGCAACCCGGGCTTGGTCGACGCAGGGCGAAACATTCCTGAATACGGTCTGAAATTCCGTGTTGTTGGTCAAAGTACTGATGGTACAGTTGGGAAGGTGTTAATTTTTAAATAAGAAATTTGCAAGGCCCCTTTGACCACCCAAAGGGGTCTTTGTCATGCATTTTAGAATTTCCCTTTCATATTTTATTTTTTCCATCATATGTTAAGATGGGTATAAGAAAAGGGTATAACAAAAAACACCATTGACATGGACAAAATGAGGTTTAAAATCGAACTTATATATCGTAATAGCAATTAATCTAAGAAGGTGTATACTCATGGATTCTACCCATTTTTATCGCGATACGTGGGTTGAAGTTGATTTAGACAGCATTTTTGAAAATGTGAAAAACATGAAAAGCTTTTTACCAGAACAAGTGGACATTATGGCAGTCGTTAAGGCAAATGCATATGGTCATGGAGATGCTGAGGTTGCAAAAACGGCACTTGAAGCGGGTGCAACCTATCTTGCGGTAGCTTTTATTGATGAAGGTATTTCCTTGCGTCATAAAGGAATTGATGCACCCATACTCGTTCTCGGAGCTTCACGTCCAACCGACGCCATGATTGCTGCACAACACAATATAGCACTCACTATTTATAGTCAAGAATGTCTAGATCATGTCATTGAAAACTATCACGGCAGTACTCCACTTAACCTGCACTTGAAACTTGATACAGGGATGGGTCGTCTTGGCGTAAGAAAAAAAGACGAACTAGAAACAATCCTTGCAACAATTGAGCAACATCCTCAAGTTCAACTTGAAGGCGTTTTTACTCATTTCGCAACAGCAGACGAAATAGATACCTCCTATTTTGACCAGCAGTATCAGAATTTCCTAAAAATGCTTGAGTGGATCCCGAACAAACCAAAAATGATCCATTGCGGAAACAGTGCAACTGGTTACCGTTTCCCAGAAAGAGTATTTAATGCAGTAAGACTTGGTATAGGAATGTATGGATTGACACCATCTTTAGAAATAAAAGACCAGCTTCCATATGAGCTTAAACAAGCTATTTCTTTCCACAGTAAGCTTGTCCATGTAAAACAACTTGCGAAAGGGGAAAAAGTAAGTTACGGTGCAACATTTACAGCGGATGAAGATATGTGGGTGGGAACCGTCCCGGTCGGCTATGCGGATGGGTGGATCCGAAAACTACAAAATACGCATGTTTTAGTTAACGGTGAACTATGCCAAATCATCGGTCGCGTTTGTATGGACCAATTTATGGTCCGTCTTCCAAAGAAACTTTCCGTTGGAACAAAAGTTACCTTAATTGGAAGACAAAACGACAAATTCATTAGTGTTGACGATGTAGCAAAGGCGCTTGAAACAATTAACTACGAGGTCACATGTTCAATAAGTTTTCGTGTTCCGCGTATTTTTTTAAGAAATAAGAGAATAATTGAAGTGAGAAATCCGTTATTAAGACATTACTAGTAGAAAAAGTTAGTACATTAGTTGTAGAAATGGGGTACATTCTTTTTTTATGCGTGTAGCCGAATGAAGATTTTGGAAACGTTGTAAAAGATGTGCATAAAAACCAATTCTAAATGTCGATAATAAATAAGAATTGATGGGATTAAGCTTTGCTTCCAATCATAATAATGGTATTATTAAGATTGGAGTAGAATAATGGTGGCAAGTTGGTGGAGGTGTATGTTTGTGTCTGAATCCAGCGCAACAACAGAAATTCTAGTACGATTACCACAAAACTTAATTAGTGAGTTGGATGGCCTAGTGAAACAAGAAAACGGTAACCGAAATGAACTGATTTATCAGGCTACAAAAATGTATCTACGTGAGAGAAAGAAGCGCCAGATTACAGAATCTATGAGACGCGGTTACATGGAAATGGCGAAAATTAACCTTACTATTGCATCGGAGGCTTTTTTGGCTGAATCTGAGGCTGACCACACCGTAGAACGCTTAGTTAGCGGGGGGTAATCATTTGATTGTAAAACGTGGCGACGTTTATTTTGCAGACCTCTCCCCAGTTGTTGGCTCAGAGCAAGGAGGCGTTCGTCCTGTTCTTGTCATCCAAAACGATATCGGGAATCGGTTTAGTCCCACAGTCATTGTCGCAGCTATAACTGCCCAAATTCAAAAAGCAAAACTTCCAACACATGTTGAAATTGATGCAGAGCGCTATGGATTTGAGCGCGATTCAGTTATTCTGTTAGAACAAATACGTACAATCGATAAGCAGCGTCTAACCGATAAGATTACACATCTCGATGAAGAGATGATGGACAGAGTGGATGATGCCTTACAAATTAGTTTAGGACTCATCGATTTTTAATTCATTATTTTATATGATACGTCTATGAGAAGTTACCCTGTGGTAGCTTCTTTTATTTTGCGTTATGTTATATTACAAAAATATTTTACTTGTGTAACAAATCTCAGAATGTGAAGGGAATCACATCGTTTTTATCGAAATACATAATAGGGATTATCCCAAACAACCTTTCATGACAAATAAAAAAGAGAGCGGTGGAAAAAATGAGAAAGCAATCTACAAGTCCGAAACGTGAGGAAGTAGAAAGGCTGATACAGAACTTCCAAAAAACTGGCTCAAAACAATCAGAAAGGGAAATCGTTGAAAAGTATGAAAAAGTGATCCATTCAATTGCTTGGAAATACTCCAAGGGCCAGTCGTTTCACGAGGACATCGTCCAAGTAGGCAGAATGGGACTTTTAGGTGCGATTAGAAGGTATGACCAAACAATTGGAAACAACTTTCACAGTTTCGCGATCCCAACCATTATCGGTGAAATCAAACACTATTTACGAGATAAAACCTGGAGTGTTCATGTACCAAGAAGCGCAAAAGAGCTCGGAATTAAGATTATAAAGGCTGAAGAGGAGCTTACAAGTTACTTACAAAGGAAGCCAGAAATATATGAAATCGCAAATCATCTTCAAGTAGATGAAAAGGAAGTTCTAGAAGCAATCGAATTAAGACAAGCCTATCATACACAGCCTATCGATACGCCAACTGATCCGGATTCGGAAGGGAAAACCATCCTAGAAACGGTAGGAAAAAAGGAAAAAGGCTACGAAAAGGTGTTAAAGAAATTAGATGTTAAGAAAGCCCTCCATGTTCTGTCAGAACGAGAAAAAAGAATTCTTTATTACACATATATAAAAGAGAAAAGTCAGAGAGATACAGGGAAAATCGTGGGTGTTTCACAAATGCATGTTTCTCGCATTCAGCGAAGTGCTATTAAAAAGCTTCGGCAAGCCGTACTTGGATGAGGTAATTTTGGTAAAATAGAGATAGTAGTGAAAGTAGGAGGAAACAGTTTTGAGTCAGATATTACAAACAAACGAAATGATGGTGAAAACCATCGCCAAAGAAATTGGAATCACGACTAAGCAAGTGCACAGTGTAATCAACCTTTTAGATGAAGGTAATACTGTACCTTTTATCGCGCGTTATCGAAAGGAACTAACTGGGTCTTTAGATGAAGTGCAAATTAAAGATGTTCAAGAAAAATGGACTTATTTGCAAAACCTAGAATCACGAAAAGAAGAGGTGATTCGCCTCATTTCTGAACAAGGGAAGCTAACCGATGAGCTTCAGGCGGAAATCGTGAAGTCCACAAAGCTCCAGCAGGTTGAGGACTTATACAGACCCTATAAACAAAAACGCCGTACAAAAGCCACCGTCGCAAAAGAAAAAGGACTTGAGCCATTAGCAGAATGGTTATCTACGTTCCCGATGAATGTGGATGTTGAACAATATGCAACTCAATTCATTTCAGAGGAAAAAGAAGTTCTGAGTGCTGAAGATGCTATCGGTGGTGCAAAGGATATTATCGCAGAATGGATTTCCGATGACGCTGCTTTTCGTCAATGGATTCGCAATGAAACGTTCAAACAAGGGACCATTGAAACAGCGGTGAAAGACCAAGAAAAAGACGAGAAAAATGTGTATGAAATGTACTATGAATACAAGGAGCCGATCCACAAGGTCGTTCCACACCGTGTCCTAGCGATGAACCGTGGGGAAAAAGAAGAGATTTTACGAGTGTCAATTGAACCTCCTCTCGACCGAATTTTAACCTTTTTAAATCGAAAAATCGTAAAAACGGAAAATTCTCCAGCAACTCCTTATATTGTGGAAACAATTGAGGATAGTTACAAACGTCTTATTCAGCCGTCGATTGAAAGGGAAATTCGAAAAGAGCTAACGGAGAAAGCTGAAGATCGTGCCATTCATATTTTTTCAGAAAATCTTCGAAATCTACTTTTACAACCGCCACTTAAAGGGAAGATTGTTCTTGGAGTGGACCCTGCCTACCGTACTGGATGTAAACTTGCGGTAGTTGATGAAACAGGAAAAGTTCTTAATATAGGTGTAATTTATCCGCATCCACCAGTGAATAAAAGGGATGAAGCTATTAAAAAAATAAAATCCGTTTTACAAGAATTTAAGGTAGAAATGGTAGCTATCGGAAATGGTACGGCCTCAAGAGAAACGGAAAGCTTTGTTGCGGATGTTCTTAAAGAAGTGAATCAAGAAATCTTTTATATCATAGTGAATGAAGCGGGGGCGAGTGTGTACTCTGCATCTGAGATTGCACGTGAAGAATTCCCTGATTTTCATGTTGAAGAAAGAAGTGCTGTATCGATTGCAAGAAGACTTCAGGACCCATTAGCTGAACTTGTAAAAATTGATCCGAAGTCTGTAGGCGTCGGTCAATACCAACATGATGTTTCCCAGAAAAAGCTAAATGAACAGCTAACATTTGTTGTTGAAACAGTTGTTAACAAGGTTGGTGTAAATGTAAATACTGCATCTCCATCCTTGTTGCAATATGTAGCAGGACTATCAAAAGCGGTCGCTAACAATATCGTGAAAAAACGTGAGGAACAAGGTAAATTTAAGAATAGAAGCGAATTGAAGGATATTCCGCGTCTAGGTGCAAAAACCTATGAGCAATGTATTGGGTTCCTCCGTATTATTGATGGAGACGAGCCATTGGATCGCACAGGGATTCACCCAGAAAACTATAAAGAGGTTAAAAAACTACTTGGAAAATTCGGTTTAACAAGCAACGATTTAGGATCGGAAAAATTAAAAGAAGCCATTTCATCCATTATCCCAGAAGAAATAGCTGCTGAATTAGGAATCGGTGAAATTACCATTCACGACATAACAGAAGCTTTAGTCAGCCCAGAACGAGACCCGCGTGATGAGTTGTCAAAACCATTACTTAAAAAAGACATCCTTAAGCTTGAAGACCTTGCAAAAGGAATGGAGCTCGAAGGAACTGTCCGAAATGTTGTAGATTTTGGAGCTTTCGTAGATATTGGGGTTAAGCAGGATGGCTTAGTTCATATCTCTAAACTTAGTAAAAACTTCGTCAAACACCCACTTGATGTTGTTTCAGTTGGTGACGTTGTAACCGTCTGGATTGACGACGTCGATGTAAAAAAAGGTAGGGTCGCATTAACAATGCTACCGCCACAAAGCTAAAAATGAAAACACTGCTTTTAAGAGCAGTGTTTTTTTCTATAAAAATACCAGCATTGATTCAAAACTTTAATTTGGTATCGATTTTTTTCATAAAAGGCACGTTTTATTTGATTCTGAAACCAAGTAGGCATACCCTAAACCTCCTCGTAAATAACTTTTATCCTCAGGAAAACAAAAAGAATGATACTATAGTAATTACAGTTGCCAAATTGCACGTTTGAGTATATATAGTGTATGCACATACAGTACGTCCTGTTCGAAAAGGATGGAAAGGAAGTAAAAAATGGAACAGTTTGAGTTGCAAAAAATCGTGGAAGAAGTTTCTCTTGAGTCCTTTGGAAAACCATTCCTTCATAAAGCAACATTCAATAATCGATTGCAAACGACCGGTGGCAGGTATTTATTGAAATCCCACAACATCGAATTAAATCCTAAATATTATCAGGAGCGTGGCATCGATGAGTTGGTGGGAATCATTAAACACGAACTCTGTCATTACCATTTGCATCTTGAAGGGAAGGGATACCAGCATCGCGATCGTGACTTTCGGAATCTCTTAAAAGCTGTCGATGCTCCGCGATTTTGTAAACCATTAGAATCCGTTAAGAAACGTAAAACTTCAAAACAATATTTGTATACCTGTAAAGGCTGTGGGATAGGATATGTAAGAAAAAGAAGAATCGATACAAATCGTTATGTTTGCGGAAAATGCTCTGGGAAATTAGTTGAAGTAAAAAAATATTGACTCGTGTTTATTCCTGTGATAAATTATAAAAGTCGCCGCGAAAACGGACAGACAAAAAACAGATAAATAACAGATGCTCTTGACAACAGGAAGGTCTGTTTTTATAATAAAGAATGTCGCTACATTATTCCGCAGTAGCTCAGTGGTAGAGCTATCGGCTGTTAACCGATCGGTCGTAGGTTCGAATCCTACCTGCGGAGCCAATGGAGAAGTACTCAAGTGGCTGAAGAGGCGCCCCTGCTAAGGGTGTAGGTCGCGTAAGCGGCGCGAGGGTTCAAATCCCTCCTTCTCCGCCAGCTTAAAATGGCCCGTTGGTCAAGCGGTTAAGACACCGCCCTTTCACGGCGGTAACACGGGTTCGAATCCCGTACGGGTCATACAATCATGGGATGTAGGATTCAAAATTCCTACCTCCCATTTCTATCTTTATAAATGGAGGATTAGCTCAGCTGGGAGAGCACCTGCCTTACAAGCAGGGGGTCGGCGGTTCGATCCCGTCATCCTCCACCATGAAAACCGTATAAATTTGCAACTACTTTATTATATATGATTTCAAAGGATAGTTGGGAATATCCTCTTGCGGAGAAGCTCATGCAGCATATTCGATGAAGATATTCGTGAAGTTAACTCAATGGGCTATAGCCAAGCGGTAAGGCAACGGACTTTGACTCCGTCATTCGTAGGTTCGAATCCTGCTAGCCCAGCCATTTTAGAGCCATTAGCTCAGTCGGTAGAGCATCTGACTTTTAATCAGAGGGTCGAAGGTTCGAGTCCTTCATGGCTCACCATTTCAATTGCATATGCGGGTGTGGCGGAATTGGCAGACGCGCTAGACTTAGGATCTAGTGTCTTTGACGTGGGGGTTCGAGTCCCTTCACCCGCACTGTATTTGATGTATTCGCGGTCGTGGCGGAATGGCAGACGCGCTAGGTTGAGGGCCTAGTGGGAGTTGATCCCGTGGAAGTTCGAGTCTTCTCGACCGCACCAAAAAAACTTTTTTAAAAAAGTACTTGCAATTGAGTGTGTGAGATGTTATTATAGAAAAGTCGCTGATTTTAAATCACTTCACAATATGCGCCCGTAGCTCAATTGGATAGAGCGTCTGACTACGGATCAGAAGGCTATGGGTTCGACTCCTTTCGGGCGCGCCATATTATATCGGGAAGTAGCTCAGCTTGGTAGAGCACTTGGTTTGGGACCAAGGGGTCGCAGGTTCGAATCCTGTCTTCCCGACCAGACGAAATTTAATATTTGCGGGTGTAGTTTAATGGTAAAACCTCAGCCTTCCAAGCTGATGTCGTGAGTTCGATTCTCATCACCCGCTCCAAATTAGTTCTTTGAAAACTAAACATAATACAAGCGTCAACGTTAATTCTAAGTAACAAACTTATTGAGCAATCAATACTCTTATTGGAGAGTTTGATCCTGGCTCAGGATGAACGCTGGCGGCGTGCCTAATACATGCAAGTCGAGCGAATCTGAGGGAGCTTGCTCCCAAAGATTAGCGGCGGACGGGTGAGTAACACGTGGGCAACCTGCCTGTAAGACTGGGATAACTTCGGGAAACCGGAGCTAATACCGGATAACATATGAGACCACATGGTCTCGTATTAAAAGATGGCTTTTAGCTATCACTTACAGATGGGCCCGCGGCGCATTAGCTAGTTGGTGAGGTAACGGCTCACCAAGGCGACGATGCGTAGCCGACCTGAGAGGGTGATCGGCCACACTGGGACTGAGACACGGCCCAGACTCCTACGGGAGGCAGCAGTAGGGAATCTTCCGCAATGGACGAAAGTCTGACGGAGCAACGCCGCGTGAGCGAAGAAGGTCTTCGGATCGTAAAGCTCTGTTGTTAGGGAAGAACAAGTATCGTTCGAATAGGGCGGTACCTTGACGGTACCTAACCAGAAAGCCACGGCTAACTACGTGCCAGCAGCCGCGGTAATACGTAGGTGGCAAGCGTTATCCGGAATTATTGGGCGTAAAGCGCGCGCAGGCGGTCCTTTAAGTCTGATGTGAAAGCCCACGGCTCAACCGTGGAGGGTCATTGGAAACTGGGGGACTTGAGTGCAGAAGAGGAGAGCGGAATTCCACGTGTAGCGGTGAAATGCGTAGAGATGTGGAGGAACACCAGTGGCGAAGGCGGCTCTCTGGTCTGTAACTGACGCTGAGGCGCGAAAGCGTGGGGAGCGAACAGGATTAGATACCCTGGTAGTCCACGCCGTAAACGATGAGTGCTAAGTGTTAGAGGGTTTCCGCCCTTTAGTGCTGCAGCAAACGCATTAAGCACTCCGCCTGGGGAGTACGGTCGCAAGACTGAAA
>NZ_JAVIVW010000002.1:0-55000 GCF_031324165.1 Ferdinandcohnia sp. QZ13 | reverse complement strand
AGGGTAAGCGCGCTGTTGGATATGCGCGTCCAAGCAGTTAGACTGGTAAGTAGGCAAATCCGCTTACCGTAAGGTTGAGCTGTGATGGCGAGGGAAATATAGTACCGAAGTTCCTGATTCCACACTGCCAAGAAAAGCTTCTAGCGAGGTAGAAGGTGCCCGTACCGCAAACCGACACAGGTAGGCGAGGAGAGAATCCTAAGGTGATCGAGAGAACTCTCGTTAAGGAACTCGGCAAAATGACCCCGTAACTTCGGGAGAAGGGGTGCTTTTTAGGGTGAATAGCCCTGAAAAGCCGCAGTGAATAGGCCCAGGCGACTGTTTAGCAAAAACACAGGTCTCTGCGAAGCCGCAAGGCGAAGTATAGGGGCTGACACCTGCCCGGTGCTGGAAGGTTAAGAGGAGGGGTTAGCGCAAGCGAAGCTCTGAATCGAAGCCCCAGTAAACGGCGGCCGTAACTATAACGGTCCTAAGGTAGCGAAATTCCTTGTCAGGTAAGTTCTGACCCGCACGAAAGGTGTAACGATCTGGGCACTGTCTCAACGAGAGACTCGGTGAAATTATAGTACCTGTGAAGATGCAGGTTACCCGCGACAGGACGGAAAGACCCCGTGGAGCTTTACTGCAACCTGATATTGAATTTTGGTACAGCTTGTACAGGATAGGTAGGAGCCTTGGAAGCCGGAGCGCCAGCTTCGGTGGAGGCGTCGGTGGGATACTACCCTGGCTGTATTGAAATTCTAACCCGAAGGCCTTATCGGCCTTGGAGACAGTGTCAGGTGGGCAGTTTGACTGGGGCGGTCGCCTCCTAAAGAGTAACGGAGGCGCCCAAAGGTTCCCTCAGAATGGTTGGAAATCATTCGTAGAGTGTAAAGGCACAAGGGAGCTTGACTGCGAGACCTACAAGTCGAGCAGGGACGAAAGTCGGGCTTAGTGATCCGGTGGTTCCGCATGGAAGGGCCATCGCTCAACGGATAAAAGCTACCCCGGGGATAACAGGCTTATCTCCCCCAAGAGTCCACATCGACGGGGAGGTTTGGCACCTCGATGTCGGCTCATCGCATCCTGGGGCTGTAGTCGGTCCCAAGGGTTGGGCTGTTCGCCCATTAAAGCGGTACGCGAGCTGGGTTCAGAACGTCGTGAGACAGTTCGGTCCCTATCCGTCGTGGGCGTAGGAAATTTGAGAGGAGCTGTCCTTAGTACGAGAGGACCGGGATGGACACACCGCTGGTGTACCAGTTGTCCTGCCAAGGGCATAGCTGGGTAGCTATGTGTGGAAGGGATAAGTGCTGAAAGCATCTAAGCATGAAGCCCCCCTCAAGATGAGATTTCCCATAGTGTTAAACTAGTAAGATCCCTCGAAGATGACGAGGTTGATAGGTCAGAGGTGGAAGCATGGTGACATGTGCAGCTGACTGATACTAATCGATCGAGGACTTAACCAAAATCACTTCTAATGAATGTTTTAGTTATCTAGTTTTGAGGGAATGAATCCTTCAACATAGTCTAGTGGCGATAGCGAAGAGGTCACACCCGTTCCCATACCGAACACGGAAGTTAAGCTCTTCAGCGCCGATGGTAGTTGGGACTTTGTCCCTGTGAGAGTAGGACGTCGCTAGGCTATAAATTAATATTATCGCGGGGTGGAGCAGTCTGGTAGCTCGTCGGGCTCATAACCCGAAGGTCGTAGGTTCAAATCCTGCCCCCGCAACCAAATGGTCCCGTGGTGTAGCGGTTAACATGCCTGCCTGTCACGCAGGAGATCGCCGGTTCGATCCCGGTCGGGACCGCCATATTTTACTAACACACGAAACTTTAGGTTTCGTTTTTTATTTTGTTGAAATAGATTAAAATTTAGTATTTACCACAACATTTAATGTTGTGGTTTTTTCTATTTATGGGAAAAATATTTTTTAGTAAGAGTCAACAAGAAGATACCATAAATATTAGAGGGAGATTCAAAGAGTACATTTTAAAATTAAATGAAGATGAAATTGGGAGAAGTGCTCTACCCAAATCCTCTTCATCGGAGTTATGAAGGGGAAAAGAAGTGAAGAGTTTCATCCAAATCCTCTTCATCGAGCTTATAAGTCACAAACGCATCGATCACACCACCGAAAAGGTCATCATCAAGCTAATGAAGACCCAAACGCACCGAGCCCGACATCGAAAAGGTCATCATCAAGCTAATGAAGACCCAAACGCATCGAACCTGACATCGAAAAGGTCATCATCAAGCTAATGAAGACCCAAACGCATCGAACCTGACATCGAAAAGGTCATCATCAAGCTAATGAAGACCCAAACGCATCGCGCCCGACATCGAAAAGGTCATCATCAAGCTAATGAAGACCCAAACGCATCGAACCTGACATCGAAAAGGTCATCATCAAGCTAATGAAGACCCGAACGCAGTCAGCCCCACTGAAAAGTCCTTCATCAACACAATGAAGTCCCGAACGCAGCCACCACCACTTCCAAAGTTTCTTCGTCCACCTTATATGAATCCACCACATCCATCCCATCGCCTTCAAAAACTCATTTATTTTGCATCTTTTTTTGCTGATTTGATTGAAATACGGTAAACTTATAATATTGTATAAAGGTCCTTAGGCGATGTCCTAAGGCTTTTTTTCACTACCGCATGAACATCTTTTTTGACATACATATTGGGAGTGACCTTAGATGGCTTTGCAGGATGAATTTTACTTTATTGATCAAATCAAACCGAAACGTACATCTCAATCTGGCTTAATAGCAGGGATTGGTGATGATGCTGCACTTTTTCGACCAACTTCAAATATGGAACAAATCATATGCATGGATACAATGGTTGAGGGGGTTCATTTCAATTCTCACACAATGAATCCTACCCAAATTGGATATAAAGCATTGGCTGTTAATATTAGTGATATTGCAGCAATGGGTGGAATGCCTACCTATTATTTAGTGTCTATTGCGATTCCAAAGGATTGGAATGAAGCCGATTTGTTATCGATTTACGAAGGGATGGCAATGCTAGCAGATAAGTATGAGATGGATTTAATTGGTGGTGACACTGTTTCGATTGCTGAAAACTTAGTGATAACTGTTACGGTTCTTGGTGAGGTAGAGAAAGGAAAGCACTTTTTACGAAGCCAAGCAAAGCCAGGAGATCTCGTTTTTGTGACTGGAACGGCTGGTGACTCAGCTGCAGGTTTGGATGTATTATTACATAAAGGGAACGACCATTCTTTTTCTAAAGTTGAGGAAACTTTAATCCGTAAACATCAATATCCGTCACCGCGAGTCGAGATTGGAAGACTCTTATCAACCTTTGAACGAGTCTCTTTAAATGATATAAGTGATGGTTTGGCTAGTGAAGCAAATGAGATTGCAAAGGCCAGCGGTGTTATTTTACAAATAGATGAAGATAAGATCCCATTTAGTGAAGCCATATTGATGCAGTATAAGGATCGTGCTTTAGAATATGCATTATACGGTGGAGAGGACTTTGAACTAGTTGGAACAATTGCTCCTTCTGATTGGGACATACTACAGAAAAAGGCAAGTGAAAATGGTTATATTCTATCGAAAATAGGAATTGTTTCGGAAGGTGGTCCAGCTGTATTTTTAAACCGAGAAGGGGAATTACAAAAGCTTGAGATGAAGGGGTATAATCATTTTACTAAATAAGGTGGAGTATATGGAGAAATTTGAGTTTATATCAAATACAGCCGAAGCGACGGAAAATTTTTCAGATAACCTAGCTGAGAAGCTTGAACCAGGTGATGTTATAACGCTTGAAGGTGATTTAGGTGCAGGGAAGACTACTTTTACAAAAGGCTTAGCAAAAGGACTTGGAATTACGAGAACGGTGAATAGTCCGACGTTTACAATTATAAAGGAATACCACGGGCGAATTCCTTTGTATCATATGGATGTGTATCGTTTGGAACATAGTGATGAGGATCTCGGATTCGATGAATATTTTGAGGGCGATGGTGTGACTGTTGTTGAGTGGGCACATCTTATCGAAGATCGGCTCCCAAAAGATCGGCTCACCATCAAAATTGAACATCAAGGAGATACAAAGCGTAAGATTACGGTGATACCAATCGGGGAAAGGTATCAACTTTTATGTGAGGAGTTATTTGGCGAATGAAGGTTTTAGCTATAGATACGTCCAATTATGTATTAGGGGTCGCGATTGTTGATGAAGAGAAAGTGATTGGTGAGGTCATTACAAACCTACCAAAAAACCACTCTGTTAGGGTGATGCCTACTATTGAACAGCTAATGAAGGAATGTGGCATAAAGCCTAAGGAGCTCGATAAAATTGTAGTAGCGATGGGACCTGGTTCATACACAGGGGTAAGAATTGGAGTCACAATTGCAAAAACATTGGCATGGTCTTTACAAATTCCGTTGGTAGGAGTATCAAGTTTAGAAGTGGTAGCAGCCAACGGCAGATATTTTAATGGCTTTATCTCTCCTTTATTTGATGCTAGAAGGGGTCAAGTATATACTGGTCTTTATCAATATGAAGGCAAGGCGTTAACTTGTGTGGAAGAAGATAAAATTATTTTATTATCGGATTGGCTTGAGGAGCTTAAAAAGAAAGAAACACCGGTTCTTTTTATTGGCAATGATTTAGTTATCCACAAGGAACAGATAGAAACAGATTTAGATCAACTTGCATATGTTGCACCATATACAGATTGGAACCCAAGACCAAGTGAGTTAGCAGAGTTAGGGTTGAAGAAAGAGCCAGTGGATGTTCATACATTTGTGCCAAATTATATTCGCTTGGCAGAAGCTGAGGCGAATTGGTTAGGGAAGAGGCAGGGGTAAGCATGGAAGATACCATTAATCAACAGATTTTGTTTCGCTTCATGACGTTAAATGATATTGATGATGTCATGAAGGTCGAGACATTAGCATTTACCGTCCCTTGGAAGAGAGAAGCATTCTATAATGAATTAGTCCATAATCAGTTTGCAAAGTATATTGTGATGACTGATAACGGCAAAGTTATTGGGTACTGTGGGATGTGGCTTATTTTAGATGAATGTCATATTACGAATATCGCAGTACTGCCAGAATATCGAGGGAAAAAGCTTGGGGAAGCTTTGTTGATGCAGGCAAAGCTTTTAGCGATGCAGCATCAGGCAGTTACGATGACGCTTGAGGTAAGAGTGTCCAATCACATTGCCCAAAACCTCTACAAAAAATTAGGCTTTAAACCTGGTGGAATTCGAAAAAATTACTATACAGACAATAATGAAGATGCACTAGTAATGTGGGTGAATTTAAATGAGTGATAATCAATTAATTATGGGAATTGAAACAAGCTGTGATGAAACGGCTGTTTCGATTGTACGAAATGGGCGGGAAATTTTATCAAATGTCGTAGCATCTCAAATTGAAAGCCATAAACGCTTCGGTGGGGTCGTGCCTGAAATTGCGTCAAGACATCATGTTGAGGCAATAACACTTGTAATTGAAGAGGCATTAAAGCAGGCTGATGTTCACTTTGAGGATATTGATGGAATTGCCGTAACAGAAGGACCAGGCTTAGTAGGGGCTTTACTAATTGGGGTGAATGCGGCAAAAGCAGTAGCATTTGCCCACGATATTCCCCTTTTAGGAGTTCATCATATTGCAGGTCATATTTATGCAAATCGCTTAGTGGAGGAGCTCGAGTTTCCATTATTAGCGTTAGTTGTGTCAGGTGGCCATACGGAGCTTGTATACATGGAAGAGCATGCATCCTTTAAGGTCATCGGGGAAACAAGGGATGATGCTGCTGGAGAGGCGTATGACAAGGTGGCAAGAACACTAAGTCTTCCATATCCAGGTGGGCCTCATATTGATCGGCTTGCTCATGAGGGAACCGCGACGATTGATTTACCAAGAGCATGGTTAGAAGAGGATTCATATGATTTTAGTTTTAGTGGGTTAAAATCAGCTGTCATAAATACTCTCCACAATGCGGAGCAGCGTGGGGAAACCATTGAACCAAAGAATTTAGCAGCTAGCTTTCAGGAAAGTGTCATTGATGTGTTAGTGACAAAAACAGTTAAGGCAGCGAAAGAGTATCAAGTTAAACAAGTCCTATTGGCTGGGGGAGTTGCGGCAAATAAAGGATTGCGAGCAGCTTTAGAGGATGCATTTTCGGAAGTGCCGGAAGTGAAGCTTATTATTCCGCCACTTTCGCTTTGTACAGACAATGCGGCAATGATTGCGGCTGTTGGAAGTGTCTTATATGAAAAAGGGAAACGTTCATCATATGCATTAAATGCAAATCCTGGGTTAGACATTGAAATTTAACTTTATTCTACTGAATAAAGTTAAGCCTCTGGCGGATGCCTCAGATTTTAAGAGGAACTTTATCGAACAAGTTCGATGAAAATCTGGGCGGCAAATACGCCAAGGCGTATTTGGTAGGAATAAAGTCCTCTTTAGATAAGAGGCTTTTTTGTTGATAAATAATCCACAGATTCACAGGTGTTGTGGAAAACTAGTATCAAATACTGAAATAACTAATGTGCATTTGTGGACACTTTATGTGGATAACCCTGTTGATGAGTGTGGACAATGTGGATAAGTCAGTGTATAACTCCATAATTGTGGAAAAAGAATTAAAAAATCCCCATCTAAAATCTTAGTTTAGATGGGGATAACCTTTTTATAGATGATAGGTGAAAAGTTCTATCCACTTATTTCGTGTAGAGATTCCCATTCCTCCATTAGGGCTTCAAGCTTAGCTGACAATTTCTTGTTCTCTTCATTAATGCGTTGAACTTCCTCATGGTTTTGATAAACTTCAGGATCACAAAGAAGCTGTTCATTTTCTTCCGTTTTTTCTTCAAGAGAGGATATCTCAAGCTCAATCTCTTCAATTCTCCGTTTACGTTGACGCTCTAGCTTCTTTAATTCCTTTTCTTGTTCATAGGATGTTTTTTCTTGGACTACCACTTTTTTATCAGCTTGTTTCTCTTGCGTTTCAAGCTTTGCTAATTCTTCCATTTCGAATTTCTTTTCAAGGTAATAGTCATAATCACCAAGGTATTCTGTCAGTCCTTGTGGGGATAATTCAAATACCTTCGTTGCAATCCGGTTAATAAAGTATCGGTCATGAGAGACAAAAAGGATGGTCCCAGGATAATCAATTAGCGCATTTTCAAGTACTTCCTTACTATCAAGGTCAAGGTGGTTTGTTGGCTCGTCAAGAATGAGGAAATTTGACTTTTCCATCATCAGCTTTGCAAGAGCAAGTCTCGCTTTTTCGCCACCACTTAGGGTAGAAACGGTTTTTAACACATCATCCCCTGAAAATAGGAAATTTCCAAGAACTGTACGGATTTCTTTTTCAGGTTTAAGTGGATATTCATCCCATAATTCATTTAACACCCGTTTATTTGAAGTGAGGTCTGCTTGTTGTTGGTCATAGTAGCCAATCGTTACATGTGAACCGAAACGAATCGTACCTTTGACATGCTCGAGCTTATCGATAACCGCTTTTAATAGAGTCGATTTCCCGATTCCATTAGGACCTACTAACGCAATACTATCTTCACGATAAATATTGAAATTGATATTTTTGATAATAGGCTTGTCTTTTTCATAGGAAACAGAGATGTCTTTTGCACTTAACACATCATTTCCACTTTGTCTTTCAATTTCGAAACGGAAGGAAGCAGATTTTTCATCACCTGATGGCCTGTCCATCAGCTCCATTCGATCAAGCTGTTTTCGTCTACTTTGAGCGCGTTTCGTTGTTGAAGCTCTGACTAGGTTTTTCGCGATGAAGTCCTTTAGTTTTTCGACTTCTTCCTGTTGTTTTTCATATCTTTTCAAATCAAGCTCATAGTTTTCAGCCTTTAATTTTAAATAGTTGCTGTAGTTTCCAACGTATTTAGTACTTGTGTGTCTTGAAATTTCATAGACCTGGTTAACGACTTTATCCAGGAAGTAACGGTCATGGGACACGATTAAGAGCGCACCAGGATAGCCTTGGAGATATTGCTCAAGCCAGGTGAGCGTGCTAATATCGAGGTGGTTTGTCGGCTCGTCCAGAATTAATAAATCAGGCTTCGAAAGTAATAGTTTACAAAGGGCAAGGCGTGTCTTTTGACCACCGCTCAAGCTAGAAATTTTTGTTTCGTAGTCTTCTTCTGTAAAATGAAAGCCGTGTAGAATGGAACGAATGTCGGCTTCATATTGATAGCCACCCCGTTCTTTAAAATCGACCTGGAGTTGATCGTATTCTTCAAGGAGTTTTTGATAATCAGCTGGATTTTCAAAAACAGAGGGGTCTCCCATTTTTACTTCAAGGTTTCGTAAGTCCTTTTCTAGTTTCTGTAAGGGTGCAAAGACGGTAAGCATCTCTTGCCAAATGGTAAGGGTTGAATCAAGTCCAGTGTCCTGTGCGAGATAATCGATTGTGACACTTTTTGGCTTAATAATTTCACCGCCATCATGGGACATCTGTCCTGCAATGATCTTTAGTAGAGTAGATTTTCCAGCACCATTTCGACCAACAATGGCAATGCGGTCGCGAGTTTGTACTTCTAATTTTATATTCGATAAAATAAGATCAGCAGCAAAATATTTTTTGAGCTGATTTACTTGTAGTAAAATCATACTATTTCACCTCTTGTTTCTAACAACAGTGTATCTTATATTATCTTAATAGAGCAACTGCAATGATAATGTTCACACACGTTTCAAAGACAGATGTGGTAAAATAGTGTATAGTTTATGGGAGGGTTCGATATATGACATCATTTACCCATTTTAATGAGCAGGGGCGAGCGAGAATGGTCGACATTACAGAGAAATCTGATACTGTTCGTACAGCGATTGCAAAATCAAGTATTACTGTAAATAAATTGATTTATGAGCAAATCATAAATAATGAGGTTCGCAAGGGGGACGTACTTGCGGTATCTCAGGTTGCCGGTATTATGGCAGCTAAAAAAACATCCGAGCTAATTCCGATGTGCCATCCGTTGGCATTGAAGGGCGTCGATATCAGTTTTAGTTGGACGACCCAAGATGAATATACTTTACATATTACCGTATCAGTTAAAACAAAGGGTAGTACCGGCGTAGAGATGGAAGCCCTTACGGCTGCATCAGTTTGTGCGTTAACTGTATATGATATGTGTAAAGCAGTTGATAAAGGCATGGTGATTGGACCAACCTATTTAGCTGAAAAAACAGGTGGAAAGAACGGAGATTTTAAAAGGCCAGTAGCGGGGGAATAAACATGAATCTGGAACAGTCAAAAATACCACAAGCAACTGCCAAAAGGCTGCCACTTTATTATCGATTTTTAAAAAACCTGCACGCCTCGGGGAAGCAGAGGGTATCATCTGCAGAACTAAGTGATGCAGTCAAGGTTGATTCAGCCACGATTAGGCGTGATTTTTCCTATTTTGGTGCATTGGGAAAAAAAGGGTATGGCTATAATGTGAATTATTTATTATCCTTTTTTAGTAAGACCCTTGATCAGGATGAATTAACGAAGGTTACGTTAATAGGTGTTGGTAATTTAGGTACCGCATTTTTACATTATAATTTCTCAAAAAATAATAATACAAAAATTGAGCTTGCGTTTGATGTGGATTATAATAAGGTGGGCAGTAGTATTGGTGGAGTCAAAGTGCATCATCTAGATGATCTTGAAAAAGAATTGCCTGATGATGTCACAGTTGCTATTTTAACAGTGCCGGTTGGTGTAGCACAGGCGATTACAGATCGCCTCGTAAATAAAGGGATAAAAGGTATCCTAAATTTTACACCAGCAAGGATCAATGTACCCGAACATATTCGAGTCCACCATATTGATTTAGCTGTTGAGTTACAAGCACTTGTTTACTTTTTAAAGCATTATTCGAATGAAGAATAGAAATATAATTTACACTTGTTGGGAGGTGACTCACTGTGGGAAGTCTTGGATTTGGTAGTATCCTATTGATTGTATTTGCAGCGTTACTAATTTTTGGACCGAAGAAGTTACCTCAATTAGGAAGAGCAGCAGGTAATACATTGCGTGAATTCAAAAACGCAACAAAAGGTTTAGCAGATGATGACGATGATGATGTTAAAAAGAATGAAACTACTGATGTGAAGTAATGATAGGATGAGTCACATGAACGAAAAAGAAATGTCCGTCTACGATCATATTGGTGAGCTACGAAAACGACTGATTTATGTAGTCGTTTTCTTCTTCATTGTTGCATTAGGAAGCTTTTTTCTTGCAGAGCCGGTCATTCTTTACTTGCAAAATGCGGAGGAAGCAAAGGAACTGACAATGAACGCTTTCCGTATGACAGATCCAATTAAAATATATATGAATTTTGCCTTTATTATTGCACTTGTTATCTCCTCTCCTTTTTTACTCTATCAGCTATGGGCGTTCATCAGTCCAGGCCTGTATGAAAAGGAAAGAAAGGTAACCTTGAGTTATATTCCGATTTCAGTAGTCTTGTTTTTAGTAGGGGTGTCATTTTCCTATTTCATTCTATTCCCATTTGTTGTGAATTTTATGACGAGGTTAGCGGACCGCCTTGATATTAATCAGGTCATCGGAATTAATGAGTATTTTCAATTTCTGTTGCAGCTGACCTTACCGTTTGGCTTTTTGTTTCAGTTGCCGGTAGTTGTCATGTTCCTAACCAGACTTGGAATTGTCACACCGATGTTTTTATCGAAAATACGAAAATATGCCTATTTCGTTCTATTAGTAATTGGAGGGCTGATTACGCCTCCTGAAATAATCTCTCATTTAATGGTTACGGTGCCGTTATTCGGATTATATGAAATCAGTATTCTTGTATCAAGAAGTGCCTACAGAAAAGTGCTAAAAGCGGAAATGATGGCAGCGAATAGTATGGAATAATAGAGAAAAGCGGAAGCGCCTTGCTCAGCCCCGACAAGCATAAGAAAAGCCGACGTGAAGGATGCCTTTTATCCTTCTTGCCGGATTGGCTTATGACCTCGAGGGGCTAGGCGCTGAAGCTAGACAATAAAAAATAACCTCGTTTTGAGGTTATTTTTTTTCCTTAGTCACTTTTTTTATTTTGAAGTGAAGGGTAAACATTCTAATTGCCACACCAAAGTCAAATGTTGCGACAACTGCAAGTAAGATTGTGGAAAAGTTCCAGACTGTCTCCGTTGCACTATTAATTGCAATATAAGTAAATAAGATTCCCATTAATGCGTAAATGATGCCCATCGCAAAAGGTGAAGTTCTTCGCATAAATTAAAAGCCCCCAATAAATGTCTGTTGCAGCTTCTCGGCTTGCTTCATGATCCTTTCTATATCATCTGCAAAAACCGTCTGAACCACTACAACAAATGTATTCATCGCTACATGTGCAAAAATCGGTACAATAATTCGTTTTGTTTGTACATAGAGGAATGCAAAGGTAAAGCCCATTGCAGTATAGATGAGGATATGTGTGAAATCCATATGTACAACCGCAAAAATTAATGAACTAATTAAGCCAGAGATGAAAAAGTTAAATTTTTTATATAAAGATCCAAAGATAATTTGGCGAAAAATAATCTCTTCAAGAATTGGACCAATCACCGAAACAACAATGACTAGCAATGGTAAAGATTTTACCAGTGTCAAAATTTCTTGAGTGTTCTCAGAGCCAGGCTCAATTCCAAGTAAATGAATTTCGATATTTGCCGCAACCACCTGGGCTGTCATGGCCATAAACACACCTGCAATCGCCCATCCAATTGCCTCACCTTTGGAGGAACGTCGTAAGTTCTGATGTCTCTCTCTCATATCTTGTCTTAATAAAAATAAAACAATAGGTAGTGCGGCGACAAAGCTAATAACAGTCCAAAGTGCAATAATTGTATTTGTAGCAGTGGCTGGGTCTAAGTTTTTTCCAACACCTAATGATAACAAGAGCGGAATTCCTAAAATCCCAGAGAACTGCATGACGATGTACGTTAAGATGACATACCAATATCTAGCTTTCATGAAAATCTCCTTTTTATAGACGAAATGATTGAAAATTGTCCACCTTTTGTATTGTAACATATATTCATTTCTATCCTTTAGTATAATGCAAATTCAAATTTTCATTGAAAGAAATTAGATTGTTGGTTTATTTTTCCTGTTTGTAACATAGGATAGGTAGGGTGGACAAATTTTGCATGCGAAAATGAATCATTTTTCCAAATTTCTATATTAAATTACTTGCAAAATGGCTAAAGATTATTTAATATAATAATTGTGTTAGCACTCAGGTGGTTTGAGTGCTAATAAGAAAACGAAACTATTATTTAAATTATTTGAGGAGGTCGTTTCACTTGTTAAAGCCATTAGGTGATCGCGTTGTTATTGAACTAGTTGAATCAGAGGAAAAAACTGCAAGCGGAATCGTATTACCAGATTCTGCAAAGGAAAAGCCTCAAGAAGGTAAAGTAGTTGCTGTTGGTACAGGTCGAGTTCTAGACAGTGGTGAAAAGGTAGCTTTAGAGGTTGCGGTTGGTGATCGCATTATCTTCTCAAAATATGCTGGTACTGAAGTGAAATATGAAGGTACTGAATACTTAATTTTACGTGAAAGCGACATTTTAGCTGTTATTGGTTAATAAAAAGCAGCATTTTATATCATAAGATTCATTTAATTTTTTGAGGAGGGCTTAATTATGGCAAAAGAAATTAAATTTAGTGAAGATGCTCGTCGCGCAATGCTACGTGGTGTTGATGCATTAGCAAATGCTGTAAAAGTAACTTTAGGACCAAAAGGTCGTAACGTGGTTCTTGAGAAAAAATTTGGTTCACCACTTATCACAAATGATGGTGTAACAATTGCAAAAGAAATCGAACTAGAAGATGCATTCGAAAACATGGGTGCTAAGCTTGTAGCTGAAGTTGCTAGCAAAACAAATGATGTTGCTGGTGACGGTACAACTACTGCAACTGTTCTTGCTCAAGCGATGATTCGCGAAGGCTTAAAGAACGTTACAGCTGGTGCAAACCCAATGGTAGTTCGTAGAGGTATTGAAAAAGCTGTAACTACAGCTGTTGAAGAATTAAAAGCTATCTCTAAACCAATTGAAGGTAAAGAATCTATCGCACAAGTTGCGGCTATTTCTTCTGATGACAAAGAAGTTGGCCAATTGATCGCTGAAGCTATGGAGCGCGTTGGTAACGACGGTGTTATTACAATTGAAGAATCTAAAGGTTTCTCTACTGAACTAGAAGTAGTAGAAGGTATGCAATTTGACCGTGGATATGCTTCTCCATACATGGTAACTGATTCTGACAAAATGGAAGCAGTTCTTGAAAATCCATATGTGTTAATTACTGATAAAAAGATTTCTAGCATTCAAGAAATCCTACCAGTATTAGAGCAAGTTGTTCAACAAGGTAAGCCATTATTACTAATCGCTGAAGATGTTGAAGGTGAAGCTCTTGCAACTCTAGTTGTGAACAAACTTCGTGGTACATTCAATGCAGTAGCTGTTAAAGCACCTGGATTTGGTGACCGTCGTAAAGCAATGCTAGAAGATATTGCAATCCTAACTGGTGGTCAAGTTATCACTGAAGATTTAGGTTTAGACCTTAAATCTGCTGACATCACTCAATTAGGTCGCGCTTCTAAGATTGTTGTAACAAAAGAAAATACAACAATCGTTGAAGGTGCTGGTGAGTCTGATAAGATTGCATCTCGCGTAAACAATATCCGTGTTCAAATGGAAGAAACTACTTCTGAATTTGACAAAGAAAAATTACAAGAGCGCTTAGCTAAATTAGCAGGTGGAGTTGCAGTAATCAAAGTTGGTGCTGCTACTGAAACTGAGCTTAAAGAACGTAAGCTTCGCATTGAAGATGCTCTTAACGCAACTCGCGCAGCAGTTGAAGAAGGTATCGTTTCAGGTGGTGGTACAGCACTTGTGAACGTATATAACAAAGTAGCTGCTATCGAATTAGCTGGTGACGAAGCAACTGGTGTAAACATCGTTCTTCGTGCATTAGAAGAGCCAGTTCGTCAAATCGCTCACAACGCTGGTCTTGAAGGATCTGTAGTTGTTGAACGCTTGAAAAACGAAGAAATCGGAATTGGCTTCAACGCAGCAACTGGCGAGTGGGTAAACATGATCGACGCTGGTATCGTTGACCCAACTAAGGTAACTCGTTCTGCACTTCAAAACGCAGCATCTGTTTCAGCTATGTTCTTAACAACTGAAGCAGTAATTGCAGACCTACCAGAAAAAGACGCTCCTGCAATGCCTGACATGGGCGGCATGGGTGGAATGGGCAGCATGATGTAAAAACGCCCTCTATCCCTTGATATATAAGGGACTTGTAGAAAGATAACGTGAAATGCTAACAATTTGCTAACATTTCTCGCCTGATCAGAGGCTTCTCATTAATTGTGCAAATTTATGAGAAGCCTCTTTTTTCATTTCTTGGGTTACATGCAGATAAACATTTCTGGTTGTCTCGTCGTCACAATGACCTAATCGCTCCATAATCTCCTCTAAGCCTACTTTTGCTTCCGCTAATAATGATGTATGTGTATGTCGTAGTGAGTGGGGAGTTAGTTCTGAATTTAAACCGGCTAACTTTAGTAATCGAGACATTCTGTTTTCAACGGTCTTAATGAAAATAGGGTAGCCTGGTTGTCTATCTGTCTTTGCGAATATGAAACCTTCATCAAGATAAGCATTACCTAATCTCTTCTGAACTTTCTTTTGTGATAACATATGCTCCTTTAGAACGACTATTACACCTTCATCAACCACTATTTTACGTTTGGATTTTCTAGTTTTGGGTGCCACTAATTGATAATCCAGTGTGTTATTCTTAGGGTTATAGTATGTTTTCGTTATGCTGATGGTATGTTCGTCAAAGTCAATGTCTTTCCACTTAAGAGCTACCAATTCACCAACACGCATTCCTGTGTAAGAAAGAGTAAGAAAGATTAAGTAATCCAAATCCAATCCTTTATTTGCGGATGTTTTCAGTAGTAATGCTAACTCTTCCTTTTCCATATATTTAGGGATTTCTTGTTCCTCTAATTCCTCAATAGATTTTCTATTCTTCTTCAGGTAAGCGAATTCTGTTGGATTCTTTTTAATGATGCTCATCTCAATGGCTTTCTTGAAAATCATTCTTCCAGTACGATGTACACCATCCAAAGTGTTGTCGGCATAACCTTTTTCTTTTAAATCATTTAAAGCATTCTGATATCTTTTGGCTGTGATATCTTTAAGTTTTAATTGAGAGAAGTAAGGTAATAATTTATTGATTTCATGCTGTCTGATACGGATAGTGCCAGGTTTTACGCTATTCTTTTCACTATATATGTGGAGCCATTCGCTTGCGAAATCTTTAAAGATAACGTTCTTCTCTTGTAAATACATGCCTTGATTGAGTTCATATATAAGTTCAGCAGCGGCTGTTTCAGCTTCCTGTCTTGTTCGAAATCCTCCTTTTGTCTTTTGTTTTCTTTTCCCTGTAGCAGGGTCTCTACCAATGTCTATCACGAGGCTCCAAGTAGATCCACAAGTGCATCGTTTCTTTTTGCAAGTGCAGCCCCTTCGGTAAAAATGTCCTTTCATGCCCAATAACCTCATTTCTTGGTGAATTGTATTGCAATTATTTATTATTTCCTACGCTAAATAAACGGATACGTTTTGTTCATTGATTAATCCAAGGAGAGGAATTGATTGTTCTTCGCCTAACCTGCAGGGGCCGCATCTTTTTTAAGTTTTTGGTTGGCTACCCACATTTTTAAATCGGCCTTTTCCACACGCTTTGAAGTCCCGATTTCAAAATTAGGGATACCACCGTGCTCTATTTTAAGTTTGAATAATTCATAGACTGTCTTTCTTGAGATGCCAAGGAATTGTCCGATGTGTGTAGCAGTTAATGTATCGGGTAAAGATTCCCAAATTGTATATTGTTTTGTTTTATTCATAAGTAACCCCCTCCAAATTGTCTTTTGTATATATTTCGGTTCTTTGTCCATACTACTAATATAATTCTGTAATGCATCCAGATTGGTATACCAATTCGGATGGACTACCGAACATTACTTAAAGGAAAGCCCTGTAGACAGGGCACTTAAGAAATGTCGGTATCATGTACTCCCGTGGGTGAAATATGATTCGGTAGTTTGTACATTTGAATCCCACTTTATTTCTGGAGTTTATCCAGTGTAAGTAATTGTTGAAAGAAGTTCTCGCAAAAGATAAGCTTTGGGGGCTTTTCCGGCGATATTAAAATTTCATCAACAAAGTAAAGAATGATTAGCCTTTTCTCTGAAGTGGCAAGAGAATCATCTAGAAGATGATTGAAGCGCTGGAAAAAGAAATCCGAATTTAGCGTTCCTTTCAATTCGTCTACTGACTTTGAATAGGATCCAAGGGCATCAATTGAGGCCTGGTACTTTAACTGCAAGAAGGCAGCGGCATCTTCCAGCTCCTTGTCTCCTTGTTCTTTTGCAATACAACCCTTTGAATGAGCTTTGTCAATAGAGTTTTTTAAATCAGCAATATTTTTTTTGATTGTTTGTTGGAATCGTGTAAGGTATACTGCTAGAGTTGTTTCCATTGTATTTTCAGCTACAAAAGATTGGACATGTTTGAAAGTCTCAGGTAGCAGCTTTTCATGTAGCTCATCAATTACTATTTTGTAATTGCAGTTCCGGCATACGTAATATTGGTAGAGATATGAAATGCCATTCCTTTTGGTTGAACCGTTTTGGTTCGATAGATTATTACCGCAATCAGTGCAGGTAAGTTTATTTAAAAAGAGGAAGGGAGTATCCAGGCGACCGTATTTCTTTTGAAGCTCAATGTTAATATCACTGATTAGTTTAAGAGATCTTTCAATTAACGGTTCATGAAAATCCTGGAATTCATATTTCCTTTCAGACTTTGATTTTTGGATATCCCATAGTAGCGTGCCAGTATAAACAGGGTTCTTTAAAATGTTTTCTATGGTACTAGACCGCCAAACTTTGCCGGATGGTGAAGGAATTTCAGCTTCGTTAAGAATAGAGGCTATCTTTCCCATCGAAACTCCCCAGCTATGAAGGTAATAGATAAAACTGACAATCTCAGCATCTTCATTAGGAGTAAGCATTTTATTAACCTGCTTATATCCGAAGGGGACTTTCGAGCCTGGCCTTGTCTTCTCCTCTGCTTCTAAATGAGCAATCAAGTTTCCAACAGCACGTCTTGATTTAATTTCTGATTCTTGGCGGTACAGTAAAAGAGCAATTTTGTTTTGTTCATTATCTGGATTGAAGGGATTTTCGGAATTGGTTGTATATACTAATATGTCTGGGATAACTTCTTTCAAAGGACGATAGAAGTCCAATACAAAAGTATAAGCTGTCCTGTCCATCCGGGATTCTTCATAAAAGATTACGGTAGGAATCTTTGTTTCTACCATCATTTCCTTGAGTCGCATAAGCTCTTTTCGTTGATTAGCTCGTTTGTTATAAGCGCTCGTAACATCCTCGATAATGATAAAATCTTCAGGTACACTCAGTCCTTTCTTACTGGCATACTCCAGTATGTGGGCTTTCTGTATTTCTACACTATTGTTTTCTTGCTGTTTATAAGAGGAACGGCGGATATAACCGAATGCTAATGTCATGCTGTATCTTCTCCTTCGAAAATAATTTCCTTCTCCATTTCCTGCAGGTAATCAAAATAGAAAACATCTATCTGAATGTTATCCCCATAAATCCAAATTCCATTTATAATCATGTCACATAGCATAGAGGGATTCATATTAGACTGGTTTATTAGTGCCCCTTCAATCATCTTTATTACTGATTTGTTTTTCTGGAGTGCGTTTTGATTTTCTTCGATTTGTTCCAGACACTTATAATACTCCTGGTTTAAAAGCTGTTTTCGTTTATATATAGGGTCTTGCTTCCAGTCAGCAGAATAATCATCAGATCCCAGGACTATGTCCTCTATGATTCCATTAAGGTTTTGGTTAATGCTATCCATTTCCGCTTCTAGGTGCTTTTTAATTGTCCTATAACAATAGACAGAGTGATTAATTAGTTTTTCTGAATTGAAGTTTTGAATAATCTCACTCAAAGCGCCCCTAATTATTTTAGAGAGGTCTGAAAATAATACAGTGACTTTGGGATGCAGTTTTGAAGAACAAGAATAATATGCGCTGTCGGAATACTCTTCAATCTTGTAAATTAAAGGTTTCTGGCAGTAACCGCAACAGGGAGTGTAAACGTTTTGACTCTTAAGCAACTTTTTTCGTTCGAGAAATGCTTTAAAAAGTTCTCCATTCGCTCTCTGCATTTGTAAAAATTCCTCAATAGAAATATACGGGGTAACATGCTGGAGCTTATTTGTCCCCTGTTCCAGGTCGTATCCTGCATAAAATGGATCCGTAGCCATGGAAATTAATTGTTCGTCAGTCTTCTTGAATTTTTTTCGATATTCCTTCGTGACCTTATACAAATCATCAAGGGAACGGATTTCCTTAAGAGCTGCAAAGTATTGCTGTACGCCTTCCTTCTTAGCAGAGTCATGTAAAAAACGCTTTGTCTCTTTTTGTTTTTGGTAACCAAATTTTTTAGCTGGAAATCTTAATCTTGCGTCCCGGCTTCTTCGAGCTATGTTTTTCCCCTCGATGTCACTGAACATGCTCAGTAATCCTTCCACAAAAACATCATCACTCGCTGGCATGTTTCCGTTTCCCACAGATGTGTATATCACATGGACATCATGTTTGGCGCGTAAGTCATTAAATTCCATGCCTTCGTAAAAATCACGGAACAAGCGGCTGCGGTCAAAGGCATAGATACTATGGACCTTATTATCCTTTACCAATGAAATGAGCCTTTGCATCTCTGGCCTTTCTTTAATCGCCTTTTTGTTTGCTGAGGTGGCTATTTCATTAATAATCAAGATTTCGTCATCCGACAGTTTTTCTCGGAAGGGCAGGTCTGCGGCTTCCTGTGTTATGATATCTTGTCCTGCTGTACTCACTCGGCGGAAGAAAACATGCTTTTTCTGGCTGTTTATAGTATTCATCTAATTTACATCCTTTCTTTCTTTGGATAATTCATATAGTAATTTTGCTTGCAGTCTGTGTGGGATATTTAGCTCCCCAATTAGAAGTCTGCCTATCAAGTGTTCAATCCACACATTTGAAACCGGACTTGATTCCGGTATTGAATGCAATTGCACGCGCCTTCTCATTAAAGTCACCTCCACCCATTATCTTTCTCAGGCAGAGGTGGAAATTATTCTCTTATTTCTTTGACGGAGCCTTATTGGAAAGATCAAATGCGAGCTGGACATAACCTTGCTGACCAGCCTTTTTTGTCAAAATCGTAATATATCCATGATTTCGGCCAGGGAAATTACTAATGGCAATTTGCTGGAGTTTCATTCCTATCCCTCCTTTGACTCTGGTAATCTTTAAAGCGATCATAAAGAAACGGTGATAAAGTTCCATTTTCCAGAGGTTTTTTTAGTTTGTTTGTAAAAGGGGAGTAATTAGCACTCATGGAAGCATCCCTCTATCCCTTAGGCGCTGCATTGCAGTTTGTGTATTGTTTCGAATTTTTTTTTCAGCGGTATTTCTCTGTGTTTTTTTCATGGCGTTCCTCCATTTAGAAATTTATTCGGTAGTTCATTCACCGGCAAATGGAACATAACCATTTCATATTAAATGTCAATAGAAAAAATAATTTTCTGAATTAAATTAAGTATCCGTGACCAAAAAGAAATCCTCCTATAACATTGGGAGGATTTCTTAAGGAGCATCTTAAAATCTTATTCAACAATTAGGCCATATTGTAGAGGAAAAGAAAGATTTTCAGAAATTGGTAAAATAGGGAGGAAGTTCATAATATAGCTGGTGTGAATTTGCTGAAAGTAGTATAATTGAACTAAAAAATACATCATTCATTATAGAATGACCTTAACAATGGGGGAAATCATGAACAGTTATGGAAAATTGTTCAAGGGACGCAATAAAATAAATCTTCGGTCATATGATCCTGAAAAAGAAAGATACTTTAAGGTAATAAAAGAAGCACGACGTGAAGGATTGAAACAGGTTATTATTAATTCCGAAATTATGACAGATATTTTGTATGCTACTTTACAGTCAGATGGAGTGATTTTAAAAGTAAATATGTCAGATACCACTGACAAAGATGTTAAAGTTAATGTAAAGGCAATTATTTCAAAATTGAAAAGTGATAAATTATTTTTTGTTAAATTGAAAGAGGAATTGGAATGGGCAGCAGATAGTGGATCTATTGATATAAACAGTATCGACGTTTATTTTTCTAACAAAAGGTACGAAATTTATTCTAATGGTATTATACATGGCGATGACTTAGATTTATTATTTAATGAAATAATGAAACCAGTATTAGAAAAGTATTTCGATGGCAGATAAAAAAGGGATAAAAAGTGAAATAAAAAGAAATCTCAGAACTATCGCCATTCTGATAATCGTTATAATACTTATTTATTTTGATATATCCATAACAAAACTTCTAAATTTTACTCAAGATAAAAAAATTATATGGACACTTGATTTTGGTATTTATAACATTTTAGTAAGTATGCTTTTTTCTGTAATTTATTACTTTTACAAAGGTGCAAAGTTACATATAAAAATAGATATTTTAAATAAAAAAGAAGACACAAATGAAATAACGATACGGGATAACCCTGAAGAAATTTACATGAAACTTAATGTTGAAGGAAAATACAAAAAGTTCTCCTCTAAGATAGAAATTTACTTTCCTCACTGGATTGATGTTCAAACCAAGCCAAGGCCATTTTTATCATTTGATGAGGATAATAATACATACCTTATTGATTTAGAAAGTTTGATCTTAAATAAAGAGAATATATCTCTAACAGAATCTATAACCTTTGATGTACTTAAAAATACAGATGAGAAGAATAAAGATTTAATAGAAGCTAAACTAAAGTTAGGTTTATTCACTAAATTTTTCAAAGTGGCCTTGGAAAATAAAGGTATAAAAATAAAAAGCAAATGAGGTATCTGTATGACACTTTCAAGATGGACAGATAATTCAGGGAGCAGCATGGAGGAAATTTTAGAGAACATGCTGAATTACGAGAGTTGGCTAACTCCTGAAGTAGATCCATTAACAGATGATTATTTAAGATATCGTGTTAGTAAGTTATTTGAAGAGAATCAGATGATTACCTTAAACAATCAGGAATTTTCTTATAACTACATAGAATATGAGTATGAAAGAGTGCGCCCAGGTGAAGAAACTAATGAAATGCGTTCTTCAAGAATTTATTCTATATCGGGCTATATTATAATTTACACCGATGGTATTAATACTCAGTGTATCACCGATCGTTCAGGTGGCGATTATACAAAGACTATATTAAGGAAACTTAATAATTATAGCAAAAGGTTAGAGCTAACACCGAATCCATTCACCATAAGTGAGGATATGTTTATATGGATGATTTACAGGGTTTTAAACTATGGTGAAATATCTTTAGATGAGGATGCACATTTGTTATTACAAAAAATTATAGGTTTTAAGGGATCTACAAATGATAGATTAGCAGAAGTTAAGGGTACTGGAAATAAGATTATGAATCTTTTAAGTACTTTAGCGTTTTTATTTGAAAATGAACAAGTTTCTTTTATTAAGCCAAGAATTGAATATGAAAAAGAAACAGTTGAAATATCTTTAGACTTAAACGGTACAATTGACATCGATTTTGAGACCTATATAGGAAATCATATAATGAGTCAAGATTATGAAAAAAAATCTATAGTATCCTTAATTACTTTTTTAGAAATAATACCTAAAATTTTAACTAGCTATCATAATGATAAAGAAAAAGAAGATGCACCTTGGTCTATAGATGAAAAAGTGCGCTTTTTTACTAGTATAGGCGAATCCATACAAGAAAAAATAATTGAAAAAATAAAATTAGCAAGTTCGGAAGCTGTCTAAATGGTTTATAGTTACACCAAACGATCTTAGATCGCTAATGCAGGACCATTAATTAAAGCTTGGAGATCTTCTACAATAGGGTGCTTTCCTTAAAGAAGGAGAAGTGCCCTTTTTTTGTAGAAGTTATTGCACTAACGGGGCAGTTTAGTGAAAGAATTGAGTTGAGAAATGTATATTGTAATTAATGAAATAAATCGATTTTTCCATACCTTAAATAATAGAGATAGGAGGTCCCATTTTGAAGAAATATGGACTAATTACTGCACTAATCCTACTTGTTGTTATCTTTTTTACCTTTTATAAATACCGTGTGCAAGACTTAGGTGATGTACTTAATATTGAACAAGTTGACCGCATTCTTTTGACAACAGAAGAGAGAGAACTTAACGCCGTTGAAATTCCAAAGGTAAGCCAAGAACAAATAAATCAACTTGCGAATTTTTTAAGGCAATATCAAGTAAGATTAACGATGAAAGAGGGATGGTCTTCTGATTATCCAAGAGAACAGTTTACCCTTCGCATAGTATATAAAAACGGAGATTATGAGATTTATACCTTCGAACGAGATGTCGTTGCAACAACACGAATTTATGAAGTCGTAAATGCTCCATTGGATTATAAATGGATACAGGAGTTTGTGCGTGAAATTAACTCAAATTAAAAAGAATGTCATAAAGGATTACTAATCTCCTTATTCAACTAACGGGTGCTTTTGTTGAAGAATAGAACCAACTTTTTTAGGGGTTAATATTTATGCATGGACGTAACCTTGTTACATTGGGTCTCCGAAGCAATGTTACCCATTGCTTAATGAGACACCAGCTTCGGAAGATTCAATGATTGTAAAGACGCAGTTGTTGAAAACTATAAGTATGTAATTGCTAATGTATTATAAACATCGCTCAAAAGAAGCCGTTGGTCAATTCGTGTGGAATATATGCTTTAGGTAATGCGGGTTACAGACTACGATAAATACCCACCCCTGTCTCTAGAATAACAGAATTCTAGGACAGAGGAGTGGTATTTTACAAGTATATTCTTTAGTACAAAGCTGGGAACCTGATGACGCTGCTGTTTAATACCTGAATTTCTTCAACTTGCCCTAGCTTTATAAGCATACGCAGTTTCGCCCACGTACATCGTGACAAGCACCATTGGCCATGACCAATCGAAACACCACCCGAACCGTTACTGCAAGAAGCCGTTCCCACTCCTCTAAGTCTAGCAATCCGGTCTGAAAAACAGCAGAAAAGACCTTGTCTAATGATTGCTACGCTGATTTTCTGCATCGGCTCAGCTCACCTCCTCTTATTTAACGTGATTTAAGGGCAAAATCCCACGATCAATATAATTTTTTCCGGTTGTTATTGTCGCACCGGCAAATGACAGCGTTTTGACAGAGGTGGCGGCTCTGACCCTTTTGGGGATTTTACCTTTGTGAAACTAATAAAACCATTTCAAAAAAAGAATGCAACCTTTACTTGACCCTTTTTTGTACAAGAAGTTCATTAGCAGGATGATATTTTTGAAAGAAATAGATTTTCAATTCGTCTTTCCCAATCGAGAACATATAATTTACTTATACATGATAAAAATTTTTGGGGGGAAATATGGTGAATAGATTAACGACATCAAAAGTAAAAATTGGGGAAGACAGTATTTTAACAACTTTTAACAACGAATTACTTGCAGTTCCATATCAAGTTAAGGTAACCACAACAAAATGGAAAAATCATACCTTCGGCAACTACTTGGATTATTCCGTGGTTGTGTCACGATAGATGAAGGCTATAAAATAGATGTCAGAGGAAATGAAGTTGCTGATATGGGCCGTTGGGGTATAGCTGGATAATAAGAGGAAGGAGGCAGTTATGGCAGAAATAAATTGTCAGTTTGGAAAAAACATTAGATACTTAAGAACCGCCTACGGGGAAACTCAATTAGAACTTGCAATAGCCGTTGGCCTGGAATCACCCAATACAATCGCTAACTATGAAAAAGGAGAACGTAGTCCAAAACCAGATATACGAAAAAAGATAGCATTACATTACCGTATCACTGAGGACGAACTGAGTCATTCAGATTTCTCGGCTTTTCATGTTTCCTCATCTCAATTGGGAGATAAGGAAAAAATGATGGAAATGACGCTGCTGATGTTTCCAATTATCTGTACAGAAAAAGCAATGAAAGATTCATTGTTTCAAAAAGGACATGAAGCCCATATGCGAGCCCTTGATGCAATGAAAGAAGGCCGTGCGTTTGCAGAATCTGACTACGATACATGTGTTAACGCGTATTCAGATTCATATGATACTTCTGAAACACCAGAATCAGTAGCAAATCTTTTATGGTGGTTTCTGATTTCAGAAATGAGTGTAAAAAATCGGTGGATGATTGAAGGTGCCAAAGCATTAAATGATAAACGTGTTAGCAATGAAGCTTTCTTTAAAAGCTTTTATTTAAAGGACTACTCAATTAATGAAGAAGAAGACTGCCTAGAAGATGTTGAACAGAATGATTTAGAAGAATTAGATCAGGCAATAATTGAATTGTTAAAGGAACTGAAGAAAGATGTGCAATATTCTTCACTTGCAGATTACTATACAGCTCTTAGATATGTATTAGGTTGTGTTAATAATGAACTAACGGAAGCTATGAATATGGCTGTTGGAGCGGAAATGATGTGGGCCTTTACGCAGCTTGGAAATGAATATGCAATGAAGTTTATTTTGCAAGGAATTGAGAATTCGAGAAAATAAAATATGAACCTCACAGAGCGTGAGCGACTAAATCTTCTGAACTTGTATAATGGATACAGAAGCACATCCAAGTATATTGTAAGGAGGATTTTTTATATGGAAGAACAGAAAAATGGATTTATTCAATGGGTTAAAGCTAATAAGAAGGAGCTTATAATTGCAGGTGTAAGCATTTCAGCGATAATTAGCATCATTGTTGGAATTAAAAACAAAGATAGAATTATGGCTTTATGGGAGTCTTTAATAAAGAGCATAGAAAACTCGCCGGTTAAGGTGCAGACATCATCCCGTGAAGTCGTTGAGAGCATTACACACGAGCCTGCACAAGTTGTTGAGGTTGTTTCCGCTACGGAAATAATCAGATTTCCATCAAACGATAAGACGCAGGTTCCGTTTGATGTATGCGACCATATACGAAATTTACCTGATGGTTGGCATGCTTCAGCTAAAAAAATAACAACTGCAGCAGAATATGGGTATAATCTTAAACCGGGACAAACATGGGTTGATACATACACTAAAGGTGTATCAATTGCGTAAAAGGAGGAAGTAGTTATGGGATTGTTTGATATATTTAAAGGGGAAAAAAGCTGGGAAGAAGAAAATGCCTATACAGGAGAGACCCCTGACTGCCCACGATGTGGACATTCTCTAACAAAAAAATATGTTTTCAGCGAAATGTATTGTGAAAATTGTAGGTGCGGATTAGATGATGATGAAGACGATGATGACAGCGAATCCTTAAGTGTTTATGAAGCTGCAGAAATCTGGGCTTCACACGGAAAAGATGAAGATTATATGTTTGGATACTCCGAAGAAGAATTAGAAGATGCTCTTTAAAAGAAAGCCCTCCTGGCCATCATGGCTTAGGAGGGTATCTTTATAGGACTATTCAATTATATTAATGATTTGTAGTCACGGAATCTATAATCAATAAAAGTTGTTTATTGCAATTGAATAACTAAAAACCTCAAAAAAATTTCTATTGGGGATAGGCTTGATGAAAAGCCTTGATATGATGATTTATTAAAAATGAATAATCAGATAAGATGAGATCCACTGCTCAATAATCTTATTAGTCATAGATAGCACTCTACACATATCAATTGTGTAGCCACTTAAAAAGCGATGAATATAGAATTTGCATCGCTTTTGTTATCGCGCTAATATCATGCTAACATTTTGCTAACGAAGTCCAATAAAACGCAGTAAATCAAGGTTAAAGATATTACACTCGAAGCCCGTAAAATGCTGATTCTAAGGGTCTTTCTTCTACCGTCGTTAAAAATGTTACAGCTTAAAACCATATGGGCGGCATGATGTAAGGCTTTTAAGCCCAAACATCTGAGAAATAGTAAAAGCTATTTTCGGCCGTGAAGCAGTTATGTAAATAATTAATTTCAATAGCAATAACCACTTCCTAAAAAAATAAGGGAGTGGTTTTTTATGTTGTTAAAATTTGCATTTCAAGGTTTTTTGGATGACAGACGGTTTAAAAAAACGACTGAAGATGTATAGATAATGGACCAATGGAATCCTTTTGGGGAACACTCAAGTGTGAGAATTACTATTTATGTAAATATGAGACATTTGAAGAATTGTCTAAAGCTATAAATGAGTAAATACATTTATAGAATCATGAAAGATATCAAAAACGACTAAATAGTCTCAGCCCTGTGGAATATAGAGCTAAAGCCGTTTAAGTACCTTTTCGTTATTTCCAATGTCTACTTGACAAGGGGCAGTACACTCATCAGTCCTTGAGTCAATACTTTCCGAAAAATCATCCTTTCACAAGCATTATGAAAAGGTCAAGAGACTTTATAAAAGAGTCTGGGGCCAGTTATCGAATAAAATAACGGCCTAAAAGATTGCCAACCAGAAAAACCAGGATCAAGATCAGACTAACCGGGAGACTTGTGAATAACAAATGCCAGTCCATCTGTCCATATTCGACTAAAAAATAATATGTAACGAAGCAGTAAGGTGTAAGGAGGAACAGTGAAGTAATGATGCCAGGCGTGTAAGCCCTGAACATGATGGTTTGAACAATATGCATGAATGCCTGCAAAACAAATAAATTAAGAATGGCTATAAATAAAAGAAAATCCCCTCTGGTAGATGAAAAATGAGCGGTCATCACCGCAGTGAATGAAATAATCAGTAAAATCCATGTAGCCGAAACAGCAAGCTGGGCAGCAGTCGAACCTAGTTTCTTCCTCATTCTGAATGTTAGTTCGACGAAGTTAGTTTTCGGATAGTTGTCTTTGTTTGCAGCCATGGAAGATTCAATGGTTATAATCTCTTCTAAGTCATGGAAAATAAAAATAATGGGAAACAACCAAATTAATGTTTTAAGATCCAAAAATTGATGGAGAGCCCCTAGCATCTTTTGTCTGCCTCCTTTTAATTGGTAAGATTTTGTATTTCTCAGACTGCCGTCTTTTGTGGTTTGTTCATTTTATGGGAAAGGTTATAAAAGTATGCCAAAGGTCACTCAATTGATTTTATGAATAGGCAAATCCTTAATTGGAATTTTCGTGTGACAACCCCGTTAGGAGCTGCCCACCAGCTAATTTTTGATAATGGGCAAGGGCAATCAATGGAAAAACATATTCATAACAATGATAATTGAGATAAAAGGACCCTGCCATACCTCTTCCTTTTGGGTAGGTCGTCGTCCAATCTTTTTCTTTCTTATCCACTAGAAACGCTACACCATTTTCAATTTCAGGCGTAACTCCAGTTGCGGTCGAGATGAGCGTGTCAAGGGCCCAAGCAGTATGAGTGCGGGTACTTTCCCCCAACGGCACATAACAATTTTTAATATCACTTTTACAGGATTCTCCCCAACCCCCGTCGGGATTCTGAATTTTCCGTAACCAATTTAGAGCCTTTTGAATAGCTGGATGATTCGGGGAAACCCCAACTGCAACCATTCCCGTTACGGCCGCCCATGTGCCATAAATATACACGCCCCATCGCCCCACCCAGGAACCATCGGAATTTTGATGCCGCAACAGCCAACGAATCCCACGTTTCACCATGGGATGGTGAAGATCCAAATGGGTATTGTTTCCGAAGAACTCTAAAGTCCTTCCCGTTAAATCAACAGTCGATGGATCAATCAACAAATCTTTTCCACCCTCTATTGGTAACAATTTTAACACTTTCTTGTCCACATTCTTTTCGAATGCCGCCCAACCTCCGTCCTTGTTTTGCATGGAAATGAGCCAGTTTATTCCACGATCCCATGCCTGCCGGCAATCCACTTGCTCTTTGGCCAAATTACGTATCGCCCTCAGTGCTGCTGTTGTGACGTCAATATCAGGGTGGATCGTGTTCATGTCCGCGAACCCCCAACCACCCGGTAACAGGTTTGGTTCATGAATGACCCAATCCCCGAATTTGAGATGCTGACGGGAGAGAATGTAATGATTTGCCTTTTGAATCGTGGTGGATGAATAGGGAACTCCGGATTCTTGGAGAGCATAATTAATTAAAGTCGTATTCCAGACAGAAGCCGTCGTGTACTGGCAGTGAAGTTCTCCGTCAATTCGGCAGGTCATCGCTTTTAAACCTTGCACTGCACGAGTAATCACCGGATGTGTATTCGGATACCCTCTCGCCAGTAAGGCAAAAATCATTAGAGAAGTCGAGCTGAAATAATTTAAATAGGTGCCGTCCGGTTCGATTCGGTCCAGCATATATTTTTCGGCACGATATAATGCCAATTCGCGAAGATTTACATGGGATTTCAGACCTTTAACCCCGTGTTTAATCAATTTAATCACCGGGCGGGCCTCTTCAGCTTGATCCTCTGTAAAAAAGCGAACATCTTTTTTGTGAAACAAATCGGAGAGATTGGGCGATCGAGGCGTTCTCTTACGAAAATTCGTATTGGCGAGAATCAAAAAAGGGATAATGTTCGCTCTTCCGTACACGGAGAGGTCAAAGAGATTGATTGGGAAGGAGTCTGGTAAAAGCATCACTTCAATATTAATGGGGAAATGCGGCCACTCACATTGTCCTGTTATGGCCAACATGATTTTCAAAAACATATGGACCTCCGTGGCTCCTCCGTTGGCCATAATAAACCTACTTGCAGCCTGGATTTCCTGGTCTTTTAGATCCCGGTAACCAGAATAAAGAAGAGCATAATAAGCTTCCACGGTGGATGTCAGATTTCCTTTTTCCTCATCATGAAACAGCTTCCAAGATCCATCTTCCTGCTGTTTTCCGGCGATACGTTTCACTAATTCTTTTATGAACTCCTCATCATTTATCTCCAATGTTCGTAATAAGATAATCATACTGCAGTCTGTTGCGGTTCCGGTCTCGAAAGGATAACGCCAGGCACCATCCTCTGATTGGTCCTGGACTAACTGATTGGCGATTCTGTTAATTTCATTAGGTACCCGATGCCTCATATTACCCATCCTCTCCCAAATATTTATCTTTGTATTCATATTCCGTGAGCAATATGAATATGCATTCCTTTGATGGGATGACCGATACATTCAATGAACTTTGATAAAGGATGATGCCGTTGTTGCTGAACTCATTCTTAGATGTAAAAAAAGAATTAAAAAAAAAGACGAAAAAGAAATCTTCCGGCCTTCTGCCCAGTTTATCAGAAAATGATAAACAATATATTCACCTTATAAAAGAACAGACGAAACAACTTAACCAAAACAATGTAACACGGACGCAGGCATATTTTCAGTTTTACCTTCAGCACCCTGAAATACATTGGGCCCTACTCGGACATATGGTATCGCGAAACGTCGGATGGAACATGACTGATTTAAAAGGGCAATTGCTGACAAAACTTTTACCTGAAAGAGATCAGAAAGCTTTTTTTTCCTTTTTGGAACGTGGCAGTTGGTTGATTTTTCAAGATGCGTTTCCTCAATTTTTAGTTTATGACCTTAGTGCGAGGGTTAACAAAGAAATGTTCCATCTTTTACCTTTTTTTCACATTTCGACCTTCATGGAAACGATGTGGCGATATTTTTGGCAAAGTGGGGATACCTCTACATTGGCGATTGCGATGGTGATAAATGAACAAAGCTATTTGGAAAAAAGATTGATTCAAAATAATCATTTCAAAAAAACCGTAACAGGTACGGTCAGCTTTAAAATGTATGATTTTTTGCGACTCAATAACATTCTTTTTCCATACAGTGCAGGGGAAAAAAGGGAGAAAACGTCACTTGTCGGCGCCACCTCACGGTATTTCACTTCGCTCCACGAAAGAATTTTATTCGGAAAAAAATTGTATTCCCTTCTTTTTCAGCGTGAAAAGATTCTAGCGGGGGTCTTGAAATGGGTGCATGAACACCCTCACACGGGCTCGCGGAAAGATTATTGGCCTAATTTGTTTAATGATGTAAATGAAACTTTTCCCCGATCCCTTTATAAGCCCCGGGTCAAGAAATGCGTGTTGAGAAAAGGTGCCGAGCGGCTGTACAGCCCGCCTTTAAAATACGCCTGGCCGAATACCCCTCATGAAGATGAGAAGAGCGAAGATTGGTTTGAGGATTTGCATGTTCTGGATTATATTCATAAAGAAGTCAGTTTCAATGGAGAGATTTTAAATAATTATTGCAAAACCCTTGAAACAATTGAACTCGCGGTTATGGCGAAGGAAGCCCTTCTGTTACGAGAAGAAGAATAATTATTAAAGAGCGAGTGATTCTGACACTGTTCAAATGATGGAGTGTAATGTGGAATGATTAATGTATAAATTGCCATAAAAAATTTACCTAATATCGATTATAAGTATTGTTGCCACTCTGGTTTGTCCTTGTAATTAGGATTACAGGTTTGAAATAAGTTTTTGAAATACCATAATATTTGGAAATCTAGATATTCGTACTTTTAACACACATCGTTAAAGATATTACACACTCTCACTTTACGAGCAGTATGATGTAATAGAAACTCTAAACTCCTGAAGTATCAAGAGTAGAGCGACTTTCATCAAACCGTAGTTTATTGGTCATAAGGCTTCAGTAAAATCACTCTTAATTAAGAAGGCCATTCATCAATTCACTGAGTTGATGAATGGCTCTTTTTCCAATTATAAAAGATAATTGGAACTTATCCCTTGGATTTATATACTAACTGCAAATGTATTCGCATAAAGTTTGTATAAATATAATAACATTGCTTAAGGCAAGTTATAGATGTCATTATCGTCAAATCCATTTAGGTATAGGGGGGGGGATTTATGTTTAAATACTTTTCTTTTATAAAAAAACAAAAAGAAAAACAAATAAACCCTCTGTTATTAACAAAATTAGATCGAATTATTGAGTTATTAGAACAGAAAGAACAGAAAGAAAAGGGAAGTGAAGCAAAATCAATTCAGATCGATCATGTTCAAATTGACCATTTGGAAAACCTTACCTTTCAGTTAGATAATCTTGATATTGACGAGTTAAGCGGAAAGTTGATGATTGGAAACAATATTATGAGTAAGGGGGATTTGTCAGAATCTCTAAATCTAAAAGTGAATAGTAATTTGATGAAAAAAGAATCCTTATCAGAAACATCCGCTCCCAAAGAAGAAATTGTGAAAACATCTAAAGGTTATCGCTTCCGAAACGATCTTTAGAAGAAAGATTTGCAAACTTCAATAATCGTCACATAGGTTCGTCATGTTCAATGTTTGTAATTTTAATGTCTCTGTCATCGATAATTCCATCCACTCCATCCTGGTCATCTACGTAATTTACATTATGTCTTATCTGATTTTCATGCCCATATAGATTACCTATCGAATAATTATATTTGTTGTTAGCATCTATTCCATTTACATATCCCTTCCCAATGCTCAAGGAGTTATTATTCGTCATTGCATTAACGTTTACACTTTTTAGGGTAAGATTTGTTATGTGATTATCATTTGGCTGTTCTACGTGCAAATTTATGTCACGGTCATCAATGGGGGTATCTACAAAATCAGGGTCATTTAAAATTAACGTATTGTGAAGGAGCAGATTAGACTGACCACTAATATTTCCAATTACCCGATTCTCTTTTCCATGGGCACTCCAGCCGATGGCTGAGTTCCGTTCTCCAATAAATATACCTGACTGCCTTTGCATCGTTTGCACATGTATATCTCCGGTAAAGTTAAAATGTTTGGAGTTTATCATCTAAGGTTCACCACGTTTAAGCAATTTTCTAATTCGTTTATTGTACTGTATGTTTAAGGAATTACAATGTTGATATGGTTCGAAGAAAAAGTGAGTGACATTCCACTAGAAATTTGAATATCTTACATAAGAAAAGTGGGCAATAGCCCCTATAACGATTCCAATGGCTACATTGCAATAAATATCAAATAACAATTAAGTAAAAGGAGAAACGGATAAAATGCTCAAATTACAGATGGGGGACATTACAATAACAAGTCTCGGTGATTCTTCAGGTTTTTTTATAGGTGAAGAGAATACACATAAAAAATTTCGTTCAAATAAAGTGATTACTGAAATCGTTGGAGACTTATCCGGAAAGGAAAATACAGTGATAAACAATGAATGGGTTAAGGATAATGTAGAATGGGAGGAGGAATAAAGTAATGGAATCAGCTATTTTATCTCCAACCTTCAAGATTGGAACGATTAAAATTGGGGTAATTGAAAGTGCTTCGTGCTTCAGCATCGGTAACAATTTTATTGAAGACTTTCAAAATAGTAAACAGCATAACCAGGGACTTGGAAATATTCATGGCGATAAAAATAACCTGGCTCATATGAAAGCATCGCTATCAAAATACGAGCAAAGTCCGGCACCAAAAAAACAACAGGAACATGAGGGAAACCAAACCCCTCATAACCATACAAAAAAACAACAAACCCTTGGTTAATAAAAGGGTTTGTTGTTTTTTAGATTCGATCAATAAATCTATATGTTAAACAGCTTAGACATTTCCTCCAAAATTAGGTTTAATATCCTGATCAAAGATTACTCCGTCCATTCCTTCAAAGCTATCTGCAATACTATTAAGATTTCCAATGTTGGCATTGCCAATACCATACATACCAGCAAGGTTTAGATTTTGTTTTCTGTTGGCATCCATACCATTAACAACTAATTCACCAACTTGCACGACTGAGCTTGGCTGGGGAGAATTGACATTGAATATTCCTAAATTGATGACTGAAGGCACATTTTTTTCCTCCCATTCTGTTCTACTTATAAGCCATCTTATGTAAGGATAAAGACTTTGTGACGGCCCTAGTATCAGAGATCACGTAATAAGAATCCATATCATGAAAAGCTCTGGTGTAAGTGGCGTCAATTGTCTTGTCTTCTATATATCTCCGGATTTTAGCTTGATTTTCCGAATGAGGTGCCAACAAACTTAATAACCATAAAAGTAGGGAAGGTTTTTTTGTGTTATAATTTGATTTTTGGATAACTTCTGATAGAAAAATAGACAAAACAACAAAGAGGTGGCAGCATGAAAGGTCGAACTCATTTAACAATAGGGTTGGGTATAGGAGCGGTGGCGTCTGTTAGCCAATCACTTGAAACAATACCTGTCATTTTAGTTGCATCAGGATTGGCTTCGCTTGCTCCTGATTTAGACGGAAATAATCTATTAAACAAACGAGTAACAAAGACAGCTAAACTAATTAAAAAAGTCGGGGCATTTGTCGGTGTGGCATTAATGGTCCTGGCATTGGTTACATACTTGTTAGAAGTAAATGACTTGTCTTTTCTAGATGAAAAATGGTTTACAGAGCAAAATAAACTTCTACTCTTTGGATGGGGAGCAGTCATTATAGGTCTTTCGCTGAAGAGTCAGGAAACGTTAAAAAACATTCTAATGAGCCTCTTAAGTTTATTTCTTCTATACTATGCATTTACAAATGAGTTGTGGTGGTTGGTTATGTTTGCCTTATACTTAGGGGGCGCAGGTTGGTTTCCACACCGAGGACTAACGCATACGATTTGGGCACTGGCCTATTGGTGGTATATGTCCTATCTGTTACAAGTTAGCACTGGGGTGGACAGTTTGGCTCTTATTTCCACGATAGCTTATCTTTCACATATTGTAGGGGATATGCTAACGAAAAAAGGGGTTAAATTTCTATATCCACTTACCAATAAAGTATTCAGAATGCGTTTTTAATGCAAAAAGAAGATGAATCTTACATTTTGTAGAGAGTCATCTTCTTTTTTATTGCCAAGGGGCATTTGTCAGTAACCCCTTGAGCTGTTTGTTTTTGTGTGTAACGCCTTAAATCTTAATATCAATCTTTGCGTTTTTCTTTAACTCTTCAACCTGTTGAGCGAGTTTTTCTTGCTGTTTTTGTTGTTGAAGAGATTGTTCGATTTGTGGTTTTACGTCTTCGAGTTTTGGAACTTCTTGTCCAGTACTCTTTCCTTGTTCTGCAAATTGATCATACATTTTTTGAATTTCTTCATCGGTTATTTCACCAGCTGGCACTTCTTTTTCCACGTACTGTTTAAGTTTAATACCGTCAGCTATTTGAGTTTCAAATGTTTTCATATCCATGCCGGACTTTTTAAGAGCGGCTTCGAATTCTTCTTCTGTTTTAAACTGTTTTTTTATTTCTTCTAGCTGCTTATTAATTTCTTCCTCTGTAACTTTATAGTTTTTTTTATCAGCTTCCTGAAGAAGAAGAGTTTGTCCGATTAAGCTGTCAATTGTTTGGTTTTTAGCTTGTTCTGCAGCTTCCTTAGAAGTTGGATCTTGTCCCATTTGCTGCATGAATCCTTGAACAGATGCTAATGCGCTATTATAGTCACTTCCTAAGATTTTTTGATCATTCACGATGGCAACTGTTTTCTTTTCATCTATTTGCTGTGCTTCTAATTTCTTTTGCATTTCTTCTATTTGCTTTTGTTGTTCCTCCTGCTGAACGGTTTCCGCTGTTTTTGCATTCGTTTCTTTACTTTCATCATTTCCTCCGCACGCTGCTAAAACAACGGCCATTAGACCGGTTACTAATGTAAACATCATTTTTTTCATAATCGATCTCCTTCCTTAAGCTAGAAGTATAATTTTTTCCGAAAAAATTACCTAGTGTGCATTATAAAGTTAATCTCATGAAAAATAAACAGTACGCGGTCTTTTTTTATATTTATTACAGGATTGAAACATTTCATTCTGATAGCAACACGGCATTCGCTCCTTTGACGAACACTAGTGTTACACAAGAATTTCGCCTTTATTTTCCAAGTTATTATCGTTGTTATTCGATGAAAACCCTCTCAATTCCGAACGTTAATTATTAATTTGGGGAAAATATCCGCTTTTTGTTGACAGGTATAATTATCGATGTTACTATGAGTGAGTAAAAATTAAATATTATTCTCGTATAATATTGGGGATATGGCCCGAAAGTTTCTACCAAGCTACCATAAATAGCTTGACTACGAGGTTGCGTATATATAAATGGAAATAAGCGAATGCTTTATTTCTGTTATTTACCTTCCTACAAGTCAAGCACCGGTATATCTCGGTGCTTTTTAATTTTTACAGAAATCATACAACATGACTTACAGAGGAGGATCATTTCGATGAAAAATACAAAGAAAATCGTAATGATATTATTTATTGCTTTAATGACTGCGGTTATGGCAGCATGCGGAAGTGACTCAGCTAATGAAAATGGGGCTAAGTCTGAAAATAGTGAAGAAGGATTGAAAATTGCCATTGTAACAAGCCCTTCAGGCGTGGATGATGGTAGTTTTAATGAAGATAACTATAACGGAATTTTAAGTTTTATTGATAAACATCCAACAGCAACGGTAAAAGCTGTTAAAGAAGAAACTGGTGACCCAGCTGCGGCTGTACAAGCTGTTGCTGATATTGTGGCAGATTATGATGTGATTGTAACACCTGGGTTTCAATTTGCTGGTGTTTCAAGTATTGCTGTTGAAAACCCTGATAAAATTTTTATTTTAAATGACTCTGAGCCGACACCTGTAGGTGACCAAACAGACTTCGATAATATCTATGCAATGAACTTCGCTGAACAAGAAAGTGGCTTTTTTGCAGGAATGGCTGCAGCACTTGAAACAAAAACAAATAAAGTAGCGGTTGTAAATGGTATAGCATATCCGTCAAATGTAAATTATCAATTTGGCTTTGAATCAGGTGTAAATTATGTGAATAAGGTTTATGGAAAAAATGTTGAAATGGTTGAACTTTCAGGCTATGCAGGAACGGATGTAACAGGTGCCGATGTGGGTGGTAACTATGCAGGATCTTTTGCAGATGAAGCAACTGGTAAAGTGATCGGAAATGCGTTAATTAAACAAGGTGTAGATATCATCTTTGTTGCTGCAGGTGGTACAGGTAATGGTGTATTCACAGCAGTTAAGGAAGCTGCAGGCGATGTAAAAGTAATTGGTGTGGATGTTGACCAATTTGATGATGGTGTAAATGGTTCTGAAAACATCGTATTAACATCTGCTGTAAAATTCATGGCTATGAATATTGAAAAAACATTAAATACTGTTGAAGATGGAACTTTTAAAGGTGGAAATGCCGTTCTTTATGCAGATACAGAATCGACTGGTTTTATTAAAGAAGAAGGCCGTCACCAATTATCAGAGGATACACTAAGCAAAATGAATGAAGCTTACGAATTGGTAAAAGAAGGTACAATCGTACCTGCATCTAATTTCAATGATCATACTCCAGAAGAGTTTCCAGGGCTATAAGATTAAAAAAAGCACAATAACGAAGTGAATCATGAGAAGTTTATCATTTCCTCATCATAGGCAATGATGAACTTCTTTTATTTCCTATTGTTGTGATAAAGGAGAAGAACGATGTCTGATTATATTGTAGAAATGAAACATATAACCAAACGATTTCCTGGAATAGTAGCGAATGATGATGTATCCATTGGTATTAAAAAAGGAGAAATTTTTGCTTTACTTGGAGAAAATGGTGCAGGTAAATCAACATTGATGAGTATTTTAGGTGGTATGTACGAGCCTGATGAGGGAGAAATCTTTATTCGTGGAGAAAAAGTGCAAATTAGCTCACCTAACCATGCGGCAAAGCTTAACATCGGTATGGTCCATCAGCATTTTAAGTTGGTCTCTGATTATACGATTACCGAGAATATTATCCTTGGGGTTGAGCCAATTAAAAAATTTGCAGGGCTCTTTCCATACGTAGATATTCGAAATGCCAATCGTAAAATTGAAGAACTGTCTAAAAACTTTGGTTTAGAAGTGGATCCGACGAAAAAGATTGCCGATCTTACTGTCTCCATGCAGCAACGGGTTGAAATTCTAAAGGTCCTTTATCGTGAAGCGGAAATCCTTATTTTTGATGAACCAACTGCAGTCTTAACGCCACAAGAAATTGAATTCCTACTCGGTATTATCGAAGGTCTTCGAAATGCTGGAAAAACGATTATCTTAATCACTCATAAATTAGATGAAATTAAAAAAGTGGCCGATCGATGTGCGGTATTGAACAAAGGAAAGTTAATTGATGTGTTGGATGTAAAGACAACATCGGTTAATCTTATGGCTCAATTAATGGTCGGTAGAGAGGTAAGCTTTGAATCTGACAAAGCACCTGCTCAGTTTAAAGAAGAAGTATTAAAGGTCGAGCATCTAACCATTAAAAATGGAGATGGATTTGAAGTCGTGAAAGATGTTTCCTTTACCATACACGGTGGCGAAATCTTTGCTATTGCCGGTGTCGCAGATAATGGACAGGTTGAAATCGCGGACGCCATTGCTGGATTAACAAAGGTTAGCAACGGGAAAATATTCCTCGAAGGTAAGGACATTACAAACGAAACGATAAGAAATAGAACAGAAGCTGGAATCTCTTATATACCTGAAGATAGACAAAGCTTTGGACTCGTGTTGGACTTTGAATTATCAACCAATCTAGCATTAAAGCAGTACTATAGGGAGCCTTTTGCTAGTAAAGGAATCTTGAAAACAGAGGAATTTGAGCAATTTGGTAGTCAGTTGATTGATAAATTTGATATTCGAAGTGGTCAAGGTAATAAGACGCAAGTTCGTTCGATGAGTGGTGGTAATCAGCAAAAAGCAATTATTGCTCGTGAAATCGAATTACAATCGCCACTCATGATTTTCGTTCAGCCAACTCGAGGAGTAGATATTGGAGCGATTGAGAACATCCATAAAATGATCATTCAACAACGCGATCAAGGAAAAGCGATCTTACTTGTTTCATTAGAGTTAGATGAAATTATGAATGTAGCGGATACCATAGGAGTTATATATAATGGCCAACTTCAAAAGATTGCTAGTAGTGAATCATTAACGACTAATGAAGTCGGCGAATATATGATGGGGGCAAAGCATGAGTAAAGATAAAAAGAAAAACAACTTAAGTTATCGTCTTTTACGACCTATAAGTAATGAGAAATGGCAACCTATCTCAATTCCTTTAGTCTCCATACTAATAAGCTTCATTGCTGCGGCGATTGTTATCCTGTTAATTGGTAAAAATCCATTACAGGCATTTTACAACCTACTTCAAGGGGCAGGAATCATGCCAAAGCCTTCCTATGCAGGCTATAAGAGCATGTTAACTGATTTTTTAAGTTTGCTAAACGCGATGACGCCACTTGTGTTTGCCAGCTTAGCGGTTGCAGTTGCTTTTAGAGCGGGGCTATTTAATATTGGGGTTTCCGGTCAAATGCTTGTCTCTGGTTTTCTAGCGACAATTATCGTTGGTTACAGTGGTTTAGATGCAATCATTGCAAAGCCGCTTGTGTTAGTAATCGGGATTGTTGCTGGAGGATTAATGGGAGGATTAGTAGGGTGGCTAAAATATAGGTTTAATATAAATGAAGTTGTAACTACGATTATGTTAAATTATATTGCTCAGTATGTCATAAGCTTTTTTATTCAAATGTATTATGTCGATCCTATTTCAAGACAATCCAAATATATTTCAGATGAAGCAAGACTGACATTAGTTAATGTTGATATAGCTAACTTAAAAATGGATATTCCACTAGGCTTTCTGTTAGCCATTATTATCGCTATTTTTATAAAGTTTTTCTTGGATAAGACAGTGGTCGGTTTTGAAATTAAAGCAGTAGGGTCTAACCGAAATGCTGCAAAATATGCAGGCATTAATGTTGGAAGAAATACAGTCTTAGCTATGATGATTTCGGGAGGTTTGGCTGGTCTAGCAGGTGTCACGTATTATTTAGGTTATTTTGCTTCCATCCAGCCAAAAGTATTATCAAGTATCGGTTTTGATTCCATTGCTGTATCACTATTAGGAAACTCTCATCCAATTGGTATTATCTTTTCTTCATTTTTAGTATCTATCATTGATCAGGGAAGCACGTATATGAGCTCACAGGCGGGTATCAGACAAGAAATTTCTTCTGTTATCATCGGGTTAATCCTATTGTTTAGTGCATGTGGTGCATACATGAAATATAAAGTAAGCCGTTTGAAGGAAAAAGAAGTGGAACGAAAGGAGATTGAATCATAATGGATACAATAATTATTGATGGATTATCCTTTGCTCTACCTCTTTTTATCATAGCAATAGGCGGTATATATAGTGAAAAGAGTGGTATCACTAATCTAGCACTTGAAGGTTTTCAAGGGTTCGGGGCATTCATCGGGGCGCTATCAGCTGTTTTAATCGCAAATGCTTCTGGTACAGATATTCAAAATCTATTTTACGTGGCGTTGCTATTTTCAATGATAGGCGGAATGGCATTTTCTATTATTCACGCGGTCCTAAGTATTAAGTTTAAGGCTGACCAAGTCATTAGTGGTGTTGTGATTAATATTTTAGCGTTAGCTTTAACGACTTTCTTAACAACCCAAATAAATGCACTCGTATTTGGTTCTGCTTCGGACAAGTTTCGATTAGGTGTATCAGAACGTTTTACGATCGAAGGATTGGCTAATATACCAGTGCTTGGTGCGGTCTTTACGAATGTGTATCCGTTCGAAGTAATTATCATCGTGATTGCCATTTTTGCTTGGTATCTTTTATATAAAACAAAATTTGGTATGCGTCTAAGAGCGAGCGGAGAAAATCCTCATTCGGTCGATGCAGCAGGTGTAGATGTAGCAAAAGTTCGGTTTTCTGCGGTTCTCATATCTGGGCTATTGTCTGGCCTAGGGGGCATGTGTTTTGCCTATTCCATTTCAGCTAACTTTTCCTCAAATATTTATATGGGATATGGATTCTTAGCCATTGCTGCATTAATCTTTGGGAACTGGCGGATTTTGCCTACTTTAGCTGCTTGTCTTTTATTTGGTTTTGCAAAATCTGGGGGATCGTTTATTGCGCAGTCAATGGCATTACCAAGTAGTTTCACGGATTTATTCATGATTTTACCGTATGTATTAACGTTATTGTTGCTAATCTTTTTCTCTAAATCCAATCGTGCTCCTAGAGCATTAGGTGAAATTTATGACAAAGGAAAAAGGTAGATAATTTTATAAAGTTATATTGGCTTCTCATAAGTTAATCAACTTGTGAGAGGTCTTTTTTCTTTTAATAGTTGAATGTAAACTTATAGATAAATGATCAACGAACTCGTTTCTTAACTCAGCAAGCCAATTATGTGAAATAAAATGAGAGATTCGATATACTAGAGATATAACTAATTCTAATGTTTTTTAGAATATAGTTTCTATAAAAACTAATGTCTCAGAAAAAATCAGAAGGGTGGAAATAAAATGAATACGCTAGTTGCAGAAAAAAGAAATAGTACTAAAAAGTCTAGTTTGAAAAAATTGAGAAGTGATGGGAAAATCCCTGCTGTTGTTTATGGAAGTGATATTCAAACAGAATCCATTGCGGTTAACAACGTGGATTTAAGAAGGGTAATAAAGGGTGCAGGAAGAAATGGCATTTTCTCACTAAATGTTGATGGAAAATCGAAGAATGTTATTTTAAGAGATTACCAACATAACCCCGTAACGAAGGACGTTCTTCATGTCGATTTTCTTCATGTTGATAAGGATACTGAAATCGATACAAAAGTGAATGTCATTTTAAAAGGAACTTCAAATGGAGAGAAATCTGGAGGAGTTGCGAAACAATTTCTTTACGAATTGGATATCACAGCAAAAGCGAATGATCTCCCTGACTATATTGAAATTGACATCACTGAATTTGAAATTGGCCATTCCGTTCGAGTAGCAGATATTAAAAAGGAATATAGTAACTGTACGATCAAACATGAAGATGATGAAACGATCGTGACAATTGATTATATAAAAGCACAAACAAATGATGAGGATGAATTGAGTGAAGTTGAAGCTTCGGGTGTCTAATCCTAGGAATCTAACCTGGTAAGTTGATAATAGGACGATAAGACAGACCCAAAACTACAACCCAAAACACTTGTTGCGACCAAGTGTTTTGCCGTTTATAAGTGTAAACAAAGCTAATAATGATATCAATACTTTTGTAGAAAAAAATTACTTTTTTTATGAGTCTATAGGAGAAGCCTTTCCTTTTCTTCTATAGACTTTTTTGTGAAATGTTTTGCAGCAAAACTAGATAGCGCAATATGGAAATCTACCAAAGCGGATAAAGAGGTCTAACATACAGGGCTGCTTCCTAAATACAAGGAGGCAGTTTTTTCGTGTAATTTGTCAGTTTTTGTAGGTTAAAAATGGTAATAGACCACTTGACCGGGTGATACTTTGTAAGAGATAATACTCATGAGTAATATAATTTTAATTAAGACAAAAGGCGGCATTATAATGGGACAACGTGGGAGACAGAAGGGGTCAGTTGGGATCAAAAGCAAAGAGGCAATCCTTATGGTTGCAGCAGAAGAATTCGCAGAACACGGATTTCATGAAACGAAGGTCAGTACGATTGTCAAAAAGGCTGGACTCACACAGCCCAGTTTTTATCTATATTTCTCGAGTAAAGAAGCTATCTTTCAAGAGCTCGTCCATACATTTCGCAACAAATTAATTATGTTAACCCAGAGTAGCAGACTTGAATCTAATTTGGATAAAAACATACTTTCTTCCAAAATAGCTCGAGGTCTAAATGGAATCTTTGAATTCTTTGACGACCATCGAAATTTGACAAAGATAGGATTTTTTATCGCAAGCGAATCGGAGGAAATTAAGCGAGTAATTGTAAATCATATCACTGAGAATCTTCTAGCAGAACAACAGGATAACTACTTTCGACAAGATTTAGATATGCAAACCGTTGCAGAGTGCTTAATGGGGACTATTGAAAGACTTACCATCACGAAATTATTCACAGATGTAAAAAATCCACAACAACTTGCAAATGAAATAGTGGATATCTATTTGTATGGCTTACAAAATCACGAAACCAACTAACATTGTATTGGGGGATGAGTAAGATTAAAACGGCAAATAAGGGCGATCTAGTGGAACTTGACGAGGAATGGGTAGAATTAATCATCGAAGCTAAAAACATGGGGATGAAACTAGAAGATGTGTTGGATTTTTTTAAAAAAGGATAGAGATGGAACCCAAGAAATAGTCAACGATCGACCTAAGCCGTAATGTATAGCAGATAGGACGTCCAGCTTATCACTTACAGCCGGTACATACACTAAAAGATTACACCCTCTCATCTTAAACAAGCCTCCGCTACCTTCTTCGATGAAGAAGAAGGTAGCGGAGGTTTTTCCGTTGTTAAATCCTCTTTATTAGTTGATGTGTTACAATGAGGGTAGGTAATCAAATCTCTTGGGCTTGAAAATGATAAGGAAAATGAGGGCGAGGGATTAGCAAACATGCAAACTATATTTACATATTTTGTTACCCTTATTGCAATAGGGATTTCAGTGTTTATTACACTTTTTTTTAAGCTTGAACTAGAGCGAATGTTTCGTGAAAAAACGAGTGTGATTGCTTTTCATATATGTAATGTACTTATTGTATTAATGGTGTCATATGCGTTTTACGCAGTATTTACGATTTATATATTTGAGAGGGATTTAAACCTATTGCTTCAAATGTTAATTAACTTGGTTATCATCCTACCCATATATATCATTGGAAATATCTTGTTTGAAAAAAATAAATTTAAGTTTCGTAAATACAGACCGGCTGAGGACGGAAAAGTGCTTGTGATTAATGAAAAATATTTAAAAAAGAAATAGCGGCGTTGTCCAAAGTTAGACTACTTTCAAATTCCCAGAAGGTAGTCTTTTTATGTTATAAAATTCGTGGGGAAAATAATTCATTTTTCAGATGCTCCTTATCTGGTTTTTGCTATTGTTCGGAAAGGATTTACCTTCCATTATAGGTCCGGAAGCAATCATTCCTGAACCAAATACGGTACCAAGGTACTATTTTAATACTACATATAGCGTATTTTAGTAAATAACAGAAAATTACATCATAACTTGAGGATATGAGAGGATATGGGAGGATCTTTGAAGGATAAAACATATTTCACATCTGAGGTGTTGATATCATGAAATATACTAGTTTATCCCCAGATATGCTAAATTATCAGATTTGTTCTCATTTTATTATTCCTCTATACTTTTAATGTAACCCTAATGTTCACCACTGTTATACAGTCAAATATCGATCCCCTCCAAGCTCAATAGTTCAAAAGAAGTATCCTCGAATTCGAGAAAAATGTAGCCATTCTATTCTCCTACATTTTTCATATGACTGATTAAGTTAGTGTCACCTTTCTATTAAAAATTAATCAAATCGTGCACTCATGTTAAATGTTAGGTAGAAATTCGCATAATTAAAAAATGAATGATTATTCATTCTGGTGTGGTGTTTTTTCTATTAAACTCTGTAAGCCAATCGGTTTGCTGATTAAACAAAAAAGGAGAGAAATAAAGAATGAAACGAAAATTATTTACACTACTAGCCGTTTTGCTACTCGCATTAGTTGGGTGTAGTAGTGGAGGGTCATCAGGCAATGGAGAACCAGAAAAATTAGATAAAATTGTGCTTGCTGATGCTGGATGGGATAGTATTCGTGTCCATAACAGTATTGCACAAAGAATCCTTGAGGAAGGGTATGGCTATCAAACAGATGTTACAACGGGATCAACTGCTGCAACATTAGAAGGCTTACGTCAAGGTGACATCAATGTGTATATGGAAGTTTGGACTGACAATGTCAAGGAGCTTTATCAAGAAATGACAGATGCTGGGGATATTGAAACAGTCTCTACTAACTTTGATGACAATAGCCAAGGGCTCTATGTTCCGACTTATGTGATTGAAGGGGATGAAGAAAGAGGAATTGAGCCGTTAGCACCAGATTTAAAAACGGTTGAGGACTTAAAGAAATACCCTGAAGTCTTCCCTGATCCCGAGGATTCAAGTAAAGGACTAATCGTTGGTGCGCCTACTGGATGGGCTGTTGGGGAAACAATGTCAGTTAAGGTAGAGACATATGGCTTAGGAGATACATTTAACTATATTAGTCCTGGTTCAGATTCAAGTGCAGTTGCAACTTTAGTAAATGCATATGAGAAGGGCAAAGGTTGGGTCGGATATTACTGGTCCCCAACATGGGTAACGGCAAAATATGATCTTACTCTTTTAGAAGAACCAGAATATAACGAAGAACAATGGAATAAAGATTTTGGTACTGCATTCCCACCAAATGATGTAGTCGTAGCTGTCCACAAGGACATGCCTAAACAAGCACCAGAGGTTGTGGAGTTTCTAAAAAACTATAAAACGAGTAACGATTTAACAGAAGAAGCTCTTAAATACATGAATGAAAATGATGCATCTGCCGAAGAGGCTGCACAGTGGTGGATGAAGCAGCATGAAGATGTTTGGACTTCTTGGGTTTCAGAAGATGTTGCTGAAAAAGTAAAAAAATCATTAGAGTAATTTTGTTGTTGTAGTAGTTGGTGTTCACCAGCTACTACAAATTTATTAATATAAGAGATTTTGTGAAAAAAGTGAGGTGAATGGTTACATTATGTAACCTGCTTATGGGTAGTTTTCCAGAAATACGATGGGAATTTATTGGTGAGTATGTAGAAAAATTTATTAAATGGATTGATACAACGTTCGAAGGGTTTTTTGATTTCATACATCTAATTTCCTCTCAAACTATCAATGGAATAAGTGGATTTCTTAATTTCATTCCATGGTGGCTCTTCTTAATTATTATTTTCCTTTTAGGATGGCGTTTTAAATCTGTTCTTTCTGGCGTGTTATATGCCTTTTTTATATTTTTAATTGGAACGTTTGGATTATGGGATGTATTGATGATAACGATTGCGATTGTCTTAACATCGGTTCTCATATCCCTCATTATTGGGATTCCACTGGGTGTGTGGATGGCATTTAGTAAAGGATTTTCCATTGTCATGAGGCCGATTTTGGATGCGATGCAGACCATGCCTAGTTTCGTTTATTTAATTCCTGCGATTTTCTTCTTCAGTCTAGGAAATGTTTCAGCAGTATTTGCAACGTTAATTTATGCGTTGCCACCTGTTATCCGATTGACGGAGTTAGCGCTTCGCAATGTGGATAAAGATGTGATTGAATCTGCCCAATCATTCGGTTCATCAAGATGGCAGATGCTCACGAAGGTTCAATTGCCACAAGCACTTCCAACGATTATGGCAGGGGTAAACCAAACAACCATGATGGCACTGGCGATGGTCGTTATTGCATCAATGGTTGGTGCGAAGGGACTTGGTGAACAGGTTCTGATCGCAATTAACCGTATTGATATGGCACTTGGATTTGAAGCGGGTATCAGTATCGTGTTTCTAGCCATCATTATTGACCGTGTGACATCAGGAGTAGCAAGCTCATTCCAGAAACACAGGGGGTCGGAGTAATGGAAACGAAAATTAAAATAGAGAAAGTCTCTAAAATATTTGGTCCAAAACCAAAGTCAGTCATTCCAATGGTTGAAAAAGGAATGAGTAAAAAAGAAATCTTAGAAAAAACCAATCATACCGTTGGTGTGTACAATGCTTCAATGGAAATCAAGAAAGGTGAAATCTTTGTCATCATGGGACTATCCGGAAGTGGTAAGTCGACATTGATTCGCTGTTTTAACCTTTTAAATAAGCCAACGTCCGGGTCTATCTATGTAGATGGGGAGGATGTTGTGCGTTATAACTCTTCCCAGCTGAAGAAGTTCAGACAGGATAAAATTGCCATGGTGTTTCAGCACTTCGGGTTATTCAGTCACCGAACGGTTTTAGCGAATGTGGAATATGGTTTAGAGATTAAAAATGTCTCAAAGGGAGAACGCAGAGAAATTGCGTTAAAAAATATAGAAAGTGTCGGGCTAAAAGGATACGAGGATAAATATCCAGGAGAGCTATCAGGTGGGATGCAGCAGCGCGTTGGACTTGCACGCGCACTTACAAATGACCCTGATATTCTCCTAATGGATGAACCTTTTAGTGCACTAGACCCACTCATTCGTCGAGAAATGCAGCTTGAGTTGTTAGAACTGCAGGACAAACTTCAAAAAACGATTATTTTTATTACACACGATATTAACGAAGCTTTTAAACTAGGAGACCGTGTTGCGGTGATGAAGGACGGGGTAGTCGAGCAAATCGGTACACCGGAGGAAATTATCGAGACTCCTGCGAATGATTATATATCCGAGTTTATAAAAGATATCGACCGCTCTAAGGTTTTGCAGGCAGAGCATGTTATGATTCAATCGAATGCGTTGGTTTCGCTAAAGGACAGTTTACAAGTAGCGGTAAAAGAAATGCAGAAGAACGGAATCTCAAGTGTATTCGTCGTGAACAAGCATAGACGCTTAGAGGGAATTGTGACCATTGACGATTGCATTGATGGGATCAAGGAAAAAAAGACACTGCCCGATGTGATTCGAGACGATATTTTCACAGTTTCGAAGGATGAATATATCCAAGACATCATTCCAAAGGCGTTGGAAACAAAGTTTCCGTTAGCTGTTGTCGATGAAGACCAACGCCTAGTAGGAATCATCCTGCGGGTCCATGTACTTTCAAGTCTTGTTTAATAGAATAGCAAACTCTGGCTCAGATTGTTTTGATAATCTGGGTCTTTTTCTGATTAGCCGAAGGAACAATCAGAACTTATCGAACGATGCTTATTGAATTTAGGAATCGTCTATATTCACTTTTATAATTAGTGTGTGAATAGTATAATAGTTACATATATTGTAAGAGATTCGAGTTTTTAGGGGGACGGAAAATGGCGCAGCTTGACACGTTACATCCAGTTTTAGGAAGAGTTATCGAAAATATCGAAAAAGTTATGATCGGAAAAAGAGATGTGGCCACGCTAAGCTTGGTTGCATTATTAGCGGAAGGACATGTTTTGCTAGAAGACGTGCCAGGTGTAGGGAAGACGATGATGGTGCGTTCCCTCGCGAAATCAGTGAGTGCGGAATTTAAACGAATTCAGTTTACGCCCGACCTATTACCATCGGATGTAACTGGAACGTCTATTTATAATCCAAAAGAACTCCAGTTTGAATTCAGACCAGGACCAATTATAGGTCATATTGTATTAGCAGACGAAATCAACCGAACATCTCCGAAGACTCAATCAGCTTTACTAGAAGGTATGGAAGAAAGTAGCATCACAGTTGATGGAGTTACAAGACCTTTACCAAAGCCATTCTTTGTTATGGCCACACAAAACCCGATTGAATATGAAGGAACTTATCCACTTCCAGAAGCGCAGCTTGACCGTTTTCTTTTAAAAATGAAAATGGGATATCCGTCCGTTAAAGAAGAAATCGAGGTTTTAAATAGAGCGGAAAAGTCTAAGCCCATTGAGCAGCTTGAAGCAGTTATTACGCTTGAAGAGTTAATAGACCTACAAAAGGAAGTAAGAGAGGTCTATGTTGACCAAACCATTAAAGAATATATCGTAGATTTAGTAAGCCGAACGAGAGAGCATAGTTCGATTTATCTAGGAGCTAGTCCACGTGGCTCAATCGCATTAATGAAGGCAGCTCAGGCGTATGCCTTGATTCACGGCAGGGATTTTGTGATCCCAGACGATATCCAATACCTTGCACCATATGTTCTACCACATCGACTCATTTTAAAATCAGAAGCAAGATTTGAAGGAATGACAACCGAGAAGGTAGTAACGAAGATTATTGAAAGAACACCGATTCCTGTGCAAAGGTCGTTGAATCGTTGATGAGGAAACTATTTCGGAAGCTAAAAGAAACGGGTAAGCTCGTTAATATCTTCCTTCTCATTGTTGCAACTTTTGTATATGCGATGTTTCAAGGTGGGTTTGTAAGCTGGTTTCTATTTTATAGCTTCATCCCGTTCGGGTTATATTCTTTTGCTCTCTCTATCTATTCTCTTAAGGATTTTAAACTAGTTCGTCAAATCAACCAAACAGAATATGTAGCGGGGGAAAAATTTGAAGCAACCATTGTGATTAATCGAAAGATCCCTTTTCCATTAATGTACCTAATTATTGAGGAGCTTCTTCCGCCGCAATTAAAAAAATTTGAGCAATCCAAGCAGTCAAAGTCAAAGGTCATTCTTTTTCCTTGGTTTAAGAGGGAATTGACCTTTAAATACGAATTCGATTCAATCCTAAGGGGAGAACATGTACTAGAGGGAATCCGTATTAAGACGGGAGATTTGTTTGGACTGATAGAAAAAGAAACCATTGCACCGGTTCGTGACCAGTTTCTAGTATATCCACAGTACGTAGATTTGGTATACCGCCAGCTTGAGAGCCGATTTGAACAAGGGATGACCTCTTCGAATGTAAGATTACAGCGGGATACAGCCATTGCGGTTGGTGTAAGAGAGTATGCACCCGGGGACCGTTTTTCATGGATTGATTGGAAGGCATCAGCAAGGCGAAATAATATTATGACGAAGGAATTCGAGCAGCAGCAAAGTCATGACGTTGTTTTATTCATGGATCGAACAAATTCCAATCATTTTGAACAGATTGTTACCTTTACAGCCTCCCTTACAAAGGCCATTTTGAGAAAAGGTGCCCAAGTTTCATTTATCTCAATTGGGGAGGACCAAGCTGTTTTTCCTTTAAAAGATGGCGAATCCCAGCAACAAGTGATCTATTACCACTTAGCAAAGGTAAAAGACGATAGTCCAATTCCTTTCTCGCAAATTGTGGAGTCGGAGATAAAAAAAATCTATCAGCCTGTAACCTTCATTCTTGTCACAAGTGAACTAAGCGAGGATATGATTCATTTAGTTGGTAGATTTTCGATGCGAAATGCAGATCTGCAGATCTTCGTAATAAAAGAAAAAGGAACACAACTAACACACGATGAAGTTCGCGTCCTTGGAGCCATTCGAAAGCATAATTTATTTGCGAAAGTCGTATATGAAGGGCATTTTGCAGATACATTCCATGAGGTGAGAAAATCATGAAGCCTAAAATTCCAGCACAACGTGATATTCGTAACCTATTATTAAATGTACTTGGCTTTCTTTTATTGTGGGAATGGCTGCGACCTCTTAAAACCGTGACAGATACACAGGAGACATCAGGGTTTGTCATTTTTATCGGGGCGTGCTTTCTGCTGTTATTTTTACGAGTGCCATTTTTACTTGGTGCCCTCATTAAGATTTTTCTAATCGTGTATATGATTCATTCGCTCTATTTTAAGCAAGACTTTTTAGATATCGAATGGATAGGTGAACTTGTTGCCGATCTTATAAAAAATATCGGGCTCATGTTCCAAGCAAATTGGTGGGGAATGACACCGATTTTTCGGACGCTTCTCTTTAGTATTTTGCTTTGGTTAATGAGTTATTTACTTCATTATTGGTTTACTCATCAAAAAAGAATTCTTTTGTTTTTCGTATTGACTATCATTTATATCACGGTGATTGATACTTTCAGCCCATATAATGCCCAAATGGCGATTGTTCGGACCGTGTTAATCGGATTCTTCATGCTCGGGATTTTGCAATTTGAGCGTTTAAAGGATAAGGAGCTTTCTAAGCATATAAGCATTGGTAAAAAATGGGCAGTTCCTTTAGCTGTTTTTATTCTGTTTTCAACCTTTATAGGCTATGTCTCACCAAAGGCATCGCCTCAATGGCCAGACCCGGTTCCATTTTTAAAAGGGTATGGGCAGGAGAATGCGAATGGTTCGATTAACGGGGTAAAGAAAATAGGCTATGGTACGAATGACCAAAATCTAGGTGGACCCTTTATCGCCGATGATACGGTTGTCTTTACAGCAAAGGCCGAAAAGCGACATTATTGGCGAGTTGAAACCAAGGATACCTACACCGGAAAGGGCTGGAAATTATCAGGGCAACCGGAAAAAGACATTTTTTATGATGAGAATACAGCATTAAAATGGTATGAGGCAAAAACAGAAGTAGAGGAATTCGAATCTGAAATTCAAATGGATCTAAAATATTCGCATATTGTATATCCATTAGGATTAACATCTATAGAGGCTGATCCTGACATCCATTTTAGTGCCAACACATTATCTGAAAAAATCTCGACTTACAGAGGCAATGATGTAGTTAAATTGGACCGCTATTCGCTTCGTTATGAGTATCCGAAATTCTATATTAACCACCTAAAAGAGGTTAAGGAACCAGGTAGGATTGAACAGATTGACCTTTTTAGAGAAAGGTACATGCAATTACCTGATAACCTCCCGGAACGTGTGAAAGAACTGGCAGTAGAAATCACAAGTTCACATACAAACCGGTACGATAAAGTAAAGGCTGTCGAAAATTACTTTCAATTAAATGGATTTGCATATGATACTCAAGAGGTCGCCGTCCCAGGCCCTGAAGAAGATTATGTCGACCAATTCTTGTTTGATACAAGAATGGGATATTGTGATAATTTTTCAACTTCAATGGTCGTTTTATTGCGAGCGGTTGATATTCCTGCCCGGTGGGTAAAAGGCTATACAGAGGGTGAGCGAGTCGAGGTAAACACATATGAAATTACCAACAATAACGCGCACTCTTGGGTTGAAGTTTATTTTCCGGAGTTCGGTTGGGTGCCATTTGAACCAACAAATGGATTTAGTAACGCTAATCTATTTTCCTATGATTTAACGGCTACTGGAAACGAGAATAGTCAGACACCACAAACAACACCAGTGGAAATCCCTAAGGAAAAAGAGGCGGAAGAAACGGTGGCAAAACCTGTTTCTGAAGACACGGACAACAGCATCTTTGAAAAACTCAGCGATGCCTTCTCGTGGAAATATGTGCTGATTTTCTTATTGAGCCTTTTCTTGATCATATATGCCTTATTTAAAACACGAAAAAAGTGGATTCCTTACCTATATATTTGGATGTACAAAAACGCTAAAGATGAAGAGGTGTATTTTAAAGCCTATCATGCATTGCTAAAGCAATTAGAGCGTGTCGGCTTCCCGAGAAAAGACGGGCAAACTTTGAGGGAATATTCGATCCAAGTCGATCGTTTTTACAAAGGGCATGAAATGGAACAATTAACACGAAGCTACGAACGAGCTTTATATCGTAAAGACAATGCCTATAAGGAATGGTCAATGTCCGTCGAATTATGGGAAAATTTAATTAAAAAGATATCATCTTGACCAATAGATACCTGGTTGATAAAATTATCACAAATTCAATAGAAGTACCTTCGTATATCCTCGATAATATGGTTCGAAAGTTTCTACCAGACCACCGTAAATGGTTTGACTATGAAGGCAGCTATTCTATTTGTGTACGTGAACTAGAATTCTGCCTTTTATTAAGGTAGGATTCTATTTTTTTTGAATAATATCAGATGGATATATTACAAAATATAACGAGGTGATTTTGTGAATAACGTTCAAGAAATGGTCGTTGTTTTAGATTTCGGAAGCCAATACAATCAATTAATCACAAGAAGAATCCGTGAGTTTGGTGTTTATAGTGAACTACACCCACATACTTTAACAGTCGAAGAAATTAAGGCAATGCAGCCTAAAGGAATCATTTTATCTGGTGGTCCGAATAGTGTCTATGATGAAAACTCATTTAGATGTGATGAGAAAATTTTCGATTTAGGCGTGCCTGTATTAGGTATTTGCTACGGAATGCAATTGATGACACAACACTTTGGTGGCAGAGTAGAAAAAGCTCATAATCGTGAATACGGAAAAGCAACCATTAATGTTCAAAATGAATCTGCTCTTTTTTCAAATATCCCTAGTGAACAAGTGGTATGGATGAGTCATGGTGATTTAGTTGTCAAAACACCAGAAGGTTTTACTATCGATGCAGTAAGCCCATCTTGTCCAATTTCAGCTATGAGTGATGCAGAGCGTAATTTATACGGGGTTCAGTTCCATCCAGAGGTACGTCATTCTGTCTATGGAAATGATCTTTTGAAAAACTTTGTGTTCGGAGTTTGTGGTTGTACAGAAAGCTGGTCGATGGAAAACTTCATAGAAATCGAAATGGAAAAAATCCGTCAAACCGTTGGTGATAAAAAAGTTCTTTGCGCACTTAGCGGGGGCGTAGATTCTTCTGTTGTTGCTGTATTGATTCATAAAGCAATCGGCGATCAATTAACATGTATGTTCGTTGATCACGGTCTTCTTCGTAAGGGAGAAGCTGAAAGTGTGATGAAGACCTTTAGTGAAGGTTTCCATATGAATGTCATTAAAATCGATGCGAAGGACCGCTTCTTATCTAAGCTAAAGGGCGTAAGTGATCCAGAGCAAAAACGTAAAATCATTGGTAATGAGTTTATCTATGTGTTTGATGATGAAGCTGCTAAGCTAGAGGGAATTGATTATCTTGCACAAGGAACTCTTTATACAGATATTATTGAAAGTGGAACAGCAACTGCGCAGACCATCAAATCACATCACAATGTTGGTGGACTACCAGAAGATATGCAGTTTCAATTAATCGAACCACTTAATACTTTATTTAAGGACGAGGTTCGCGCATTAGGTACGGAGTTAGGCATTCCTGATGAAATCGTATGGCGTCAACCATTCCCAGGACCTGGGCTGGGAATTCGAGTGTTAGGTGAAATAACAGAGGATAAACTGGAGATTGTTCGTGAATCAGATTACATCCTACGAGAAGAAATTAGAAAAGCCGGTCTTGAACGCGAAATTTGGCAGTACTTTACCGTCCTTCCAGATATCCGTAGTGTTGGAGTAATGGGAGATGCAAGAACATATGATCACACAATTGGTATCCGTGCTGTTACCTCAATTGATGGAATGACATCAGACTGGGCTCGCATCCCTTGGGACGTTCTAGAAGTCATTTCAACAAGAATAGTGAATGAAGTTAGTCACGTAAATAGAGTTGTGTATGATATTACAAGTAAACCGCCAGCAACAATTGAGTGGGAATAATTTACGAACGATAAAAATTAAAAATGAAATAATGTTCGTTTATTCTGTTGACTCTCTAGGTACATTGTCATATAATAAAATCGAAATAAAGATTTTGTTGAAATACGTCGTATAATCTTGGGGATATGGCCCAAAAGTTTCTACCAGGCTACCGTAAATTAGCTTGACTACGAGGTATAACAGATAATGAAGAGAGTCTATAAACTATGATTCTTCTTTTCTATCGTTATCCTTAACGTCAAGCGCTTCAGAGCATTCTCTGGAGCGCTTTTGTGCACTTGTTTTATAAATTACTCAGTTCTTTTACGACGATACGGATCAAAGGGAGAGGGAATCATATGAAAAAGTATTTTCAATTCGATGAGCTTGGAACCACTTATAGACGAGAAATTATTGGTGGAATCACAACATTCTTATCGATGGCTTATATTTTATTTGTTAACCCATCGATTTTATCATTAAGCGATGTAGCAGATTTTCCTGAAGCATTAAGAATGGATGCAAATGCAGTGTTCGTTGCTACAGCTCTTGCGGCAGCTCTTGGTACATTAATCATGGGTGTCGTTGCGAAATACCCTGTAGCCTTAGCTCCAGGAATGGGACTTAATGCATTCTTCGCTTATTCAGTTGTGCTAGGAATGGGTATTGCGTGGCAAACCGCGTTATCAGGCGTTTTAGTGTCAGGTATCGTATTAGTTCTTCTAACATTAACTCGTATTCGTGAAAAAATTATCGATGCCATCCCACAAAACTTAAAGTTAGCAGTTGGCGCAGGGATTGGATTGTTTATTACATTTATTGGTCTTAAAAATGCAAACATTGTAATTGCTGATCCGGCTACTTTGGTAGCATTAGGCGATTTATCAAAAGGAGACACATTATTAGCTGTCTTTGGTGTTGTAATTACAGTCATTTTAATGGTTCGGAAAGTTAATGGTGCAGTATTTATCGGTATGGTAATAACAGCAATCGTTGGGATGCTTTTCAATTTAATTGATGCCCCTGACAAGGTTGTAAGCTCAGTACCAAGTTTAGCACCAACATTCGGAGCAGCATTTACTCACTTCGGTGAAATCTTCAATATAGATATGTTGGTTGTTATCCTTACATTTATGTTCGTAGACTTCTTTGATACAGCGGGAACATTAGTTGGGGTAGCAAACCAAGCGGGAATTATGAAAAACAATAAACTTCCACGTGCGGGAAGAGCGTTAGTTTCAGATTCAACTGGTACAGTAATCGGAGCCATCTTAGGAACATCTTCAACTACATCTTACGTTGAATCAACAGCAGGTGTTGCTGCAGGTGCGAGATCAGGATTTGCTTCAGTTGTAACAGCAGTATTATTCTTATTAGCTTTATTCTTTTCTCCGCTTTTAGGGGTTGTAACACCAGCCGTTACTTCACCAGCATTAATCATCGTTGGTGTTCTAATGGTTGCCAGCTTAGGTGATATTGAATGGAAGAAATTCGAGATTGCGGTTCCGGCGTTCTTAACAATCGTGACAATGCCATTAACATCTAGTATTGCAACAGGTATTGCGATTGGCTTCATCTTTTATCCAATTACAATGTTGGTAAAAGGAAAAGCAAAAGAAATTCACCCTATCATGTACGCTTTGTTCTTCATCTTTATTTTATATTTCATTTTCTTAGTCTAAAAAAACGTGGACACTAGATGAAAAATCTGGTGTCTTTTTTTATTTTGATTGAACTTTGTATGGAACGTCTAACGATATTTGTCGGGTTGTAGGATAGTAGGGAGGAATTGGTCGAAAATCCCAGAATAATTTAGGTTGACGGTGAATTATAAACTTGGTATATTAATTAAGTCGCTGCAACGGCGCCTTGAAAAATGATTCACCATTTTAAAGGTGTTGACATAGACTTTTAAAGATGTTATATTATAAAAGTCGCTGATGAACAGCGGGTTA
>NZ_JAVIVW010000015.1:815000-2018435 GCF_031324165.1 Ferdinandcohnia sp. QZ13 | reverse complement strand
CTTTTTTGAATATACTTATTTATATAAAAAGCAAAAAACTCGTTACCATGATAGTAACGAGTTCATCTCCAATACTTTATGCGCTAGTATTATTTTCAATAATATGGCGGAGGAAGAGGGATTCGAACCCCCGCGGGCTTTAACACCCCTGTCGGTTTTCAAGACCGATCCCTTCAGCCGGACTTGGGTATTCCTCCGTATCGACAAAAATTAATATACCATAGTTCAAAAGTGGATGTCAACATTATTTAATAAATTTTTTATAGGCCAGGATAAAAGAAAATCCTGGCCATTTCGTTTTCTTACTTTTTCGGACCGATTACTTCCTTATTCCCCATATATGGACGTAATACTTCAGGAATGATGACTGTACCGTCTTCCTGTTGGTAATTTTCTAAGATCGCAGCTACAGTTCGACCAATTGCAAGTCCAGAACCATTTAATGTGTGAACATGTTCTGGCTTAGAATCTCTGTCGCGACGGAAGCGTATATTTGCACGTCTTGCTTGGAAAGCTTCAAAGTTACTACAAGAAGAAATTTCACGGTACGTTTCATAGCTTGGAATCCAAACTTCAATGTCATACTTCTTTGCAGCCGTGAATCCTAGATCAGCACTACACATGCTTAAAACACGATATGGAAGACCGAGTAGTTGAAGTACTTTTTCAGCATTTGCTGTTAGGCTTTCAAGTTCTGCGTAAGAGTCTTCTGGTTTAACAAACTTCACCAATTCCACTTTATTAAATTGATGTTGGCGGATCAAGCCTCTTGTATCTCTTCCTGCGGAACCCGCTTCAGAGCGGAAACACGCACTAAATGCTGCATACTTAATAGGTAGTTCTGCCCCACTCAAGATTTCATCACGGTGAAGATTCGTAACCGGAACCTCTGCAGTTGGAATTAAGAAATAGTCTTCACTTTCAATGAGGAATGCATCCTCTTCAAACTTTGGAAGCTGGCCTGTTCCAGTCATACTTGCACGGTTCACTAAATATGGAGGGATGACTTCCTCATACCCATGCTCCTCCACATGAAGGTCTAACATAAAGTTAAATAATGCCCTTTCTAGTCTAGCTCCAAGCCCCTTATAAAACACAAAACGGCTTCCAGTAACCTTTCCTGCACGTTCGAAATCTAAAATCTGAAGTTGATCAGCAACTTCCCAGTGTGGTTTTGGTTCAAAACCAAATTCAGGGAGTTCACCCCACTTGCGAATTTCAACGTTGTCATCTTCAGATTCACCAATAGGCACACTTTCATGAGGAATGTTTGGTATAGATAACATGAGATGTTCTAATTGTTCCTCGACACCCCTTAATTCCGTATCCAATTCCTTGATTTGATCTCCTACCTCACGCATTTCCAAAATAAGAGCGTCAGCATCCTTTTTCTCTTTTTTTAAAGCTGCAATTTGGCCAGAGACCTCATTCCTACGGCTCTTTAGCTCTTCAGTTTTCGTAATAAGCCCACGGCGTGTCTGGTCCAATTCTTCAAAACGCCCAAGGTCCGTTAAATCCTCACCACGATATTGAAGTCTTTCCTTTACCTCATTAAAATGGCTTCGTAAATATTTAATATCTAACATCACTAAAACCTCCTAAAATCTATGTAGTAAATACCGTAAAAATGAAACCCTCCCAGTGACTGTCTTGAATCAAGCCAACGAAGAAACTCGCTGCTTATCGACAGCTAAACGGCAAATAAAAAACTCCCGCCCCTAAAAAAAGGGACGAGAGTTAACCCGCGTTACCACCCTAGTTGAGGATACAAGTATCCCCCTCTTGAAAAAGATAACGGATTTACCGAAAATACCTACTAGAAAACTTACGGTTCAGTATTTCACTCAAGGATGGATTCACAAGCCTTTTTCGTCGGTTCACACCAGCCACCGACTCTCTTAAGAAAAAAAACAAGTTACTATTTCCTATCATAGATTTTTCATTTAATTATTTATCTTAAGTTTTACCATGTTTTGATTGTTTATACAAGGTTTTTCGCTTTTGATTCTTCGACCATTTTTACAAAATATGCAGTAAAACGATGATCATCTGTTAATTCTGGATGGAAAGAACAGCCTAAAAATTGCCCTTCGCGCGCTGCCACAATTCTACCATCATGTTTTGCAAGGACCTCAACATTTTCTCCCGCTTCTACAATATGTGGTGCACGAATAAACACACCTACAAAATCCTCAGCGATCCCAGGTATCATTAACTCTGCTTCGAAGCTCTCACGTTGACGGCCAAATGAATTTCGTTCAACCGCTACATCCATCAGCCCAAGATGAGGCTCTTTATAATCAACTAGCTTCTTTGCTAGAAGGATTAACCCTGCACACGTACCAAACATCGGTTTTCCTTGTGCTGCAAATGTACGAAGTGGTTCCATAAAATGATATTTATCAATTAAACGGCGCATTGTAGTGCTTTCCCCACCAGGGATAATCAATCCATCAATTTCTTCAAGCTGTTCTACTTTTTTTACAATCACTGCTTCTGCTCCAGAGGCTTCTACTGAACGAACATGTTCCCTTACAGCCCCCTGCAGCCCTAAAACACCAATTTTAACCACGACTGAACACCTTCTATCTTACCAGCCTCGTTCTTGCATGCGTTGGTCTGGTAATAATGATGAAATTTCAATACCCTTCATAGCATTTCCTAAACCTTTTGATAGATGGGCAATTAATTCGTAATCTTGATAATGTGTAGTTGCTTCAACAATTGCACGAGCAAATTTTGCAGGATTGTCTGATTTAAAAATACCAGAACCTACAAACACACCGTCAGCACCGAGTTGCATCATTAATGCAGCATCTGCTGGAGTTGCAACACCACCTGCTGCAAAGTTAACAACTGGTAAGCGTCCTTCTTGTTTGATTTGAAGTAATAATTCAAATGGCGCCCCTAAGTTTTTCGCTTCTGTCATCAATTCATCTTCGCTCATACCGACAACCTTACGAATTTGAGCATTTACTTTTCTCATATGACGTACTGCTTCTACGATATTTCCTGTTCCAGGCTCACCCTTTGTACGAAGCATGGATGCACCTTCAGCAATACGTCGAGTTGCTTCACCTAAATCACGGCATCCACATACAAATGGAACAGTGAAATCACGTTTATTTAAATGGAACTCCTCATCTGCTGGAGTTAATACTTCACTCTCATCAATATAGTCAACACCCATAGCCTCTAATACTCTTGCTTCTACGATATGACCAATACGAGCTTTTGCCATAACAGGAATAGTAACAGCATTCATTACTTGCTCAACTATTGTTGGGTCTGCCATTCTAGCTACTCCACCTGCTGCACGAATATCAGCTGGAACACGCTCTAATGCCATTACTGCCACAGCACCCGCTTCCTCAGCTATTCTAGCTTGCTCTGCATTCACAACGTCCATAATGACGCCGCCTTTTTGCATTTCAGCCATTCCTCGTTTTACTCGATCTGTACCTGTATTTGCCACTACGATTCCCCCTATTAGATGTTAATTTAGCTTATTATTTATAGGCTTTATCATATCATATTTTGATAGATAATATATAAATGCCCATTAAAAAAATCTTAAGATTATTCTAACGCAATTTTTCTATATTTCCTAGTAATTGTATCAAAATAGTACACAGTGGATAATATTGAAAAAACCTCCCTCTATAAATAGAAGGAGGATGTTACCAATTAAAGCTTAAAACCAGCCTTTTACGGTATTCGCTACACTTGACCAAATATCACCAAAGAAGCCGCCGATTCCTCTCATCATGAGAACAAACCAATTTGTCTTCTCAACGCCTTTATCTGTTACAAGTGCAACCTGTAATTTATCACCGCCGCCTGGTGTGATATATCCTAAATCATCGCCATCATAGGAAACTGCCATATGGCCGACCTTTGTTCCCTCTTTAAATGGTGCTGTTAACTCTTTGTCTTTTGAAACAACCTTTTTATCAAACACATACTTTGCTTTAAATGCTGACTTATCTACACCCTTTGGAACAATAATTCTCACAGGTGCTTCAGTTGAAATTTCTACTTCTTTTTCTTTTCCTTTAACAACCTTTAGATCTTTATTACCCTTTAATTGGTAGCCTTCAGGGTAAACTTCAATTTGCTCAAAATTATTAAAACCGTAATCTAACAATTTACTTGTTTCTCTGAAGCGTTCAGGTTCACTAGTAGCACCCATTACTACAGAAATTAATCTTTTCCCATTTCGTTCAGCTGTTCCAGTGAAACAATAACCAGCTGCAGGCGTAGTACCTGTTTTTAACCCATCCATTCCTTCATAATAAAATTGAGCAAGGTATGGAGAAACACTTGGATCATGCTTTAACATCCAGTTCCAGTTATCAAGTTTTTCACCATAGAAATCAAGTTGTGGGATACTCGAAATATCCAAAACATGAGGATAATCCCGAATTAATGAATAGGCTAATAAAGCTACAGATCTTGCAGAAAGCATATTATCTCCATCTGGACTTGTTCCTTCAGGATAATTGTCACCTAACATAGAATTCGATAGCCCTGTACTATTTACAAACTCATAGTCAGGAAGACCTAATTCTTCTGCTTTTTTATTCATTAACTTTACAAATTCGCCTTCAGAACCAGCTAGTAATTCTGCTAATGTAATCGTTGTTGCATTATCAGAGTAAATCGCCATTGCTTTATAAAGCTCTTCAACCGTATAATCGTGATTTAATCGTAAGCCAACACCTGAGAAGTTATTATTCGCAGATATATCATAGGCATATTGACTAATTTGAGTCGTCTGATCCCATGAAAGTCTACCTTCATCAATAGCCTCCAATACTAAGTACTCGGTCATCATTTTAACCATACTTGCAATTGGTGCTGCTTGATCGGCATTTTTTTCATATAGGATCTTACCTGTAGTTGCATCTATCAATATTGCATTTTTTACATTTATATCAAGAGCAGGAGCCGCCTTTGCCGGAGGTACTTGCCCCACAATTAGCGATAGCAAAAAGACTGCTATAAAACTTAAAATCAATCTTTTTTGTGTTTGTTTTTTCACGTTTTAAACCTCCACTTTCGTATTACACACAAAAATCATTTTAACACATCAGCACCAAAAAAAATAGACAGAGTACATGACTCTATCTACCTTAATATAAAAATCCTACCAATGGATTATATTGTCGGAATTTAGCTTATAATGTTGAATAGTTTGGTGCTTCTTTTGTAATTTGAACATCATGTGGATGACTCTCACGTAATCCTGCACCTGTCATTTTAATAAATTGAGCATTCTCTCTTAGCTCTTCAAGATTCTTTGTACCACAGTACCCCATACCTGAACGAATACCACCAATTAACTGATAGATTGTATCTGTAAGTGGTCCTTTGTATGGAAGACGTCCTTCAATACCTTCAGGAACAAATTTCTTTGCATCCTCCTGGAAGTAACGATCTTTACTTCCTTTTTCCATTGCAGCAACAGAACCCATACCGCGATATACCTTAAAACGACGACCCTGGAAGATTTCTGTTTCACCTGGGCTTTCGGATACACCTGCAAGTAAGCTACCAAGCATAACTACGTGTCCTCCTGCAGCTAATGCCTTTACAATGTCACCAGAGAATTTAATACCACCATCCGCAATAATCGAGACACCATGTTTTCTTGCTTCTGTCGCACAATCATAAATAGCTGTAATCTGTGGAACACCAACACCTGCAACAACACGTGTTGTACAAATTGAACCAGGCCCAATACCAACCTTTACAACACTAGCACCAGCTTCAATTAGAGCTCGAGTTGCTTCAGCAGTTGCCACATTACCAGCAATTATATTTAAGTCTGGATACTGATTTCGAATTTTTCTTACTGTTTCAAGAACACCTGCTGAGTGACCATGTGCTGTATCAACAACAATTGCATCAACTCCAGATTCTACAAGCTTCGCAACACGTGGCGCCGTATCTTTTGATACACCAACAGCTGCTCCTACCAATAAACGTCCCTGTGCATCCTTTGCAGAATTAGGAAACTCAATTACTTTTTCAATATCCTTAATCGTAATAAGTCCTTTTAATACACCACTCTCATCAACAAGTGGAAGTTTTTCAATTTTATACTTTTGTAAAATCTTTTCCGCCTGTTCTAAAGTCGTACCAACAGGGGCAGTCACGAGATTTTCTTTTGTCATGACATCAGAAATCAGAATGGAATAATCTTGAATAAAACGAAGGTCACGATTGGTAATAATACCAACTAAGATTTGTTCTTGTGGGTTATTTACAATTGGGACACCAGAGATACGATATTTCCCCATTAAATGCTCTGCATCAAATACTTGATGACTTGGAGTTAGGAAAAATGGATCGGTGATTACGCCACTTTCTGAACGTTTCACTTTATCAACCTGTTCGGCTTGTTGCTCAATAGACATATTCTTATGAATGATACCTAATCCGCCTTGACGCGCCATGGCAATTGCCATTTCGTGCTCTGTAACAGTATCCATACCTGCACTAATAATCGGGATATTTAATTTAAGTGTCTCTGTTAACTGAACCCCAAGATTTACATCTTTAGGTAATACTTCTGACTTTGCAGGTAATAATAATACATCATCAAATGTTAATCCTTCTTTAGCAAACTTCGTTTCCCACATGTAATAAATCCCCCTTCGATTGAAAAATATTATTAGTAGATTATCAACTGGGTAAACTACTGTCAAGAAAGGAATGATAAGTTTAATTATTCTGAGTTTTTTATTATTTACTTACCCTTAGTCTTGCACTTTCTTTTGCTTGTTATTGGAGGTTTCGAATTTGTTGGATTATCGTTTTATTTGGCAATCATTTAATGCACTACATGCTGCAAATACTACTCAACATGTACTTCAAAAATGCTATGAAAAAGCTGCTGTCCCCGATGCTGAGAAAAAAAGTTATGAAAACAGCTATCCCTTTATATATTATTTGGAGCATGGTCAAAATTACTATCAACTTTCTCAAAATGCTCCACTATCCATTAAGCCCGTTCTTCTTTTTTACGGCATGGTACAGTTGTTGAAGGCTTGTCTGCTTACCGTTGATCCTCAGTATCCAGAATCAACCTCTGTACTAGCTCACGGAGTCTCAACTAGAAAACGAAAAAAGCAAAGCTATGAGTTTTTCCATGATGAAGTGAAGGTCCAAAAAAACGGATTGTTTTCACATTTTTCTGAACGTATGTTTCATGTGAAACAGATGGAAGGCGAAAAGTTCACAATGGAACAGCTATTTAAAAGAATTCCTGAATTACAAAATTTGTTTAGTTTACATTTTCAACAACATTGCTATTTTGAAACACCCGTAATCGATGGAAAAATGCTTGTCATTCCGACAGATGCATTAGATAGTTATCACATGACATCGCGGAGATTCCTGGATTTCATTGCACACACATTACCCTTTTCAACTTCTCAAAGTAATGAAGAAACAAATCGAGAAAATCGTAATCCTATTTCATTAAAGATAAATACAACAAACTTTCCTTTGCCACTGGCAAGCTCTCCACTTTTATATCATTTATACGAAAATAACTATTATTTGCCAAAGGAGCGTGAACTATTAACGTTCTTCCCAGAAATCATGACGCATTATTTATTACTGTACAATCTAAGTATGATATCAAGATATGAAACAGAGTGGTGGAGCGAATTGCTTCATTCATATTCTAGTAATGATTATCCGTTTATTAGACAGTTTCTAGCAGTATCAGCAGACAAAGTACCTTTTCTACTTTATCTTTTTTTAAAGGAGAAAATTGATGGGGTTTGAAGGCTTAGTATGTATATTGCAGTTGTAATCCAGAGAAGACCCTAGGTTTTTAACAAATGAATTAACTGGGATAGATATGTGGTATACCGTTTATACCTTTGTTGTTTTTCGGTTAGGCGATTCACAGCTTATAGAGTCTAGGGTTTTCCATTTATCGTTTTTCAATTTGATAATAGCTCGATAATAATACTTCATTATGCTTTTTATTAACTCAACACTAAAAAGGTTCACGATTCCCGAATGATTTATTTAAGCACAAAAAAAGACCAACCATATTGGCTAATCTTGTGTGTGCCTAGCGACGTCCTACTCTCACAGGGACAAAGTCCCAACTACCATCGGCGCTGAAGAGCTTAACTTCCGTGTTCGGTATGGGAACGGGTGTGACCTCTTCGCTATCGCCACTAGACTATTTGAAGGATTCATTCCTTCAAAACTAGATAACGCTCCTACATTCATCAGTTTGGTTAAGTCCTCGATCGATTAGTATCAGTCAGCTGCACATGTCACCATGCTTCCACCTCTGACCTATCAACCTCGTCATCTTCGAGGGATCTTACTAGTTTAACACTATGGGAAATCTCATCTTGAGGGGGGCTTCATGCTTAGATGCTTTCAGCACTTATCCCTTCCACACATAGCTACCCAGCTATGCCCTTGGCAGGACAACTGGTACACCAGCGGTGTGTCCATCCCGGTCCTCTCGTACTAAGGACAGCTCCTCTCAAATTTCCTACGCCCACGACGGATAGGGACCGAACTGTCTCACGACGTTCTGAACCCAGCTCGCGTACCGCTTTAATGGGCGAACAGCCCAACCCTTGGGACCGACTACAGCCCCAGGATGCGATGAGCCGACATCGAGGTGCCAAACCTCCCCGTCGATGTGGACTCTTGGGGGAGATAAGCCTGTTATCCCCGGGGTAGCTTTTATCCGTTGAGCGATGGCCCTTCCATGCGGAACCACCGGATCACTAAGCCCGACTTTCGTCCCTGCTCGACTTGTAGGTCTCGCAGTCAAGCTCCCTTGTGCCTTTACACTCTACGAATGATTTCCAACCATTCTGAGGGAACCTTTGGGCGCCTCCGTTACTTTTTAGGAGGCGACCGCCCCAGTCAAACTGCCCACCTGACACTGTCTCCAAGGCCGATAAGGCCTTCGGGTTAGAATTTCAATACAGCCAGGGTAGTATCCCACCGACGCCTCCACCGAAGCTGGCGCTCCGGCTTCCAAGGCTCCTACCTATCCTGTACAAGCTGTACCAAAATTCAATATCAGGTTGCAGTAAAGCTCCACGGGGTCTTTCCGTCCTGTCGCGGGTAACCTGCATCTTCACAGGTACTATAATTTCACCGAGTCTCTCGTTGAGACAGTGCCCAGATCGTTACACCTTTCGTGCGGGTCAGAACTTACCTGACAAGGAATTTCGCTACCTTAGGACCGTTATAGTTACGGCCGCCGTTTACTGGGGCTTCGATTCAGAGCTTCGCTTGCGCTAACCCCTCCTCTTAACCTTCCAGCACCGGGCAGGTGTCAGCCCCTATACTTCGCCTTGCGGCTTCGCAGAGACCTGTGTTTTTGCTAAACAGTCGCCTGGGCCTATTCACTGCGGCTTTTCAGGGCTATTCACCCTAAAAAGCACCCCTTCTCCCGAAGTTACGGGGTCATTTTGCCGAGTTCCTTAACGAGAGTTCTCTCGATCACCTTAGGATTCTCTCCTCGCCTACCTGTGTCGGTTTGCGGTACGGGCACCTTCTACCTCGCTAGAAGCTTTTCTTGGCAGTGTGGAATCAGGAACTTCGGTACTATATTTCCCTCGCCATCACAGCTCAACCTTACGGTAAGCGGATTTGCCTACTTACCAGTCTAACTGCTTGGACGCGCATATCCAACAGCGCGCTTACCCTATCCTCCTGCGTCCCTCCATTGCTCAAACGGTAATGAGGTGGTACAGGAATTTCAACCTGTTGTCCATCGCCTACGCTTTTCAGCCTCGGCTTAGGTCCCGACTAACCCTGAGCGGACGAGCCTTCCTCAGGAAACCTTAGGCATTCGGTGGAGGGGATTCTCACCCCTCTTTCGCTACTCATACCGGCATTCTCACTTCTAAGCGCTCCACCAGTCCTCTCGGTCTGACTTCGCTGCACTTAGAACGCTCTCCTACCATTGTTCGTAAGAACAATCCACAGCTTCGGTGATACGTTTAGCCCCGGTACATTTTCGGCGCAGAGTCACTCGACCAGTGAGCTATTACGCACTCTTTAAATGGTGGCTGCTTCTAAGCCAACATCCTGGTTGTCTAAGCAACTCCACATCCTTTTCCACTTAACGTATACTTTGGGACCTTAGCTGGTGGTCTGGGCTGTTTCCCTCTTGACTACGGATCTTATCACTCGCAGTCTGACTCCCGAGAATCAAGTCTTTGGCATTCGGAGTTTGACTGAATTCGGTAACCCGATGAGGGCCCCTAGTCCAATCAGTGCTCTACCTCCAAGACTCTATACTCGAGGCTAGCCCTAAAGCTATTTCGGAGAGAACCAGCTATCTCCAAGTTCGATTGGAATTTCTCCGCTACCCACACCTCATCCCCGCACTTTTCAACGTGCGTGGGTTCGGGCCTCCATTCAGTGTTACCTGAACTTCACCCTGGACATGGGTAGATCACCTGGTTTCGGGTCTACGACCACGTACTATATCGCCCTATTCAGACTCGCTTTCGCTGCGGCTCCGTCTCTTCAACTTAACCTTGCACGGGATCGTAACTCGCCGGTTCATTCTACAAAAGGCACGCCATCACACATAAATGTGCTTTGACTACTTGTAGGCACACGGTTTCAGGTTCTATTTCACTCCCCTCCCGGGGTGCTTTTCACCTTTCCCTCACGGTACTGGTTCACTATCGGTCACTAGGGAGTATTTAGCCTTGGGAGATGGTCCTCCCAGCTTCCGACGGGATTTCACGTGTCCCGCCGTACTCAGGATCCACTCAAGAGAGAACGAAGTTTCGACTACAGGGTTGTTACCTTCTCTGACGGACCTTTCCAGGTCGCTTCGTCTACTTCGCTCTTTTGTAACTCCGTATAGAGTGTCCTACAACCCCAAGAGGCAAGCCTCTTGGTTTGGGCTATCTTCCGTTTCGCTCGCCGCTACTCAGGAAATCGCGTTTGCTTTCTCTTCCTCCGGGTACTAAGATGTTTCAGTTCCCCGGGTCTACCTTCTCTTACCCTATGTATTCAGGTAAGGATACTGCCCCATTACGAGCAGTGGGTTTCCCCATTCGGAAATCTTCGGATCAATGCTTACTTACAGCTCCCCGAAGCATATCGGTGTTAGTACCGTCCTTCATCGGCTCCTAGTGCCAAGGCATCCACCGTGCGCCCTTCATAACTTAACCTATTCGGCTTTGATAAGCGTCGAATCTCTTTGTCACCTCATTCGTCATCATCCTTACGTACGTTAAAGTACGCTCCGGTGATTCCTCAATCGGTTCCTCGACCTTCTCGCTTCTCATTCACCTTTAAGTTTTAAAGAACTTTACTTCAATGAATGTTTTGTTACGTTATCTAGTTTTCAAGGAACGAAAAAACTGATTTCAATCAATGATGATTTTGTCAGTAAAATTTGGTGGAGCCTAGCGGGATCGAACCGCTGACCTCCTGCGTGCAAAGCAGGCGCTCTCCCAGCTGAGCTAAGGCCCCGTAAGATATTTAATTGAATGGTGGGCCTAAATGGACTCGAACCATCGACCTCACGCTTATCAGGCGTGCGCTCTAACCAGCTGAGCTATAGGCCCATTCAAATATTTATTTCGAGAACAATTAGTTCTCTCAAAACTAAACATAATACAAAACGTCTTATTATGAAGTTCGTAGAACTTCAGTTTCCTTAGAAAGGAGGTGATCCAGCCGCACCTTCCGATACGGCTACCTTGTTACGACTTCACCCCAATCATCTGTCCCACCTTAGGCGGCTGGCTCCTTACGGTTACCCCACCGACTTCGGGTGTTACAAACTCTCGTGGTGTGACGGGCGGTGTGTACAAGGCCCGGGAACGTATTCACCGCGGCATGCTGATCCGCGATTACTAGCGATTCCGGCTTCATGCAGGCGAGTTGCAGCCTGCAATCCGAACTGAGAATGGTTTTATGGGATTGGCTTAACCTCGCGGTTTTGCTGCCCTTTGTACCATCCATTGTAGCACGTGTGTAGCCCAGGTCATAAGGGGCATGATGATTTGACGTCATCCCCACCTTCCTCCGGTTTGTCACCGGCAGTCACCTTAGAGTGCCCAACTAAATGCTGGCAACTAAGATCAAGGGTTGCGCTCGTTGCGGGACTTAACCCAACATCTCACGACACGAGCTGACGACAACCATGCACCACCTGTCACTCTGTCCCCCGAAGGGGAAAGTCCTATCTCTAGGAGTGTCAGAGGATGTCAAGACCTGGTAAGGTTCTTCGCGTTGCTTCGAATTAAACCACATGCTCCACCGCTTGTGCGGGCCCCCGTCAATTCCTTTGAGTTTCAGTCTTGCGACCGTACTCCCCAGGCGGAGTGCTTAATGCGTTTGCTGCAGCACTAAAGGGCGGAAACCCTCTAACACTTAGCACTCATCGTTTACGGCGTGGACTACCAGGGTATCTAATCCTGTTCGCTCCCCACGCTTTCGCGCCTCAGCGTCAGTTACAGACCAGAGAGCCGCCTTCGCCACTGGTGTTCCTCCACATCTCTACGCATTTCACCGCTACACGTGGAATTCCGCTCTCCTCTTCTGCACTCAAGTCCCCCAGTTTCCAATGACCCTCCACGGTTGAGCCGTGGGCTTTCACATCAGACTTAAAGGACCGCCTGCGCGCGCTTTACGCCCAATAATTCCGGATAACGCTTGCCACCTACGTATTACCGCGGCTGCTGGCACGTAGTTAGCCGTGGCTTTCTGGTTAGGTACCGTCAAGGTACCGCCCTATTCGAACGATACTTGTTCTTCCCTAACAACAGAGCTTTACGATCCGAAGACCTTCTTCGCTCACGCGGCGTTGCTCCGTCAGACTTTCGTCCATTGCGGAAGATTCCCTACTGCTGCCTCCCGTAGGAGTCTGGGCCGTGTCTCAGTCCCAGTGTGGCCGATCACCCTCTCAGGTCGGCTACGCATCGTCGCCTTGGTGAGCCGTTACCTCACCAACTAGCTAATGCGCCGCGGGCCCATCTGTAAGTGATAGCTAAAAGCCATCTTTTAATACGAGACCATGTGGTCTCATATGTTATCCGGTATTAGCTCCGGTTTCCCGAAGTTATCCCAGTCTTACAGGCAGGTTGCCCACGTGTTACTCACCCGTCCGCCGCTAATCTTTGGGAGCAAGCTCCCTCAGATTCGCTCGACTTGCATGTATTAGGCACGCCGCCAGCGTTCATCCTGAGCCAGGATCAAACTCTCCAATAAGAGTATTGATTGCTCAATAAGTTTGTTACTTAGAATTAACGTTGACGCTTGTATTATGTTTAGTTTTCAAAGAACTTCATTATCGCTCTCAAGCGACTTTATTAATATATCATATTATCATTAATAAAGTCAATTACTTTTTTAAAATAATATTTCTTGCGGATACAACTTTAAAAGTATAAACGGAAATAAACTTATTATCAAGTATTTCAGTAATAAATATTATTTAACTTTACTTCTTACAAAAAAATAAAACCTCCTATTGGAGGTAATTAAATGATCTCTTCTATGAAGATTTCACGGTAGTTTTTTAAATCTAAAAACTCACTTTCGCTAACCTTTAGTAATGGCCTTGTTGGTTGAGATTTATCAATAAATACAATCTCTCCAGATTGCCCATTTGATAGTTTTATTTTTGTTCCAATTGAAATGTTTCCAACTCCATTTGTTAGCGCCTCAACAACTTTCATGTCAAATTTCCCAAACGTTTCCCTTCTGATTTCCTCGAGGGCTTTGAACGGGGATTGGCGGTTGCTGTAGGGTCTTTCTAGGGTTATCGCCGAGTACACATCAGCTACTGCTACTATTTTACTGAATGGATGTAGCTTTTCCCCGGTAACCCCTAGCACATAGCCGGTTCCATCAATTCGTTCGTGATGCTGGAAAACTGCTAATTTTACGCTATCTTTTACAAGTGGTATCTTTTCAATCATGCGATAGCTGTATAAAGGGTGCTTTTTTACTTCATTGTATTCAGCTAATGTTAATGATGAATTCTTTAAAAGAATTTTAGGATCTATTTTTGACATTCCACAGTCACTAAGTAGTCCCGCTATCGCTAGATGATTGCAATCAGCATCGCTATATTTTAGCTTTTTCCCTAAATATCCTGAAAGCAAACCTAGCATGAGGGAGTGATGGTAGATATAGTCTTCTCGATTTGTATATCTATGTAGGGAGAAAAGTTCTTTAGGTTGTTCCTGTATTCTTTTAAATAATGGGAGAATTATTTGGCGAACTTTTGAAATCTCAACAAGTGCACCAGCCTGCCAACTTTGGAATATTTGCTTGTATTCCTTTACCGATTTAAGATAACTCTCCACAATAGAACTTTCTTTTTCCGTAACATCAATTTCTACTACTTGGTCAGTTGGGGTAAAAGGCTCTCCATTGATTAAAAAGGATTCAACCTGTACATCTTTTACTAAAAAAGCCTCAAGCACATGGATATGTTCGGAAGCTAAAACAGTTTTTTTAGGAATGATTGGTTTATTTGTTAAGGAAAAAATGTCATTTGACAGAATACATCCTTCTTGTAGTTGGCTTATTCTTACACGCATATTATTCCGCCCTCGTCTCTCATTCGAATACTAGAATCATTTTACCAAAAAAAGAGAAATACTGCACTGCAGCATTTCTCTTTTTAGACAATTTATTCGATTTCGTCTTCGGTTTCTGATTGTTGTTCTTCAGTAGCTGTTTCTTCTACAGTTCCCTCATTTTCAACATCGTGCTCTTCTTCTTCCTCTTCCTTTTCAACGACTGCAACTGTTGCTACATGTCCATTTTCATCTAAACGGATGAGCTTAACCCCTTGAGTTGTACGGCCAATTTGCGAGATATCGCTGATTGACATTCTAATTAGAACACCATCAGCAGTAATAAGCATGAGGTCACTTTCCTCTGTTACAGCCTTAACAGCAATAACCTTTCCATTCTTTTCGGTGATATTGACTGTTTTTAGTCCCTTACCACCACGGCTTTGGATCCGGTATTCACTTGCCGGGGTACGTTTTCCATAGCCATGTTCAGTGACAATGAGGACATCTAGATTGTCTTCTAATATTTCCATTCCTACTACTTCGTCACCTTCGGATAGGTTAATTCCTTTAACCCCCGCAGCAGTACGACCCATGGATCTTACATCAGATTCTGGGAAGCGAATGAGCATACCATCTTTCGTTCCAATGATAATATCCTTTGAGCCATCTGTAAGACGTACAGATATAAGTTCGTCACCTTCATGAAGTCCAACCGCGATTAAACCACCTTTACGAATATTGGCAAAGGATGAAAGTGGAGTTCGTTTTGAAATACCTTTTCTTGTTGTAAAGAATAAGAACCAATCATCGACAAGCTCGGATACTGGAATAATTGCATTGATCCATTCTTCTTTATCAATTTCGAGTAGGTTGATGATCGGAATTCCTTTTGCTGTTCTACTAAATTCAGGAATTTCATACCCTTTTAGACGGTAAACTTTTCCTTTATTTGTGAAGAATAGGATTGTATCATGGGTTGATGTTGATAAAAGTTGTTCAACAAAGTCATCTTCATTTGTGCCCATTCCTTGAATTCCTCGACCGCCACGTTTTTGGCTGCGGTATGTTGATACTGGAAGACGTTTGATATACCCTTTGTTAGTGAGAGTTATAATAATATTCTCTCTTGGGATTAAGTCTTCGTCTTCAATCATTTCATATCCGCCTGCAAGAATTTCTGTGCGTCTTGTATCGTTAAAACGCTCTTTAATCTCTAGAAGTTCTTCACGGATGATTTCGAGTACCTTTTCTTCGTCAGCAAGAATTGCTTTTAATTCTGCAATTAATGCAACTAGCTCTTGGTATTCTGCCTCAATCTTGTCGCGTTCTAAACCTGTTAAACGCTGCAAGCGCATATCTAAAATCGCTTGAGCTTGTTTTTCAGATAGATTAAATCTTGTCATTAAGCCTTCGCGAGCAATATCTGTAGTTTGAGAGCCACGAATTAACGTGATAATTTCATCAATATGATCTAACGCAATACGTAAACCTTCTAAAATATGTGCTCTTGCTTCAGCTTTTCGAAGTTCAAATGCTGTTCTACGTTTAATGACTACGACTTGATGGTCTAAGTAATACTGTAAGCATTGCTTTAAGTTTAGAACCCGTGGATGACCATTCACAAGAGCAAGCATATTGATTCCAAACGTTGTTTGCAATGCAGTATGTTTATATAAATTATTCAAAAGAACATTTGCATTGGCATCTCTTCTTACTTCCATCACGATTCTCATACCGTTACGGTCTGATTCATCACGAAGATCCGTTATACCATCAATTTTTTTATCACGAACTAATTCTGCAATCTTTTCAATTAATTTCGCTTTGTTCACTTGGTATGGAAGTTCAGTTACGAGAATAACTTCCTTTCCATTTTTCATCTGTTCAATTTCAACTTTTGCGCGTAGGGTAATCGAGCCTTTTCCAGTTTCATAGGCTTTTCGAATCCCACTTCTACCAAGAATATGACCGGCAGTTGGGAAGTCTGGACCAGGTATAATATCCATCAATTCAGCAATTGTTATCTCAGGATCTTTACTAACCGCCAAGACTCCATCAATAACTTCACCTAATTGATGTGGTGGGACATTCGTTGCCATACCTACGGCAATACCCGCTGCTCCGTTTACTAGAAGGTTAGGGAATCGGGCAGGGAGAACGGCTGGTTCTCTTTCAGAACCATCGTAGTTATCCTGGTAGTCAATGGTGTCCTTGTTGATATCACGCAAAAGCTCCATTGAAATTTTAGACATACGTGCTTCCGTATAACGCATCGCAGCGGCTGCGTCACCATCGACAGAACCGAAGTTACCATGGCCGTCAATTAGCATATAGCGGTAGTTAAAGTCCTGGGCCATACGAACCATCGTATCGTAAACAGCAGAGTCCCCGTGTGGGTGATATTTACCAATTACTTCACCAACGATACGAGCTGACTTTTTATAAGCTTTATCAGCTGTCATACCTAAGTCGTTCATCGCATATAAAATCCGGCGGTGTACCGGCTTTAGGCCATCACGAACATCCGGTAGGGCACGTGACACAATAACACTCATCGCGTAGTCCAAAAATGATGTTTTCATCTCTTGGCTTATATTAATCTCATGAATATGCGAATTTTGATTTTCAGACATAAAAAGAAACCTCCCTTATCAGGGGTATAAAATAAATCGGATTCTTATTTTAACCCATTCCATATATGTAACCAAAACACAGGATAGTTACGAAAAGCACAAGGTGCACAGCTTTCGGTGAGATAAGACAAGCACCGAGAGAAGGTGTATTTTACCTTCTGAAGTGATTGTCTTATGATCAGAGAGCAGATGGCACCTGAAGCTAGACATCAGAACTATCCTGCATAAAATCATTAAACGTCTAAGTTTTTCACGTATTGTGCATTTTCTTCAATAAAATTACGTCTTGGCTCAACCTTGTCACCCATAAGCATTTCAAAAGTTTCATCCGCTTCAATTGCATCCTGAAGGGTAACCTGTAGCATCGTACGGTTGTTTGGGTCCATGGTCGTTTCCCAAAGTTGCTCAGGATTCATTTCTCCAAGACCCTTGTAGCGTTGAATACCTGGCTTTGGATTGCTTGGCATTTCTGCTAAATACTTTTCAAGTTCTCGGTCATCATACGCATATTCAACACGTTTACCTTGTTGGATTTTGTATAATGGCGGTTGTGCAATATAGACAAATCCATGTTCAATAATCTGACGCATAAAGCGATAGAAGAATGTCAATAATAAAGTCCGGATATGCGCACCATCAACATCGGCATCAGTCATAATGACAACCTTGTGATAACGTGCTTTTGAAATATCAAAGTCTTCTCCAATACCTGTTCCTAGTGCTGTGATCATAGAACGCACTTCATTATTTGATAAAATGCGGTCGAGTCTTGCCTTTTCGACGTTAAGAATTTTTCCTCGAAGTGGCAGAATTGCTTGGAAGTGACGGTCACGACCTTGCTTTGCTGATCCACCCGCTGAATCACCCTCAACGATGTAAAGCTCACTAATGGAAGGGTCCTTCGATGAGCAATCAGCCAGTTTTCCAGGTAGGCTTGAAACCTCTAATGCACTTTTTCTTCTTGTTAATTCACGTGCCTTTTTCGCAGCCATACGAGCTCTTGCTGCCATTGTTCCTTTATCGACAATTTTTCGAGCGACAGATGGATTTTCTAATAAAAAGGCTTCAAACTTCTCAGAAAACACAGATTCAGTAATCGTTCTTGCTTCACTGTTTCCAAGCTTTGTTTTAGTTTGTCCTTCAAATTGTGGGTCTGGATGCTTAACAGAAATAATCGCAGTTAGTCCTTCACGAACATCATCACCTGTTAAATTCGTATCATTTTCTTTGAAAATATTATTTTTGCGTGCATAATCATTGATAATTCGAGTTAACGCTGTTTTAAACCCTGATTCATGCGTTCCACCTTCATAGGTGTGGATGTTGTTTGCGAATGAATAGATATTACTTGTATAGCTATCGTTATATTGAAGGGCAATCTCTACTGCGATTCCTTCCTTTTCACCTTCAACAAACACTGGCTCTTCATGAATGACTTCTTTTGTACGGTTAAGGTGTTCAACGTACGATTTGATTCCACCTTCGTAATGGTATTCCCTACGCTTGTTTTCTTCACGTTTATCTTCAATTGTGATTTTAACGCCTCTTGTTAAGAAGGCAAGTTCACGAAGACGGGTCGCTAGTGTGTCAAAGTCATACTCTAGTGTTTCAGTAAAGATTTCACCATCTGGTTTAAAATGTGTTGTTGTACCTGTATGATCTGTTTCGCCGATTACCTTTAATTCAGAAACGACATGACCACGTTCAAAAGCAATATAATGGATTTTACCATCTCGGTGTACATATACTTCTAGTTTAGTGGATAGGGCGTTAACAACAGACGCACCAACTCCGTGTAAACCACCAGAAACTTTGTAACCGCCACCGTCAAACTTTCCTCCGGCATGAAGGACAGTCATAATAACTTCGACAGCTGGACGACCCATTTTTTCTTGAATTCCGACTGGTATACCACGGCCATTGTCTTTTACGGTAATACTATTATCTTCTTCGATGATGACATTAATCTCATCGCAATAACCTGCTAATGCTTCGTCAATACTATTATCGACAATTTCCCATACTAAATGGTGCAATCCTTTCCCAGATGTTGAACCAATATACATACCTGGGCGTTTTCTTACCGCTTCTAAGCCTTCTAAAACCTGAATTTGACTCTCATCATATTCTTGTTGTTGCAATTCTTTTTCTTCCATTGCCACCAATATCACCTACACTTTATTTTAACGAAAAAAGATCGAGTTTCGAGTCGCTCTTTATCCTTATATCTCTTCTAAAATGGTTTCAAAATCAGATACTTGCTGTGAACGTTTTTTCAATGTACTAGAGGACAAAGGTGAAAAATATACGTTATCTACCGTTACCACGACTGATTTTGTATTCCCATTAGACAATTCTACCACTCTGTCTTTTTGTACATCTAAAAATTCATTAACGATAGAGGAGGATTTTAAAAGCTGTCGATCTAATATCGTAATGACATCTGATGAACGAACCATAACATTATCTCCCAAATGTATGAACAAACCTCATCACCTCATTTTAACTTTGTTATAACTCCTGCAGACACAGCATAAGTAGCTGCTTGCTTCAGTGTATCATGAGTGATTCCCTCTACGCTTGTTGTTGTGACAAAGGTTTGCACTTTGCCTTGAATTGTATTTAATAAATGGGACTGTCTAAAATCATCCAACTCCGAAAGGACATCGTCTAATAGTAGAATTGGATATTCCCCAATTTCTGCTTGAATTAATTCTATCTCTGCTAACTTTAATGATAGGGCTGTCGTACGTTGCTGTCCTTGGGATCCAAAGGTTTGAACATCCTTTCCATTCACAAAAAATGCAAGGTCATCCCGATGTGGCCCCGCTAATGTAACGCCTCTTTCAATTTCCCTCTCTCTTATTTTAGCAAATTTTTCGTCGTATACATCTACCATTTTCGACAAATCAGCGGTTTCTAATACCTCAATAGACGGTTTATATTCAATTTGAAGCGTTTCGAGCCCTCTACTGATTCCATGATGGATGGGTTCAGCCCATTTCTGTAATAATACGAGAAATTCAAATCGTTTTTTGACAATTTTTGCTGCTGCTTGAATTAATTGTGAGGTTAATACATCATGCATCGTTTGATCGTGTTGCTTTTTAGTCTGAAGCTGTTTTAAATAGTGGTTTCGCTGGTGGAGAATTTTTTGATACTGGCTTAGGTCGTGTAAATAAACAGCTGACACTTGACCAATTTCCATATCAATAAACCGTCTTCTCACCTGTGGACTTCCCTTGACAAGATTTAAATCTTCTGGGGCAAACATGACCACATTCATATTTCCAACATATTGGCTCAGCTTTTGCTGCTCCAAATGATTACTTTTTGCTTTTTTACCCTTTTTAGAAATAACAAGCTGCAAGGATAGAGGACCGTTCCTTTTTTGAACCCTACCTTCTATTTTAGCATATTCTTCATCCCAGCGAATCAATTCTTTATCATTTGAGGTACGATGTGATTTCGCCATCGCTAAAACATAGATGGATTCCATCACATTTGTTTTGCCCTGTGCATTTTCACCTAGAATGACATTGACCTTATTTTCGAATTCGATGGACAATTTTTCATAGTTACGATAATTCGTTAGTTCTATTTCTTCAATGAACAATGGATTCACCCTTTGCGCTAAGCGCCAGGGAAATCTCCCGGGCTAAGCTTTTGATATGACAAATGTTCCAAAGCCAGGGATGTCAACCACATCCTGATCAACTAGCTTTTTTCCGCGGCGATTCTCTAGCTCTTCATTTACGTAGACTTCATGTTCACTAAGAAACCACTTTGCCATACCACCCGATTGGATGACTTCCGCAAGCTTTAAAAACTGTCCTAATGTGATAAAGTCTGTCGAAATTTCTATTTCTTTTGCCATTTAATTCGCCTTCTTTCTTTTATTTTACTAAAGAAACCACAACTAGAAAAGAAAACTACTAGGTTTTTACGGCCTAGTAGTTCCTTTTTAGGCCCACACGAGGTGGGGCACAAAGACGTTGCCACAGGACGTGGCATTCTTAGTCTTTAATCAATTTAATAAGTACGCACTGGGAGAATTAAGTGAAAGACTGTATCGTCATCAAGTGCTTTTATATAGAACGGTCTCATTGCACCGGTAAAGCTAATTCGAATTTCAGAGCTTTCTATTGCTTTTAATGCATCCATCATATATTTTGCACTAAAAGAGATCTTTAATTCTTCACCGTCAATTGATTTAGTTTGTATTTCCTCATTTACCTTTCCAATTTCAGGGGATGTGGACGAAATTTCGACAACTCCTTCAGGTAAAGTCGTAAATTTTACAACATTGTTATTTGCTTCTCTTGCAAGCAGAGAAGCTCGATCGATTGATTGTAAAAATTCCTTTGTTGCTAAAACAATCTCCGTTTTACTTTCAGTAGGAATCAATCTAGATGTATCTGGATAGCTGCCATCTAATAAACGAGAGAAGAATAACAAATGCTTTGTTTTAAATAGTATTTGGTTTTCAGTTATGACGATATCCACCAAATCTGTTGTATCATCTAAGATTTTACTTAATTCATTTAAGCTCTTTCCTGGGATCACAGCACTATAAGATCCATCATTCTCTGTTTCAATCGTTGCCGTTCTCATTGCAAGTCGGTGACTATCTGTTGCGATACATTGTAGTGTATTGTTTTCAACCTTCCAGTTTACACCGGTTAAAATAGGTCGTGTTTCAGATGTTGATACAGCAAAAACTGTTTGACGAATCATATTTTTTAGTAGATCTGCTGGAATGCTAAATCCATGATTACCTTCAATTTGTGGTAAATGTGGATATTCATCAGCATCTAGACCATTTAAATTAAATTCAGCTTTACCTGAACGGATAATCGTGAGTAGGTTGGAATGAACTTCAATTTCAACAGTATCCTTAGGAAGCTTTTTAACAATCTCACTAAAGAAACGTGCTTGTAAAACAATGCTTCCTGTTTCTTTAACTTCAACAATTTCATCTCCAGCTTCTTCAGTAGGAATAAAGGATTCGATTGAAACATCAGAATCGCTACCTGTAAGAGTTACGCCTTCAGTTGTTGTGACAATTTTTATCCCCGTTAAAATTGGAATAGTTGTTCTTGAAGATACAGCTTTCATTACATCTTGAACACTTCGAACAAGATAGTCTCTTTGAATGATAAATTTCATCAAAAATCCTCCTAAGATGGTTCTATTTTTGATTTCATGCGAATACATTTGTTAGTTATATATTTATATTTTTTTTAAAAGAAAAGATCGTAGAAGTACTAGTAGGCCCTGTGAATATGTGGATAACTAGAATAAAGCAAATCAAAACAGCCTATCCACATGTGGACAGACTGTGCGCAACAACAAAGAAGTTATTCACAGTATTCACGTTACAAGTACTTGTCCAAAATAAAAGATAATTTCCTTAGCCCTTTAATTGGGTGATGATTTCATCTATTTGTTTTTGTAATTGTGTGTCTGTTTTTAATAGGTTTGTGATTTTCTCATGGGCATGAATAACCGTTGTATGGTCACGTCCTCCAAATTCCTCTCCAATTTTAGGCAGTGAGGAATCTGTCATTTCTCTTGATAGATACATCGCAATTTGACGAGGGAAGGCAATCGATTTTGTACGTTTTTTTGCCTTAAAATCCTCAAGCTTTATATTATAGTGCTGTCCAACGACCTTTTGAATTTCAAAAATGGTGATCACTTTTGGTCTTGAACTTGGAATGATATCTTTTAAAGCTTCTGCAGCAAGATCCGCATTTATGTCTTTATTAATTAAAGAAGAGTAGGCAACGATGCGAATAAGCGCACCCTCAAGCTCACGAATATTCGTGTTGATTTGGTTCGCAATATAAAGCATAACCTCATTTGGAATGTCGAGTCCCTCTGCCTTTGCCTTTTTGCGTAAAATGGCAATCCTCGTTTCAAGATCTGGAGGGGTAATATCGGTAATTAATCCCCATTCGAAACGGGAGCGAAGCCTATCCTCTAATGTTGGAATCTCCTTCGGCGGTCTGTCACTCGAAATGACGATTTGCTTACTTTCTTCATGCAAGGTATTAAATGTATGGAAAAATTCTTCCTGAGTAGATTCTTTTCCTGCCAGAAATTGAATATCATCTATAAGTAAGATGTCGACATTTCGGTATTTATTTCGAAATTCAACAGCTTTGTTATCCCGAATGGAGTTAATGAATTCATTTGTAAATTTTTCTGATGAGAGATAGACCACTTTCGCATTTGGATTATGCTCCTGGACATAATGGCCAATTGAATGCATTAAATGGGTTTTACCCAATCCAACTCCACCATATAGAAAGAGTGGGTTATAGGCTTTCGCTGGTGCTTCTGCAACGGCTAAGGATGCAGCATGTGCGAAGCGATTACCAGATCCAATTACAAATGTGTCGAATGTATATTTTTGATTTAGCATGTTTTGAGAGTGTTCAGCTGGTTCATCTTGTTTCGTAGCTTTTTTCTCAGGTGTTTTCAATTCGAATTCTTCATCTAGTTGATTTTGAGGAATAATAAATTTGATTCCGAGTTCTGCACCGGTTAAATCGTAAATTGTTTCAGCGATTAGATGCAGATATCTAGATTCTAGCCAATCTCTAGCAAACTCATTAGGAGCTGTAATAATAAGTGTATCTTTTTGTAGGGCATGGGCCTTTGTTGATTTCAGCCATGTTTCAAAGCTAGGTTTGCTTAACTTTTTCTCGATCTCCTGGAGTGCTTTTGCCCATAAATCTGCAATATTCTCCAACAATATCCCTCCTTTTTTTTCTAAATATGATTTATTAATGTATAAAAATAAGTATTTATGCAAATTTTTATTTGTGAATGAATAGGATTTTATAATTATACATTTAGTAAAATGTGAATAACTATATAATATAGTAGGAAAACATCTTTTCGACATAATCCACTGGTTGTGGACAAGTCTCTATTCACAATGTTGAAAAATCTATCCACACGATATCCACATTCTGTGGATAAATAAAAATTGTTGATAACTTATTACGAGTGAAAACAAAACTATAATATCAGATAATGACTAGATAATCAATGGTTTTTGAAAACTTATCCACATAATCTATACCTTGTGGAAAATAATTATCCACAACACAAGATGATGTGTAAAACTTGTCGATAATTGTTGTGGATTAAAAAAACTGTCGAAAAAAGTTGTCCACAACCAAGAAAAGCGGAAGCGACTCGCCCAGAAACGAGGAAATTGGCCGACTTAGATCGCCACGTCCTGTGGCTAAGTCGGCACTAGCACTTCCTGTGCGTCGAAGGCTCCGACAAAGAGGCGCTTTTTGCCTCTGCCGGAAGAGATGAAATTTCTTGAGTTTCTAGCCGCTGGAGTTGGACAACATAGAAAAGCGGAAACGCCTCGCTCAGAAATGAGAAAATTGGAAGCTCCGACAAAGAGGCGTTCTTTGCCTCTGCCGGAGGAGGCGAAGTTTCCCGAATTTCTAGGCGTTGAAGCTGGACAACATAGAAAAGCGCAAACGCCTTTCTCAAAAATGAGAAATCTGGAGGGATCCGACAAAGAGATGTTCTTTGCCTGTTTCGGAGGAGGTAAAGTTACCTGAATTTCTAGGCGTTGAATCTGAACAACCAAGAAAAGTGGAAGAGGGAATTTTAGGTTTGAGTAAATTTAAGGGGACTGTTACCGATCTCAATGCCCTTTTTCTATGAAGGAAATTTTATATCCAAAATATAGTACTTCAAATAAGGTTGACATCTTTTATTGATTTTCACTATAATTAGTAAGACTGTCTGATGTGTAAATTGAGAGTTAATTCCTCAGGGAGGTGTCATATATGAAAAGAACATATCAACCAAGCAAACGTAAACACAGTAAAGTTCACGGATTCCGTAGTCGTATGAGCTCTAAAAACGGACGTAAAGTTCTTGCTCGTCGTCGTCAAAAAGGAAGAAAAGTATTATCAGCATAGGCCACTGAAAGCTCAGTGGTCTTTTTTTCTAAAAGGACATGCCGTACGGGAGTTGTAAAAAATGAAAAAAGAATACCGTATAAAAAAGAATCAAGATTTTCAAACGGTGTTTAAATCAGGGAAATCTTCAGCCAACCGGCAATTTATTGTCTACGTCTATCATAGAGAAGAGTTAGAGCATTTCCGCATTGGCTTATCCGTCAGTAAAAAAATTGGAAACGCTGTTACTAGAAATCGCATTAAACGATTGATTCGTCAATTCTTTCATGAGCACAAAGAACAGGTTCAAATTAAGGATTATGTGATCATTGCCAGGAAGCCTGTTGCTGAGATGAACTATGAAGAAGTAAAGAAAAGCTTACTTCATGTACTTAAGGTGGCAAAAGTGTTAAAAAAAGTCCAAAAATAGGCGACTTTTTTCAAAGGAAAGAAAGAAATTTGACTATAAAGATGGTAGAATACAAGGGTACATATTGATTTTTATTCGAATGAATATGTTTCATAATATATATTTACCTTTAGGATATTTAGAACTAGGAGGAAAAGTAGTTGAAAAGGCGAATATTACTAATAAGTGCGCTAATAGGATTGATTCTTCTATTATCTGGGTGTTCCCAAATAAATGATCCGATTACCGCGGAAAGTACAGGGTTTTGGAACAAATATTTTGTTTATCCATTATCCTGGCTGATTACTTATTTTGCTGAACTTTTTGGCAACAACTATGGTTTAGCAATTATCATTGTTACTCTATTAATTCGTTTTGCTTTATTGCCATTAATGATCAAACAAACAAAGAGTTCAAAAGCAATGCAAGCAATTCAACCTGAGCTAAAAGCACTTCGTGAAAAATACAGCTCAAAGGATCAAGCAACACAACAAAAGCTACAACAAGAAACGATGCAGCTTTTCCAAAAACATGGTGTTAATCCACTAGCGGGATGTTTTCCTTTATTGATTCAAATGCCAATTTTAATTGGATTCTACCATGCAATTATGAGAACGAGAGAAATTGCTGAGCACAACTTCTTATGGTTTGATTTAGGTGAGTCAGATCCATATTATATTCTTCCTTTAGTTGCTGGTATAACGACTTTTATCCAACAGAAAATTACGATGATGGGTATGGAAAACAACCCACAAATGGCAATGATGCTATGGTTAATGCCAATTATGATTGTTGTCTTTGCGATCAGCTTCCCAGCAGCGTTATCTTTATACTGGGTAGTGGGTAACATCTTTATGATTGTCCAAACGATTTTAATAAAAGGTCCAGATATTAGAGCGGCTAGGTCTGGAGATGCGGGAGGAGCGAAAAAGTGAAACAAGTAACTGCTACAGGGCAAACCGTCGATGAAGCAGTAGAGTCAGCTTTAGCTCAACTAAGTACAACAAGAGACCGCACCGAAATACAAATCATCGATGAGGGTAAAAAAGGGATATTTGGAATTTTTGGAACAAAGCCAGCTGTTGTCAAAGTAACGGTGAAAATCGACCCGGTCGAAGAGGCACAAAAGTTTTTAGAAAAGGTTATTTCATCAATGGGTGTTCAAGCAAAATTGGATGTTTTTCGAAATGGAAAGAATGTGACTTTCCAATTATCCGGTGAAAAAATGGCTGTATTAATAGGAAAAAGAGGCCAAACCTTAAATTCATTACAGTATTTAACACAACTGGTTGCCAATCGATTTTCAGATCATTATTTAAACATTATGGTGGACGCTGAAAACTATCGAGGTCGTCGAGAAGAAACCTTGGTTCAATTGGCAGAAAGACTTGCTGATAAAGTAAGTCGAACAAAGCAGGATGTTAAATTAGAGCCAATGCCTTCGTACGAACGAAAGGTTATTCATACAGCCCTTGCCAATCATGCGAAGGTTAAAACATCTTCAAGTGGTTCAGATCCAAACCGATATATTGTGATTTCACCAGTAAAATAAATAGAGAAGAAACCTAGGCGTATGTGCCTAGGTTTTTTTGTGCGCTTTTTTAATAGGGAAAGGGACCTATTCTTTTTAGAGAACAAACTGTTATATTACAGCGATTATGTTTAATGTACCTAAGGATGAGTTCTTCATGATTGTTATTCACATGTGGATAAGATAAAATGGAGTGTAGTTTATTTTAGGGAAACTAGAATTTGTTTTCCTTGTGGATAAATAGGTAATACTAGTGGAAAGAAGATATCTAAAAAGTTATTCACAGTTTTAGGAAAAGCAGAATGAATGAAATGTTGATATATAAGAAGGTGAAAAAATGGAGTTTGATACAATAGCAGCCATTTCAACTCCAATGGGAGAAGGAGCAATTGCGATTGTTCGATTAAGTGGGGATGAAGCAGTTGATATTGCTAACCGAGTATTTAAAGGGAAAAATCTAAAAGAGGTAGACTCACATACAATTCATTATGGACATATTGTCGATCCAGATACGAATCAAGTCGTCGAGGAAGTAATGCTAACCTTGATGAGAGGACCTAAGACCTTTACGAGAGAGGATGTAATTGAAATCAATTGCCACGGTGGACTCGTATCGGTAAATCGAGTTCTACAATTGGTCCTTACCAATGGCGCAAGACTAGCTGAGCCTGGAGAATTTACAAAGCGTGCCTTTTTAAATGGTCGGATAGATCTCTCGCAGGCAGAAGCAGTTATGGATTTAATCCGTGCAAAGACTGACCGTGCAATGAATGTAGCAATTGGTCAAATGGAAGGGAAGTTATCTACCCTTATTAATCGTTTACGGCAAGAATTGCTTGAAACATTGGCTCATATTGAAGTGAATATAGATTATCCAGAGTATGATGACGTCGAGGAAATGACCCATCGTGTGTTACTGGAAAAAGCCAGCAAAGTACGTGTGGAAATCATAAAATTATTAGAAACCTCAAACCAAGGGAAAATTTTACGAGAAGGCTTATCTACTGTTATTATAGGTAGACCGAATGTTGGAAAATCGTCTTTATTAAATAGCCTCGTTCATGAAAATAAGGCAATTGTAACAGATATCCCAGGAACAACTCGAGATGTGATTGAAGAATATGTCAATGTACGAGGTGTTCCTTTACGTCTTGTCGATACTGCCGGAATCCGTGAAACGGAGGATATCGTAGAACGAATTGGTGTTGAACGTTCACGCGAAGTTTTGAAAAAAGCGGATCTTATTTTACTTGTGTTAAACTACGGGGATGAGTTCACGGAAGAGGACGAGCGTTTATTTGAAGCCGTCTCAGGTATGGATACAATCGTTATCATTAATAAAACAGACCTTCCGCAAAAGATAAATATGGAAAGAGTTAGGGAGCTTGCAAAAGACAATCCAATGGTTACAACCTCTTTACTAGAGGAAAAAGGGGTAGATGCTCTAGAAGAAGCTATTTCCTCCTTGTTTTTTACTGGTAATGTCGAAGCAAATGATTTAACATATGTTTCTAACTCTCGTCATATTGCCTTGTTGACGCAAGCGAAAAAATCAATTGAAGATGCTATTTCAGGTGTGGAGTCTGATTTACCAATTGATATGGTTCAAATTGATTTAACAAGAACATGGGAGCTATTAGGGGAAATTGTCGGAGATGCTGTTCACGAAAGCTTAATCAATCAGCTATTTTCACAATTTTGTTTAGGGAAATAGAAGTAGAGGAGGAAGTAACATTGAGCTATGATGCCGGTAATTACGATGTCATTGTCATTGGTGCAGGTCATGCGGGCAGTGAAGCGGGTTTAGCTTCTGCTCGTCTAGGTGCCAAAACACTGATGATTACAATCAATTTAGATATGGTCGCATTTATGCCGTGTAACCCATCCATAGGAGGACCTGCCAAAGGAACTGTTGTTCGTGAAATTGATGCCTTGGGCGGTGAAATGGCTAAAAATATAGATAAAACACATATTCAAATGAGAATGCTGAACACAGGGAAAGGTCCAGCTGTTCGTGCTTTACGTGCACAGGCTGACAAGTTTTCCTATCAACATGAAATGAAAAAAACATTAGAAAACGAACCGAATTTAACCCTTGTTCAAGGAATGGTGGAACGTCTAATCGTTGAAGATGATGTCTGTAAAGGTGTTGTTACGAAAACAGGTGCCACCTACCATGCCAAAACAGTAGTCATTACAACAGGTACATTTTTACGTGGTGAAATCATTATTGGTGAATTAAAGTACTCAAGTGGGCCAAATAACCAACAGCCATCTATTAAGTTATCTGAGCAACTTGAGGAGCTAGGCTTCAATTTAGTGCGTTTTAAGACGGGTACACCACCACGTGTTAATAGCCATACGATTGACTACAGTAAAACAGAAATCCAACCAGGTGATGAGACACCTAGAGCTTTTTCCTATGAAACGACAAAATACATCACCGACCAGCTTCCATGCTGGTTAACATACACAAGTGAAAAAACACACCAAATTATTGATGCAAATTTACATCGTTCTCCTATGTATTCTGGAATGATTAAAGGAACTGGACCACGTTACTGTCCATCAATTGAGGATAAGGTAGTACGTTTCCATGACAAGCCGAGACATCAAATTTTCCTTGAGCCAGAAGGAAGAAACACACAGGAGGTCTATGTTCAAGGACTTTCTACAAGCTTACCTGAAGAAGTACAGCATCGTTTAATTGCGTCTGTTCCAGGACTTGAAAACGCCCAAATGATGAGACCAGGATATGCGATTGAATACGATGCGATTATCCCGACTCAACTTTGGCCAACACTTGAAACGAAAAAAATTAAAAATCTTTATTCAGCGGGTCAAATAAATGGAACATCTGGATATGAGGAAGCGGCAGCCCAAGGGATTATGGCTGGTATTAATGCGGGGAGACGTGCTCTTGATAAAGAGGAAGTTATTTTAAGCCGTTCAGATGCTTATATCGGTGTACTTATTGATGATTTGGTTACAAAAGGTACAGCTGAACCCTATCGTCTCCTAACTTCACGTGCGGAATATCGTTTACTTCTTCGTCACGACAATGCCGATCTACGTTTAACCGAGCTTGGTCATGAAATTGGGTTAATTCCTGAAGAAAGATATCAAAAATTCTTAGATAAAAAAGCAGCTATTGAACAAGAAATGGAACGTCTTCAAGGTATACGCATCAAACCAACAGATGAAGTACAAGAACTAATTCGTTCAGTTGGTGGAAGTGAGTTAAAAGATGGCATTTTAGCATCTGATTTATTAAAACGTCCTGAAATGACATATGAGCATATTCGGAAATTAGCTCCTAGCGAACAAGTGATTCATCCTGATGTTGCGGAGCAAATTGAGATTCAAATCAAGTATGAAGGATATATTCAAAAATCCTTACAGCAAGTTGATAAATTAAAGCGGATGGAAGATAAAAAAATCCCTGAAAACATTGATTATGATGCTATTTCTGGATTAGCAAATGAAGCTAGAGCGAATTTGAAAGAAGTACATCCTTTGTCAATTGCTCAAGCGTCTAGAATTTCAGGTGTAAATCCAGCTGATATTTCCATTCTGCTCGTATACCTTGAGCAAGGGAAAATTGCACGGGTAAACTAATTGGGAAGGAAACGCTAAATGGACACTTCATTATTTACATCTATGTTGGAGGAGAAGGGGATTTCCCTTTCTTCAACCCAACTAAATCAGTTTGAAACCTATTACAAATTATTAGTTGAATGGAATGAAAAAATGAACCTTACGGCGATTACAGAGAAGCCTGAGGTATATTTAAAGCATTTTTACGATTCGATTTCAGCTGGATTTTATTTTGATTTTACAAAGGAATATTCGATTTGTGATGTAGGAGCGGGTGCGGGCTTTCCAAGTATCCCTCTAAAAATCTGTTTTCCAAATTTAAAAATTTCAATTGTTGACTCCCTTCAAAAGCGAATTACTTTCCTCAACGCGCTTTCAAAGGAGCTTCAGCTTGAAAATGTGACATTTTATCATGATCGTGCTGAAACCTTTGGGCAAAAGAGAGAAATTCGGGAATCTTTTGATATTGTAATGGCAAGAGCTGTTGCTAGAATGTCTGTATTAAGTGAATTATGTTTGCCACTTGTGAAGGTAGATGGAACGTTTATTGCAATGAAAGCTGCCTCCGTAGCAGAAGAGCTGGAGGAAGGGAAAAAAGCCATTACAGCACTGGGTGGAAACTTAAAAGAGGTACATCACTTTTTATTACCGATTGAAAATAGTGATCGAAACATTGTAATCATCGAAAAGAAGAAGCCAACACCAAAAAAATACCCTCGTAAACCAGGGACACCAAATCGTTCACCTATTAAATAATCAGTGGTGGACGATTTTATTACATGTATATCTTTTGTAGCCCCACGAATTAGTAGAAAGATAGTAAGATTTTTGTAAAATTCATGTTATAATAGAAGGAATGAGAGAGAAAATAGAGAATACGTATTAGTGGGAGTTCTAAGGGGTGGTGGAATTATGAAACATCCATTTTCACGATTATTCAGCATCGGTGAAAAAGATGATAAACAACAAATGAATCAAGAACAGGTGGTAGAAACACAATTAGAGGATTCAATAGATGATGAAGAGACACACCTGGAGGAAGTACGACAAATTCCGATAAATGAGATTGTTCCAAACCGATATCAACCAAGAACTGTTTTTGCAGAGGATAAAATAAAAGAGCTTGCATTAACCATACGTACACATGGAATCATCCAACCAATTGTTGTTCGACAATTTGCTGATAATCAATATGAAATCATTGCTGGTGAACGACGTTGGAGAGCCGTTCAAACCCTTGAATGGGAGACAATTCCAGCAATTATAAAAGAATTCAATGATGCAGAAACCGCATCCGTTGCGTTAATCGAAAACCTACAACGAGAAGAATTATCAGCGATTGAAGAAGCGTATGCTTATGCTAGATTACTAGAATTACATAATCTTACACAGGAAGCGCTAGCTCAGCGATTAGGGAAAGGTCAGTCGACAATCGCAAATAAGTTGCGTTTATTAAAGTTGCCTGAAGAAGTCCAACAAATGCTTATGCAAAAGAAGCTTACAGAGCGTCATGCAAGAGCCTTGATCCCTCTTAAAGATCCAGAAAAACAAATTAAACTGATGCATGACATTATTGAAAAAGAGCTTAATGTTAAGCAAACAGAGGATCGTGTCGTAAAAATCCTTGAATTAGAAAAGGAGCAAAAGCGACCAAAGCCTAAATTCAAAGCAGTCAGTCGCGATATGAGAATCGCAATGAATACGATTCGTCAATCATTAACAATGGTTGAGGAAAGTGGTGTCAACTTAAATACAGAAGAAGAAGAATTTGACGACTACTTCCAATTCACGATTCGAATACCTAAAAATAATTAATCAAATTCATTTCCTTACCTATACGTGGTAAGGGATTTTTTTTGAATTAGTTTGTAAACTGTTTATTTTTGTGAAAAACTTTGTGAAAAACAAACAGTTTGTCATAAGAAATGTTTCACGTGAAACATTTTTTATAAAAAAAGATAAACCCTATCATTTTTTCATGATAGAATAGTAAAAGTGATAGTATAAACGTATTCAGTTGGCAAACCTCAACCGAATACGTTTAAGCCTCCGGCGGATGCCACAGATTTTCAAAGGGAATTTTGAGTATAGGATCAAAGACTAAGAACACCACTTCATGCAGCAACGTCTTTGTGACCCACTTCCTGTGGGCCTAAAAATCTGGGCGCAAATACGCCAAGGCGCATTTGATAAAAACCCTCACTTTGTAAAAAAATGTAGAAAAGTAGTTTATAAGTGAAAGTAGGTGACATCGTGGGGAAAATCATCTCAATTTCTAACCAAAAGGGTGGAGTAGGGAAAACAACTACTTCTGTTAACCTTAGCGCATGTTTAGCTTATGTCGGAAAGCGGGTTTTACTTGTCGACATTGACCCTCAAGGGAATGCAACAAGTGGTTGCGGCATAGAAAAGGCAAATGTAGATCAATGCATCTATGATGTGCTTGTTGATGATGTAGAAGCGAAGGATGTTACAGTTCCAACGACAGTTGAAAATTTATATATGATTCCAGCAACAATCCAATTAGCGGGTGCTGAAATTGAGTTAGTGCCAACAATTTCTCGCGAGGTTCGTCTGAAAAGAGCCTTAGATGAAGTTAGAGACCAATATGACTATATTATTATTGACTGTCCACCATCATTAGGTCTGTTAACATTAAATGCATTAACAGCTTCTGATACAGTGATCATTCCAGTTCAGTGTGAATATTACGCACTTGAGGGCCTAAGTCAGCTATTGAATACCATTCGTTTGGTTCAGAAACATCTTAATACAGATTTAATGATTGATGGAGTACTTTTAACCATGCTTGATGCAAGAACAAACTTAGGTATTCAAGTCATTGATGAAGTGAAAAAGTATTTCCAAGACAAAGTATATAAAACAATTATTCCAAGAAATGTACGATTAAGTGAAGCTCCAAGTCACGGAGAACCGATCATCATCTATGATCCAAAATCAAGAGGTGCTGAAGTATACTTAGATCTTGCAAAGGAAGTGATTGTGAATGGCTAAGGGGTTAGGGAAAGGTTTTAATGCTTTATTTCCAACCATGGACGAAGTAGGTAAAGAAGAGGTTGTACAAGAGATTAAGGTTAATGAGTTAAAACCAAATCCATATCAACCAAGAAAGACATTTGAGCCAGAGGCAATTGCTGAGCTAAAGGAGTCCATCCTTATACATGGAGTTTTACAACCTTTAATTGTCCGAAAAACGATTAAGGGATATCAAATTGTAGCAGGTGAGAGACGATTCCGTGCTGCAAAGGAAGCTAAGTTAGCAACAGTTCCTGTTGTAGTTCGAGAGCTTGATGAGCAACAAATGATGGAAATTGCATTGCTCGAAAATTTACAGCGTGAGGATTTATCACCAATAGAAGAAGCATTTGCTTACCAATCCTTAATAGACCATTTAAAATTCACCCAAGAACAGCTTGCAAAAAGAGTAGGAAAAAGTAGACCACATATCGCGAACCATCTTCGTCTTTTATCTCTACCTAAACATGTACAAAATTTAATTTCTGAAGGGAAATTGTCCATGGGACATGGACGTACATTATTAGGTCTTAAAAAGAAGGAAAAATTGAACGCGATAGTTGAAAAGGTTCTTGCAGAAGAACTTAATGTTCGTCAATTAGAGGCGTTGATTAATCAATTGAATCAAAATGTTCCACGTGAAACATCTAAACCACCAAAAAAGGAAAAGGATGTCTTTATTAAAGAACAAGAGTCCTTCCTTCGCGAACGTTTTGGTACATCTGTAACGATTAAACAAACGAAGAAAAAAGGAAAAATTGAAATTGAGTTCTTTTCAAATGAAGACCTTGAAAGGATTCTTGAACTGTTAGAATCACCAAAAATCTCATAATGACCAATAGAAAGCCTGCATGTTTTTATTTAATTAAATAAGACCGTGCAGTGTTTTTTATTACATATAAATTTATATACTAGGGGAAATGAAAATTGGTTTTATTAGGGACGATTGTAAATGGGTTGTGTATAGCAGCTGGAACCTTATTAGGTAAGGTGTTACACCGAATTCCTGAAAAGATAAAAACAACGGTTATGCATGGAATTGGGCTTGCGGTCTGTTTGCTAGGAATTCAAATGGGACTTAAAAGCGAACAATTTTTAATTGTTATTTTTAGTTTAGTATTTGGAGGCATTCTCGGTGAATGGTGGGGCCTTGAAGACAAACTAAATAAATTAGGAATATGGATTGAAAAGAAGGTTGGCTCATCTTCGGGTGAGGGTACGATTGCAAAGGGCTTTGTTACAGCTACCTTGATATTTGTAATAGGGGCAATGGCAATCATTGGAGCCCTTGATAGTGGATTACGCAATGATCACCGTGTTCTTTATACAAAGTCCATACTAGATGGATTTACTAGTTTAATATTATCGACGACATTAGGCATTGGTGTACTGTTTTCTGCAGTGCCTGTTATTCTTTATCAAGGCTCTATTGCTTTATTTGCAACACAAATTGATAAATGGGTACCAGCAGAGCTTATGGACTCGTTTATTGTCGAAATGACGGGAGCGGGAGGCTTAATGATTGTCGCAATCGGAACAAATTTATTAGGCATTACAAATATACGTGTTGCTAATCTTTTACCAGGTATTTTAGTAGTCGCTATCCTCGTAACAGTATTGTATTATTGGAACTCGATTATCTATTTCGCACAAGCTATTTTTTAAACCTCTTCTATCATTGAAGAGGTTTTTTTTATAGGGTAAATCGATCCTTCTCAATTGGGTCGAGTTCCATCTTTCGAAGATACTTATGTTCAGCCATATAAATACCATTTGAAATGGCATCTGCTAGTTTCATAACTAAACTTAATCTTGTGTTTTGTAGGACGAAAAACTCCATAAATCCACTCACATTTACAATCCCTGTAATATGCATGTCGCCAATAGGGGTTAATTCCTTGTTTACGCCCGCACCAGGCTTAATTGGCCCTTCACCAATAGTAATGGAACCTACGCTCTTTAAACGCCCTAAACAGGCATCTATTCCAATAATAAAGGGATTTACATAGGCTTGTTTCATTTCCTCAATTTTATCTTGAAGATTAACTGCATGAATAGGTTCGTCCAAAGTGCCATATACATGAAAGTGGGACAGTCCTTTTTCGATAATTTTTGAACCGATTAAGGGCCCAAGACAGTCGCCAGTGGAACGGTCTGTGCCAATACAAAAGATTACAATTGGCTGATCAATCGTTGGTGGGAGCATTGAAGTGATTTTTAAGGCAATTTGGTGGTCAGCTAATTCTTGGTCATGTGAAATTCGAAAAGGTTCATTTTTTAGATGGTCAAATAATTTGTATCTAAGATTCATAGGTTTTTCACCCCTTTTTAACTGTAGTAACAGTATACGGAAGAATCTTATATTCTATACATCTGAAAAAAAGGAATCTTAATTTTGCATTTAGTTCGTTTTAGTAGATAGAGGAATTATGAGCGGCGGGGGGATTATATGTTTCAGGCAGGGATTCGGTGGATGTTTCTAATTTTAGGAACGGCTATTGGTGCAGGGTATGCATCAGGCAGGGAAATTTGGCAGTTTTATGGTGAACAGAGTGGTCTAGCTATTATTTTTTTTACATTTATTTTTATCATTTGTTGCTATATCATTATGAAAATTAGCTATGAAAAAAAGGCGGAGCATTTTGTTCCGGTCTTAAAAGAACTAGTAGGAGAAAGGGTCTCACACGTATATGATGTCATTACGATTTTATATTTATTTTCTACGACAGTCGTAATGTTAGCTGGTGGTGGTGCTACTTTAGAATTGTTTAATATACCGTTTTGGTGGGGAATTTTAATTTTTGGCTTTTTACTTGTTTTAGTCTTTTTATGGAATATTAATGGTCTGGTCTCGATTAATATGGCGATTATTCCAGCCTTAATTCTATTTTTAGTCACGGTTTTGTTCATTTTTTTAACATCAGGTGGAAAGGAATTCTCATTTAATCTCCATGAGCAAAGCAATTGGCCGTCTGCCTTTACGTTTACAGCACTAAACATTTTACCACTTGTTGCTGTGTTAGGCGCAATTGGCAAGGAAATGAAATCAAAAGGAGAGGCCTGGGTTGCAAGTATTGGAAGTGGATTGTTTTTAGGTGTGATTACCTTTATTTATAATGAGGCTCTTATTGAGGTGGCACAGGAAATTATGCTATATGAAATTCCATTATTTGTGATCCTGAAGAACTTCCCATATGTTGCTGTATTTATTATGTCCATCCTCTTATTTGGTGCGATATTCACAACTGCTGCATCTGGGTTATTAGGATTATCCACACGTTATAAGGAAAAAATGAAAATGCCCCTGTGGATGATTGCCGTTGTCTTCATTTTGCTGATGGTTCCTTTTACAACTTTTGGCTTTTCAACCCTTGTTGCAATTTTATATCCTATTTATGGTATTGCGAATTTATATTTATTAGCCGTTATTTTACTTTATCCGATTGTAAATCGCTACAATTTCAAATGATTTCTTGGTACAATACAATAAATAAGAAGTGTAAAAGGGTGAATGTCATGGTTGATAAAGACTACGGATTACATGATGTTGTAGAAATGAAGAAACCTCATCCGTGTGGAACAAATAAATGGAAAATCATTCGACTAGGGATGGATATTCGAATAAAATGTGAGGGTTGCTCACATAGCGTGCTCATTCCGCGAAAAGAATTTGGACGAAAATTAAAAAAGATTTTAGTGAAGCATGAGGAATAGAGCCTCGTGCTTTTTTTTATGGATAAGATTAGCATGTTTGTGATGAATCTTTTTAGTAGTATTTTGGAAAAGGTGATTTATAATATAGGATATGATATTTGGTATATGTGGGGAGATGAGTGAATTGACCACATTTAAATCTGCATGTCCGTTAAATTGTTGGGATAGCTGTGGTTTTGTCGTTGAAGTAGAAGATGGAAAAATTTTAAAAATAGATGGCGATAAAGAACATCCAATTACAAAGGGGAAAATTTGCGGTAGAGGCCGTATGTTGGAAGCAAGAACAAACTCTGATGAACGGATTCTTTATCCTCTGAAAAAAATAGATGGAGAGTTTCAGAGAATTACGTGGGAACAAGCTTTAACTGAAATTTCAGCGAAACTTGCAGAGGTAAAACAGAAGTATGGTTCTACGGCTGTATTACATAGCCATGACTATGCAAATGGAGGACTATTAACAAAAATCCCAGATCGCTTTTTTAATTGTTTTGGAGGCGCAACTGAACTAGTTGGCAGCATTTGTTGGGGGTCCGGAATTGAAGCGCAAAATTGGGATTTTGGTAATGCGGCAAGTCATGCACCTGAGGATATTTACAATAGTAAAAATGTAGTTATTTGGGGAAGAAATGTGACACGAACAAATATGCATCTTTTTGCGTATTTACAGGAAGTAAAAAAGAAGGGTGCCAACTTAATTGTTATTGATCCTATCTATAATGGTACGGCAAAAATTGCACATTCATATATCTCCATTACTCCAGGAATGGATGGGTTCTTGGCGATTGGAATTATGAAGGAATTGCTTCGCTTAGAGCTACAGAATCAAGATTTTGTTGAAAAATATACAATTGGTTTTGAAGATTTAGTCGACGTAATAGACTCGGTTTCAATGGAACAAATTGAGAAAATAACGAATGTTCCACGTGAAACAATTTCAAATTTAGCACGTGTTTACGGTGATGGTCCAACAGCGACCTATATGGGATTAGGAATGCAGCGCTATGCTAATGGGGGAAATACAATTCGTTTAATAGATGCCCTTGTTGCAATTAGCGGGAATGTCGGGATTCCTGGTGGTGGTGCAAATTTCGGAAATACACAGGTTGGTCAAAGCTTTGATAGTGTTGCAATAACTCTTCCTGAGAGGAAAAAGGAAACAAGAGCATTTGTAATGGCTGAACAAGCGGAAAAAATCTTAACGGCTTCAGAGCCACCAATCAAAATGATTATGGTATCGTGTGGGAATCCATTAACGCAGGTGCCAAATACAGCACTAGTGGAGGAAGCTTTTCGGTCAGTAGACACGGTTGTTGTACTAGAACAGTTTATGACTGACACAGCAAGATTGGCTGATTATGTTCTCCCATCAGCGACAGTTTTTGAGGAAGAAGATATTTACTATTCTTCTATGTATCATCATTTTGTAAATTATGGACCAAAGCTAGTCGAACCCCGTGGTGAAGCAAAGTCAGATGTATGGATTTGGACAGAACTAGCAAAAAGGCTAGGTTTTGGAGAAGATTTTGACTATACAAGAGAAGAGTTTATAAAAATGGGATTGGGTTCATTACAGGATGAAGGTATTACTTTTGACATCATTAAAGAGAAAAACCATGTTCCACTTCCAGTGCAACTTGTTCCTTGGCACGATTATCAATTTAAAACTCAATCGAAAAAATTTGAGTTTACTTCATCGCTAGGGGAGATAAAAGGATATGATGGACGTTTGAAAATCTCATATCCGAGAGAATCCGTTTTTTCAAACAATGAATTAGCCAAAAAATATCCATATTCACTATTAACGATACATCCTTTGCGTTCGAATCATTCACAAAATTATCATTTAATTGAAGGATTGCAATCAGTAAAGGTTGAAATCTCAAAGGATATTGCAGAGCAAAAGGGTCTCGAGCCAAATGATAGGGTGAGAGTGTTTAATGAACGTGGTGAAATTACAGGAAACGTTCAAATTTTAAAGGACTCTGCTCAAAATATCGTTTGTATTGATGAAGGACAATGGCATATTTTTGGTGGTAGTGTAAATCAACTGACTTCTCACCAGGTTTCCGATAATGGGCTTGGTAGTACGTTATATGATTGTCTTGTTGGAATTGAGAAGATAAACGAATAGAATTATGTGTTATTCCTACGAAAGCCGTTTCTAGCCGAAACGGCTTGTGTTTTTGATGAGGAATATCTATAATTGTTGAAGGCTAGTTAGTATGTTACGGATAAGAGGAGTGGAAAAATCAATGGCGTTAACAGCAGGTATCGTTGGTCTTCCAAACGTTGGAAAATCAACTCTTTTTAATGCAATTACTCAAGCAGGCGCAGAATCAGCGAACTATCCGTTCTGTACAATCGACCCAAATGTGGGGATTGTTGAAGTGCCAGATGAGCGTTTAAATAAATTAACAGAATTGGTACAACCTAAAAAGACTGTTCCAACAACGTTTGAATTTACGGATATTGCAGGAATTGTAAAAGGTGCTAGTAAAGGGGAAGGTCTTGGGAATAAGTTTTTATCACATATCCGCCAAGTGGATGCGATTTGTCATGTTGTACGCTGCTTTGCAGATGATAATATTACACACGTAGCGGGTAAAGTGGATCCAATTGCAGATATTGAGACAATCAATTTAGAGCTTATTTTAGCGGATTTAGAATCAGTAGATAAGCGTATTGATCGTGTTGCGAAGCTCGCAAAGCAAAAGGACAAAGATGCTGTTGCAGAGCATGAAGTGCTTGTCATGCTAAAAGAAGCATTTGAAAACGAACAGCCGGCTCGTGCAGTAGAATTTAGTGACGAACAAATGAAATATGTAAAAGGTATGCATTTACTAACAAGTAAACCAGTTTTATACGTTGCTAATGTTGGTGAAGATGATGTAGTTGATCCTTCATCAAATGAGTATGTTCAATTGGTTCGTGAGTTTGCACAAAAAGAAAATGCTGAAGTCATTGTTATTTGTGCAAAGATTGAGTCAGAGATTGTCGAGCTTGAAGGGGAAGAAAAGGCAATGTTCCTAGAAGAGCTTGGAATTGAGGAATCTGGACTTGACCAATTAATTCGTGCTGCATATCATTTATTAGGTCTAGCTACTTATTTTACAGCTGGTGTACAAGAGGTAAGAGCGTGGACGTTTAGAAAAGGAATGAAAGCTCCACAGTGTGCAGGGATCATTCACTCTGATTTTGAGAGAGGGTTTATCCGAGCGGAGACTGTATCGTATGAAGATTTACTTTCAGGTGGTTCTATGACAGCTGCTCGTGAGGCAGGTAAGGTACGTCTTGAAGGAAAAGAATATGTTGTTCAAGATGGAGATGTCATTCACTTCCGTTTTAATGTATAAGGAATATTAAAAGTAGCCACAGGACGAGTTTTCGTTTTGTGGTTTTTAAACATTTCTTGCCTACAAATTATTCATGTGATATAATATCTTTCTGTGAGTAATTGAAATAATTGCTCCTTGCTCTTTTTAGATAAAGAGCCGTTAGTCCAAAAGGAGGTGTAACGTGATGAGAAAATACGAAGTTATGTATATCATCCGTCCAAACATTGATGATGAAGCAAAAAAGGCTTTAGTTGAGCGTTTTAATGGCGTTTTAACTGACAATGGTGCGGAGATTACAAACGTAAAAGAATGGGGTAAGCGCCGTTTAGCTTATGAAATCAATGATTTCCGCGATGGTTATTACATGATTCTTAACGTAGTGTCTAACGCTGAAGCTGTTAGCGAATTCGATCGTTTAGCGAAGATCAGTGAAGACATTATCCGTCATATCGTTGTTAAAGAAGAAGAATAAGAATATTTAAGAGTATAGACTCTGTTTCAATATCCTGTTAAGGAGATGGTTCTGATGATGAATCGCGTAGTTCTCGTTGGGAGACTTACAAAGGATCCGGAATTACGATATACCCCAAGTGGAGTTGCGGTTGCAACCTTCACACTCGCAGTGAATCGAGCATTTACGAATCAGTCAGGGGAACGTGAAGCTGACTTCATTAATTGTGTTGTATGGCGCCGACCAGCTGAAAATGTCGCGAATTTCCTAAAAAAAGGGAGTTTAGCAGGCGTTGATGGTCGTCTTCAAACAAGAAATTATGAAGGTCAGGATGGCAAACGCGTCTATGTTACTGAGGTTGTAGCAGAGAGTGTTCAATTCCTTGAACCTCGAAATGCAAATGACCAACAGCGCAGCGGTGGAGGTAACTTTGGTGGCAATAATGGCGGAGGCTATGGTGGTAATCAAGGTGGCTATGGTGGCAACCAGGGTGGAAACCAAGGCGGTGGCCAAGGTGGATACTCTCCATTTGGACAGAGTCAGAACCCGAATCAAAACCAAGGACCTACAAGAGTAGACCAAGATCCATTTGCAAATGATGGACAGCCTATCGATATTTCAGATGACGATCTTCCGTTCTAACTTGTAAGTCAATCGTATAAATTAAAAACTAAAAAAGGAGGGAAAATCAATGGCAGGCGGACGTAAAGGTGGACGTGCAAAGCGTCGTAAAGTGTGTTACTTCACAGCTAATGGAATTACACACATCGATTACAAAGAAGTAGATTTACTAAAAAAATTCGTTTCTGAGCGTGGTAAAATCTTACCTCGTCGTGTAACTGGTACAAGCGCAAAATACCAACGTAAATTAACTGTTGCTATTAAACGTGCTCGTCAAATGGCATTATTACCATATGTATCTGGTGAATAATAAAGAAAAGCGATGATCGTCAATGCGGTCATCGCTTTTTTTACATCTTGTTTTTAAAGGAACCGCGAGAACCGTCCCTATGGTTCCTATTTTTGTTTTAGTACGATAAAACGTGGTGAAGCAATGATTAGGATCGATAGTACGATTGTACATAAAACGAATGTTGCTAGCATTGTTATTCCGTTGAAGGTGAAGGAATACCAAACTGGGTTTTCAATTTCTGGTGCAAAATATTCAATAAAGATAAAGCCAGCTAGGAAGTGCCAGAAATAGCGTGCAAGACTACCAATAAATATTGCAAAGGTAATGGCAATCAGTGCTTTTGATTTCTGGTTGTTTTTTAAACTTTCCTGTACGATTGATTTGAAAATTCCTCCTAATCCAATGAACGAAAAGGCAATGATATATTCCATAATGGCTTGAACAGGGTGTACAATCCATGGGTCAAATACTAACTGCAGTAATCCCCATAACAAACCAGATAACATTCCAATTTTTATACCCCATCTTAAAGCAATAATAAAAACAGGGACCATTGCAAATGAAATAGATATGGCTGGAGTAATGTCAATCGATGGAAGTAAATCCAACACTAGTGCTAAGGCAGCAAAAATTGCGGCTTCAATCATTGCTTGTAATCTTGTGCTTCTCATAAAAAAATCCCCCTTGAAGTATGTTGTAAAAAAAACGCACCCCAAAGGAGAACAACTTTAATAAAAGTATAAGTTCACAGGTAACTCTCACATCCCTACGCTAGCATTAACTAACAGGTTCGAAGGGTCTGAACTTTAATGTTCACTCTCAGCAAAATTGCTCCCCTTGTGGTTACGTTTATTCATTTAATTACTATCATAATAGAAAATAGGGAAAAGTAAAACAAAAAGTTTTAGTTTACAGAGGAACTTCAACAAAAGACTGAACATCCGGTGTCAACATCGAAGTAACCCATCCTGTAGAAGTCCAAAAGTTGAAGACTTTCTAGTAAATCTTTAAAATAGAAAGTGATTGTAAAAATAGGCTCATGTTTACAAGGGTCATCTAAGTTGAGGTGAAAAGGTGAAAAACGCTAAAAATTTAACAGAAGGCGCCATGCTGCTAGCGGTATATAGTGTACTGTTACTTCTTACTTTATATATCCCACTACTTGGAACAGCACTTTCATTCCTTTTACCCATACCATTTATCTTGTTTACTGTGAAATATAGGGTAAAGCAGTCATTGTTATTTATACTAATTGCCTTTTTATTATCCGGTCTATTAGGTTCGGTTATGGGGATTATACATACGGTTACGTTTGGAATTACAGGAATCTTACTAGGTGAATTGATTAATCGGGGAAGAAGCGGTATCGAGCTATTTCTAGGCTCCTGTTTATCGTACTTGTTCTCAATCGTGCTCCTGTATGTTACAGCTATAATAGTTCTGCAAATTGATGTATATGACATGATTCGAGAGAGCTCGCGGGAATCTTTTGCCATGGCAGAGAGTATAATGAGGGCAACAGGGGGCGAAGTGAATAAAGAAGTCATTGCAAGGCTTGAAGATTCGATTAACATGATGCAATACATGATCCCAAGTATGTTTGTTTTGTTTTCGATGATTTTAGCCTTTGTTACGGTCGTAGCCATGAAACCGGTGCTTGTCCGACTTCAAGTAAAATTGAATCCATTCCCACCTTTCCGTGAAATTAATTTCCCTAAGAGTATTTTGTGGTATTACTTACTAATTTTACTTTTTAGCTTTGTTGAACTGGAAAAGGGCACGTTTGGGTATACCGCCTTTTTAAATCTCTTTTTTGTTCTGCAGTTGTTCATGGTGATTCAAGGCTTGTCGCTCATTTATTATTTCTGTCATCAAAAAGGAATTACAAAGGCTGTGCCAATTATACTGACAATCTTAACACCATTTCTCCTTTATATTATTCGAATCTTAGGTATAATTGACTTAGGGTTTCAACTGAGAAATCGAATTAGTGGAAAGAAGTAAAACAAAGCTTTAGGAGCTGAAAATTACATGCCAGACTTTTACAAAAGGAAGTTATTTCGCTATCCTATTTATGCATTGCTTGTTCTTACAAGTGTTTTTAGTGCAATTCTCATTTTTTTTCATTGGATGATTGGGTTAGCATGTTTTCTGCTCCTTGGATTTATTGTGTATTTTTTATTAAAAGCAAACTCGATTCTAAAAAAGGAAATGGAGCATTATATCTCGACCCTTTCGTATCGCTTAAAAAAAGTTGGCGAAGAAGCGTTAATGGAAATGCCGATTGGGATCTTGCTTTATAATGAGGAGTTTCAGGTAGAGTGGGCTAACGCCTACTTATCGAACTTTCTTGACGCAGATACGCTGGTAGGTAGATCACTTTATGATGTTGAGGAACTGATTGTTCCCTTAATTCAACAAGAAATCGAAAGTGAGACAATTACATTAAATGAGCAGAAATTTAAGGTCATCATAAAGAGAGAAGAACGTTTACTTTATTTCTTTGATGTAACTGAACAAATGGAAATTGTGCAATTGTATGAGGCTGAGCGGACTGTTTTAGGGATTATCTTTTTAGATAACTATGATGAAGTAACCCAAGGGATGGATGATCAACGAAAGAGTTCATTAAATAGCCAAGTCACATCCATACTGAATGAATGGGCGAATGAGCATGGTGTCTTTTTAAAGAGGACTTCGTCTGAGCGCTTTATCGCTGTGTTGAATGAAGAAATCTTATCGAATCTTGAAAAAACAAAGTTTACGATTTTGGATGATGTGAGGGAAAATACCGCAAAAGATAGCGTAGCATTAACCTTAAGTATTGGGATTGGAATAGGGGTCCAAACACTTCCAGAGTTAGGAGTTGCGGCACAATCAAGTTTAGACCTAGCATTAGGACGTGGCGGAGACCAGGTTGCGATGAAACTCCCGAATGGGAAGGTTAAGTTTTATGGCGGCAAAACGAATCCGATGGAAAAACGGACTAGGGTTCGCGCTCGCGTGATTTCACATGCATTAAAGGAAATTGTCTCTGATAGTGATAAAGTCATCATAATGGGCCATAAATACCCTGATATGGATGCAGTAGGGGCTTCCATTGGGATTTTAAAAGTGGCACAAATGAACCATAAAGAAGGATACATTGTTTTAAATCCGAATGAAATTGATTCAGGTGTAGGACGTCTCCTTGAGGAAGTGAAAGAAAATACAGAACTCTGGTCCTATTTTATTACACCGGAGCAAGCTCTTGAAATCGCTACAAATGATACGCTACTTGTTGTTGTAGACACCCATAAGCCGTCGCTTGTAATTGAGGAGAAACTCGTATCAAAAATTGATAAAGTAGTGGTCATTGACCATCACCGTCGCGGTGAGGAATTTATACAATCACCATTACTCGTATATATGGAACCTTATGCGTCATCTACGGCGGAATTGGTTACAGAGCTTCTTGAATATCAGCCAAAGCGTAAGAAAATCGATATGCTGGAGGCAACGGCTTTACTTGCGGGAATTATTGTTGATACAAAGAGCTTTACGCTTCGAACAGGATCTAGAACATTTGATGCGGCGTCCTATTTACGTGCTCAAGGAGCGGACACCGTTCTTGTTCAGAAATTCCTGAAGGAGAACATGGAACAATATAAAAAGCGTTCAAAACTGATTGAATCAGCGTTTATTTATAAAAATGGAATTGCAATTGCAAAAGGAAAAGAAAATGAGACTTACGATCAAGTGATGATTGCTCAAGCAGCAGATACATTACTTACAATGAATGATGTAGTCGCATCATTCGTGATTTCCATCCGCCATGATTTAAAAATTGGAATTAGTGCTCGTTCATTAGGAGATGTCAATGTACAATTGATTATGGAAGGTTTAGGTGGAGGTGGTCATTTGACAAATGCAGCTACTCAGCTAGAGGACACAACGATTGAAGAAGCAGAAGAACAGCTACTTTTAGTTATAGATGAGTATTTAGAGGGAGGTACCAAGGAATGAAAGTTATTTTCTTAAAAGATGTAAAAGGTAAAGGAAAAAAGGGAGAAGTGAAGAACGTATCTGATGGATATGCACACAATTTCCTATTCAAGCAAAACCTTGCGATTGAAGCGACACCAGCAAACATGAAAACATTAGAAGCAAAGAAAAATAAAGAATCAAAAGAAGCTGCAGAAGAATTAGAACAGTCAAAGCAATTGAAAGAGAAACTCGAAGCTTTAACTGTTGAGTTACAAGCAAAAGCGGGTGAGGGCGGCAGACTTTTCGGATCTGTAACAAGTAAGCAAATTGCCGATGAGCTTGCGAAAAAGCAAGGTATCAAAATTGATAAGCGTAAATTTGATCTTCCAGATGGAATTAGAGCATTAGGTTATACAAATGTACCTGTAAAATTACATCCAGAAGTATCAGCAACTGTAAAGGTACATGTCAAAGAACAGTAATTTCCATTGAAAAAGAATATAGAAAACAGATAGAATGAAAAATGTGGTTTTGTTTACATACAGGATCACATTTTTTTCGTATAACAAGCTTTTTCATTCTGAAATAAGTATAATAGATAAATAGATATATAAGAAAAGCTTAATGCTTCCGTTTATCGACGATAAGCATAAGACGAGCGCTGGCAGAATGTGCATTTTACCTTCAGAAGCTATTGGCTTAGACTAAAGAGTCTATAGCGCCTGGAGCTAGACAACAATCACAAATTTATACAAATAAAGGGAGTGGAGAATAGTTGAGTGACATTTTTGCTGATCGTATTCCTCCGCAAAATATAGAGGCAGAGCAGGCGGTTTTAGGTGCGATCTTTCTAGAACCAAGTTCACTTACTCTTGCTTCAGAAATATTGATTCCAGAAGACTTTTATCGGACATCCCACCAAAAGATTTTTGACGCGATGCTAAATCTCTCAGATAAAGGTGAACCGGTCGACCTTGTCACGGTTACTTCTGAGTTAGCGGATGTAAAAATTTTAGATGAAATTGGTGGAGTTTCTTACTTAAGTGAATTGGCAGGGTCTGTTCCAACCGCCTCCAATATAGAATATTATGCGAAAATCATTGAAGAAAAATCGATTTTACGACGATTGATTCGTACGGCAACGACGATTGCAACGGATGGTTATTCACGGGAAGATGAGGTTGACTCTCTTTTAAGTGAGGCTGAAAAAAATATTATGGAAGTGGCAAACCGTAAAAATGCGGGTGCTTTCCAAAATATTAAAGATGTTCTCGTCCAGACCTATGATAATATTGAAACCCTTCATAATCGTGTAGGCGATATTACGGGAATCCCAACAGGGTTTACTGAGCTTGACAAAATGACAGCTGGATTCCAACGAAATGACTTAATTATCGTAGCAGCCCGTCCGTCTGTTGGTAAGACAGCCTTTGCTCTTAATATTGCCCAAAACGTAGCAACAAAGACCGATGAGAATGTTGCCATCTTCAGTTTAGAGATGGGAGCTGAGCAGCTAGTAATGAGGATGCTTTGTGCTGAAGGAAACATCAATGCCCAAAATCTACGTACAGGCTCCTTAACACCTGAAGACTGGAGTAAGCTAACGATGGCAATGGGAAGCTTATCAAATTCAGGAATCTACATTGATGATACCCCAGGGATTCGTGTTAATGAGATTCGCTCAAAATGCCGTAGACTTAAGCAAGAAAGTGGATTAGGGATGATTCTGATCGATTACCTTCAATTGATTCAAGGAAGCGGTAGAAGCGGCGAAAACCGCCAACAAGAGGTTTCTGAAATCTCACGTTCCTTAAAAGCATTAGCTCGTGAGTTAAAGGTTCCTGTTATTGCCTTATCCCAGCTTTCCCGTGGTGTTGAACAAAGACAGGACAAGCGTCCGATGATGTCAGATATTCGTGAATCAGGAAGTATTGAGCAGGATGCGGATATTGTAGCTTTCTTATACCGTGATGATTATTATGACAAAGAGTCAGAGAATAAGAATATCATTGAAATTATCATTGCGAAGCAACGTAACGGCCCGGTAGGAACGGTTTCGCTAGCATTCGTAAAAGAATATAATAAATTCGTTAATCTCGAACGAAGGTTTGACGACGCCGGTATTCCACCAGGAGCGTAAAGAAAAGACGTGTCACAATTTGTGATACGTCTTTTTTTATCTATGTCATTTTATCTATGAAATATAGTAAATAGATGCCTTTAGATGTGGAGAATCGACAAAAAATGCGAGGTTCTATAAGTTGATAGACCCAAATCTATGTCAAAATCCCACATTTTTGTGTAAAAAATTGGAAGCAATACTACAATTATATTACATATTGGAAACTAGTATACTATTTTTCAAATTCTATGGTAAATTAATAAAGTATAAAATAGAGAGATTTGTCGAACTATCGAATACGTCTTGGCGTATTTTGTAAGACAACGCTTTTCAACTCACAGGGTGAGAGGAACGAGTATTTCGGACAAGCAACCTTTGTTCAGGGAGGAAAGACCGTGTCAAATCAAAATAATAATGAAAAAGCACCAAGAACATACATGACTTTATTTAAACGAGTTGCCATTACATCTGTTGCACTTTCAACACTCGTGTTTGGAACTGTATCAGCGGATACAAAAATTCAAACCGTGTATCACATATACATAGATGGCCAAAGAGTTGGAACAGTTGATTCCAAAAATGTCGTTGAAAAAGTAATTGATCAGAAGGTTGATTCTTTAAAGGACCAGTATCAAGGACTAGAATTAGTTGCAGATAATGTATCCGTGATTGAAGAACAAGCTTTTCATCCTACTTTTAATAATGCTACAACTGCAAAGAGGTTAGAAACTGAGCTAGAAATTGCAGCTGAAGCTAAAGCTATTACTGTTGACGGAGAGCCAGTTGCCTACCTTAAAAATGAGGAAGAAGCAAATGAAGCTCTTAAACAATTAAAATTACAATATGTAAACGAAGAAGAGTTGCAGGAGCTTGAAGCTAGAGCAAACTCAGAAGAGCCCCTACCAGCATTAGCTGAAGGACAATCTCGTTTATTAGACGTTTCATTTGTAGAAAAAGTTTCAATTTCAGATGAAAAAGTTTTACCTGAGCAGGTTCATAGTCCTGCTGATACTGTTACATTGCTTCAAAAGGGAACTTTAGAGGAGAAAAAGTATCAGGTTAAAGAGGGGGATGTTCTAGGCTCTATCGCAGTTGACCATGATTTGAAAACTGCTGAATTACTAGCATTAAACCCGGGGATGACTGAAGATACTTTGCTTCAAATCGGACAAGAGTTAAATGTAACAGCGTATAAGCCATTTTTAACAGTTGTTGTTAAAAAAGAGGAAAATCAAAAAGAAACAATTAAGTTTGAAACAAAGGTAAATGAAAATTCAAATATGTTTAAAGGTGACAATAAAGTAACCCAAGAAGGTCAAGATGGTGAAAAGACTGTTCACTATGAATATAAAATCATCAATGGTGTGACAACTGAAACAAATAAGCTGGGTGAATCCATCACCAAGGAACCAGTAACTGAGATTATCGAAAAAGGAACAAAGGTAGTTCCATCTCGAGGATCTGGTCAGCTTGCATGGCCGACAGTTGGCGGTTATATTTCTAGTCATGTTGGATATAGATGGGGAAGACTTCATAAAGGAATTGATATTGCAAGACCAAGCAATTATGCGATTAAGGCAGCGGACAATGGAACTGTTGTAGAAGCTGGTTATGATGGAAGTTTCGGTAATAAAATTGTGATTAACCACAACAATGGAATGAAAACAATTTATGCACACTTATCCTCGATTCATGTAAGTGTTGGACAAACTGTTACAAGAGGCCAACAAATTGGTGTAATGGGGTCAACTGGAAACTCAACCGGAACTCACTTACATTTTGAATTATATATAAATGGGGCTCTGAAAAACCCGTTAGAATATCTAAACTAAACTAAATGTGACACAAAACCTTCAGCATGATGCTGAAGGTTTTTTCATAAGTATAAAGAATGACAAAGGCGGAAAAGGAAAGGACAAACGTCCTAAATCACCGTTTTTTTCACACTTACTAATGATATACCTCCCTTTTTCTGCTAAAGTTAGAGATAAAGGAGCAAAATAAAAAGAACAATTCGAACTATATAAATGAAACCACATAAATTATTTCAAAGTGAAGGAGTAATCGCGAATGGAAAAAGTAATTCTTGTAGTAGATGATGAGAAACCAATTGCAGATATATTACAATTTAATCTTGAAAAAGAAGGATATAAGGTAGTATGTGCCTATGATGGCAATGAGGCCTTAGAAAAGGTGGAAGAAGTGGAACCAGACCTTATTCTTCTCGACATCATGTTACCACATAAGGATGGGATGGAGGTATGTCGTGAGGTACGAAAAAAACATGATATGCCAATTGTCATGTTGACAGCAAAGGATTCTGAAATTGATAAAGTATTGGGTCTTGAGCTAGGTGCTGATGACTATGTCACAAAACCGTTTAGTACAAGAGAACTGCTTGCACGGGTAAAAGCAAACCTACGTCGACACCAACAAATTTCCGAGGCGGTTAGCCAGGATACATCAAGTGAAATAACAGTAGGTTCACTTGTCATCCATCCTGATGCCTATGTAGTAAGTAAACGTGGTGAAACGATTGAATTAACTCATCGCGAATTTGAACTCTTGCATTATTTAGCGAAGCACTTAGGTCAAGTCATGACAAGAGAGCATTTATTACAAACCGTATGGGGCTATGACTATTTTGGAGATGTACGAACAGTAGATGTTACCGTCCGTCGTTTGCGTGAAAAAATTGAAGACAGCCCAAGTCATCCAACATGGATTGTGACAAGGCGTGGAGTTGGCTATTATTTACGAAATCCTGATCAGGAGTAAATCCCAAAATGAGACGACTAGGTTTTTTTCAGTCCATTCACATTAAATTTGCACTTATTTATTTGCTACTCATTTTAATTGCCATGCAAATTATCGGTGTATATTTTATTGGGAAACTGGAGTTGCGATTAGTAGAAAACTTTAAAGTATCGTTAAATGAACGTGTCAATATGCTAGCGTTTAGCATGGAACAGGAAATGATTAAGGAGCGGGAGGATCCAACAACTTTAGAAAAGGATATCCGGAGTATTTTAAGAGACTATGAGTCAGAGGATATTCAGGAAATCCAGGTAATTGATAATAAAAGTCGCGTAATAGGAACCTCCGATCCGTATAGTCAAGGCGTTGTTGGACGAAAGTCAAATATAGATTTGGTCAAACGTACGTTATTATTAGGTGATAATCTAGATGATGTACGGCGACAGGAATATGACCGCGTATATATATCTTCAACACCGATTCGTTCGAATGGAGATATCATTGGCGCCATTTATTTAAAAGCAAGGTTGGAAAATGTCTACGATGATATAAAAGAAATCAACGACATTTTCGTAACAGGAACAGGGATTGCGATGGCGATTACCGCAATTCTCGGGATCTTTGTTGCACAGACCATTACAAGGCCAATTTCCGCAATGAGGAAGCATGTAGTGGAATTAGGGAAAGGGAATTATTCGAAAAAGGTAAAGGTGTTTGGTCAAGATGAGATTGGTCAATTGGCCATGACCTTTAATAATTTATCCAGTAAAATACAGGATGCACAGGCGACAACAGAAGGTGAACGTCGGAAGCTTTCCTCGGTATTGGCCCATATGACAGATGGGGTAATTGCCACTGATAAAAAGGGAAGAGTCATTTTAATTAATACGCCTGCAGTTAATATGCTTGATGTTTCACGTGAAACAGTCCTTAATGAATCCATTGTATCTGTCTTAGGATTAGACGAGCAATACACGTTCGAGGAGCTTGTTCACGATATTGATACAGAAATACTTGATTTTAGTACCCATAAAAAGCAATACATTATCAAGGTTAGCTTTTCGGTTATTAAAAAGGAGTCAGGCTTTATTAATGGGTTAATTGCTGTTTTATATGATGTAACTGAGCAGGAGAAAATTGAAAGTGAACGAAGAGAGTTCGTGGCAAATGTTTCGCATGAACTTAGAACGCCATTAACGACCATGCGTAGCTATCTTGAAGCACTAGCAGAAGGAGCATGGAAGGACGAAAAGATTGCACCGCAGTTTTTAAATGTTACACAAACTGAAACTGAGCGAATGATTCGACTCGTGAATGACTTGCTGAAGCTATCAAAACTTGATAGCAAGGACTACAAATTCTCAAAAGAGCTAATTAACTTTACAAAATACTTTCATCGAATTATTGACCGATTCGAGATGTCGAAGGAGCAGCATGTTTCATTCGTCCGTAATTTACCAGAGAAGTCAATTTATCTAGAATTCGATCCGGATAAAATTACACAGGTACTTGATAATGTCATATCAAACGCATTGAAGTATTCCCCAGAGGGAGGTACAGTCACATTCCAATTGATGGAGGTAAATGATGAAATTGTAATAAGTGTGGCTGACCAGGGTGTTGGAATCCCTAAGGATAACATTAATCGTATTTTTGACCGTTTTTACCGGGTGGATAAAGCGCGAACTCGTAAATTAGGGGGAACTGGGTTAGGACTCGCAATTGCCAAAGAAATGGTCGTTGCTCATGGAGGTAGAATTTGGGCTGAAAGTGAAGAAGGGGTTGGAACAACTGTTTTCTTTACTCTACCAACTGATGGAAATCAAGAGGGGCTAGAGGATGAATGGGATGAAGTATGAATCAATTAAAACAACCATATTAATCATCTTGGTGCTTTCAAGCATTGTTCTAACTTGGACTTTGTGGACTTATCAGCCCGAATATAAGGCCATAGAAGGAGACAATTTAGTTCAGGAAGTAACGGAAAATGTTAAAAAGGAAACATCTTTGATTATTAAACCAAGTAAAATTCTCTATCACATTGATGGCCAGCATTTTGGAACCTTTAGTGAGACAGAACTAAATCGAGTGATGAAAGAAATTGGGACATGGGAAATTCAAGATGTTCAAAACATTACACATGCTGTTCAAGAAGTTGGTTTAGCAGACTTTTTGAGTCAAAGTGGACATGCTGAAATTTTCTTCCCAGATCCATTTCCCTTGCAACTATATAAATCATTTTTAAAAATTAATGATAAAGAACATTCGTTGATTTCATTTGATCGATTTGTTATTGATGTCAATTCGGAGAATCGTGAAGAGGGCATCGTGTACTTTGTGTCAACAGGTGATAACTTGGTGTATGAGGCCCGGATTAATAGCAGGTTAACACGAGATTTTAAAAGAAGTTTCTATAATACGGCGAAGAGATATCCTGAGCAAATTGAATATTCACTTTCAGAGACAAATTCGGTTTATTTGCCAAAGGATGAAACAGTTGTAAATCGCCTTGACTATTTTACTGATACAATCGATATTAAAACCTTTATTGACCGTTTATTTACGGATCCTGACCTTGTAAAAGGGGATAGACTCTCTACAGGTGAGGTTCATACGGATGGAACAAGACTTCTTAGGGTCTTTAACAATCAGAAGTACATTGAATTTATTAATCCAACGGGAATGAGTGGAAATCAATCAGATACGACAGATTTAATTCAGACAAGTATAGATTTTGTTAATGAACATGTTGGCTGGACAGATGACTACCGCTTTTTTAGCTGGAATAAAGAGAGCCAAACGACAGTGTTTAAATTATATGTTAAAAACATTCCTGTCTTTGACCACAGGGGTCTGGTGGATATCACACAGCAATGGGAGAATAATGAGATTGTGAAGTATGACCATCCGATGGTAAGCCTACAAATTGGTTTGCCTCCAAGCCCGGAGAACCTTTTAAAGGGTGAATTAGTAATGGAGAAAATCACCTCTAAGCGGGATTTTAATCCTGAGTTGCTTGACAGTGTGACAGTTGCATATGAGCTAAAGGAGAATGAAGATAATTCCCAATTTGTTTCACTTCAACCGATTTGGTCATACAGGTATAATGGACAATGGGGAAAGGTTGATGTAAAGGGTGAGGATATAGGGGGGCGTGAAGATGGATTGGAGTAAAACCAAGTCTGTATTTATCATTACCTTCCTGATTCTAAATATCTTTTTAGGGTATCAGCTTGTTCAAAAAAGGGATAGTAGCCAATTGGATGAAATAGCAGAACGTACTATCGATGAGAAACTAGCGGATGAAGGAATTACGTACGAAGCTTTACCGAAGGAACCGAAAGAATTAAGTTATATCAGTGGCAAGGTAAAGATTTTTACAGAGGACGATGTCAAAAAACTTAAAAACCAGGACGTTAACCTCGAAACCACTGGGGTGTTAAAGGGTAAATTTAGTGACCCTATTAAAATATCGATAACGGACCAAGTGAAAATACATCAGTTTGTGAAGGATCATTTGCTAGACGGTGAGAAATATACCGTTTGGAGTGTGGATGAAGAGACAGGGACGATTGTTTTAGTTCAACAACATAATAATTACAAGATCTTTGGTCAGTCTCTAAATATTAGTGGGGTTATTTACTTATATGTAAATGACGATCATGAAGTCGTATCATATGAGCAAACATTAATTCCTGAGTTTGAAGAGCATAAGTTGGAAGAGTTAATTACGCCTATCAAGACCTTAGAAAATCTTTATGAAAATTATCATTTAAAATCAGGTAGCCATGTATCTAAAATGGAATTTGGGTATTACCCACTCGTTCCATATTCTGAATCACAGTTATTAGCACCGACATGGCATGTTGTTATTGATGATGAGACAGAGGTTTACGTAAATGCCATTGAAGGACAAATTCTTAATAAGACGGAGTGAACGATTATGGGGTTGCATTTTAGTGTGCTTGCAAGTGGGAGCACAGGAAATGCGTTCTATGTTGGGACAGACAAGCATTCCTTGCTTGTAGATGCAGGGTTAAGTGGGAAACAACTAGAACTTTTATTTAAAGAAATCAACAAAGAAATTAAGCATCTTTCAGGGATCCTTGTGACACATGAGCATAGTGACCATATAAAAGGGCTTGGTGTACTCGCAAGAAAGTACAAGCTACCCATCTATGCAAATGAAAAGACATGGAAGGCAATGGAGCACAATATTGGAGAAATCCCGACTGAACAGAAGTTTATTTTTCAAATGGGGACGGTAAAGACATTTGGAAATATGGATGTTGAATCATTCGGTGTTTCTCATGATGCGGCCGAACCGATGTTTTATGTATTCCATCATGAGGGGAAAAAGGTTGTTGTCATTACGGATACAGGCTACGTCAGTGATAGAATGAAAGGTACGATTGAAAATGCCGATGCCTATGTGTTCGAAAGCAACCATGATGTGTCGATGCTTCAAATGGGCCATTATCCATGGAGCATCAAGCGCCGTATTTTAAGTGATGTTGGGCACGTTTCAAATGAGGATGCGGCACTCGCGATGTCAGATGTGATCGGAGACCGCACGAAACGAATCTATCTGGCGCATTTAAGTAAGGATAATAATTTAAAAGAATTAGCACGCATGTCTGTTAAGCAAACTTTGGAAAGCAAGGGGTATGTGGTTGGAGAACAATTTGATCTGTATGATACTGATCCAAAAGTTCCAACGAAGCTTGCTTACGTGTAATGAAAATAGCCCAGAAGATTATGCAAGGGGGCATTTTCATAGAAGCTCATTTGATTTTGATCAGATGGGCTTTTTGTTTTGGAAAACACTTGCCGTACCCATTATTTTCTAGTAACTTGAAACTAGGATGAAAGTGGGGATGGTATGAAAGCTTTTGTTTTGCGGACAGCGGGTTTCATGGTGATTTGGACGTTGTTTTTTATCTGTGAAAAGTCAGTTCCATCCGCGTATTCAATTATGATTTGTGCGGCTGTCCTGACATTCTATTTTTTTCTGAAAATCTCACCTAATCCGGTTTATTTATATGGGGGAATAACCGGACTTCTATTGGTGCTTGGTGTTGTTGAAGAAGGAAACTCATTTATCTACTTATTATTGATGTATGTTGTCATGTTAGCAGCGAATCAGTTAGAAAGTAAAACATTTAAATGGTTTGGAGCTATAACGATAGCTGCTTTATTGGGCTTGTTTTTATTAATGGAAATGGAATTATCCGTGTATGTTTTGATACTCTTATTCTATCTTGTTGCGCTACAGGTTAATGAACTGTGGACTAAGCGGGAAGAACAGCGCGGCCTATATGAGGAATTGCTTGGGGAATATCGAAAGGTAAAAAGGGTTGCTCTTGTTACCGAGGAGGAAGCTCGCTATCAGGAAAGGACCAAGATAGCTAGGGACATTCATGATTCAGTTGGGCATAAGCTTACAGCACTACTTATGCAGGTAGAGATTCTTTCTATCCAACAAGGTCCTGAACATTACAACGAATTAAAGGAATTGGCAAAAGAGAGCTTAGAAGAAACTCGATTTGCAGTCCGAACCTTAAAAAACAGGGAGCATGAAGGAATTGCAACGATTTTACAGTTGATTAAAAAGCTTGAGGCAGAAAGTCATATCATGGTTCAGTTTACAACAAAGCAAGGCATTCTTTCAGAGCGACTTACCAATGAACAAAGTGTCGTGCTCTATCGCGTCATTCAGGAAGGACTAACAAATGCCATGCGACACGCTCACTCACGTGAAGTTCAGGTGGTACTAGGAAAGACAGCAGACGGGAATATGGAGTTTGTCATTAAAAACCGAATTCATAAGAAGGAGCCATATCAAGAGGGGTTTGGGCTTTTAAATATGCGAAAACGTGTTGAGGAAGTAGATGGAACACTAGCAGTCTATCAAACGGATGAACAGTTTGTGATTAAGGGAATGATTCCGTTGGAGAAACTGTAAAGGCGGGGAAACGAACATGTGGAATGTGTTAATTGTAGAGGACCAATCGATTGTGAGACAAGGCTTGAAGTTGATGCTACAACAGGACGAGCAAATACGGGTTGTAGCAGAAGCAGAAAACGGAGAAGAGGCCATCAAAAAGATGGAGGCCCATGTTATCGATGTTGTGCTAATGGATATCCGCATGCCGGTTATGAATGGCCTTGAAGCGACGAGAAAGATTAAGGAGCGCTGGCCAAATGTGAAGATTTTAATCCTCACGACCTTTAATGATGATGAATATGCAATCCAGGCATTGAAATATGGTGCCAATGCATTTCTATTAAAAACATCAGATCAAAAAGCATTGATACATGCCGTTCATAGCTGTTTTCAAGGCGGGCTGCCGATTCATGAGGAGGTTGTGGCAAAGGTGATGCCGCGATTATTACATAAAGTGGAGAAAAAGCTTGAATTGCCTTTGTCTGCAAGGGAGTTGGATATTACCAGATTAGTAGGTGAAGGAAAGACAAATAAAGAAATCGCAGATGAATTATTTTTATCGATTGGTACGGTAAAAAACCATATTACACAAATCTTGCATAAGCTAGAGCTTCGGGACCGTACTCAGTTAGCGATTTTTGCTGTAAAAAATGATATTACATAAGGCGTAAGGGATGTCCAAACAAAAGGGTCAGCCCTTTTTTAATGGAAACATGACTAAAGTCATGTTTTTTACATAAACAAGTGACCGGAGATAGTGCTGTCTAGAGAAAGTAAAGTCTATGATGGAAGTATAAAGGAGGATGACGTGATGTTAGAAATTATTGATTTATCGAAGAAATATAAACAAAAGTTTGCTGCACAAGGGATCAATATGTTTTTGGAAAAAGGAGAGATTGTTGGGCTACTAGGTCCGAATGGAGCGGGAAAATCGACGACCATTTCGATGTTGTCATCATTGGTTGTTCCGACTTCAGGGGATGTACGGTTAATGAACGAAAGCACGATTAAGCATCCACATAATATCCGAAAAATTCTAGGTGTGGTTCCACAGGAAATTGCCCTATATACGGATTTATCAGCGGAAGAAAATTTACGTTTTTTTGGAGAGATATATCGATTAAAGGGTGCCGAATTGAAGCAGCGAATCGAAGAGGTATTGGAGCAAATTGGTTTAACTGACCGAAGAAAGGATCTCGTGAAAACTTTTTCGGGTGGTATGAAAAGAAGGTTGAATATTGGAGTGGCACTGTTGCATAATCCAGAAATCATCATTATGGATGAGCCAACGGTTGGAATTGACCCACAATCCCGTAACTATATTTTAGAAACGGTTAAGCGTCTGAACAAAGAACGTGGAATGACTGTTTTATATACGAGTCATTACATGGAGGAAGTCGAGTTCTTATGTGACCGGATATATATTATGGATAAAGGACATATTATTGCATCTGGAACGAAGGAAGAGTTAAAGAATATTTTATCCTCTGAAAATACGATTTCTATCAAAGTAGAACGAGCAAATGAGGAATTTACTCAGTTGCTTGAAGCAGATTCGACCGTTCGTCAAGTAAAGGTACAGGATCGTGATGTTACGGTTATTGTTCCAAAGGAGTATAATCTGTTCCAAAAAATCTCTCAATTTGCTGAAGAAACAGGAACAGTATTAATTTCAGTTGAAGTAAAGGCACCGACACTTGAAGATGTCTTTCTGCATCTGACAGGTAGAGCACTAAGAGACTAGGGGGTGAAGCAATGATTATTCCATTTATAAAAAAAGATTTATTAGTGTTAATACGGAATCCACAGGAACTACTCGTTTTAGTTCTAATGCCTCTCATCCTTATTGCCATTCTGGGCTTTGCTTTAGGTGGGGTGATGGCAGGTGACACAACTTCCATTTCAGCTAAGGTTGCTTTCATTGATCATAGTGATGAACAAAAGGACATAGATGCTTTTGTCCAAAAGGTAAAGGCAGAGGGATTGCCACAAGAGGCAGAAACTGCATTAATCCAGGGAGCGGACCAACTACGTCCTATTCAGATTTTACTAGATGAAGTGTTTGGTAGTAAGGAATTAAAAGAAATTGTAGAGCTTGAGCAAGTGAAGCCCGAACAATTGAATGAACTTAAAAAAGATGACCAGTATTCTGCTGTCATAGAGATACCTGAAAATTATACATTTGATGTACTTTCCTCAGCATTACTTGATGAGCCTTCCACAGCGACGATCAGACTCTATAAAAATGAAGGAAAAGAGATTTCTCCAAAAGTAGTGGAGGATGTACTAGTGAATTTTCAAAAGCAATTGACTTCTATGATTGTCATTGGAAAAGCGGGAATCCAGTTAGAAGCAGTTGGTAGTGCAAAGTTAGGAGAAATTGACACTGTAACCAAACGAGAACCAATCAATTCCCTGCAATATTATTCCGTCGGTATGAGCGTTATGTTTATTATGTTTATTGCGTCTCATCTAGGTTCATTTGCGTACCGTGAAAAGCAGTTACAGGTGTATAATCGAATTATTTTATCGAATACATCAAGATGGTCGTATTTAGGTGGTATTTTTTTCTCAGTTATGGTGATTTCGATTGTTCAGCAAGCGATTTTATATGGAGTTACTTCTCTTGTATTTGATGTGGTTTGGAATGATCTTCTTGGTTTTTTCCTGGTTAATTTGTCATTATGCTTTGCGATTGGTGGAGTAGGGGCATTGTTAACCGCATTAAATTTCCGAATTGATTCAGAAGGTGTGTCAAACTTTTTTGGAAATGTGATGGTTGCGATTTTATCCTTTTTAGGTGGTAGTTTTACACCGATTGGTGAAACTTCTTCGCTAATTGGGGTATTGGGCAATTTCACGCCAAATGGTGCAGGGATGACTGCATTATTGCAATTGCTGCAGGGAGTAGAGCTTTCAGAAATTGATCATCATATCATATATTTGCTTGGCTTTGGTTTAGTGATGTTAACAGCGGCTGTATTTAGCTTTCCGAGAAGAGGTGATGCTATATGATAAGTATTTTACAGGCAAAATTTAAATTGTTTTTGAGAAAGCCAATGCTTATGATTGGCATGACCGTGATGAGTATTGTCTTTGCATTATTATTAGGTGCTGCAAATTATACAAATATCAATATACCCGTTTATACAGATATTGAAAACATAGAAGAAACGACTCTCTGGAAGAATTTAACCCAGTCGCAAAGCTTTGAGTTTAAACCAGTTACGGAAGAGGAAGCTAAGAAAATGGTGAGTGAAGGTGATGCTGAGGCTGCGGTGAAGTTGGAGGAGGACTCCTACAAGATTGTCGTAGTGACAGAAACGTCTAATCTTCATTTGTTAGAAAGCTATCTTCAAACCTTTTATGGGGATCTTTTGCTGGAAGATAAAATTAAAGAGGCAACGGCAACAAGTAGCCATATCGACCCTAATGCCATTATAGAAGAATTAAAAGAAAAGGAAGAGAACCCGTTATTTAAGATTCAGGCTGCTTCATTCCGTGGTGATGATGCCGTGATTATTGATAACCAGCTACAGACGATTTTCGGGTTTACTTTATTCTTTGTCATTTACACGATCTCCTATAATGTCCACAACATTTTACAGGAGAGAACGTGGGGAGTCTGGGACCGCATGATTTTATCGCCATTAAAAAAATGGGAGATGTACGCGGGTAATTTAGTATATAGCTTCCTCATGGGATATGCTCAGGTTGCTCTTATCTTTTTCGTGTTCCGGTATGGTGTTGGAGTGGACTTTTACGGGGGATTTGGAAAAACATTAATTGTTTTAGTCCCATATGTGTTTTCAATTGTCGCCTTAGCTCTGTTTTTAGTTAGTGTTGTAAAAAGTACGCAGCAATTCAATGCCATTATTTCACTTGTATCGGTCTCTTTATCGATGCTTGGCGGGGCTTATTGGCCATTGGAAATTGTTAGCTCTGACTTTTTATTGAAGGTATCAAACTTTGTGCCAATTAAACATGCGATGGAAGGCTTAAAAGCCGCTACCATTTACGGAGCATCGATTAATGAATTACTATATCCAATCAGCATTTTAACATTAATGGGAGTGGTGCTAATCGGAATCGGAATAAATGTGATGGAACGAAAAAACGCATAATCTTGGACTGGAAAAAGGCAGGGGTGATCAGCTCCTGCCTTTTATTCGTTTAGGGTTAGGTCATGATTTACATAAAATATGGGTAAAATTGAATATAAAAAGAACTTTGAGAAGGAGAAATGGCGGTATGGGGTATTATGATCAGGATTATGTAAATCAGAGATCAAAACGAAGAGGTCGTGGTGGCTGGTTTTTTTCAGCATTAATTGGGGCCATCATTGGTGCGTTGCTTGTTATTGTTTTATTACCGACGTTATCCAAGTATCATTTACTTCCATACGAGGAGAATGCTGCTCCCGAAGAGGTAAACGGACTAGATGATGTGGAGAAAAAAGCACCGGCAACAGGAGAGAGTGTCCAGCAGACAATTAATGTTAGCGTGACGTCTGAAATCACCAATGCTGTGAATAAGGTAAATGAAGCAGTCGTGGGCATTGTTAATCTTCAACAAACCAATTTTTGGGCGGAGGAGGCTACTGCAGCAGGAACAGGCTCAGGAGTTGTCTATAAAAAGGGAAATGGAAAAGCATTTATTGTTACAAATCACCATGTCATTGAAGGAGCTTCAGATATAGAAGTTAGCTTAAGTGACGGCTCAAGGGTGAAGGGAAGATTACTTGGGAGTGACATTTGGACGGATTTGGCGGTCATTGAAATTGACGCGAGCCATGTAGAAAAGGTTGCTCAATTTGGGAACTCCGATACTATTAATCTGGGGGAGCCGGTCATTGCTATTGGAAACCCATTGGGACTTGAATTTTCCGGGTCCGTTACTCAAGGCATTATTTCTGGCTTAAATCGGACGATTCCGGTTGATATTAATCAGGATGGAGTGCCAGATTGGAATGCCGATGTCATGCAAACAGATGCTGCAATTAATCCAGGGAATAGTGGAGGAGCGCTTGTGAACATCAAGGGCGAAGTCATCGGCATCAATTCGATGAAAATCGCACAGGAAGCGGTTGAAGGAATTGGTCTATCGATTCCCATTACAAGTGCAAAGCCCATTATTGAGGATCTTGAACTATATGGAGAGGTGAAACGCCCATTTATGGGAGTGGGACAGCTTAGGTCACTAAGTGAGATTTCCTCCTACCATCGTGCACAAACCTTACATCTACCGAATGACGTAACAGAAGGAGTAGCTGTTTTAGAGGTATTACGAAATACACCGGCATCTCAAGCGGGATTACGCGAGCTAGATGTTATTGTAGAACTAGATGGTGAAAAAATTATATCAGTGGTAGAACTAAGAAAGCATTTATATAAAAGATCGGTAGGAGACAAAATGGAGGTCACCTTCTATCGAGCGGGCGAAAAGCAAAAGGCGACCATTCAATTAGCAAGAGAATCCATGTAGTGTCAAAAACAGGGGAGTGAGAATTCGCCTGTTTTTTTGTGGACAAAATAATGTGCTAAAATGGGTAAGATAGGAACATGTGAATAAGAAAAAATAAACAGAAAAAGTTATACCCATAATTCCCAAGTGGTTGTGGGTAAGATAGATGGAGGAAGAAAAAATGATTAAATGTTGTGAAGAGCATATCGAATTAGCGTTGGATATCGTGGTGGATGAACATGAGGTTGCACCAATTATGACGAAAATTGAAGATGAAAACTTATCAACAACCTGTGAATTTTGTCAAAATAAGGCGGTATATGTTGTGGGGAACTAATATTCCCATACAAGATGCGGATAGAAAATGTGGATATGTGGATAACTTCTGTGGATAGTTTGTTTGTAAAATGTGAGTGGGGTGGGGATAACTGTGAACATCACAATTGTGACAATTGGAAAGTTAAAAGAAAAATATTTGATCCAAGGGATCAATGAATACTTAAAACGATTAACAGCTTATGCAAAAGTGGAAATCGTGGAACTTGCTGATGAAAAGGCACCGGAAAATTTAAGTGAGACTGAAATGGAGCAGGTGAAGCAAAAAGAGGGAGAGCGGATTCTAGCAAAGCTATCAGATGACACCCATGTGATTGCATTAGCGATTGAAGGGAAAATGAAATCATCCGAGCAGCTAGCAGCGGATATTGATAACCTAGCAACCTATGGAAAAAGCAAAATTGCCTTCGTGATTGGAGGTTCTCTAGGATTAAGCAAGGATGTCATAAAGCGAGCGAATGATACATTGTCATTTTCAAAAATGACTTTTCCGCATCAGTTGATGAGGTTGATATTGGTGGAGCAGGTGTATCGGGCTTTCAGGATTATTAGGGGAGAACCGTACCATAAGTAAATGAGGTTTTCTATGTAATGGTGATTTTATGTTGAAAGTGAGTTAATTAGCTATAATGTGAAAGCCTAACTTCGTTTAGTTAGGCTTTTTTCATTGTATAATTGAATTAATTAACAGTTTGTCAAAGGGGGATATTATTGAAGTATCTAAGAACTATGAACCATGATTTATATGGTATAAAGAAATTGCTTTTGTTTAGTAATGACAATAATTATTCTAGTGTGGCTGTACATTCACTTTTTCGTGATAGTTGTTTAATGCTATATGAAATAATAAAGGTCCTAAGAAATGACGGAGTATTAAAGGGAGATATTCCTATTTATAAAAAAATCGAACCTATTCGTCACAAAGTTAAATCTAGTCAGGGAAAGAATAACAGAGATATTTTAAATAATATACTTAATGTTCATTTTAACTTATTTGGTGAAGATATTGATAACTTAGGATTTTATTTAGATCAAGGCGAGCTTGTAGGAAGTACAATATACGTTACTTATGTGTTAGACAATACGCCATTTTTTAATTCTATTAATTCTGGACAGATAATAAAAGGGTTCTCTGAAGAAATTGGACAAAATATTGCTGATATTATTAATACTATTCAACAGCCACTTTTAATACCTTCGAAAAATATATTGTGTACTAATGAGCCAGACTATGATTTGAAAGATGTTTGGCACAAAAGGTTTTTCACTGAAGATATAACATTAAATGTTTGTTTAATGAGATTATTAATAATACAAAATGAAATTTCCAGCTGCTTATGGATTGAAAAACACCTTGATTATAATGTAAAAGAGTTTAGTTTAGAAAAGTATTTACTTTTAAGATTATCATCAATTAAATTTTATCAAACAATGGAAAATTTAATTGATATTAAAGATAGAGCTCCTCAATATTACTCTTCTTTAGGATTAAATGATTTGGATATAATTTTAGTACAATATAAAAATTACTTAAGAAAGGAGTGTAAAATTCTAAGAAATTTATTGCACTATAGTAATAATCAAATTAATTTCTTTGAATATGTAACAGAGAATATTGAGAAAAACAATGTATACGTAGATAATTTACTGCAAACTGTATTGCTAGAGTTTTTTCCAAAGATTAAAAGTGAAATATCCAAATCATTAAATATATCTTCTATTGAAAGTATGAGTGATTGGGAAAAAATAAAAAGAAGAATATGGACAAAATTTAAATCTAGAAAAAAGTTATAAGGCATACTACAGAGTTGGAATACTTTTCCATAGCCCTAATTTAATAAATTATCTTCGTCTTTACATAGAATTACTCTAATAAATGGTTTTAAGATGGTATCGCGTTAATATGTACAAAGTTGTAGAATGATGTCTAACACAAGAAAGGGGCTACTTATGATTAAGCCAGATTGGGATATCTTTAAAGCAAAATTTAGCGAGAACCCACAAAATAACTTTGAATGGCTATGTTATCTTTTATTTTGCGTAGAATTCGGAAAAGAGTTTGGTATTTTTAGATATAAAAATCAATCAGGTATTGAGACCAATCCAGTATATGTAGATATGGAATTTATAGGATGGCAAGCGAAGTTTTATGAAACCACTTTGTCAATCCATAAAAGTGATCTAATTAAAACCTTAATAAAAAGTAAAAGGGACTATTCAAATTTAACAAAAATTATTTTTTATACAAATCAAGAGTGGGGACAGAGTCATAATCCTGAAAAACCTGAACAAAACGATCCCCAAGTAAAAGTTGATATTGAAAATAAGGCTAAAGAGCTTGATATCGAAATTGAATGGAGGACGGCTAGTTTCTTTGAATCACCATTTGTAGCTGTGAAAAATGAGTTAATTGTTGAACATTTCTTTAGTTTTGCAAAAAATATTGTTCAACTCTTAGCGGAAAAAAAAGCCCATACCGAGTCTATTTTAGAGGACATTCAAACATCCATCAACTTCAATGAGGAGAATATAGAAATAAGTAGAAATGTCCTTCTTGAAAGGATAAATAATGGTATTGAAAATGAACAAGTATTGATGGTAACTGGTGTAGGTGGAGTTGGAAAAACAGCGGTTATCAAAAGGCTATATGAAGATCTAAAAATAAATACTCCTTTTTATATTTTTAAGGCAAGTGAGTTCGAATTAAATAATGTAAATAACTTATTCGGCGAACATAGTTTGCATGATTTCATTAGAGCTCATCAAGAGGAAGAAAAAAAATTAGTCGTAATTGATTCAGGTGAAAAGTTATTAGATTTAGATGATACAGACCCATTCAAAAAATTTGTCTCCGCTCTAATAAAAAATGAATGGAAAATTATATTTACAGCAAGAAGCAATTACTTGTCTGACTTGGATTTGCAGTTTATTGACCAATATCAAGTTAAACCCATCAAATTTTATATTGAAATTTTAAATGTAGAAGAATTGATAGAATGCTCTCAAGCCTATAATTTTAACTTGCCAACCGACAAGAAACTGTTGGAGTTACTAAGAAACCCTTTTTATTTAAACGAATATTTAAAGTTCTATAATAATGACGAAGTTATTGACTATCAAATTTTTAAAGAGAAATTATGGAATATGTTGATAAAAAAATCCAAGCCAATCAGAGAGCAATGTTTTATGAGGATTGCTTTTCAAAGAGTATGTGAAGGGCAATTTTTTATTTCTCCTGATTGTAATGAATCGACCCTTAATTCCTTGGTGCATGATGGGATCCTCGGATATGAAACAGCGGGATACTTTATTACCCATGATATTTACGAAGAGTGGGCTTTAGAAAAGAAAATCGAATCTGAATTTATCAGACAAGAAAATTACCATGATTTTTTCAAGGAAATTGGGGAGTCTCTGCCCATTAGGCGAAGTTTTAGAAAATGGGTGTCTGATAAGCTTTTATCCGAGGATAATTCCTTTGAAAATTTTATAGAAGAAATCATTGAAGATGAAAGCATTCCTTATTTTTGGAAGGATGAAGTTTTGATATCAGTGTTACTGTCTGCTTACTCGGATTACTTTATTGATTTATTTGAGGAAAAGCTACTTGAGGATAACCAAAGATTATTAAAAAGAGTAACTTTTTTATTAAGAATAGCATGTAAAGAGGTTGATGAAGATTTACTTAAAGGGTTAGGATTCGATAAATATTCCATATCCGATATGCAGTATATATTTACGAAGCCAAAAGGAAAAGGCTGGGGAAGTATAATTGAACTAATTAACAAATATAAAGATGAATTTGGAGTGGAAAAACTAAACTTCATATTGCCGATAATAAATGAATGGAATAAAAAATTTAAAAGTGGAGTAACGACAAAGTTAGCAGCTTTAATTGCCCTAAAATATTACCAATTAATCGTTAAGGAAGACATTTACCTTTCAAAAGGAGAGGACATTGAAGATAAACTTATTCAAACAATTTTAAATGGAGCTGCTGAAATTAAGGAGGAACTTTCTACTGTTTTTGATGAGGTAATAATAAATGATTGGAGAAATTATAGAGATCCTTATTATAACTTAGTAAATACTATTTTATCGAAACTGGGCGAAAATCAGGAAGTTCTTAAGTCACTTCCTAATTATGTATTAAGACTGGCAGATTTATATTGGTTTAATCCTCAGGAAAAACGTCACCAATTTCATTATAGTCCTGGTGTCGAAGATGATTTCGGTATAAATGGGAATCAAGAAGATTATTATCCTCCAAGTGCATTCCAAACACCCGTTTATTGGTTGCTCCAATATTCATTTAAAGAAACGGTTGATTTCTTACTTAGCTTTGTAAATAAAACGGTTGAATGCTATGTAAAATCAGATATTGATAAATTCGAAGTTAAAGAAGTGGAAGTTGTTACAGAACACAAAAAAGTAAAACAATATATAAGTGAAAGACTTTGGAAAGCGTATAGAGGCACCTCGGTTACACCTGATGTTTTTCAATCGATTCATATGGCATTAGAAAAGTTCCTTCTTAAAACAGCAAAGAACATTGATTCTAAATTACTAGAAAGTAATCTTTTATACTTAATAAAAAACTCAAATTCTGCATCGGTAACTTCAATAGTGGTGAGCGTAGTTCTAGCCTACCCTGAGAAAACTTTTAATGTTGCCAAAGTTTTATTCCAAACAAAAGAATTTTTTCTTTATGACTCTAGCAGAATGTCAGAAGATAACTCTGCAATCAGTCTATTTTTGATTGGAAGTGGTTTGATACCTAAAAATAAAATTCATGAAGATGAGAGAATAAATTCTTGCAATGACAGTCATAGAAAAAAATCACTTGAGCAACTCGCTTTAATGTACCAATTTATTAAGGGTGAAGGTGTAACTGATGAGGAAGTAGAAGAAAGGCAAAAGGTAATATGGGCGATTTTTGACCAGTATTATAAGGAAATTACAGACAATACAAGTGAAGAGGATAAAATATGGAGACTTTTTCTTGCTCGAATGGATAGGAGAAAAATGAATCCTACTTTTGAAGAAGTCGATGAAGGATTTCAAATAAGTTTTAATCCAGAAATCGATCCTAGCTTGAAAGAATATAGTGATGCAGCACTTAAAGAAAGTTCTGAAGCAACAAAGTACCTTTCATTAAAACTGTGGGCTGAGTTTAAAGTCAAAAATGATGAAAAGTATAAAGATTATACTCAATATGAAGAGAATCCAAACCAAGCATTGCGGGAAGTTAAGGAGATTCTTGAAAACTTTAAAAAAAATGATGAGACTTTTCAGCTTTTCGAAGAGAAGATTCCTGCTCATGTTTGTACTGTTTTAGTCCGGGATTATTTTGAGGATCTTTCAAAACCTGATAAGGAATTATGTAAAGAAGTCATTTTAACAATTGCTTCTTCCTCTTTTAGACCGAATTATTTGTATCAGATATGGGACGGAGTTGAAGCTGCAATTTCTGTATTGCCCCTTATATTTGAGAAGTTTCCCGAAGAAAAAGAAAATATAAAAGTCATTTTGTTATTAACTTTATTCGATCCTCGTTCCATAGGAGCCTATGCTAAATTTTCAGATTACTCAGCGAATGCAATACTTAATCATTTGTGGGGCATTAGTTTCTCTGACGCACAATCCTTACTCCTTGGATTTCTATATTTAAAACCGAAATATGAAGCGATGCGAGAGGATATGAGACAAGAAAATTATAAACAAAATAAATACGAACTATATGAAAATGAATTAATCGAGAATTTTATCAGTGAGTATGAAAAAGATATAGAAAAGGTTATAAAAAATTCAATTACCTTAGATGATATAACAAATATACAAGATATAAATTTACGCATCTTAAGAACAGCATTTCAATTAATTCCTTTAAAGAGTATTGATAAGACCCATAAATTAATAACTCAAAACATCATAAATGCTTTTGCAGAAAAATTACTATCCGCTGATAGAGACAAAAAAGTTGATTACCAGGTTAGACATGATTTCTTAATGAAACTTTCTAGGGTAGTTTTAACTTCGCCAAGGGATGATGTCAATGTGTATTTAAACCCATTTATTGAGGGTTTTAATAACACTGAATCTATGGCAGATTTATTCAAAGAGTTCATCATTGCTGAGGATGCACTCAAAACTTATGAAAATTTTTGGTTGGTATGGGACTTGTTTTATGAAAAAGTCGCCGAGTTAAGCAAGGGTGAAAGTTACGGTTATTATAATCAAAACATCATTAAAAGTTATCTCTTTGCTCTGTCACCATGGAAAGAAAACGTTACGCAATGGCATGTGTTTAAAGATACGAAAAAAAGGTTTTTTAGTAAAGTGTCAAGAAATATTGGAAAATCTCCATCTGTTTTATATGCAATAGCAAAATTACTAAATGGAGTAGGGCAAAGTTATCTTTCTAATGGAATCAAGTGGATTTGTACAATTTTAACTGAGCATCAGAATATATGGATAGATCAGTTGGAAGTTAATACTATTTACCATTTAGAAAACATAATTAAAAGCTATATTTATAAGAATCGTGAAAAGTTAAAAAGAGAAACAAAATTAAAACAAGAAGTTCTTGTCATATTAGACTTTTTAGTGGAGAAAGGTTCAGTTGCTGGATATATGTTAAGAGAGAGCATTTTATAGTAACTTGTAGTATTGCTAAAAAATAAATATAGTGAGAGCTTGAAAATTATTTTAGGTTCTCTCTTTTTATTTCTATTCTTAGTATCAATTGGTTACATAATGAAATTCAATATGTATAGAAAAAATTATTTAACAAAATAATTAACTAAGTAGCATATATGTTCCAAATATAAAAAGCACATCATTTTTTTATTTTACTTAATATCGACCTTCTTTAATCAATAGTGTTTTCTCATTTTGATTTATTACGGAGAACCGTACCATAAATAGAGGCAAGTTAAGGTTGTTTGAATTAGTTAAAACTGTATTAGAAAAAATATACATAATAAATTGACAGCCCCCTGGGACTCTTAAACTGGTCTTAGGGGGCTTAATTTTAACGATAAGATAAAAGTTTTCTGTTAGTTAATATTAAATATCTAGTGTTGAAATGTTATTAAGCATTTGTCGATACAGGGAAGTGTACCTGTTCCTCCCCTATATATTAAAGTTATGGGAAATACTGACACCCAAAAATAATCAAATCACATCATTCACATGAAATCCAACTTGTATATGGCTTGGTTTTATGAGGTTTGTGTATTCCCATGCTCCGCGACCGCCAATATAAAAGTCAATTTCAGGAAATTTTTTCGCAACAAGATCTAGATCTTGCAATAAATCTTCTGTTTCTTGAAAAGGAATGAGAGTTGAAGCAGAAAATAATACTTTCTCTGGTTGTAGATGGTTGATTAACCTTTCAATTGCTGTGAACTTAGGGGATGCAGAAATACGTGTCGTGCGCCAACCTTTCATCTTTATTTGTAATAATATAATTTGTAAAGGAATTTCATGTAATTCGCCTGGTAAGCAGAAACCTAGTACATGGGGAGCATCATCTATAATTTGAAAATGCCGATCAATCTCTGCTAGGTAATCTTTTACAAGGAGACTAGACACGCTTTCTTGACTTTCGTCCCATTCTTTCGTTTCCCATAGAACCCCTATTTTCTCCAAAAAAGGCTGCACCGTATTTTGTAAAAATAAAGCTAGTCCATATTGATGATGCGCTTTTTGAAGTATATGCATCATTCCCTCTTCATCATAAACCATTCCTCTATCAATAAGTTGCTCAACATACGGGCTTTGCTCAACCTGAGGTAATCGTTCCATTATACTCTCTAATTTTTTATTTTCTAAAATGATTTGAACAGCATTTTTTATTGAAACGTTTTGGTCACGTAATTTTTTCAATTCCATAAATGTAGTTACGTCGTCGGAAGAGTAGACGCGATAACCGTTAGCTAATCTTTCTGGTTTTATGATATGGTAGCGATTTTCCCATTTGCGAATCAGTTGTTCAGAAAGGCCAGTAATCTTAGCTACATCTTTAATGTATAATTTCGAATCCTTTTCCACGTTAATACCACCTTCATAAGCATCATATCATAACATTGTACAAAGTTCATCACCTTTTAATTAGATTTGTAAGATGATTTTACTTTTAATTTGATACAGAGAAAAAGTATCGATCTAGGTAAAACGTGGATGAAAGCCAAAAATACAAGGAAATAACCTTGATGAGCACAAAAATATATACTTGTTCTTAAATTTTATTCGAAACAAACATTGTACAAAAGAATAATATAAATGTATAATGTTTGTGAGATGGCAAGATGGAAACAACATGCCCTCCTTATTCAATTCGGAGGGCAATGTTCCAATGGTGCTTATAGGAAGCTTATGAATGAAGAGTTAGAAATAAACTACATACAGGTTTCTTGGTGATCAATGAATATACAAACGTTATACAAATGTACGTAATTTATAAAGAAAAAGAAAAGACAGAAATAACCTAGAGGAGTACAAATATGAAGAAAAAAGTAATTGTTATTGGAGCAGGTGTAGCAGGCTTAGCAAGTGCGATTCGTTTACAACATGCAGGGTATGAGGTGGAATTGTTTGAAAAGGAAGCATTACCTGGAGGGAAGATGCATCGCATTGAAAAGGACGGTTTTAAGTTTGATTTAGGACCGACCATTGTCATGATGCCGGAATTGTACAGAGAAATATTCGAATTATGCGGACGTGATCCTGATGATTATATTCCAATGCAGCAGCTCAATCCGATGTTTCAAGTTTATTTTAACGATGAAATGGATCGCCCATATAAAGGTTCATCTGATTTAACAAAAATGATGAATACCCTAGAAAGTATAAATCCTGATGATGCGCAAGGTTTCCTTGATTATTTACAGGAAATCTATAAACGTTTTATTGTTGCAAGGGATCATTTCATTCAACGACCATTCCGCAATTATAAAGACTTTTACAATCTATTTATGCTTAAACAAGCCTTGAAATTGAAAACCTTTGACAGTGCAGATCATTTCATCGGTAAATATATCAAAGATGAACGAATCAAAAACATGCTTAGTTTCCAAACGTTGTACATAGGTATTTCTCCATATAACGGGCCTTCCTTGTACTCGATTATACCAATGATTGAATTCATGTACGGGGTTTGGTTTATCAAGGGCGGAATGCACACTATGGCTACATCAATGGAAAAATTATTCTATGAACTTGGCGGGACGATTTATTACAATGCAAATGTTGAAAAAATCTCCATAGAATCGGGGCGTGCAGATGGTATTTATGTGAATGGGAAAAAGAAAAAAGCAGATTACGTTGTTTGTAATGCGGATTTTCCATACGCAATGAAGTACCTTGTACAAGATAAAAAGGCGAAAGGAAAATATACAGATGAAAAGATTGATGCACTGAAATATTCTTGTTCTTGCTTCCTTCTATATCTAGGAACTAATCGAAAATATGATGAAGTCGAAGAAGTGCATAACTTTGTCTTTAAGAGTGATCTGGAAAAAAATATCAACGACATCTTCACAGGGGAAAAACTAGAAGAGGGTGCATTCTATATTCATATTCCATCTAAAGCTGACCCATCAATGGCACCTGAAGGGAAGGAAGGAATTTATGTCTTGCTCCCCGTGTCCGAGCTTTCAACAGCAAAGTACGAATGGAACAAGGAAACAATTCAATATTACCGCGATTATTTAATTCGAGAAATGAAAAAAATAAAGGGTTTTGAAAATATCGATCAAGAGATTATCTCGGAATCTTATATAACGCCAATAGATTTCAAAGAACGGTTTAATGCGTATAATGGTGCGACATTCGGACTACAGCCAACACTGAAGCAAAGTAATCATATGAGGCCGCAAAGTAAAGCAACCCATTGTGAAAACTTGTACTTCACTGGTAGCAGCACACATCCGGGAGCAGGTGTGCCTATAGTACTTCTGTCCGCAAAAATAGCTACCCAGGAATTAATATCAGATGACCAGGGAATTCTATTTGACTATTAAACTATTAAAGGAAGGGAGAATCATATGTTGCAGCATCAGTTAAAAGCAGATTTTCAATACTGTGAAAACATGATTAAAAAACATTCAAAAAGCTTTTATTATGCATTTTCAGGCCTTCCAGCTGAAAAGAGCTATGCTGTCTACGCCATTTATGCGTTTTGTAGGATTGCCGATGATAGTGTGGACGAAAACCATACGACTGCAGCTAAAAAGACAGCTTTAAAACAATTACGCAATGAACTTGATTCATTTAGCCGTCAGGAAGAGCCTGATTACCCACTGTGGCGAGCATTACGACATGTATTTAATACTTTTGAAATGGATATCCAACCATTTTATGATCAACTTATTGGGCAAGAGATGGACATTTATTTCTCATCTCCAAAAACATTGCAAGAGTTGGAACAGTATAGCTATTATGTTGCTGGCTCTGTCGGGTTAATGCTTCTCCCTATTATAGCCTCAGAGAAACAGCAAGAACTCAGACAAGCTGCTATTGATCTCGGTGTTGCCATGCAAATCACTAACATATTACGTGATATAGGAGAAGATTATTATGAAAAGAATCGAATCTATCTTCCTGTAACGGAGCAATTACGTTTTGGCTATGGGGAAGAAAAGTTGGTTGATGGGATAATTGATGATTCATTTATCACTCTCTGGGAACATTTAGCAATACGAGCTGAAAACTTATATAATGCTTTCACAGAACATCTTGCTAAGTTTGATAACGATAGTAGATTGCCAGTAGCGGCGTCTGCGAATGTTTACCGAGGTATTTTAGATGTTATTCGGGAAAATAACTATGACTGCTTATCGAAAAGGAATTTCGTTGCCCAAGAGCGACTGGAGCAGATTAGAGCTTAGAGAAAGAGAAAAGCAGAGGAGGTTACAAGATGTCCAATAAGAAACAAGTGATTGTAATAGGCGGTGGTCTTGGTGGACTATCTGCAGCGATATCACTTCAGCAACATGGATATGATGTTACGTTATATGAACAAAATAATCATCTCGGCGGGAAGGTGAATCGTTTAGAGCAGGATGGATTTGGCTTTGATTTAGGACCTTCCATCCTCACCATGCCTCATATATTCGAAACCTTATTCCAACAAAGTGGAAAGCGAATGACCGATTATGTACAGTTTCAACGATTGAATCACCAGTGGCGTTCATTCTTTCCTAACGGCAGTGTGCTTGATTTACATGAGGGTCTACAGGAAATGGAAGAGCGAAATCCATCCTTGACTAGCAAGGATATCAAAGAATATAAGAAGTTATTGAAATATGCGAAGGAACTATATGACATAACAGAACAAGGTTATTTTAAGCGAGGATTTGATAATTCAAAGGAAGTTATGAAGTACCATGGTGTCTATCAATCGATGCGTAAATTCGATTTATCCTCAACGATGTTTGATGCCATCAATCAGAGAATCAGTCATCCACAACTTCGAGATATGCTGAGTTATATCGTGAAATATGTTGGATCCTCTGCTTATCATGCACCTGCGGTTCTCAATATGATGATTTATATGCAGCATTCACAGGGGATTTTCTATGTGCCTGGCGGTATGCATCATCTAGCAAATGCCTTGGTAAAACTAGCGGAAGAATTAGGTGTTACTTTCCACCTCGGGAAAAAAATTGTGAAGTTGGATAAATCAAAGCAAAAAATTACAGCTGCATATGTAGATGATGGAACGAAACTAACTGCTGATTACTTCATCTCTAATATGGAGGTTATTCCGACATATAAACAATTAATCCAGGAAAAACCATCCTATATTGATAAACTAAATAAAAAATTCGAACCTGCAAGCTCTGGCCTAGTGTTGCACGTAGGGGTAAGAAATAATTACCCTCAACTTGCTCATCATAATTTTTTCTTTTCTAGAAATATGAAGCAGCAAATGGATTCGATTTTTAAAAAGCATAAACTTCCGGATGATCCGGTTATTTATTTGGTGAATGTGAACAAAACAGATGCGAAACAAGCGCCTGCTGGTCATGAGAATCTTAAAATACTTCCTCATATTCCTTATATCCAAAAAAATCATTTGACTCGACAAGAATATACGGAATTTGCCGAGAAGGTGTTAATTAAATTAGAAAATATGGGATTAGAACGGCTCAGGGAGAGTATTGTCACAAGGAATATGTGGACTCCACATGATATTGAACGCACTTATTTATCAGACCGAGGGGCGATTTATGGTACGGTTTCGGACAAAAAGGTGAATAAAGGGTTTAAGCACCCGAAACAAAGTGAACTCTATCGTAATTTGTATTTTGTCGGTGGTACTGTTAATCCAGGTGCTGGGATGCCAATGGTAACGCTTAGTGGACAACAAGTGGCCAAGAAGGTTTTAGAAAGTGATAAGCGAAATGGATAAGAAAGTCATTTCTATTGAAAAAAGAAAACAATTATTACTGCGATTAAAACGAATGTTAATGAAAAATGAAGGGGCACTTTTACAAGCATTGCAGGCAGACTTGGGAAAACCACAAATGGAAGGCTACACCTCGGAAATAGCTGTTCTATTAAATGAAATTGATTTTACGCTTAGACAATTACATAAATGGGTAAAGCCAGAGAAGAAATATGAAATAAAGATCGGATATTTCGCCAAAATAACTAAACGCCCCGTGCCATATGGTAGAGTGCTCATCATTAGTCCATGGAATTATCCCTTGCAATTAGCTCTTTTACCTGTAATTAATGCCATTGCTGCTGGGAATATCTGTGTCATCAAGCCATCCGAATATGCTCCTGTAACTAATAAATTATTGAAGAAACTCATTCACTCCCATTTTACGGAGAAGGAGATTTGTGTGGTTACAGGAGGTGCAGCTGTTGCACAGAGATTGATTGCTCGTGGTTTCGATTTAATCATCTTTACAGGAAGTCATGAAGTTGGACAGAAAGTGTACGAACAAGCAGCTGCAAAACTTACTCCTACCATAATGGAATTAGGCGGAAAAAATGCATGTATCATAGATGAAACAGCTTTTAAAGAGGTGCATATTCGAGAAATTGTTTGGGGGAAATTTTTTAATGCCGGTCAAACATGCATTGCCCCTGACACCCTCTATGTTCCTGAGTCGATTTATACCAAAGTAGTTGAGATGGTGGTGCGAACAATCCTTAATTTTTATGGTGAAGAACCTGACGAGTGTTCTGATTTTGCCACAATAGGGCATGATGTTCACTTTAAGCGTGTAAGGGAATTTTTATCACAAGGTACTATAGTGCATGGTGGCAAGGTTGATGCGTCTCGGCGGTCTATATCCCCGACGGTATTAACAGATATAGATGAATCCAGTGAAATTATGAAGAAAGAAATATTTGGGCCGCTTCTACCGATTATACCCTACTCTAGTTTGGAATCGTTACTCGCTTCTGATCTTCTTCAAAAAGATGCGCTTACAACATATCTGTTCACTAAAAAAATGGACCAAATACAATTGCTTCGTCAGAATTTAAAGGGAATGGTCAGTGTCAATAAGGTGATCCATCATGCAGGAAGCAGTCAAGTTGCCTTTGGTGGAATTGGGCGGAGCGGCTTTGGTGCCTATCATGGAGAAGCGGGATTTTCCGCTTGCAGCTATCAGCAAACAGATTATAGAGCGTTTAACTATAAATACTTAAGAAAGAAGTATCCACCTTATTATGATCATGCATTTGTATGGGTGAGAAGGTTACGTAGGTGGATATTTTAGTGGAAGGAACGTGAGAAATGGAAGCGTTGTATATTATCGTGCAAATACTTTCCTTAATAGGCTTATTTGCTGGACTGATTATGTTTTGGTCTGCTATCCATCCACAAAAACAACAGAAAGAACAATCATTCCCTCTATTGTCGATTATTATACCAGCTAGAAATGAAGCACATCGTTTGCCCTCATTGTTAACATCTCTACAAGCACAAAAATGGAAGCATTTTGATGTGATTGTTGTTGACGATGGTTCCGTTGATCATACGTATGAAATTGCAACTACATATGGGGCAAAGGCTGTAAAAAGTAACCCAATAGGCGAGATGAATCCGGGTAAATCTAATGCCTGTGCTTATGGAGCACGTCATGCAAAAGGAGAATGGTTGCTTTTTTTAGATGCGGATGTCCAGCTTGCAGATCAAGATAGCTTGTCAATGATACTCTCTACTTTTAATAAACAAGATGGGAAAGGCATCTTATCCATTCAACCATATCATCGCATAATTAAGCCATACGAAAATCTGTCCGTAATATTTAATATTATTGTTTTAACAGGAATGAATGTATTTACCATTTGGAAAGAAAAATTCAAAACAGCAGGGTCATTTGGTCCTTGCATTCTTTGTGATAAGGAGAGCTACCTAGCAACAGGAGGACATGAAGCTGCAGAAGAATCTATTATGGACGACTTCGCACTGAGTGATGTTTTTTTAGAAAAAGACTTAGCTGTCACTAATTATGTGGGTAGAGGAATAATAAACATACGAATGTATGGAGAAGGATGGGAGCAATTAATTGAAGGGTGGACAAAAAACCTAGCTATAGCATCTCAATCTACTCATAGAGTGGTTATGTTGCTGATTCAATTATGGATATTCGGTGTTATCATGGCAGTTGGTGCCCTGATAGTTGCTTTTCTAACTGAATCATATTTGGCAATCGGATGTAGTGTCATATGCTATTTAATTTATGGGGCTCATGTTTATTTTCTAGCTAGAAGAGCAGGCAATTTCCGAATTAGTGTTCTATTTTTTTACCCACTTTTTGTTCTGTTTTTTACAGCTATTTTTCTATATTCATTATATCGTACACATGTCTTACATTCAGTAATGTGGAAGGGTAGAAAGATAAAAGTGTAAATGGGGGGAAATTATGAAGGTTTCAGACGCAGTTTGTCTTCTTGTTGTTAATATAGTGGGGTGGTTTATCCTCCATTTTGCGATTTCAGCTATATGCTTTAAAATTCCTTTACGTTATCTTCTAAAAGATATAGCGTTTTTTCGAATCGCTAGTTGGGAGGGGAATGGAAGGATATGGAACCGTCTGTTTTTAGTGAAGAAATGGAAAAGGTACTTAATAGATGGGTCTTACATTGTGAAAAAAAGTTTCAATAAAAGCCATTTACATGGAACGAAACATGAGGATTTAATTATCTTTGCAGCCGAGACAAAAAGGGCTGAGCTCACCCATTGGTTATTAATGTTCCCAGCGCCATTTTTTTTCTTATGGAATCCATATTGGGCAGGGTGGATTATAATAGCCTATGCACTCCTTGCAAATATCCCATTTATCATCACGCAACGCTATAACAGAGGAAGAATTGAGTCTATTGTTAAGTAAATGAGGTTTTACTTAAGATTAAATATAGATGGCGAATTCCGCAATTGGCTAGGAAATGAAGAACAATTCTTTATAGAAAAGTTTGATAAAGCTCTTTCAACCAGTTAAGACTTCACGCTGAACCCATTTATTTAGGGGAGTACATTTCTTATCATAAATTAACCGATTGGTTTATATAAATAAATATGTTACACAAAAATTCCAATCCAATATGAAGAGGCTAGTCTTATATTCATGATACTAGGAGTGATTAGAATGAAGCCAATGATACATGTGGAGAATCTGGTTAAAACCTTTAAAGGGAATGTGCAAGCCGTAAAAGGGGTCTCATTCGATGTTGAAGAGGGTGAGTTTTTTTCTTTCCTTGGACCTAATGGCGCTGGTAAATCAACGACTATACAAATGATCACCACTTTATTAAAACCCACATCGGGCAGAGCTGAAATTGCAGGCTTCGATGTCATGAGTGAGCCGGAACATATACGGCGTGTGATTGGAGTGGCTTTACAAGAAACGGGAATTGACCCTCAGTTGACGGCTCGTGAACTCTTGGAGATTCAGGGGAGGTTATTTGGTTTTCAGTCAAGCGTGGCGAGGAAGAGAGCCGACGAATTATTAGAACTGGTAGGTTTAACTGAAGATGCCCATAGAAAATGTGGAAAGTATTCAGGTGGGATGCGTAGACGTCTAGACTTAGCATTAACTCTTGTTCAGCGCCCGAAGGTCTTATTTTTAGATGAACCTACGACAGGCCTTGACCCATATAACCGAAAACTCATCTGGGAAGAAATCCGTTCTCTAAATAAAGAAAAAGGCACGACGATTTTTTTGACAACTCAATATCTTGAGGAAGCGGATGAATTAGCAGATCGTATTTCGATTATCAACGAGGGGAAAATTGTTGCATCTGGTACTCAGGATAATTTAAAAGCATCTATTGGTAAAGATGTTATTGATTTGGTCTTCACAACTGAAGAAGAGGCTATGCGTGCGTCAAAATCGCTTGCACGATTAGCAGGTGATAAGAAACATACAGGGCCAGAACTCAGGTTGTTTGTGGAGAAAGGGACAACCAAATTGCCAGAAATTATTCGTCTATTAGATCAGGAGTCAATTACTCCTATTACCCTGAACGTGTCTCCTCCTTCTTTAGATGATGTCTTTTTAAACTTGACTGGTCATTCCATTCAATCTGAAAAATTAAAGAGAGAGGAGGCTTATGCATGAAAATATTTGTAAAGCACACATTGCTTTTTACTAATAGGAGTTTATTGAATACAATTCGTAACCCTTTCGCCTTCATTCCAAATATGGTGATTAGTCTCTTCTTTCTATTTGTATATCAAGCTGGACTAAGTGGGATTGCAGAACTTCCAGCATTTGGTGGTGCTAGTTATTTAGCGTTTATTTTGCCTGTAGCTATTGTTTCGGGAGCCATTGGAGGTGCAGGAGGTGCAGGACAGTCTCTTATTACAGATTTGGAAAACGGCTATTTTTCGAGATTATTATTGACCCCCGCATCACGTCTTGCTATTGTTTTAGGTCCCATTATTGCAGGGATGTTGCAACTTCTAGCTCAAACGATTCTCATACTCCTTATTGGGTTTTTAATGGGACTAAAAGTGGTAACAGGCTTCGGAGGAGTTGTCGTTGTACTTCTTCTCGCAGTGGGATGGGGTCTGGCTTTTGCGGGCTATTCCGTTGGATTTGCTCTTCGAACGAAAAATGCTCAAGCTGCACAGGCTGGAACGTTTATCTTCTTCCCATTGTTATTCCTTAGCACGACCTTTGTCCCATATGATCTCATTGAAGCAGGTTGGCTAAAAGTAGCTGCGTTAATTAATCCAACGACTTATGTCTTTGAAGGCATGCGTGCAGTCATGATTGATGGCTGGGGTGAAAGTGACATATGGAAGGCGTTTATTGTCATTGTTTTATTCTGTATTGCTACCATCAGTTTTGCTGCTGTTAGTGCTCGTCAGGCTGTGAGCAGAGGATAGGGTTATATATCAGTTGAAATGGAAGAAGATAACGACTCGGGTTGTTGTTTTTAGATGAAAAAGATTTGGAAGGTTCCTCAATTTTTCCGCCTTGAGTTTTTTGAAAAATTATAATTGGCTTGAGTGATATATTTTTAAAATTTTCTTTTGCAGTAACTTATGTTTTATATTAGGAATGATTGTGTCTTTTAAAGAAATTTTGCACCTAAGAAGGCCCGACTAGGATAGGAACCAGCCGGGCCTTTAGAAAACGAAAGGCAGGATTTATTTGAAAGTTTGATGTGATAGTACGTCCCTTGTTTCATCGTACTACCTGGTTGATACAATTGATTTTCTTTTATATAACAAGGAACCCATGATAAAGGCAATTCCACCCCATAGGAGCATGTTTCCAAAACCAAACCAAAGGGGGGCTGAAAGAATAGAAGTATTATAGACCATACTGTCTCTTAGACCGTCTGCAAAATAGGTGAGCGGAAGAATGTTTGATATAGGCTGCAGCCATTCGGGCATTGTTTCAATCGGAAAGAAAATCCCGCTTACAAACATCATCAGAAAGCTGATAATGTTCGCTACTCCCATATAGGCCTCATTTGTATTGCTAAAAGAAGAGATAAGATAACCAATTGCATTGAAGGAGAGGGCTCCCATTAAGAAAACCAGCAGTAAACTAGGGAAATTAATAAACAGATTAGCTCCGAATAGGAATACGCCTATTAAGGATAAGAGAAAGATTTGAATAATGCTAAATAACAGACGCATTACCATATCACTAAGGCCAAAGATACCCATTTTTGCCGGGGTCATCCGCAGCCTTTTTATTAACCCTTTTCTGCGCATGTCAACTAAGTCAACCATTCCGAATAAGCCACCTTGGGCAATCGACAAAGCAATCATTCCGGTTAAGAGAAAATCATTATACTTTAATTCCGGACTGCCTGAGGAAATGGTTTCAAATTGCTGCTCATAGGTTGGGGTTGCACCAACTGCTTGCAAGTTTGCCTGCTGAATGAATTTATCCAGGATACCTGATACGACTTGGGTTGAAACACTTTGTTCATTTTCTTTGTTTACGATCAGTTTAATCGAAGTTGCCTGTGCTGATTCTGGCAAGATGATGGCAGCATCGACTTCCTTCTCTTTTACTAAAGCTTTTGCTTTCTCTTCACTTACAGAACTAATTTCATTCGTTTCAATAATAGGGATTTTTTCTAATTGACTGGCCATCATAGTAGATATTTCATTTGAAGATTCATTAACAATAACAACTTTGGTGCTGAAATCGTCATTTGAACCACCACCAAAGATCGTCATAAAGATAACCATTAGAATAATTGGAAAAAAGATTCCCCAAAACCACGCTTGTTTTTCACGGAATGTTAATTTTAATTGTGCAAGGAACATTTGTTTAAATTGCTTGAAATTATTCATCTTAATCCCTCCACTCCTTACCGGTATAAGCGATAAAGACATCTTCAAGACTCATTTCATGAATCGAAACTTGTTCGACTTGATATTCCTTGTCTTTTGTAAATTTAAATAGGTCAAACAGTAAATCCTCGGGTTTAATTGTCCATAGCTTAAGTGCGGCATCTTCACGTTCCGTCCGTGTCACAGAATCAAGAGCTTTTGCAAAACGCTCTGCATCAAGAGCGGCTTTCTCTCCATCAAGGAAGGATAGTCGAACCTCTCTTTCATTTGTTAATTTTTCGATTAATCCGGTAGGGGAGTCCAAGGTTACGACCAACCCCTGGTCAACGATGCACACCCGGTCGCTAAGTTTTTCCGCCTCTTCCATGTAATGAGTGGTGAGAATAGTCGTTTTCCCTAATTTCTTAAGCTCAAGAATAATCTCCCAAACATTGCGTCGTGCCTGAGGATCCAGTCCAGTTGTTGGTTCATCCAAGAATACGACTTCAGGATCACTAATCATGGCAAGCCCGATTGCAAGGCGTTGCCGTTGACCACCAGATAATTTTTTGACTTGATTCTTACGGTGCTCGGTTAGATTAACTAATTTAAGAATTTCCTCTGTTGACCGCGACTTATCATAAAATGTAGCAAATAGATTCAAGTTTTCTTCAGGCGTCAATAAGTCAAACATGGCACTAGATTGTGGCTGAACACCAATTTTCTTTTTAATGGTTATTGCGTGCTTGTTCCAGTTCAATTCACCAAACTGTATTTCTCCATGATCCGGTGTAACCAAGCCTTCAATCATCTCAAGTGTTGTGGTTTTTCCTGCCCCATTTGGTCCGATGATGGTAAAAATCTCTCCTTCTTTTACAGAAAAGCTAATATCTTTAACGGCTTGAATGGAACCAAAGGATTTTTTTAAATTCCGAACCTCTAAAATATTCATAGTTACATCACCTTTCTTAAATGCCAGTGATTTTTGTAAAACTCTCAATTTCCAAAAATAATACCAAGTTATTTTTATGTTGTGGAATCTTTAAAGATTCATAAATTTTGAGGATACTCAGGTCAAGATTAGCAAATGGCTTTTTGAAAAACTGCCGCTTATACAGATAGGGAACTGGATCATAAGTAAATGAAGTTTTAAAAGAGGAGTCAAAAATTACAAAAAGAAGGGCGTTCTTGACGGGGAAAACTGTATAAAACAAAAAAATGGAGTTGTGACCCCATTTTTTCATCCCTTGTTTATCAAGGGGCGTTCTTGTAAGTATAAAGCGAGATCTGGACTGTTTCCTTCAACAATCTCCTTTACAATCAATTTCGAAAGCAATTGGCTGTAAACCGTGCCATTATCGCCAAAGGCAAATAGAAAATAGCTATTAGGATATTCTTCATATTTACCAATAATCGGAATGCCGTCTAAAATGCCTCCATAAAATGCAGTCAAGTAATATTCGGGCTGTACTCTAATATTTGGAAACAATTTATTAAACTCTTCAATTAGTTTATTCTTTTTGTGAATCAGTTTACTGTCGCGGTCATTAGGATAGGTGGTAGTATCATCAAGTCCGCCTATGATAATTCTGTTATCTCTAGTTGTACGCAGATATAAATAGGGACGTGCCGTTTCCCAGATAAGTGTCCGATTATACCATTCAGAGAGATTTTCAACTGGATTGGTGGTTACCGTATATGTACTTACAAAGGAAGCTTTTTTCTCCTTTTTAATTTCTATTCCTTCATAACCTGCTGCAAAAATAACATAGCGTGCTTGGATAGAACACTCATTCTTTGTAGAAACAATCATCTTTCCAAGTTCCTTATCATAACGGTGACCGTTCATTTCTGTATGTTCATATACACGGATTCCTTTTTTGGTGGAGTAATCCAACAAAGCATGGGTGAATCGGAAAGGGTTGATTTCTGCATCATCGTACGAATAAATAGCGGCATCTCTGCTAAAAGGATATCTTGCTTCAATATCTTCCTTTGTTAAAAAAGAAAGTTCACAATTATTCTGCTTTAAAAATTCATATTCTTTTTTTAGGCTTTCAACGTCTTCTGCACAGCTAGCAGAATAAAGAGTATCTCTTCTGTTGAATTCACAATCAATTGAGACATTTTTTGAGGATGCTTCAATGTCATTAATAGCCTCTTTTAATAGGTGTAAGTGCCTCTTTATGTAATTTTCTCCAAAGGTATTGATCAGATCTGTAAACATTTTTTCACCGGAGTATTGAATAAGAGCTGTATTCGTACTAGTACTGCCGCTGCCAATTTTTGATTTTTCAATTACAACCACATCTAAATTTGCATCAGCAAGATAATATGCACACTGTGCCCCGGAACTTCCACCTCCAATAATTAATACATCACAAGATAGGTCTTCTTCCAATGCTGGGTATGAGGGAGCATCAGGAAAAGTAACAGGCCAATAATATGTTCCAGATTGTAAATTCATTGATATCACCCCAAGTATAAAAAAGTATAAGGTTAATATACCCAAGCTTCTTTTTTACATGCCAAAATGACACTCGGACTTAAGGGTCTGCCGTATGGGAATGGACCGTTTTGGATTAAATATTGCTGTTAAAATTCTGGAAGGTACCCCAATTTTCCTGTTTTGCAAACTGTGGATACGTGGACATAAAGGTGATAATGATGGGAACTTGGTCTAAATGGGGAAATGTGTTGAAAAATACTCGATCGCCATAGCGAATTGCTGTTAATGCAAGTGGTAATTCACGTCTAAATATTTCATTTCGTTTTGCTGCTACTTTCTGGTTAAATTGTCCTTGATCTATATATAAATAAACACAATAATAAAAGGAACTTCCACTTAGCCTCCATTCGCCTAAGACCTCATCTCTCATTGAATTGATTTTATTCCAGGCATAATCAAATCCAATGGTTAAAAATAGGTCTCCTGTTAAATCAGAGTGTGTTAGTGTGTAACGTCTTGGTATAACAGGATGTGAAGAGGTCAAGCCATCCATATATTCAACAGATAATTTTTCAGGATAAAAAGTACTCAAGTAATCAACTCCCATCTTTTTTAATAGATATATGTCTTAATCCTAAAAAGATTTAAGTTTTTTGTCATTATAAACAAAAAGTAGCTCTACGCATAGGGGAGAGCTACTTTTTAGTTCCGAAACAAAGATGGTTATGAAAGGAAAGTTTCCTTTTTATCACCCCTCTGATTGAAGTACAGGATCCATTCTCTCTTCGAATGAAACTTGCGGCTTTTTCACATGTCTCTCGATTGCAGTGGAAAGGACACCATCCGTCATTTTATAAACTTTGTCACAATAACTTACGAGCCGAATATCGTGGGTTACCACAATAGTCGTTGTATTTTTCTGCTTTGTTACCTCTTTTAATAGACCCATAACTTCATAGGCTCGGTCAGAGTCGAGGGAGGCTGTAGGTTCATCAGCCAAAATGATTGAAGGATTGCTATACAAAGCCTTCGCGATAGCTACACGCTGACGCTCTCCACCGGATAAGTCGGAGGGATATTTCAAGAGTAAGTCAGCAATACCTAAGTCTTCGTATAGTTGGTTTCGCTCCTGTTTTGTCATATTTCCTTTTTTCACTTTGTCCAACAGTTTCAATTGATTGGCTACGGTGAGAAAGGGAACTAAGTTGGACGCTTGTAAAACAAACCCGATTTCCTTAAGTCGAATTTGTGAGCGTGCTTTTTCGTTCAAAGCGGTTAGGTTTTGCCCATTGATGATGACATCACCTGAAGTAGGTGATAATAATCCTCCAACAATAGTAAGAAAGGTACTTTTTCCAGATCCTGATGGTCCAATGATAGCAATCAATTCACCTCGGTTAGCATGAAAATCCGTTTCCTTTAAGGCTTCTACCATCTTATGACCACTACCAAAACTTTTCTTTACTTGATGTAACTTTAATACGGCCATGTTTATCCTCCTATCGCTTTCAGCGGATCAATTCGAACAATCGTCAAGACTGAGAAAACGGCACCGGCAGTTGCAACAATTATTAGGATTAGCCCATAAAATATCATTAAGGCGAGATCAAATGAAACAGGAACAGCTGCTGGTAAAAAGGCTCCTGAAAGGAGTGTTAAGACAAATCCGAGCAATGTCCCGATAAACGCTAAAATAAAGGTTTGTGCTATAACAGACCACGATAAATAAGAACTGGAAATACCTTGAGCTTTCATGACCCCGAACATACTGATCTTCTGCACGGTTAACACATACAAGAAAATGGCTACGATGATGGATGAAATCCCGAAGAGAAAGTAAATCATGAAATTTAAGGTGAGTTTCTGTTCCGTATAACCAGGTAAATTTTCAATGAATGATTGAATTTCAATGGTCTCCAGGTCAGTATTTTGGGTGAGATTTGTAATAGACTCATCCTGAACAACAATCCCGTTAATTTGGTTTACTTTCTGATCAGCTCCTTCACCAAATTTAATTTGGTGGAAGGTTTCAAGATCGGAATATAGAACAGGTGCAGCATTAAATCGAGCTTGATCTGTAAACCCAACGATGGTTAACAGTTGGTCACTGGAGGATAGGGATAATTGATCACCTAAATTGAATCCCATTTCTTTAAGAAAATCGTCGGCAATAACCTCATTGGTCCTTTCAAAAGGTTTTCCTTCTGTCACATCTGGCATCAGAAATTCTTCTTTTTTAATACCAAAGAGAGATATATTTTGCTTGTTTTCCCCGTTATTGGCAATCGCGTTTAGCTGACCAATTACAGCCGTTTTTTTCGCTTTAATGTCTTTAAGTTGATCGGTGGACATGAATGATTGGTATAAGCTTTTATCTGATTCCTCGGTTAGGATAATAGCGGTTGCATTCCATTTATCAACAGCTTCCCTATTTAGACTAGCGAGGCCAGTTGCAAGTCCAGAGAGAAAAAATACAAGATAAGAAACAAGCATTAAAATTCCTGTAATTAAGGTGAAGCGAAGTTTATTTTTTTTAATCTCCTGCCATGCTAAGAACACCATTTCACTCCCTTTCTAAAAACATATAAGATTTATATTTTATTTCATTATTAACTAAAACAACTCTCTTTGTCAAATGTTTGTATAATTATATTATATAAACATTATACATCAGTTGTGGTGTTTGATCATCAAGAAGGAGATCCTTCAACTTAAATGTTTGTACAATGTTATCTGGACAACATTGTACAAGCTGAAAGCATTGGTTATACTTAACATATCTACAGGACTCAACAAGGTATTAAGGGGATGAACGGAATGATTCAATCAGATGAAAAAGGGTTATTTACCATTCAACAAGTGGCAGATATGACCGGATTATCGAAACAAGTGATTAGGAAATGGGAAGAACGTTATGGAATTATTCAACCGAAGCGTTTAGAGAATGGTTATAGAATATATAGTCAACAGGATGTAAAAATGCTTTTAAAAATCAAATTGCTTTCGGAACAAGGTCACTCGCTAAAACAAGCGGCTCTTCTTGTAAAAGAGTTTTCTGAAGAACCTGAAGTACCAATGAAAAAGGAAAAATTACCCAATTACGAGCAGTGGAATGAGTATGTCCTCCAGCTTCTAGAAAAAGGTAGGCACTGTGATGAAATAGAATTAACGTATATTTTAAAACAAGCATACCATCATGTAGGGTTAGAGCGCTTTTTAACAAATATCGTGGTTCCTTTTTTAAAAGAGGTAGGGAAAAAGTGGGAGAACCATGAGTGGGATGAATATCAGGAATCTGTATCAAGTCTAGTTGTAAGAGACTTCTTAGTTCAGATTAGACGAAATTATCAATATAGGGAAGATGCACCATTCGTTCTTGGAGCATGTCTGCCTTATGAACATCATGAAGTACCCCTGCACCTGACCTTATTGCAGTTCATGATGAAAGGGTGGAAAACCCAATTAATCGGGGCATCTCCAGCTCCAGGAGCAATAGAATCATTGGTAAGCAAATTAAAGCCGGATGTGGTTTTGTTGTCCGCTACAACCACAATACCTTTTGAAACTGATCCTCATCTTCTAGAAAGATTGGAGCAATTTGCTGAGAAGCAAAAGGATATAGCCTTCTACCTTGGTGGTCAAGGGGCAGTCACGTATCTTGCTGATTATAAACCACGGGCAATTATTGTGACGAATGCCATTTCAGATATTTTAAAATAGAACATAGAAGCCGCGCAATGGCGGCTTCATTTTATTGCTCCGTTATTTTTCCTTCACTTAAAAGGTAGGTCTTGCCATATTGCGGTAATAGCTGCACTCCATTTTTCGGCTTCAATCTTTCTGGATAAAAGCTGTGAAGCGGGATAAGTGTTGCTGGATCCAGTTCATCGACAATGTATTTTAAATGCTGCGGAATCGCATGTCCGCCAGTTCCAATCAATACTCGTTCAAGTCCAATGAGCTGCAATACTCGTTCCAGGTTTTGAAATGCAGGATCAAATGAACCTAATGGTACTCCATTTGAGTGAAGATAAATGCCATTCTCTACATTCAAATCAAAAAGCTCCAAAGAGCGGTCATAGGAATTTTGGACAAAATACTGGTCAGGATGTTGGTTGATTTGTTTATATGAAATTGTAGAAACCTTATTAAATAATCGAGTTTGCCATTTTGGAACAGGAGCTTGTCTTATTTCTTCGGATTGAAACACGAGGAAATTTTGTGCTCCTAAATGGTTTAATGCGATTTGGGCAGTCTCAGCTTCTAATACAACTTTTCGACCAGATTCAACTCCAGCTTGTAAGATCCCGCGTATGCGATCAATATTTCGATGGTAGATATTAAAAATACCTATACCATTGGTTGCTTTTAATACCTCAGCCATTTTGGATGGAATCATTGTTTCTGTAACCAAATCTTCGGGAAGTGCCTTGTTAGAGACTAGCGTTTCTTCAGCTAATTCTTCTTCACTGGATAAAGTGGTTCCTTCCATAATGACAGCATCAAATCCGATTTCGTTTGCTTTCTGAATAAACGATTGAATTCGTTCTGGATGTGCACCGTGCATTCTCAAATCTCCGGTGTAAAGGATAGCTCCATCAGGTGTTTGAATATGAAAGGCACAAGCGCCTAAAACATCATGGTCAACTTGAATCGGTGTAATTGAAATTTCACCGACTGTAAAAGGCTGATTGTATTTACATGATTGATAACTACGATTTCTTTGAACACCCTCACCAATTTCGTCCAATGTTTGATATAAACTCAAGGAGTCTTCAGTCATGTAGACAGGTACAGAAGGGTCAATCATTCCCATTGCTCCCATATGGTCTAAATGTAAGTGGGAAATAAGAATAGCCGTATTGCCTGGATAGGTATCAGCCGAAATGAGAGTTGAATGATCGGGAAGGTCTTCTTTGCTGTATACACCATCAATACTTGGAATAAGTCCCAGTTTTAAATAATCTCTAACAACTGAGCTTTTCCTTAACTTGATTTGTCCATCAAATATATGATTTTGAGGACTATATACAAGCCCAAAATCAAAGATGATTCGAGAATCACCATATTGTAAAGAGATGATGGTTCCTCCAATTGTTCTAAGACCGCCATGAAAAGTAAGTGTCGTATGATTCATGCTTTTTCCACCTTCATTTAATAAAATTGAAGGAACCTGTTTTCCCAGGCTCCTTCACGTTAAACTACTAGATTATCTATTACTGACCAAGCTCTCTTTTGGCAGCATTTTCTGCATTTGTTAAGCCTTCTTCAACAGAAATTTCACCAAGTAGTACTCGGTCAAGCTCTTTTGCAACGGCATTTTTTAAAGCATAAGCTCCTTTAATACGAGGATCATAGAAACCTGCATCAAATTGTTGTTCACCTACACCATATTCGGGATTTTCAGCAATGTACGCTTTCCATTCTTCGCTTTCTAAAGCAGAATAACGAATAGGTAGGTAACCAGATTGCATTGCCCAATAAGTTGTATTTTCAGTGTTAATTAAGAATTTAATGTATTCCCAAGCAGCAAATTTTTCTTCATCGGTTGCAGATGCGAAAACAGATACGTTTGTTCCTGCAAATGGAGTAGCTGCTTTTTTACCTTCGGGTAATACGGTTGCCGCCCAGTTTATTCCGTTTTCCTCAGCAGGGGCAGCTACATAAGGAATACCAGCAGAAGATCCAATATAAAGTCCTACATCTCCACGTGCAAATGGTTCAGACATATATCCATCTTCACCAGCTGTACGTGCAATACCATCTTCAATCATTCCGTAAACAAATTCCAATGCTTCTTTTCCTTCAGGGGAATTCATCATAAATTTCTCTGAATCCTCATCGAAATAGACACCACCAGCTTGATGAACCCACTGATTAAACTCTAGAGTTACAGAGTTTTCTAAGCCAAGCCCGATTACATTCTTTCCATCTTTTTCGCCTGTTAATTTTTCAGCTACTGAATAAAGCTCGTCCCAAGTAGTTGGAGGTTCAACACCAGCATCTTCTAAGTAATCCACATTGTAGAACATAATACGAGTACTTTTGTTAAAAGGCATTCCGTAATATTTGCCATCCCAAACATTCATTTCACGGAAAACTTCAACAATATCATTTAATTCATCATCACTAAAACCAACTTCAGGATGGGTTACATATGGAGTTAGGTCTGCTACTAGATCATTTTCAAGATACTCAGTAATCCAGTCTTCATAAGCTTGAGTTAATACAGGAAGATTCTTCGCTTTCGCTGCAGCCATATTTTTAGTAGACAAGTCACCATAGCTACCTTGATTGACTAGTTTAACAGTAATCATTTCTTGAGACTCATTAAAATCATTTGTGATTTTTTCTAATGCTTTTTCGTGTCCACCACTCATAGCATGCCAGAATTCAATTTCAACTGGCTCATCTAATGAAGTTACAAGACCATCTGTTGCATTTTTATTTTCAGCTTCTTTGCTATCTGTGTTTGTTTTTTCTCCACCATTACATGCCATTAATGTCACCGCTAAAATTGAAAAAAGCAATGTTAGTAAGATTTTTTTCAAAGTCGTTTCCTCCTATAAATCAACAAAATTGTATTTTTAGTATGAAATTCTGTAGAGCCCATGATAGATGACTAGATTCGTGAGTATCACCTCCTTAAAGGATGAGAGCAGTTTAGCCTTTAATACCAGCTTTCGCAACACCTTCAATAATGTACTTCTGCAGAATGAGGTAAAGGATGATCATAGGTAGAATGATCATGGTTGATGCAGCCATTAATAATTCGTAAATCGTACCTGCTTCTGTACTAAAGGAGGTAAGCCCAACAGGAAGAGTCCGCATTTCTTTCGATTGGGTCACAATTAAAGGCCACAAGAATGCATTCCAGCTTCCAATAGCTTTTAATAATACAATGGTAATGAGAGCTGGCTTTGCCAATGGCACCATAATTGTCCACAGAAATCGAAAATCACGGCAGCCATCAATTTTTGCTGCATACGACAATTCTTTCGGTATTCCCAAAAAGAATTGACGCAATAAAAAGATAGAGAAGATACTTGCAAGCCATGGGACAATTAAAGCTTCATATTGGTCAATCCAACCGATATTCGATAGAGTTACATAGTTTGGAATTAACAGAACTTCCCCTGGAACCATCATCGTCCCTAGCAATATAGCAAATATCACATCACGCCCATAAAAATTCACTCGTGAAAATGCATAGGCTGCAAGAATCGTCGTTAGTAACTCTCCAATTGTTGAGAGCACCGTTACAATGACACTATTGATGGCATATCTAATAAAAGGAGCCATATCAAAGGCCTTTGCATAGTTTTCCCACTTGAAATCCTCTGGAATCCAAATAGGAGGCAGAGTGGTTACTTCACCGGAAGACTTTAAGGATGTACTAAGCATCCAAATAAATGGTAATAGCATCAATAAGCTTCCAAGAATCAATATGAGATAGATAAAACCTTTAGAAAGTGCTGCTTTTCTTTGCATTTTTCTTTCCCCCTCCGGTCAGTAAGTCACCCTGCGTTTTCCAATGTACAATTGGATAAGGGTAAAGATGAATATAATGATAAACAAAACATAGGCAGCTGCAGAGGCAATACCAAATTCCCACTCGTTATAAAATTTTTCATAAATATAGTAAACGAGCGTTTGCGCACTATAGGCTGGACCCGGCTTACCATCAAACAAAGCAAAGATTTCATCGAACACTTTAAAGTTATTGATAACCGCCACAATCGAAACAAAGAATGTTGTGGGGGATAAAAGTGGTACAGTAATATGCAAAAATCGTTTAAAAGGTTTGGCACCATCAATTTGAGCGGCTAAATAGTACTGCTTGTCTATATTCTGCAGGCCTGCTAGGAAAATAATGATGTTATAGCCTAATCCTTTCCAAATACTCATGATGATCAGGGCTGGCATCGCCCATTGCGGATCGGTTAACCATTTAATCGGTTCGATACCGAAGAAGCTAAGAAAATAGTTCATTAGCCCATACTCTGTATGGTAAATCCAGCGCCATACGATAGAGACAGCTACCACAGAGGTAACAAAAGGAATAAAGTAGATAGACCGAAATAAGCCCTTCAATTTAATATTTGAGTTTAGTAGAATGGCAATTCCAAGTGAAATTAAGATGGAAAGAGGAACTACACCAAGGACGAAAATAAAGGTGTTTTTAATAGCTGTCCAAAATTCCTCATCCTGAAAAATATAGGTAAAATTAGCAAACCCGTATTCTTTTACAATGTCATTAAAGTAGTCATAGTCTGTGTAAAAGCTCATTAAAAAGGATTTAATGATCGGATAAAAATTGAATACACCTAAAATGATGAGTGCTGGTGCTAAATATAAGAGAGCTTTTAATGTACTAGTTAATGTTGGTTTTTGATTCAACCAAAAGCCCTCCTTGTACATTATTTACGTTCAAATTCACTTCAGATTGAGCATCAAATAAGTGGAATCGGTTATTTCGAACGGATAGGTCCACATAATCACCAGCCTGAACCTCAAACTCCGGACTAACTAGGGCACGGATAGAGTGTTCACCTATAGTTGCACTTAATAATGTATCCCGTCCAATCCGCTCAACCATTTCTACTTTTGCTTTTAGAGAAAAAGTGGCGTTATGGGAAGCAATTATCCAATCTTCGGCACGCACACCTAAGACCATTTTGCTAGAAGTAGAAAGTTCTGTATTCAAAGGCAGGTCAAGTGCAAAAGACTCATCCGATTGATCAACAGTAAAAACGGATTGTTCCTGATTATATGAAACTGGAATCATGTTAATAGGGGGGCTCCCCATAAATTTTCCAACAAAGGCATTGACCGGATGATCATACATTTCTTGTGGTGGACTATATTGCTGATATTTCCCGTCCTTCATTAATAAGATTCGGTCGGAAATGCTCATGGCCTCTTCCTGGTCATGGGTAACGAATATCGTTGTTATACCGACCTCCTGCTGAATCCGACGAATTTCTTCGCGCATTTCTAAACGTAAGCGTGCGTCTAGATTTGAGAGGGGCTCATCTAAAAGTAATAATGATGGCTTTTTAACAAGAGCACGTGCTATTGCAACACGTTGTTGCTGTCCACCGGAAAGCTGTTTTGGTTTACGGTCGAGTAGATGATCGATTTGTACAAGCTGTGCCATCTCAATGGCTCTTTCTTCCGCTTCCTTTTTTGGTATTTTTGTCATTTTTAAAGGAAACATGATATTTTTAAGGACTGTCATATGTGGATAGAGTGCATAATTTTGGAAGACCATGCCAATCCCACGGTTTTCAGGTTCAACGTTATTCACTAATCTATCACCGAAATATAGCTCACCAGAAGATGGCTTATATAAACCTGCTAACATGAATAATGTTGTACTTTTACCGCAGCCACTTGGTCCAAGAAGACAAACGAGTTCACCTTCATTAATCGTGACATTTAAATTGTTAACTGCGGTCACATCATCAAATTTCATGGATATATCTTTTAACTCTAGTTTCAAGGTGCAACCTCCCCAATAAAATGTAATACCAAAGTCAACATTTCCATTCTAAAGCTACTCTTTTAACCTGCTGTAAATAATTTGTAAAAATATTATTTGTTATCTTAATATTCCAGGCACACAGAGATAATTTGAGTGGAATAAATAAGTATTTCCAACGATTAGCAACAAGTTTGCGAAAACAACCTTTAAAAAATCACACAATAGCCGTACTATAAGTAAATACGGTTTTTTCGCTTTTTGAGAAATAGAGTAATTAAGCGCGATTTGACGAAAGATAGTGATAAAAGAAAGGAGTCACCCCGTTATGCACTCAATAAACAAGATAGGAAAGAGTTTTTGGTATATCACGCCAATATCGGAGACCGACCGGCCCATTTTAGGGATGGTGGTTGGAAATAACAAGACATTAATGATTGATGCAGGTAACTCGGAAGACCATGCCCATTATTTTATGAAAGAAACGTTGAAAAATGAGGTAGGGCATCCTGATATGGTTGTTCTTACTCATTGGCATTGGGATCATATCTTTGGCCTTTCAGCTTTACCAAATACAGTTTCAATTGCTTCTACAAAAACAAAAGAGGAAATGGAGAAACTCATTCCGCTTTCATGGTCGGACGAGGCTATAGATGAACGAGTTAGAGAAGGAACTGAAATTGAATTTTGTGCGAAGGCTATTAAGAATGAATATACAGATCACCGAGATATCAAGATTGTCTTACCGGATATAACCATAGAAAAACGATTGGAAATTGACCTTGGTGGGGTAACTTGTGTAGTTCAACACGTTGGGGGAGATCACGCAGCCGACTCGGTCATTGTGTATATCAAAGAAGAAAAAATTCTATTTTTGGGTGATTGTATATATCCTGATATTTTTTCGGAAAAGGATAACTACACAATCAAGACAACTCTTGCGCTTTTAGATGAGTTAGAACCATTTGATGCAGATACATATATCCCTTCGCATCAACGGCCAATTTCAAAAAAAGAATATAATCAGGAAGTCGCAAAGCTTAGAACCGTTGCGAAATATACAGATATGTTCGGTGGTGATAAACCGAAAATAATAGAGGAATACGAAAAGCACGTAAAAAGGGAACTGACAGAAGACGAAAGGGAAACCATTGATAACTTTGTTAATGGATATTGATGTATCCCTTAAATAGCTAGATTAAAAATGGAACCCACTACTTAAGTAGTGGGTTCTATGTTTTATAAAACTAAACTAACGATGATACCTGATAGGATACTTACAAGTGTGGCACCATATAATAGCTTCAGCCCGAAACTTGCGACGACATTTCCTTGCTCTTCGTTCAAGCTTTTTACCGCCCCGGTAATAATGCCGATGGATGAGAAGTTGGCAAAGGATACCAAGAACACAGAAAGAATCCCAAGGGTGCGGGAACTAAAGTTATGATTACCTCCGGATAAATCCAACATCGCGACAAATTCATTCGTCACGAGTTTAGTCGCCATAATTCCCCCGGCATTAACGGCCTCTGATAAAGGAATTCCCATAATGAGGGCAATCGGAGCAAAAATATAACCTAAAATTTGCTGAAAGGATATATTAAATATGAGCTCAAACACGTGATTGATTCCCGCCATTAAAGCAATGAACCCGATTAACATGGCCCCGACGATAATGGCAACCTTAAAACCATCAAGGATGTATTCCCCGAGCATTTCAAAAAATGATTGCCTTCTAGATTCCTGTATCTCTAACATATCTTCATTTGGTTGTACCTCATACGGATTAATAATAGAAGCTATGATAAAACCACCAAATAAATTTAATGCTAAAGCTGTGACAACATATTTTGGTTCAAGCATTGTCATATAGGCACCCACTATGGAAATGGATACAGTCGACATCGCTGAAGCACAAAGAGTATACAAACGCTGTTTTGAAAGAAGGCCAAGTTGTTTTTTTAATGTAATGAAAACCTCAGATTGTCCCACCATTAACGAAGCTACTGCGTTATATGATTCAAGGGTCCCCATCCCATTCACTTTACTTAATAGCCATCCAATTCCCTTCATAAGAAGCGGTAGAATTCTCAGATGCTGGAGAATCCCAATTAATACAGAAATAAATATAATTGGCAACAATACAGTTAAAAAGAAGGGAGCCTCTCCTTCGTTTGCCATGCCGCCAAATACAAAGGAAATCCCTTCGCCTGCATATTCAAGCAGTTTGTTAAAAACATTTGAAATGGCTGTGATAAGGATAAACCCAAATTCTGTATTTAATAGGAACACCGATAAAATGATTTGAATAACAAGCATTGTGATAATAGGTTTAATTTTCACCTTTTTTCGATTAGAGCTTGCTAGCCAAGCTAAAAATAAGACAACAAGAATACCTAAAATTGAAATAACATATTGCATATGTAACCTCCTGATGATTTAAACATGATGTATATGCTTCCAGTATCGTTTCCGCTCGCAATGGATATTTTGCCCTTATTTTAGAAAAAGTACCCAGACAACATTCTTTAGAATGATAAAAAAATATGGACAAGATTTACGGTCACCACAATATCTGAAAACATAGGATAACATTAAAAAGGGAATGTAGGCAATTGACGAATATTTCTTAAAAAGATGGTATGATAGATGAAATATGCCTTAAGGAGAAGAGAATTCTATGAAAATTCCCATTTTGTATGAGGATAATCATCTGCTTTTGGTAGAAAAGCCAATTAATATTCCTGTACAAGAAGATAGTAGTGGAGACCTTGATTTGTTAACGATGTTAAGAAACGATATAAAAATACGCTACAAAAAGCCTGGTAATGTATATTTGGGACTCATACATCGTTTAGACCGTCCCGTTGGAGGTGCCATGGTGTTTGCAAAAACGTCTAAGGCGGCTTCTAGATTATCAGATATGTTTCGCAGACATGTGATTGAACGAAATTACTTTGCAGTTGTTCATGGAACCCTAAAGAAGAAGAGGGGGCAGCTCGTACATTATCTTCATAAGGATCATCGGAAGAATAAGGTGTTCGTTGTCCATCCTACTCATCCAAACGCTAAAAAAGCAGTGCTAGATTATGAGGTTATGGAATCGAAAAAAGGATTTAGTCTACTTTCTGTAAATCTTCAAACGGGGAGACCTCATCAAATCCGAATTCAGTTATCAACTATAGGTAATCCAATCTTTGGGGATCAAAAGTATGGAGGGCATCTAAAGAGGTCAGGCCAGCAACTTGCGCTTTGGGCCCATTCGCTTTATTTTGAACATCCTGTTAGGAACGAACCGATAGGGGTTTTTTCGTTACCACCAAGTCGTTATCCATGGGATCTATGGTCGATCATTGCAAATAGAGGTGAAAACTTCAAATCTAACAAAAATCCTGCCTTTTATTGACTTGGTTGGAGTTTTTTAATTTATAGCTAAAAAATCAAAATCCGCCCTCGCAAGTGCTTGGGCGGATTTTGACTTCCAAATGAGAAATAAATTATTTGTTTTTTCCAGGTTTTATTTTTTCTCCGACATTAGGAAGATCAATATATCCAATGTTTCCTGGATTTTGGGAACTGACCATGAGGTAATTTTCCCCATTTAAATCGTTTATGGCTTGTAGACCGGTTACTTCACCGCCATCCGGAGCTGAAATAATCCTTTCAAGTTCTTTCGTATCAATATTATAAGCCCAGCCAAAGTTATTGGTATGCATGCCACTATCTTCTGCAATAAACAGAGTTCTTAATTCTTCATCATATACAATGTTGTCCGGATTCGCCATCTTATCTGGATGTGCTGTATTCCCATCAGCATCTGGAGATGGGAGATCTTCACCGTTCAACATTCCATGCATATCAGTAACAACATAATCACTATTTATGGTGTTTCCATTCATATCCTTTTGGTTAGCTGCAATATTCATTTGATAGATTGTACCAGCGCTTAATTTTGGCAAGCGAATATCATCAACAGGGTCATTCGGGTTTTCTAACATCCCACCTTCTACATAGGACATTGCCATATAAACCTTGTTATCAGCTTTGTTAAACGTTAGTGTTTCCATTTTATTAAACTCAGATGTTGCACCAAGAATGGCACCATAACGACGAGACTCCAAGAAAGCTGCCGCTTTTTCCATACCTGGTTTAACTTTTAAGTATTCCTCGCCAACAGTTGTTTTGATATGAGAAAATCCATTCGCCTCAGCATAGGCAGGATCGTTTGTAGTTTCAAAAATGTCACTGAAGGTTAAAGTTTGGGCTAGATCTTTCACTTCTTCATCTGTTGCATGTCCCAATTCAATCCATTCAAATTCACCGGCACCACCATTTTCAGCACTAGTTTGATTAAATTTAGCAGCGTATAGGGTACCAGCGGATAAATCTCCGGCTTTGTCTGCAATATACATGAATGGCATTACATAACCACCGTCATCCCCATAGTAAACCGTACGATTATCTGGAGCAACGGCTACATTTTCAAAGGATAAGCGCCCCATGCTGTAGTGTTTTACAGCTTCTGCCTTACCATTTGGGGATACTGTAATTTCAGTCGTGTGCCCGTAAAGGTATGGATTTCCTACAGCATTTGCATCTTGATAATAGTTACGTGCAAATTGTGTGACTTTAGAGTTTTCTGGTTTTTTTTCATGTGCACGTGCATCCGGTTCGTATTCTTCACTGCCTAAATGAGTATTCCAAGGGGAAAGAACGCCCGCACAAGGTGTCCATACTCCACCATCAGCAGAAAAATCAATTGGTTCAATATCCGTAATTTTCAATTCACCCGTTTCCTTATTTTGAACGACAGTATTTAGGTAAACGGCTTTTGGCATTTCACCGATTTCATTTTTTGGCATACTTTCAAAATGGTTGATTAAATATAATTTTCCACTCTTTCCGTTTACACTTAACAGGGAATTCATATCTGGTGCAGTAGAAAAAATTGGGCTTCCATCGGCACGTGTAATAGCATTACCATTAACATCCACGGCACCCCCAACAATTTTGCCATTAATGACTTCACCTGGTTTAGCTAAGGAGTGATAGTCTAATTCCATCGTTTTTTGGGAGCCATCTGATAATGTAACGAGGGCTTTAGCATGCGTATGCATTGTTGATTTTTCCTCTTGTGTTTTAGGTGCCTCCATACCTATAAAATCAACCTTTGTAACCTCAAGTGGTTTGTTTGGTTGTGCAAATACGTTTGCTGCAGTCGGGAATAAAAGTGCTGCACTTAAAACGGGAATGACTAACTTTTTCTTATTCATTGACTATTTCCTCCTAAAATTTTTGATATTAGGTTTGTACAAATTAATGATAGGATTCAAATGTTAAGGGAATGTGCATTTATTATTAATAATATTTAAAATATTTTGGTTATTTAGACCTAGTTCAATTAGCATGCATTACTGAAGGGGAGATTGCGTATAGGTAAAAAGGATTAGAACGATGCAAAAAACCATATCACATCCTCCCTTATAAGAAATGGGTGCAATATGGTTTGAATAGAATTCACACTTAATAAAAAAATAGTTCGACTACAAAAACCGATAAACAGGCCAATAACGCCACACTTACTAGGCTTGCCCCCCGGTAGGCAAAAAGAATGGCTACAATAAAGCCAACTAGCGCAGACCATGTCGATTCTGTTGCGTCTAAAATGGCCGGAAAAACCATCACAGCCAATGTCACAAATGGAACATAGTATAAAAACGATCGGATATAGACATTTTTGATTTCTTTTCTGACAAGGGTAAGTGGGAGCACCCTAATGAGGTACGTCACAACTGCCATTACCAAAATATAAAAAATAGCATTATTCATACGTATCCTCCTTTACCGGAAAGGCAAACGCTGCAATACCTGCAATTAAAATCGTTAAGATGATAATTTTCACACCGGATGAGATAGATTCAAGAATCGGCAACTCAGCGAATAGTAGACTTAGTACCATTGATATGACAATCAATCCGGTAAGGACTTTATTCCCTTTTGCCGGAGGGATAATAACAGCAATCAGCATTCCAAACAGGGCGATACTTAGGGCACTAATTAATCTTGGTGGTAGTAAATTGCCAGAAAGAACTCCAAATAATGTACCCAGTGCCCATCCTGGGACCGCAGCACTCATCACGCCATAAGCGTAATAAGGACTTAACCTTCCAGGAACCGCAACAGTCACCCCGAAGACCTCATCTGTAATCCCATATGCCATGATTGAACGATGGAAAAAGGATGTGTTTGGGTCAATCTTTTGAGATAACGCAAACGACATTAGAAAATACCTAGAGTTGATAATTAACTGTGTAATAGCAATTTCGACAACTGTTGCAGCACCGGCAATTAACGTAAGACCAGCAAACTGTCCAGCTGATGTTAAATTTGTTACGGACATCAAGACGGCTTCAAACGGATTTAGCCCGGCTTGCTCGGCAAGAATGCCAAAGGTAAACGAAACCGCAAAATAACCGATTGCAATGGGAATTCCATTCTTTAACCCACTTGTCCATTCTTTTATGTTTGTTTTCATTTTTCTTTCCTCCAACGATGATCAAACAATATGATGTCAATTGATAGGTTTGGTACCTTTTCTATTAAAATGATTCTAGCATACGTTTGCTAGAAATGCCTTTTAGTAAAACTCTACTTTTTGTGAACAATATGTACAAAATAGTATTTAATTACCGAAAATAACTTTATTAGGTAAACGTTTTCATTTTGAGGTATTTTGGTTACTATTAGAGAGAGGTACGGACTAGATTAGTAGAGTAAATGAGAAAATTAGGTGGTACAAGTATGAAAATGAAGTTATTGCAAAAAACGCAGACGATCGTTCGTTATCAGAGTCAAAATAACCAAGTATATTATGGGATTGTAGAAGATGACGAAATTTTACAGTTATCTGGTAATTTTAATGACATGATAAACGATAAGTTCAAATTTGATGGCGTAAAAGTTAAAGTTAAAGATGTGAAAATACTAGAGCCTGTTACACCCCAAAAGGTGATCAATTTTGGATGGACATATGCACAACATGCAGAGGAGACCGGGGGTACGGCTAATCTCAAAGAACCATTTTTATTTCTAAAACCTACATCTTCCCTGATTCCAAATGAGGGTGAAATCATGCTTCCCCCAACACACTTAACGAAGCAGGTGGAAATGGAGGGCGAACTGGCACTCATTATAGGGAAACGCGGGAAAAATATTAAGGAAGATGAAGCGTTGGATTTTGTTTTTGGCTATACCATATTTAATGATGTAACGGCTCGGGACCTAACAAAAAAGGATCCACAATTTACACGAGGCAAAGGTTTTGACACATTTGGACCATTGGGTCCTTGGATTGTGACAGGAGTAGATCCAACCAATTTAAACATAGTTACAACGTTAAACGGGAAAGTGGTACAAGAAGGCAATACAAATCAGATGTCTTTGTCCATTCCTTATCTTATCAGTTGGATTTCGAATGTGATGACCCTGGAGCCAGGTGATGTAATAGCTACTGGTTCACCTTCAGGTAGCTGCCCAATGAAATCAGGAGACGTAGTTACTGTTGAAGTTGAGCACATCGGCAAACTGCGTAATTATGTAAAATAGTGTGATTTTTTAAAAGTTGAATGAATCAGGGTCTGGTATGCAACCAAAGTTGCATACCCTTTTTTCGATAGGAAGGTATTCGAGGAAAACATGTAGAACATATAAAGATGTACTGATTCATATCGTAAGATAATTTTATAATAGAAAGTAGTAGGTACGTCCGAAAATGATAGGGGAGGATTGGATGAAACAACTGTATATAAAGCAAAAGGTATTTAGTTTAAGCGGCAAGTTTACGGTCAAAGATCAGCAGGAGAAGGATGTCTATTATGTAGAGGGAAGCTTTCTGAAAATACCCAAGACCTTCTCCATATTGAATACAAAACGAGATGAAGTTGCACTCATTACGAAAAAGGTATTTAGCTGGTTACCTAAGTTTTTCGTTGAGGTGAATGGTCGAGAAGTGTTAACAATTAAAAAAGAGTTTTCCTTCTTTAAAGCACGTTATACGATTGATGCGGCAGGGATTGAAGTACATGGCAATTGGTGGGATATGGATTTTCAGGTTTTACAGCATGGGGAAGTTGTCGGCAAAGTGAGCAAAGAGTGGTTCACATGGGGTGATAGCTACAAGGTTGAAATCTTAAATGAAGAGATGGAAGCCATCATCATTGCAATCGTTGTCGCCATTGATTGTGTGAAAGCTGATCAAGCAGCTGCTTCTTCAGCAGCAACGACTTAACTTCGTTATACTAATTAATACAATTACTATGATTCTTTTAACAGCTAGTTCTCCACCTCCTCAATTCGGTGGAGAACTAGCTCTTTTATTTAGCCAAATGGCCATTTGTAATGCAAAGGCATCTTTAAAGTTTTGCGGATCATATCCGCTTTCTGTTTTGATTTTATTTAGACGGTAAATTAAAGTGTTGCGATGAATGTAAAGTTTTTTTGCCGCTTCCTTTATATTAAAATTTGAGTCAAAGAATGCTTGGAGTGTGTCTAAGTGATTGTTAAGATCACCTTCTCCCTGTAGTATTCTTTTGCAAAACGGTTCAGCTAGCTTCGGGTTAATTTGGTGAACCAGTGCCTCAGGTTCAATGTCTAGATAAGAAATTACTTTATGTTCAGATTTACTAATGGCTAAGGCAATTTCACATTCACAATAACCTTGGTTAATGATTCGAAGATGATCAATATGTGAAGAGTATGCCAAACGAGCATAAACCTTCATTCTTTCAAATTCTTTATGAAGATTTTTTAACTTCCTTTTTGCTTCCTCATGAGAAACCTCAGATAAAATCAACAGCAATTTGTTAACATGTACAAATCCAGCTAACACCTTTCCTTTACCAATCACTTCTTCCGTGTTTTTAATAAGAGAGTGACTTGAAAAAGAATAATCAACTATTTCGATTAAGCTAATGACGAAAGGGCCCTTTAGCTTCATTTGAAGTAGACTAAGCCAGCGTTCAATATTACTTGTGTTCGGTTCTTCCTTTAAAAGTTCTTCGATAATCCTTTCTTTTGTTCTTTGGCGCCACTCCGTCTGTGAAGCCATATAAGCTTGCTTAATTAATAGTTCTGCCATCATTTTTACAAGACCGCCGCGATCACCTATCATCCTTGGTTCGCCGGTAATGCCAATGACTCCGACAACCCCATCATGAAAATGAATCGGTAAATTTATTCCTTGTTGTGTTCCGCGAAGTTGCCCTTGATTTTCGGATGTAATTTCAAGTAGCTGTCCGGTTTTAACAACTTCTAAAGCACCTTCATGGATTGAATTCAGACGAGAGGGGTCACCCGTTGCAATAATGACTCCTTCTTCATTCATTATATTAATATTTAAATTAAGAACTTTGGAAGTTTCCTTTACAAGCATCTCAGCAATTTCCCGCGTAATCATTGAATTCTCCTTTTGGTTATTGCATACAAATAATTGTTTGAATTTATATAATAATTTGTATTTTACATATAAAGAAGATTTGAAGCAAGTACGTTATAATAAATAAACAGAAAATTGTAAACGTTTACAAGGGAGGGTTGCAAAATAAAAATTTTAATTGCACCCGATTCATTTAAGGGCAGTGTGACAGCAATTGAAGCAGCCTTGTCCATTGAAAAGGGAATAATAAATGCATTTCCACATGCAGAAACAAAGTTAATACCTATGGCAGATGGTGGAGAAGGAACGATGGAAAATCTCATTACTTCGACGGCGGGACATAAAGTTGCAGTAACTGTAACCGGTCCTTTAGGTAAACCAATCGAGGCATTTTTCGGGGTGCTTGGTGATAATGAGACATGCATTATTGAAATGGCCAGTGCGTCTGGCTTGGATTTAATTAGTCCTTCAGAGCGAGATCCATTAACTGCAACAACCTTTGGTACTGGGGAATTAATTAAGAGAGCACTTGACGATGGGTACCGAAAATTTGTATTAGCGATAGGTGGTTCGGCCACAAATGATGGTGGCGTTGGTATGCTACAGGCTCTTGGTATACAAATTATTGACAAGTCAGGGAACGAGATTGGCTTTGGTGGAGGTGCATTAAGTCAAATTCACGAAGTACGTATGGATCATTTTGACAAACGGATTTCTGAAAGTCATTTTTTAATTGCCTCGGATGTGGAAAATCCACTTGTTGGTGATAACGGAGCTTCTCATGTGTTCGGACCACAAAAAGGTGCAACAGATGAAATCGTTCAGATCCTTGATCAAAATCTTACCCATTGGGCGAATGTGGTAGAACAGGTAACAGGTATCCGATTACATGATATGCCGGGTGCTGGAGCTGCCGGAGGAATAGGCGGAGCCTTTCAAGCATTTTTCCCTTCAACAATGAAAAGAGGGATAGATGTTGTTATCCAATATTCAAAATTTGTCGATCATCTTGAGGATGTTGATCTTGTGATAACAGGGGAAGGACAGGTAGATTTCCAAACGGCGTTTGGAAAAACTCCTATGGGGGTGGCGCAAACAGCTAGGAAACTGAACATTCCAACTATTGTAATTGCAGGGTCTGTTGGTAAAGGAATTCAAACATTATATCAATTTGGGGTTATTGGGGTCTTTAGTATTATTAATCGTCCATTACGTTTAGAGGATGCGATGCAGGAAACGAAAAAGTTATTAGAACACACAGCTGAGCAAGTTTGCCGTACTTATTTTTTCAATAGACAGGGGGAAAAAAGAAATGAAGATCAAGCAAGCAATTGAAAAAGTACCTGGTGGATTGATGGTTGTACCTTTGATGCTAGGGGCATTGTTTAATACAGTGGATCAAATGCACATACCAGCAGTTATGAATTTTTTAAAAGCTTTAGGAGTTGCTCCAACTGCTGACGGCAACTATGAGCTTTTACGTATTGGTGGTTTTTCTGAAGCGTTATTTAAAAATGGTTCATTAACATTGATTGCATTATTCCTATTCTGTGCAGGTAGCCAAATGAATCTTAGAGTCGGTGGAATTGCATTGAAAAAAGGAGTAATGCTGACAACGTCAAAATATTTAACTGGACTTGCTGTTGGAGTATTGTTTGGATATCTTTTTGATCCAATGAATGGCTTTCTCGGGTTATCAACGATGGCAATAATTGCGGCAATGACAAATGGAAACGGTGGGATGTATGCTGCTTTGACAGGCCAATATGGAAATAGATCGGATGTAGGTGCTGTATCCGTCTTATCCTTGAACGATGGTCCGTTTTTTACGTTAATGTCATTAGGTCTTTTAGGTTCTAAATTCCCAATTATTGCGTTTATCGCTGTTTTATTACCGATTGCATTAGGAATGATTCTTGGGAACCTCGACCCTGAGGTTCGTGAATTTTTAGCTCCTGGTGAAATCCTGCCAGTTCCATTCTTTGCGTTTGCCCTAGGTGCTGGAATGAACTTTATGACATTCTTCAATCCTAGCGTCGTTGGGGCTGGGTTGCTTTTAGGGATTATGACGGTCGTATTAACTGGATTAACTGGAATTCTCGTGTTTAAGCTGTTTAGAGAAAAAAGTTATATCGCGCCAGTAGCTGAGGCGTCTACAGCAGGTAATGCAGTAGGTACGCCAGCAGCAATTGCAGCTGCTGCAGTTGTTGCATCAGGTTCTGGCATGATGAGTGCTGCAGAAGCCCAGGCTTATCAGGATATTGCGAACTTGGCGACGATGCAAATTTCAATATCTACCTTAACGACGGCCATTCTTTGTCCAATTGCTGTAATACTGGTGGATAAATACCAACGAAGTAAAGGCATTGACGGTAAACTGGAAAATCCTAAGGTGCCAAAAGATCCTGGATTACCAGTGTAAAAAAGTACCCCACCCCTGGCTGGATAAGAGGCTAGGGGTGGTTATTTATTAGAAGTGATGGATGAAAGGGAGAAGAAAATGCAAACAACTTTGTTATATGGAAAAGACAATTTAACGATCAATGTTCCGGATCATGCACTCATTTTAGAACCGAAAAATCTCTCAGGACTGAATGATGAAATGGGGGCATTAAAAGAGGCACTCAAAAATCCAATTGGGTCACCACCTTTAGCGGAAATGGTAAAAGCAACGGATAAGGTAGCCATTGTAATTAGTGATATTACCAGGCCGACACCAAATGAAAAACTCGTCCCAGCTTTAATAAAAGAATTAAGTCATGTTCCGCTTGAAAATTTTGTGATTATTAATGGAACGGGTACACATCGTGACCAAACGAAGGAAGAGTTCATCCAAATGTTAGGACAATGGGTTGTTGATAACATTCGGATTATTAATAACCAATGTCATAACAAGGAAACACTGATCAAAGTAGGACATAGTAAATTTGGATGTGACGTATATTTAAATAAAGAGTATGTTGAAGCGGATTTTCGAATTGTAACAGGTTTTATTGAGCCTCATTTTTTTGCTGGCTTTTCGGGTGGACCAAAGGGAATCATGCCCGGGATTGCAGGGATAGAGACCATAATGACCTTCCATAATGCACGGATGATCGGTGATCCATTAGCTACTTGGGGAAATATGGAGAATAACCCATTGCAGGAGATGACAAGGGAGATAAACATGATGTGCAAACCACATTTCATGTTGAATGTTACCTTGAACCGTGAAAAACAAATTACAAATGTGTTTGCTGGAGAATTAATAGCAGCCCATGACAAAGGCTGTGAATTTGCAAAAGAGCATGCAATGACGAAATGTGATCAGCGTTTTGATGTAGTTATCACATCAAATTCTGGTTACCCACTCGATCAAAATTTGTACCAAGCTGTAAAAGGTATGAGTGCAGCCCACAAAATCGTAGAAAAAGGTGGATCGATTATTGTCGCGTCAGAGTGCTCGGATGGACTTCCAAGCCATGGGAATTATGCGGACATATTAAAGATGGCCAATACCCCACAAGAACTACTAGATATGATTAATAATCCTGAATTTAAAACCTTTGACCAATGGCAAGTACAAAAGCAGGCAGTCATACAAGTATGGGCGGATGTATATGTATATTCACTGCTTACAGATGAACAAGTGACACAAGCGATGTTGAAGCCAACACACGATATTGAAGCAACGTTGGAACATCTTAAAGAAAAGTATGGAGAAGACATGTCTGTTGCCGTACTTCCATTAGGACCATTAACCATTCCTTATGTCGATTCGGAGGATAAGGAGTACGTCTCTATAAAATAGTCCAATCGATACTGTTATCGGCACCTAACAGTTGGCTTACCCATTATTCGTACGAGTGTTGACCATGGTACTGCTTTTGATAGTGCAGGTAAAGGGATTGCGAACGAAAGAAGCTTAACTGAAGCTATTCGCCATGGTAGATTTTGTACCGAAAAGATAGTGACTTCTTTAACATTTCCAATTGACGTTCTCACCTATATATTATATATTAGATTGAAGTAAAGAATGCCCAGGCAAGTATGGGAGAGGTTCATAGCTGATACCCTCTATAAAAAACTATGGAAACATGACAATGCCATGTCCATAAGCGGATGTGGCTTTTTCTGTTTTTACATACGTATTTTATAGAACTGGCTAAACCTCTTTTGATAAGTGTTGGGATACATTTACAAGGAGGTTTTTTTATGTCTGGCCGAAGCCATGAAGAAGGTTTAAAAGATTTAACACTATTAGGTAATCAAAATACTCAATATTCATTTGAATATGCACCAGAGGTACTTGAAGCAGTAGATAATCTTCATTCTAATCGTGATTATTTTGTGAAATTTAATTGTCCAGAGTTCACTAGTCTATGCCCACTTACACATCAACCTGACTTTGCGACAATATATATATCATATATTCCTGACAAAAAACTTGTTGAGAGTAAATCATTAAAATTATATTTATTTAGTTTTAGAAATCATGGTGATTTTCATGAGGATTGTGTGAATATCATAATGAACGATCTAATCAAATTACTTGATCCAAGATATATCGAGGTATGGGGGAAGTTTACTCCGCGTGGAGGTATCTCAATTGATCCGTGGTGTAATTATGGGAAGCCAGGAACGAAATACGAGGAAATGGCGGATTACCGTTTAATGAACCATGACTTAAACCCTGAAAAAATTGATAATCGATAAAAAAGAATTGAATGAAGAAAGAGGTTTTTAGCTACCCTCTTAAAAAAACTAAGAAACAGCACTTTTTCTTAGGGTGCTGTTTTTTCGTTAAAAGGTGGTTTTGACAATGAAGCGAGATAAAGCAATTGTTGTGTTTAGTGGAGGTCAAGATAGCACAACATGTTTGTTTTGGGCAAAGGAACGTTTTGAAGCGGTTGAAGCTGTGACTTTTGATTATGGTCAAAAGCATCGTCTTGAAATCCAATGTGCAAAGGATATAGCAGCAGAACTGGGTGTCAAACATCATATTCTTGATATGTCACTTCTGAATCAACTTGCTCCGAATGCATTGACACGTCAAGAAATAAAGGTAGAAGAGGGAGAAAATGGCGAGTTGCCATCCACCTTTGTGCCTGGTCGAAATCTGCTCTTCCTTTCATTTGCTGGGGTTTTAGCGCGTCAAATAGGAGCAAAGCATATCGTGACAGGCGTTAGTGAAACAGATTTTAGCGGATATCCTGATTGCCGAGATATTTTTATGAAATCGTTGAATGTAACGTTAAATTTATCGATGGACGATTCCTTTGTGATTGACACACCGTTGATGTGGCTGAATAAGGCACAAACTTGGGAGCTTGCTGATCAGCTTGGAGCTCTTGAATTTATCCGGGAAAGAACATTAACGTGCTATAACGGTGTAATCGCAGATGGGTGTGGCGAATGCCCGGCGTGCAAATTGCGCAAAAAAGGGCTAGATGAATTCTACTTAGGGAAATCAAACTTAGAGGAGTAATATCATGAGAATACTATTTTACTTGTTATCGATTGTTACCGCGAATGTGGTAACAGCAGCATTAGCGCCATTGCAGTTTGGAATTTTTATCGTTCCAATGGGGACGCTGTTGGTTGGAGCGACCTTTATTCTCCGGGACCTGGTGCAACATAAATATGGTAGAGGGAAAACATACTTATTTATTTTCATAGCTTTAATCCTATCAGCATTGGTATCATTCATGCTGGGGGATACATTATTGATTGTGGTGGCTTCGGCCATTTCATTTATTGTGTCCGAATCAGCTGATACAGAAATTTATACGAGATTGAAACTACCAATAGCTTGGCGCGTGTTCTACAGTGGAATTGTTGGAGGATTTCTTGACTCCGTTATTTTTGTAGTGATTGGCTTAAGTCCACTCGGGGCTAATATTCTACCTTGGGAGGCTGTGCCAGCGGCTATTTTAGGGCAAATTATTGTTAAGACCATCATTCAAATGATTGGTGCTCTAATATTGAACCAATCTCGATTGAAGGGTTTGAATAACGCAGAGAGCCATTAAATAAAATCCTTTGTAAAAAGCCACAAAAGGGTGGCTTTTTACTTTTATAATGAAAAACACTGCGAAACCTCGAATTTCCTGATTTTGCAGTGTCCTATCTAAAGCAAAGCTGATTCTGAATTAGTCTAAAACAGTCACCTTCACTTGTTTTCTACCGAAATTGATGGCTTCTTGTTTAGAAGGAATAAAGACATCGATTTTGTTTCCTTTGATGGCTCCACCAGTGTCTCCGGCAATTGCTTCGCCATAGCCTTCCACATAGACTTTGCTGCCAAGAGGAATAATAGATGGGTCAACTGAGATCACCTTTGCATTAGGGTTTTCTAATAGATTAATTCCAGTTGATGTAATGCCTGAGCATCCTTCACAAGTTGCGGTGTAAGCTGTAGCTTCCATGATAAATTCCTTTGAAGCTGTCTTACTTGTTTCAGTAACCGGCGCTGATGAAGTGCTAGTATTTGCAGCTACAGTTGTTGGTGCTGTAGCTGTCGTTTCCTTTTGTGTTTCAATAGCAGGTACTGAACTTGCACTTACCTTTGTTGCTACTTCAACAGACTGTACCGGTTTTTCCGCAGTAACAACAGCCGCTGCTTTTACACCTTCAAAGATTACTAGATTTAATCCAGGATGGATAAGATCTGTATGTAATTGATTCCACTGTTTAAGTTGAGAAACTGTAACCTGATGATCCCTTGCTATATCCCATAATGTGTCACCTTGCTTAACTGTATATTGTTTTTCGGGTACTATAGTAAGTTCATCCCCAGGATGGATAAGGTCTGTCGTAAGTTGATTTAGCATTTTAATATTCTTTACGGATGAGTTATTTGCCCGTGAGAGATCCCAAAGTGTATCTCCTTTTTGAACTGTAATCGTTGAAGCTTGTACATTAGCACTTACTGTTACTGAGAGCACAGTACCCGCCAAAATTGAGACCATTTTTTTAAGCATTCTTTTACCCTCCATGTTTCTTTAGTTGCTAATTTTCAATAATCGTAACATAGTTTTTTGGTAGACAAAGAACAGGGAGGTGTTAATTTGGTAACATCTATGGCAATTATATTGCAAGAATATTTCTGGTAGCCCATAAAAAGGGATACCACTGGTCATAGTAAAGTATAAAGTATGCTAATATGTAGAGGATGATATCAATATAATTAATGGAGGAATTAAATTTATGAGCAATCTACCAAATTGTCCAAAATGTAATTCTGAATACACTTATGAGGATGGAGCATTATTGATTTGCCCAATATGTGGTCATGAGTGGGCTCAAGGGTCAGAAGTGGAGAATAATGAAGATAATAATGTAGTCAAGGATGCAAATGGAAATATATTAAATGATGGAGATACTGTAACGGTTATTAAAGACCTTAAAGTAAAAGGAAGTTCCTCCACACTAAAGCAAGGTACCAAAGTAAAAAGTATACGTTTGGTAGAAGGCGATCATAACATCGACTGTAAAATTGATGGGTTTGGAGCAATGAAATTAAAATCTGAGTTTGTTAAAAAGGAATAATTGGTTTTTATTAAAGGCTCTTTTCTAAAAAATTGTTGTTATTAACTTAAAGTTTATTGGTGGAACTAGGGTGATTTCCGCTTCTGGCACTCGCTTTCCGCGGGCGATCCGCAAGCCTCCTCAGGCCTACACGATGTAGGTCACGAAGCCGTTGCCACAGGACGTGGCGCTCTTAGGCTTCGAACATTAATTCCTCACTGCGGGGTCTCGCTTGGCTCGCTATTCCCGCAGGACATTGAATAGGCTTCCTTGAAACTACACCGCACGAAGAAAATGCTTGCATTTTCAAGGATCTCGTACCATACGTTCCAATCACTTGAAGGTGCACCTAAGTGTCTAATAATACTTATTAAAGGCTATGTCAAAAACAACATAGTTTGCGAAAAATAGCCTTATTAAAAAAGCGTCAAAGACTATTCTATGTCTTTGACGCTTTAATTATGAAGGGTGTTCTAGAAAGCTTTCAAAACGCTACCCCTCAACTTGCTTTCTTGCTCTAGTAAGTCTACTACCAAGTTCATTCAAAGCAATCGCTGCTATTATAATAATGGTACCTAACCACTGAAGCCCCGAAACGGTTTCAGATAAAATAAGACTGGCTGATAGAATAGCAATTGGTAATTCAATGGGGGAGCCCACTGCGAAAAAGAGTGGGGGAAGAACAGCTCCAAATAATGAAACACCTGCGGCAGCTGATAATAAGTTTGTCTCCAATGGCAGTACGGATGGTATTTCACGCATGAAAAGGACAAGTATTAAGATGGTTGACCCAGTTGCCATTAAGGAAGTCCGAGTTAATGGATCTACATCTACTGCAACCTTTCCGCTGAAAAAAATAAACCCCGCATACGTAAATGCAGAAAGAATCCCAAATAGGAAACCTTTAAGAGGGAGCCCTTGGATGTCGCCATTTACTATATTGGAAGCAAAAAAGACCCCGATCAAAATGAATACGATAGAAAGAATCGTGATAGGTGCGGGTTTTATTTTGGTGAAAATCCACTCTAATATAATTCCAATCCAAACGAATTGAAACATTAAAATGATGGCCAATGAGGCTGGTAGATACTGCATCGACCCATAATAAAAAATACTTGTCAATCCGATAAAACAACCGGTAATCATAATTTGTGGGACATTCTTTTTATTCAGTCCTTTAAAGCTAGGGCGTTTTATTAGGGTGATAGACCATAAAATAAACGAGGATATAATCATCTGAACAATATTAATTTGGCCGAGGGAATAACCATAGCTGAAACCCAATTTAGCAAAAATCGGTGTAAAACCAAAACATCCAGCACCTAATAGTACAAATAAGATGCCCTTATTCATTTTCATTATGTAACCTCTTGATGCGTAAAAACTATTAGACTATTATAGCATACAATGGAGGGAGACAGGTCTTTTTCAAACCTTTATAAGAGTGGTTCTATTTGGAAGTTATCCAATAAAAAATCTCCTTGGAATCAAGGAGATTTTTTGTGCTGTCAATTCTTTATGAAGCGGGTTAAATTTTTATTTCCTTTTTGTACGTCAACTTCACTTTTTAAACCTTTCAATAATGAGAAGCACATGACAATCAAGATAATTGTAAAAGGAAGCGCTGCTGCGATGGAGGCTGTTTGCAATACCTCCAATCCCCCTGCTAAGAGCAGTACAGCGGCTAGAGCTGATTGAATAACGCCCCACGTGACTTTAATTTTATTCGAAGGATTTAATGTTCCGCCTTCACTCAACATGCCGAGTACAAAGGTGGCAGTATCGGCAACCGTTATATAATAAATAGCGACCACCGCAAACCCCAAGATACTTAACAAAGAACTTAATGGGAGATAATCAAAGAATGTAAAGATGGACAATGAAACATTTTCAGTAATATGGGTTGCTAGATCATGATTTCCTGTGTTTTGAACAAGTTCTAATGCAGAACCCCCAAATACGGACATCCAAAGACATGTTCCAAGGGTAGGGAAAATCAAGACGCCAATAACAAACTCTCTTACCGTTCTTCCTTTAGAAACGCGTGCAATAAACATTCCCACGAATGGCGCCCAGGCAATCCACCATGCCCAATAAAATAGAGTCCATGATGCAATCCATTCCCCTGTACCAAAAGGCTGTAACCTTAAACTCATATGAATAAAGTCACTAATATAGAGACCTGTTGTATTAAAAAATACTTTTATAACAGTCAAAGTTGGTCCCACAATTAAAATTGCGAGCATTATCGCAAACGATAAAATCATTGCAGCATTTGATAAGTATTGGATTCCTCTCTCTAAGCCTGTATTAATGGAAATTGTAAACAGGACTGTTGCGACTGCAATCACAATTAGCTGGACGATTAACCCATTAGGAACCCCGAATATGTCATGCATTCCAGCCGTAACTTGCATGGCACCAAGGCCTAAGGATGTGGCAATACCAAAAACGGTTGCGAAAATGGATAGTATATCAATTGTCTTTCCAATCGGTCCATAGATTCGATCGCCAAGCATTGGATAGAATGCTGAACTGATCGATGCGGGAAGCTTTTTATTATATTGAAAGAAAGCAAGAGCTAAACCAATGATTGTATAAATCGCCCAAGGGTCTAGACCCCAATGGAAAAATGTATATTTCATTGCGGTATTAGCTGCGTCAATCGTATAAGGCTCGCCATAGGGAGGATTCGTGTAATGGGTGACTGGTTCGGCAACACCCCAATAGACAATCCCTATTCCCATCCCTGCACCGAACAACATCGCAAGCCAAGAAGCGGTATTGAAATCAGGCCGGTCTGTTTTTTTACCTAGCCGGATATCACCATATCTTGAGAACAATAAAAATACAGAGAAAATCACAAAGAATAAGGTCGCCGCAAGATATACCCAGCCAAGGTAATCAATTGAACCATTATAGATGATATCGGTGACATGAGCGAGATTATCTGTAAAAAAGACTCCCCATACAATAAAAATCAGAGTAAGTATTAATGAAATAATAAAAACACTTGAACCGTTTTGACCTTTCTTAGCCATGGGAACCTCCTAGTAAAGTAAATACAATATTTTTGTGTCATCATTCGAACATGAAAAGAGGTTATCTTAATCCTGAAGATTATAAAGGAACTCCCACTTGTCGGCGTTCATCAACTCAAAAGCCGATACTTCTAGTCCTCCTCCTAGATAAACCGTTTCGGCTTTAACTGCCAGGACCATCGTTATAAATAATTCGGGACTGTCCTTTTTTTGATAGATGTCTCCTAAGGCTGGCAGCAAAACATTGTCTGAAAGATTCACATTTTGGGGCGGGAGCTCCTGTAAGTCTGCTACATCACCAGATTCCATGTCTTTAAAATCAATCGGGTAGCTGTTTTTGTCCCGTCCGGGTACCATTAACAAATACTCATTGTGCTTGACGCCGTGAGAATTACTTGTAATGATTCCTTTTTTATCTACCGTTTCAACCATTTCAATTTCATTTAGTGAATACGTATCTAAGGAATCGGGCCTTGGGTTGTGAATTAATATATAATCTCCTTCTTCAGCATTTTGGTCGAGTTTGAGCGTATAAGCCTTGTGATTGAAAATAAAGCTATCAAGCTCCTTAGGTTTGTACCTTTCTACTTGTGCTGCACTGGTTAAATGCTGTGATAAATCCCTTAACTTTATAAGATGAACAGATTGCTTATACATTGGTTTTACCCCATAAACCTTATGTAACTCATTGTTGTAATAGACAAATTGTCCTTTTCTGACTTGAAACAATTTCACCAATAAAACTCCCTTCGACCATAGGTTTATAAAGCTGCGTAATCACTCGAGATCTTGCATGTAGTGGAAGTCTTTTCACATTATCTTTTATTAGCATGTCTTTTTTATGGAAAACAATGTAGGAATTGGAAAGTTTAAAAGAGGGATTCGTTGAGGCATTTCGGAAGATTTTAATAAACTCAAACAAGCCAAAAAAAGATACAGACCTTTTCTTAAAAGAAAAGGTCTGTATCTTTTTTTATATGGACATCTCTCCGCTGTCATAGTTAATTTGCCAATGGATTCCGAATTTATCTGTTACTTGACCGTAGAGCTTGCTCCAGAATGTTTCTTGTAGCTCCATTTCAACATTTCCGCCATCTTTTAATTGTTCATACCAGGATTTTAAATGATCCGTATTTTTACTAATTAACGCTAGTGTAACGTTGTTACCTACAACAAATGGTTGGCCAGGGAAGTTATCTGAAAACATGACATTGCTTCCATCGATGTTAAGACGTGCGTGCAGCACCAAATCTTTTGCCTCCTCCGGAAGCGGGTATTCTGGACTTTGTGGTGATTGAGCAAAGGTCATAATGTGAGGTGTTTCAATATTAAACACTTTTGCGTAAAATTCAACAGCTTCTCGGCAATTGCCATTAAAAACAAGATATACATCTACAGACATCTCATCACTCCTATAAATTGTATTGTATACAAATTTCATTTTATCCGTTTTAGAAAATCATAGACACTTTCTTTAGTAAATATATGGAAAGGTAAAGCGAATTAGACTTTCCAAAGAAGGACTTACTCAATTGGAAATTGGGGTTATTTGCAAATTTTGTGTCGATTTAGTGACAAAGTGGTGATTCATTTTGGACAAAGAAAAAACGTAGTAAAATAGACTAGACACAAGGTTTAAAACATATTCTACCAAATGGGTAAGAGAGGAAGTAAGGGGTAAAATTGAAATCATATAATAGATTTTTTGCACTACTAATGACTTTACTGATGATTAGTTTGGCAGGTTGTGGAAAGGAAGAAATCATAACAAATGTAGGAGAGCTAGACTTTACGCAACCATTAAAAATTCCAGAACTTGTCGAACCTACAATAGAACCAGATGGCACTAAAAATTTTACTTTAACCATGCAAACAAGAAAAACTGAATTGTTGCCAGGGAAAATGGCGGACACATTTGGAATTAATGGGACTTATTTAGGACCTACCATTAGAGTTTTGCGCGGTGACAAGGTTTCTTTTAATGTTGTTAATGACCTAGGAGAGACATCCACTTTACACTGGCACGGAATGAGATTGCCGGCTGTAATGGATGGAGGTCCGCACCAGATGATTGAAGCGGGGGAGACATGGACACCACATTGGACAATTGACCAGCCATCTGCAACTACTTGGTATCACCCACACTTACATGGGAAGACAGCACAACACGTATATAAGGGACTTGCTGGCATGTTTATCATCGATGATGAAGATTCCAAAAAGCTTCCTTCTGATTATGGAGTGGATGATATTCCACTTATTATCCAAGATAAGTTGTTTACGAGCGATGGTCAAATGAAAGAGGATGAAGAAGGAATTTTTGGTACACTTGGGGATGAAATTCTTGTAAACGGAACGTATGACCCGTATCTTGAAGTGACATCAAGCCAGGTTCGATTCCGATTGTTGAATGGTTCAAATGCAAGAGCATATCATTTTGGCTTTACCGATGGTCGTTCTTTTAAGCTTGTCGCGAATGATGTTGGGCTTCTTCAAGAGCCAGCTTCGATGGAACAAATCATGTTAAGTCCTGGGGAACGTGCAGAAATTGTGGTGGATTTCAAGCCCGGAGAGGAAACCATTCTCCGTAGTTATAGTGGGAATAATGGTATTGATAATGGGGAATTTGATTTGTTGAAGATCATTGCAGCTTCAGATTTAAAAGAATCAGCGCCAATAGATGGACAGCTTTCAACCGTTCCACCAATCGAAGTACCAAAAAATGCACTGATTCGTGAATTCAAATTAACCATGGAGAACAAAATTAACGACAAAGTAATGGATATGTACCGGGTTGATGAAGTTATTCCAGCTGGTACAACGGAGATTTGGGAAATTAATAATTTTGGTTGGTCTCATAATTTTCATATTCATAATGCAGCGTTCCGTATTTTGGACATTAACAATAAGGAACCTCAAGAGTATGAAAAAGGCAGAAAGGACACCGTATTTATTCCAAATGGTTCAAAGGTTAGGATCGTTGTAGAGTTTGGTAACTATTCTGACCCTAATGTTCCGTATATGTATCATTGTCATTTACTGCGTCATGAAGATGACGGTATGATGGGGCAATTTTTATTGGTAGAACCAGGTACAGAATCACAGGTGCCAACGACATTGCCTAAAGGCGACAATGGACATGATAATCATCATGAATAAAGAGGATTAATAACGTAAGAAAAGGGTAAGAACTTTAAATAGTTCTTACTTTTTTTCATTTAAATAAAAAAAATCACCTTACTACCGGTAGGGCAATAAAGTGACTTTCCTATATATAATTTTATTGATGAACTAGTGTTTTCTGTTCAGCTTCATCAGCTTTTGTATCCCAATTGTTTCGGATGATGTAATCAAATGCACTTAAAGACGCAGTTGCACCTGATCCCATTGAAATAATGATTTGTTTATATGGACTATTTGTACAGTCCCCTGCAGCAAACACTCCAGGAATACTCGTTGCACCACGGTTATCGACAACAATTTCACCCATTCGATTACGTTCAATTGTGTCATCAAGCCAATCCGTATTTGGTACAAGACCAATTTGAACAAACACACCCTGTAATTCAATATGATGTTCTTTTTCAGTTTCACGGTCAACATAAGAAATACCGTTTACTTTGTCAGTTCCCGTAATTTCTGTAGTTTGAGCATTCGTGATTACTGTTACATTAGGAAGACTGTGAAGGCGATCTTGAAGTACAGTGTCAGCCTTCAATTCTGAATTAAATTCAAGAACTGTCACATGCTTCACAATGCCTGCAAGGTCAATTGCAGCTTCAACACCAGAGTTACCTCCGCCAATAACGGCTACGTGCTTGCCGGCAAACAATGGACCATCACAATGTGGACAGTATGCGACACCTTTGTTTTTGAACTCAGCTTCACCTGGTACATTGACATTACGCCAACGGGCACCAGTTGAAAGGATTACGGTTTTACTCTTTAAGACAGCGCCGTTTTCCAGTTCAATTTCAACAAGGTCTTTCTTTTCAATACGTTTCGCACGCTGTAAGTTCATTACATCAACGTCATATTCTTTTACATGTTCTTCAAGGCTAGCTGCTAGCTTAGGACCTTCAGTGTACTTAACACTAATAAAGTTCTCAATGCCAAGTGTGTCCATAATCTGGCCACCAAAGCGTTCAGCAACAATACCTGTACGTATGCCTTTACGTGCTGCATATACGGCTGCACTTGCACCCGCAGGTCCGCCACCAACAACAAGAACATCAAATGGCTCTTTATCAGCAAACTCTGAAGCGTCTGGAGTACCTCCAACTTTTGATAGGATTTCCTCTAATGTCATGCGACCGCCGCCGAATGCTTCACCATTTAAGAATACGGTTGGTACTGCCATGATATCTTTGCTTTCAACTTCCTCTTTATAAGCAGCCCCGTCAATCATGGTATGTGTAATGCCAGGGTTTAGAACGCTCATTACGTTTAATGCTTGTACAACGTCAGGACAGTTATGGCAACTTAGGCTGACATATGTTTCAAAGTGGTATTCGCCTTTCAAATCTTTGATTTGGTCGATCAGCTTTTGATCGACTTTCGGCGCTCTTCCGCTAACTTGTAAGAGAGCTAACACGAATGAGGTGAACTCGTGTCCAAGAGGGATACCTGCAAAGGTTACTCCGCTATCTTGGCCAACACGATTCACACTAAAGCTTGGTGTTCTTTCTAATTGTGTATGCTCCACTTTAATTTTAGGGGACATAGCTGTCAACTCTTCAACGAGAGACAGCATGTCCTTTGAAACATTATCGGAGCCTGTGCTAACTTTTAGTAGCACATCATTTTCTAAAAGCTGAAGATATTGCGCTAATTGTTGCTTAATATCTGCATCTAGTATCATTTTGGGCACCCCTTAAATTTTACCTACTAAGTCTAGGCTTGGCTTAAGTGTTTCGCCACCTTCTTGCCATTTAGCTGGGCAAACTTCACCTGGATTGTTACGTACATATTGTGCAGCTTTAATTTTGTTAACAAGAATGCTTGCATCACGGCCAATACCGTCTGCATTAATTTCCATAGCTTGTACAACGCCGTCTGGATCAATGATGAAAGTTCCGCGTTGTGCAAGGCCAGCTTCTTCATCTAGCACGTCAAAGTTACGTGAAACTGTTTGTGAAGGGTCACCAATCATAATATACTCAATTTTGCTAATCGCATCTGAGTGGTCATGCCATGCTTTATGAGTAAAATGTGTGTCTGTTGATACAGAATATACTTCAACACCTAATTCTTTTAATGTTGCATATTGGTTTTGAAGATCCTCAAGTTCAGTTGGGCAAACGAATGTAAAATCTGCTGGGTAAAAGCAAACAACACTCCACTTTCCTTTTAGGTTTTCTTGAGAAACCTCGATAAAATCGCCAGAACCGGCATTATAAGCTTGTGCTGTGAATGGTAATACTTCTTTTCCAATAAGTGACATACTAAATTCCTCCATTGTTATAATATTTAAAAATAGATTATTAGTAGTATGGACTAAAAATCTATAATTATTACTTGTTTATACTAATTATTATATAGACATTATTATTTATGTCAACGATAAAGCATTAATTAATTATAATTAAATAGTATTTTCCTTTTTTGATAAAACATTCATTCCCAATTCTTCCTCTCATATTATCAGTTAGCGACATTGACATTGCAACAAATTTGATTCATAATATTCCTAATCATAAAACATAATTAGTCATGCACACATGTATATATAAGAGGTAAAGATAGGGAACTAGTAAATAGTCCTCAGGTAAAAGAGAGTAAAATTCATTGGCTGAAAGATTTTACGCGCCTGCAATGCTATTGAACCTGTCCCTTGAACTGTTAGGCAAAACCTAACCGTTGCCCGCGTTAAAGGTTTTCGAGTGGGTATTAGAATGAATTTCTAGTGCCAATAAAGGTGGTACCACGAGAGACAATGGTCTTTTCGTCCTTTTTATAGGGATGGAAGGGCTTTTTTTTATAACAATTTGGCGGTGAATGAAATGAAGAAAAAACGCATTGTTGTCAAAATAGGGAGTAGTTCATTAACAAATCAAAATGGTGGCCTTAGTATTGAGAAACTACGCGAGCACGTTGATGCGATTGCACGATTAAAGAAGCTTGGGCATGAAGTCATTCTCATTTCATCAGGTGCTGTTGCAGCCGGGTTTATGGATCTTGGATATTCTTCTCGACCTAAAACCGTGGCAGGGAAGCAAGCAGCTGCAGCTGTTGGACAGGGTTTACTTTTAAAAGGGTATACCGAAGAATTTAAAAAACATGGGATTGTTGCTGCACAATTGTTGTTAACCAGGCAGAATTTCTTATATAAAGACCAATATAACAATGCTTATGCAACCTTATCGGAACTGCTAAAACGAAATGTTGTACCTATTATCAATGAGAATGATTCGGTCTCACTAGAAGAATTAAATTTCGGGGATAATGACATGTTATCAGCGCTAGTAAGTGGTCTCGTACATGCAAACTTTTTGATCATCATTACCGATGTCAATGGCATCTACGATCAAAACCCACGAACACATCCAGAAGCAAAAAGGTACAATTTCCTCGAAACCATTCATGATGAACTATTAAGTGGTGCCACCGAAACAGGTTCTAAGGTAGGCACAGGGGGAATGAAATCAAAAATTGAGGCAGCACGTACTGCGTTAGGTCTCGGGGTTAAAGTGTTTATTGGCTCTGGTTCTGGTGAGGAAAAATTTGTTGATATCCTTGCAGGAAAAGGGGATGGAACATATATTGGGAACTCCTCACTTACTAGTATGAATACATCAAAGCAGTGGCTAGCGTTACATTCAATTCCTAATGGAAAAATTGAAGTTGATCAGGGCGCAGCAACGGCTATTCTAAGACATGGTAAAAGTCTTCTTCCTGCAGGAGTGACAAATATTATTGGCAATTTTAGAATCAATGACGTTGTTGAGGTTGTGAACGTAAAGGGAGATATTATCGGAAAAGGAAAAGTTAATTTTTCTTCCGATCAATTAATCGAAATAAAAGGATTATCCAGCACCAAAGCAATGGTTAAGGTAAACAGTGATCAAGGTGTTGTCATTCATAGGGACAATTGGGTAAGTCAAAAAGGGAGGAGAGTTAAATATGAGTGAGTTAATTGAAAAGGCGAAAAAGGCAAAAAAAGCAGCTTCGGTTCTAGCAAAAGCGTCCACAGAACAAAAAAACAAGGCACTTTCTGCAATTTCTGAGCAACTCATAAAGGAACAAGCGTTTATTTTACAAGAAAATCTTAAAGATTTACAGGCTGGAAAAGAAAATGGGATGAGTGAGTCATTACTAGACCGCTTAACGCTAAATAAACAGCGAATTCAAGATATGGCAGACGCTCTTATTCTTTTGACAGAGCTTGAAGACCCAATTGGACAATTATTAGAAGAATGGGAGCGTCCAAATGGTCTTAAAATTGCACAGGTTCGAGTTCCTCTTGGGGTAATTGGAATGATCTATGAGGCAAGACCAAATGTAACAGTAGATGCATCAAGTCTTTGCTTAAAGACAGGAAATGCCGTAGTGCTTCGAGGCAGCTCCACAGCGATCCATTCTAACAAAGCAATCGTAAAGGTAATCCAGCATGCGCTTGAAGGAAGTAATCTACCAATTGAGGCCGTACAATTATTAGAAGATACTCGACGAGAGACAGCATCAGAAATGTTCAAACTAAATGAATATCTTGATGTTTTAATTCCGCGAGGTGGCGCAAAGTTGATTCAAACGGTTGTCCAAAACTCAACCGTTCCAGTACTAGAAACTGGTGCAGGAAATTGTCATGTGTTTATTGATGAAACAGCTGACGCTAAGATGGCTATAGACATTGCGATTAATGCAAAAACGCAAAGACCATCTGTATGTAATGCGATTGAAAATGTTCTTGTACAAAAGGATTGGGCGTCTAACCACTTAGAGGAGTTAATAACGGCTTTACAGGAGCATGATGTTCAAATTCATGGTGATGAAGTAGTCCAACAAATAGGGAAAGATATTATTCCTGCTCGTACGGAAGACTGGGGTACGGAATTTTTAGGGCTAGAGGTTGCCGTAAAAGTAGTTGAGAATGTAGGAGACGCCATTGCCCATATTAATCAATATGGAACAAAGCATTCAGAAGCGATTATTTCTGAATCAGTTGAAAATGTGGAGCAATTTTTCACAGAAGTGGATGCAGCGGCTGTTTACCATAATGCATCAACCAGATTTACAGATGGATTTGAATTTGGATTTGGCGCTGAAATCGGAATTAGTACGCAAAAACTCCATGCACGTGGACCAATGGGGTTACCGGCTCTTACTTCTACCAAATATACAATTCGAGGAAATGGACAAATAAGGTAAGTTGAATACAAAAAGCGGGGGATGTATCCAAGATATTTTGGAACATCCCCTTTTCATTTTTAAAGTTTACACATCTGTTTACACGTATACAAACTGTAAACAAAGTGTGCGCAATTCCGTTTACATGTTTACAAACTTGTATACATCCGGGAATACCGCCATGTGTACGGATTTGTACACAAAGATAACAAAAATGTTTACAAATAACGACATGTTTACAAGGTGTTTACAGGTTTACAGTTATGTTTCTTTTCGTCCAGAGTTATTGAGGAATCTAGCAATCTCTTATACCCTTTTATTAAGGCATACATAGCAATAAAAAAATCTACTAAAAGGGATGATGTTTGAATGTCTATGTCTAGAATTGCAGCAGTTGATGTTGGAAATGACTCTATAAAGGCGATCTTCGGAGAGCTAGATTACGAATTAAATATACCTAATATAATCGCTAGAGACACGGAGGATCGTCCAATAATTGGAATAGAAGAATTAAATAGTAAGGACCCACTGGAAGGAATACATATTAAGGTCCACTCCCCTGCTTTAAAGGAAAATAACGTGATTTATCGTGTTGGCCATTTGGCGACAAAAAGTGGCAGTGCTTCAGAATTGGACCCAGGGAGCAGCAAATCAGAAGAAGATCAAACATTGATTATGCTTTTTGCAACTTTGGCATTGGATGCGGTAAGTGAAGAAAACACGGCTTCTTTTCCACGTTCAAAAAATGTGATTGATGCGAATTACACGTTGGGAACAGGATTACCGCTTCGAGAAGTAAAGGAAGGAAAGGATGCTGGATACCGATCAAAGTTAACTGGTTCCGTTCATCAGGTGGAATTTCTTGTAACACCAAGATACCAAGGGCTAAAGGTAAATATTAAATTTAATGAAGTTAAAATTTATCCTGAAGGCTTTGCCGCTTATATTAATCTGGTAATGGATAATAATTTGAAGGTAATCAATAAGGATTTAATTGATAAACGAATTTTAATCCAAGATATTGGCGGACTCTCAACAGATATTGCGGTTATTCGAAACCGAACGGTCGATGATGATAAGGCTCAAGGCTTTAATCTTGGGGTATCTGAATCATTGGAAGCCATTAGAGAAGAAATCCGCTCCAAGCACGGAATAGAATTAGATAGTCGCCGAGATGTAGTTGAAATTATCACAAGAAAAAATAACCGTAATCATATTATGGTAAAGGGGAGCAGGACAAGTGTTCATGACATAACAGATCGAATTCTGCTCGAATTAGCGAAAAAGCAATATCGGTTACTCCGCAATGTATGGTTAAAAAACTCGCAAACGGAAATTTGCTATTTTGTTGGTGGTGGGTCCATTGTATTAAAGGATTATATCAAAACGTTAAATAATAATCTGGATGGCTATAATATTGAATTCTTTGAAGATGAAAAAGAGAGCATTTGGATGATGGCGAACGCTTATTATAAGCTTATAACGGATTATGTAAGGAAGAATGAGAAGCAAAAGGTATCACAAGAGCCGGTGAAAGAGCCAGTAAAGAAATAGAATAAGGTGATTCTATGAAAAAGTCTACCTCAACCGAGGTGAAAAGGGGCCAAGCGATATCATTTCGCGTACCATCCGATACACCTGATCATTTATTAAAGCATCTACAAAAATTAAAGGAAACCGAGCGAAGGAATTTTTCAAGTAAAATTGCCGAATTCGTCATGCAGGGTGTTGGCCAGTCCTACTCAAAGGAGAGAGAAGTCATTACGGTTCCACTCCCTCAGACTTTAAGTAAATCACAGCGGAACTGGCTAAAGCATGAGCACTCCGAGGCCTTACTTGGAAGTATCATTTATCATCTCTTATCAGATCCAGTTCGTGCAACTGCGCTACTTGCTTCGTTAAATAGCAATTCCTTGGATCTGGACGAGGCTTTGTACCTCCAAGAGGAAGTTGCGACTAATGAGATGCAAATTGCAGCTTCACAGGAGGAGGATGAAACTACCTCTATTAATGATAGTGATACGAATGATAGTGATACGTTCGAGGATGAATTAAATCAATTTAACTGGGAAACAGCAAAGCAAGATAACTCAATTGAAGAAGAAAAGGATGAGGATGTATCCGATTTAGATAGCCTATTAGGGGATTTCCTTTCTGCGATGAATAAGTAAAAAAAGGGGCAGTTCTTCGTTACTTTAAGGTAACGTGGGACTGTCCCCTTTTAAAATGACTTCGGGAAAGGTATCATAAGGAAAAAGCAGGTTAGAGATAAGGATGGAGATTATGGGAACGGAATTGAGTATAAAGGTAAAATCAAATCTTGTGAATAAGTATAGGGGAGGATATCCTCTGATTACAAAGCAAGTAATGAATAACATCGGTTCTTTAGAAGAAGGAGTACTTATTAACCTTGTTGATGAACATGATGCATTTATAGGTAAGGGCTATTACGGTAAGCAAAATAAAGGGTATGGTTGGGTGCTTACGAGGAACAAGGATGAAAAGATTGACCAATCATTTTTTGAAAGGAAGCTTAAATCAGCCCTAGATAAAAGAAGGTCTTTTTTTCAAGATAAGGAAACGAACGCCTTTCGAGTATTTAATGGAGAAGGGGACGGAATCGGTGGCTTCACCATTGACTATTTTGACGGTTATTACTTAATTAATTGGTATAGCAAAGGAATTTATAGATATTTCGACCATGTGCTTACATCACTAAAAAATCTTGTTCAGTATAAAGCGATTTACCAGAAAAAAAGGTTTCGTGCAGATGGGAAATTTGTTGAAGAAGACGGGTTTGTGGCAGGTGAAAGAGGCCAATTTCCGATTCTTGTAAAAGAGAACGGGGTTCATTTTGCTGTTTATTTTAATGAGGAAGCGATGGTTGGGGTATTTCTCGACCAGCGGGATGTAAGAAGAACCATTCGTGATAAATATGCAAAAGGGAAAACCGTATTAAATACCTTTTCTTATACCGGGGCATTTTCTGTTTTTGCGGCATTGGGTGGGGCTGCAAAGACAACCAGTGTTGATCTGGCTAATCGTAGTTTACCAAAGACGATTGAGCAGTTTAGTGTAAATGGCATTGATTATGAAGCCCATGATATTATCGTGGAAGATGTTTTCCATTATTTTAAATATGCGGGTAAAAAAGGTTTGAAATTTGATATGGTAATCCTGGATCCCCCAAGCTTTGCGAGGTCAAAGAAGTTTACCTTTAGTGCCGAAAAAGATTATAAGAATCTCTTGAAGGAAGCAATTGCGATAACGGAGAAGAATGGGGTCATTGTCGCTTCAACAAATAGTGCGTCATTTGATATGAAAAAATTTAAAGGTTTTATTGATACGGCATTTAAGGAAAGTAACAGCAAATATAAAATGGTCGAAGAATTTTCATTACCTCGGGATTTCCAAACAATTAGGGAGTTTAAAGAAGGAAATTATCTTAAGGTTGTGTTTATCGAAAAGATTAATGGTTAGATGAAGCAATCTGGTTCCGGGAAATTAAAGATATTTTGAAAAAAGGGATGGTTATTTTGCTTTGATGCAGAATAGCCATCCCCATTTTGTTTTATTAACTTGGCATTTGAATATCGATCAGTAAAAGTTCTTCATCACTATTTATTGCTTCCTTCAAAACTTGGTCGAACTCATTCAAATGAGTCGGTCTAACTCCCTTTACCCCAAAGCTTTCGGCAAGTTTCAGAAAGTCGGGGTTTCCAAAGTTGGCTCCGAAGCTGTGATAAAATTTTTCCTCCATCATTTGTTCCTCTAATTTTAACGTCAAATTATTTAACACAATCACAATAATCGATAACCCTAATCGATTGGCAGTCTCTAACTCTGAAATATTCATTAAAGCTCCTCCATCTCCAGTAATACAAATAACGGGAGCATCTGGGCATGCTAGTTTGGCACCAATGGAGCCAGGTAAGGCAATCCCCATTGAGGCTAAGCCATTTGAGATAATAAGTCGACCAGCTTGTTTTGGTGGATAGGTGCGGGCGATAGCTAGCTTATGGGCCCCAACATCAGAGACCACAATGGTCTTTTCTGTTGAATGAGATTCGATAACGGTAAGAATATTCTCGATTGATAGAGCTTGTTTTCCTTTTACATCTTGATTGATTTGATACATGGTTTCCATTCGTTCTTTTAGATTCCCAGTGGGTACCCATTGTTTTGATGGAAGTTCCAGTTGAGTTAGTGCCTGTAATGTCTCATTTAAATCTCCAATTAATTCTGCTTTTACAGGGTAGTATTCATCCGTTTCGGCCGGGAGTGGGTCGAGATGCAAAATGGGACATTTCCTTTTATTCCAATCCATAGGCGGTTTCTCAATTACATCATACCCAATGACAATAAGTAAGTCCGATTCATCTATTAAAGGTAAAGCTTCATCCTTCTTCATTAACCCAAACGTGAAATAATTAAGTGGGTGGTCTTTGGGCAAAATTCCTTTTGCCATAAAACTGTGAATAACAGGTGATTGAAGTTGTTTAACAAATGTATGGAGCTCTGCCACAGCGTCTTGTCTTACTACCCCGTTTCCTACGATTATAACCGGCTTTTGGCTCTGTTCTATTAAAATCCGTGCGGCTTCCATTGCTTCCACAGTTGGTTTACTTTTTGGGATAGGTATAAACGGTAATGGCTGGGAAGCAGTCTTTTCTGGTGCTAGATTTTCTGGCAATTCAATTAAGACGGCGCCTGGCTTTTCCATTTGAGCTTCCCTAAAACCCCTGCGGATTATTTTAGGTATGGTTTTTGAATCCTTAATTTGAACGCTCCATTTTGTGGCAGGTTCAAACATTTCCACGATATCAAGATATTGGTGGGACTCCTTATGTTGTCTTTCAAAGCCTGCTTGTCCCGTAATCGCAACAACCGGTGAATGGTCAAGAGTAGCACTTGCTATTCCAGTTATCAAATTGGTAGCACCTGGTCCTAGTGTCGCCAGGCAAACACCAACCTTTTTGGATAATCTTCCATAAACGTCGGCCATAAAAGCGGCTCCTTGTTCATGACGTACATTGATATACGTAATTTGTTTTGATTTTGACAACGAATCCATGAGATCAAGCGTTTCTTTTCCCATGATGCCAAACACATACTCAACACCCTCATTTTCCAAGCAATCTATAAGTAGATCAGTTGCCTTCATTGAAATCATCCTTTCGACCTTCGTTTTCCTTATCTTTCTCCTAGAATCAATTAAAAAACAATTTTTCTTCATCTTCTTTGAATGATTTCCATGTTTAATTGTAAAATGGGGATAGGCAGTAAATAGTTGGAAGATGGAGGCGGTTTGAGTGGATTTTATCGTGAATAAGGAATGGCTTGTTGAACAACTACAAAACAATGATGTAAAAATAGTCGATTGCCGGTTTGCATTAGGAAATCCAACCCAAGGGGAACAGCTTTATCAGGAAAGTCATATTCCAGGGGCCTTTTATTTTGATTTAGAACAGCAGATGTCCGCGCCTGTATCAGTGCATGGGGGAAGACATCCACTTCCAGATATGGAGCAGTTTAAGCATGAAATTGAGAAGGCAGGAATCGACCATTCAAAAATAGTCGTTGCCTACGATGGTGGCGAGGGGCAGTTTGCATCTCGCTTTTGGTGGCTGCTAACCTATCTTGGTCATAACAAAGTATATGTGTTAAACGAAGGTTTTAAGGGCTGGGTTGAAGCGGAATACCCGATGACGAAGGAGGTACCGAAAGGAGAACCTGCTTCATTTGAAGTTCGTATCCGCGAAGACATGCTGGCTTCTTATGAGGAAGTAAAGGAAATTGTTAACCAGAAGAAAAAGTCTCCCGTTTTAATAGATTCTAGGGATGAAAGTCGCTACTTAGGGGAGGTTGAACCGATAGACCGAATTGCGGGGCATATTCCAGGGGCGATTAATAAGTGCTGGGTAGAAGGTATGGAGCAAGGTATCTTTAAAAATAGCAACGAACAGAAAAAGAGATTTGCAGACCTTAACAAGGAAGATGAGATCATCGTTTATTGCGGCTCGGGTGTAACAGCGACACCGAATTTTATTGCCTTAAAAATGGCAGGATTTAAACATGTAAGATTATATGCAGGAAGCTATAGTGATTGGGTTTCCTATGAGGAGAATCCAGTAGCAAAAGGGAAAGAGGGTTAATATTTTGGCAAGGGGAGTAGTGGACATGCGTGTATCATATGATGAATTGAAAAGTGAATTGAAAAGGGTGCTTTTAAATAGAAGTTTTAAAGAGGAGATGGCAGAGACGGCTGCATCCATTATCGCTGATAATAGCCGTGATGGCGTCTATTCACATGGGTTGAACAGGTTTCCCTCTATTGTGCAGGCGATAGACGAAGGTGCGATTAAACCAAATATGCGTCCTGAAAAACGAAATGGGATTGGCGCGCTTGAGCAATGGGATGGGCAACTGGGCTTTGGTCCAATCAATGCAACAATCGCAATGGAAAGAGCGGTTGAACTAGCTGGGGAATTTGGCATTGGTTGTGTTGCCTTGAGCAACACAAACCATTGGCTTCGGGGCGGTACATATGGATTGAAGGCAGCTAATGCAGGCTGTATTGGTATTTGTATGACGAACACTTTTCCTAATATGCCACCTTGGGGTGGAACTGAAAAGCGAATTGGAAATAATCCGTTGATTATATCCATCCCACAAAAAAATGGCGAACATGTTTTATTAGACATGGCACAGTCCCTATTCTCATACGGGAAGCTGCAAACCTATTCGTTAGCAGGAGAGAAACTACCTTTTGCTGGAGGATATGATACAGCAGGTACTCTTACGAATGATCCAGACGCTATTTTGAACGGTGGCGAGATTCTTCCAGCTGGTTTTTGGAAAGGCTCAGGGCTTTCAATAGCGATTGATATGGTGGTTTCAGCATTGACCGTTGGGCGCTCTACATTTGATATGAGAATGGATAAAAGGGATGAAGGCATTTCACAAGTATTTATTGCAATAAACCCAATCGCCTATGCGGGTGAAAATTACGCTGATGCTTATATTAAGAATATGTCTGAGTATATAAAAACTTCAGCAAAAATGGACGGTGTTACGGATATACTTTACCCGGGTGAAAGAACGGCAAAAGAGCGCGAGAAGAATCTTGAAGAGGGAATTCCAGTCAATGAAAAAATCTGGGAAACTGTGAAAAAGTTATAAGAAGAGTAGGGGCTTTCCATATGGAGAGCTCTTATTGTGTTATTGAAAAAAATTTGAAAGTGGAAATTTGCTCCCGATTTCAATGAAAAAAAACGGTCTAACATGATGACGCTTCCACCATTCATAAAGTATAATTCAAATAATAAAAGATTATTGGGCGGGTGAATGGTAGGGTGAAAAAAATAACAGTAGAAGACTTAGTTCGCAAGTTTTCATTAAAGGTATTGGCCGGTGAAAGTAAGCTGAAAAATCCGATCAGCCAATCACGTGTGCATCGTCCAGGGCTAGAGTTCGTTGGCCACTTCGACTTTTTTCCAACAGAGAGGGTTCAAATTTTAGGAAAAAAAGAAGTAACGTATTTACATAAACTCACAAAAGAAGAACGTAGAATCCGGATTGGGAATGTTGTTCAGTATCATCCTCCTTGTTTTATCGTTACATGTGGGGAAGAAGGACTTACTTATTTAAAAAAGCATTGTGTTGAGCAAGGGATTCCATTGTTAGTTACGAAAGAACCTGAAATTACTTCAGACTTTATCGTAAGATTGGATGCCTTTTTGATTAAGGAATTAGCGGAAGAAATTGCTGTACATGGGGTTTGCATGAATGTATCTGGGATTGGTATTCTGATTCGTGGAAATTCAGGGGTTGGAAAAAGTGAGACAGCCCATACGCTAATTCGGAGAGGACACCGACTCGTAGCCGATGATATCGTTGTTTTGAAAAAGCTAAGCCCACAAACCATTCTGGGGACACATGATGAAAAGACAAAAGAATTTCTGGCTCTCCGCAGTATCGGATTATTAAATGTGGTTCGCATGTACGGACGTAAGGCTTTCCAAGATGAAACACGGATTTCTCTAGATATTCATTTAACGAAATGGGAAAAAGATGGCTTGTATAATGATTTGGATCAGGAAATTAACACAATGGAATATATGGGTGTTAAGATTCCTTCGATTGAAATCCAGCTCCAGCCTGGACGTGATGTAGCTGGTCTTATTGAGGCAGCGGCGAATAACTGGTATTTAAGGCAGCAAGGCTATAATGCGGCAGAGGAATTCATGAGTAGAATTGAAGCCGACATTAGCCAAGAATAAGTAGTACTTCACACTATTCCAAGAGATAAAATGCCAGATCCCTTATCACTAGCGTTATATGAAAGGGAAAGGGACCTGGCATTTTATATAAGTTACTTTCTTAATGAGGACAAGAAAACATGTTGTGCTGCATTTACCCCAGCACCAGGCTCAAATCGATAGCCAAAGTCTTGTAAACCTGCCTCCATTAGGGAGACGGCTTGAAGGATATCGCTTGGGAAACAGTAGCCCATATGGCCAAATCTGAAAATTTTACCTTGTAGATGGCCAAGACCACCTGCAAAGTCAAGATGATACTTCTTCTTTAAGTGTCCTAAATAGGCTGGAAGATCCAAACCTTCAGGGGCGTGGATTGCAGTGATAGTTGGTGACGCATATTGATCATTCGTTAATAATCCAATTGATAAGGCCTTCATAGATTCCCGAACCATTTTTTTCATGACTTCATGTCGTTCAACTGTTTTAGAAAATCCGCCTTCCTCTTCAATTAAATCGCACACCGCGGAAAGCCCCATAATGAGCGAAATAGCTGGTGTATTAGGTGTCATTCCTTTTGATGCCCACTCACGATAGCTTAATAGGTTTAGATAATAGGCAGTAGTAGGATTAGCCTCTATCACTTTCCAAGCACGGTCACTTACGGCTAAAAGTGCAAGTCCCGGAGGAAGCATCATTGCTTTTTGTGAACCTGTTACTAAAATATCAATACCCCATTCGTCCATTTCAGCAGGGGCGCCGCCAATACAGCTCACACCATCGACGATAAAGAGAGCATCTGAATGATTGCGAACGACTTCTGCTAATTCACTAATTGGATTTAATATACCTGTAGACGTTTCGTTATAAGTAGCAAAAACGGCTTTAACAGTAGATAGCGGTTTCAAAAAGTCAACCAGATCTTCCTTGGTACAAGCTTCACCCCAACTTTTTGCAAGTTTATGTACCTTTAAGCCATATTTTTCGCAGATTGAAACGAAATAATCACCAAATGCGCCTACTGTAATGACAACTACTTCGTCTCCTGGGGAAACCGTATTTACAACAGCTGCTTCTAATGCTGCAGTTCCCCCTGAAGGAAGAAGTAAAATATCTTGTTTCGTCCCGAAAACGGCTTTGACACGTTCCGTAGTGTCTCGGTATAGCTTGACAAATTCTTCAGTGCGATGGCTGATCATATTCTGAGCCATTGCTAGTTCCACTTTTTTAGGAATTGGAGTAGGTCCAGGATGTCTAAGGATATTAGGATACATTATTAGTTCCCCCATTTCGCAATTTTCATAAGATTGGTATATCTAGAATTGATTATATCTTATTTTAATATATTTTTCAGGTGAAATTCCGCTTAATGTAAATGTTTGCAAAAAAATACCCTCTACACATAGATGTAGAGGGTTAACACGTTAAGCGACGTACTCTTCTTTTTTGACATCAGTGGCTCTCTTCTTTGTATAATATTTTCCCTTTGTAGCAATGGCTAAAATAACAGTTAGGATTGATGCTAGAATGCTAGCAAAAAATGCTGCCGTACTTTGTAAAAAGGTTCCCATAAATCCTAGTGCAGCCACAGTACCAAGACTACATGAAATTAACAGTGCCCCAACACCGACGGGATTCCATTTGTATAAGTTCTCTTGTTTAGCATCATAATACCGAGGTCCAATCTTTAATATTTTCTTAACAAAAACAGCATCTGTAACTAAAATAGATGCCCAAGACAAAAGGAAAACTCCTTGGAAGGTCAAGACTGTACCAAGATGGTTGACTATATCAGTAAGCATTAAGAAGATGGCAGATACTCCGGTTACAACGACCCAAAAGCGTCTTCCGGGTTTAAAATGAAAAATGTTTTCGAAGAAATTTGAAAGTGATAGTGATCCACTATAAATATTTGTAACGTTAATTCTTACTTGGGTAATCATCGTAAATAGTGCTCCCCACATACCTAGAAGCGTAACGATATAGACACCAGGATTTGGCTCACCAAGACGAACGCCAAACCAAATACCTAAGCCTCCCATCACACCGAAACAAAAGATTTGCGGGACAAATCCAATCGCAAATATTCCAATTTTCGTGTCCTTAGGTTTAAGAAAACGTGCGTAATCAGATGCAAGCAGGGGAGTTAATCCCATAATCCCGTGTTGCATACCAATACATAGAAGAAGAGCAGTTCCTCCAACTTGAACGTTTTCTGGCATGTAGGTCCAGAAACTTCCGTCGTAAACGGACGGTGTCATAGCAGCGACAATTATCGCAGCAAGTAAAAAAACGCCGAACAGCGGCAATGACCATTTCTGTAATTTATCCAATTGCTTGATTCCAAACCAATTTAATGGAATGACAAGGGTTCCAAAGAAAAGAATTAAAGCCCATTCGGGAATAATAGGTAAGAATTCGTGGACTGCGGAAACTAAAATTAAGCCTTCAAGTGCACAATACATGATGAAGTTTGTGGCATAAATAATGGAGGTTAATGATGCGCCAATATAGCCGAATCCGCCACCCCTTGATAATAAATTGACATTCATACCAGACTTTGCTGATAAGTACGCAATGAATGTTCCAAGAATACCGGCAACGATAATCGCATATATTGCGGAAATGATTGCGTTAATAGCACCAAACTGAAGGGCCATAACACTTCCCATTTGAAAATAAAAAATAGCCGTTGCAATTCCGAATGTAATATTCGTTATACTTAACCAACCCATGTTTCTTTTGTTAAGTGGTACTCTATCCAAGGAATAGTCATCACTCAACGCTTCGTTGCGATTTTGCTCCGATTGGATAACAGATCCCATCCTATCAACTCCCTTTTTCTTTGTGAATAATTTCACAATAATATTTCTTGAAAAATAAATAGTAACGTACGGTTTGCTTAACCGATTTTAAGTATATCAATAATAAAGTAAAGGAATCAAATGCGATAATCCAACGTATTTCGTGATAAGACCCCTTATAAGCGTTTCTAGTAGACATAATCTGCCGATATCTTAGGATTAGTCCTGAATACCGAATTATACACATAAAATGCTATTAAATATGCGTAATTACCATTTCGAAAGGAATAATTGACATGAAGGGGCATGGGAATTTTCGGATTTTGGTTAAAGGTAGGCATGTTAGTTATAAAAAGTGTTTCTTAGAAATATTTTAGTGAAGTAACTTCTAAAAAGTATGTTAAAATAAAAATAGTCGAGATAACGTTATCAAATAGAGTATGTGAATTTTTTCACAATAAATCCACTATTGAATAGTAGTCGCGACTACACAGGGATTGGGGGAAAAACTATGACTGCTGGACTTATTATCATTCTACTACTCGTTTTATTTCTACCTTTTGTTGTAAAGCCAATCGAACGAAACTTAGAACCTTTTTTATTTGTCATGGGCTTTCTAGCGGCACTCGTAAGTGGCGTCTTTAATGGGGAATTATTCGTTCATGCCTTAAAAGACCCCATTTTCATTACGCTAGCAGTCCTTATCGCGGGCTTGTTGTTCAAATGGTTGAAGAAGCCAATTGAAGGGGCAATCTTAAAAGTAAGTCACAAAATGGACATTCGTCTATTTCTTGCAATAATTATTGTCGTTTTAGGATTATTGTCAAGTTTGATTACTGCTATTATTGCAGCGATCGTTCTCGTATCAATTGTAAGTACTTTAAGTTTAGATCGTAAGACTGAAATTAGAGCTGTTATCCTAGCATGTTTTTCGATTGGATTAGGAGCCGTGCTTACACCAGTGGGGGAACCATTATCAACGATAACAACAAACAAATTAAATGAGAATTTTTTTTACCTCTTTCAGTTGATTGGGGTTGAGGTTATTGTTGCTGTTCTTGCGATAGGGGTTGTAGCATTCTTTGTCTTAAAACCAATTGAGGGTGATAGTGGGCTAGATGGGGACAACCAAGCAGAAGGCTACTCTGAGATTATTATTCGATCTTTTAAAATTTACTTATTCGTAATGGGTTTAACTCTTCTAGGCGCTGGTTATGAACCATTAGTAAACCAGTATTTACTACATTTACAACCAGGAGCTTTATACTGGATCAACATGATTTCAGCCGTTCTTGATAATGCTACACTAGCGGCTGCCGAAATTAGTTCATCGATGAGTACAGAAACGATTCGCTTCTTGTTACTAGGACTAATCATTAGTGGTGGAATGTTAATCCCAGGAAATATTCCAAATATCATTTCGGCAAACAAACTTGGAATTACCAGTAAAGAATGGGCAAAATTTGGTGCTCCATTTGGTTTAGTTATGATGGTTGTGTTTTTTATTTACTTGTTAATTATGGGATAGAGAAAAAGAGGAAGGCTACTTGCTTAAATTGATAGCAAGTGGCTTTTTTTGTGTTCATTACTATAGGAAAAACTTATCTATTCATATAACGAAGATTACATTTTCTAATCAGCCTTTTGCCACTATACTTAAGCTACAAGGGGTGGTAGTAATTGGAATATATTATTCTATTTTTTATTGGGATTTGTGCAACGACTTTAGGGACTCTTGCAGGTGGTGGGGGATTAATTAGCCTGCCATCGATGTTGCTATTAGGAGTACCGGTTCATTCGGCGATTGGAGCGAATAAGGTTTCGAACACAATTAGTTCGTTCTCAAGTTTTTTCTACTTATTGCGGAAAAAGCAACTCTCGTTAAAAGAATCTTTATGGATCATACCTGTTAGCCTAGCCGGTGGGATCAGTGGCGGCTTTATTGCTTCAAGGATTTCAGCTGAAAACATGTATATAGTGGCAATTGTTTTGCTATTGTTTGCTTTTTTTGTTTCCTTTGTGGGAAAAGGGAATTTTACAGGAAATGAACCATTGAAGTTCAATAAAATAAGTGCCCCAGGGCTGTTCAGTATTGGAATTTATGATGGGTTATTTGGTCCTGGGCAGGGGACGTTAATGCTCTATTTATATAATCATTTAAATGTCGCATATATTCGTGCAGTTGGATTAGTAAGGCTTGCTACGTTTTCTAGTTGTTTTGGGGCTGCGATAACCTATATTGCGACTGGTAAAATAATATGGCCAGTTACAATTGCATTGTTGTTAGGATCATTTACAGGGGCACAAATTGGGGTGCGGATTGCACAAAAATTAAAGCCTCAATATGTTAAGCCGATTTTAAGGATTGTAACAGTGCTACTTATTTTTCAAATCGTGAGTGAGAATGTACTTTAATACATTCTTTATCTTAGATTTTCATATTCCAGATTTGGTTATCCTAACCTCAAGGAGTGTGAAGGAATGTGAATTCGTTTTGTCCGGTTATGTGGCGGGAGGATCCAACGCCTGAAGACCAAAAGGATTGTAAGGAATGCGGCTTGTATCAGCAGGGGTCTAGAATGATATGGGGTGAGGGAAATCCGAAAGCACCGATTATGATTATATTGGATAATCCGGGCGCTCGTGAAGATCATGAAGGCAATCCGATGATTTGTGGAACAAGGCAGACCCTGCAGAAAGCAGCTTATGAAGCAGGAATAGATAAAGAACATTTGTATGTTACATATATTATAAAAAGACAACCCAAACGCGCCTATGATAAGGAGAAGACACGCGAAATCTGTATCAAGCATTTATTTGTTCAGTTGGAGGAACAGAAACCTAAGCTCATTTTATGTTTGGGTAATGTTGCGGTTCAGTCATTTTTCGGAAATCCAGAGCTTGAAGTTAAAGGATTAAGGGGAAATTTCTATCAGATGAATGGTTATCAAACAACTGTCGCATACCACCCACTCGCGGCGAGAAGAAGGCCGAATTTGTATGCACTTCTTCTTGAAGATATGCAATTAGTTGCATCGGAGCTTCGAAAGCAAATCTGAAAAAAAGGACAAGTCCTTCACATGAAGAACCTGTCCTTTTTAGTTGCCGGTATATTTAAATGAGTATATATGGGTTTTGGTTAACTCAATGACCTCCCCAATAAACTCCTCCTGAGATTCCTTAAAGTTACTTGTAATCCAATTTTGGATAAGTCCGTAAAAGCCATATGCCGTATACCGCTTGAAATAGTCCATGTTGACAGGAATGTTATTGATCGTTTCAAAAATAAATTTTTCTTGATATATTTTTAAAATCGTTTGTGGGAAACTTGTATGTAACCCTGGTAACGTGTCCTCATATTTAATTAGTTCAAAAAAATTCCGATGCTCATCAATGTAGGAAACGATATTAAAAGATGGTTTACCAATCTTTGATGTAAATACTTTTTGTCCAGGTCTATATGGTTTTCCAACAGAATTCCACAATCCTGTCATCATGGAATCTAGCAAGTCCTCGGCTAAATCGATTTTATCCTGGTAGTGAACATAAAAGGTGCTGCGATTATAGGAAGCTTTGTTCACAATGTCCTTTACAGAAATGGAATGATAGCCCTTTTCTTTGATAAGGTCGATGAAGGCGAGCTTTAGATGTTCTTTTGTTCGATTACGACGTTTCGATAGGTTATCTACTTCATCATTCATTTAAAAAACCTCCCCAAAAAAGACAATTATGATAAAACTGTCTACTAATTAAACAGTTTGCTTTTCTTTGATGATTGTTTACTATAACCAAAATAGTAGAATGAAAATGTGAACAAATGGTGACAATGCCGTTTGTAGAACATTATATCCATATTATATATTAAGGGGAGGATTTATAATGGGGAAATTACAAGATAAAGTGGCTGTTATAACTGGAGGAGCTTCAGGAATTGGAGCGGCTACAGCTCGTTTATTCGTTGAAGAAGGAGCAAAGGTTGTTCTTGTAGACTTAAATGAAGAAAAAGGAAAAGCTTTTGAAGCGGAATTGAAAGCGCTAAATAAAGAAGCTTTATTTGTAAAGGCAAATATTACAAGTGAAGAAGAAGTTGCAAACATCTATAAACAAACAATTGAAGCATTTGGTAAAGTGGATGTTGTTTTCAATAACGCAGGTATTGGTCGAGTTCAACCATCACATGAATTAGAATACTCAGAGTGGAGAAATACGGTGAATGTTGACTTAGACGGCGTTTTCCTAGTTGCACGCGAAGCAATCCGTGAATTCTTAAAAGCAGATGGTGGCGTAATCGTGAACACTGCTTCTATGTACGGATGGGTTGGTTCACCGGGATCAGCAGCATATAACGCAGCAAAAGGTGGCGTAGTGAACTTAACACGTTCACTTGCACTTGAATATGCTGAGAAAAATATTCGTGTAAATGCTTTATGCCCAGGCTTCATTGATACACCAATTATTCCTGAAGAGAGTAAAGAGGTATTACGCACTATGACTCCAATGAAGCGTCTTGGACAAGCAGAAGAAATGGCGAAAGCTGTATTGTTCCTTGCTAGTAATGATTCTTCATTCATGACAGGAAATAGCTTAATTGTTGACGGTGGGTATACTGCACAATAATTACAATTTAATCAATCAATGAAAAAGGGGCATCCAGTCAAACGGATGCCCTTTTTCAAATTATCGTTTACACATTTTATCTAGGTTTCCTCTATTACGATGAAGGGTGACCCGAAGTGACATCGGACTTGCCTTTTGCGTCGAATGCCTCTTTAATAGCTTTCCGCAATTGACGTTCAACTTCCCACTGCTCGCCATTAACTGTTTTAGCAATCACTCGCAACACAATATCAGAAGTTCCAATGTCTTGAACACCAATGACATTTGGACCATCGACAATACCGGGATTATTGGCAGCTACTCGTTCGCAAGCTTCTTGCATCACGATAATGGCTTGATCGATGTCTTCATCGTAAGCAATTTTTATATCGACAAGTGCACGCATATTACCGCGAGAATGGTTACTCACAGTTTTAATGTCACGATTCGGAATATAATGTAGGGTTCCATCAAATCCTCGGATTTGCGTAGTACGTAATCCTACAGATTCAACAACTCCATCAAGAGCTCCAAGGGTTACATAATCGTTCACATCAATTTGCTTTTCTAATAATAAGAAGAAGCCAGTTACAACATCACTTACTAGTCCTTGTGCTCCAAATCCAATTGCTAGTCCCACGACTCCAGCCCCGGCAATAAGACTTGCAACAGGGATATTAAAAATGCCAAATATCGAAGCCACTAATATGAAAATCAGCGCATATGATAGAATATTTTCCATTAACTTTTGAAGAGTATGAGCCCGTCCTAACGAAATATTTTGTTTATCCTTTAATTTCGTAAAGGCGCGGTCAATTACTTTGTTACCGATCTTTTTTACAATGAAAAAAGCAATGAAGATCCCAATTATCTTTAAGACTTTGATTCCTACTTCGATAAGGAGGGCTTCCCAATTGAAACTGAGTAAATCGAACAAACTATCATCCTTTCTCGTATCTTATCTTTTTCCTAAGTAAGAGAATACCACAATCGGCTGAAATGAAAACATGTTTGCGTAAAAAAGTCCCCTGGGTATTTACAGGGGACTTGAACCTACTTATTTTGTATAGTTATCGAAGTAACCTTGGATATATACGAATGGAGTACCTTTGTCTCCACTTCCTGAGGTTAAGTCAGAGAGAGATCCAATAAGGTCAGTTAGTCGTCTAGGTGTTGTTCCTTGTGCTTCCATTTGACCAACAAGGTCACCTTCTTTGTTCGCAATAAACTCAGAGATCGCTTTTTTAAGTTCTTCACCTTTTAAATCAGCAAAATTGTTATCAGCAAGGTACTTTAATTTCACTTCATTTGGAGTACCTTCAAGACCTGCAGTATAAGCAGGGGAAACAACTGGGTCAGCTAGTTCCCAAATTTTTCCGACAGGGTCTTTAAAGGCACCATCTCCGTAAACCATAACCTCTACATTTTTACCAGTTTTATCTTTAAGAAGTTCTTGAATTTTATCAACGATTGGTTGGCAATTACGAGGGAAGAGCTTCACGCTTTCCTCTGTTGCTTTGTTTGAACCAAGTAAACCATATTGTTCATTAAAGCCACTGCCATTGTTTGATTCAGAAAGAATATTGTCAAGGCTGTAGACCTTTTCGCCACCGTTAGCTTTTAAAATTTTCTTCGTACGGAATCTTGTATGAATGTCACAAGTTAACACACTCTTTGTATAGTCTAGAATGGTTTTTGGATTGTTTGAGAAGATAACCTCACATTCAACCCCATATTCTTCGATTAATGATTTATAGTAATCAATATAATCTACACCAGTAAAAGGATGTTTATTATGTCCGAATAGGTCACGGAATTGTTGTTCTGTTAAAACGTCTGTCCAAGGATTTACCCCTTTTTCATCAAGAAGATCAAGGTCCACTAAGTGGTTTCCAACTTCATCTGACGGATAGCTTAACATAAGGACAATTTTTTTTGCGCCTTTCGCAATTCCTCGAAGACAAATTGCAAAACGGTTACGGCTAAGGATTGGGAAAATAACGCCAATGGTCTCGTCACCAAATTTTGCTTCTACATCCTGCGCAATATCATTAATGGTCGCATAGTTTCCTTGAGCGCGAGCAACAATAGATTCAGTTATAGTTACGATGTCTCTATCTTGTATAGTGAAACCTTCAACCTCGGATGCTTTTAATACTGTATCTACAACGATTTGCTCAATGCTGTCTCCTTTATTGATGATGGGACCACGTAATCCTCTTACAACTGTTCCTACTACTCTTTCCAAAACAATCACTCCTAAATGCTGATAAGATTAATGTAAATATTATCTATTAGTACTATACATCTATTATGTGTTATAAGTAAAATTAATATATCTAATAATGGGTATAAGGGTGATTTATATGATTGGTAAATTAGATTTATATAAGGTTTTTAGTATAGTTGCTAAGAATGGAAGTTTTTCGAAGGCGGCAAAGGACCTTTTTATGACACAACCTGCCGTCAGTCAGTCAATAATGCAGCTGGAAAGGGAACTGGATATACGGTTGTTTAACCGAACGCCAAAAGGGGTTACCTTAACAAATGAGGGAAAACGTCTTTTTGAGTATGTCCATTCTGCAATGAATCTTCTCAACGTAGGTGAGGAGATGATTTTAGAATTTAAAAACTTAACAAAAGGTGAATTGAAAATTGGTGTAGGGGATACGATTTCGAAATACTTTTTGCTTACGTATTTAGAATCCTTTCACACAGAATATCCAAATATCAAGTTTAAAATTGAAAATGGGACTACCCAGGAACTGATATCTTTATTGAAATTGGGTGAAGTTGATCTTGCGATTTGTAATTTCCCTGTGGATGATCCTACCTTAGCTCAAATTCAATGCATGGATATCCACGATATATTTGTGTGTGGGAATAAGTACAAAAAACTCTTACCAAAGCAAATGAGTATAACGGAATTAATGAAGCATCCTTTAATTATCCTTGAACCAAAGTCCATTTCCCGTAAATATGTGGACGAGTTTTTATTATCCAAGGGCTTAAGAATTTCACCCGAATTTGAACTGGGATCCCATGACTTACTTTTAGAGTTTGCGAAAATTAATCTAGGAATTGCTTGTGTCACCAAGGAGTTTTCACAGGAATATTTAAAGAAGGGCATCTTACACGAGGTGGTGCTCAAAGAAAAAATCCCAAAACGAAGCATCGGTATTTGCTACGTAAAAAATGTTCCACTATCACCTGCATCGACAAAATTTGTCGAGATCATTAGGAGCCAGAGGGACGGTTCTTCTGGTTCGCATTGAACCGTCCCGAATCCTTATTCTACATAATAAATTTCTGAATGGCTAGCATCATAGCAATAAAGCCTTCCACCATATGCACAGCCACCATCAATGCCGATGATGTTATTTTTACCGAAATACATTTCGTTGCTTTTATGTAAGTATTTTGTGGGGGTATGTCCGAATACCACTGTCTTTTCTCCGGAATATCCATTGTGAAATTCCTCTCGAATCCAGACGAGCAGATGGGGGTCTGTTGATTCTAGTGGTGTTTCCGGATGAATACCTGCATGAACAAATATATGTGAATCCGTTTCATAGTAATAAGGAAGCTCTTTTAAAATGTCTAAATGGGGCCGGATTTCTTCTTTTATTTGAAGAAGGTTTGGCATTTCTTCGGTTGTGTACCAATATTTTGCATCATCTTTTTCAATATGGTATCCGTAATTTTGCAGGGTTTTAATCCCGCCATTGTAAAACCATCTTTTAACGCTCATTGAATCAGCGCGGAAAGCTTCCATCATCATTTTTTCATGATTGCCAATTAACGCAATCGCGCCTTCTTTTCGTAATTGAATCACTTTATCTAAAACAGCCCTTGACCTGGGACCACGATCCACATAGTCTCCTAACAACAAAAGCTGATCATGCTTGTGATCATATTGTACAAGCTCAAGTAGTCGTTCGAATTTATCTAAATCCCCGTGAATATCACTAATCGCAAGCATTCGCTTCACACACTACACAACCTTTTCAATATCGATTCTTCTATTTTATCACACCCTTGTTCTGATTGAGGAGTAGCCAATTATGTATAATCTTTATGCATTCAAAAATACTATAGGTATCAAAAGGAAAGAAAGTGCCGTATATGAAATTAAAAAGTCAGTTATCAATTGCTTTTATTCTTTGTCTGTTTTCGCTTATCGTGTTTGGCCTATTGGCGTATTTCGTTCATGGCCATGATATTATCCGGTTTGATAGCCGTGTAATATCGCTAGTACAGGGGTTGGAGTCCGTGGGGCTCACCTTCCTGATGAAATTCCTTTCGTTTATTGGTTCAGCACCGGTGATTATTGTTTTATCCATTTTTATTCTGTTTTTTCTATATAAAGTATTGAACCATCGCTATGAGCTCATTTTGTTTGTTGGAGTCATGGTTGGGTCACCGATTTTAAACTATTTATTGAAGGAGTTATTCAAGCGGGCTAGGCCGGACTTCCACCGACTGGTTGAAATTTCAGGTTATAGTTTTCCGAGTGGGCATGCGATGAGTGCTTTTACCTTTTATGGGATTTTTGCATTTCTGTTGTGGCGTCATATCCCGGCATGGTGGGGAAGGACAGCTCTTGTTTTATTTAGTGCAGTGATGATTTTTGGGATTGGGATGAGTCGAATTTATCTAGGGGTTCATTACCCAACCGATATAATAGGCGGATATTTTGCAAGCGCTACGTGGCTAGGATTTTCAATATGGACATTTCAGCGGTTTAAAGAACGGAGTGCACTTAGGCATACAAGTTTGAAAACGGGTTAAATTTCACGGCTGGACCACTAGAACCGTCCCAACAGTTCCATGTGTCGAATTTTAGGGAATGGTTTTTATTGAAAATGAAAGCGCTGCCAATTATAATAAAGACAGGTGGATGACATGTGTGGTCATCGTGGTATTTGGCGAAGGTGGGGCCGATACTGTAGTGGAGTAACACATTAATGAATAACTTTTTTAAAGCATTCTTTAAAAGAGACCTTTTAATTCGGAGAAGAATTAAAATGGTCTCTTTTCTTTTGATTTTTTTATCAGTCAAATCAAGTCAGTGTCATTATATTCTTGGTAACTCAATATTTGCTTTGGAGCAATCCATTTCTCATAAATTGTATTGAAAATAAAATTCATAAAAGCATTTAAGGAAAATAGTGTGAAAAGTTGGGCTGAACTAGTGTTTAATTTAAAAAACTGCAATTTTTTTAGCAATGTAATGAGTGGAAATGCGAAAATCCAATCTGCAATAAGGTTAATGAGGGTGTATAGGAGAATTTTTCCTTTTGATAAATGAAACACCCAAAAATTCGCAAAAACATAAGGACCTAACATAAATATGATGGCATCACATACCATAGCACTAACGCCACCTTTTACCTTCCATAGTTTGTGTACCGTAAAATAGAAGACTTCGAACATAAGAACAACAGAAGAAAATAAGGTAACAGGTAAGTATGTAATATAGGATCTTTTAGGAAGTAACACGGCAGCAACAACTGAACATAAAACGATAAAGACCCTGATGCTGTTTTTTATCATATAAGCACTCCTTTTGTTACCCATTTTTTTTAATTTGTTCTAAGGAAGTGATTCTTATTCGGAAAACAAACCTGCATCGTTTAACTGATGCAGGCTAATAACTAAATTTCGACTAATTTAATTGTAGAAAAAATTTCTTCCTCGGCATTAGCTGAATTCCACTCGTGTGGATAATATCCTAGTGGGTTGCAGATTATTTCGATTCCATTATAATGCTCATGATATCGCGTATGGATGTGTCCAAAAATATATTTTTTCACTTGATATTTATCCGCTAACTCACCGAAATGCTTACTTCCCATCATGGCATTGAAGAAATCCCAGCCAGGTTCGTCCTTTACTTGAATATATCGTGAGAAAGGGACGACATGTGTAACCATAATAATATTTTTACCTTCATTTTCTTTCAGCCAGCCTTCAAGTTTTTCAAGGTACCGTTTCGTTTCACATTGGTCAGAACTTTGCCAATGTGCACTTGTTTTATCAGGCCAGGTAAAATCATTAAATGTTCCAACTGAAAACTGTTCGTCTGTATAGCCCTGGATTCCAAAGGTATAGTCATACCAGCCCCCATCTCCAATTACAACCCAGCTGTCGTTCAATTCGACTGGACCGTTTCCAAGATTGCCTGGAAATTCAAGTAGCATATCATAAGCAGATTTGGAGTCTTCATGGTAAATATCATGATTTCCATGCACAAATAATAGTTTCATCATTGGGAATTCCTCTTGTAGGTGATTCAGCAGATCAAGGCTTTTTCTAGGACCAGCAGTGATATCACCACTTATAATAAAAACCTCAGGCGAGTTGACTTTGATCCACTTTATTAAGTGGGACATGATATCCATTCCCGTATTTTTCCGATTCAATCCCTCATGAATGTCCGATAAAATAGCAATCTTCATATGATCATCCCTTTCATCTTTTTAGTTATTACTACTTCTGTATTATAAGGGGAGAATCCTTCAAGTAATTTAAGTTAAAAATGAGCCATGGAACCATAGGAACCGTCCCTTTGGTCCGTTCTAGTACAATGGAACTATATTCCAATGCTTACATTTATTATAAATAATATTTTGATATAATTCTATTTTCTGAAAAGTGTTGCTTTTGGGTATTTTGTGTGATATATTAATGACTATCAAATTGAGATTTGTAAGCAAGCGAGTTTACTAGTATAATTTTTTGCTCTAGATATGTTAACGGAATTAAATAGATGTCTAGGGTGTTTTAGGAGGATACCGATATGTCATCAAGAGACTCATTTGGTAATATCATCGCGGTAGGATTTATGTTATTTGCGTTATTTTTTGGAGCAGGGAATTTAATTTTCCCAGTTCAATTAGGTCAATTAGCTGGGAGCAATGTTTTTTCAGCGAATCTTGGTTTTATTATTACAGGAGTAGGATTACCTGTACTTGGTATACTGGCTTTAGCCTTCTCAGGTAAAAGCGATTTGGAATCATTAGCAGGACGAGTAAATCCTATTTATGGAGTTTTCTTTACTGTAGCTCTATATTTAACAATTGGTCCTTTATTTGCTATTCCAAGAACAAACACGGTTGCATATGAGATCGGGATTGTTCCATTCTTAGAGAATCAATCAAGCTATATTCCATTATTACTTTTTACAATTGTTTTCTTTGGAGTAACATTATACTTTTCTTTAAAAACCAGTAAGATTGTTGATATTGTTGGAAAAATGTTAACACCAATCCTATTAGTGGTTATTGCTATTTTAATTATCGCAGCTTTTGTGAACCCAATTGGAGCAATCCAAGAACCTACTGAAACGTATATGACAAATAGCTTCTTTAAAGGCTTCCAGGAAGGCTATAACACTATGGATGCACTTGCAGCATTCGTATTTGGAATTATCATTATTAACATCATGAAAGACCGTGGAGCGACTTCCAGAAAAGAAATCATGGTTTCAACCGGTAAAGTGGCCTTAGTTGCGGGAGTATTATTAGCAGTTATTTATTCGTCATTAGCATTTTTAGGTGCTACAAGTGTTGAAGGACTTGGCTTATTAAACAATGGTGGTTCAATATTAGCAGCTGCTTCTCAGCATTTCTTTGGATGGTATGGTAAAGTCATTCTTGCTGTAATCGTTGTGGCAGCTTGTTTAACAACAAGTATTGGACTTATCACATCTTGTGCGGCGTATTTTACTAAATTAATTCCTGCTCTTTCTTATAAGCAATGGGCAGTTATCTTTACATTATTTAGTGCAGTAATCTCAAACTTTGGGTTAAAAACAATTATTAGCTTCTCTATTCCAGTTCTAGTAGCACTTTATCCATTGGCTATGTGTTTAATGGTATTAACATTCTTACATCCTCTATTTAAAGGTCGTAAGGAAGTATACCAAGTAAGTATTTTTGTTACATTTATCCTAAGTTTGAATGATGGATTGAATGCAGCTGGTGTTAAAATTGCGGCTATTAATGAAGTATTAGAATCCATTCTACCTTTATATTCTGTGGGCTTAGGTTGGATTGTTCCAGCAGTAGTCGGTGGGGTAATTGGATATTTAATTAGCATCATTAAGCACGGCGCTCTAAGTGCAGAGCCAATTGAAGAATAAGAATAAGGCTACTTGCGATATATCGTAAGTAGCTTTTTTATGTAATGAATCGTGAACTTTGTAATAATCGTTTAACTTGTTATAATAGAACATAGGATTGTTACTGGTAAAGCAGGCAAAACCTAAGTAGAGTGTTTCTTTTTGGGGACAGTTTATTTAGGTTTTTTTATTTTATAATGAAAGAGGGATTTGGGATATGAAACTGATTGCTTCTGATTTAGATGGAACTCTGTTAAATGAAGATAGCAAGGTAAGCGCGGCAAATGTGCGAGCGATTCAAAAAGCGATGGACAGAGGGGTAAAATTTGTGGTTGTAACAGGAAGATCCTATGATGCTGCTAAAATGCCTATTCAAGAAGTGGGAATCACTTGTCCGATTATTACTTTAAATGGCGCAAGTTCATTTGATATAGAAGGCAACGTTTTACGTGACATTCCAATGGATCCAGCAGTTTGTAAGAAAGTGTACACTGCGTGTCATAATGGTGAGATGTATACGGAGTTTTTTACAGACAAAGGTTTATTTTCATTTGGCAGGGACAAGTTTATTGATCGGATGACGAGATGGTGGAAAACGGTGAATCCCGATTTTACAGATGAGGATATCAATCAAAGAATTGAACAACGTTTCCAAGATGAGAGTGTTCAGTTTGTTGAGGATTACGACCAGCTTGAAGCTATAAAAGATCTTAAGATTTATAAGTTATTAAGCTTTGCAGAAGATGAAAAAAGCCATAAGCAAGTATTTAATAATCTAAAAGATGAGGCTGGAGTAGTAATTACATCTTCCGGATATTTGAATTTGGAATTTAACCACCCAGAGGCTAAAAAAGGCTTAGCCCTCCAGGAATTGGCGAAAAACATGGGGATTGACATGAAGGATGTCATGTCAATGGGTGATAATTTAAACGATAAAAGCATGCTCGAAATGGCAGGACGTGGTGTTGCGATGGGGAATGCTGACCCAGAAATTTTGAATCTATGTAAATATACGACAAAAACAAATGAAGAAGATGGGGTAGCATTCGCGATAGAAGAGATGCTACGAGAATATAATCTTTAAAAATCCCCTTTGGATTGGGGGGAATGACAGGTTTATTTATTTGATATAGACAAGGCAATCAATTAATATAGTTTTATGGATGTTAGGTTCGGTAGGAAAAACCTATATTTGTGGTAGATTATCATCAATGGTATTCTGTATACAAATATAGGCTTTTTTACTTTTATTTGGCTATGTAAGGAGGGGTGGGTGCATGAAAATTGAAAAGGTTTTAAATAACAATGTTGTGATGTGTAGAAATGAGATGGGGCAAGAAATTGTCGCGATGGGCAAGGGCTTAGCCTTTCAAAGGAAATCGGGAGACACGATTGACCCCTCAACAATTGAGAAAACCTTTGTATTACAAAAGCATGGGATTTCCGAAAAACTTGCCAATTTGCTTGAAGATATATCAGAACTCTATTTAAGTATATCTTCCAAAATTTTAGACTATGCCAGAACCCAATTGCCGAATAAGTTAGATGACTATTTATATGTTGCCTTAACAGATCATATTAGCTTTGCAATCAGTAGACATAAGCAAGGAATTCAATTGAAGAATGCCTTGTTATGGGAAATCCGAAAATATTACAAACAGGAATTTCAGATTGCATTAAAAGCATTGGATATTATTGAAGATGAAACTGGTATCCGGCTTGATGAGGATGAGGCGGCATCAATTGCACTGCATTTAGTGAATGGGCAGCTTTCAGGGGAGAATATGGGAGCAGCTATTCAGATTGCAGAGATGGTAAATGATATTTTAAATATTGTGAAACAGCACTATAAAATGGAGCTCGATGAGACCTCTGTTAACTATGAACGATTTTTAACACATCTTCGTTTCTTTGGAATGCGATATATGCGTAAGGAAAAGCTGTCTAATTCCATTGACGACTTTTTCCATGAACAAATTAAGCTTAAATATACAGATGCTTATACTTGTACGAAAAAAATTGCCACCTATTTAAAAACAAAGTTTGGGTGGGTGATTTCTAAGGATGAGGAAATTTATTTAACTGTGCATATTCATCGAGTTACAAATCGACATTATTTCATGAAATAAAGGAAAGGGGTTTACTTAATGAGCAAATTTATTGGATATGTAGGAACCTATACAAAAGGGGACAGCAAAGGGATATACTCTTTTACATTAGATACAGTTGAACAAAAAATATCAGACGTAAAACTTGCAGCAGAATTGGGAAATCCTACATATGTAACTGTAAGTCAGAACAATCGTTTTCTTTATTCAGTGGTAAAGGATGGCGAAGCAGGTGGCGTCGCAGCATACTCTGTAAACAGTCACACAGGTGAGCTAAAGTCACTAAATAACGACGTTTCAGAAGGAGCATCCCCTTGTCATGTCAGCGTGAATAAGGCAAACAACCAAGTTGTTACAGGCAATTATCATAAAGGTACAATCGAGCTTTACTCAGTGAATAGTGAAAGTGGCAGCATTGAATCCTCCCTGTCGGTGGTTGCACATGAAGGCACGGGACCACATGAAAGACAGGAAAAACCACATACCCATTATTCAGGATTTACTCCAGATGAAAAATATGTTGTTGCAATTGATTTAGGGATCGATAAGCTGATTACCTACGATATAAAAGATGGAGCTTTAAAAGAGGTTAACAGTTTGTCTGTTCGACCAGGAAGTGGGCCAAGGCATATTGCCTTCCATCCAAATGGAAAATATGCGTACATCATGACAGAGATTAGCAATGAAGTCGTTGCTTTATCTTACGAAAGCAGTAATGGTAGCTTTACAGAGCTTCAATATATTTCGACGATTCCTGAGGACTATACAGAAAACAGTCAAGGTAGTGCCATTCACATTTCAAAGGATGGGAAATTTGTCTATGCGGGAAACCGTGGGCATAACAGCATTGCAGTTTTCGAAGTAAATGAAGCTACAGGTGAACTAACACTGGTTGAAATGGCCTCTTCAGGAGGAGATTGGCCGCGTGATTTTGTATTTGATCCAAGTGAAAAATTCATCGTAGGCTCCAATCAAGAGTCAAGCAACCTGGTATTGTATGCAAGGGATGAACAAACCGGAAAGCTAACTCTAATTGATTCAGATATAACAGTTCCATACCCGGTATGTGTGAAGTTTCTTCATGTTTAATTATATTTAAGGAAGAGGACTTCGTAACATACTAAGCTAAGCCTTGAAAAAATTATTAATTGAGACAAGCGTTCAAGAATTAATAGATGCAGTAATGAAAACAATTCTTAAAATTTGTCGTTACTAGAAGATAAATAGTAAAAAGTTGTCTTGAATAGAAAATGGAAAACAGCGGGAAAATCATTTTTCGCTGTTTTTTTCTGCATAAAGGTATAGCAATCGACAGAAGTTGCGATATTTATATTTTTATTTTTCTAAAAATTATTGATTATTAGAATAGTAGTGTGGTAGTATACTAGTGTATTCATAAAGCGCTTTCATATAAATGGAAGCGCTTTATGGTAAAAATATAAAAAATAGGAGGGGCAAAATGAAAAAAATTATTAGTTTAGTAGTTTTAGTTTTCATTACAGCGATTGTTGCTGCAGGCTGTAGCAGCGATTCATCATCTGGTAAAAAGTCAGATGACAAGGTGTACATATTAAAAATGTCTACACAACAAGCTGAAACAGCTCCAATTGTTGAAGGTTTCAAAGAGTTAGCAAAGAATTTAGAGGAAAAATCAGATGGTAGACTTAAAATGGAAGTCTATCCTAGTGCACAGCTTGGATCAGATGATGACGTTATCGAACAAGCTGAGCAGGGTGTTAACGTAGCAGTATTAACTGACGGTAGTCGAATGGGTGTATATGTAGAAGAAATGGGAATTATCGGAGCTCCATATTTTGTAGATAATTATGAAGATGCTCTTAAAGTAACACAAGGTGATACATTTAAAGGTTGGGAAAAACAACTAGCTGAAGAGCATGGACTTCGTGTTCTTTCTTTCAACTGGTATGATGGTCCAAGACATTTTCTAACAAATGAGCCAATCGAAAAACCAGAGGATCTTAAAGGTCTTCGAATTAGAACTCCTGGTTCTCCTGTATGGCAAGAATCTGTAAAAGCGCTTGGAGCAACTCCAGTAGCAATGCCATGGGGAGAAGTATATACAGCAGTTCAACAAGGTGCAGTTGACGGAGCAGAGGCCCAACATACATCAACATATCCTTCACGAATCTATGAAGTCATTAAATATGTAAACAAAACAGGTCACTTCCAGCTCATCAATGGAATCATTGTTGGTGAAAAGTGGTTCGAAACATTACCCGAAGATTTACAACAATTACTTTTAGATGAAACTAAAGCAGTTGCACAGAAGAATGCAGAATACGTAGCAAGCCTACAAGCAGACTTTGAAGACAAAATGAAGGCAGAAGGTATGGAAGTTGTAGAACCTGATGTAGAAGCGTTTAAGAAAGCTGCAGAAAAGGCTTATGAAGTACTTGGTTTAACAGAATTAAGAGAGCAAATCTATCAAGAAATGGGTAAATAACTCTTTAAAGAGGGGTACAGATGAAGAAAGCATACGAGTATTTTTGCAAACTTGAAGAGTCATTTGTAAAGTTATTTTTAGTTTCAATTACATTACTCGTTTTTGTATCCGCTATCACAAGGACCTTTAAATACCCATTAAACTGGGCGACAGATGTATCATTGCTTCTCTTTGCTTGGGTTATATTTCTAGGTGCCGATATGGCACTTAGAAATACTAACCTAGTAAGTGTCGACATTATTCTAAAAAGGTTCTCTGATAAAGGGCAAAAATTTGTAGTAGTTCTTTGGAACGTTGTTATCATTGGGTTTTTAGTATTTTTAATATTCCATGGGGTTCCACTTGCAATCGAAAGTGTAGACAGATTGTTTCAGACCCTTCCTATTAGTTATTCTTGGGCAACAATGAGTGTGCCAGTTGGTTCAATTTTAATGATCATTACGACTTGTATTAAAACATACCAATTTCTGAAAGAAAATAAACGATAGGAGGGCAAACAAATGTTATTAGTATTACTTGTATTTCTATTTCTATTAATTTTCGGGATGCCTGTTGCCTTTGCTATCGGAATTTCAGGATTGGTATTCTTCTTAACAACTCCTGATGTGCCAATCTCAATTGCTGTTCAAAGGACGTTAACCACATCTCAATCATTTACAATGCTAGCTATTCCTTTGTTTATTTTTGCCGGTCATTTAATGAACAGTACGGGAATTACGAAACGACTGATTAAACTAGCAAATGTTTTAACAGGTCATATGTATGGTAACCTAGCACAGGTAAGTGTTGTGCTAAGTACTTTGATGGGAGGAGTTTCTGGCTCCGCTGTTGCAGATGCAGCAATGCAATCAAGAGTATTAGGTCCGCAAATGATTAAAAGGGGCTATAAGCCTGCTTATGGTGCAGCCGTTAACGGAATCACATCACTTATTACAGCAACAATTCCCCCAAGTATGGGTCTTATCATTTATGGATCTGTAGGTGAGGTTTCAATCGGAAGGCTTTTTGCCGGTGGTATTGTTCCTGGTATCCTGATGATGGTTGTCCTTATGGCTACTGTTTCTTACACAAGTAGAAGAAATAACTATTTACCAGAGCGTACAACCTATCCAAGTATTAAAGAGGTATTAGTTGCTTTTAAAGATGGAATTTGGGCACTTTTATTCCCAATTATCCTAATTGTGGGTATTCGATTTGGAATATTTACTCCGTCAGAATCAGGTGCATTTGCCGTTATGTATGCAATTTTCATAGGGGCAATCGTTTATAAAGATTTATCATGGGAAAAGTTCTGGAAGACGGTTCACGATAGTGCAATGGATATCGGGGCAATTATGCTAATTGTTTCCTTGTCTGGAATTTTTGGATATGGAATTGTGTATGATGGGGTAACTCAAAGCTTATCTTCCTTAGTGACTGGTGTTACGGATAATCCATATTTCCTATTTGCATTAATTATTCTATCCTTAATCATTGCTGGAATGTTTGTTGAGACGACGGTAGTAACATTATTATTAACGCCTATTTTTATACCAATTATAACAAGTGCTGGAATTGACCCAGTACACTTTGGACTTGTTATGATGACCGTTACAACATTTGGTATCATGACACCGCCATTAGGTGTATCATTATATGCAACATCACAAATAATGGGCGCATCTCCAGAAGATACCGTTAAAGAAGCGATTCCTTTCTATCTCGCGGTAATGGCTGTTGTATTAATTATGGTGTTCTTCCCTGATGTCGTTCTATTTATTCCTGACTTGGTGTTTGGTAAATAACATGATTTGATAATTGAAGGAAGGCAGGGTTTACTGGCTGTCTTCCTGTTGGGAATAAATAGGTTGTGATGGAGCCCACTTTTTGGAAAGTGGGTCTATTTTATGTAAGCGTTTTAGGTTAAAATTATACTAGATTAATAATTTTATAACCACATGAAGGGAAATGCTTACAGGTGGTATTTTTCAAGGAGAGAATAATCATGAAATATAGTGGAATGGGAAGAAATAACGGAGGCACAAGAAGACAATTTGTATACTCCTATTTATATGAAAAGATTATCGATTTATCTTTAAAGCCAGGGACACCTATTTCGGAAAGTGAGATTGGTGCACAGCTCAATGTGAGTAGAACTCCTATCAGAGAAGCGTTAATGCAGCTTGCCAAGGAAGACTTAATCGATATAAAACCACAAATCGGAACATTTGTATCATTAATTGACCCCAAAATTATTGAAGAATCAAGATTTATGAGAAAAGCTGTGGAGATCGCTGTTATTCGTGAAGCGACAGAGAAACTTACACAGGAAACATTGTACAAGCTGGAAAAGTGCATGACTATGCAGGAACTGGCACTTAAAGAGGAAAATAGTAAAGACTTTTTAGCTTTCGATGATCAATTTCATGAACTCATTTTTAAAGGGGTAGAGATGGACCGCATTTGGCAGGGGATCGATCAAATGAATGGGCAGTATAAACGGGTTAGGATGCTACGTTTAGTCACGACAGAACCGTCAGAATGGGCGACGGTGCTGGATGAGCATAAAGAGATCTATGATGCATTGAAGAGTAAAGAAGTTGAAGCTGCTGTGGCAGTTACAAATGATCATATTACTAAGGGTATTTTTCACATGTATGATATTAAAATACAAAACCCCGATTACTTTAAAAAGGAAAGTGTCACAAACATAAACTAAACATCAACTAGGGGGTATAAGTTATATGAATATGACTTTTCGTTGGTATGGCCGCGGAAATGATACAGTGCCTCTCGAGCATGTAAAGCAAATACCTGGAGTCAAAGGTATTGTTTGGGCTCTACACGAAAAACCTGTAGGTGAGATTTGGAACAAGGATGAAATAAAATCAGAGATTGATTATATTTCAACATTTGGTTTTCATGCTGAAGTCGTGGAAAGTGTAAATGTCCATGAATCTATTAAACTTGGAAATGAAGAGAGAGACTATTATATAGAAAATTATAAGCAAACCATTCGGAACCTTGGGCAATTTGGTGTAAAGGTCATTTGTTATAACTTTATGCCTATCTTTGACTGGACCCGTTCTGAATTATTTCGAGCTCTTCCGGATGGCTCAACTGCCTTATTTTATGAAAAGGAAAAGGTAGAAACAGATAATCCAAGCGAGTTGATTGAAATGTTCTCCTCCTACTCAGAGATGACTTTACCAGGGTGGGAGCCAGAAAAAATAGGGAGAATAAAGGAATTATTTGGTGCTTATGAAGGAATGACAAATGAGAATTTATGGGAGAACCTTGCTTATTTTCTAAATGAAGTTCTGCCTGTTGCACAGGAGTCTGGGATTAAAATGGCAATTCATCCTGATGATCCGCCGTGGTCGATCTTCGGGTTACCAAGAATTATCACCGGTAGGGAAAGTTTTCAAAAGCTTTTATCTATTTCCGACTCTCCATCAAATGGAATAACTTTTTGCACAGGTTCATTAGGGGTCAATCCGCAAAATGATATGGTGGCTCTTGCGCGCGAATTTGCTAGTAAATCACCATTTGCACATATACGAAATGTGAAGCTATTTCCAAATGGGGACTTTATTGAAACATCACATCTAACATCTGATGGATCAATTGATATTAAGGGTGTTATGAGAGAGTTATCGGATATGCAATTTGATGGGTACATAAGACCTGATCATGGAAGACATATCTGGAACGAGAAGTGCCGACCTGGCTATGGATTATATGACCGTGGACTTGGCATCATGCACTTACTTGGGCTTTGGGATGCCTATCAAAGTTTGAAATAAAAGGAGAAGTCAGAATGTTACCTATTCATAAAGGTTTAAAAGGAAAAACGGCTGTTATTACTGGAGGAAGTGGTGTACTTTGTTCAGAAATGGCACGTGAGCTTGCACGTCAGGGTGTTAATGTGGCAATCCTTAACCGTACAGCTGAAAAAGGGGAAATCGTAGCTTCTGAAATTAACAAAAATGGTGGACAGGCAATAGCTGTTGCGGCAGATGTACTCGACCGGCAGTCTCTGGAGAAGGCAAAAGAAACAGTACTAGAAGCTTTTGGTCAAATTGATATTTTAGTGAATGGTGCAGGTGGAAATCACCCTGATGCTATCACCTCTGATGAAAACTATCAGGAAGAGGGGACTTCTGAAAAGTCATTTTTTGATCTTGATGAAAACGGGTTTTCGAAGGTTTTTGCAAGTAATTTTACAGGCACGTTTTTGACGAGTCAGGTATTTGGTCAGGAGCTGCTTAAGCAGAAGTCTCCCATTATTATCAATATTTCATCAATGAGTGCGTACTCTCCTATGACAAAGGTCCCTGCCTACAGTGCAGCAAAGGCGGGCATCAATAACTTTACAATGTGGATGGCAGTCCACTTCGCTGAGAAGGGAATGCGTGTAAATGCGATTGCACCGGGATTTTTCCTCACAACACAAAATCGTAATCTATTATTAAATGATGATGGTACTCTTACAGCAAGGTCGCAAAAAATTATTGGTCATACACCAATGAGACGATTTGGAGATCCAAGGGATTTACTCGGTACTTTACTGTGGCTTATTGATGAAGAAACTTCAGGATTTGTAACGGGTGTAACAATACCTGTTGATGGCGGATTCATGGCATATTCCGGCGTTTAGCAGTGAGGGAAGTGATTATTTTGAATAAGAAGCTAGAGGGGTCAAAACCAATTAAATTATCTTCTACGAGGGCTTGGCGGACATATATAGGCGGCAAATTATTAGAGGAATTATTGGGAGAAGAAAATCCTACAGATAGCCATTTTCCAGAAGAATGGATTATGTCTGTTGTGTCGGCACGGAACAAGGGGCGCGAGCATGTTATTGATGAAGGGTTGAGTAAGGTTGATAGACATGATGTTGAACTTACATTAAAGTCACTAATTGAAAATGACCCTGAAGGATTTTTAGGAGCTGCCCATGTAGAAGAGTTCGGTGCGAAAACAGGTGTCCTAGTAAAAATCATAGATGCTGCTGAAAGATTAACTGTGCAGGTTCATCCCGATCGTATCAAAGCTCGTGAGCTTTTTAATTCAGCATATGGAAAAACAGAAGCTTGGCATATACTCGGGGGCAGAGAAATTGATGGAGAGCCTCCATATGTGTACTTAGGTTTTAAACCAGGAGTAACAAAAGAGAAATGGAAACAATTATTTGAGAAACAGGATATACAGAGTATGTTGGATTCTATGCATAAATATTATGTAGAGCCAGGTGACACCTTCTTAATTGAGGCAGGTACACCTCATGCAATTGGAGCGGGATGTCTTCTTGTTGAAATCCAGGAGCCAACAGATTTTACAATTCGTATCGAAAAAACCACACCTCAAGGGTTTACTTTGGATGATTTTATGTGCCACCAGGGAATTGGGTTTGAGAAGATGTTTGAGTGCTTTACGTATGCAAACTATACAAGAGAAGAAACACTAAATAAGTGGAAAATTACCCCTACACAAATAAAAGAGACGAATGGAAACAAAGAGTCTGAATTGATTGGGTATAACAATATTCCTTACTTTAAAATGGACCTACTCGAAGTAAATAATGAAACAAAGATAGAGGGAAATGATATTTTTTATGGTCTATTAGTTGTTTCGGGTAATGGTTGTATTGTTTCAGATAAAGATGAGCTATCACTTACTCGAGGGAATCAATTCTTTATTCCAGCAAAGGTGTCTTCTGTAACATTACGGAATACTGGTGAGGAATCATTGAAAGTCATGAGACTGTTTGGGCCACAGGTAATTTGAAAAATGAGACTAAAAATTATCGCGGTAGCTAAATGCTACCGCAAAATTTTTATTCCATTTCCTTTCGAAGCTCGTCCATTTTACGAGTAATGAGAGGATAGAAATACTTTTGTGCGCTAGTTGTGGAATTTCCTCCAAAAAATCCTGTTCCTGGACAGGTTTTTACATTGTAGTCAGGCCCTTTGTCCAAGACCCTCTCCCCATTTCGCAAATCCCACCAATGATGGTAGGTTATACTGTCAATCGAAGGAGTTAATCCAAATTTAAGGCTCAAAATAGCATTGACATAGATGATTGTGTCACTGTGTTCTTTCGTCATGACATCGTGACCGATATCAAAATTCCCAAGGTGTTCAATTGCAATTCCGACAGAGTTGGCTTTGCTACCAATGGTGCCTTCTGGGGCAATATAGAGTGGACGTGAGACAGCAACCTTCCCATCTGGAAAAGTTGTAATGTTTTGTGCGATATGTTTCCATCCCATCGTGTTTTTATGGTAATTTTCCATTCCAGTTAGAAGTACAAAGTGGTTGGAGCCATTAAATCGACTATAATCAGGCACCCATGTGTGATGCTGTTGGATGAGGGTTATTTTTCGTTTAATCTTCTGATTCATAAGCCAATCCTTAAACTCTTCTTTTGTCATTAAAATATGTTCACCATGCATGTTCATCTTTTTCGGGACAATTTTCAGTACTTGCCCAGGGACAACTTCCTCGGATGAAATCCCATTTGTTCTCTTGATCTGCTCAGGGGATGAATGAAACCTAGCTGCAATCTCCTTTAAGGTATCTCCAGATGCTACTTCATAGGAAAAAGGAACCCAAAGCTTTTGTCCGACAACTAATAGATCGGTTTGAAGACCGTTGGTGACTTTTAATTCATCAACTGTGGTATCAAATCTTTTTGCAACTTCAGGTAATGTATCACCTGCTTGAATAACATACGTATTTTCGTGATTGTTTGCACTTGTATGAATGGGTGAAAACATGAAAAAAACTCCGATTATCAAGGCAATCCTAATTTTCATAGCTCGTTTCCTTTCGTAACATGTTAGTATATAAATGCAAGTTCAAAAAGGAGGATGAAAAAGAACGCGTCCTTCTCACTGGACTTTTTGAGCAACCTTTATTAGTTTGTAAAAGAAACGTAATATTATGCGATATAGGTACTAATGGCGGGGGTATTTTGATTTTTTAAAGGAAAAGTGTGACAAAAATCGAAGGAGTATTACGAAAGATATAATATAAATTCGAATCTTTTTAGGAAGAAGGCAATGGGCGGCAAGGAGGAAAAATCATGCTCGAGTTTGAACCATACATAGATCAATTTGCAAGAATAAAAGTAGTAGGTGTTGGCGGCGGTGGGAATAACGCCGTTAATCGAATGATAGAGGCAGGGGTAGAAGGTGTTGAATTCATCGCAGTGAATACGGATGGACAAGCCCTTAATCAATCGAAAGCAGAGGTTGTCATTCAAATTGGGGCATCGTTAACACGGGGGCTAGGTGCTGGTGCAAATCCGCAAATTGGGATGAGAGCTGTTGAAGAAAGTGAAAGAGAAATTGAGGATGCATTAAGAGGAGCAGACATGGTCTTTGTCACAGCCGGAATGGGCGGTGGCACTGGAACCGGGGCAGCACCAGAAATTGCAAGAATCGCTAAGGAGCTAGGTTCTTTGACAATCGGTGTGGTAACTAGACCGTTTCGATTTGAAGGCCGTAAACGAGCTGTCAATGCAGATGCTGGGATTGACGCAATGAAGGAAGCAGTCGATACATTAATCATTATCCCGAATGAGAAATTATTGGAGATTGTTGATAAGCGTACGCCGATGATAGAAGCATTCCGAGAAGCCGATAATGTTCTTCTTCGTGGGGTTCAAGGGATTTCCGATTTAATTGCTGTACCTGGGTTAATCAACCTTGATTTTGCCGATGTAAAAACAGTTATGTCTCATAGGGGAACAGCTTTAATGGGAATTGGAATGGCAAAAGGAGAAGGGCGTGCGGTTGAAGCAGCCCATAAAGCAATCAATAGTCCACTGCTTGAAACATCGATAAGTGGCGCTCGAGGTGTTATTTTGAATATCACTGGCGGACGAAACTTAAGCCTCTTTGAAATTCAGGAGGCGGCAGATGTGATTTCGTCTGCAACACATGAGGATTTAAATATGATCTTTGGATCAGTCATTAATGACAATTTAAAAGATGAAATAATTGTAACTGTAATTGCTACAGGTTTTACGGAAAATTAATAGGAGAGGCACCTTTTTGTAGGTGCCTCTTTTTGCATTTATGGTAGAAGATAGCCAGCAGCAAGGAAAATGCTGTACCAATCTTCACGGCTTAACTGAACATCACTTGCTTTTACGGAATCCTTTAAACGATTAAGATTCATGGTGCCTATAACCGGTTGCATATTGGCTGGATGACGTAATAGCCATGCAATCGCAATCGTTGTGTTGGATACACCATATTTTTCTGCCATTTCATCAATTTTTTGATTTAATTCGGGGCATTTTTCATTGCCAAGAAAAGGTCCTTCGAAATAACCATATTGGAATGGTGACCAAGGCTGAATGGTAATGTCATTTAATCGGCAAAAATCGAGTACATCTCCATCACGGTTAATGGATTGATCAATTTGCATATTTGAAGAGACGCCATTTGCAATCATATGGGCATTCGGAATGCTTAGTTGCAATTGATTGGCAACGATTGGTTGCTTCACATATTTTTTAAGCAATTGAATTTGCATGGGTTTTTGGTTGGAGACTCCAAAGTGACGAACCTTACCTGAAGACTCTAGTTGATCAAATGCTTCTGCAACCTCTTCAGGCTCAACAAGGGCATCGGGACGATGTAAAAGTAAGATATCAAGATAATCTGTTTTGAGTCGTTTTAAGATACCGTCCACAGAATTGAGGATATGTTCCTTTGAAAAATCAAACATACCTTTTCGAATGCCACATTTGGATTGAAGTATGATTTTTTCTCTCACGTCATCATTCATATGTATTGCATCTGCAAAGATTTCTTCACAAGCACCACTACCGTAAATATCGGCGTGATCAAAGAAATTGGCACCGATTTCTAATGCGGTTTGTACAAACTTTTCTGCTTCAGGCTTTTCTAAAGAATTAATCCTCATACAGCCTACTGCAACAACAGGTACCTCTAATGAACTTGTTCCTAGTTTTATTTTTCGCATAGCTGACTTACCTCCAATTTTTAGAACTGTTAATACTGTTTACTCTTTCTAGTCTACATATTTCGAGAGTGAATGGAAAGTCTAGAAAAAAGGAGGTTTTGTGATGAAACGGTTGCTAATGCTGTTCCTACTATCGTTCCCGATGTTTTTCTTAATGGGATGCGGAGATGATGATGAAATGCCAGAAAAAGGGGAAGACATTGAGGAAATCGAAGAAGAGGATGAAATAGGTGACGGCGAAATTGATGATGAATAAAACATAAAAAAGTGTTCCCCCTAGCTTAGGAGGAACACTTTCATTTATGTCTAGCTCCAGGGGCCATCGGCTTGTGCTGGTCGCCGATATGCAGGCCCCTTGCGCTTTTCTCGTTACGCTACGTTTGTAGCTGTTTTTGTAGCTTTTTTGTCGTTAATTCGTTTTGTAAGGTAAGGTACTGCGAATCTGTCTACACCGTAGTAGTAAGTTGCAGCTCCTGCGAATAAGAGAATGATTGCTACTGTGTAAAGCGTTGGGTTAGTGCTTGTTGTACCAGCAAGTAAGAAGTTAAGGTTCATGAATGCACCTGCAAGTAATGCTGGGATAGTTGCAAAACCTAGAATTAAACCAAGTCCTACTAAGAATTCACCCCAAGGAATGAGTACGTTGAATAACTCAATGTTTGGTACGGCAAATCCTTCAAGGAATGCTGCATACCAGCCTTGTACTGCTGGGTGATCTCCACCTGCATTTGCGATGGCACCTTGGATAAAACCACCTGCATCAAATCCACCTGCTGTTATTTTATGAAAACCAGCTTCTAGCCATTGAATTCCTAACCATACACGTAATACTGTCCAAATAACTGCCATTTTAGGTCCTTTTAAGAATGCTCTCATCTTAATCTCCCCTTATAATTAATTTGTGAAACTCTTCACAAGTCGTTGTAAAAAAATATGAGTGCGTTAGCTGCCAGCTTTTGTAGTAGTTTGTGAAGTATTTCACTAACTTTCTACACTCTTAATATACAGCGGATTTACAATAAAAGCAATAGGCTTCACAAATATGACACAAATGAATTTATGGTCTATTTTTAGTCGCTAAAACATAGGAATAAGGGGATTGATTATAACCTCAAATAATATTCAAATAAAATAAAATATTTCCAAAAGTGTTTGACTTTTGATTTTCCGCATACTATAATCCTTTTATAAAGCAAAACAGAGACGTATTAATTTAATAAAGAACTCTTATCCAGAGCGGTGGAGGGACATGGCCCTACGAAACCCGGCAACCTTCAAGGTAATTCTTGAAAAGGTGCTAAATCCATCAGGTACGATTACCTGAAAGATAAGAGGAGGAAAAAAGCCCTCTTCTTACTGAAGAGGGCTTTTTCTATCGCTTAAAAGATGAAGGTTTGGAGTTGTATTAATATTATTCTCAGTTTACCAATTGGAATTTATGGAAAAGGAGAAAAAAGATGAAAAAAATAAGTGCTGTTTTTATTGTTTTATTGTTGTTTGTTGGAATTGTAGGTTGTTCTAATAGTTCAGGTAAGGCTAGCCAAGGGAATGAAAAACCGGAGAAAATTAAATTGGATTATGCCTTTTATTCTCCAACAAGTCTTGTGCTAAAAGAGTTTGGTTGGGCTGAAGAGGCATTTGAGGAAGAAGGAATTGAGGTTGAGTTTGTACTTAGCCAAGGCAGTAATAAGGCCCTCGAATTCTTGAACAGTGGTAGCGTCGATTTTGGTTCATCGGCAGGGGCAGCGGCCTTAATGGCTAAAGCAAATGGTGCGCCGATTGAAGCTGTTTATATTTATTCAAAGCCAGAATGGACGGCATTGGTGGCAAATAAAGACTCAAAGATTCAAAGTGTAAGTGACTTAAAAGGGAAAAAGGTTGCCGCAACAATCGGAACTGACCCTTATATTTTTCTATTACGTGCCCTAGATGAGGAAGGACTCAGTCCATCAGATGTTGAGATAGTTAATCTACAGCATGGAGATGGAGCGGGGGCATTATCGTCTGGTCAGGTAGATGCTTGGTCAGGACTAGATCCTCACATGGCAAGAGTTGAATTAGAAACAGATGCAACTCTTTTCTATCGGAATGCTGATTTTAATACGTATGGGACCTTAAATGTCCGTTCGGAATTTGCTGAAAAGTACCCTGCATATGTTGAAAAGGTCATAGAAGTTTACGAAAAGGCTCGAAAATGGGTGTTAGAAAATCCAGAGGAAGCTGCAGAGATTCTAGCAAAATCAGCAAATATTGATATTGAAGTAGCAAATAAGCAATTAAATGAACGCAATGATTTTTCTAATCCGATGCCTGGTGAAGAACAAATTGAGGCTTTAACGGAAGCGGGTAAGGTTCTCCAAGCACAGAATATTATCAAAAAAGATGTTGAATTAGAAAAATTAGTTCAAGAATTGATTAATCCGACATTTGCGCAAAAAGGAATAAAGCAATAAGAGGAGGAGCTATGAACATAAAAGGTGAAGCGGTATCCAGACAAATAAAGGTGAAGTCAAAAACTCAGTTTGTTTTATCGGGCAATGTGAAAATCATTTTACTTGGTAGTATCATTCCTGCCATTTTACTAGTGGTTTGGCAGTATTTAAGCCATATTGGTGTCCTTGAAGCACATCTTATGCCGGCACCAACGGTCATTCTGGCAAAAATAATTGAATTTGCTGGAGATGGAAGCCTTTGGGGTCACATTGGGATTACTTTATATCGAATCTTTTTTGGTTTTCTTATCGGAGTGGTCGCTGCTGTCCTATTTGGTTCATTGGTCGGCTATTTTCGAGTAGCTGAAGCATTATTAGATCCAATGCTTCAAGCGTTCCGTTCAATTCCATCGCTTGCATGGGTACCCCTTTTTATCCTTTGGATGGGAATTGCCGAACCTTCAAAAATCACACTAATTGCTGTCGGAGTGTTTTTTCCGGTCTATTTAAACATCGTGTCTGGCATTCAGGGTGTTGACCGAAAGTTGATTGAAGTAGGGAAAATTTATAATTTTTCAACGTTCGAGTTAATTAGAAAGGTCATCTTGCCTGCTTCCCTTCCATCCTTTTTAGTAGGGATCAGAAGTGGTCTAGGGTTAGGATGGATGTTTGTTGTTGCGGCCGAATTAATGGGAGCCAGTCAGGGGATTGGGTATTTGCTTGTCGTTGGTCAAAACTCTTATTCTCCTGAAACGGTCATTGCCAGTATTGTGCTATTTGCAATCCTAGGAAAAATAACGGACTCCATTCTGAAGAAAACAGAGGAAAAAACACTTCATTGGCAAGATAGCTATGTGAAAAAGGCGTGAAAGGATGAAAAAGAATGCTAGCAGTTCAAAATGTTTCACGTACCTTTTCGAACGGTACGACGGGGTTTAGAAATATCAGCTTTGAAACAAAACAAGGTGAAATTATTGGCGTTTTAGGTACGAGTGGTTGTGGGAAAAGTACCTTATTGCGAGTCTTATCTGGATTAGATCCAGATTACACAGGAACGGTTGAAATCAGCGGTGACAAAATCAAATCCGTTCATGAAAAGGTAGGCGTTATTTTTCAGGAATCACGTTTAATGCCATGGTTAAAAGTAATCGAAAACATTTCATTTGGTTTGAAGAATGAGAGCCAGAAGCATGAAAAGGCACAGGAATATTTAAAACTAGTTGGGCTAGATGGCTTTGAAAATCACTATCCAAAGGATATTTCCGGTGGGATGGCGCAACGAGTTTCGATTGCTCGGGCACTTATTACAGCACCAGAAGTGTTGCTCTTAGATGAGCCGTTTAGTGCACTTGATGCATTTACGAAAATGCAGCTCCAGGATTTACTGTTAACTATTTGGGATACATACAAATCCACGATGATTTTAGTAACCCATGATATCGATGAAGCCCTTTATTTATGTGATTGGATTATCGTTTTAAAAGGGCAACCTGGCGAAGTCTATCAATCGATTCAAATTGATGAACCAAAGCCAAGGTCTCGTGGGGATGTAAAGCTAGCACAACTAAAGGCGGAAATATTGGAACTATTAAAATGAGTGATTAAAAAGGAGGATGAAAGGGACCAAGAAGTTCAAGGCGGTGCAGCTTTGAGCAGCGGAACGTATGCTGTTAATACGTGAGCATAAGGAGTGCTTCTTTGAATCTCCTTCGCACGCAGGAAAGGTGATTTTCCTTTCCAAGGAACGCAAAAGCAAGCCAACGAGCTTCCACAGGATGTGGTGACTTCGACGTTCGACACAGGACGTGTCGGCATTTAGTCGAAGTTCCTCTTATAATGTGTCATTTTCACCGGACTTTTTGAACATCCACTATTAAGTTAGCGAAAGGGGAGTGCAGATTTGACAACCACAAAATTAGATTTCATAAAACCTTTTGACGGAGATTATAATCTTCACAATTATGATAAGGTTCGCGAGCAATTTTCTTGGGAAGAGGTTAAAAAGGAATTTAGCTGGTACCAAACAGGGCAAGTGAATATGGCCTATGAATGTATCGACCGCCATGTTGTAGAAGGGTATGGGGACAAAATTGCCCTTCACTATATTAATGAAGAAGAGGAACAGATCTTTACATTTAAAGAGATAAAAGATAAGTCTGACCACCTAGCAACCGTATTGAAAAAATACGGAGTGAAAAAGGGAGATATCGTGTTTATCTTTTTGCCCAAAAATCCTGACATGTATATTGCGATGATTGCAGCGGTTAAGCTAGGGGCAATTGCGGGTCCTCTGTTTGAAGCGTTCATGGAGGATGCGGTTAAGGACAGGATTTCCGACTGCGAGGGTCGCTTTCTCATTACAGATTCTGAGTTGGTCAAAAGAGTTCCTAAACAACAATTGCCTTCATTAAAAACGGTGTTCATTACAGAAGGGCCAGAAAAATGTGAGGAAAATGAAATCTCACTTGTAGAGGTGCTAGCAAATACTCCAAGTAATAATCAGATAATCGAATGGTTGGACCTTGAGGCAAGGCTTAATATTCATTATACAAGCGGGTCTACAGGAAAACCTAAGGGGATTGTCCACGCACATCGAGCTATGATTCAGCAATACCAAACGGGAAAATGGGTCCTTGATTTAAAAGAGGATGATGTTTATTGGTGTACAGCACACCCAGGTTGGGTGACAGGAACCGTGTATGGAATCTTTGCACCTTGGCTAAATCGAGCAACAATTGTAGTCAATGGGGGGAGATTTAATGCAGATTCCTGGTATTCAACAATTGAAAAGACAGGTGTCACGGTTTGGTATAGTGCTCCTACAGCATTTAGAATGTTGAAGGCGGAAGGAAATGAGGTACTTAAAAAATATAAACTTCGTTCACTACGTCATATTTTAAGTGTGGGTGAACCGTTGAATCCTGAAGTTATTGTTTGGGGATTGGAAACGTTAGGGAAAAGAATCCATGATACATGGTGGATGACGGAAACAGGAGCGCAATTAATCGTCAATTTGCCTTCAGAGGTCATTAAACCAGGATCGATGGGTAGACCTATTCCTGGAATTGAAGTAGCGGTATTAGATGATGATGGAAATTCGCTCCCTAATGGGCAGGTTGGTCATCTAGGTATCAAGGCATCCTGGCCATCCATCATGAGAGAAGTATGGAAAAATGAAGAGAAATATCATTCCTATTTTTTAAATGGCTGGTATATATCTGGTGATTTGGCTATTTTAGATAGTGATGGATATGTGTTTTTCCAAGGACGCAGCGATGATATGATTAATTCATCAGGTGAACGTATCGGTCCTTTTGAAGTCGAAAGCAAGTTGATTGAACACGAAGCAGTGGCTGAGGCTGGTGTCATTGGAAAACCTGACACATTAAGAGGAGAAATTGTAAAGGCCTTTATTGTACTAAAGAAAGACTATCATCCAACAGCTGATTTACTGGAGGAAATTCGCGTATTTGTGAAACAACATCTTGCGGCTCATGCTGCACCAAGGGAAATCGAAGTGTTAGATGAACTTCCAAAAACAAAGATCAGCGGGAAGATTTTACGAAGAGAACTAAAGGCCCGTGAACTCCAAAAAACTCATTAAGAAGTAAGACTGGATATTTAACTGGAAAATGTAACCTTAAATGATGTAGATTCGTCATATAAGCAGGGGTGTTTACCCTTGCTTTTTTGTGTAAAAGAACTTTATCCAGTCCAAGATTTTTACGTAAGTGGGGCGCAAATGATATAATTTGTGAAAAAGGGCGGTGGCTAGAATGTGTTTAATTTTGTTTGCCTACCAAGCACATCCGGTCTATAAATTAATTGTTGCGGCAAACCGGGATGAGTTTCTGCAGCGACCAACAGCTCCGATTCACTTCTGGGAGGATGAGCCTACTCTATTGGCTGGAAGAGATCTTGAAAAAATGGGAACGTGGATGGGGGTTACTACATTTGGTCGTTTTGCGGCCTTAACAAACTATCGTGACCCAAGTGAGATATTAGAAGGCAAACAATCGAGAGGAAAACTAGTAAAAGATGCGCTTACCTATAATGGAGCCATTGCAGAATATATGAAGCAGCTAGAGAAGACGAACTCTCAGTATCCAGGCTACAATCTATTAGTGGGTGATCTGGATAACCTCTATTATTATTCCAATGCTGGAAAAATCATTGAAAGAGTAAAACCAGGTATACATGGGCTTAGCAACGATTTGCTCGATACAAACTGGCCGAAAGTGAAAAGAGGAAAAGAAGGGATTTCTACTATTATAAACGGAGAAAATCTAGTGGAGAACCTATTAGAATTACTTCAAAATACAGATCGGCCAAATGACAATCTCCTACCTAAAACAGGCGTGTCACTCGAATGGGAACGAATTCTTTCTTCTTTATTTATTAAAACAAATGGGTATGGGACGAGAAGTTCTACCATATTATTAATGTCGGAGACAGAAATTCAGTATGTGGAACGAACTTTTTCTAGCTCAGGAACAAGCGATCAAACATTCCGTTTTCCGATTAAATCTAAAATGAGCGGGACTGTGGAATAGTATATAATAGAACAAAGATGATAAATCTACTATAAAAAGAGTTGGGAAAAACGTCGAAAAAGGGGATTAGAGTACGAAAACATCTATACTGTACTCTATTTTTTGTTTTTATTTTTCAATTGTTACAGCTTAATAACAAGCGGGATAAAGGTGTATTTCATCTTGAAACACCCCTTATTCTGTGTCAATATTGTACTATTAGTACGAGTTCAAAAAGGAGAGTGAAAAGGACCGAGAATTTCAAGGCGGCGCAGCTTTGAGTACCGGAGCGTATGCAGTTAATACGTGAGGAACTCCAAAAGCAAGCCAACGCAGAAATTCGATGTGTCATTTTCGGACGACTTTTTGAACATCCTCTATTGACAAAGAGTCAAATTAGGAAGTAAATCAAGGAGTCTGGTAACGTATGAACAATAAAGCAGTTGTTTTAGGAAACAATTATTATATAGGCTTAAGTACGATGAGATGTTTGGGTAGTGAAGGGATACATACGGTAGCCGTAGATTATTCCTATGAAAATACGTACGGAGCGGAGTCGAAATATTGCTCGGAGCGCGTAATTGCACCGCATTATCGAAAAGAAAAGGAGCAATTTATAGCCTTTTTAAAGGAATATTCGAGAAAGCAAACGGCAAAACCGGTGTTAATTCCATGTCACGACTCCTATGTAGAAGTGATAGATGAATATTTAGATGAACTAAAAGAATTCTATCTCATCCCTCAAACGGAGCAAGGACTTTATACCAAAACGATGGATAAGGATGAATTACATAAATTGGCCGTGAAACACGGAGTTGCGGTACCGGAAACTGTTCATCTTGGGGAAGAAAACTTTTATGAGAAAATTGAAGAAAATATTAAATTTCCATGTTTAGTGAAACCAACTGATTCTCCTACGTTTGTATCTATTTTCCGCAGGAAGTTATTTAAAGTTAACAACCGTCAGGAATTAGATGAGGCATTACAAAAAGCGAAAGAAGCGAATCAAGAAGTCATTGTGCAACGAATCATTCCTGGGTTTGATGACCATATGTATACATTTGATGCGTACTTAAACCAAGAAGCAAAGGTAACGCACTGGATGACCTGTCAGAAATACCGTCAATATCCTATAAATTTTGGTGCATCTGTGTACACTGGACAGAAATATGTACCAGAGCTTTATGAAATTGGTTCTAAGTTTTTAGAAGCAATTGGGTTCAAAGGTTTTGTAGAAATCGAATTTAAAAAGGACTCTGAAACGGGTACCTATTACTTAATTGAATTAAATGTAAGGATTACTAATTTGAACAGTATGCTTTACAAGGTAGGGCTTAACTTTCCATACATTACATATCGAGAACTAACAGGTAACCCATTACCGCCAAAGGCGATTGAACATGATACAAACCTAGTCTTTTGGTATGCGTATGAAGACTTCTATGCAATAAAGGGTTATTTAAAAACGGGTCAATTAACGATGCCGCAGGTCATAAAGTCCTTCTTTAAACCGAAAGCATATGCGATATGGGATTGGAAGGATCCGAAGCCTGCATTTTCATATGCTGGTATCATTTCCAAAAAGCTACTAAAGAAAATAAAGAAATAATGCTGTAAGTTAAGGTCATTAATTGGAGTGGATAACAATGCAATTACAATCAATTTTACGTAATCTGGATTATACCGAAATAAAGGGAAGTCTTGATGTAGAAGTGACCTCTATCGCTTATGATTCAAGGGAAGTAACAACGAACGGCGTTTTTGTTGCCATATCTGGCTTCACAGTTGATGGTCATGATTATATAGAAAATGCCATTAAAAAAGGTGCAACTGTTATTATTGTTGAACGAGATATATGGCTTGAGGACTATGTGACAATCATCAAGGTTTCGGATACAAGATTAGCGTTAGCAAGAATGTCTGCTAATTTTTATGATAATCCCACTGAAAAATTAAATCTGATTGGGATTACAGGGACGAACGGGAAAACATCGACAACCTATTTTGTTAAGTCTATCTTTGAACAGGCAAAAAAATCCATTGGTCTGATAGGAACTATGGGTACTATAATAAACAATAGACATTTTGAAAATAAAAATACGACTCCTGAATCATTAAATTTACAGGGTATTTTTTCGAAAATGGTAGATGAAGGTATTGAAGATTGCATCATGGAAGTTTCCTCTCACGCATTAGACTTAAATCGTGTAGCTTATTGTGATTTTAATACGGCTATCTTTACGAATTTAACGCCTGATCACTTAGAGCTTCATAAAAATATGGAAGAATATTTTAACGCGAAGGCAAAGCTTTTTGATTTAGCTCAGGAACATTTAGTGATAAATGTAGATGATCCATATGGAAGAAGACTTATCGATAGGGTAAAAGACTCGAATAAATCGATTCTTACGTATGGTATCAATCAGAAAGCAGATATTTACCCAACAGATCTTCACTTTTATGCAGATTACAGTACGTATCAATTAAATACTCCAACTGGTTCAGTAGACATAAAGGTGAACATACCAGGTGTAATTTATGTTTATAATAGTTTAGCAGCTATCGCTGCTGCCTATACGAATCAAATGTCTTTGGAAGACATTAAAGAAGGAATAGATGCTGTAAAAGGAATAAGAGGAAGGCTTGAGGTCATCTACCAAGATAAAGCTAGAAAAGTTGTCGTTGATTTTGCCCATACGGAAGATGGCTTAGAAAAAGCACTCTCCACTTTAAGACCATTTACCAAAGGAAGACTAATTGTTGTCTTTGGCGTGTATGCGGCACCTGGAAAAGATGGAAGTGATAAGCGAAGAGCGATGGGAAAAGTTGCAGCTACATATGCCGATTTATCGATTGTAACCTCTGATAATCCGAAAGAACAGGATCCAAATTTGATTGCAAAAGAAATCGTAGAATCCATGAATGAGGTTGACGGTAAATATCATGTAGAAATTGATCGTAGAGAAGCGATTAAATATGCAATTGAAAACAGTCAAGAAGGAGATGTTATCCTTCTAGCAGGGAAAGGCCATGAAACTGCACAAGTAATTGGCGATAAGGAAATTCCGTTTAATGAAAGAGAAATTGTGAACGAACTACTAGCTAATATACGAAAAAACAGACTCAAATTACAGTCAACAAAGAAATTTATAAAAATAAAAAGGTGATTAAACTATGTGTGGCTTCGTTGGTTTTGCTGATTCAAAGCTTGAAATAGATAAAGTACAAGTAATAAATGATATGATGGACACAATTATTCATAGAGGTCCTGATAGTGGTAACTATTTTTCAGATGATCGAGCAACTTTAGGTTTTCGCCGCTTAAGCATCATTGATTTATCTGATGAAGGAAACCAGCCCATGCTCAATGAAGATGGTAGCTGTGTTTTAGTTTTCAATGGTGAAATCTACAACTATCAAGAGCTTCGCGAAGATCTTATTGAAAAAGGACATATTTTTAAATGTGATTCTGACAGTGAAGTTGTCGTCCATGCATACGAGGAATATGGGGTTGACCTTTTACAAAAGGTTCGCGGGATGTTTGCATTTGCGATTTGGGATAAGAACAATGAATCAATGTTTTTAGCACGTGATTTCTTTGGGATAAAGCCTTTATATTATACGCAAAATACAGCAGACAACTCGCTTATCTTTGGTTCTGAAATCAAGTCGTTTTTAAAACAGCCAGCTTTTAAGAAAGAACTAAATAAAGATGCGATAAAGCCTTATTTAACCTTCCAGTATTCAGTGCTTGATGAAACCTTTTTTAAAGGTGTTTATAAATTAAAGCCTGGTCATTATATGCTTTACAAAAAAGGGAATATTGAAATCAAGCCTTATTGGGATATTGATTTTGATGCCGATGATAAAGGGCTTGACCATTATATTGAAGAAATTAACAATACCTTAAAGGAATCGGTAAATTACCATAAAATTAGTGATGTAAAGGTTGGTTCCTTCCTTTCAGGTGGGGTTGATTCGAGTTATATCACGGCTTTATTAATGCCAAATAAAACATTTTCTGTAGGATTCCAAGATCATGAAGGAATCTTCAATGAAACGAACTTAGCAAAGGATTTATCCGATATCCTTGAAATTGAGAACTATAAAGAACTAATGACGGCAGATCAGGCGTTTGAAATGCTACCTACCATCCAATATCACATGGATGAGCCACAATCAAACCTATCATCGGTTCCATTGTACTTTTTATCAAAATTAGCAAGTGAGCACGTAACGGTTGTTCTTTCTGGTGAAGGAGCAGATGAAATTTTTGGGGGCTATGCATGGTACCAAAAGTCTGGAAAGCTAGAAAAATACGAAAAGATTCCCTATGGAATTCGACGTGTGATTTCCGGAATCAGTGCTGCTCTGCCGCAAAATAAAATTACAAACTTCCTTGTGAAGGGTGGTCAACCGGTTGAGGAAAAGTTCATCGGTCAAGCGAGAATATTTGAGGAAGAAGATGCTCGCAAAGTCTTAAAAGATGAATATCAAACAGGCCCTTCTGTACAAAGTATAACGAAAAAAGTATATGATAAGGTTAAAGGGAAAGATGATGTAACAAAAATGCAGTATCTTGACCTTAAACTTTGGCTTCCGGGGGATATCCTCCTAAAAGCAGACAAAATGAGTATGGCTCACTCCATTGAATTACGGGTACCATTTTTAGATAAAGAAGTCATGTCAATGGCTTCTCACATCCCTAGTGATTTACGAGTGAACGACATCGATACCAAGTATGCCCTACGTGCTGCATCTGAAAAGGTGCTACCTGAAGAATGGGCAAAACGTGAAAAAGTAGGATTTCCAGTTCCGATGAGACACTGGCTCCGTGAAGAGAAATACTACAACATCGTAAAAGAAATGTTTGAATCTGATATTGCAAAAGAATTCTTCCAAACAGAAGAGCTTATGAAATATCTTGATGACCACTACCATGGAAGACATAACTATGCAAGAAACATCTATACGGTTTATGTATTCCTTGTGTGGTATAAGAAATTTTTCATCGAGTTATAAAACCTGTTTTTTCACATATACATGGTTTCTAGTGATTGTCTAACTTTATTCAGCAGAAGGAACCTACTGGTAAGAGTGGGGGAAGGGGCAGATAGAAGTGAAAAAAATAGTAACGGGATTATTATTTTTGAATCTCATATGTGTCGGTTATTTATTATTGAATGTTGAAACTGTTAAGGGAATTGCTAGAAGTGTGATTTCTGGAACAGATGGAGTGTTTTCTGGGTTTACAACGGTGTATGCCCAGGAAGCCAATCCATATCGTGAAGTATTGAATGGTAAAATTGAGGTGTTTATTCCAGTTGACAAAGTACTCCAGTTACCGGAGTTGCCGAACGGATGTGAAATTACCTCGTTGACTTCGGTATTAAATTTTCATGGTTACGACGTTTCTAAATTAGACATGGCTGACAATTATTTACCGAAGCAGCCCTTTAAGACAGTCAACAAGGTATTGTATGGACCAGATCCGAATAAAGCATATGCTGGAAACCCACGCCAATGGAGTGGCTTCTTTTCCTATGCGCCTCCGATTGTAACAGCAGCACAAACTTACATTGATAAGGTAGGTGCTCAATTAGAACCCATTGACCTAAGCGGGAGTTCACGTGATGAAATCATGATGGAGCTTGAAGAAGGGAACCCTGTGGTCGTTTGGGTAACCTTAGATTTAAGTAAGAAGAAAGTGAATTATTCTTGGAATATTCACGAGACAAACGCAACGTTCAATGCTCCGACGAACTTACACGCTGTTGTCCTAAATGGCTATGTAGGAAACAAGGTGCACGTCATGGATCCATTGCAGGGGCAAATTACGTATGATGCGGATGCGTTTTTTGCAAGCTATGAGGACTTAGGGAGTCATGCAATGACAGTTAAGTAATTAGGAAATAGGTGTTAACATGGAACAAAAAACATTAGGTGTTATAGGTGGCATGGGTCCAAAGGCAACCTCTGTTTTCTTTGATAAAATTGTTAATCGAACAGAGGCTCATCAGGACCAAGATCATCTCAATATGGTCATTCTTAATCATGCAACCCTTCCAGACCGAACCCGTGCAATTCTTACAAATACGGGTGAAACGTTTTTAAATGCCGTTAAAAATGATTTCAAGTTGCTAGAAGCAGCAGGAGTTGCGAACATTGCCATTCCTTGTAACACTTCTCATTATTTTTACAATGAGCTGCAAAAAATGACGAAGATCCCGATTATCAACATGGTCGAAGAAACAATAAAGGATATCCATGATATGTATGGGGAGGGCGCGAGGATTGGTATTCTTGCTACAAACGGAACGATACAGAGTGGAATCTACGCGGATGTTTGTGAGAAGTATAAGCTAAATCTTCATGCCCCGAATGATAGCTTACAAGAAAAGGTCATGGATATTATTTATAACAATGTCAAAAGTGACCTAGATGTAGATTCGAGTGAGCTTGAAGAGTTGATTATGCACCTTGTTGAAAAAGAGAATTGTAAAACGGTCATTTTGGCATGTACGGAACTATCCTGTATAAAATTAAATGATGAAGCAGCAAAGTATAGTATAGATGCGATGAACGTACTAGTGGAGAGATCCATTTTACGTTCGGGCAAACATCTTAAATAAATGTTCGGAGAATTATAGGAAACTCGTCTAATAAGGCGAGTTTTTTATATTTATGAAGTGCTATACGTGTCTACTTCGTTTGTCGAAAAATCTTTGCTTAATCCAGTGTTTTCAACAGATTATGAAATATATTTGTAATATTACTTTGACGTTTTGAGACAAATTTTTATGTTATAATACAAAACATGAGAATATATAGCAAAATATGATATTTGTGGTGATGGACTAATAGGGTTGTCACCCATTAAAATGATAGATTGCTAGGTTGGTAGAAGGGGGATGCTATTTCGTTGAAGCGCAAACTTCTAATGGTTGGAGTAGGTATATCAATAGGAATCGGAAATTTATTGACGGCCATGCCTAATACTGCATTAGCGATTCAAAAAAATGAACAGCTAGAAAGTGAAAAGAAGGAAGTTCAGGAAAAAAAATCAGAGTTAGAGTCTGAAATTACTCAAAAAGAAGAAAAAATTGGTGAGATTAAACAACAAAAAGTCGGTGTCGAGCAGGAAATTAAACGACTTGATCTTGCCGTAAGTGAAACCCGCAGCAAAATTGATGGAACAAAAGCACAAATCCAAGAAACAAAAGAAGAAATTGAACGTCTTGAGGCCGAAATGAAGGTGCTTGAGGAACGGATTCAAAAGCGGGACGAGCTTATCAAAGAGCGGATGCGCAGTCTTCAGCAAAGCGGTGGAGTAGTTAGCTATGTGGATGTGTTGCTCGGCGCTAAAAGCTTTAATGATTTCATTAATCGGATTAGTGCAGTATCTACATTTGTACAAGCTGACCGTGAAATTATGAATGAGCATGAAGCAGACATTAAACAACTTGAAGAAAACAAAGCAGAGGTTAAAACCTTACTTGCACAGCAAGAAGACCAGCTAAAAGAACTTGACCGGTTAGAAGTTCAGCTACAGGGTCAAATTCAAGAACAAAACAAAGTAATGGCCCAATTAGAGGTTGAGGAGCAAAAGATGCACGAGGAGCTCCATGCTTTGGAGGATGTTGGAGAATTATTAGCCGCGCAGGAAAAGGCGATCCAGATGGAAATCAATGCTTGGAACCAAAGGCAAAAAGAGCTTGAGGAGCAGCGAAGAAAAGCTGAAGAAGAGCGGAAAAGGGTCGAAGAGGAACGTAAAAAGGCCGAAGCAGAAGGGAAAACACCGCCTCCTCTACCTGAAGCACCGCCTCCTGTTGTGAACAATGGGGCATTTATGAACCCGACAACAGGGCGTTTAACGTCAGGTTTTGGAATGCGTTGGGGAAGAATGCATTTTGGAATTGATATCGGAAAAGGTGGCCGTGTAGGAAATGTTCCAATTTATGCAGCGGCAAGCGGTACAGTTACACGTTCCCGTTTAGAAAGCAGTTATGGAAATGTCATTATGATTACCCATTATATCAATGGACGTCAAATGACAACCGTATATGCCCATTTAGATCAACGTTTTGTTGGCCAGTATGACCGAGTAGAGCAAGGTCAACTAATTGGCTACATGGGGAATACAGGTGACTCAACCGGCCCGCATCTTCACTTTGAAATCTATGACGGACCATATAGCCCGACCCAATACAGTGGAGGACACTCAAATGCAGTCAATCCACTTCAATATGTTTCATTTTGATGATAAAAGCGCCTGACCATAGATGGTCGGGCGCTTTTAATTTGATACAAAAACGCCCCACATTTCCGAATGTGGGGTTAGACCTTTATAATGTTTTTGCCTTCTTTTTTAAGCCCTCAAGATCGAGGATGTGAATATTCCTTTGACCATTTACCTCAATTAAGTTTTCTGAAATGAACTTAACAAACTTCCGGCTGATGGTTTCAGGTGTTGTACCGATAAGAGAAGCCAAAACCTTTTTTGTAATAGGAAGCTTAAAGCGACCATCCTTGGAACGAACTCGATTATTAAACAAGAGGAGTACACTTGCTAACCGTTGCTCAACCTCCATTAAGCTTAGTAAACTCATCCATTCGTCAGCTTGATAAATTCTTTCGTTTAAAGCCCGCATGAAGCGTAGCGCCATTTTATGATTGCGCTCTAATGTATTAAAAAAGTCCTGTTTCTGAATGGTATAGATAACGGTATCATTTATGGCAACCGCATTAGCATAATGATTTTCTGATTGAAGCATTGCAGACTGACCAAAAAAATCGTCAGGGAATAAGAGACGAACAATTTGTTCCTTGCCGTCCTCTGCCACCTTTGTGATTTTGATAATGCCCTCTCCAATAATATAGAGAGTGTCAGAGGGATCACCTTCTCTAAAAATCACATCGCCTTTTTGATAATCTCGAATTTGAACGACGTTTTGTAAAAGAATCATTTCTTCCTCATTTAAACCTTGAAAAATAGGTACCTGACAAATATAGCTTGGATCATGTGGACTGCTTATCATACAGAACACTTTTTCTCCTTTCAAAATGCCCATAAAATGCGGACTCCTGTTGTACTTTAGTTTACCTACCCTGCCGAAGTCTAAACGGACTTTTGGTTCTAAAAGTGTAAGTGGATCAACAACTTTTCTAACGGTTCCTTTACTTCAAGTGGAATGTTGTACTACAATAGAGACTTCACTTTATGTTATTCCAAATCATGTATTTTTCTTTAGCAAAATTCCTTCGAAAACTTGATTTATATCAAGGAAACTTTCTGCTTTCAACTATAAGATAAGGATAACATATTTAATCAGAATTATGACTATATAATGACTCTTATTTTGCCTATTTTTCTGGCTTTTTTCTGGAAAATTCCAATGTAAGCATTTTACTAGAAATTAATTGGAAATGGGGTATAGTATGGGTAGACGTCATAGTTCAAAAAATTTGTCTATTAAGTATTACAAAGTATGAATGTAATATGGAGGCTAACAACAAAATGGATAACCAACAAAGGAAAAATGTGTGGGAGTCATTCTATGGCCCAAACATGGGTTATGTCTTTGACATGTATGAAAAGTACAAGAATGATCCAAGTTCAGTAGACCCTTCTGTGAAAGCGCTTTTCGAAGAACTTGGTCCACCACCAGCAGATGAGAATGCAGCAACAGCAGAATTAGTAAGTGGGGGTATCTCACCGAAGACAATCAAGACGATCACATCTGGAAGTAAATTAATCAAAAACATTCGTGCGTATGGGCATTTGGCAGCTGATATCTATCCGCTTCGCACCAGACCGAAACCGGATACAAGCTTTTTAGAGCCTAGCTACTACAACCTCACGAAAGAAGATTTAATGGATATTCCAGCGACATATATATGGGAGGAAGCTCCTCCATCCGTTCAGACTGGATGGGATGCATATGAGCATTTAAAATCTGTTTATACGCAAACCATTGCTTATGAATTTGGACATGTTGATGCTGAAGATGAAAGACAATGGTTAAGACAGCAGGTTGAAATCAATGGAATGGGCTTAAAACTCAGTGCCGATGAAAAGAAACAACTTGCAGAGCGTCTAATGAATGTGGATGGCTTTGAAAAGTTCTTACACAAAACATTCGTTGGCCAAAAGCGTTTCTCAATCGAAGGATTAGATATGCTGGTACCAATGCTGGAACGTTTAATTCAAGAAGGCAGTAGTGATGGTACCGACAATATTATGATCGGTATGGCTCACCGCGGCCGATTAAATGTGTTAGCACATGTTCTTCACAAGCCATATGAATTGATTTTCTCTGAGTTCCATCATTCACCAAACAAAGATTTAATTCCTTCTGAAGGCTCACGAGGAATTAACTATGGTTGGTCTGGAGACGTGAAATATCACTTAGGAGCTGATCGTAGATTTAAAGGTCCTAAGGAGCACGTAACTCATATTAATCTTGCGAACAATCCAAGTCACTTGGAGTTCGTAAACCCTGTTGTATTAGGGATTACCCGAGCTGCACAGGACAACACTAGAAAAGCAGGATACCCTGTTCAAGATAAGCAAAGCGCAATTAGTGTTCTTATTCATGGTGACGCTGCATTCCCTGGAGAAGGTGTTGTAGCCGAAACATTAAACTTAAGCAGATTAAAAGGCTATGAAACTGGCGGAACGGTCCATATCATTGCCAATAATATGGTTGGATTTACAACCAATAATACAGATTCTCGTTCAACACGTTTTGCAAGTGATCTTGCGAAGGGGTATGAAATTCCGATCGTACGTGTCAATGCAGATGACCCTGAAGCATGTCTTTCAGCAATTCACTTTGCTTATGAATACCGTAAGCGTTTTGAAAAAGATATTTTAATTGACTTAGTTGGATACAGACGTTTTGGTCACAACGAAATGGATGACCCGAGTGTGACACAGCCATTATTGTACAAGAAAATTACAAATCACCCTGTTATTGCTGATAAATACGGTCAAGAGTTAGTTGACAAAAACGTTATGACAGCTGAGGAGCTTTCTGCAAAACGTGAAGAATTCATGCAAAGTCTTCAAGCGATTTATGATGATTTTGTTGAAAATGAAGAGCGTGTGAAGCCGAAGAAACCGAAAGCTCTATCTGCTATTCCAGAATTCGATACGACAGTTCCTGCTGAGCTATTACGTAGTATGAATAAGGGATTATTACAATGGCCACAATCTTTATCTGTGTATCCAAAGCTTGAGCGTATTTTAAAGCGCCGCGAAACGGCTTTGGATGAAGACAATAAAGTAGACTGGGCATTAGCTGAAACACTAGCATTTGGATCTGTTCTTGCAGAAGGAAAAACCGTTCGCTTAACGGGTCAGGATAGTGAAAGAGGAACCTTTGCTCATCGTCATGTCGCATTAAATGACTATGAAACTAATGAAAAATATATCCCATTACACAATATACCAGAAGCAAAAGCTTCGTTCTCCATCTATAACAGCCCATTATCTGAAACTGCTGTTCTTGGATTTGAGTATGGGTATAGTGTACAAGATGAGAATGCGCTTGTCCTTTGGGAAGCACAGTTTGGTGACTTTGTGAACGTGGCTCAGCCAATTATTGACCAATTCATTTCTTCAGGCCATGCGAAATGGGGTCAAAAATCAGGTCTTGTCATGCTTTTACCACACGGATATGAAGGACAAGGTCCAGAGCACTCAAGTGGTAGAGTGGAGCGTTTCTTAAATGCGGCTGGAGAAAATAATTGGATAGTTGCGAACGTAACAAGTGCTTCACAATATTTCCATTTATTAAGAAGACAATCCTTGCTTACTTCAACTGATGAAGCAAGACCATTGATTGTCATGACACCAAAGAGTCTGCTTCGTCACCCGCAAACAGCTTCATCACTAGCTGATTTAACAAATGGAAGCTTCAAGCCATTACTTGAACAGCCAGGAATGGGAACTGAGAAAGATAAAGTAACACGCTTAATACTTTGTACTGGAAAAGTAGCAATTGACCTAGCGACAGAAGCGGCTAACTTACCTGCGGAACAAGCACAAAGCTTGCATATTGCAAGAGTGGAACAACTGTATCCATTCCCTAAAAAAGAGGTAGAGGAATTAGTTAGTCAGTATCCAAACCTTAAAGAGGTTGTTTGGGTTCAAGAAGAGCCTAAGAATATGGGTGCATGGCCAGCTCTACAACCAGTATTAATGGACGTTTTATCTGAAGAGATTAAAGTAGATTATATTGGTAGACCGAAGCGCTCAAGTCCAGCTACGGGCGACCCAGATATTCATAAACAAGAACAAGCTTGGATCATGCAAGATGCATTGCATACAGACAAAGGAGGGAATCAGCAATGATCGAAATTAAAGTACCGGAATTAGCTGAGTCCATTACAGAAGGAACAATTGTTGAATGGTTAAAAAAAGAAGGCGAGCTCGTTAACAAAGGTGAGTCAATCGCTGAACTTGAAACGGACAAAGTAAATGTTGAAATTAACAGTGAATATACAGGGGTTATTAAGGAATTCTTATTCCAACCAGGTGATAATGTGGAAGTAGGTCAAGTGATTGCAAAGCTTGATGAAAATGGTTCTGAATCAAGTGCTCCAGCACAAGAAGCAGCACCATCTGAAGAGCCTAAAGCGGCTGCACCAGAAACAAAACAAGAGCCAGTTGAACCTGAATCTACAGAAGAAAAAGGTAAGCAAGCCATTGCTTCACCTGCAGCTAGAAAACGAGCAAGAGAGCTTGGCATTGACTTAAATGAAGTTCCATACAAAGATCCACTTGGTCGCGTTCGTGTTGAGGGAGTAGAAGCTTATAAGCAAGCACAGGCAGCACCAGCTCCAGCGCCTGCAGCAAAACAACCTGCAGCAGCACCAGTGGTAAATGACGATCCACGTGTAGAACGTATTAAAATGTCTAGACGTCGTCAAACCATTGCAAAACGTCTTGTTGAAGCACAGCACACAGCTGCAATGCTAACAACATTTAACGAAGTAGATATGACAGCTGTGATGGATGTAAGAGCTCGTCGTAAAGATGCTTTCTTTAAAAAGCATGGCGTTAAACTTGGTTTCATGTCCTTCTTTACGAAAGCTGTTATCGGTGCATTAAAGGCATATCCTTTTGTTAATGCTGAAATTCAAGGAAATGAAATCCTGCTTAAAAAATTCTATGACATCGGTATTGCAGTCTCTGCAGAAGAAGGATTAGTAGTACCAGTTGTACGTAATGCTGATACATTGAGCTTTGCGGGTATTGAAGCTGAAATTGGCCGTCTAGCAGAAAAAGCAAGAAATAACCAATTAGGTTTAAGTGACTTACAAGGTGGTACATTCACCATTACAAACGGTGGTACATTCGGTTCTCTAAATTCAACACCGATTATTAATGCACCACAGGTTGGTATTTTAGGAATGCACAAAATCCAAAGACGCCCAGTTGTTGTAGATAATCAAGACACTGTAGAAGTACGTCCAATGATGTATGTGGCACTATCTTATGACCACCGAATTATCGATGGTAAGGATGCTGTAGGATTCCTTGTAAAAGTAAAAGAACTATTAGAAGATCCAGAAGACCTTTTATTAGAAGGTTGATCTTAAGAAAAGCGCAAGCGCCTTGTCCAGCCCCGACAAGCATAAGAAAAGCCGGCGAGAAGGATGCCTTTTATCCTTCTTGACGGATTGGCTTATGACCTCGAGGGGCTAGGCGCTGGAGCTGGACAATAAAAATAGGGCGCATGCTCCAATTGGGGGCATGCGCCTTTTTAATGGGGACAAAAAACGCTGTTTCCCATAATTGAGAAACAGCGTTTGTATGTTTATATTTGAATTAGATTACACCGTGAGCGATCATTGCGTCTGCTACTTTTATGAAGCCAGCGATGTTCGAACCATATACTAGGTTTCCAGGATGGCCGTATTCCTCAGCAGCATCCATGCTGTTGCGATAAATGGAAGCCATGATATCCTGTAGCTTGCTGTCTACTTCTTCGAATGACCAAGAAAGTCTCATACTGTTTTGTGACATTTCAAGAGCAGAAACGGCAACTCCACCAGCATTCACAGCTTTTCCAGGTCCAAAAAGAATATCACTTTCTACGAATAAGTCAATTGCCTCTAATGTAGAAGGCATATTAGCACCTTCACCAATTGCTTTTACTCCATTTGAAATGAGAGTTTGTGCAGATTCACTATCAATTTCGTTTTGAGTCGCACACGGTAATGCGATATCACAAGGAATCGACCAAATACCTGAGCAGCCTTCAACATATTCTGCTTCTGGGTGCTCTAACACATATTCCTTAATGCGTTTACGGTCTACTTCTTTAATGCGTTTGATTGTTTCGAGGTTTAAGCCATTTTCATCATAGATATAGCCATTGGAATCACTACACGCAACAACCTTTGCACCAAGCTGTTGAGCCTTTTCAATTGCATAAATAGAAACATTACCAGAACCTGAAACGATAACTGTGCTTCCCTCAAAAGAAAGACCTTGTTCTTTCAGCATTTCTTCTACGAAGTATACAGTACCATAGCCTGTTGCTTCCGTACGGACTAAGCTTCCACCATAACCAAGACCTTTTCCAGTAAAAACGCCTGCTTCAAAGCTGCCACGAAGTCTTTTATATTGACCGAACATGTAGCCGATTTCTCTTGCGCCTACACCGATATCTCCTGCTGGAACATCGATATCTGGGCCGATGTGTCTTGTTAGCTCAGTCATAAAGCTTTGCGTAAAGCGCATGATCTCATTATCGGATTTTCCTTTTGGATCAAAATCAGCGCCACCTTTACCGCCACCAATTGGAAGACCAGTCAATGAATTTTTTAGGATTTGCTCAAAGCCAAGAAACTTTATGATGCTTGCATTTACGGAAGGGTGGAAACGCAATCCGCCTTTGTATGGGCCAAGTGCGCTGTTAAACTGAACACGATAGCCACGATTCACATGAATTTGACCTTGGTCATCAACCCAGGGTACTCGGAATGTAATCATTCTTTCCGGTTCTACGAGTCTTTCTAAAATAGCGTGTTTCATATATTTTGGATTTTTAGCAAATACAGGTACAAGCGATAGGAAAATTTCTTTCACTGCCTGGTGAAACTCAGGTTCGTGAGGATTTCTCTTCTTAACCTCCTCATATACTTTGTTCATATAATCGGTTGCTTGTTTTAACTCTGGTACAGGAATAGACTGTTCGATCATAGCCATCGTGTACATTCACCCTTTCTTTGCTATATATTTTTTTAAGGATGTTCAAAAAGAACAGTGATCTTTTTGAACATACACATTCAGTCAAAATCAACGGACAAAATTTTTATCTGTAAATTCTTGATATTAATCATTGTATAATGAATAATTAATCTAAACAATATTAATAAAAGATATAAACGATGCCGAAATGAGATGAATCGAGGAGGAAGGCCATTGGAACTCAGACAACTCACCTATTTTATTGAAGTTGCTAAGCGAGAACATGTAACGGAAGCGGCAAATTCCATGCATATTGCACAATCAGCGGTAAGTAGGCAATTATTCAATTTGGAAGCGGAATTAGGCGTAGATTTATTTATACGAGATGGACGAAATGTGAAGTTAACGCCAATTGGGAGAGTCTTTTTAGATCATGTTGAGCAAGCATTAAATGTTTTGGATAATGCTAAACGTGAGATTGAAGAATATTTGGACCCAGAACGCGGGACAATTCGAATTGGATTTCCAAGTAGCTTGGCTGCTCATACATTACCAACAGTTGTATCGGCTTTCCGAGACAAGCATCCTAAAGTGAAGTTTTCATTATCACAAGGTAACTACTATTCATTAGTTGAGCGTGTCAAAACGGGTGAAATTGATATGGCATTGCTTGGACCCGTACCAAACCAGGAAAAGAAACTCATTGGAACCACTTTGTTTACCGATAGAATGGTAGCACTTTTGCATCGCTCACATCCACTGTCATCCAATAAATCATTAAGCCTAAGTCAATTAAAGGAAGAGCAATTTGTGTTATTTCCAAATGGGTTTGTGTTACGAGATATTATCGTAAAAGCATGTAACCAACTTGGTTTTCAGCCGACCGTTTCGTTTGAAGGAGAAGATATTGATGCAATCAAGGGACTTGTGTCAGCAGGACTTGGTATTACAATTATACCTGAAGTAACCTTGATTGAAAATATTCCGCATTCAACTGTGAAACTTCCAGTTGTACACCCAGAAGTTACCCGTTCAGTAGGAGTTATTATTCCCAGAGAGCGAAAATTGCTTCCTACGGAACAACTCTTTTACGACTTTTTAAAGGACTACTTCTCATTTTTAGACAAATTTCAATACTGATCCTCGTTGTATTTCCTCGGAAATAGGAGGAACTTGTCGATTGGTGGGGAGCCTAGTAGTGGAGGCTCCCTTAAGATTATTGTCAAACCTCTCATACAGCCCTCACTTGGCTCCGCTCGTCCGCTCATAAGATAACTGTGTACAAAGGAATTTTCAGTTTTTCTCTTTTTTCTCCTTTCTCTCCTTTCTAAAAAATGGTTGTTATTAACTTAAAGTTTATAAGTCGAAGTAGGGTGATTTTTGCTTCTGGCACTCGCTTTCTGCGGGTGATCCGCAAGCCCTTCAGGCCTACACGATGTTGGTCACGACCCTTGAAAAAGCACGCAATTTCTTCGTGTGGTGTAGTTTCAAGGAAGCAAACTCAACGTCCTGTGGGAACCCTTATGTGAGAAGGGGAAAAATTTCCTTGGATGTTTTTGGTTGAAAGTGAACGTTTTTGATTGATTTATAAAAAAGGCTTCAATATAATGAGAGTACAATCCATTAAGGAAGTGACATGATGTTAACTCCAGAAAGACATCAGCTTATCTTATCCTTATTAAAGGAACACGGTGTTGTGAAACTCCAAGAGTTGATCGAAAGAACAAACTCTTCGGAATCAACGATTCGTCGTGATTTAGTGCAGCTTGAACAAGAAAATCAGTTGAAAAGGGTTCATGGTGGAGCGGCTCTTATGCATGGAAATCGAACAGAGCCCAGTTATAAAGAAAAAATAGCAAAGAATATAAAAGAAAAAATAGCGATCGCTAAATTTGCTTCTCAGTTCATTCAAGAGGGTGATTCCATTTTTCTAGATGCAGGGACAACTACACAGGAAATCATCCCATTTCTTGACCACGAGGGACTTACAGTCGTAACAAATGGGGTGAATTTAATTGAGCCATTACTTGAAAGAGGAATCGCAACCTATCTCATAGGTGGGATTATTAAACCACAAACGAAAGCAATGATCGGGAGTAGAGCGTTATCAAGCTTGAACCTATATCGGTTTGATAAATGCTTTTTAGGAGTGAATGGGATTGATTTGAGATATGGCTTTACAACCCCTGATCCTGAAGAAGCACTGATTAAACAAACGGCTATGGGATTGGCGAAGAAAAGTTTTATTCTAGCTGATCACACAAAATTCAATGAGGTTTCATTTTCAAGAATTTCTTCATTAAAGGATGCCGTTTTAATTACAGATGATGGATTAACCAAAAAGGAACTAACATCCTATCAGGAACATATCAACATAAAGGTAGTGACAACATGATTTACACAGTTACATTAAACCCCTCCATCGATTATTTTATCGAGTTGGATGACTTTAAGGTTGGAGAACTAAATCGCATTAAAAACGATCGAAAAAGCCCTGGCGGAAAAGGGATAAATGTTTCAACCGTATTGCAAAATGTTGGAATAAGTAGTGTTGCCTTAGGGTTTGTTGGCGGTTTTACAGGAAAATTTTTAGTTGATACGTTAACGGAAAAGAACATCCAGACGGACTTTGTAGCTGTTGAAGGTGACACTAGAATCAATGTGAAGCTCCATTCAAATATTGAGACAGAGATAAACGGCGCTGGTCCGAAAATAACATCTGTTGAGCTTGAGCAACTTTTTGAAAAGTTTAATCAGCTACAAAAAGGAGATGTGTTGGTACTTGCAGGAAGCATTCCTTCTTCGTTGCCGTCCACGTTGTATCAGCAAGTCACAAACAACTTACAGGACAGGGAAGTTAAAGTTGTCGTGGATGCTACAAAAGATTTATTAGTCGAAGTCCTTCCTTATAAGCCTTTTTTAATCAAACCCAATCATCACGAACTAGGTGAAATATTTGGTGTTGAGATAAAGAGTGCAGAAGAAGCTATACCTTATGGGAAAAAGCTCATTGAAATGGGAGCGGAGCACGTCATTGTTTCGATGGCTGACAAGGGCAGTCTGCTATTTGTGGGAAACGAAGTCTACTCTGCAAACATTCCAGATGGAAAGCTTATTAACTCGGTTGGTGCTGGAGACTCTGTTGTTGCAGGTTTTATTGCATCTTATTCAAAAAATCAAAATGCAACAGAAGCCTTTCGCTTTGGGGCAACGGCAGGCAGTGCAACAGCCTATTTAGAAGGATTAGCAACAGAAGAGAAGATAAACGAATTAATTTCACAAGTACAAGTGAAGAAGTTATAGAAAGGAACATGCAGTATGAGAATTACGGATTTGTTGAAGAAAGATACAATCATTATTGAACTTTCTTCTTCATCAAAAGCCGAGGTCATCGACGAATTGGTCTCCAAACTTGATGAAGCTGGACGATTGCAAGATAAGGAACAATTCAAACAAGCCATTTTAACTAGGGAAAGCCAAAGCACAACTGGAATTGGTGAAGGAATTGCCATTCCGCATGCGAAGACTGCTGCGGTGAAAACACCAGCGATTGCGTTTGGACGTTCGACTAACGGAATTGATTATGAATCATTAGATGGACAGCCAAGTCATTTATTTTTCATGATTGCCGCAAGTGAAGGGGCGAATAATGCGCATCTTGAGACCTTATCAAGCTTGTCTTCATTGTTAATGGACGTTGGTTTTCGTGAAAAATTAATGAAGGTACAAAGTCCAGATGAACTCATTCGAGTTATTAATGAAAAAGAAAGTGAGTCGGAAGAAGAAGAAGCCCCAATTGAGAAAAAAGAGGGGCAGAAAAAGGTTCTTGCGGTGACAGCTTGTCCGACCGGAATTGCCCATACGTATATGGCTGCAGACGCATTAAAAGCGAAGGCAAAAGAGATGAACATTGATTTTAAGGTTGAAACGAATGGTTCAACTGGTGTAAAAAATGCACTTACCCAGGAAGAGATCGATGAAGCAGTAGCCATTATTGTTGCTGCCGATAAACAAGTGGAAATGGCTCGTTTTAATGGTAAAAAGGTCATTCAAGTTCCTGTTGCCCAAGGGATTCGCATACCAGAAGAATTGTTAACAAAAGCCGTTAACCAGGATGCGCCAACCTACCATGCCGAACAAACAACTAAGCAAAAAGCAGAAGGTGGAGAAAGAAGTGGCTTCTATAAACACTTAATGAACGGTGTCTCCAACATGCTTCCGTTCGTTGTTGGTGGCGGTTTGTTGATTGCCATTTCATTTATCTTTGGAATCAATGCATCTGACCCGAATGATCCATCTTATAACCCGATTGCTGGTGCTTTGATGACAATCGGAAGTGCAAATGCTTTTCAATTAATGATTCCTGTATTAGCCGGATTTATTGCAATGAGTATTGCTGACCGCCCGGGATTAGCACCAGGTATGATCGGTGGTTTAATGGCGACAACTGGTGGAGCCGGATTTTTAGGTGGACTTATTGCAGGGTTCCTCGCTGGTTATGTTGTACTCTTAGTGAAGAAAGTTGTTTCAGGTTTACCTTCGTCATTTGAAGGACTTAAGCCGGTATTGATTTATCCATTCTTTGGAATTTTAATTACAGGTGCAGTCATGTATGTTCTAGTAGGTCCATTAAAATATGTCATGGATGGGTTGACTGCATGGCTTGAAGGATTAGGAACTGGAAACTTAATTGTACTTGGTTTAATACTAGGTGGAATGATGTCGATTGATATGGGTGGTCCAATCAATAAGGCTGCATTTACCTTTGGTATTGCGATGATTGACGCTGGAAATTACGCACCACATGCAGCAATCATGGCAGGTGGAATGACCCCACCACTAGGACTAGCCTTAGCGACTACACTATTCAAAAATAAATTTACAAAACAAGAACGCGAGGCTGGAAAAACAGCTTACTTCATGGGAGCGTCGTTCATTACTGAAGGTGCGATCCCATTTGCAGCTGCTGACCCCGGACGTGTTATCCCGTCAGCTGTGATTGGATCTGCAATTACTGGTGCGCTAACAATGCTGTTTGGAATTGGGTTACCTGCTCCACACGGAGGAATTTTTGTCATTCCGTTTGTGACAGGTAGCTGGATGCTATATGTACTTGCGATTATCATTGGTACAATTGTTACAGCTCTGTTAGTTGGATTCTTAAAAAAGCCAATTAAATAAAGATGTGTACCCCGTGCTAAGGTGAGCACGGGGTTAGTTTTTAAGTGAGTGGGATAGGGTCATAGGTAATTATATTGTTGGTTTGTAGCAATACATTTTGGACAGTGTCCTGAGTGAGGATGAGATGTCCAAGGTTATTGTCGGTTTCAATAATGGGACCTTGGTTTGTTGATAAATATCTTATTTTTTCTTTCCACGTAAAATTAGCTGGACAAGAGTCCTTTCTTTTTTGCTTTACGATATCGTAGGTCTCATCACAATATCGATTGATTTCCTTGTTTCTTCGTTTAGCTGCATTTATTGTAACAATTGCCTTCATTAATCCACCTTGTATGCCGGAAAAGCTCATATTGTTCATTGGACTACTTGTAAATTGGTAGATGCAAAGGTTTTCGCCGGTATTGAATTCGACATTGGTTTTGACAGCAGATGCGTAATGGACGTCGCCTGATAAAATAAGGCAATGACTAGGATGCCACTCTTTAACCTGGTTAAGGAGTTCGCTAAAACCCTCTCCGTTATATTTCCAAGACTCGAAATCAAAAGCTGTTGTCACAGGGACCCCAATTGTTTTTAAAGGATAAATATATTGATTGAGAAAAGATTCGATTAAACCAATTCCATAGACAGGTGTTGGAGAAACTACTAGGAGTGGTTCTCCATTTTTCCATCCGCTTGCGTATAAACAGTCTGTAGTCGAATGCCAACCTTGTTCACCGATGAGCTGTGGGGGACGATCCTTTTCTTTGATGTTTCGACCAAGGGATACAGGAAGTGGGGAAGGATCGTATTTTCTCTGTGTCCGCGTATCGAGAAAGATTGAAGTTGGATTTGTCGGTGCGACAAAATGCCATTCATCAAAATTCCAAAGTGCTTCCTTCCACACCTCATGGGAACGTGAACCTGAATCATAGCTTTTGCTATACTTCCACATCTTCTTAAGAAAGGATTGATCAAAACGGTCAGGGTCATTGCCCCAAGCTTGAAACAACCAATAAGCCATAAGCCCGTTGGCGATAACATGTCTTCCAAGGTTGGATTGGTGTACACTGCTCTTCCAATGATGGCTAATGTTCCAGTCATCTGTGATATCATGGTCATCGAAAATCATATAAGTTGGAATATTGGCAAGTAATCTTCTCACCTTTGAAAGAGTTTGATATGTTTCCTTCACATCGGTGACATGTTCTTTATACTCTTTTTTGTAAATCTTTTCTTCTTTTTTTCGTTTATCTTTCTTCTTTTTTTGGTAAATAAAGTAGATCTGATCCTTCTCGATGGCTTCTTTAAATGCAGGGAAATCCCCACTGTCTACATAAGCATTCCACAGCTCAGGTGACCAAGATAGTAAATATAAGGTTGCATATTCACCAAATGTCATCGCATGATTACCTGAATGTGAGGAAGTGAATTTGCAAAAGCTCTCCATGATATATTGTCTTCCACGAGTTTGAAAGATTGATTTTTTAAAAGGATTCTCGTTCAGACGAGGTTCAATTTCAGTAAGTTTTTCACCTTTTCCAATAAGCTCTTTACCGGCTTTCACCATAATAGGAAAAACCGGATTAGGCACATCATCTGCATAAATTTGATCACCCAATAGAAATAAGGCGCTGGGGCGTTTCTCAAGGTCAAGGAAATTCCTTTCAATTGTTTCGTCTCCTTGACTAAGAGCATCCTCACCTTTCCCATGAAGCTTACGACATGATCCATATAAGAGATTCGTTTGTTTTTGGTAGGGGTCAGGAATAAAAAAGCTTGGAAATGGAAGGTCTCCATATGTGATGGAATTTAGTTGGTCTTTCCCTAAAAGACCGAAATCGTGTAGATCCTGAATTTCAGCATTCCTTTGAAAAAAAATATTATACCCAAGCAGTGTATCTATAGGAAATTGGGTTTCGTGAGGTGTCAGTTTGATAAGGCTGATATAAAGTTGTTTCCCTGCACGAAATGTGGTCGTTTCAGTATTGCAATTTATTTCATGGTACGAAATAGCTGTACCCTCTTTATTTTCAACTTGGTACAGCTTTGCACCAAGTTTGTATCGTTTGCTTAAAGCAATCCAAATATAGATGTGAGAAGGCTCAACACGACGCAGGATTGGCCCCGATAAAACCGTTGGTATATCCATCTGGTTCACCATCCCATTTTGTTATTTCTATATAACTATTCAGGGACCAAGGGGACGGTTCTTGTGGTTCGGGAAAGTACTTATTGTTGGGGAGGAGGACACGGTGGTGAGAAAGGTCTAGCGGTAGTAGGCAGAGAGAAAAAGAGTTAAAGCATGTACCGTGAGAAGGTTCTAGAAGTACAAGGCAGAGAGAAAAAGCGTAAGAGCATGTACCGCAAGAAGGGTCTAGAGGTACAAGGCAGAGAGAAAAAGCGTAAGAGCATGTACCGCAAGAAGAGTCTAGCGGTACACGAAAGGGAAAAGCGGCCAAGCATGTATCTCAACCTCACTATTAATATTTCGACCAACTAAATAGTTTGTCAAATTCAAGGGTAACAGCTTATAATTCGTAATAGGTATGTGTCATAAGGAGAGAATAGGATGTTACGACGTTTTTTAACATATTACAAGCCACACCGGACGCTATTTTTAATTGATTTCAGTTGTGCGGTGATTGTGGCAATTTTAGAACTTGCCTTTCCGCTTGCAGTGCAGTGGTTCATTGATTCACTTTTGCCAACCAATAACTGGTCTGCAATTGTGTGGGTGAGCATTGGTTTATTAGTTTTATATTTAGTTAGTTCAGGGTTGCAATTTATCGTGGGTTATTGGGGCCATAAGCTTGGAATTAACATAGAAACGGATATGAGGCAGCAGCTGTTCCAGCATGTGCAACGTCAATCGTTTCGTTTTTTTGATAATACAAAAACAGGTCATATTATGAGTCGGATTACAAATGATTTGTTTGATATCGGTGAGCTTGCCCATCATGGTCCAGAGGATTTATTCATTGCCATCATGACCTTTATTGGGGCATTTTGGATTATGCTAACGATTAATGTGAAGCTAGCCTTAATTGCAATCATTGTTGTCCCATTTTTAATTTGGCTTATTGCTTTTTCGAATGTTCGCATGAATCGTGCATGGAAAGCGATGTATAGCAATATTGCCGATGTCAATGCAAGGGTAGAGGACAGCGTTGCAGGGGCGCGAGTGGTCCAATCCTTCACAAATGAAGAATTTGAAATTTCAAGGTTCACGGTAGACAATCGTAAGTTCCGCCGATCTAAACTGAGTGCGTACAAGGTAATGGGGTCAACATCTGCTGGGATTTATCTCATGACGCGCTTGTTTGTGTTAATCGTGTTAGTCGTTGGCGCATGGCTGAGCTTTAATGGGGACCTGACTTATGGGGAACTAGTTGGATTTGTCCTTTATGTCAATGTTCTTTTTAAGCCGATTGATAAAATAAGTGCTTTGTTGGAGCTTTATCCAAAGGGCATGGCAGGCTTCAAACGATTTACAGAGCTCCTCGATATGGAGCCAGAGGTAAAGGATGCAAAGGATGCAGTGGCTGTTCCATCCCTCCGTGGTGATATCGTGTTTGATCATGTCACTTTTGGCTACGATGAAAAGCAGGGATCTGTCTTAAAGGATATTAATTTAAAGATCCATGCAGGGGAAACGGTTGCGTTTGTCGGTCCGTCCGGGGCAGGGAAAACAACCATTTGTTCCTTAATCCCACGTTTCTACGATGTGGATGGTGGTGCCATTTCAATTGATGGCATGGATATTCGAAAAATGACAAAGCAATCACTGCGGTCTCAAATTGGAATCGTGCAGCAGGATGTTTTCCTTTTTACAGGGACATTAAAGGAAAATATTGCGTACGGGATGCTTGGGGCAACAGACGAACAAATTGAAGAAGCGGCAAGACGTGCCCATTTAGAAGACTTTATCGCTGGTCTGCCGGATGGTTACGAAACGCAGGTTGGAGAAAGAGGACTTAAGCTTTCGGGTGGTCAAAAACAAAGGATTGCGATTGCTCGGATGTTCTTAAAAAACCCGCCAATCTTAATTTTAGATGAAGCTACTTCGGCTTTAGATACAGAAACAGAACAAATTATCCAAAAGGCGCTAACAGAGCTTTCGAAAAATCGCACAACCCTTGTGATTGCTCACCGTCTGGCAACGATTCGTAATGCAGACCGCATTGTGGTTGTAACAGAGGATGGTATAGCTGAACAAGGTGGACATGATGAGCTACTTGAAAAGGGCGGCATCTTCGCGAATCTACATCAAGTTCAATATCAATCTTAATGACCAGGAAATCCTGGTCATTTTTTTATTGACTAGGTCAATAGTCATATAAAAATTTCAGCCATAAAGCGGTCAATTGCTATAGATAGAATAGAAGAAAAAAGAATCTTGTCGTTTTCTATCAGAAGATAGAAAACTGTAAAATACATATTTAAAATTTAATTTTAAAAAATAGTAAATTTGTATGAAAGGTAATTTTAACCCCCTAACGAACTTATCTATATGACGAAAAATGAGTAGGGGGAATAGCGTGTGAAGAGAGTTTTAAAGATATTATTTGTGTTTACCTTTGTCAGCATTTTATCGCTGCAGGGGATATGGGACAATCTAGCAGAAGCAAGTGAGGGAGAAGAACCAACGATTCGCATTGGAGTTGTGCCTTCTGAGGAGTCACTTAGTGTGGGAGGAGTGAATGATTTTTCTATCAAAGACAAAGTAACAGGTGAAGTCCTTTTAACAGGATCTAATAATGAAGTACAAGTCGAATTAGCGGGATCATCCGTTGTAAAGACAAACTATCGATTACAGGTTGCATATTCAACGAGCAATGCTTATATTGCCGATTGGCTGCAACGAGCGGAATCATTTGGGTATCCAACTTATATCGAGGAATACAATAATGGGTGGAGATTATTGATTGGCGAGTTTCCAGCTGATGCCTCATTTTCAGTGAGAACGGCTTTTAAAAATGAAATCATCTCCAGAGGTTTAGGTGCTAGCGATGCTTATTGGAGGCTCATTACAACTGTTGAAGGTGAGTCCACAATCAAGATTTCTGATGGAGAAACAGCAAAAACAACGACTAACTCCATCCAGGTCATTTCAAATGATTTAGTGACAATTAACGGTAAAAAATACAGAGGTATCGCGGAGGTTGGTTTTAACAGTTCTGGGTCACTTGCGGGAATTAATGAACTTCCCATAGAGGAATATTTATATGGTGTCGTTCCACGTGAGTTGCCCCCTGTTCCATATGGTGAATTAGAAGCGCAAAAATCACAGGCGATTGCTGCTAGAACCTATGCCTTATCCAATATGGGAAAGAGAGGCAAGGATGGCTATGATCTTCTTCCAACAACATCTGACCAAGTGTATGGTGGCTATGAAGCTGAACACCCAATCTCAAATGGTGCAGTTGATGGCACACGAGGAATTGTCGCAACTTATGAAGGTAAATTAATAACGGCCGTCTTTAACTCTACTAGCGGGGGATTCTCGGCAAATAATGAAGATGTGTGGAGTTCAGAGCCTGTTCCATACCTAAGAGGGGTGCCAGATGCACAAAGAGGAAAGGCGTTTGAGCATGTTCCATCCTTAGAGGTCTTTAAAAATCATAGCAATTCAAAATCTTTACGAGCAGCAAAAGAAGGAGACTTTGAAGCAGATTGGTCGAAATACCATCGCTGGAATTTTGAATGGACGGCAGAAGAAATGAGCGATGTGTTAAGCACATCATATAATACGAAAGTAGGTAAGGTGCACGAAATCAATGTGACTGAGCGCTCAAGCTCAGGCCGCGTGATCGAAATTGAGTTTGTCACGGAAAATGGTACTTTTTATGAATACAAAGACCGAATTCGTACGACATTAAAATACATTAATGCGAGCGGTAACCAAGCTTCACTTTTAAGTACTTTGTTCCACATTGAACCGGTTATAAACAATCAAACAAAAGAAGTCGTTGGCTTTAAAGTATATGGTGGTGGCTGGGGCCATGGTGTCGGCTTGTCACAAACAGGTGCAGTGGGTATGGCTGAAAAAGGCGCAACCTTTGAGGAAATTCTTAAACACTATTACCAAGGCATTGATTTAGAGGACAGATACTAAAAAGAAGACTCGTGCAACACGATTGGTGTGCACGAGTCTCTTTTTTATAATTTGAATGAACTTTTTAATGAAACAATTCGGTTAAAGACAAGATGGTCTTCGGCAGTGTGTTTTGGATCCACATTAAAGTAGCCATGTCTAAAGAATTGGAACTTATCCTGTGGCTTCGCATTTTTCATGTTTGGTTCAACGAACCCATTTAAAATCTCAAGGGAGTTTGGATTGACATAATCAAGGAATGTTTTGTCTTCATCCTCATCCTCATTTTCTTCCGCATCTAAAATCAGTGGCTCATAAAGACGGAACTCAGCAGGCACCGCTTGTGTAGCCTCAACCCAGTGAATCGTACCCTTTACCTTACGACCAGTAAAGCCAGTACCACTCTTTGTTTCAGGGTCATACGTACAACGCAGTTCAACTACATTTCCTTCTTCATCCTTAATGACTTCTTCACATTTAATAAAGTAAGCATGCTTTAGACGCACCTCATTACCAGGGAAGAGACGGAAATATTTCTTAGGTGGATTTTCCATGAAATCCTCTTGTTCGATATAAATTTCACGAGAGAATGGGATTTGTCTTGTTCCCATTTCTGGATTTTCAGGGTTAATTTCCGCATCAAGCATTTCCACTTGTCCTTCTGGATAGTTCGTAATCACGACTTTAAGTGGGTTAATAATACCCATTGTACGTGGTACTTTTAGTTTCAAATCTTCACGAACAAAATGCTCTAGCATTTGTGTATCAACGGTACCGTTGTTTTTTGCGACCCCTAATTCACGCAAGAATGTACGGATTGCTTCAGGTGTATACCCTTTTCTTCTTAATCCCGAAATAGTTGGCATGCGAGGGTCGTCCCATCCGTCCACATGGCCTTCCTCAACTAGTTGCTTCAACTTACGCTTACTCATGACAGTATTTGTTAGGTTGATGCGACCGAATTCAATTTGCTGCGGTTTTCTTTCCATTTCACATTGCTCAACAACCCAATTATAAAAAGGACGTTGATCCTCAAACTCAATTGTGCAAATAGAGTGAGTCACACCCTCAATTGCATCCTCAAGTGGGTGAGCAAAGGCATATAATGGGTAGATACACCATTTATCACCTGTATTATGATGAGTCGTATGTGAAATTCGGTATATAACAGGGTCACGTAAATTGATGTTTGGTGACTTCATATCAATTTTTGCACGTAATACTTTTTCACCATTTTCGTACTTGCCAGCACGCATGTTTTCAAATAACTCAAGGTTTTCCTCGATCGTACGGTCACGGTATGGACTTTCCTTTCCAGGCTCTGTTAGGGTTCCGCGGTATTCACGGATTTCATCTGCACTCAAATCATCCACATATGCAAGGCCTTTTTTGATTAATAAAACAGCCCGGTTATACATTTCTTCAAAGTAATCCGAAGCAAAAAAGAGACCGTCCCAATCATATCCAAGCCATTTTACATCCTCTTTGATTGAGTTAACGAATTCAATATCCTCTTTCAATGGGTTTGTATCATCAAATCGCAGGTTAGTTGTACCCTTAAATTCATCCGCAAGGTCAAAATTTAGAATGATTGATTTGGCATGTCCGATATGTAAGTACCCATTTGGTTCTGGAGGGAAACGGGTAACGACATGATCGCGTTTTCCTGTTTCTAAATCATCGATTATAATATTTCTAATAAAGTTTGAAACGTTATTATTGTCCACGCTTATAACCTCTTTCGTTATCCTGTAGTAAACGCTCAAAAATCACAATCGGTTCGTTTTTTTTTGAACATCCTCTATAATGGATGAATATATCATAAATCCAGAAGAATTACCATTATTCTCATGTTTACCAAACTTTAAGTTGATTATGAGGCTGTCTTTCATATAAGCTTTACAATATGTTATTTTTTAATCTATGGAGCGGTGTTTTATGGAAAAAAAGAGTGAAGTTATGGAAATCTGCTTGTTAGCGGGAAAAATAATGCTTGAAAGTGGAGCCGAGACGTATCGAGTAGAGGATACGATGAACCGAATGGCCGCTGCATTTGGGATTTTATCTTCCCATAGTTATGTGACACCAACTGCCATTATGTTTTCGACGAGTGATACAGAACCTACTAACTTAATACGAATCAATGAGCGCTCAACTGATTTAGAAAAGGTAACCCTGGTGAATAGCATTTCACGCAAAATTAGCAGTGGGGATTTAACCCTTCAGGAGGCAAAGCATGAGCTAGACGACCTTTCAAAAAAGGATCTCTCCTATCCCGTCTGGATTCAGATTCTGGCAGCAACCCTTGCTAGTGGATGTTTTACCATCATGTTCCTTGGAACGTGGACGGACTTTTTACCAGCATGTGTTGCGGGAGGAGTAGGATTTGCCTTTTTTATCTACCTTCACCGGTTGATTCGAATCAAATTCTTTGCGGAGTTTTTGGCTTCATTTTTAATAGGAATGGTTGCCTATCTATTTATTAGGACAGGGATTGGAGCAGAGCTTGATAAAATTATTATCGGATCTGTGATGCCACTTGTTCCCGGGTTGGTGATTACAAACGCAGTTCGTGATTTGATTGCAGGACACCTCGTTTCCGGGATTTCAAAGGGAGCAGAAGCGTTTTTAACAGCCTTTGCAATTGGAACGGGAGTAGCTGTGGTCCTTGCGATTTTCTAAGATGAAAGGAGTTTACAATGCTTGCTCATTTGATTACAAGCTTAATTGCTTCTAGCACATTCGGGATCATCTTCAATGTTCCTAAAAAGTCCCTTTTAAAATGTGGACTAGTTGGGATGATTGGTTGGATGTTATATATCTTTTTATTTTTGCGAGGCGTCGATGCCGTTTATGCGACGCTTGCTGCCTCTGTATTGGTCGCGATTATCAGCCATATTTTTGCTAAAGTATATAAAAACCCAGTTATTATCTATAGCATCGTCGGAATCATCCCGTTGGTGCCAGGTGGAATTTCGTATGACGCGATGAGGAACTTTGTTGAAAATGACTATTCTACAGCTTTGCCACTAGCGGCAAGGGCTTTTATGATTTCAGGTGCAATTGCATTCGGTCTCGTTATCTCAGAGGTATTGAATCAATTGATTATCAGAAGAAGAAAAAAAGTGTAGTTTGAAGCCACTGGGAAACGGATTTCCAGGTGGCTTTTTATTATGCGCTAAAATCGATAGAGCTGAAATAAAAACGATAGATCTGGATTAAAATCGATAGAATCAAAATAAAGTCGATAGAATTGAAATAAAACCGATAAAGCCCAGAACCGCCAAAGAAAATCATAAATATGTAGGATTTTTCAGCATATTCATAGAAAGTAATGAGTAGGATTCAAAATGGAAAGGAGATGTGTATGAGTAAAAACGACGGTATTTACAATGATCTATCAAAGGACATGACGTATGGTGATTATCTTCAGTTAGATACTTTGCTTTCAAGCCAGCAACGACTGTCTGAACACCATGATGAGATGCTGTTTATCATCATTCACCAAACGAGTGAACTGTGGATGAAGCTTATTTTACATGAGGTAAATGCGGCAAAAGCATCTATTTTAAAAAATGACCTTGAGCCCGCGTTTAAAATGTTATCAAGGGTCTCACGCATTCAGCAGCAATTGATTCAATCATGGGATGTTCTATCAACGTTAACTCCATCAGAATATATGGAATTTAGAGGCGAACTTGGAAAATCCTCAGGCTTCCAGTCGTATCAAAATCGGTTAATTGAGTTTGCGTTAGGACATAAAAAGCCGAATGTACTCGGTGTTTATAAGCATCAGCCTGAAGTTTACAAGCAGGTTGAGGCGGCGCTCAGAGAAAAAAGTATTTATGATGCGGCAATTCTTGCCCTGTCAAAAAGAGGCTTTACAATCGACAAAACCTGCCTACAAAGGGATTGGACAGAGGATTATAGGGCCAACGAAAGCGTCGAACAGGCTTGGCTTGAAGTCTATCAAAATATTGAAAAGTATTGGGATTTTTACGAGCTTGCGGAAAAGCTAGTGGATATTGAATCCCATCAACAGAAATGGCGCTACAATCACATGATTACCGTCGAACGAATCATCGGGTACAAGAGGGGGACAGGTGGCTCGGCAGGGGTCGAGTATTTGAAGCAGGTCATGAACCATCGCTTTTTCCCAGAGTTGTGGAATATACGGACGAGACTATAGAGGTGTATCACTTAAACATGGACATTCAAATTCAAGCTGTTTCGAAAGAGGAAGAAGAGGTCTTACATAACCTCATGGAATTTTATATATACGAATTTACAAAGTATATGAGTACGATAAAGATAAACGAGGATGGTTGTTTTGACAGGTTTAATCTTGATGCCTATTGGACAGGTCGAAACCATCACGCTTATTTTGTAAGAGTAGATGGTTTGCTTGCAGGCTTTGTATTAGTGCAAAGCCAAACGGAAGAGGAACCTAATTCAATAGAGGAATTTTTTATTATGAGAGGTTATGAGGGTAAAGGAATCGGGTCAACTGTTGCCGAGCAAATCTTTGCTATGTTTCCTGGAAGGTGGCAGGTGAGACAGTCAGAGAAGAATGAGCGAGCCCGGGCATTTTGGAGAAATATCATTTCAAAATGTACAAAGGGAAACTTTGCGGAACGATTTGATGAAAGAAACTGTTCGATTCAGGAGTTTACCATATAGTTGTCTTTATAAAAAAAGGAGTTTACCGCGAGGAGAACTCCTTATTTTATGACAAATTGGTCAAACAGCAAGTAATAAACGGGGTAATGATCTAGTTGTTCAAAGCCAACTTTCTTTGCAATCGCAATGGAGTCCTTGCGAAATGATTCTGTTGTCCAATGCGGGTTTCCGCCACGACTCAGACATTCCTTAATAAAGGCGCTTGCCATTGCGGTAGCAAGCCCTTTTCCGCGATGACTTGGGTCATAAGTGTTAATTCCTATCTCGTATTCATTGTTCGATACAAAAACAGACAGACATGTTCCGATAATAGTTGACCCTCGAACGACGGCACATCCCAAGCCTTTTTGAAAAAATGAATCTAAGGATTCGCCCCAAAACTTCGTGATTTCATTTTTAACGATGTGGCTTTCATCCCAATCAATAAGATCCTTGTTAATTACTTTTAACTTATAGCCCTCAGGAATGACCTGTGTATCGTTTGGAGTAAACCATTCTTTATGAAAAACAAAAGGAACACGTTCACCTTTCAGCAGAGGAACTCGTGTGAAAATGGATTCAATGGATCCATTCCACTGATGGTTTGGATAAATTTCGAGATTTAATGTATCTTCCTCTGGGAGTGCCTCGAACCTAATCACGGATGCAATATATTCCTCAAGTTTAGAATTAAATTCCTGATTATCAACCTTGCCACAAAGATAGAACATCTCATTTTTCGCCCAAAAAAATGCTGTTTCGGGGTAATTCTGATTGTCTACAAAAATCTCTCCTGGATTGTTCCCATCAATAACACCATTTATAACTGGATGGTTCGTTAATCCCGGAAGAAGTGGTTTTACTACTTTAAAGTTACCTTTTTTTAGCTTATCAATCATTTCCCCCACGACCTTTTCCGATTTAAATACCCTTGTATATTCAATTTATTATAATGGATTCGGACATCCCAAAGAACAAATATTTATCGAAGTTACTAAAATTCCTTTTGTACTTGAAAGAATTGTGTAAAATAAAGAGGAATGAACTGTACTGGAGGAAATGTCATGGTGACAATGAAGGAAATTGCGAGACTGGCGAATGTGTCGAGTGCGACTGTTTCGCGCGTGCTGAACAATTCAGGATATGTAAGTGATGATGTTCGCAAGCGTATTTTAAAAATTATCGAGGAAACAGGCTATATACCAAGTGAGCACGCAAAAGCATTGCGGACCAAGCAATCCAATGTCATTGGTGTCATCCTGCCAAAGTTAAGCACAGAAACAGCAAGTAGGATTGTTAATGGAATCAGTGAAGAACTCGCAAAACACGGCTATCAAATCTTACTTACAAATACAAATTTGGATCCGAAAAAAGAAATCGAGTATGTAAAGCTTTTAAAAAGCAAACAAGTTGATGGAATTATTTTGCTTGCAACCAATCGAGGCGAGGAACTTTTAGAGGAAATCAATAAACTACGCATTCCATTTGTTGCGACTGGACAGGAGATGGAGGGAGTACCTTCTGTCATTAATAATAACTTCCAAGCAGCAAAGGAAATCACAAATCTGTTAATAGAAAAAGGTCATCGGAATATTGCATTTATTGGTGTAGACGAGATGGATTATGAGGTCGGGTACAAGCGAAAAGCTGGATACTTAGCGGCAATGGAGGAAAACCTACTGCCCGTTGTTAACAAGTGGATTGGAAAAGCAGAATTTACAATCGAATCAGGGTATTTGGCGGCGAAGAAAATTTTTGAAGCTTCTATTAAAAAACCAACTGCTATTGTGGCTGTAACTGACCGTTTGGCGATTGGAGCAATGGAATATTTAAAAGAACAGGGAGTGGAGCTTCCAAATGATGTTGCCTTAACTGGAATGGGTGCATCTGATTTATCAAAGTATGTTTCTCCAAAATTAACGACCGTTGATTTTCTTAGTGAATATACAGGCGCTGAGGCAGCTAAGACATTGTTGGAGATCATACAGGAAGGGACTTCCATAGAAAAAAAACAAATCGATTATAGACTAATTGTTCGAGATAGTATATAATCGGTTTTATAACGAATGTGTAATCGATTACACAAAAAACCTTTAAATTTTTTTAACGGGATGTGTAATCGATTACCTATTCTTTTGAGGTATATGTAATCGATTCCATACAGACACTATTTTTAGGGGTGATTCTAAATGTCAGAAAATCGTCGAATTGCAGAAGAAATTATCGAAGCAGTTGGGGGTAAAGAAAACATTCTTTCTGCTGCACACTGTGCAACAAGATTACGAATTATGGTTCAAGACAAAGAAAAAATTAATCAAGAAAAAGTTGAAAATGTAGATAAGGTTAAAGGGGCATTCTTTAACAGTGGTCAGTTCCAAGTCATCCTTGGTACAGGAACAGTAAATCGGATTTATGAAGAGGTTGAAAAGATAGGGATTGAAACAACAACAAAAGCTGATCAATCAAAAGAAGCAGCGAAAAGCGGAAATGCTTTTCAACGTGCAGTTCGTTCATTCGGTGACGTGTTTGTCCCAATCATACCTGCACTAGTTGCAACAGGTCTTTTCATGGGTGTCCGTGGATTGGTGATGCAAGAGCAAATTCTAGCATGGTTTGGCTTAACGCCCGCGGATATCTCTCAAAACTTTATATTATTTACTGAAATCTTAACGGATACAGCCTTTATTTTCTTACCTGCACTTGTCGCATGGTCCACATTCCGTGTGTTTGGGGGTAACCCAACGATCGGACTAATACTTGGTTTAATGCTTGTTAGCCCTTCATTGCCAAATGCATGGGGAGTTGCAGGCGGAGAGGTTGACCCAATTAAATTCTTTGGATTTATACCAGTAGTCGGTTACCAAGGTTCCGTTATTCCAGCGTTTATCACAGGTATTGTTGGTGCGAAGCTTGAAAAATGGATCCGTAAACGTGTTCCAGAAGCACTAGATTTAATTGTGACTCCATTTTTAACATTACTCATCATGATTGCATTAGCTCTATTTGCAATCGGACCAGTGTTTCATACAGTTGAAAATATCATTTTAGATGCAACAGTTGCAGTACTTGAGTGGCCATTTGGTATTGCCGGATTAATTATTGGCTTCCTTAACCAAATTATCGTTATTACAGGTGTTCACCACGTCTTTAACCTATTAGAAATCCAATTACTTGAAAAATTTGGATTCAACCCGTATAACGCCATTGTCACATGTGCAGTTGCAGCACAAGGTGGTGCGGCTTTAGCAGTAGGATTAAAAACAAAATCCGTAAAATTAAAAGCTTTAGCCTTACCATCTACCTTGTCTGCATTCTTGGGAATAACAGAACCCGCGATTTTCGGAGTTAACCTTCGTTATGTAAAACCATTTATCATGGGACTCATCGGCGGTGGTGTTGGAGGCTTCTTAGCTTCGATCCTTGGTCTTAAGGCAACAGGAATGGCAATCACGGTAATCCCGGGTACATTGCTATATTTAAACGGACAAATTTTACTTTATATCCTCGTGAACGTAGTATCCATTGCTATTGCCTTCGTTCTAACTTGGATGTTCGGGTACTCAGATAAAATGCAAGAAAAAACAGAAGGCAAGTAATCACTTGCCTTCTTTACGTAAGGAGTTCATCATGAATCAGCATGAATTAATCGAAAAAGCAAATCAGGAAGTTGAGCGAAATAGGGTGAAGGTCGAAAGCGACCCGTACCGTTTGAAATTTCATTTAATGCCACCAGTTGGTTTGTTAAATGATCCGAATGGGTTCATTCAATATAAGGGTGTGTACCATTTGTTTTACCAATGGAATCCCTTTGAAACGGCACATGGTTCGAAGTTCTGGGGACATTACACCTCAAAAGACCTTGTGAATTGGGAACACCAGCCGATTGCACTTGCCCCAAGTGAATGGTTTGAGAAAAATGGCTGTTATTCGGGAAGTGCGGTTGAGCATGACGGAAAAATGGTGTTATTTTATACAGGGAATGTGAAGAGTGAAAAGGGTGAACGTGAGACATATCAATGTATGGCGATCTCAAGTGATGGCAATACTTTCGAGAAAATGGGACCAGTCATCCATCTTCCAGAAGGCTATACAGCCCATTTTCGTGACCCAAAGGTTTGGAAAAAAGAAGATACATGGTACATGGTGTTGGGTGCACAAGACCTCGACGAACAAGGGAAGGTTGTTCTTTACTCTTCACAGAACTTAACAGATTGGGAATATCAAGGTGCTGTTACAGGTTCTGAAATGAACGGATTAGGATCGTTTGGATACATGTGGGAATGTCCCGACCTTTTTGAATTGGATGGTAAGGATGTTCTTCTTGTTTCTCCACAAGGGCTTGAGCCAGAAGGTGATTTGTATCATAATTTATTCCAAGCGGGCTATTTTGTGGGAGAGTTAAATTATGAAGAGCCATCTTTTCAGCATGGTGTTTTTACTGAATTAGATCGTGGTTTTGACTTCTATGCTCCTCAAACCACCATCGATGAAAAAGGACGAAGACTTCTTTTTGCATGGATGGGAATGACCGATGATTATGAAAAATATCAGCCGACGATTGAAAATGGCTGGATTCATGCGATGACATTGCCACGTGTTCTTTCACTTAAAGGTGAAAAAGTTATCCAACAACCTGTAGAAGAACTAAAGCAGTTAAGGAAAAATGAAATATCGTATCAAAATGTTCAAGTCCATAGAGAGATTAAAACGCTCGAAAAGATACAAGGGACATCAATGGAAATGCTCATTGACGGAATCTCGTATCATTCAGATTCCTTTGAAATCACATTTAGAGGGGCCACGAGCTTCTTTTATTCCGCAAAAGAAAATAAAATAAGTCTTCATCGAAAGAACTTTAAAAATGGGCGTGTGGAATCACGGCATTGCCAGATTTATGGGATTAAAAAGCTACACGTGTTTTTGGATACCTCCTCAATTGAGATTTTTGTGAATGATGGAGAGGAAGTTTTTACAGCGCGATTTTACCCAAGTACGGAAAACGAGTCCATTTCTTTAAAAGCTGAAGGTAATCTTCAATTTAATATGAAGAAATGGGATTTGGCTTGAGGTATATCTTCGAATTAAGCATGGTTCCGTAAGAGAGGTTTCAAGGTACATGCTCAGGCGAAAAATGTTCAAGGGTGTAACATGGTTTAAGCAGTCTAATAATAACGAAGGGAAGTGAAAAGGTGAAACAGGGAGTCATTTGTTTAGGTGAAGCTTTAATTGATTTCATTCCACTTGACCAAGACAATATGCAATTTTTAAAAAGCCCGGGGGGAGCACCGGCAAATGTAGCGGTTGGAGTAGCGAGACTTGGTGCGAAGTCCTCTTTCATAGGTAAAGTAGGAGACGATGTTCTTGGGAATTTTTTAAAACAGACCTTGGAAAATTACAATGTCCAAACAGGGGCTATGTTTCTTTCAAAGGAAGTGCGAACTGGACTTGTATTTGTAACTCTTGATGAAGAGGGGGAGCGGGAGTTTTCGTTTTATATTGAGAAAAGTGCGGACCGCTTTTTAACTCCTGAGGAGATTCCTGCGTCTCTTTTTGATGAGCATAATGTGTTCCACTTCGGTTCCATTTCGTTAATAGACGATCCGGCGGAATCCGCGACGAAAAAGGCACTTCAACTGGCAAAAGAAAAGGGCCTACTCGTTTCTTATGATCCTAATTTACGACCAATGCTTTGGGAGAGTCTCGACATAGCGAAACAAAAAATAGTTTCCATGCTAAGTGAAGCGGACGTCGTTAAACTATCAGAGGTAGAGTTAGAGTTCATTACGGGTGAAACGGATATAGAACGCGGTGTTGAAAAACTAGCTGAGTACAATATTCCGCTCTTATTCATCACGCTTGGCAAGGATGGTGTGCATGCATTCTACAAGGGTGAGGCTATTTTTGTGAAAGCTCAGAAAGTAAAAAGTGTGGACACGACAGGTGCGGGAGATGCGTTTGTGTCAGGTTTGCTGTACAGATTCAGCGAAAGAGATATAAAGGTAACAGATTATACCTTAGACGAAATTAAGGAAATCGCTACTTTTGCCAGTGTATCTGGTGCGCTGGCTGTTTCACAAAAAGGAGCTATGAGCGCATTGCCAACGATTGAGCAGGTTCAAGCGTTTTTGGCAGGAAAATAAGGTGCGGTCAAAAGGACTCTTTTGGTTGATTGCGTATTAATAAAGGATAATTGCGCTTTATTTTTATGAACATGCCCCTGTCAAGTAGACACTATTAAAAACGCACAAAATTAAGCTGCTTGAGTCCTATATTCAACAGGACTCATTTCTAATTTCGTTTGGATACGTTTATTGTTATAATAATGAATATAAGCTTCTACTGCTTGTCGCACTTCTATCACTGTTTCAGGGTGGCTGAAACAAGGCATTTCACATTTCAAATGCCCAAAGAAGTTCTCTATGCAAGCATTGTCCCAGCAGTTGCCTCTGCGGGACATAGATTGGCTAATACCCATTTCTTGTAGTCGCTTCATATACCGATGGTTTGTGAATTGAGTACCTTGATCGCTATGCATGATCGCTCTATTCTCAAACCCTCTTTTTTTCAATGCATCTAACGCTCTATATACTAGTTTCATCCCCTGATTCGTTCCAAGTGAATGAGCTACTATTTCCCCGTTGAATAGGTCTTTTATTGCACATAAATACATCCATTTCTGAGAACCTTTTTCCACTTCAATATATGTAATATCAATCGCTAATTTAATCCCAGGTCTCATCGCACGAAAATTTCTATCCAATATATTCGGTATTAATCCATTTGGTTGAGGTCTATTTTTGAACTTCTTTCTTCGAACCTTACACTGTAATCCATATTTACGCATGATTCTAGAAATTCGTTTCTCATTAACAACCAACCCATAATCTTTCTTTAACCCAATTTTAATTCGCTTTCTACCAACTGTTCCTCGATTATCAGTAAATATCTTGTGAATATAAAGAAATAGAGATTCATCTATCCTATCTTGATTATTGCTTCCGTTCCTTTTTAACCATTTATAGTAACCAGAACGTGATACCTCCGTTATTTCCACCAATTTTGTGACTGGGTATTCAGTTGAATAAGCATGAATAAAAGCGTATTGTTCTTCCTTATCGTTCACCCCCTTTTTAGATCCAACAACTTTTTTAAGTATTCATTCTCCAACTTTAGTAATTCGAACTCTTCTTCTAACGTCTTTTTCTTCTTACTCTTCCCCTTACTTTTCTGTCCCCTAGAATTGTTTAATGCAGAGTACCCCTCGGCTCTCACCTTCTCTACCCAGTCATATACTCTACGTTGATTTTTTATCTCAAATTTCGTTGCCAATTCAGCCGCAGAATATCCCTCTAAGAACATCTCTACAACTTGCTTCTTTAAATCATATGGATAATTACTTTGAATACTCATTTTTACACTCCCCCTAAACTAAATGTAACATTTTGAGAGTGCGTTTTTCTAAAGTTGTCTACCATATGGGTACAATAGCATTATTAATTGCGTACTAATCCCTAAGATATGCGCGTTAATTTTAATAATTGCGTTATACCAAGCTTCAACCCCAAAAAAGGTGGACCCCAACACGGGGATCCACCTTTTCTCTTACAATGACTTCTCTAACTCAAACCAGTACGTGCACAATGTCTCCAATCCCTTATCAAAATTCTCAAGATGGAAGTGCTCATTTGGAGCATGGAAGTTTTCAGTTGGAAGTCCAAAGCCCATCAATACAATTGGAGCATGTAGAACTTCGTCCAATGTCGCAATAATCGGCAATGATCCACCGCCGCGAGTAAATGATGTTGGCACCTTGTAGACTTCCTCATAAGCACGGCTTGCTGCTTGAATCGCTGGATGGTCAAATGGCGTCACATATGGTGCACCCTTATCAAAAAGCTGAAGGCTGACTTCAACACCAACTGGTTTGTTTTTCTCAATATGTTGCTTTAGCTGTTCAACGATCACATCAGGATTCTGATTTGGAACAAGACGGCATGTGATTTTTGCATGAGCTTCTGATGGAATAACAGTCTTAATACCATCACCCTGGAATCCACCGTAAATGCCATTAATATCAAGGGTAGGACGGACCCATGTTCGTTCAAGGTAGCTATAGCCCTTTTCACCATAAAGAGCAGGAACACCAAGCTCTTGACGTTGTTTTTCCTCATCAAAGTTTAATGCTTCATATGCTTGCTTTTCTTCATCTGTTAATGGCTGCACATCTTCATAGAATCCTTCAACAGTTACTTTTCCGTCCTCATTATGGAAGGTGTCCAATAATTGAACAAGCGCATTGATTGGGTTATGTACACCACCGCCGTATAGACCAGAGTGTAAGTCGCTGTTAGAGCCTTTTACATCAATTTGAAGACCTGCCAGTCCTCGTACGCCGTAGCAAATCGTTGGTTTTCCACGTTCGTTCATGCTTGTGTCAGAAATAACAATGACATCAGCGGCGAGTAACTCTTTATTTTCCTCAACAAAAGCAGGGAGGTTCGGGCTTCCGATTTCTTCCTCACCTTCGATACAAAATTTGAAATTAAGTGGCAATGTTCCTTCTGTTTTAAAAATGGTCTCTAACGCCTTCAAATGCATGAAGGTTTGCCCTTTATCATCACTTGCTCCACGTGCGAAAACTTTATCATCGCGAATTTCTGGCTCGAAAGGAGGGTTGTCCCATAAATGAAGGGGGTCAACCGGCTGAACATCATAATGCCCATAAATTAATACAGTTGGTTTGCCTTCAGCATGCAGCCAGTCCCCATATACAACGGGATGTCCTTTCGTTGGATGGATGCTGATATTTTCCATCCCAATTTTACGAAGGGCCTCAGCAACCCATTCTGCAGTACGGTTGACATCGTCCTTGTGGTCAGGCAATGCACTAATGCTCGGAATTGAAAGTAACTCAAAAAGCTCCTGTAAATGTGATTCTCGGTTTTCTTTTAGATAAGTTTTGATATTTTCGTTCAAAGCTGTTTCCTCCTTTTCGTAAATCAGCTCTATGTCATTATTTTACATCAATTAAAAAGGCAATGGAATGTTTCTAGATTTTGAAAAGTAAAACAAAAGGACTAAAATTTTATTTCATAAAATGGTACAAAAGTATGAAGGTAAATTTTAGATATTTAAAGAAATGAGTATGTAAGTAAAACTAGTACATTTTTTCTGATTGTGCGTTAAGGAAAAGCATGCTAGTTCTAAACTATACTAGGGGAGTGGGGAATTATTTTGCTGATTAGAAAGGGACGTAGCTTTGTAAGCGCTTTTGTGATGATTGTTCTTATTACTGGTCTATTTTCTCAAACGGGCCAAGCTTCAGCAGCCGAGGATAACAGATCATGGGTTGAATACACAGAAAAAATTATGGCGAAGGATACAGATAATGGAACTTTAGAACTTGAGCTACAGGGCAATATAAAGCTTGCAAAAAATTATGATGTCACTCTAAAAGGAAAAAAACGAGTATACCAAAAGTCACTTGCTGATGTAAGAGTTGGCGCGGAAAATGTAACGGTTCGCGTGAATCATAAAGATGAAATTACAAAAATTTTTATTGATGGACCTACCCCGATTGAAACGATGCGTGTGGGGATTATGACATCAGGCTTTGCAACGGTTGACCACGATACAATTGTATTAAGCTCTCAAGCAGGGCTTGAAATCGTTGATAAAGTAGCAGAAGAAACATTCGTAGTCCCAGCAAACGAGAAAGTCACGTTCACGCCTTCTAATAATGAAATCACTGTAACAAGTGCTACAGGTGAGGTTTTATATACAACAACTAACAGACTTTATGCCTTTACCGATGAAGGAAACAAAATTAAAGTTGAAAATATCACACGAGCAAGTGGTGACCCGTCATATCGTGGGTTCTTTGAAATTACTACTTCCTCAACAGGAAACAAACTTAACCTAATCAATGAAGTTGATTTTGAACAGTATCTGTATCAAGTGGTTCCAAGTGAAATGCCTGCATACTTTGGTGTAAATGCACTAAAAGCCCAGGCTGTAGCAGCTAGGACCTATGCGTTAGGTGACTATTTAAGCGATCGTTTTGCAAAGGATGGATTCTTTGTATTAGATAGTGTGATGAGTCAGGTTTATAACAACACACCTGAAAATGCTGCAACAACTCAAGCTGTGAATGAAACAGCGGGAGTTATTATGTTAGGTGAAGATGGTAGTTTAGTAGATGCACGATATTATTCAACGTCAGGGGGCTATGGTGCATCAAAGCATCAGGTATGGGCTGAAGCAGACGGGACATTCCCAAGCAAGGTACTACCATACTTAATTGCACAAAGCCATACATTTGATCCGAATGATCCTAGTAAAATGTTAGAAATTGATACACAAAGCGAAGAAGAGATTCTTGAATTCTATAAAACCTTATCCCATACAGGATACGACGGAAATTCTCCATGGTTTAGATGGAAGGTAAGCCTTTCTAAAGAAGAGTTGGAGAATACAATTAATGCTAACATTATAAGTAGACAAGCTGCTGATCCTAAGTTTGTGTTAACTCAAAATGAAGTAGGAGACTTTGTAAGTCAGCCAATCCCGGCAGAAGGAATTGGGGAGTTCGTTAATATGTATGTTGCAAAACGAGGTGACGGCGGAAACATCATGGAGCTTGTCATCGAAGGTACAACGGGGACGTACAAAATCATTAAAGAATATAATATTCGTTTCACGATTAGACCAACTAATGCATTTACAAAGGGAGAAACGGTTGTTCTACACCGTGCTACTGCAGGAAGCTCAGGCTACACAGGCACACTAGATAACTACACCATCCTGCCTTCAGCCTTCTTTGGTTTTGAACTTGATGAAGAGAATACCGTCACGTTCTATGGGGGCGGAAATGGTCATGGTGTTGGTATGAGTCAATACGGTGCCTATTATCTTGGCACAACGTTAGGGTATGAGTTTGATAGGATTTTAACTTCCTATTATCCAAATATGTCGTTGGAAAGTACGTCTATTTTGAGTAAAGAATAAAAATATCTAAAACTGCTGTTCCAAAAGGGCGGCAGTTTTTTATTTTATGAAATAATATTTTATAATTATTTAAAATATATTGAAATTTAATTTCTGTAACGTATAATAAAATTAACAACCAATTGAAAGTTGGGGGCTAGAATATGTATGTTTTAGGGATTGATGGGGGAGGAACGAAGACGAAAGGAATTATTGCTGATGAGTGTGGGAATGTTTACGCTGTGGCTCGGGTTGGGGCGACCAACCAGAATGGAGCTGACCTCGAAAGCATTGAAAAAGAATTTGAGTCCTTGTTTTCGTCCTTAGAAAATCAGAATAAAGATGCCTTTAATAACCTACATACCATTTTTGCTGGAATAGCGGGTGTAGATCGACCTGAAGCAAAGGAGATTATTAAGGCCATACTTGGTAAACTCGCACCTTCCCAAGCAACAATCATCATCGATAATGATGGGGTCAATGCTTTATATTCAGGAACCCTTGGGGCACCAGGGATTGTCCAAATTTGCGGAACCGGTTCAATCACCTTTGGTGTAAATGATCAAGGTGAACGAAAACGTATTGGTGGTTGGGGTTATTTGATTGATGATGAAGGCAGTAGCTATGAACTAGGTAGGGAAGCATTATATGCTATTTTTAAGGCATATGACAAGAGAGGCCCTAAAACAGCACTCACAGAAAAAATCGTCCAGCATTTTCAAATCGCGGATCCAACAGATTTAATATCCATTGTATATAGTGCCAAACATCCACGTGATGTAATTGCACCATTAAGTAAGTACGTGACAGAGGCAGTTGACCAAGGAGATGAAGTGGCTAAGGAACTCATCCGAGGCTCTGGAAACAGGATAGCAAGGTCCATCCATCATTTGTACGATCAGCTTTTCCCATTAAATGAAAGAGAAGTTCAAGTAGTGCTGGTTGGTGGTCTATTTACACGCAGCGATTTGTTTATTCCGATCATTGAGACTTATTTGCAAGAAGCTTTTCTACCACTCAAACTTGTCACACCTCATATTGAGCCTGTAGGAGGAGCGGTTGCTGCCGGGATTGTTCAAGCGGGCGGCACGTTAGGTGTGGGGTTTAAAAACAATATAAATGAAATAATAGTACAATAATTTTATATTAATATTGATTTTTTATTTCAAACCTTACAAATATTTGCTATAATTGGTTTAAAAATAGGTTGTAAATGTTAATGGGGGAACCATGATGAAATTTTTACAGTTGGATGTGCAATGGGAATCACAAGTCATAAATCTATGGAATCGTGAACTTGGTTCTGATTTCCCAATGAGAGACACGCTTTTTAAACAAAATAGCATTCAAGATCCTAGTGTACTTTCTTCAGGTTCGTACCTTGCTGTAAATGAGCAGGACCAGGTCATTGGTTTCGTTATAAGCAAATACGTTCAGGATAAAACGGAAGCACTTGTGAATCGTGAAATCGGTTGGATTCAGGCATTACTTGTTGATTCACATTTTCGTAAAAATGGAATTGGAAGCGTTTTATTGGAGAAGGCTGAAAAAGCGCTGGAAAAACAGGGATGTAAGACCATTTTTCTCGGTCGTGACCTAGCACATTACTTTCCCGGGATTCTACTCCAATTTAAGGGCACTAAAGAATGGTTTGAAAAAAGAGGCTACCAAGCTTCTGGTATTGAATCGGACTTAATTCGAATCTTTGCCCCCTATGAAAAGTTCGTTTTTCAAACACCTAAGGATATCGAGGTTTCCTTAATAGAAAATAAGGATGAACTTGTCTCCTTCATGCATCGTTGCTTTCCTGGAAGATGGGAGTATGAAGCAAAACAATATTTTGAAAATGGTGGAACAGGTAGGGAATTTGTTGTATTTCGTAAAGACAATAAAATCATTGGCTTTTGTCGAATTAATGATCCTGAGTCACCAATAATTGGACCCAATGTTTATTGGGCACCACTGTTCAACGAAGGAGTGGGCGGTGTAGGACCACTTGGAATCGATAAAGAGGAAAGGAAAAATGGTTATGGGCTAGCGATTGTTAAGGCAGGTATTTCTTTTTTAAGAGAAAGGCAAATAAACACGATCATTATTGATTGGACAGGATTACTAGACTTTTATAAAAAGATAGATTTCAAGGTTTGGAAAGAATATCAGCAATATAGTAAACAGATTTAGTCCTTTCTAAAGAAAGAAAAAGAACCCAGACAGGTTGGAAAGGCGTGGCGAATTTGAAGGTTAATATTACATCACTAACAACAGAACAACGAAATCAAAGGTCTGTAAATATTGATCAACTCACGACATCTCAAATTATTGAGCTAATGAATGAGGAGGACGAAACGGTTTCAAAGGCCGTTAGAATGGTTCTTCCTCAAATTGATAATGCGATTGAAGCCATCTATGCCACTTTAAAACAGAATGGACGTCTGTTTTATATCGGTGCAGGAACAAGCGGTAGACTTGGAGTCTTAGATGCAGCAGAATGTCCACCGACATTTTGTACGCCTCCAGAAATGGTTCAGGCGATTATGGCAGGTGGCGAGACAGCGATGTTTACTGCGGTTGAAGGAGCAGAGGATGACCTAGAAGGAGGCGCAAGGGACTTAGAAAAAAGAGGCTTTACGAAAAACGATATTTTAGTGGGAATCGCGGCAAGCGGTCGCACACCATATGTCATCGGTGCATTAAAGTATGCACAGAGTCTCGGTGCCATCACAGTTTCCTTAGCCTGCAATCAGAATGCAGAAATAAGTAAATATGCACACCATAGCATCGAAGTGATTGTTGGACCTGAAATTCTCTCAGGATCAACAAGGTTGAAGTCAGCAACAGCACAAAAAATGATTTTAAATATGCTATCAACAACAGCAATGATCAAGCTTGGTAAGGTCTATGGAAACTTAATGGTCGACCTCCACGCAAGTAATCTGAAGCTAATTGAGCGAGCTAGAAGAATTGTTATGGATGTGACGGGCATTACGTATCAGGAAGCCGAAACAATCCTTAATCAAACAAACCAAAAAGTAAAGCCGGCAATTGTAATGGTGTTAGCAGGCGTCTCCTTGGAAAAGGCCAATGAAGTGATTGATAAAGCAAATGGATTTACGAGGAAGGCAATCGAATTAGCAAATGAAGGGAAGTGATGGGGATGAGGGATAGGGTGTTGGCTTTCCTACAAGAGGAAATCGACCAGCAGCACATACCAGGTGCTGTCATTCACATCTCATATCAAAAGGAATGGATTCTTCAAGAAGCAATTGGACATAGAGTCGTTTATCCGAAAAAGGATCCAATGAAGCTTGATACCATTTTTGATCTTGCTTCCCTGACAAAGGTGGTGGCCACCCTGCCCTCGATTTTATTGCTTATCGAGGCAGGAAAGCTACACCTTGATGATAAAGTTGCTTATTTTTTACCGGAATTTGCAAAACACGATAAAGCAGCTATTACGATTAAAGATTTACTTACACACTCATCAGGATTACCTGCACATCGGGAGTACTTCAAAGAGACTTTAAATACCAATCAAATCATGGAACGGGTTTTTGATGAAAAGTTAGCTGCGGGAATTGGCGAGAAGGTCATCTATAGTGACCTAGGATTCATCCTTCTCTATAAAATAATCGAAAAAGTAACAGAAGAGGACTTTCAGACCTTTCTAAAACGTGAGTTATTTGACAAAGTGAATATGAGTGAAACTAGTTTTCTACCAAACTATGAACGAGAAAGATTTGCGGCAACTGAATTTAGTGAAGCCTTACAGGATTATAAGCATGGGATTGTTCATGATGACAATACCGAAAGTATGGGGGGCGTAAGCGGTCATGCTGGTTTATTTTCCACTATTTCCGATCTCGCCAACTATGCTTTGATGATTGAAAATAATGGGGTATTTCAAGGGAGACGGATTTTGTCAGAGCAGTCCATTCGCATAACGAGGCAAAATTATACCACTTTTAGTCGTGAATATAGGGGCTTAGGTTGGATATTAAAAAACCCAACGTTCTCAAGCTGTGGCGACCTATTCTCTAGTGATTCTTACGGTCATACCGGGTTCACAGGAACGAGCATCTGGTTTGATCCAGAGATTCAGTTAAATGTCATCCTTCTGACCAACCGCGTTCATTTTGGAAGGAAGGATCCAATTCTTAGGTTAAGACCAAGGTTACATAATTTAATTAAAGCGCAGCTTACGAGGGGGTAAGAAAGATGGCTGAAAAAATCCATTTGATGATTGTTGGGGCACACTGTGGCGACGGAGAAATCCAAGCGGGAGCCATCGCTCATAAATATGCCAAAGCAGGACATGAGGTCACCTTCCTTCACCTAACTGCAGGTGAAAAAGGCACGCCACCCCATCTTAGCGTGGAAGAATACAGGATTCAGAAAATAAAAGAAGCCGAAAAAGCAGCTGAAATATTGGGAGCCAAGAGCTTTACTCTTTCCTATAAGGACGCAGAACTGAAGGAAGATGAGGAAACGGTCACTGAACTTGCAACCATTTTTAGGAGGCTAAAACCGACTCTTGTTATTACGCACTGGGAAAAAAGTATGCATCCTGATCATGCCCTTTGTCCACGACTTGTTCAAGCAGCCTGGTTAAAGGCGGCATTGCCGGGCTTTGAAATGGAAGGGCTTCCACCACACTCCCTTCGAAGAATGCTGCATAGTGAGAATTGGGAGGACATGGAGGGATATGTCCCGGATATTTATGTAGATGTAACAGACGAATTTGAAACCTATTTAGAGGCGTTGTCCCAATACTGGTTTATTATGAATTCTACTGATTTCAGGTATTACGACTATTATAAGGCGCTTGGAACTATGAGAGGTTGCTTGAATCGTACAACATACGCACAAACCCTTAAGTTCCCGGTAGGTGCAAATGTTCGAAAAGGACCAAGTATACCTGGCTTTGAATTATAGATGTGGAGGTGCGTCCTATGGATATTACACGTTTGCGAAAAAAAGTCGGTCAGTTGATGGTCGTTGGATTTAAAGGAATAACAGCCTCCGATGATATAAAAGAACTGATTCGTGAGCATCATGTTGGCGGAATCATTCTTTTCGGACGAAATATTGGTTCACCCCAGGAGATTCTTTCGCTAACCCAGGAACTACAACAGGTCGCAAAGGATGCGGGGCATGAGCAACCACTCTTAATCTGTATTGACCAAGAAAATGGAGTAGTTCGTAGACTAGGAGAAGGCACAACCATTTTTCCCGGAGCGATGCTTTTAGGAGCAACAGGTGAGCCAGAGAATGCCTATCAAGTAGGTGTAGCAACTGGAAAAGAGCTAAAAGCACTCGGAATTAACTGGAATCTAGCACCTGTCATGGATGTCAATAATAATCCTGAAAATCCAGTCATCGGCGTAAGATCCTTTGGTGAAGCAGCAGATATGGTTTCAGAGTTTGGAAGAATGGCGATGAAGGGAATGCAGGAAGCTGGTATCATCACAACATTAAAGCATTTTCCTGGACATGGGGATACAAATGTCGATTCCCATCTAGATCTACCTGTGATTTCTCATAACATCGAACGTTTGGAACAAATTGAATTAAAGCCTTTTATCGACAGTATAAAAGCGGGTGCAGATACGATTATGTCGGCACATGTATATTTTCCGGCAATTGAAGATACACCGGGTGTCCCTGCAACATTGTCGAGAAAAGTAATCACGGGTCTTCTTCGAGGAAAGCTTGGATTTGATGGAGTCGTAACAACCGATTGTATGGAAATGAATGCAATAGCTAATACAATCGGTACGGCAAAAGGCGGGGTTGAAGCAATTAAGGCGGGTGTTGACCTGATTATGGTCTCGCATCTCCATCACCTTCAAAAGGAAACAATTGATGCTATAGTAGCAGCAGTGGAATCTGGGGAAATTGATGATGCTCAGATTGAAGCAGCCGTTACGAGAGTGACGAGATTGAAAGAAAAGTATTGCAGCTGGGATGAGGTTGGTTCAAGTCAGGTACCGTCAATTGTTGGCGGAAAAGAGCACCAACAGCTGGCACATGACATCTATAAGCAAGGAATTACGATTGAAAAAAACAATGAGATTTTGCCATTGAAGGATAAGCGTGTTCTAGTCGTTTACTGTGAAAATAAATATACGATGCAGGTTGAGGATAAGCGCTATTCATCGATGTATCTCGGCGAAGCCATTAAAGAGATAGATGAGACAGCAGAGGTTGTTGAATTATCAAACCCAGCGACAGGCGAAGAAATTCAGGAAGTAGCTGCAAAAGCCCAACATTATGATGCGGTTATAGTTGGAACCCTGACTGTTCAAAAAAGAGATGCACAGACAAAGCTAGTCGAGGCACTGGTTAACACAGGCGTACCGGTTGTCGTTGTTGCGACAAGAAGTCCGTATGATCTTGCATTTTTACCAGAAGTTCATGCCTATATTTGCACATATGAATTTCCATACCCAGCTTTAAGAATGGCAGCAAAAGCAATCTATGGACTAGAAAAGGTAACGGGGAAATTACCAGTTACCATTCCAAAGTAAGGGAGATGTTGGAGTGAGTGAAAAGGTAGTTGTGGGATTAATGTCAGGCACATCACTTGATGGCATTGATGCAGCTTTAGTTAACATTTCCGAAAGTGACAATCAAAAAATCCGTGTAAAACTTATTCATTTTTCAACACTTCCCTACTCGGAATCAATGAGAGAGAGAATATTAGAGCTGTGTGACCCTAATAGAGCGCGGCTCGAGGGTATTTCAATATCCAATATGCTTCTGGGTGAACTGTTTGCGAAAGCGACGAACAAGGTCGTTGCTGAAGCGGGTCTTGAGATGAAGGACGTGGATCTAATCAGCTCACATGGTCAGACAATTTTTCACCAGCCTGAAGGTAAACCTGTAGAAGGCTACAATCTTACATCAACCTTACAAATTGGAGATATCGCAGTAATAGCAGAGCGTACAGGCGTGATGACGGTAGGGGACTTTCGCCCGCGTGATATGGCAGTTGGTGGTCAAGGTGCACCATTAGTTCCATATGCCGATAATCTTCTTTTTCGGACAAAATCACATGGTAGAATCCTAGCCAACATTGGAGGAATTGCCAACATAACCGTTTTACCACCTACCGACAGTGATGAACAAGTACTCGCGTTTGATACAGGCCCAGGGAATATGCTCATTGATGCATTTACGACATGGGCAACACATGGAAAGCAAACCTATGATAAAAATGGTGAGCTGGCTGCAAAGGGAAAAGTGGATGAGAAATGGCTTGAAGAGCTGTTAGCTCATGACTATTACCGGTTGCCAGCACCCAAAAGTACAGGTCGAGAGCTATTTGGACTTCAATATGCCAAGGACCTGTGGAATACAAAAGCCGATTTGGCACCAGAGGATCAGATAGCGACGATTACGGAGTTAACGGCTCGTACAATCGCAGATGATTGTAAGAGATTTGTAGATTCCTATAAAATCAATGAGATTTTTATAAGTGGTGGTGGCTGGTACAATCAAACGCTACGAAGAAGATTGCAAGAACATCTGCCTCCATCCATCAAACTAGGCAGCACAGATGAACTGGGACTCCCAGCCGATGCCAAGGAAGCGATCGTATTTGCATTACTAGGATACCAATGCATCAACAAACGACCGAATAATTTACCATCAGCAACAGGAGCAAGTACCCCTGTTATCATGGGAAAAATTGCTCTAGCATAACTTTATCCAGCAGAGCTGAATAAAGTTAAAGCCTCCGGCGGATGCCACAGATTTTCAAAGGTTACTTTTCGCGTGTAAGGCCAAAGACTAAGAACGCCACTTCCTGTGGCAACGTCTTTGTGACCCACATCGTGTGGGCCTAAAAAATCTAGGCGCAAATACGCCAAGGCGCATTTGATTATGTAACAAAATGATGAAGGGAGGCGAGGGCAAGAGCTACTTAATAAAGTTTGTGTTGGCACTGCAATGAAAACAATGATGAAAGATACGTAAGGGGGAAAAGTAAAATGAAAAAATGGCTTAGTCTTTTTCTTATAAGTATTTTAGTAATTGGATTGTTAGCGGCATGTAGCAAGAAAGAAAACACAACAAAAGGCAGCGATGGGGACAGTGATAAGGCTTGGACAGGAACGATCACAGTGTGGGATGGACCACGTTGGCCAGATGACAAAGATAATAAATTCCACTGGATGGAAAGTAAAATTAAAGAATTCGAAGCAGCTCATGAAGGTGTAAAAGTTGATTTAGTTCAGGTTCCATGGGCAGAACTTCCTGATAAATTAGGCGTTTCGATTGCAGGGCAATCTTGGCCAGATGTTGCACCAGTTGACATAAGTGGTAGTGCAGTAAGCATCGACCATATAGAACAAGGTGTCATTGAGTCGGTTGATGATTTATTTACTGAAGATGAGCTAAAGGACTTCTATGAAAATGCACTTGATGCTTATACATTTGATGGAAAATTATATGGCGTTCCTAACTCTTTAACCGTACATGCAATGCTTTTAAACTTAGATTTATTTGAAGAGCGTGGAGTTGAGCCTCCTGCAAACGGTGAGTGGACATGGGATGAATTCTTTGCAGCAGCAGAAAAGCTAACATTTGACCGTGATAACGATGGTAAAACAGATGTATACGGATTCTCAACGTATATCCTTCCTGGATATTATGAAGCTTGGCCATTCTTCTACATCAATGGTGGAAGTCCATTGAATGAAGATATGTCAAAATTCACTTTTACTGAGCCGGAAGCAGTAGAAGCCATTCAACAGCTTGCAGATTTAAAATTAAAGCATAATGTAGCTCCTGAAACATTAGGAGGTCAAGATGTTGGTGGTACATTCCAAGCGTGGGCAAACGAAGAGCAACGTACTGTTGCGATGCAACCTTGGGCTACTTGGGCAATCAGCTCAGCACAAACAAAATATCCAACAAACTTTGCAGTTGCTAACTACCCAACAGGTAAATCAGGTGACCCTGTAACAATCGGTGGTGTAGGTGGTTGGACAATGTTCCACCAAGAGGATGCAGGTAAGAAGGAAATGGTTGGCGAATTTATTAAGTTCATTTCTACAGCTGATGAACAATTTACAATGGCAACTGAGTATGGAATTTTCCCTGCACGTAAGAGTGCTGCAGACATGGATCCATATAAGGACAATCCAGAAATGAAGCGCGCACAAGAGATGTCTTCACAAGTCGTGATGCTACCACGTCACCCTGAGTGGAAGAAAATTGACGAAGCGATTCAAACAGAGCTTCAATTAGTATTTAATGGTGAAAAGACAGCCGAAGAAGCAATGAAAGCGGCTGAGAAGAAGGTCAATGAATTATTAGGTGAGTAGTAATTGGCAAGGTGGGCAGTCCATATTGGGCTGCCTACTGCCAAATGAAAGATTGGGGGAATCGCGGTGAAACCCGTTCATCAAGCTGCCAATGCAGTAGTACTGACAAAAAAGACTAAGATATGGAAAGAAATGAAAAAGAACTATTCCGCATATTTATTTTTACTTCCAAAACTTATCCTGTTTATTGCATTTATTGCGATCCCGGTGGTGTGGGCGTTTATCATCTCCTTCCAGGAATACAAAATTTTTGGGAGTGAATGGGCAGGTCTCGACAACTATATTAAGGTGTTTAAAAGTGACGCCTTTTACGATGCGCTAGGTAATACATTCCTTTTTACAGTTGTAACGGTACCTTTTAACGTAATAAGTGCACTTATCATTGCTTCTCTCATCCATCCTCTTGGAAAATTATCTCAAAGCTTCTTCCGGGGAGCCTTTTATTTACCAACCGTTACATCGATGGTTATTGTAGCGATGGTTTGGCGCTGGATGTATAACTATGATTTTGGATTATTTAACTATGTGTTAGGGTGGTTTGGCATGGAGCCGCTAAACTGGTTGGGTCAATCCTCATCCGCACTATGGGCTCTAATCATCATGCAATGTCTAATTCCATTCGGAGTTGGGATTATTCTTTACCTTGCTTCAATGGGTTCCATTTCAAATACATTATATGAGGCAGCTACCATTGACGGGGCAAATAGCTTCCAAAAATGGTTTCACATCACATTGCCATTACTAAAACCTTCAACATTATATTTAGTTTTATTGAGTACCATCGGTTCGTTTCAGGTGTTTACACAAATCATTATGATGACGGGTGGAGGACCAGGAACGGCGACAGAAACCCTTGTTCACTTAATCTATAAAACTGGTTTTAGGGACTTTGAATTTGGTTTTGCTGCGGCACAATCAGTTATTTTATTCTTTATTATTCTACTATTTTCTGTTATTCAATTCCGTTTACTTCGGTACGATGACTAGGAGGGAAACACAATGACAACAGGTATTCAAAAAGTAAACAAGCTTATAATTTATGTGCTCTTGTCCATCTTCGCGATTGTTTCCCTTTTACCATTGTATTGGGTTTTCAGTACATCCTTGCAGTTAAGTAGCTACCAGGATGAGGAACTAGAACGTCAAGTATCGTATGTTGATTCAAACCCACCGAAAATGTACCCAATGGGGATTACAGAGTACTTTGAGCATTGGGGAAAAGCCAGAGATGCAGAAAATTCTGGTGATGCTGAAGCTGCAACCTATCACCGAGAAGTTATGGATAACATCATTGAAGATACATTTTCAGGATTTACGACACTGTTTAATAAAAATAACGTAGGCATCTGGTTTTTTAATAGTTTTTATATTGCAGTCGTCGTAACAATTGGAATTCTCCTCTTTGACTCGATGGCGGGGTACGTCCTCGCTAAAAAACGGTTCCCGGGACGGAATCTCATTTTCTGGTCAATTATTGCGACAATGATGATACCAGGACAGGTTACCCTAGTGCCGTTGTTTATTATGGTTCGAAATTTTGGGATTATGGATACACATTGGGCGCTTATTTTCCCAGACCTAGCAATGGTTTTCGGGGTATTCTTAATGAGACAATTTATGCACTCAATTCCGGATGAACTCATAGATGCCGCCAAAATCGACGGTGCAAGCGAATGGAAGACGTATTGGAAAATCATTCTGCCACTTGCTAAACCAGGTCTTGCAGCTCTAGGAATCTTTACATTTATGAACGTCTGGAACTCCTTCCTATGGCCAATTATCGTATTAAACGATGCAAATCTATATACATTGCCAGTTGGATTAAAGACATTACAGGATGCAAACTTGGCAAGCTTCAAGCTTCTAATGAGTGGAGCAGCAATCGCATCCGTCCCAATGATTATCGTGTTTATGTTGTTCCAACGTCATTTTGTAAAAGGATTAACACTCGGTGGAGTGAAGGAATAAGGAGAGAGTATCTCTCCTTTTTTGAGGCGAGGAGGAAGAGGTTTTGGAGATTGGGCTTGATCGCTTTTTAAAGAACTCTGTGAATCTATGTAAAGGAAAGCGTGTTGGAGTAGTAACGAATATGACTGGGGTTAACCAGCGTCTAACACCAACCATTGATTTATTCCATGCGCATCCAGATATTCATGTTACTGCCCTGTACGGTCCGGAACATGGAATTCGAGGAAGTGCCAAGGAAGGAGAAAAGATTGATTCCTTTGTAGACCCTTATACAAAAATTCCAGTCCATAGCCTGTACGGAACAACGAAAAAGCCAACAAAGGAAATGCTTGAAAATGTGGATATGATTGTCTTTGACCTTCAAGATATTGGGGCGAGGTATTATACGTTTATTTATACAATGGCTTATGTCATGGAGGCATGTGCTGAGTTCGGAAAGCAATTTGTTGTCTTGGATCGACCAAACCCCATAACCGGCACCGTAATGGAAGGGAATTTGGTAGAAAAGAATGTACGCTCCTTCGTTGGTCTCTATCCGATTCCAAATCGCCACGGGATGACCGTTGGAGAACTGGCGCTCATGTACAAGCACGAATTTGGCATCAATTGTGAGGTAACGGTGATACCAATGGAAGGCTGGCGTCGTGTTATGTTTTATGATGAGACAGACCTGTTTTGGATCCCACCTTCGCCTAATACGACAGGAATGGACATGTGCACCTTGTACCCTGGAACTTGCTTGGTCGAAGGAACAAATTTGTCGGAAGGCAGAGGCACAACGAAGCCTTTTGAATATGTAGGAAGTCCCTATATCGATGGCTACCGCTTGGCAAAATATTTTAATGAGAAAAAGCTACCTGGCGTGATTGCTCGGCCGATTTCCTTCGTTCCAACTTATCAAAAACATAAGGAAAAGGTATGCGAGGGTATTCAGCTTCATGTGACAGATCGAAGAAAAATACACTCGCTGAAAACAGGTCTAACCTTATTGGAAACCATTGCTGAGATGTACCCTCATGATTTTGAGTTTCTTCAATTTGGTGAAAAGAAAACCTATATGTTTGATCTTTTAGCGGGGACAAAAGATCTTAAGAAACTCGTTTTAAATGGCAAGACTAGTCATTTTATAGAATCTTGTGAAGTGGAAACGGAAGCCTTTAAAAAACAAAGAGAACCTTATCTATTGTACAAATAAGGAAGGAGATGGGCCGTATGGTATCATTTCGTTATTATCAATCAGGTGATGAAAAAGGGATTGTCGAGCTTTGGAATGAGTGCTTGTTAAGGGACCCACTCACACAGAAAAGGTTTCGAAATCTTGTTCTTTTAGATGCAAATTTTGATCCGCTGGGATTACGTGTTGCTATAGAGGGGGGTAAAATCATTGGCTGTTTATATGCAATACGGAGATTGCTGCCGATGGCTGGTACCGAGCTAGAACCAGAAAACGGCTGGATTCCATTCTTTTTCGTTCATCCAGACATCAGGCGGACAGGTGTCGGAGATAAATTGATGAAAGACGGCTTAGAATTCCTTGCAGCAAATGGTCGGAAAAATGCATTCTTTGCTTCATATGCGCCGAATTACATCCTTCCGGGACTTGATGAAGAAGCCTATCCAGAAGGCTATGCCTTCCTCTTGAAAGAAGGTTTTGAAAAACAATATTCACCTGTCGCAATGGATCGAAGCCTAGTGGGATTTACTCCATCCTCAGATGTGCTTGAACTAAAAGCAAAACGGGAAAAAGAAGGCTACACCTTTTTAACGGCAGAAGACAAGGATATATATGAAGTGATTCAATTTGCAAAAAATGTTTTTAATCCTGATTGGGGACGTGCGATTCGAGAAGGAATCTTGCAGGGGCTGCCACTCCACCGCATTTTGATTGCAAGAGACAACGAAAAATTAGTAGGCTTTTGCATCTATGGTGGTTATGAAGGAATTCCAGAACGCTTCGGCCCATTCGGAGTCGGCCCAGACCAACAAGGAAAAGGGTTAGGCAAGATTTTACTGAATGAATGCTTGAAAAATATGCGTGCTGAAGGATTACATGGGGCTTGGTTCCTCTGGACAGGTGAGAAGAGTTCAGCAGGGTATCTTTATAAGAAAACAGGATTCGAGGTAACACGAAAGTTCCATGTTATGAAAAAGTCGTTATAATAATAGTAGAATGAATAAAGAGAGTTGATGAAAATGTCCTTTATGACCGGGGGACTCGTCATGCTTCAGGAAATGCATGAAAACCTCCCACCATCTGAAAAGAAAATAGCTCTATATATATTGGGAAATCCGCAGGAAACGATCACACTAACGGCCAGTGAACTTGGAAAAAGAAGCTCAACAAGCAGTGCCGCTGTTATTCGACTTTGTAAATCACTTGATTTAAAAGGATTTCAGGATTTGAAGCTGCGCATTGCAGGAGACCTGCAAAAGAAAAAAGCAACTGGCTTCCGCGATATTGAGCCGAATGAGTCAACATTGTCTATTATTGAAAAAATGACTGACAATAGCGTTCAAACCCTAAGGGAAACAGCAGAGTTGCTAAACAATGAGGAGCTTGAGCGAGCGGTAGAAGTCCTGAAAAGTGCTGGGACGATTCACTTTTTCGGTGTAGGCGCATCAAGCATCATTGCCCAGGATGCTCAACAGAAGTTTTTGCGAATTAACAAAAAAGCAACAGCATTTCCAGATGTACATATGGCGGCAACTTTGGTTGCGAATGCTGGTGAAAATGACGCTGTTGTTGGAATTTCTTTTTCAGGTGAAACGTTTGAGGTTGCAAAAATCCTTGAGCTTGCGAATAAAAAGGGTGCCCGTACAATCAGCTTAACGAAATATGGTTCTTCGCTTGTAACTGAACAGGCAGATATTCGTCTGTACACTTCAGCTACCAGGGAACCAACATTCCGAAGTGGTGCCACTTCATCTAGAATCGCTCAGCTTCACGTGATCGATATTCTTTTTATGAGTGTCGCTTCTCAGGCGTACGACCAAACAGTAAGACATTTAGATGAAACACGAGAAATGATCAATATCTTGCATGACCCAATAAAATGAGACCAGAGATGGTCTCTTTTTGTTGGTCGAAAATGTGGGGGGAGGGGCGTCAATCTCCTAGAAAAAGGTAATTAGTAGCACTCCTGAGGGGTTGGAGAGTATTCAGACTCCTAGGAAAAGGAAATTGGTAGCGCTCTAGGTGGCTTGAAGAGTAGTCAGTTTCCTAGAAAAATCCAATTGGTGGCACTCCAATAGGCTTTATGCTATCTTATTTTACTTTTTATTCCAAAAGCAATGTCATATCATTCATTTAAGTAAAGGGTTTTTCCTGAAATACCCAATAGTGTATACATAACGGACTTTTATATCATGGGTGGTTCCATAAATATCCAAAGGTCATAACCTATCACACTTTTACACCACCTGTTTTTCTAATATTATACAATCACCTCCCGTATCATACTTTTATATGACGCCATTTCCCTAAAAATTCCAAAACCCCATCCTTATCATGCTTATATACCTCAACATTTCCTTAAATCCTCCAAATGCACACTCAAATAATACCCGTCTCAGAAACATAAAACTGACCTTTTGTATCACAATTTCAAAACTAACAAATAATATAATAATGATTAGAAAAAGTGTCCACTGGGTATAAACATTTGATGAATAATGTGGTAAAGTATAAAGTATAAATGTTGATATAAAAGGGTTTGTAAAAATAGATTTGTGTTTTTGGAGAGTACACTTGTGTTTTACAAACATACAAAAGGAGGATATTCCATGTCGAATGTGTTGGACTCATTTTTGCATGAAAATCTGGAGGATTTAAAGAAGAAAGGTCTTTATAATGTGATTGACCCTCTTCAAGGTGCAAACGGACCTATCATCAAAATCAATGGGAAGGAACTGATTAACCTTTCCTCAAACAACTACTTAGGCTTAGCTACGGATGAGCGCTTAAAAGAGGTAGCGAAGGAAGCAATTGATACGTATGGGGTTGGTGCAGGTGCGGTTCGGACCATTAACGGAACACTTGACCTTCATCTAAAACTAGAAGAAAAGCTTGCTGAGTTTAAGCACACGGAAGCAGCTATTTCATATCAATCTGGATTTAATTGTAATATGGCTGCGATTTCAGCTGTTATGGATAAAAATGATGCAATCCTTTCTGATGAACTCAATCACGCGTCAATCATCGATGGATGCCGTCTTTCAAAAGCAAAAATCATCCGTTTTAACCACTCTGACATGGATGATTTACGCAAAAAAGCAAAAGAGGCAACTGAATCTGGTTTATATAACAAAGTTATGGTCATCACTGATGGTGTTTTCTCCATGGATGGTGATATTGCAAAACTACCTGAAATCGTACAAATCGCTGAGGAATTTGACCTTATTACATATGTAGACGATGCCCACGGTTCAGGAGTATTAGGAAAAGGTGCGGGTACGGTTAAGCATTTTGGTCTTTCCGACAAAGTTGATTTCCAAATTGGAACTCTTTCAAAAGCCATTGGTGTTGTTGGTGGGTATGTAGCGGGTAAAAAGGAGTTAATTGACTGGTTGAAGGTTCGAAGCAGACCCTTCCTATTTTCTACAGCTGTGACACCTGCTGATGCTACTGCTGCAACAAAAGCTATCGAAATTTTAATGGGCAGTACAGAACTCCACGACAAACTATGGGATAATGCCAACTACTTCAAACAGCAATTAAAGGAACGCGGCTTTGATATTGGTCACAGTGAAACTCCAATCACACCAGTTATTGTTGGTGAAGAAGTGAAAACACAGGAATTTAGTAAGAGATTAATTGAGGAAGGCGTCTATGCAAAATCAATCGTATTCCCAACTGTCCCACAAGGTACGGGAAGGGTGCGTAATATGCCGACTGCGGCACATACAAAGGAAATGCTCGATCAAGCAGTAGCCATCTACGAAAAAGTTGGTAAGGAAATGAACATTATCTAAGTCGACAAACTCGGGGGAATGAATCATGGAGAAAATTATTGTTACCGGAGCCCTGGGCCAGATTGGGTCAGAGCTTGTCACGAAGCTTCGCAAAGTGTATGGTGCTGATAATGTTGTTGCGACAGATATTCGAAAAACAGATTGTGAGGTTGTTCAATCTGGTCCATTTGAGCTTTTAGATGTAACAGATGGAAAAGCGATGTATGACATTACGAGAAAATACGATGCTGATACGTTAATTCACTTAGCTGCATTGCTGTCTGCAACGGCAGAAGCAAAGCCGCTGTTAGCATGGAATTTAAACATGGGCGGACTCGTCAATGCATTAGAGGTTGCTCGTGAGTTGCGTTGCCAATTTTTCACGCCAAGTTCAATCGGTGCTTTTGGTCCATCTACACCAAAGGATGGAACCCCGCAGGATACGATTCAGCGTCCCACGACAATGTACGGTGTAAACAAGGTTTCAGGTGAATTGCTATGTGATTATTACAATCATAAGTTTGGCGTAGATACGAGAGGTTTGCGTTTTCCAGGACTCATCTCATATGTGACCCCACCTGGTGGCGGTACAACGGACTATGCAGTAGAAATTTATTATGAAGCTCTGAAAAACAAAAGCTATACTTCTTATATTGCGGAAGGAACATATATGGATATGATGTATATGCCAGATGCGCTTCAAGCCATCATTGATTTGATGGAAGCTGATGAGTGCAAGCTGAAGCATCGAAATGCCTTTAATGTAACGGCTATGAGCTTTGCGCCAGAGGAAATTGCGGCAGAAATTAAAAAGCATATTCCGAAGTTTGAGATGACATACGAGGTAGACCCAGTTCGCCAAGCCATCGCTGAAAGCTGGCCAAATTCAATTAATGCCACAGCGGCAAAAGAAGAATGGGGCTTTAAGGCAAGGTACAATCTTGAAACAATGACAAAGGATATGCTTGATCAATTAAGTATGAAGATTGTAAAAAGCGCAGGATGAATAAATGAGGAGTATGGAGAAATTCATACTCCTTTTTTGATGGGAAAAGAAGGGTATTCAATGTGCCGTACGGAATAATTACGGGTAGAGGAGGTCATATCATGGAATTTTATAAATTTGATAAAAGTAGCGGTAAACAAATTCCACAGTTTGATTCTGATTTCGTTATGTCTCGTATTATTCAAACCAGTAAACCTGCCCACATTGGTTGTATGCATCTTGGGGAAAAGGGGATTGTCGGGTACCACCAAGCTACAGTGCCACAACTGCTTTTAATAGTTAGTGGTGTAGGATATGTCCGAAATGAAAAAGATGAGTATGTGAAAGTTTTGCCTGGTGATGCCGTATTTTGGGAGAAGGATGAATGGCACGAAACGAAAACAGATACCGGATTAACTGCGATTGTCATTGAAAGTGAAGAACTGATGCCGTCATTGTTCATGCCGGTAAAGAAGCTTTGACAATACGGATAAGTGATAAGGGAGAAATTTATGGGAGAGCAAGAAAGAATAAAGATTTTTGATGATCATAAGAACCTAATCGGTGTAGCTTCTCGGAGTGATGTACATAGAATTGGATACTGGCATGAAGTTTTTCATTGTTGGTTTATTCGTAACGAAGAGGGAATCGATTATATCTATTTACAGCTTCGAAGTAAAAATAAAAAGGACTATCCTAATCTATTAGATATTACTGCTGCTGGACATTTGTTAGCTGATGAAACAGTAGAGGATGGAGTAAGAGAAATTAAAGAAGAACTTGGGATAGATGTTGCTTTTGAGAAGTTAATAAAATTAGGTGTAGTTGATTATTCTGTTGTGCAAGAAGATTTTATCGATAAAGAATTAGCAAACGTTTTTTTATATAAGAGCACAAATGACCTTGATGACTTCACTCTTCAAGTGGAAGAGGTTTCTGGAATAGTGAAAGCTACATTTTTTGATTTTTCTCAACTTTGGTTTGGTGCAGTAGATGAAATCGAAATCAGTGGATTTGAAATAAAGGATGATGGGAAAAAGAAAAAAATTAACAAAAAAGTGAATAGGGATAGATTCGTTCCACATCAAGTTTCTTTTTATAGAGAAGTTATTCGAAAAATACACGAACACGTATGAAAATCTTCAGTTATTGGTGCAAGGGTATTTAGGTAGCATTTTAGAATGTAACTGGGGAAAAGTGAGGGATAGGCATTTCATCATACCTTTTGAGGAATAAATAAAACCAAAGCAAAAAGAGATGACCACCCAAAAAGGTAGTTACCTCTTAATTGTTAAAAATATCATTTTTTATTCGATAATCCTAAAATTAACTCTTTATAGATTTCAAAGAATGCAAAGTAGTAATCTTTATAGACATATTCATCTGTTTTGTGTGCCATTTTTGTTTGGCCTGGACCAAACATCATGAAAGGGAAGTTTTCATCTTTACCTCTTAATAGGTTTGATGCATCTGTCACCCCAGGCGAACCTTTAACCGAAATTTCTAATCCTAAATGTTTTTTACCGAGTTTTTTAGCGAAATCTACCATTTTAGATTGTCCTGAAGTGAAGACACTCGGTAGTGACATTGTTACTTCAACACCAATATCAGAGCCTTTTTCATTGTATTTTTTAGCTGTTGTGTGGAAGATGTCAATCACTTCATCGTTATTAAATTCTGGGATAGTACGCACGTTTATTTCAGCAACAGCTTTTGCAGGAACTGAGTTTACTTGGTTCCCTGCATTAAAAATAGTTGTACTCATAACCAACTTATCTAGAACTTCATTTTTCCGATCATCGCCATTCAATTTTTCGTCTACTTCTAAAAGATATTCCATTAATGGATTAATTGCATTATACCCTTGGTCAGGCATAGAACTGTGTGCTGCTTCACCAATAGACGTTACACGCAAGTTAAGTGATCCTTTGTGGGAGTAAATAATCGTGTCATGAGAAGGTTCAGCTACCCATAGGTAATCTACATCATCCATATAGCCTTCTTCAAATAATTTTTTTGAACCTGCGCCACCGACTTCTTCACCAGTGGTTGCCATAAAACGGACAGTGCCATTTTTTAGATCATTATTCTCTTTGAGTTCAATCATCACTAAAGCAAGGTTTATTAAACCTGCTTTCATGTCATTTGTTCCTCGTCCGTATAATTTTCCGTCTCTTACTGTCAATGTGAACGGATCTGAAGTCCACTCGCTTTCATCACCAGGAGAAACGACATCCATATGACCAGAAACACCGATGACTGGACTCCCGCTTCCAACTTCAGCCACTAAGTTAACACGAGTGTCTGTAACGGGAACGATTTTAGATTCAATGCCGTATTCTGCAAATAAATCTTTCAAGTAATTTGCCACTTCGATTTCGTTTTCATTAATCGACTTGATCGCAATGATGTCAGATAAAATTTTTATCTTTTCCTCTTCTGTAAAAAGTTTAATATGAATCCCTCCATCATTTTCTCTATCTTAATTAGAATACAATTTTATTTTACCCGAAGACTTCATTGAAAATATCGAAATTGCTTTTCATCTGAGAGTGCAAGCGGTATGTCAATTAAACAAAGACTTTTAGCCTGTATCATTGATTACTAAGTAATCTGATACAGGCTTTGTCTAACAGTAGAAAATGGTGTTAATCGCGCATTGCACCAGCTTCGCGGGAGGTTATGTCACCTTGTCCTTGACTGACATCCTTTTGGATTTCTTGTTTTACTTTCTGTGGATTGGTTCCAGCAACATCTGTCTGCATATTACTTTTTTTAGGTTGTTTTTGTGGCATTCGAATCCTCCTAAATTTGATTTACTAGGCTTAGTATTTACATAAAGTGATTATAAATTCGAGAATTCGTTAAAGGAGAGTCTTCTCATTAAGATCAATTAAAGCGAGTGCATTAATACTCAGATAGCGATCCTGGTTATGCGTAAATGCTAATGTACGAGGTAGGGCATTCCTTTTCGTGAGGAATGTTTATTTTCATAAAAAATCAATAATACTTTATTGCAAAACGATAAATTTTATATTAGAATCAATATGTAAATGATTTAATGAGGTGTTTTTTTATGAAACGAGGGTCAACGCTCTTTTTAAAGGTAGCTTTATTGATAATAGGAATCCTAGTTCTAGTTGTGTTTATATTTGGGTTGTTTTCGCTAGTCGATAATCCGGTAAATCCAGATGATGCCTATATACTTTATCCGATTGTAATAGGTATATATGTATCTGGGATCCCGTTTTTCGTAGCATTGTATCAGGCTTATAAACTTATAAGCTATATTGATAAGAACCATGCCTTCTCAGGGTTGTCTGTCACGGCTTTAAAGAAAATCAAGTTCTGTGCGATGACATTTAGTGGATTATATGTTGTAATCTGGCCATTTCTTTTTCCCATTGCAAAGCTAGAAGATGCACCAGGTCTCGTCGTGATCGGTATAGTCCCTATCTTTGCATCAATGGTTGTTGCCATTTTTGCTGCTGTGCTCCAACGGCTATTACAAGAAGCAATTAATATTAAATCAGAAAACGATTTAACGGTCTGAGGTGAAAATGATGGCGATTATAATTCATCTTGATGTGATGTTAGCTAATAGGAAAATGAGCGTCACAGAACTTTCGCAAGAGGTTGGAATAGCAATTGCTAACCTTTCTATATTAAAAAATGGTAAGGCAAAGGCGATTCGATTTTCGACTTTAGAAGGGATCTGTAAGGCATTAAAAAATGTCAGCCTGGAGATATTTTAGAATTCCGGAGTGAGGAATGAATACCTGTCCCTATAACCATCTACAAAAAAGGAGGCACAATTGATGAGAGCTTTAAGTCAGCTTGTACGTTTTGGATGGGAGCAAGCCTTATCCTGTTTGTTTCCTGTTGTTATTTTTGCTTCATTGGCGATTACTCAAGTAATCTCACTCCCCTTCTTACCTAGGTACGACTGGCTACTTATCATTTGTCTCTTCATGCAGTGGGTGATGGTGCGCTCTGGGCTTGAAACACGTGATGAACTAAAGGTTATTACCATGTTCCATCTTATTGGTCTAGCGCTTGAAATCTTCAAGACACATATGGGGTCATGGTCCTATCCAGAGGAAGGGATATTTAAAATTTTTGGAGTGCCTTTGTATAGCGGATTCATGTATGCAAGTGTAGCAAGTTATCTTTGCCAGGCGTGGAGGAGGCTTAAGGTGGACCTAGTAAAGTGGCCACCGTTTTTGATAGTGGTACCTCTCGCAGCGGCGATCTATTTAAATTTTTTTACCCATCACTTTTGGGTGGACGTCCGTTGGTGGTTATCTGCTCTTGTGATTATTGTTTTTTGGAAATCATGGGTTACATACGAGGTTGGTGGAACTCGCTACCGTATGCCACTCGTACTATCGTTTGTGCTCATTGGATTTTTTATATGGATAGCTGAAAATATTGCGACATTTTTTGGTGCGTGGCAATATCCAAACCAAACTGAAGCATGGAGTCTCGTTCATCTCGGAAAGGTAAGTTCGTGGCTTTTACTAGTGATTGTTAGCTTTCTAATCGTAGCGACGTTAAAACTCGTTAAGGGGAAAAACTCTACAAGGGTTGTTACGGGTCAAACTGTTGGTCGAGGGTGAATGTGAAACATATGATTACAGATGGACATTTAATGGAGATTAAGAAAAAGTATGAGGAGCTAGGTGTTCGAAATGAAATTTATCTCTTTACTACTAATAGTATTTCAATCCGTTATTTTAATACTATGGGTTAAGAATTCGAGTTATTTATTTTCTAAAATAGGAATAATCATTTGGGTCATTTCAATTTTTATTGGTTTTATCTTGATTAAGATGATGAATAAAAAAAGTAGTATAATAAGAAATTTAATGATACTATCCAATTGGTTTATGTTGTTTTTAGTTTTCATTACGATATGTATTCATTTCATTACGAGTTCAATGCCATAGATTTATTTTCGTATATGTCCCTCTAGCTCACAAGTTAATTACGCATAGTACTAGTCCAATCGTGGATGTTATGTAAAAATAGGGTGAAACTAATTTTCAAGCACATCAGAGGGAGCGATAATATGATTGAGGGTTTAAAACGGATTAATGAGTTAGCGAAGAAAGCACGTGAAGAAGGACTAACGCCCGCGGAAAAAGTGGAACAACAAGTACTACGTGAAGATTATCTGCGTGAAATCCGAGGTCAAGTAACTCATACTTTCTCATCATTAAAGGTGCTTGATCCACTTGGAAATGATGTGACACCTGAAAAAGTGAAGAAATTAAAATCTGACGAATAAGACAAATACAATTTTATACGTAATCAAAAAGCTAGGGGCCGAGCATCCCTAGCTTTCTTCATGTACCTTAATTCATTTCAACCTGTACGTTTTCCTTCTTCATCTTAATGGCAAAATACCCAATTGTAATCGCCATGAAAGCAACCATATAGGTTAAGAGAATCAAGTTGTTATGCCACATGTAGGCAAAGTCACCACTTGATATAACCGCCTTAAACGACTGAACCGAATACGTCATTGGTAACAGTGCGTTAATTGGTTGAAGTGCATTTGGAATTAATTCAAGTGGGAAGGTTCCAGCACTTGTTGTTAATTGTAAAATTAAGATCACAATCGCAATAAAGCGACCAGGGTCACCCATCATCGTAACAAGCATTTGAATTAAGGTTAAAAAGACAAAGCTTGTGATCAATGAAGTAATAAAGAATAATGGAATGCTAGCGACCTCAATTTTTAATCCTTCTAGTAAAATGAAATCAACTAGAATTGCCTGGATGACGCCGACAATTGCCAACACACCAAATTTGCTAAAGAACCAACGAAATGCATTTTTCGGTTGAATAACAGGTTCTTTAAGCTTAAACACAATTGACATGAGCAATGCACCAACAAATAAACCGAGTGAGATGAAATAAGGTGCAAAGCCGGTTCCATAGTTAGGGACTGTGTTAATTTCTTGTTTTTTGACGGTAACAGGTTCACCCATCATGTCATATGTTTCGTCATTCGCTTCAACAGAATTTGCTTGTTCAGCACCTTCTGCTAGTTTCCCTGCAAGTTCGGCTGACCCATCAGCTAGTTGAACCGTACCTTCTTTTAATTCCTTCGATCCTTCTGCAAGCTGTCCGGCACCATTTTGTAGTTGGCCAGCCCCGTTTGTTAACTGACCCATACCGGCTGTTAAATCTTGGGCGCCATTTTGAAGTGCGACCGAACCGTTGTATAATTTGTCAATTCCTTGTTGTAGGCTGACTTGACCTTCATTAACCTGTTGTAGCCCTGCTAGTAATCGGTTAAAGGAAGGAGCAGTTTGAGAGGCTAATTTGTTTTTTAAGCCTGCTGTTGCTGTACCGAATTGTTGGTGTAAACCAGTTTTGAATTGACTAAAACCTTGATCTAATCCATTAGACACTCCAGCTGTTATGCTTGGTTTAAGCTGTTCGATTAATTGTTGTTTAAGTTGTTCTTGGAGTTCGTCTCTCGTTGGCTGTCCTTGTGCCATTTGGGCGATAAAAGCAGAGGCATGTGCCTCATCCATAATTTGATTTTCAATAAGTGCAGCTTTTAGTTGCCCCATTTGTTGCGTTTGAGATGCAATCATTTGATCTGCCAAACTTTTCGACAGCTTATCTGCAATCCCATTTGTAAGCTGTGTGGGAAGACCAGTGCTAAGCTTTGTTTCTAACTCATCAAGACCAACATCTACCTGACCAACACTTTCGTTAAGTTGAGCGGTTATGCCTTCAGCAATTTGCTCTGGAAGTTCGTCCTTCATAAGGGCAACCCCGTCTTGGACTTGGTTTGTTCCATTTACTAAAGAAGGAAGTTTTTCATTCACTTCGCGAAGCCCAGCTTTTACTTGGTCCGTTCCAGCTGCAAGATCGCTTGCACCTGACGACGCTTTTTGGACCCCATCTGTGAATTCAATTGATTTTGAGGCTAATACGGCTACATTTTCTTCCAGCGTTTTTGAACCGTCATTAACCTTCGCGACACCTTCAGCCAGCTGTTTAGATCCGTCACTTGCTTGAGTTAATCCGTCTGCTAAGTCCTGAACCTTGTCAAACATCGTTTCAGCGTAAGTGGCTGTTACGTTTTTTGAGATTTCAGTCTTTATTTTTTCGATCGCTGTTTCTCCAATCTGTGAAGATAAAAAGTTTGTGCTTTCGTTTGGCACATATTTAAGCTCTAATTTTTGTGGATGGCTATCTAACAAAGTAGTTGCATTCGATGAAAAATCTTCAGGAATCTCAACTAGTAAATAATAGTCCCTGTTTTCAAGTCCTTTATATCCATCTTCCTTAGACACAATATGAAAATTAAAATTGTTGTTATCCGAAAGCTTATCGGTCAGCTCTTTTCCAAGCTGTAATTCGTTTCCTTCGAAATTAGCTCCTGCATCCTCATTTACAATCGCTACCGGTAAATCCTCCATATGGTCGTATGGATCCCAAAATGCCCAAAGGAACATTCCGGCATATAAAACCGGTACAAAAGTGACTGCCAAGATAGGAATAAGGATATTTCGATTGGAAAGGATGCTTTTTAATTCAGCAAAAAAGGATGATCCCTTCATATAAAATCCCTCCTAAATAAATAATTGACTATTTTGTTCAAATGGTCATTTTTAACCAAATAAGATGGGTACTCAATTTGAGGACCCTTGATATATGGCTATTTTTCCAATCCGTTGAAGAAATACAGCTTAAATAAATTTGAGATTTCTTCTTTTTCTAGTGGCTCGTGATTTCGTTCCCAATCAAAAATTAACGAAACATAAAGCTTTAACATGACAAAAGCGGTAATTTCAGGGTTGCAAGGCTTAATCTCATCACGGTCAATGGCCTCTTGAATAATGCCTTTCATATAGTTGATGATGGCTTGCTCGACGCGTTGAACGACTTCAACAACAGCTTGCGTTCCAATATCTCTTTCTTCCTGAAATAGCTTGATTGTTAGCTGGTGAGACTTACGAAATTCTAGCAATCGAAAGAGCACACGGTGCGCATTTTCATAAAAGGTACTATTTTTGTCCATCGCTTCTTCGGCTACAACCTTCATGTCCCGTATTAGAGTACTGATGATTTCATCGAATAATTCCTCTTTGTTTTTAAAAAAGGTATAAATCGTGCCTTTTCCAACATTCGCGAGCTTAGCAACTTGGTCCATTGTCGTCGCTTTGTATCCGAATATAGAGAATGACTTTGTAGCAGCTTCAATGATAAGTTGTCTTCTATCAATTGCCACCTTCGTTCACCCCATTTTTAGTAATGTGACCAAATGAGGAATTTGGTCATTTGATTGACAACGAACAATATATCACATCAAAAACAGCATTGCAAGTATCCATTTATTGTTCACGTTAATAATAGTTTTAATAGAAAAAATGAAAACGATTAAACTTTTTTGTTGAAATTCTATTTTGCTCATGCTAATATAAATCTTGTAAAGGGAATGCAACCGTTTGCGCAAAGTTGCGCAAATGTGATATAACATGTTAAGTATAGTAGTATCAAGGTTTTTTGAGTGTAAAATATGGTGTTGTCGTTTTGTGTATGATTCACAAAGTTGACAAAACATCTAAATTCATGCAAACGATTTCCTAAATTTGTGCAACGGTTCCTTCCTTTCAAAAATGAACATATGGGGGTTTTACCATGAAGGCAAAGAAAATTATCCCTACATTAATGGCACTATTAATTTTAATAAGTGTTGCACTTGTAGGATGTTCTTCAAAAGAAGAAGGCTCAAGCAAAAGTGAAAGCGGTTCAACAACTAAAGTTGATATCTTCCAATTCAAAGTAGAATTCAAGGATCAATTTGAAGCTGTTGCAAAACAATACGAGGAATCACATGATGGAGTTAAAATCAACATCACAACTGTTGGTGGTGGTGAAGATTACGGTGCAGCACTTCGTTCAAAATTTGCTTCAGGAGAAGAGCCAACAATCTATAATATTGGTGGACCTCAAGACGTTGCAGACTGGGCGGACAGCCTAGCAGACCTTTCTGACACTGCTGCTGCTGATGCTGCATTAGAAGGAACTCTTGAAGGTGTTTCTCAAGACGGTAAAGTATTGGGACTTCCATTTAACCAAGAAGGATATGGATTGATTTACAATACTGCAGTTTTCGAAAAAGCTGGAATTAATCCAGATGAAATTACAACATTTGCTGCTTTAGAAGAGGCAGTTAAAACATTAGACAGCAAGAAAGATGAATTAGGTTTAGATGCAGTGTTTGCCCTACCAGGTAAAGAAAAATGGGTAACAGGCTTACATTTATCAAACGCATTCTTATCTCCTGAATTCGAAGGAAATGTATTAGGAACTTTTGATTCTAAGTCTGTAGAATTTGAATATAGCGATGCATTTAAGAAAGTATTAGATTTACAAAATGAGTATTCTGTTCAACCAACAGTAAGCTTAGACTATGCAATGCAAGTAGAAGAGTTATTCTCTACTGGTCGTGTAGCAATGATTCAACAAGGTAACTGGGTATATGGTTCAATCGCTGGTATTGATGAAGAACTTGCAAACAACGGTGTAAGTATTCTACCAATTCCTGTTGAAGGCTACAAAGAAGATTCAATCCCAGTTGGTATCCCAATGTACTGGGCTGTAAACAGTAACAAAGATGATGCAGAAGTTAAGGCAGCAAAAGACTTCTTAGATTGGTTATACACTTCTGAAGAAGGAAAAACAGCTGTATTAGAAGACTTTAAATTCATTCCTGCATATGAAGGATTTGACGCTTCAAAAGTTTCTGATCCACTTGGAAAAGCAGTTTATGAGTATTCAACAGAAGGAAAAACAATTCCTTGGGTATTCATGGGCTACCCAACTGGTTGGGGAGAGCAACAGCTTGGTGTAAATATTCAAAAATACATCAGTGGCGAAATGAGTTGGGATGACCTTGTGAAGGAATCTCAAAAAGCTTGGGAAGATTCAAGAAAATAAGATTTTACAATCGAAAACAAGGCAGCACAACGTTGCTTTGTTTTCTTTTTAACAAAACGTTGACTCATTAAATGTTTCGGGATTTCGAGCAAATGGAGGAATTATATTATGCGAAACCGGAATCTATGGTATTGGTTATTTTTAGCACCAACGCTATTGGCGCTTGCAGTTGTTGTAATCGTACCATTAATTTTTGGAACTTATTACTCTTTTACAAACTGGAATGGAATTAAGATTACCGAGTTTGTCGGACTTGAACACTATCAAAAGCTAATTCAGGATAAAGAATTCATTGATTCCCTATGGTTTACTGTGAAATTCTCAGTTGTTTCCATCTTCCTAATTAACTTTTTCGGACTATCTTTAGCTTTGCTTGTTACACAAAAGCTTAAAACCAATAATATTTTACGTACTATCTTTTTCATGCCTAACTTAATTGGTGGACTCATCCTCGGATTTATTTGGCAATTTATTTTCATGAAGGTATTTGCGAGTATTGGAGATTTAACCGGTATTGCAGCGTTCAAAGGCTGGTTATCTACGGATACAACTGGTTTTTGGGCATTGGTTATTCTCATGAGTTGGCAAATGTCAGGTTATATCATGATCATCTATATTTCTTACCTAGAAAGTGTTCCACAGGAATTACTAGAAGCAGCAGAAATCGATGGAGCAAGCAGTTTCCAACGTTTTAAAAATATCACGTTCCCTCTTGTTGCACCAGCGTTTACGGTTAGTTTGTTCTTAACGTTATCAAATACGTTTAAGCTTTATGACCAAAACCTAAGTTTAACAGGCGGTGGTCCATATAACTCAACTCAAATGGTAGCAATGGAAATTTTTAAAACAGCGTTCTCAGTCAACCAATACGCATACGGACAGGCAAAAGCGATTATTTTCTTCTTGATCGTAGCAGCTATTTCATTAACACAGGTTTACATTAATAAGAAACGGGAGGTCGAAATGTAATGAAAAGTAAAAAAAGAAATCTATACTTGCTTGAAATACTAGGCATTGTTCTTGGCCTCATTTGGCTCTCCCCTTTCTATTTAATGATCGTAAACTCATTTAAAACAAAACGTGAAATTTTTACAGATACATTAAAACTACCGGATGTTTTTACATTTGATAACTATGTTCAAGCATTTGAAGAACTTGATTTTATCCGCACCTTCTTTAACTCTGTGCTGATCACGGTATTAGGTGTTGCGGTGATTGTTCTTTTTTCATCAATGGCAGCATATGCGTTAAACCGTCGTAAAGGAAAAATTAGCGGTCTGATTTTCTTCCTGTTTATCGCGGCCATGCTAATTCCATTCCAATCAGTCATGATTCCATTAGTATCACTGTTTGGTAAATTTGATTTATTAAATCGATTTGGCATTATTTTCATGTATCTTGGTTTTGGTAGTAGTTTATCGATTTTCTTATATCATGGTTCCCTTCAAGGAATTTCAAAATCATTGGATGAAGCCGCTACTATTGACGGCGCAAACCGATGGCAAATTTTCTGGCACATCATTTTCCCGATGTTAAAGCCAATTTCAGTAACGGTAGCCATTTTAAATATCATTTGGATTTGGAATGACTATTTATTACCATCCCTTGTGATTAACCAAGAAGGAATGCATACAATTCCGTTGAAGATGTTCTTCTTCTTTGGTCAATATACAAAACAATGGCATTTAGCCCTTGCAGGTTTAACAATAGCGATTATTCCGGTGATTCTTGTGTATTTCTTCATGCAAAAACACATTATCAAGGGAATTGCAGAAGGCTCTGTAAAGTAAAATTGGATAATCAAGGGGACTCCCCCTTTTTTTAAATAAAGATAATATAGTTTAAATATTTTAAATGAGTTTATCTATGTCTAGCTCCAGGCGCCATCGGCTCTATGGTCATAAGCCAATCGCTTCGGAAGGTGAAAAACACCTTCTGTTAGCGCTCGTCTTATGCTTGGACTTGCACAGGACAAGGAAGGCTTCGACAGTATAATCATCGCACGAAGAAAATGCATCGCATTTTCGAGGAAGTGCTGACATCGACGTTCGCCACAGGACGTGGCGGTAGTTAGTCGATGTTCCGCTAACAAGGCGCCTTGCGCTTTTCTGATATGGAGGGTATGTATGGCTATTACGATTAAAGATGTCGCAAAAGAGGCAAATGTATCGCCATCCACTGTTTCAAGGGTCATTGCGGATAACCCTCGAATAAGTGAAGAAACGAAAATACGCGTACGAGAAGCGATGGAAAAACTCGGGTATCATCCCAATTTTACAGCGCGTAGTTTAGCCGTGAAAAGCACGGCAACAATTGGGGTTGTGATGCCATTCTCAGCATCCCATGTGCTCCAAGACCCCTTCTTTCCGGAAGTCATTAGAGGAATCAGTGTTCAAGCCCGCGAGCATAAGTACGGATTGTACCTTTCGACAGCTGGAACTGAGGAAGAAATCTTTGAGGAAGTTGTGGGGATGGTTCAAGGTCGCCGTGTGGATGGCTTAATTCTCCTTTATTCTCGGACGGATGACCGAGTCATTAATTATCTACAGAAAATTGATTTTCCTTTTACAGTCATTGGTCGTCCAGTGCTTGGAGCAGAACGTATTATCCATGTTGACAACGACAATATTTATATTACAAAAGTTGTAACGGAATATCTGATTGGATTGGGACATACGAAAATTGCGTTTATTGGTTTTGATGGCGACTTCGTGTTTATGCTAGACCGCCTCGAGGGCTATAAACAAGCTCTAAGTGAGTCTGGGATTCCTTTTAATGAGGACTATATCGTTCATAAACGTGCACTAAGCAAAGGGAAAGAGGCAATTAAGTCTTTTTTAAGGTCTGTTGATTCCCCTTCTGCATTGGTTTGTACAGATGATTTTATCGCAATCGAGTTGATGAGTCATTTTGAGGAAATGAATATTCGAGTGCCAGAAGATGTTTCAATTGCAAGCTTCAACAATGTGTTACTTGCACAATATTCAAAGCCTCCCCTCACTTCAGTGGATATTGATATTTTTCAGCTAGGAATGCAAAGTGCAAGTTGTTTACTTGAAAAAATAAAAGATCCGAATGTCCTACCGAAACGGATTACAATACCGGCCAGGTTAATTGAACGAAAGTCGTGTGCACGGATTAAGTAGAAAGTGGGGAATAGGAAATGGGAAACAAAGCATGGTGGAAAGAAAGTGTTGTTTATCAAATCTACCCAAGAAGCTTTAACGATACAAATGGTGACGGAATTGGGGATTTAAAGGGAATAACGGAAAAGCTTGATTACTTAAAGGATCTCGGCGTTGATGTTATCTGGCTCTCCCCTGTCTACGATTCTCCAAATGATGACAACGGATATGACATTAGTAACTATCGCGAAATCATGAAGGAATTTGGTACGATGGCCGATTGGGATGAATTGCTTTCACAAATGCATGAACGCGGGATGAAGCTAATGATGGACTTAGTTGTCAATCATTCCTCTGATGAACATGAATGGTTCCAACAGTCACGGAAGTTCAAGGATAACCCTTACCGGGATTACTATATTTGGCGTCCTGGTAAAGACGGAAAGGAACCGAATAATTGGGAGTCTGTCTTTAGTGGTTCAGCATGGGAATATGATGAACAAACCGATGAATACTTTTTACACCTATTTAGTAAAAAACAACCTGATTTGAATTGGGAGAATCCAAATGTTCGTCAGGAAGTCTATGACCTGATGACGTTCTGGCTTGAAAAAGGAATTGATGGTTTCCGTATGGATGTGATCAATTTTATTTCAAAGGTACCTGGATTGCCAGATGGTGAGCTTCAAGAAGGAAAAAAATATGCTTCCGGTGCACCGTATTATATGAATGGACCACGCATTCATGAGTTTTTACAAGAAATGAATCAACAGGTTTTATCGAAATATGACATTATGACTGTTGGTGAAATGCCGGGTGTTACGGTCGATGAGGCGAAAGCTTACACAGGAGCAGACCGGAATGAGCTCAACATGGTCTTCCAATTCGAGCATATGGATTTAGACTCAGGCCCAACTGAAAAATGGGATGTACGTCCATTGAATTTACTAGATTTAAAGCAAAATATTACGAAATGGCAAAAGGGGCTTGAAGGTTCTGGCTGGAACAGCTTGTATTTAAACAATCATGATCAGCCTAGAATGGTGTCCAGGTTTGCAGATGATGGTGAATATTGGGCAGAGTCAGCGAAAATGCTCGGAACATTTTTGCATATGTTGCAGGGAACCCCATATATATATCAAGGTGAAGAAATTGGGATGACCAATGTTCAGTTCGATTCGATTGACGATTACAAGGATATCGAAACCCTTAATATGTATAAGGAAAAAGTAGAGGTTGGTGTAAAACCGGAACAGATTATGCAGTCAATCTACGCAAAAGGAAGAGACAACGCGCGTACACCGATGCAGTGGGATGACAGTGAGAATGCTGGGTTTACAACAGGAACACCTTGGCTATCTCTGAATCCGAATTATCGTGAAATTAATGCAGCAAAACAGGTTGGCGATCCAAATTCTATTTATACCTATTATCAAACATTGATTAAGCTACGAAAACAGCATGAGATTATGGTGTATGGCAGCTATGATTTGCTGTTACCGGAGCATCCAACGATCTACGCGTATACTAGAATACTAGACAATGAAAAATTACTTGTAGTATCGAATTTTTCAAAAAAGAAATCATTATTTGAGCTACCAGAAGATTGTAGCTACAAAACACAAGAATTATTGATTAGCAATTATGAAGTAGACCGAAATGAATCAATTGAAAAAATAGAATTAAAGCCTTACGAGGCAAGAGTGTATCGGTTAACGATCTGAGTAGAAATGCAAAAAGAAGAGGGATAAAAATGAAGCAGGTATGGTGGAAGGAAGCTGTCGCCTATCAGATCTATCCAAGAAGCTTTATGGATTCGAATGGTGATGGAATCGGTGACTTACAAGGGATTATTTCAAAACTAGATTATGTAAAAGACCTTGGCATTGATGTTATTTGGATTTGTCCTGTTTATAAATCGCCAAATGACGATAATGGATATGATATTAGTGATTATCAGGACATAATGGCCGACTTTGGAAATATGGCCGATTTTGATGAGCTTCTCGAGGAAACGCATAAGCGTGGGATGAGGTTAATAATTGACTTGGTGATCAACCACACAAGTGATGAGCATCCTTGGTTTATTGAATCTCGTTCTTCAAAGGATAATCCAAAGCGTGATTGGTATATTTGGAGTGACGGTAAAAACGGGAAGGAACCAAATAACTGGGAAAGTATTTTTAGTGGCCCCGCTTGGGAATTTGACGAGAAAACTGGGCAATACTACATGCATATTTTCTCAACGAAGCAACCTGATTTAAACTGGGAAAACAAAAAGGTTCGTCATGAGTTATACAGCATGATCAACTGGTGGCTCGATAAAGGGATTGACGGGTTCCGAGTGGATGCCATCAGCCATATTAAAAAGGTTCCTGGTTTCCCGGATATGCCAAATCCAAACGGTTTAAAATATGTTCCGTCCTATGATGGTCATATGAATCGCCCGGGAATCCAAGAATTTTTACAGGAATTAAAAGAAGAAACCTTTGCGAAATATGACATTATGACCGTTGGGGAAGCAAATGGTGTCAGTGCAGATGACGCGGACGAATGGGTCGATGAGAAGCAAGGTAAATTCAATATGGTCTTCCAGTTTGAGCACCTAGGCCTTTGGGATGTGGAAAAGAGAGAACTGGATGTCGTTAGTCTAAAAAGGGTTCTTACAAGATGGCAAAAAGGACTTGAAAACAAAGGCTGGAATGCATTGTTTATTGAGAACCACGATCAACCTCGTGTCGTTTCAACATGGGGAAATGACCAGGAATTTTGGAAGCAAAGCGCAACAGCTCTTGGTACAATGTACTTCTTTATGCAAGGAACTCCGTTCATCTATCAAGGTCAAGAAATTGGGATGACAAATGTTCAATTCCAGACAATTGACGAGTATAACGATGTCGCAACGAAAAACCTGTATCGGGAAAAGCGCAGTGAAGGCGTTTCGCATGATGAAATTATGAAGGGAATCTGGGCGACAAGTCGTGATAACTCCCGTACGCCAATGCAATGGTCGAGTGATGTAAATGCTGGCTTTACTACAGGAAAACCGTGGATGGGTGTAAACCCAAATTTTGTTGAAATCAATGTGGAAAAGCAGTTGGCTGATAACGATTCAGTCATACATTTTTATAAAAAAATGATTGCACTCAAAAAGAGTAACAAGGTGTTCACTTACGGTGTGTATGATTTATTGTTAGAGGAAGATCCAAAACTGTATGTTTACACACGAACACTTAGTGACGAGAAAGTGATTGTGGTAACGAATCTGTCTTCTGAAAGTGCGGTTTGTCGAGTGCCAGAGGGTGAGTTTACGTACGATGGGCTAATGCTAGCTAATTATCCTGTTGAGGCCCATGAGGCGACTGATTTGATTGAATTAAGACCGTATGAGGCGCGAGTGTATCGATTAGCTTGATTTTAGACCCCTATGTTTAGTGACATAGGGGTTTTGTGTTCGCCCAGCATGGGCGAACTCTAACGGGTGAAAGTCCCGAGTGCGACCTTGTAGCGGTAAGCACATAGCTAAAAGCAAGGGTGTCCATGGAGACGTGGAATCTGAAGGAAGCTCACGGCAAACCTCCGGTCTGACGAACAGAAACCATATAGGAGGCAACGTATGAGGATAAGACTGCACAAGAAGTTAAAGTCCAATAGCTACAGTAATCATACGGTGTAAATATGGCAGATAGATGGAGGGAAAGAGTTCGTACCTTAACTGGGGAGGTCTCACTAAGCTATACCAAAATCTTATAGAGATATAAGACTGGATGGTGAGAAGTCAGCAGAAGCCGTAGTAGTGAAGATGTCTAATGAAAGTTAGAAGGAGCGAAGGGCTGAACAATTTTATCGTTATAGAAATCTCAATTGGAAGAGGAAATAGACCACTGGCACATCGCGACAAAGTGGATACCGCCTTCACGAGACAGAAAGGAAATAACAAGCATGTATGAAGGAAAACTACTTGATAAAATCCTAAACAGGGATAATCTTAACCTGGCATTCAAGCAGGTGGAAAAGAATAAGGGTGCAGCTGGTATAGATGGAATGACTGTAGATGAATTGGGGGCATATATGGCATTAAATAAGGATGAAATCATCTTACAAATTCGCCAAAGAAAATATCAACCCTCTCCCGTATTAAGAGTGGAGATTCCTAAACCAAATGGCGGAGTTAGACTTTTAGGAATACCAACGGTCAAAGACAGGGTCATTCAACAAGCAATTGCACAAGTACTTACACCTATATTTGATAGGCAATTTAGTGAATATAGTTATGGATTCAGACCAAGACGGTATGCAGAGATGGCTATATTACAAGCTCTAGAATTTCTAAATGAGGGTCATGATTGGATTGTAGATATTGACCTAGAACGTTTCTTCGACACGGTCAATCACGATAGACTAATGAATCTTGTATCAAAAACAGTAGATGATGGTGACGTCATTTCTCTCATTCGTAAGTTTTTAGTGAGTGGGGTACAAATAGATGAAGATTATGAAGAAACAGTTATAGGAACTCCGCAAGGAGGAAACTTATCACCCTTACTCAGCAATATCATGCTTAATGAATTGGATATGGAACTTGAAAGACGAGGTCTCCGTTTCGTCAGATATGCGGACGACTGCATTATTATGGTCAAAAGCGAGATGGCTGCGAGACGAGTGATGAGGTCAGTGACAAGGTTTATAGAAGAGAAGCTAGGCTTGATTGTTAATGCCAGTAAAACGAAAGTAACAAGGCCAAATGACCCCTCCATGAAATTTCTAGGATTCGGTTTCTTCAAAGATTATCAAATGGATTTGTACAAAGCAAAACCACATCAAAAGTCAGTAGAAAACTTCAAGTTTAAGTTGAAACAATTAACACGGAAAAACTGGAGTGTTGATACGAAGTATCAGGTTGAAAGAGTCAACCAAGTAATACGAGGATGGATAAACTATTTCAAAATTGGTTATATGAAAAAGCTGTTGGGAACAATAGATTCCCACACAAGAGTTAGACTACGGATGTGTATTTGGAAGAAATGGAAAACAGCCAAAAACCGTAGAAAGAATTTAATTAAACTGGGAATGAACAAATATAATGCTTATAAATATAGCCACACCAGTAAAGGAATAGTACGTATCGCTTACTCATGGGTACTTACCACAACAATAACGAATAAGAGATTAGCCCAATTTGGACTAATCTCATGCGTGGAACATTATAACAAAGTACATGCTTAGTATAAAATTGAACCGCCGTATACGGAACCGTACGTACGGTGGTGTGAGAGGACGGCACGAAAGTGCCTCCTACTCGATTATGGGCTAAGCTACCCCTTCACAGAACCTGCAAGAAGGCCACGGACAAAGTATTTGCCGAGGAAGATATAGACTAGCAAGGTGGGAAGAGCTGCAAGTAGGGCTCCTGCCATTTGCACGTTCCATTGGACAATCTGACTGCCTGATAAATTTTGTAAGGCGACCATGATCGGTTGTTGGTCTGATGTTGTAATCGTAACCGCAAATAAAAACTCATTCCAAATATTTGTGAATTGCCAGATGGCAACAACAACAAAGCCAGAAATAGAAAGAGGTATCATAATATATCTAAAAATTCGCAGGAATCCAGCTCCGTCTATTTTTGCTGATTCAATCATTTCATCAGGAATATTGGCGTAAAAGTTCCTAAACATGAGTGTCGTAATCGGAATCCCATACACCACATGGACAAAAATAAGTCCTGTAATTGAGTTGTAAAGTCCGACTTCTCGTAAAAATTGAATCATAGGAATTAAAATGCTTTGATACGGGATAAACATCCCGAATAAAATCAACGTAAATAGTGAATTAGCGCCTTTAAAACGCCATTTTGATAGTACATAACCGTTCAATGCGCCTAATAAGGCAGACAGCAACGTCGCGGGTATTACTAAATAAATAGAATTAAAAAAATTTGGGACAAGCTTTTCAAATGCGAGCTGATAGCTGCTAAAGTCAAGTGTGGCAGGTAATTTCCACATCTCACTTAATGAAATTTGATCAAGCGGCTTAAGGCTTGTCACGATAATCACGTAAATGGGCATTAAATAAAAAAGGCTGAGGCCAATTAGCGCCAGGTAAAGCAATGGCCGAGTGATTGTTTTAATGGTCATGATGCTTCACCCTTTCTACTTGAAATCAAATACGGAACAATAAAAATAGCAACAGAGATGAGCATGATGATCGCAATAGCGGCCCCGTTTGCATAATAATTACCACGGAATGTTGTTTCAAACATGTATACTCCCGGAACGTCAGTGACAAAGTTAGCCCCTGGACCAGTCATCGCATAAATTAAATCAAATATTTTAAGAGAGATATGTGCCATGATAATGACGACACTCACCGTAATTGGACGTAGGATGGGGAGGATGATCTTTGTGTAAATTTGAAATTCCTTTGCCCCGTCCATGCGTGCAGCTTCTCTTACTTCTTCAGGTATTCCGCGAAGCCCCGCAAGATACATCGCAAGTGAGAATCCCGTCATTTGCCAGACGGCGGCAATGATGACAGCGATGATCGCGAATGGAATTCCAAACTCAATTTTCCCCCAATTAAATCCAAATAAGATCTCAGTATTGGTATACCACTTTGAATCTAGCCCAATTTTTTCTAAAAATAGGTTGACCCCTGTGGAGGGATTTAGCAGCCATTGCCATACGACACCTGTTACAACAAAGGATAAGGCCATTGGGAAAAAGAAAATGTTACGGAAGATGGACTCCCCTTTTAAAAAACTTTGGTCTAGTAATATGGCTAAAAGCTGGCCGATAATAATCACTACCCCGATAAATAAAACAGTGAAGACCAGTGTATTCCGTAAATCCGCTTGGAAACGGAAGTCGCCAAATAGATAAAGATAGTTTTTCAGGCCGGCAAACGACATATCAGGAACAAGTGAATTCCAATTACTAAGAGAAACGTATCCCGTCCATCCGATAAACCCGTAAACAAAAATGGTTATTAACAGAATAGAGGGCAAAAGGAAGGCAATGGCCAATAATTGGTCGGTATTAAAAACACGTTTCTTTTTAGGAAGGATTTCTGCTTGTTTTTGAGTGGATTTTTTCGACTGTTTTGCTAGTTCCATAGATATCCTCCTCTTTATAGTAAGATAATTGTCCAAAAAGTTGACGAATCAAAAAGCAAGAAGATCAAAGAACTCGCGACTCGAGGACCTGAGCGTATGTTTTTGATACGAGAGGACTGGAGAGAACGAGTGACGCAGAGATTCGAAGCTTATCATTTGGCGACTTTTTGAACTTCCTCTAAAAAGAAGGGGTGAGAGAGCTCTCATCCCCTTCATCGTATTATTTCAATTCCGCAGCAGCTGAAGTAAGTGAATCCGTAAATTGGTTGACATCGAGCTGTGTAACGAAGATGTTAACAGCTTGGTTTACCTTTGTTAGGAAACCTTCTGCAGCAGCAGAGCCGTGTGCTAGGCTTGGTGCTAGCTTCGCAGATTTGAAATCTTCAATTGTATCTTTTCCGTATTGGTCGTATTTGGAAACGTCAGCATCTACACGTGCAGGGATAGATCCCTTTAGCGGGTTGAATTCATCCTGACCTTCAGTTGAACCTAATACAGATAAGAACTTCTTCACGTCTTCAGCATTTGAAAGCCCCTTTGGTAATCCAAATGTATCTGTAATAACCATGAACATACCATCCGTTTCAGGAGTTGGGATATAGCCAAAGTCCTCATTGACTACTAGTTTTAGGTCGTTAACGAAATAACCCTTCGCCCAGTCACCCATGACGTTCATAGCTGCTTCGCCATTAGCTACTAACTGAGAAGCATCCTGCCAGTTGCGAGAGGCATGGTCTTCATTAATATATCCAAGCATCTTCTTGTAAATTTCGGTAGCTTCAACAACCTTTGCATCATCGAAGGCTATTTCCCCTGTCCATAGCTTCCCATAACCCTCTGTACCAAGAACTCCTAATAGAACTGTTTCATAGAGGTGGGTAGCCGTCCAAGGCTCTTTATCGCCTAATGCTAGTGGTGTAATTCCTTTTGCTTTTAACGCATCAGCAACCTCGAAGAATTCGTCAAAAGTAGTTGGTGCCTCAAGACCATTTTCTTCAAACACATGCTTGTTGTACCAGAGCACGTTTCCACGATGAATATTCACTGGGACTGAGTAGATATTACCGTCTTTACTAACCATATCAATTAAGTCTTGTGGGAATTTGTCATTCCATCCTTCAGCTTCATAAAGGTCGTTTAATGGTTCCATTTTTCCAGCGGCAACCCAACCTTCGTTAAGCTCAGCTCCACCATGAACCTGGAATGTAGCCGGTGGATCATCCCCTTGCATCCGGCTAGCAAGAACCGCCTTTGCGTTTGTTCCAGCCCCACCTGCAACAGCGGCATTTTCAATCGGCACATCTGGATATTTTTCTTCAAACAAAGCAATTAAAGCTTTTAATCCATCTTCCTCACCAGCACCTGTCCACCAGCTGAAGATATCTAACTTTGCTTTGTCTCCATCCTTTTCCTTTGAGCCGGGTTCGGAGCTACATGCAGTCATTGCAAAAACAAATACAAACAAAAGTGACAATAGAAAACCTTTTTTCATACGAATATCCCCCTTATTTTTATTGGAAGCGTTAACAATTTAAATGTAACACGGATTAGAGGGAGGGAGAGAAACTACAATCTGTACTTTCTTGCGAATACCTTCACTTTTTTGTGGTGGTTGAAATGACAAAAAAAAATCAGCTTATCCCAAGCTGATTTCGAAAGGTTATTTCAATGAGATGCTTCGATATTCTGATGGTGACATACCGGTATATTTTTTAAAAACCCTGCTAAAATAATTGGGGTCCTTATAGCCAACGGAATAACAGATTTCTTTTAAGCTTTTACTAGGGTCATCCATTTCCTTTTTCGCATGATCAACTCTCACAGTTGTGAGGTAGTCAATGAAGGTAACGCCCATTTTTTCTTTAAAAAGCTTACTAAAATGATACGGGCTTAGTTCTACATATTCTGCTACTTCCTCAAGTGTTAGAGATTCATAGTAACGCAAATCAATATATTTTTTGGCTTTTGACAATAACCCGTGGAGTTGATTGTTTTTCCATAGTTCGGTTGAATGGTGATGATCCTCATTGATTGATGTGATTCCTTCCTTTTGGGCGAGGACCAGTAATTCCTTCATTCGATTTTTAAGCTCGGTTTGAGCTTCGGCCTGTCGTCTTTCCTGCTCAATCTCCGCTTTCACTCTATCAATGGCAGCTAAGATGTCGGCTTTACGACTTGGCTTTAAAATGTATTCCTTCACACCCTGCTGCATCACTTCTTTTGCATATTCAAACGTGTTAAATGCGGATACCATAATGAATTTAATGTCAGGTTCTAATTGTTTAATCCGCTTAACCGCTTCCACTCCATCAATCCCGGGCATCTTGATATCCATGAGGATCAAGTCTGGCTTGAGTTGTGTAGCTTTCTCAATGGCTACTCTTCCGTTTGGAGCCTCACCGATAACTTCAACATCTGTACATTCGGTTTGAATGATTTTTGTAATCGCCTTCCGTTCAAATAATTCGTCATCGACAATTATCACTTTAATCATGATCTGTCACCCCTTTTTGATCATAAGGAAGCAAAAGTCGAAATGTGGTTCCACTATCTTTTATTGATTCTATTTCTACAACGTCCATTCGCTTATAAAATAACTGAAGTCTTTGGATGACATTTTTTATCCCAATTCCGGTTGAATGTCCGGTTGATTTTTCAAGAGGGACACGATCCTCTGGCGAAGTTCCATCTGCCATCTGCCTAAGCTTAGTTAGTGTGTTTTCATCCATCCCTGCTCCATTGTCTGTAATTTCTACACATATTCGATCAGACACCCGAAAAACGTGTAGCTTGATGATGCCACCATCCTCCATCGATTCAATCCCATGAATAAATGCATTTTCAATGATGGGCTGGAGGGAGAGAGATGGTATCTCGATGTTTAAGCAATCCGGGTCAACCTCCATTTTAAAATCAATCCGTTCGCCAAAGCGGGTACGTTGGATATAGAAATACTCTTTAACAATTTTAACTTCGTTTAAGAGAGTCGAAGATTTATGTAAGTCTCCCAAATTATAGCGAAGCAGTGCAGCAATTGCTTCGATTAACCGAGAGGTGTTTTGAGCCTCTTCCAAGTAAGCCATCTTTGAAACAGTATTAAGTGTATTAAACAAAAAGTGTGGGTTGATCTGGTTTTGTAGGCTTTTTAATTCCAATTCCTTCAGGAGCTTATCAAGCTCTGATTGTTCCTTGATCTCACTTACCAATTGACGAATATTAAGCCTCATTTGATTAAATGTGTTCGTTAATAATTTTAACTCATCATTAGTTGTCACCTTGATTTCATCACCGGAAAAGTTACCTTCTGAAATTTCAGTGGCTGCCTTGGATAATTGACGAATTGGTTTTGTAATTCCGCCTGATAACCACATAGCTAGAAGCAAACTTAATAGAAATGTTGAACTAAACAGGGACATACCCATTAAATTAAAATAACGGTTCTGCTTTTCGATTTCTTCATAAAATAATTGATAATCGGTTAGTTCGTTATTGACTAATGACAACGTTGTCTCTTGAATAAAACCTGCAAATTTCGTTGCTTCATTTAGGTGTGTGGAGTATCGATTAATTTCTTTGTTCTGGAACATCCCAATCGTTAGATCGGTGGCTTCAATATAACTACTAATGATATTTTTATAATTCGATAGAGTAATGGCGTTATTTTCATTCGATAGCTTATTGGTCAGCTGTCCCTGATAGGTTAAAAGCTGCTTTCTAGCGCCAAAATAGTCTTTGAGAAAGGTATCTTCCTCTTCAACGATAAAGGATTGCATTTTTTCATGGACGAGATTAACCTGCTGAGAAATATCATTTAATAACAGAAATTTTTCAAAGCTATCATCATATTCAGAAACGATTTTTTCACTGCTTTTATAAAACAAAAAGGCAACAGCATTCAAAATAATAAAGACAATCATAAAATAAAGAAGTAATTTCGTACGGATTCGAATAATCATGATGGATCCATCCTTATGATACGCTTTGAATCAAGTGGCAGGTCTTCGGGCCGTATGACTCTAGTCTCTGTATGTACCGTATCCGGAACGTTTCGTCCCTCGATTAAGTCGATCATCAGTTGCACAGAACGATATCCCATTTGATAAGGCTCTTGCATGACGGTAGCGTCGATTGTGCCTTTTTTCATATAGTGAAGGGTATCTTCAATGGTATCAAATCCAATAATATAGATTTGATCTTGTTTCTGATAATGCTCAACAACCTGTGCAATTCCGATCCCATCTAAGGCGCTTGTTCCATAAAAGGCCGTGACCTCTGGATGATCTTTAAGGATTTTGTTAGCGGCCTCTGCGGCTCGGACCCTTGTGATATTTGATTCTTCAATTGCAATAATTTGAATCCCTTCCTCATTCTGAATCGCATCTTTAAAGCCTTGAACACGCAGCTGTTGATGAGAAGCGTAGAAATGTCCAGTGACAATCGCAACATTTGCTTTCCCGCCTGTATCTTGAATAAGCGCCTGACCGGCAATAAAGCCCGAATAATAATTATCAGTACCAACATAGGAGTATCGCTTGCTTGTTGCTGCATCGGTATCGACGGTAATCACAGGGATCCCCTTTTCAACGATCTGATTTATCAGTGGGGTAAATTGATCTTCTTGAAGACCTTGTGTTAAAATGCCGTCCACCCTAGAAGCAACGGCCATTTCCAGTGTCTTAAGATGCTCCTCTGTATTTGCTTGTTTTGGTCCGGTATATTCAAGGACAACATTGAAATGCTGAGCAGCTGCTTTTGCTCCATTTTCAACAAGTCGCCAATAATCATTATCCAGCTCTTGTGGAACAAGAACGAAATGATAACGAGGCGCTTCGCTTGTTGCTTTTGCAGAATTGTTCCCAAAGTGGAAAATTTGATAGGCATAATAGCAGGTAAGTGAAAAAGTAATGAGAAATAATAACACCCCAATGCCGTATAGGAATTTGGAAAGGGCAGACAAAGCGAATTCACCTCCAATTTGAAAGCGTTTGTATATTCATTTTAGCGATAAATGGTTGGGGTGTAAAAGAAAAAACTGCCCAGGTGTTTTTGGGCAGTTGCAGAATTATTGATCTTTCCTTCCTATTTCATTACCTGTTGTGTACTCATAGCTTGCTTCATAGCCAGATTCTCTTGCTTTTGGTCCTTTTGCAACCTTGTACTGACCATGATTGGATTGACCGACACGGTTTTTGGTCTTTGCCATATTGAAGAATGCCTCCTTACCCCCGTTTATTTAAGTTCTCCTGTGCCATGCGGATCATTTCTTTGACCATATTGCCACCGATGTTTCCACCTACTTTTCCGGCTTGTTTGGATGTAAGGTTGCCGTTGTACTCATCATTTAGTGGGATTCCTAGTTCCCTTGCGACCTCATATTTTACGTTGTCGGGATTAGTTGGGTCTGTTTTATACCCTTGCTTTTTCATGACGTTTGCTTTTAATTGGTCAAGTTCTTCTCTTGCTTCTGGAACAAGTGGTCGACGTTTTCTTCGTGCCATGTTGAGTCCTCCTTTCATGCTTCATTTTTTAGTAGTATTTCCAAGTATAAAAACTAGAATTTCGGTAAAACTTGGTAGTAACAAGAAATTTTTAAAATATTTATCGAAAATTAGTTTGAAATGCTTGTTTTTTGACTAATCTAGTGATGTAATAGCTTATACCAACAGTTTAATAGGGAAATTTCGCTTAATATCTTGCGAACCTATGAAAAAAGTGGTAAAAAGAATATGTGCTTATTTGGAGAGGAGAATTTAAAATGAACAAAACAGAACTAATCAGTGCAGTTGCTGAAAGTGCAGAACTATCTAAAAAGGATGCAACAAAAGCTGTAGATGCAGTATTTGAAGCTGTTCAAAATGCATTAAGCAACGGAGATAAAGTACAATTAATCGGATTCGGTAACTTCGAAGTTCGTGAGCGTGCTGCTCGTAAAGGCCGTAACCCACAAACTGGTGAAGAAATCGAAATCGCAGCTAGCAAAGTACCTGCATTCAAACCAGGTAAGGCTCTTAAAGACGCAGTTGCTGGTAAGTAATTTTACATAATGATCTGCGTAAATGCCCCTCAGAGATGATCTGAGGGGTTTTTTCATACGGTTAGACTCCAAATTGCTAGATTGACAACATGTGAGTTTGACGCGCATCCTCCTACATGGGAAAATGAGAGTATCGATTTTTACAAAAAGGTAGTGAAGGGATGCAAAAGAGAGTCAATTGCTTAAAATGCAAACACTTTTACACGACATGGGACCCGAAATTTCCTCGCGGGTGTCGTGCCTTCAACTTTAAAACGCAGGCGATGCCGTCTATCACGGTATTTCGGTCCTCTGGGGCACATTGTATGAAGTTTGAAGAAAAGCGTCTACAGACGAAGCAGAAGCCTTCCTACAACGTAGATATTCGGGCATAGGGGTTGAAATTTATGAATATATCTGTCGGTAAGATTTTAGATAAAATGCAACAAGAATTACAGATGGCAAAAAGTGAAGCAAGTGAACAAAAGGTAAGAGAGCGGTTAATGGCAATTCGAACATTATGTGACCTTGTTTTGGATGAGGCACCAGCTGAGGTGAGACGGGTTGAAACTGTGCCAGTGCAGCCAATGCCGAAGGTTGTGCAACCCATTCAGACGATGCAACCAACGACGATTCAAAACTCAACAAAATTAGAAGAAGACGATGCAAACGGAGACTCTCTATTTGATTTTTAAGTAGAGATTTTCCTATTTTGGGCTTTGTCCGATATCCTGGACGTGAAAAAAAACCTTCAGGGTAACGTTATCCCTGAAGGTTTTCAAGAAATTTTTCTCTTTTTTTGTAGAGTTCGTGCGCGGTTTCGATCCTGCAGTGCTCAAATCGAATCTTTCCACCGGGTGCCAGTTGCGCAATTTTATAAATATCAACAGAAATGACGGTTGCAATCCGGGGATAGCCTCCTGTCGTTTGTCGATCGGCTAATAAGATGATGGGTTCACCGCTACTTGGGACCTGAATGCCACCAAGTGGGATGGCGTCAGATGGGATTTCAGCTTTGTCTTTATGCTGTAACGGCGTTGTCCCCTGTAATCGATAGCCCATTCGATCGCCTTGAACAACTCGATAAAGATCTGTGAAGAATTTTTCGATCGCATCCTCTGTAAAATAATTGTCATGTGGTCCCAGAATGGCGCGGACTGTAATCTCTTTTTCAAACGTTGGAATAAAATGACGCGAGAGCCCGGTATTTTTTCGGAAACGACTCCTAGTTCCATAAAGAATATCCCCATCATTGATTTCCGTTCCAAGCTTTGCCTTCGGGTAATACGATTTGCTTCCGAGTACTTCCTCTGCATGAAATCCACCAGCCGCCGCTAAGTATGTGCGAGTACCTGAAACTGGTTTGCCAAACCGGATAATGTCCCCTTTTTTCACGATAAAGGATTTCCATAACGGAGCTTTATTTCCATTAACGGTCATGCTTAAATCAGCACCACATACTGCGATTGAAATTGTGTCTGCCTCAACAAGTAATGTTGGTCCAATCATAGTAATTTCAAGTACAGCTTCACCCCTTGGATTGCCGACAAGAATATTTGCGAGTTGGCTTGAATATGAATCCATTGCGCCGCTTGTGACGACTCCAAATTGTTGATACCCATAGCGACCTAAGTCTTGAAAAGTGGTATATAGCCCTTTTTTAAGGACGGTAAAAAGTGGTTGTCCCATTTAAATCACCTGATTGCCTTAATTGTGATGCCTTCATTGGTTAGTGCGTGATTTAACCTTTGTACGAATTGAATGGCATGAATGTTGTCTCCATGAACACAAATCGAGTCTGCTTTGATGGGAATGACTTCGCCAGTAATCGTTTGGACGGTTTGCTCTTTCACCATTTGCAGAACTTGTTTGATGGACTGGTTGCTGTCATGAATGACGGCGTTTGGCTCGGTTCTTTGGGTTAAGGTTCCGTCAGGCTGATAGGTTCGGTCTGCGAAAACTTCGGAAACGGCATGTAGTCCGTATTTTTCCCCTGCTTCGATTAGCTTGCTACCGGCAAGACCGTATAACACAAGTGTAGGGTCAAAATTAGCGATTGCCTTTGCAATCGCCTCAGCAAGGCTTGTATCGACTGCAGCCATATTATAAAGGGCTCCATGTGGCTTTACATGCGTGAGTTTCACATCATGCACCTGGCAAAAGGCAGAAAGGGCCCCGATTTGATAGATCACGAGATCATAGACGTCAGACGGGGAAACGGCCATGGCTCTTCTGCCAAACCCAACAAGGTCCTGGAAACCAGGGTGGGCACCGATGGCAACGTCATATTTTTTCGCGAGCTGGACGGTTTGACTCATCACATGTGGATCGCCAGCGTGAAACCCACAAGCGATGTTGGCACTAGAGATATGTGGTAATACCTGCTCATCGTTGCCGATTTTATAAGCTCCAAAGCTTTCTCCTAAATCACAATTTAAATCAATCGTTTTCAATTATTTTCACCTCAACCTATCAAATGCGCCTTGGCGTATTTGCGCCCAATTTTTATGCCCACAGGAAGTGGGTCATAAAGACGTTGCCACAGGAAGTGGCTTTCTTAGTCTTTGATCTTATGCGAGATACAGTGAAACTTCAATCTGTGGATGTATTTTTCCGCAGATTGTTAGTTGAACCAATCAGGCTTTTACTGGCAATTGCCCTCAGTGAGGGCTTAGTGCCAGTTAATGCTGAAAAATTTCCTTTGAAAAATCGTGGCATCCGCCGGAGGCTTTACTTTATTTAGCAGAAGTTTGGGACTTCTGCTGAATAAAGTTGTATCGATTTTCGTTTACGAGATTTTCAATTTCCTGATATTCATCAGCCGATATCGGTGTAAACCGTAGAAAGTCCCCTGCTTTCAGTAAAAAAGGTTCTCTCTTTTTAGGGTCAAATAATGGTACCGGTGTTCGACCAATGAGATTCCAGCCTCCTGGTGATTCGAGTGGGTAAATGCCAGTTTGGTCACCGCCGATGCCAACTGCCCCTTTAGGAACTTTAAGTCTAGGGTTTGATAGACGCGGTGTTGCAAGCCTATCTGAAAGCCCTTTTAAATAAGGGAAGCCTGGTAAAAAGCCAATCATATAGACGAGATAGTCAACACTACTATGTATGGATATGACTTCTTCCGTTGATAGTCCTGAATTAAGCGCAACATGCTCAAGGTCCTCGCCATCATAGCAGGTTGGAATAACGATTACCTCTTTTAAAGTGTCGTTCTCGATTGGAGATATTCCTCTGCAAATCTCTGAAACCTGCTCAGAAAGACTTTTATAGGAAGTGAGAATGGGATTATAGTAAATCGTGATCGATTGAAAAGCAGGGACAAGCTCGACGACCCCTTGTAACCTCATTTTCTCAATTTGTTTAGTCGTTCTCTGGATTTGTTTCTGCAAGTCTTTTGAAGCCGGTCTGTTGTAAAAAATCTGTAAGGCCATGTCTCCGACAGGTAATATGTCTAGGTCCATAACAAAACACCTCTTACTACTATCTTATAATGAATATGTTAAAATGAAATAGGAATTTTCAAAAAAGGATGGAGAACGAAAATGAAACTATTTTTAATATTGGGAGCGATTAATGCATTTTTAGCGGTTGCGCTGGGTGCTTTTGGTGCACATGGATTAGAAGGTAAAATCACAGAAAAATATTTAAAAACGTGGAACACAGCGGTTCAATATCAAATGTTTCATGCCATCGGCTTGTTTATTGTGGCGTTTTTAGCGGACAAGTTTTCACAGGTAAACCTGATTACGACAGCTGGTTGGAGCATATTTGTCGGGATTATTTTATTCTCAGGAAGCTTGTATGTATTAAGTGTATCTGGAATTAAAATACTAGGTGCCATCACTCCACTTGGTGGTGTAGCCTTTTTACTAGGCTGGGTTTTATTGATGGTGGCAGCCGTAAAACATTTATAGTATGTGAAAAGGAGTGTCCGTGGACACTCCTTCTTTTTAGCGTGGTGGGTAAGATACTAGACCTTGTTGGGCTCCACCGCCAAATGGATATTGATATTCGATTTCTTCGTCAAACGTAATATATTGTAGGAAGACCATTAACAATAAGTAGCGCATACCTGTTTGTGGATCACTTAAAATCAGGTGGTCACGTCCTGCAGCTTCAATAAGCCCTTTAAATACTTTTTGTTGGTTGGTGTTATCAAAGCCCATGTATACAGTCGCAGCCTTACCTTTGTTCAGGCGAAGAATGTTTTCGATATAGGATTCTTCAAGTGGAAGCATCCCCGGTACATTTTGTGCGATACCACCCGTTTGAGCGAAAGTTGGCGTTTGTGGCATCTGAAAGCCCCCTTGTTGCTGTTGGGTCGGATACGTATATCCGAATTGGCGTGGATCCATGTAGAATCCATACTGTCCATAGCTTTGAGGGTTATACCCGTAAGCTTCATATGGATTTTGCGATTGTTGATTGTCTTTACTCAATGTAAGCCCTCCTCAGAATATGTTTTACTTTTTTTCTAAAAGGCGAATTGCCTTAAAACACGCCAGGACAATCCTCCTGAGTAGGTTGGTAGAAGCAATGTGCCTTATACCGTCCTACGTTCCACTGGTTATACCATTGTGCCGGACAGTTTCCTGATGGTTGAAAAAACCACAATGAAAACCTGGCAGGGTGAAATCTTTCCCCCTTTAGTACCCTTCGTGCAAGTGCGATCTCAGTTGGTCGAGCGGCTTGGTAAAAGTAGCCCTTTTGCGTCGCTTCAAAGCCTCCAGGACTTTGAAAGACCATTCTTCGAATGGTGTTAATGTCCTTAAAATCCAGGCAACGAGATCTCGTACGGTTTACCCCAACATTCCCTACTAATAGCATGCCTTGCCTGCCTTCGCCTTCTGCCTCAGCACGTAATAGCCTTGCTAATAGCTTTACATCTTCCTCCGTGTGCGCAACTACTGCCATTTTCTCACCTCACTTAAAAAAGAAGACTTGTCGAAAGTCTCTTTATTAACTTATTGATAAGGTGAAAAATGGGTTCCTACTTCTAGATTCGTTTTTGGGATACTTTATTAGATTTCTGGTGGATATGTTTAGTGGATTCATCATTGAATTGTATGAGAGAGGAAAAAGGATTATGAATATGGATGAAAAAAAAGAGAGGAAGCCCTCTCTTTTTTTTAATTTATGTGTAAAAATTGTGGAACTTTTTCTTCGGTTAAAATGTTTCCTACAAAGAATGCACCGAATTCACCATAGCGTGCACTTACTTCGTCAAAACGCATTTCATAAACGAGCTTTTTGAATTGAAGTACATCGTCGGAGAATAGGGTTACGCCCCATTCGTAATCATCAAAGCCGACAGAGCCAGTGATGATTTGTTTTACAATACCAGCATATTGGCGGCCAATCATACCGTGGCTTCTCATAAGCTCCTTGCGTTCTTCCATTGAAAGCATGTACCAGTTGTCATTGCCATCACGGCGCTTGTCCATTGGATAGAAGCACACATATTTGTTTTTTGGTAGGATAGGGTATAAGCGTCCGCGTACATAAGGATTTTGGTATGGATCCTCTTTGCTTTCGCCTGCCATATAGTTACTTAATTCAACAACAGATACATACGAATAAGTAGGAATTGTGTATTCAGCTAGCTTTGTTTTGTTGAATTCGTTTTCGATTTCATTCAACTCTTCCATTGTTGGACGAAGAATCATCATCATGAAATCAGCTTTTTGACCAACAATTGTGTATAATGCATGACTTCCTTGGCTTTCGCTTTGAGTCTTATTCCACTTCTCAACTAGACCAAGAAATTCATGAATTGCTGCTTGGCGCTCGTCACTTGAAAGAGTTTTCCAAGATGTCCAATCAATCGAACGGAAATCATGAAGGCAATACCAGCCATCAAGCGTTTGTGCTGCTTCAGCCATTACTATCACTCCTCGTATTACATTGATTATGTATTCAACCACTACTATATCATAGTTTCCCCTATAGCCAACTTAGTAAACTCCGGACAATTTTGTGAACATAAGCATGAGTGAGTAATTTGTAAGGTTGTTGGGAAAATTGAAGATAGTGTCATAATACTGTCACAAGAATTCTAAGGCTTTTTAGTTTTCATTTTGTAAAAAAAGCCGTATCCTTATGGTTGGCAGTTTTAACTTAATTCAGAAGGGGTTGAACCCCAACTAAATAAAGTTAAAGCCTCCAGCGGATGCCACGATTTTTCAATGGAAGTTTTTCGAGCAAGCTCGAAAAAAATCGGGCGGCAAATACGCCAAGGTGTATTTGATCGGGGTACTGGATGACCCAATTTACATAAAAGCATGTAAATGCACGAGATTTAGGAGGTATAAAAGTGAGCGATTTATTTACTCAATTAAAAGAAAAGGTATCAGGAAAGGACATGAAAATTGTGTTTCCTGAAGGACTAGATGAGCGTATTTTAAATGCAGTAAGCCGTTTAGCAAGTGAAAAGGTACTTGTGCCAGTCGTAATTGGTGAGAAGTCTGCGGTTGAAAGCAAAGCAAAAGAGGTAGGCGTTTCACTTGATGGAGTGGAAATCTATGATGCTGATTCTTACCCAGAGTTTGACCAACTTGTTGCTTCATTTGTTGAAAGACGTAAAGGGAAAGCAACGGAAGAGGATGCACGCAAAATTCTTAAGGATGAAAACTACTTTGGAACAATGCTTGTATACACTGGTAAGGCACACGGACTTGTAAGTGGTGCTGCCCATTCTACAGCAGATACAGTTCGCCCTGCTCTTCAAATTATTAAAACAAAGCACGGTGTAAAGAAGACTTCTGGTGTGTTTATCATGGTTCGTGAAGATGAGAAATATGTATTTGCTGATTGTGCGATCAATATTGCACCAGACAGCCAGGATTTAGCGGAAATTGCAATAGAGAGTGCCAATACAGCAGAAATGTTCGATATTGAGCCAAGAGTTGCAATGCTAAGCTTCTCAACAAAGGGATCTGCGAAGTCTCCTGAAACGGAAAAGGTAGTAGACGCAGTTAAGATTGCAAAAGAAATGAATCCGGCCTTGGTATTGGACGGAGAATTCCAGTTTGATGCGGCATTTGTTCCTTCTGTAGCTAAGAAAAAAGCACCGGATTCCGTGATTAAGGGTGACGCAAATGTATTTGTTTTCCCAAGTCTTGAAGCAGGTAATATCGGGTACAAAATTGCACAGCGCCTTGGAAATTTTGAAGCAGTAGGTCCTATTTTACAAGGCTTAAATCAGCCGGTAAATGACCTATCACGCGGATGTAATGATGAAGATGTGTATAAGCTTGCATTAATCACAGCAGCACAAGCTTTATAGGAATGAGAAATGGCCATGTCAGGGAACATGGCCATTTTTTGTGGTTGTATTTGGTTAGTGGCAGTATTTCTGGAATAGTGGCAGTAAACCCTCATCCTTGGACTCAAACCTAACAATCATAGTCCCCAATCCATTTTTAATACATTTTTAAGAAGTTTGATTTGGTCATCCCCGATTTTTTCAGCGAGCTGCTTTTCAATCTTCGCTTTAAGCGCCTCATTTTTCTCATAACATTCCTCACCAAATGATGTGAGTTCAATCGATTTTTCTTTTCTATTGTGTTCGACATCCATTACGTTAACGAGCCCTTTCGCCTTCATGTTTTTTATAAACTTATGAGTAGCCTGTCTCGAGATGTCTACATTTTTTGAAACATATGCAATTGTTGGTTGCTTTTTATATATTCTCGACATGATGTACCATTCGGAGTTTGAGATTGCGATGTCACTAGTCTCATTCCATAATTTTTCTGCAATACCACGAAGTTGACCATGCCTTTCACTTATAAGGTCAATGAGATCTAATTGTTGAAGTACAGGATCCATACATTCCACTCCCGTTTTAATAATCGTCATTACTATACAAAAAACGATAGACATTGTCAACTGAGTTGACAAACCGCGAAATAACTACAGTTAGGGGATTTTGTCTTTATTACAACCCGTAGAGATGATAATCTTCAAATGTCAACCAAGTTGACATTTTTCGCAAAATGGAGTATGATAAGTATAGTCAACTAAGTTGACAATCCATTGGATAGGAGCATGGTACATGTTTAATATTGGGGATCTGGTGATTTATTCAAATCAGGGGATTTGTCGAATAGATGATATTTGTGAGAAAACATATTCTGGGATTACTCGAAATTATTATATTATGAGCCCAATTGAGGATAGTACTTTGACGATTCAAAATCCAGTAGACAATGACCGCAATTTAATGCGAGAAATCATTGGGAAAAGTGAGTCAGAGGAGATATTGGACTCGTTTAAGCTACCGGGAATTCAGTGGATTGATCATGCGTCAGAACGTCATAAAAATTATTCTGAAATCGTTTCTTCTGGAGACAGAAAAGAAATTTCGAGCGTTTTAAATACATTAATGAGTAAAAAATATGAATTTGAAATGATTGATAAGAAGTTATCTGAACATGACCGTAGACTTCTCCTTCATATTCAAAAAATACTTTTTAAAGAGTTAGCCATTACGTTGGATACGACGGTAAAGGCCATCGAGAAAGATATTAATCGTATGATTGCGCAAAAAATGAGCAAGACCTCCCATCACGAGGTAGCCAATTTCGTAAATTAAAGGTAAAATAGGGAATGTTAAAACCAGGCAATGCCTGGTTTTTTAGGGTTCATTTGCATTTGCGATTTTTAAAAAAGTACCTTTTGTGTAATAGGAGTATGACGTATGACCGAAAGTCTTTTACACCAGCCAAGCTGGCGGATTATAGATCAATCAAGTTTAGGCTATCAATTTGATGCATTGCAATCGTTTGCGATAGATGATACGCTTTGTGCATTTGTAGGAAAAGGAGATTCACCAGCTACTGCAAGGGCCTGGGTTCATCATCAGACCATTGTGCTTGGGATTCAGGATACGAAACTTCCCTTTCTTGAGGAGGGGATAGAGCTCCTTGAGTCAATGGGCTTTCGTGCAATCGTACGAAATTCGGGCGGACTAGCAGTGGTTCTTGATGAGGGAGTGCTAAACATCTCGCTTATCTTTCCTGAAACAGAAAAAGGCATTGATATCAACCGTGGCTACGATACAATGCTTGAGTTGATTCGAAAAATGTTCGATGGCTATGAAGTCGACATAGTAGCACGAGAGGTTGTCGGTTCATATTGTCCAGGAAGTTATGATTTAAGTATAGATGGGAAAAAGTTTGCAGGAATCTCCCAGCGTCGTCTTCGTAATGGGGTGGCTGTCCAAATATATTTAGGTGTGACAGGAAGTGGATCTGAGCGTGCAGAAATCATTCGAAAATTTTACGAGGTGGGGCTGCAAGGGGCAGAGACGAAATTTGTCTATCCGGATGTAAAGCCCGAAACGATGGCGTCCTTGGCAGAATTGATTGATCCTAATCTTACTGTCCAAACCGTCATGTTACTGCTACTTCAAACCCTAAAAAACGAAAGTGAAAGTATCTTCGCTTCACAGCTTACCGAAGAAGAAATGCCATTATTCGAGCAAAACCTTTTACGAGTGCTCGAACGGAATAACAAAGTATTATAAGGGTCCAGGGGGACGGTTCTCCTGGTCCCTTTTTTTGTGGAAGCTGTTAATTGCGCGTTAGTCGGGCACATATGCGTCATGATACGAAAAAAGGCAAATTACTTCCTTTCCCACTATTAAAATATTTTTTATAATAAAAATATTGAAATTTGTTTTTGACCATGATATGATTCTCGTCAAGTAAGATATTTGAATATGATTGCTGTATTTTCTCTTATCAAGAGTAGGCTGAGGGATTTGGCCCGATGACGCCCAGCAACCGACCGTAATACCATTGTGAAATGGGGCGACTTAGTTCGCCGGGTAAACAACCCGCAAGGCACGGTGCTAATTCCAACAGAAGGATGATTCTTTCTGGTAGATAAGAGGTGCGAAGACTTTTGTATGCTTCAAGCCTCTTTCTGATAAGAAAGAGGCTTTTTTACATCTTCAAAAAGAAGCCTCAACAAACAGGAGAGTGATGGGTTTTCAACTTGAGTAAACAGATGTGAAAAATAAGATTACATACAAAAGAAGGGGAGAAAATTAAATGAAATTATCAAAACTATTATTCACGACATTATTAATTATTGCAGTACTAGTTGGCTGCCAACCGAAAGTAGCTGAAGAAACAACGAAAACAGATAGTACAGAAGTAAAGAATTCTGATCATCCATTAGCAAACAAAAAAGTTGCGTTAATCATGCAGCAAAACTTAGGAACATTCTCAGCGCAATATATTGAGGGTGTTGAGGAACAAGTGAAAAAGTTCGCAGGAGAAACAACGGTTTTTACATCTGATGGTGACCTCGCGAAAATGGCGTCAAACGTAGATGCAGCGTTAAACCAGGGCTTCGATGCCATTTTAATTGACCATGGAACAAAGGAAGCACTACAAAGTTCTGTTCAAAAGGCAGTCGATAAAGGAATTCCAGTTGTTGTTTTTGATGCAGAAGTGGAAGTGGAAGGTGTAACCGTTCTTGAACAAGGTGACCAGCAAATGGCACAAATGACACTTGAAAAATTGGCAGAAGACGCTGGTGGTGAAGCAAATATCGTAAAAATTTGGGTTGCGGGCTTCGCACCAATGGAAAGACGTCAGTTGGCCTACCAAGAGTTTCTTGATAACAACACAGGCATAAAAGAGATCGCAACATTTGGTGCCGCTACGGCAAACACGGCTTTAGATACACAAGCACAGATGGAAGCTCTTTTAAAACAATACCCTGAGGAAGGTCAAATTACAGCGGTTTGGGCAGCGTGGGATGAGTTTGCAAAGGGTGCTGTTCGTGCCATTCAACAAGCAGGACGTACAGATATTAAAGTGTACGGAATTGACATGAGCGATGAGGATTTACAAATGATTCAAGCGGATAATAGCCCATGGGTTGCGTCGGCAGCGGTTGATCCAAAAGATATCGGACGTATCCAAGTTCGTTTTGCATACCAAAAACTAAACGGTGACGAAACACCTGAACGCGTAAAATTAGAACCTGTTTTCGTAACAAAGGATGCACTTCCAGGAGAACAAATAACAACTGCCGAGCTTGACCAGTACATTGAAGGCTGGGGTAAAAGCGAACAAGGCTACACAGACGAGTTGAAAAAGCTTGAAGCTGGAGAGTAAAAGAGAGGGCCTTCAAAGGTTCTCTGTAAAGGAGGATATGTAGATGCCCTTACTCGACATGAAGGAAATAACAAAAAGCTTTGGAAAGGTGATTGCGCTGGAGCAGGCTTCTTTTGAACTAGAAGCTGGTGAGGTTCATGCCTTACTTGGTGCAAATGGAGCGGGAAAGAGCACGCTGATGAAAATTCTATCGGGTGCTTATGAGCTTGATACAGGGGTGATTACCCTTGAAGGCGAAACGATCAACATTCGTAATCCAAAGGATGCGAAAACACATGGAATCCACTGTGTCTATCAAGAGGTCGACACTGTGATTGTACCGCAGCTCACCGTTGCTGAAAACATTTTGCTAGATACGTTTTCGACTGAAAAGAGCTTATTTATCAATAAACGAAAGCTTCGTGAAAAAGCAGCTTCGATTTTAAAGCTTTTGAATGTAACAGACATTCCAATGACGAAACAAGCATTGGAGCTGTCACTAGCTGAAAAACAATTAGTGCTAATCGCAAGAGCACTCGCCCATGAGGCAAAGGTCATTATTTTTGACGAACCAACAGCGCCTTTATCGATTGAAGAAACGAAGCATCTATTTGAAATCGTAAAAACATTGAAGGATAAGGGAGTCGGCTGTATTTTTATTTCACACCGGCTTCCAGAAGTGTTTGAAATCTGTGACCGCTTAACGATTATGCGCGATGGGAAAACGATTACTACTTTTTCGACGAAAGAAGTTACCCAAAAAACCGTTATTGAAACGATGCTTGGTAATTCCTATAAAGAACAATCCACGAAACGGAAGACAGTGAGGGGTGACCTTCTTTTAGAGGTGAGTGGTCTTGATGATGGAGAAAAGCTTGCCAATGTATCGTTTACGGTTTCCGAGGGGGAAATTGTTGGGGTTGTTGGATTGGTAGGTGCCGGAAAAACGGAGCTTGCGAAAACATTGTTTGGTCTCCGCTCCTACGAACAGGGTGAAGTCAAAGTAAAGGGCAAGTCACGACATTTTACGCATTCCCAGCAGGCAATTGAAGCGGGGGTAGCACTTGTTTCAGAGGAGCGTCGTAAGGAAGGACTGTTCGTTCACGAGTCAATCTCTACGAATCTATCCTTTGCTAATTTGAAAAAATTCTCACCGTTTTTATTCATGGATCGGAAGGCTGAGAAAAGCTATGCTAGCTCTATCATTGAATTGCTTGGGATCAAGGCGAAAGATACGGAAGTGTTGGCTGAGCATTTAAGTGGGGGAAACCAGCAAAAGGTTGCAATTGGGAAATGGGTATCTCGAAATGCGAATCTCTATTTGTTTGATGAGCCGACAAAAGGGGTGGATGTCGGTGCAAAGCAGGATATTTTCCAGCTTATCTATTCCCTCGCCGATGAGGGGAAAGGGATCCTTTATTTTTCCTCTGAAATTGATGAAATCATCCGAATTTCAGATCGAATTCTAGTCATGTATGACGGGGAAATTGTGAAAGAACTTTCGCGAGAAGAGGCAACACAGGATAAAATCCTCTTGTATGCTAGCGGTGGAAAGGAAGACGTACATGAAAGGGAATATCATCAGCTTCTTGTTTAAATACGGGGCAATTGTATTAATGAGCTTTATCTTAATCTATTTTAGTTTTGTAAATGATGCCTTTTTTTCATATGGCAATCTATCCGATATCTTAAGGTCAATCTCAATCGTGACACTCCTTGCGTTAGGGGTGACCTTTACACTGGTTGTTGACGGCTTTGATTTATCGGTTGGGTCAACGATGTCGTTGTCGGTTGTAATCACGGCGTCATTGATGGTGTGGTATGAATTACCGCTTTGGGTGGTTCTGCTTCTACCACTTTTAGTTGGAGTTGCTGTAGGACTAGTCAATACGTTTTTAATCGTAAAGATAGGAATACCGGATCTACTCGCGACACTTGGAATGATGTATATCGTGTCAGGTTTACACCGGACCTACACGGAAGGGTACTCTATCTACAACCATATGCCATTAACTAGCGGAGGGACTGCACCAGGTGAGTTTAGTTCTGCATTTTTGTGGATTGGGCAAGGCGAGATGCTAGGACTCCCGGTTCCAGTCTGGATTATGCTTGTTTTTGTGCTTCTTGCTTATGTGATTCTCAACCATACAAGATGGGGACGGATTTTATACATGACAGGCGGAAATGCTGAAGCGGCAAGACTATCAGGAATCAACACAAACAAGGTGAAGCTGGTTGCTTATACGGTATCTGGTGTGTTTGCGTCAATGGCAGGGATCTTGTTTACAGCGCGCGTTGGCTCAGGGCAAATTGATGCAGGTGCTTCGTTGTTAATGGAGTCAGTGGCTGCTGTGTTTGTTGGATTTTCCGTGCTTGGTGCGGGTAAGCCAAATGCACTCGGAACCTTTTTTGGGGCAGCACTCATTGGGGTTCTACTAAATGGACTAACAATGCTGAATCTACCATACTATGCATTTGAAATTGTAAAAGGCTCCGTACTAGTTTTGGCACTAGCTGTGACGTACATTGGAGTCAAATATCGACCAAAGGTGATTCGAAAAAGGAGAGAGCAAAAACATGCCGCTTAAAAAACTAGAACATGTGGGGATTCAAGTAAAGGATTTAGATACAACGATTGAGTTTTATACAAGAGTACTAGGCTTGGAGTTGCTAGAAAAGCAGGATCATGTGGACCCAAAGCTAAAGCTTGCTTTCCTAGGTTTTAGTGATTCAGATGAAACGGTAATCGAATTGATTTCTGGATACAATCCAAACCTTCCAACAGAAGGAAAGGTTCATCATATCGCGTTTACCGTCGAAAACATTGAAGAGGAAATAGCGAGAGTGAAGGAGCACGGTGTTACATTTGTCGATGAAAACATCACAACCCTCCCAAGTGGAGCAAAATATGTGTTCTTTAATGGGCCAGACGGAGAATGGATTGAGTTGTTTCAAAAATAAATGACAAATCACAAATGGGCCCGCTCGAGTTTCAAAGGACTTGGGCGGTGTCCCTTTTTTTATTCGACAAAGATCAGAAGGGGGCACCAGGTTCTTGCATATTTTACATTATATATGACCTCACTTTTCAAAAATGGTAATATAAATGATGTAATAGTACTTGGTCTGTATGTGTTTACAAATTTAGAAGGCAGGATTGAAGTGTAGATGAACATTAAAATACACATCGTGGCACCCTATGAATCAATGATTCCAGTTATTCAAGAATGCATTGGTTTTTTTCCTACATTTGAAATTCGTTATTCAATAGGTGACTTACACGAAGGGGTAAAGCAGGCGATTCATGCCGTGAGTAATGGGGCAGAGATTATTATTAGCAGAGGTGGGACGGCTCAATTAATTAAAAAAAATGTCCGTGTCCCTGTGCTCGATATGCAGCTTTCTGGGTATGACATGATTCGGTCGCTATCTTTGGCTACGAATTTGGAGAGTAAGACGGCGATTGTTGGCTTTTCGAATATTACCTCTGGTGCTCAGTCCATCATAGATTTATTGGATCTGCCCTTAAAAGTTTTCACGGTTGCTGATTCTGATGAGGTAGCACCCTTAATCTTAGAACTTAAAAACTCCGGATATCAGCAAATTGTAGGGGATGTAATTACAGTTAAAACTTCGAACGCATATGGTCTTAAGGGGTTTTTAATTCAATCTGGTAAAGAGTCTATTATGAATGCGTTAGAAGATGCGAAACTGGTTTATGGTTATTTAAATGACAAAAATTATCTAATGAAAGTCATGGAGCAATTTATCTTAAAAGACCACCCAAATATGATGATATTGGACGATAAAAATGAGATTATCTATGAGCGCTGGAATGATTTTCACTCCAGCCCATTAACCGAAGCTGATTTATATATATTAATTACCGACCTCGAAATAAATAAACAGAAGGTTACAAGGAGCTTCATGACTCAGGATAATTTGTTTGATGTAACTGGCTATTTTATTCAAGTGAACCAACAGTCTTTTAAGGTCATTGTTACTGAAAAAACAGTTTCTATTCTGGAACAAAAGGGTCTTTCTATTGATGCCGATACGACAAGTGAACCAATTGCAGCAGCGTCGGAAGTAATTAGGAATATACTAATTCATATAGAAACCCTCTATAAAAATAATCAAATAATCCTTTTACAGGGTAGAAAAGGTACTAGTAAGGACTTTATTACTCGTTATATTCATCAGAGATATTCGGATGAAGGCTTGCTCCTTACAATTAATTTTAAAGAGTTCGATCATGATTATTTGGATAAAATGCCACTAAGGAATATTCGTACAATTAGACTTATACATCCTGAGTATATAGACGACTATCAAAGGCTATCACATTTTATAAAAGAGTGTCTGACACATCATGTACGTATTTTCATCCTTACAGAAAGTATGTTACCTACTGAGTTTATTCAAGAGGTAAAGATGAATAAGATTATAATGCCGGATTTATCTGAAAGAAAAGAAGATATTCGCATTCTTGCTCAATACTTTATTGCTTATTACAATCAAAAGTACGGAACGATACCAGTTAAGATTAACGGTGAGGCAATACGATTTTTGGAGAATTTTACCTATCCTAATAATATCGACAATCTAAAAAATCTTATTAAGCAGGTTGCCTTAAATGAAAAGGACTATGTGATTCAAAAAGAAACAATTGAAAGAGTAGCTACAAATGAGCATCTTCCGGCTGATGTGATTTTTCAACAAGGTACTTTAAAGGAAATCGAAAAGGAAATTATTAAATTAGTCTTGAAAGCAGAAAATAATAACCAAACAAGAGCAGCGGAACGGCTAGGAATTAATCGAGCAACCTTATGGCGTAAGCTTAAAGAGTAATCTTTAGGTTTACGCTTTTTAATTAGGTTGATTGTTGCATTTTTAAACACTTTTAATATTTAAATATATTTTTAGTAAAAAAGTGTTGCTTTTATAAACGATTTATTCTATATTACTAGTGTAAACGCTTTACGAAAATAAGGGGGAAAACAAAATGAAAATTAAAGCAACTTTAGATAAGATTCCCGGCGGAATGATGGTTGTTCCGTTGTTGCTAGCAGCAACGATTAATACATTCTTTCCAAATATGCTGAGAATTGGCGGTTTTACCGAATCGTTATTCGTAACAGGAGCAAATACATTGATTGCACTTTTCTTATTTATTGCGGGTGCACAAATCAGTGTGAAAAACGTAGGGGTATCACTTGGTAAAGGTGCAACATTACTTGGATTAAAATGGGTAGTAGGGGCAGCTTTCGGATTAGTAGCATACTTGTTAGCAGATAGTAATGGATTATTCATAGGAATGGCTCCGCTTGCAATTATTGCGGCTATGACAAATAGTAATGGTGGAATGTACATGGCCCTAGTTGGTCAATACGGAAAAGAAGATGACAAGGCCGCATATTCACTATTAGCTCTAAATGATGGACCATTCTTAACTATGATCGCATTATCCATTTTTGGTACAATGGGCTTTGTTGATGGAATGTTTTCTATTCAATCATTCGTTGCAGTACTTCTTCCTATCGTTATTGGTATGGTTTTAGGTAATTTAGATCCAGAAATGAAAGAGTTTTTAACCAAAGGTAGTGACATGTTAATTCCGTTTTTCGCTTTTGCACTAGGTATGGGAATCAACTTCACAGCGATTATTGAAGGTGGATTAAGTGGTATTTTACTAGGTGTTATTACAGTAATTTTCACTGGTGGTGCTGGTTACCTAGTATTTAAATGGATTGGCTGGAACCCACTTGTTGGTGCAGCAGAAGGTACAACAGCGGGGAATGCTGTTGCAACTCCGGCAGCTATAGTTGCTGCTAATGCATCTTTTGCACAATTTGCTGAACTTGCAACAGTTCAAATCGCAGCAAGTGTTGTAACAACAGCTATTTTACTACCAATTGTAATAGGATTCTTAGCAAAACGCTTAGAGAAAAATGGCCAGTTAGCTAAATATAATTAAGATTTTGTTTCAAATGGAAACAATCTCAGAGCAAAGTGACTATAGTAAAAGATTTATAGCTATAAAATAAAGAAGAGGGACGAAAATGCTCTCTTCTTTTTAGGAGGATTACACAATGAAATTAGCAATCATAGCAGACGATTTAACGGGTGCTAATGATAGCGGGGTTCAATTAGCACAGCATGGTCTTAAAACCTCCGTATTGTTTGATATAGATAGAGAATCTATTCATGCTTATGAAGCAATTGTATTTGATACAGATAGCCGATCTATTGATCGTGAAGAAGCCTATCAAAAGGTAAAAGATGCAGCCCAATTTTTAAAAGGTGCAGGCTTTTCATATATATTTAAGAAACTTGACTCAACGATGAGAGGAAATATTGGTGCTGAAATTGATGCAGTATTTGATGTATTGCAACCAGATTTCATGATGATTGCGCCAGGATATCCTAAAAACAATCGCACTATCCTACAATCAACCCACTATTTAAAAGGGATTCCGCTTGCTGAAACTGAAATTGCAAGGGATCCTAAGACACCTGTTACCCAATCCTATTTGCCTGATCTTTTAAAAGAGCAAACAAAGCAAAAAATTGGTACGATTACAATCGATGACTTGGATAAGGGCTTTACATGGATTCAAGAAAAAGTAGATGCGTACTTCCAACAAAAAATCCCGTATATACTTGTGGATTCAACCGAGGAACATCATCTTGAACAAATTTTAGATTATACTAAAAAGCTACGTTATCAGTTCTCTTGGGTGGGTTCGGCAGGAATTGCTAATTATTTACCTGATTATTATGATATGCCCAAAAGGCAGAAAGAATTGATTATTCCCCAAAATGAAGGACCAATACTTACTGTTGTTGGAAGTGTAAATAAAAATTCAAGGGCACAGCTACAGTTTCTAATGGAAAATACAAATGTGTATCCAATTGCGTTTGAATCATTTAAGTCCGTTTCAGATGAAGATGTACGTGAAAAAGAGATAAGAAGAGTATATAATCTAGCGATGGAAAAAGCACAGCAGGGATTAGATGTTATTATCTATTCCACAGGTGAAGCAAACGATATCGAAAAAGCATGGAATATTGGAGAAACTAAGGGTTTAACACATACTGAGGTAAGTAATGAAATTGTAAAGGCAATTGGCTCTGTATGCTCAGTCCTTTTGGAAAAGGGATATTTTAAAGGGGTATCGATGACCGGAGGAGACACTGCTAAGCAAATTTGTTATTTATGGGATGTAAAAGGCTTTGAGTTATTGGATGAATTGGAAATTGGTGTCCCACTATCGAAGTTTTTTGGACATGATAATTTATATGTTATTACAAAGGCTGGCGGGTTCGGTACACCGGAAGTATTTATTAATGCCATCAAAAAATTAAAGGGGGAACTATAATTATGAAGCCAGTGATTGGAATTACAATGGGAGATGCAGCAGGAATTGGACCAGAAATAATTGTAAAGGCCCTAACTCATGAAGAAATTTATCAAAATTGCCGCCCACTCGTGATTGGTGATGCAAAAATTTTAGAGCGAGTACAGCCAATTGTTCATTCAAATGCAAAAATAAATCTTATTAACGACCCTGAGGAAGCTAAATTTGAATTAGGTACAATAGATGTAATTGATTTAAACATTATTCCTGAGGATTTACCATTTGGACAAGTGTCTCCAGTTGCGGGAGATGCAGCGTTTCAATTTATTGCAAAAGCTGTTGAACTTGCAAAAGATAAAAAGATTGATTCTATTTGTACAGCGCCATTGAATAAAGAGGCGTTACACAAGGGCGGCCATATGTACCCAGGACATACAGAAATTTTGGCAGATTTAACAGGTACAGAAGATTTTTCAATGATGTTAACAACACCGAATCTAAAAGTAATTCATTTAACTACACATATAGGATTAATTGATGCGATTAACAGTATTAATCCAGAGAGAACCTATAAAGTAGTAAAATTAGCACATGAGACTCTTTCAAGAGCAGGATTTGACGATCCAAAGATCGCTGTTTGTGGAATTAACCCACATGCTGGGGAGAATGGTTTATTTGGATATGGTGAAGAAGAGGAAAAACTACAACCAGGTATTGAGCGTGCGCAAGCAGAAGGAATAAATGTAACTGGACCGCTACCTGCTGATACTCTTTTCTTTAGAGCAGGCAGAGGGGATTTTGATATCGTGGTTGCATGTTATCATGACCAAGGACATGCACCAATTAAAGTAATGGGAATTGAAAGTGGCGTAAACATTACGGTTGGGCTAAAGGGTGGAATAATCCGAACTTCGGTGGACCACGGTACCGCTTTTGATATTGCAGGCAAAAACATTGCCGATGAGCAAAGCATGATCGCAGCAATTAATTCAGCAATTGAATTAGCTCCAAAAAGATAATTGAGTAGAAAACATGATTGAAGCTAGGAGATTCATTTCCTAGCTTTTTTTGTTTGTAATCTATTCGACAAGTCTTACATGAAACTTCTTATAGTTTTTTTACGTCCCATATTATGGGTATTTTCTGAAAATAACATATATGGTAGTCTATAGGTACGTATTCCTATTTTTTACAATTGGTAATCTGGTAAGGGGGGATTTGGTTGCTTAAAAGAATAAGAGTGTTTAGTGGGCGGGATTTCATTTCGATTCTCTATTTCGGCCTTGTTGTTCTTGGAATTGCATATTTTTTAGGGAATGGGGATATTGTGAAGTTTTTCTCAACGATAAAAACGATGCTACCTGTTTCTGAGAGCTGGAACACGATCAAGCAATTAATTAGCAATCTACAAACCGAAGGAAGTCTTGGTGCAACAAAAAATAAGGAGCCGTATGAAGGGATCGTCCTTGAATATTTCCCACGAAGTTTATCAGTTATTGCAACAGCTTTATTGTTAGCGATTTCTTTAGGGATAGCAAAGGGGATCTTTGATTATCGAAATCGTTATACATACCTGAATTTTTTAGGAACAGGGGTAACCTCGGTCCTCAATTCTTTACCAGATTTTTTTATGATTATCGTTCTACAATGGGTGATTATGATTCACTTTAATTTTATTGACGTTTTTGGTCATGACCAGTGGTTTAACTTTATTTTTCCGGGGATTCTTGTATCTCTGTACCCCATGATGTATTTTGCTAGAATTACGTTTACAGCCCTTGCGAGTGAGGATGGGGAGATGTATATCCAATATGCTCGCGCGAAAGGATTAACTCAGAGGCTTGTTATACATAAGCATATCCTGAAAAAATGCATGCGCTCAATCTTACAGCATATTGGTGTTGTCATGACGTATGTCGTTTCCAATCTATTAATTGTTGAGTGGCTGATGGCATATAAGGGTGCTGCTTGGCGAATGATGCTATCGATTAATCGGTTGAATTTATCAATTCCACTAAGCCAACCCTATGCAGATTATCCGGAAATAGGTTTAATTGTAGAAATTTCTTTCTGCTTTGTCTTGCTTCTATTAATCACCCAAATCGTTAGTGTAATTTGGCAAAACAAGTACGAAATAGAGAAGCGTAACATTTGGGTCCGAATCACAAAAGTGATTGTCCAATATGCCTTTATTTGGATTTTTGTACTTTTTATTATTTCTTACTTAAAGGTAGGATACTAGGAAGGAGGAGCGCTTATGAAAAATTGGTCGCTTTGGACAGGTTTCGTACTTTTTGGACTCATGTTATTTATTAGCTTTGTTGGACCACAGTTTTCGTTTATTGAGCACACTCCTCCCGAGCATAGAATGAGGTTTTACGATGGAGGTGAACTTGGAAGGGCACCATTCCCACCTTCAAAAGAAGATCCACTTGGAACAGATCGTGAAGCAAGGGACATCTTAAGCATGCTTATTCTTGGAGCAAAGGACACGCTAAAAGTTATCGTGTTAATCACCTTGATTCGCTACATTATTGCGATTCCAATGGCTTTTTTGGCCTCCACGAAAAAAGGTCTTGCTTACATGGTTTCCAATGGTTGGTATTCCTTGTTTGGAAGTATCCCCACGATTTTCGCAGCGATTTTACTATTGGAAATTTTCCAGACAAACGGGCTTGAAAATGCTGTGTATTGGAATGTCCTATTATTAGCGCTCATCGAAGTCGGAAGGGTTAGCTATATTTTTGCTCATGAAATTTACGAGGTGTCTCAAAAAGAGTTTGTCCAAGCAAGCATGACGGTGGGGAGTACCCCGTTTCAATTATCATTGATGCATTATCTGCCCACCGTTGCCCAGAGTTTGGTCGTCAACTTTTTTAATGATTTGGCAAGGGTCACTTTATTATTAGGACAGCTGGCAATATTCCAATACTTTATTGAGCATGCGATTGAATTTATTCCAGGTGGTGGGGTTTTTCATGATGAATCTGGATATAACTCTTTAACCGGACTGTTTACCTGGCCAGGGTTATTGTCGGCGGCACGATATGAGGTAATGAAAGCTTTGTGGATTCCGTTATTCCCAGCGATTGCCCTAACGTTACTCCTCCTAACATTCCAATTGCTAAGTGAAGGCTTTAGGAAGTTGTTTGAAAGGCAGATGTCGAGTGGGAAAAATAGGGTCATGCACCGAGTGGCTGAACGAGTAGGCGAGGCGTTGGTTGCAAGTAAAATGGTAGGTGTAATAACACTGGTTGTGTTTGTGGTAGCTATAAGCGCTATGATTGTAACCGGTACTATGAAACATTCAACTGAAGCAGATGCGCCAGCTTTAGAAGAGATAGAAGTAGTAGAGGAAGAAGAAATCAATGAAGATGACCCATTTGGTGATGGGATGTATACCTTTTACAATGAAACTCTTGAGGCAAAGACTATAGCAACCACAACAAAAGGTGGGTATTATGATAAGCTAGAATTCCTTGAGTTCCAGATGGCGAAAAAAACAGATCGAGATTTTGAGACGGACACATTAACACTGAGGTGCAGAACAATTGGAACGGGAAGATGTGAGAAACCCATGATTACATTTAAAGAACCAGTTTCAACAGTGGAGGAAGCCTACCAGTTAATCCTCGACCATTTGCCAACTGATGCTACGATAAAAAATGAATGGCACAAAAATGAAAGTGAATACATTTATAATGTAACAAGTCCCATGTTGAAAAACAGCTATCATTGGATAAACAAAGACTATGGTTTAGGTGAACTGGCAGTAATTATGCACATAACAGCGGAAAAGGTAGTCGAACAAGTCGAAATCGAAGTCGGCTACCGATAACAGATTCAAACCCCTGAACTGTTGGTTATACAAACAGTCAGGGGTTCCTCTAATTTATTCCGCCAACTTCTCCAAATTACCATTTCGGTCCATTTTAAAAGTAGTAGCAGGACGTTCTTCCTCTTCGAATAAGACAAGTTTTCGTGCGCGATTCATGATTTTCATTAATGTTTCGTAGTCCTCTTGAATGTTCGCTGAGTTTTGCTCAAGTTGAGTAATCTTCTTTTGTAGTTCTTCATTTTTAAGAAGTATCTCATTCTTTTCATTTTTCAATCTCTCATTCTCAGATTTCAGTGCTTCAATTCCGAGACTTGAATTACCTAAGGACTGAAGGTAGGAAATCACGGAATCCAATGTCAATGTTGGTCGAGGAGAAGAATATTTTGGCATCTTCACTTCCTGACGAACACTGGTAGATTCAGATGTAAATAGCGGAAACTCGTCCGCAAATTCTTCTAGACTTGGTGTTGGTGGTGTATACAAAAGTTGTTTCTTCACTGGTTGATTCTTACCAAGTGCACGTTGGCGTTGTTTGCGGTGCTTTTTCGCAAGTTGAAGATCCTTCTCATAGCTATGGCGCACAACGGCGTTCCAGCGGAAACCGCATGCGGCAGAAGTACGATTTAATCGGTCACCAACCTCTTCAAAAGCGTTTAATTGAGTACTACCCTCTCTAACGTGTTTTAATACAGTCTCAGCTAATAAGAGGTCATTTTCCTCTGTCCAAGCGTCTTGTCTTTCCTTCATATTGATTCATCTCCCAATATATATGTTTATATTTGCGTTAGGTTATTACATATATTGGTCAATTGTTTCAAACTTTATACCAAAATCATAAAAAGGATAATAGATTAATTTACTTAAAAATATTTTAATATCGCAAACTCTTACTTGTGGAGATTTTTTGAAACTTATTTTGTTCCCTTGCAAATACTGTAGGGGAGGAGTAAAATACCGTTTAGTGTATAAAAATAGCTAAATCGACATGCTTAAACATGATCGATTCACATATGGAACCATTTAGAATTTACAAGATGAAAGGATTGTACGCAAAATGGCAAACGAATTTCGCATTTGTGATGATTGCCAGGCAACCAATATCAAAACCTTAGTGCCACGCTTAAAAGAAGTCGATGGAGAAGCAACGATTGACATCGGCTGCCAATCATACTGTGGTCCAGGTAGAAAAAAATCATTCGCATTTGTTAACAATCGTCCTTTATCAGCTCCAACAGAAGACGAATTAATCGAAAAGATTGAAAAGAAGCTGAAAAAGGACTAATATCGCCTTTCTCTCTTAAAGAGAAAAGGTGATTTTTTATGCTCCGCAAACAGGAGATTCCAAGTCCTTCCTCGAAACTTTTATTCATGTCGAAAAATTTTCCAACCATTGATATGACTTGGTTAAGCCGTTTTTTGGTGAATTTTAGGTTTTTTTGTCAGAAATAAATAGATATAATAGTAGCATGCCAGTATGGAAGAGGTTGAATACATGACAAATTCCAATGGGAAATTAAGTGAAGAAAAGGTTTTTAAAGACCCTGTACATAGCTACGTACATGTTCAGGATCGAGTGATTTGGGAGCTCGTGGCAACAGCAGAGTTTCAAAGACTACGACGAATTCGCCAATTAGGGACAACCTATTTTACCTTTCACGGGGCGGAGCATAGTCGTTTCAACCACTCATTAGGTGTATATGAAATTGTAAGAAGAATTATTGATGATGTGTTTCGTGATCGATCCTTTTTAAATGAAGAGGAGCGCTTGTTGTGCCTCTGCGCAGCTCTTTTACATGACCTTGGCCATGGGCCATTTTCACATTCGTTTGAAAAAGTATTCCATTATGATCATGAGGAATTTACACAGGCAATCATTGTCGGGGATACTGAGGTAAATCGAGTCCTTAAGCAAGTTGGGGATGATTTTCCGAAAAAAGTGGCTGAAGTGATTGCAAAAACATATAAAAATAAATTAGTTGTGAGCCTCATCTCCAGTCAAATTGACGCAGACCGTATGGATTATTTATTACGTGACGCATATTATACAGGCGTTAGCTATGGAAACTTTGACATGGAGCGGATTTTGCGTGTGATGCGACCACTCGAAGACCAGGTCGTTTTTAAAAGCAGTGGGATGCATGCGGTTGAAGATTACATCATGAGCCGATACCAAATGTATTGGCAGATCTATTTCCATCCTGTCACACGGAGTGCAGAGGTCATTTTATCGAAAATTCTCCATCGTGCTAAACAGCTGTATAAGGAAAACTACGCATTTCAAACGGCCCCAGTCCATTTTATATCCATTTTCGAAGATACGCTAACACTAAAGGATTATGTGAAGCTTGATGAAGGAATTATCTCTTTCTATTTCCAAGTTTGGCAGGACGAGGATGATGCGATTTTAAGTGATCTGTGCCGTCGTTTTCTTAATCGCAATCTGTTTAAATATGTGGAGTTTGATCCAAGTACACAAATGATGAAGATGATGGAGCTCAGAACGCTTTTTGAGGAAGCGGGGATTGACCCGACTTATTATTTAGTCGTCGATTCATCCTCTGATTTACCGTATGATTTTTATCGGCCGGGTGAGGAAGAGGAGCGACTTCCAATTAACCTTTTAATGCCTAATGGCGAGATTCGCGAGTTATCAAGGCAGTCAGAAATTGTGGATGCCATTTCCGGTAAAAGGCGAACCGATCATAAACTTTATTTTCCACAAGATTTGATTGAAACATTACCAGAAACATTCAAAGAGAAGATAAAAGCGGTACTAGGTATATAAGTTTGGGTGAGGAGATGAAGGGGTTTTGTTAACAGAACATGCAAAAGTAATGAAGGCATTCGCTGCTGCAGGGGAAATCACAGGTCGGAAAAAGCTACAAAAAATGATTTATATCGCGAAAAAGATTGATTATCCGTTTTATGAAAAGTACAACTTCCATTTTTACGGACCATACTCAGAGGAGCTAACGTTACGTGTGGAGGAGCTTTGTAACCTTGGATTTTTAGATGAGGTGAAAGAGAAAAAGGGTGGCTATTATCAGTATCGGTATTCATTAACTGAAAAAGGCGAGCAATTTTTAGGGCACTATCAGTTGGACATGCCACCATTAGATGACTGTATGCAAACCTTAAATAGTCAGTCTGCACGCTTTTTAGAGCTGGTGTCCACCGTTTTATACTTCGAGGGACTGGATAAGGAAGAAGTCAAAGAAAAGGTATTTACGCTTAAAGCAAAACAACGCTATACAGAGGAAGAAATTGACGAAGCCTATCAATATATTGATTCTCTTCGCGATCTTGTAAAGCATTAAACGAAAACTCGGCAGGTATAAATCCTGCCGAGTTTTTTTATTAGTGTGGTAAGAAGGCAAGCTGGTAGAAGAACAATACAGCAAATAAATAAACGAGTGGGTGTACTTCTCTCCACTTTCCTCTGACAACCTTCATCAATGGGTAAGAAATAAATCCTAATGCAATCCCAGTCGCGATACTAGATGTAAGTGGCATGCTTAGTATGATTAAAAATGCGGGAAAGGCTTCATCAATCTCATTCCACTTAATATCCTTGATGCTCCCCATCATTAAAGATCCTACAATGATTAAGGTAGGGGCTGTAATGGCCGCAATTCCAGAAACGGCACTCACTAACGGTCCAAAAAAGGCAGCTAGAATAAAGAGTCCTGCAACAGTAACCGAGGTTAAACCTGTTCTTCCACCTGCAGCCACCCCTGTTGAAGATTCAATATATGCACTAGTCGGGCTTGTTCCAAACATCGCTCCAACCGTTGTACCAACTGAATCCGCAAGTAGTGCCTGTCTAGCACGTGGCATGACATTTCCTTTCATAAGCCCAGCTTGCTCGGCAACTCCGATCATCGTACCTGTTGTGTCAAAAATGGTAACAAGTAAGAAAGAGAAGACAACAGCATATAGCCCGTACTGAATCACATCACCTATAGCAGTTAAAGGGTTTGCGATAATTAAACCTTCAGGAAGTGACGGTGTATTTACCAACCCTTCTTTAAATTCAAGCTGACCAGTAAAGTAAGCAATAATAGCAGTGATGATCATTCCGAAAAATAACGCACCATTTATGTTACGTGCCATGAGAATGAGGGTAATCGCCAATCCCACAAGCGCCAAAATGACCGATGGAGAGTGTAAATCACCTAGAGTCACTAAATTTGTTGGGTGTGCGGTAATAATTCCAGTAAGCCGAAGACCGATAAAGGCAATAAATAACCCAATTCCTGCGGTGATTCCGTGCTTTAGGTTTGGTGGAATGGCTTCAATTAACTTTTCGCGAAACGGCGTTAACGACAATATCACAAAAATGATACCTGCCACAAATACAGCGGCAAATGCCGTTTGGTAGGTAATATTTTCATTGGCACCAACAACGGAATAAGCAAAAAAGGCATTCAAGCCCATTCCTGGAGCAATCGCAATTGGATAATTTGCAAACAGTGCCATCCAAAGTGTTCCAACAACAGTTGCAATGATGGTTGCTAAAAATACTTGCTCAAACGGAACACCTGCATCTGATAAAATAACGGGGTTAACGACAACAACATATACCATTGTTAAGAAGGTCGTAATCCCGGCAAGAACCTCTTTTTTTACAGTTGTATTTAATTCTGATAACTTAAACATAGTTGTGTACCTCCAAAAGGCGAACAATTTTAAAAATCCTTTTCTATAATATTCGTTTTTGTTTAAGACTGCAAGACCTAATTAAAATTGTTTGTGGCTGTTTTCGTAAACATTGTTGTTTTTGGATATGATTGTGCGAAAGGAATAGTAAGTATTGTTCTTCCTGTGATTTCAGCGAATGGTACGAGATCCTCGAAAATGCACGCATTTTCTTCGTGCGGTGAAATTTCAAGGAAGCAAATTCAACGTCCAGCGGGAATAGCGAGCCAAGCGAGACCAATTAATGTTCGAAGCCCAAGAGCGCCACGTCCTGTGGCAACGGCTTCGTGACCTACATCGTGTAGGCCTGAGGAGGCTTGCGGATCGCCCGCGGAAAGCGAGTACCAGGAGCGGAAATCACCCTGTGTTTTAGAAACAATAATCTTTTAAAAAAGAGCCATTGTTTTTGACTCTCTTCTAGTAAAAGTTCAATAATGTCAACAATTTTATAGTGTCACCTTTAAATGTTAAGAAATAGGGTTTGTTTTCATCGTCAAACACCATTAAATAGGGACTCTCTTGATCAGTAAAAATAAGCGTTACTTCATCTACAAGGTCATCAAACCATTGAGTTCTTACCATTATAGTAGGTTCTAAAGGAATTCTTATCATTAAACCTGTATTCGGAATCGGATTGTATTTAACATATACACCGTTTATGCCTTTGAGAATGTACTCAACTTCTTGTTGGATATCTGTACTTACTGGTAAGTGTTTTATAACCATATCTTGGTTGATATCAAAAATTTGTATTTCCTGGGTTTGGGCCAGAACATTTGTTGAAAACAGTAGAAAAATAAAGATATGAAGCAATACACTTTTTAACATTTGGACCACCTCTTATGTATTGTTCCCAAAAACAAGTCAGTATTTGTATTTTTGGAAAAGTGAAACTTTTCCTTAACATTATTCGTAAATACTAATATGACTGGGGGGATAGAGCGTGTTGCAAAGAATTGATAAAGCATATTGGGTAGTTTTATTAATCATCAGTATAATCGTAGGCGTGATAGTTGGCTTTATAGGTCCAACCATATTCCATCACATATTCTTTAAAAATGGTGACACCTTTTTAGTTTTAACCCCATCCATTTCAAATATCTTCATGTTTATTGCAGTTGGCTTTTTTATTTTGTTTTGTATTGGAATGATAGTTGAAAATAAAAAATGGAATTATGTTGGTATACTATTTTTAGTATGTTCAATTGCAATGGGGTATTACGCTAGTTTTGGAAATTATACGCTTATCTCAAATAACGAGATTACCATTAAGAAGTCAATGTCCGAAAAAGTTTATAAATGGGATGAAATTAAAGAAGTTGCCTATATCAATGAAACCGAGGAACCCGTTAAAAGGATCCATCTGATTTTGGAAAATGGTAAAGAGGAAACACTAGAAATAAATAGACAATATGTTCAAGAACTCAATAAAATACAACAGAAGTTTATTCAGAATGATATTATGTTTTATAAGTAACGCAAAAAGGAGGAAATAAACGTGAAACAGGAGCTGTCATCAGAACAACGTGAACAATTAGTAAAAGTACTAAAAGCTCGTTTTGAGAAAAATCCAAACCGTCATGAAGGGCTTGAATGGGCAAAAATCGAAGCGAAGTTAGAGGCTAATCCTGAGAAACTGTGGTCGCTCAATGAGATGGAGAAAACTGAAGGCGAGCCAGATGTTGTGGGTTATGATGAAAAGAAGGACGAATACATATTTGTTGATTGTTCAGCAGAAAGCCCTAAAGGTCGCAGAAGTGTATGTTACGACCGAGCAGCACTGGAATCTAGAAAGAAATTCCCACCCGAAAATAGTGCGATGGATTTGGCAAACGAAATGGGCATTGAGATGTTAACGGAAGCACAATACCGTGCATTGCAGGAGCTTGGTCAATATGATTTGAAGTCATCAAGTTGGGTTCAAACCCCAGATAATATAAGAAAACTTGGTGGGGCCATCTTTTGTGATCGTCGTTATGACACTGTTTTTGTATATCATAATGGGGCAGATTCTTACTATGCCGCGAGAGGGTTTCGGGGTTCACTTAGGGTCTAAAAATAGGAGGATTGTTCATGATTTGGACAATCCTCCTTTTTGCATTTTTAATGATGGGCCTTTTCTAAAGCTAGTTTGATTCCAAAACCAATTAGGATAGCACCTGTGATTCCCTCAATCATATTTTGGGTTTTCGGTTTTTTCATGAACGTACTAATCTGGTTGAGTAAATAGACATAAAGGAAAAACCAAATGGCAGTCAATACTGTATAGGTGAACCCCATGATAAGAAATGGTAAAAAGGTATCGCTCCCAGCGTCCACGAATTGAGGTAAAAAAGTTAAGAAAAAGACAGCGACTTTAGGATTTAAGAGATTGGTTAGAAATCCTTGTTTAAAACAGGATTTGTTTTCAAACTGGCTTGCTGTGTTCATCTCCACGCTTGCAGCTACTTCCTTTTTCCGCAAAGCCCATAATGTTTTAACCCCTAGATAGATCAAATAGATAGCCCCAACGTATTTAAATACAGAAAATAATAAAGCCGACTTCACAATGATCGCTGATAATCCGAATACAGCTGCAGAAGTATGGATAAGAAGAGCGCAACAAGTTCCTAAAGCGGTTTTAAGCCCCCCAACTCTTCCAACAGTGAGAGTGTTTTTCGTAGCAATGGCAGTATCGGGACCAGGTAAAATAATAAGCAACACACACATAAAGACAAACAGATAAAAGTTCTCCACTTTATGCATCCCCTTGGCTTTTAATAGATAATTCATATTCTGTATTATATATAACTGGTGTTGTTAATTGAACATAATTTTTTGTAAAGTAAAACCCGGGGTTCGCTACCACGGGTTTTACACTTTCTATTCTTGGTCGCTTAAACGTTTGCCAGCTACTGCGTAGTGATTTTTAGTCATTTCCTCAATGAAAACTACAACTTTATCGACAGAGGCTCCTGTCGTTTCAGTTACAGCTGCAGTTACTTTTTCAACGAGCGCTTTTTTTTGTTCTTCAGTGCGTCCTTCTAGCATTTTAACTGTTACGTATGGCACAATGAATCTCTCCAATCTATGTTTTATAATGCTTTAAGAGTATTGTATACTGAAAATAATTACTTTTCTAGAAGAAGGGGAAATTTAGTGGAACAATTCAGTCGATTTTTAGCGTTTGATTTATCTTTGATACCATATGTAGTCATTACTCTACTCGTAGCATTTACCGTGCATGAATTCGCACATGCCTATGTCGCATACAAGTTTGGTGATGATACGGCAAAAAAGCAGGGGAGATTGACGTTAAACCCCATTGCTCATTTAGATCCATTTGGAACGATCCTTATTTTTCTAGCAGGATTTGGTTGGGCACGTCCTGTACCTGTAAATCGATTTTATTTTAAAAAGCCACGGCTTGCAGGAATTCTAGTCTCGCTAGCAGGTCCGTTAAGTAACCTTGTTGTTGCAGCACTAGCTTTACTCATTTACATCGTCCTTATTCGAGTAGGGGTGTTTGCTGCCATTCCAGAAGCAGCAGGAGAAGGTTTTGAAACGTTCTTTAACCTTTTTGTACGCCTAAACATTGTGCTTTTCATTTTTAATCTATTGCCGTTTCCGCCACTTGATGGATACCGTATCATTGAAGATCTTGTACCAGCACGGATTCGCCCTAGATTGACGCAGTATGAGGGCCTTGGAATTGTATTATTTCTTGTGCTTGTCATTACACCACTTGGCGAACGATTTTTGTTTCCGTTTCTTTATAAAGGAGTTTACGCCATCACGGGTATTTTGGTTGCGATTTTCAGACCAATCCTGCAATTATAAATTCAGGCACTCATATGATAAAATGGTTGGTAACGAGTAAAAGAGGATGTTCAAAAAGTCCGGTAAAAATGACACGTCTGTAGAGGAACTTCGACTAAGTACTGACACGTCCTGTGTCAAACGTCGAAGTCACCACTTCCTGTGGAAGTTCGTTGGCTAGCTTTTCCGTTGCTCACGTATTTAAAATGCATACGTTCCGCTACTCAAAGCTACGCCGCCTCGAACTTTCGACGCACAGGATGTGCTAGTGCAGGCTACGCCACAGGACGTGGCGTTTGTAGCCGGCGTGGCCTTTTTATCCTCCTTTTTGAACACTTAGTAAAAGGAGAAAGGTGGATGTATGGTGGATCAAAATAAGAAAAAGGTTGCTTTTAATATCATTAAAAATGATCCAACAGATGGTCACAAAGGATATGGGATAGGGGCACTTAGCCTTGAAAATATTTCACCTGTATTCATTGATATAGAAAATGAAGATGTTTTCGTGGATGTCGGCGCGATGCATGCTAGAAGTGTCGTTGAAAAAGGGATTAAATTTCTTCCGAATAAAGAAGACGTTCCAAATGGTAAGCCATTTTGGTTAGTTTGGGTTACGATTGACCGAAAGGAAGAAGGACCTTATTACGCGGGAGTCACAGCTTGTGAAATGACAGTTGACCGCTCAATTCGCCGTGGCTACAAATCATTACCAGAGCATGTGAACAAAATGGATAAATCATTAAAACGCCACATCATGGTTGATTTTATGGACAATAAATCCAAAAAGCTATTAGTGGACTTCTTAATCAACCATAACAAAGAAATTTGGGATAACTCAAGTGACGAGTTAAAAGAGGGGCTAAGGGTCGAATAAGGCTCTTTTAATTGTGACATTTTGGTGAACAAACGTACTTTAGCTTGAGCTTTTTTAATAAAATAAAGTACACTAAATTTACAATGTACACACATTGAAACTAGGACACAGAAACCCCCAGGACCTACACATCCTGGGGGTTTCGCTTTTTGGTTATTCTAAATGTGTCTTCGCATATTTACCTATCTGATTTTTTTAGGTTCACAGGAGGTTGCGACTCCTAGACGTACATAAGACCGATGAAGCCCGTTTTGAGTGAATAATCCCTTCAAAACGTTCTTCATAAGTAACCCGCATATCTCCCGTGGGACAAGTGACCTGTCCCCTATGTCCACCATTAAAACCAATCAAACATCCGTTTAAAGAAGCCTTTCTTTTCTTTTTCTTCCTTTTTCTTCGGTTTTTCCTTTTTCACATCTTCCACATTCTTTGAACAATACTCTGTTGGTTCAGTTCCTTTTTTATAATAAGTCAATCTTGAAACAGGGCAATCCTTTGTTGGAAGCAAGCCAGTGTCTGGGTTTACATATACCCCAACAACACCTTCTGTCGGTTTGAATGGCTTGGGTGCAATATCCTGATGGGCTTCCTCCATGAACCCGGCCCAAATATTTTTTGCATATTGGCTTTCTTCGACAATCGTCAGTGGTTCATTATTGTCGTATCCAGTCCAAATGCCGGCGACAAGCTGTGGCGAATATCCAATCATCCAGCTATCTGTTTCCGTTGAACCAGACTTTCCAGCGTAAAAGCGGGTCAGCTTATCGCTAATCGTCGTTCCCGTTACAGCCGTATAATCATTTAATTTTTCATCAAACATACCTGTCATGAGTTGTGTTGTCACAAACGCGAGATCTTCATCAAGCACCTTTTTTGGTTTTAGATTTTTTTCATAGATGACTTCACCTTTATAATTTTCAACTCTCGTGATAAAAATGGGCTTATGGAGTGTACCACCATTATCAAAAGTGGCGTACGCATTGACCATTTCTAGTACACTTACCCCAGAAGTCCCTAACGCAAGTGAAGGGACATCCTTAAGTTTGCTTTTGATTCCCACCTTTTTCGCGGTGTCAACCAATTCACCATCACCAAGGAAAAGATGCGTTTTAACGGCGTATACATTATCGGACAAGGCAATTGCCTGTGCTAACGTAATCGAGTCATTTGCATAGTAATTTTTATAATTTCGCGGTGTATATGTTGATCGATCATCATCATACGAGAATGTCGTGAGTTCACTACGAATTTGGGTGGACGGCGTGTAACCTTTCTCCAGTGCAGCGTAATATAATATGGGCTTAAAGGTTGAACCGGGTTGACGTTTTGCCTGTATGGCCCGGTTAAAAGGGCTCTCCTCGTAATCACGCCCGCCAATTAACGCTCGCACTTCACCATTCTTCGGGTCCATCGCAACAAATCCAAGTTGAATCCCGGAATCTTCTTTTACAAAGTTCACGACTTTTTCCTCCGCAATTTCTTGAAGGTCTGGGTCGAGTGTCGTGTAGACACGTAAGCCGCCCGTTTCAATCATGTCTTGGTCAAGTTTTAATTTAGAGTGCAGCTCTTTTTTTACAACATCCTGAAAATAAGGTGCAATGTCTTCACGTCCAACAACCTTACTTCCAGTAAAAATGAGTTTTTCTGTAAGTGCTTGTTCAGCTGTCTTTTTTGAAATGACACCATTCTCAACCATAGAATGAAGGACAACATTCTGGCGCTGCTTTGCCTTTTCTTCATTTACTAAAGGTGAGTAATGCGTGGGACCTTTTGGTATTCCTGCAAGCATGGATGCTTCAGCGAGTGAAAGTTCGCTGGCCCTTTTTCCAAAGTAGTAATTAGCTGCCGCTTCAATACCATAGACACCATGTCCATAATAGATCGTATTTAAATACCCCTCTAAAATCTCTTCCTTAGAATAATTTTGCTCAAGTCGAATTGTATAAAGGGCTTCGGTGAGTTTTCGATTCCATGTTTTTTCATGTTCTAAAAAAAGGTTTCTGGCGTATTGCTGGGTAATCGTGCTCGCACCTTGTACTTTTGCCATTGCTTTAATATCAGCAAGGACCGCTCCACCAATCCGCTTGTAATCAAAACCATTATGGTCAAAAAAGTTCCGGTCCTCAATCGAAACCGTTGCGTCAATAACAGCCTCTGACATATCATCGAGCGACACCCAATAGCGGGTTTCACCATGATGGCGTTCTTCCCCGATTAATGTTCCATCCTCCGCATAGAACAAGGTCGATAAAGGAACCGCAAGTGGAGGTGCTCCCTGGGTTTTTGCATAGGAAAGCACGCCCAAAATACCCACCGTTACAAGGGCACAACCAATTAGGCCAATAAAAAGACAAGCGCGCAAAATCTTAATTGCAATTTTTAACCGATCATTTGTAATAAGCTCCACCAGGGTTCACCTCTCTTTTTTTCTCTTTTTCTTAGGCATATATCAATCAGTATGAAAAAAAATCTTCCTTTCTAAACATTTATTTGCTAAAAGATGAAAAATTTTCTTGCATTTTCGCTAGTTTCATCTATACTTTTTTCAGTTGAGATAGAAAAGCGGAGGCGACTTGGTCAGAAACGAGAAAACTGGAGACTCCGACTAAGAAGCGCATTTTGCTTCTGTAGGAGGAGTTGAAGTTTCTCGAGTTTCTAGTCGCTGCAGCTAGACAGCGGAAGTACGGGACTAGGGTACATGCCAAGGCAATCCATCAACTTTTGCCTTTAGCGGATTAGGCAAAAACATCAATTTTTTTGAAGGAATAGGGAACGATAAGGGGATAGAATCCCTCAGACTGTTGACAAACGCTCGCATACTGCGTTGCTTGCCTGAAAAGTGTTTTCAAGACAGTCTGAGATGTTAATCAAACAAAGATTTTCTAGGGAAACAGGATATAAACCCCTGAATTTTTCAATCGAAAGGATGTTATAAACATGGAATTATGGTTTACGGAGAAACAAACAAAAAGCTTTGGGATCACAGCAAAAATTAAACAAACCTTACATACAGAACAAACGGAGTTTCAAAAGCTCGATATGATAGAAACTGAGGAATTCGGCAACATGCTTGTTCTTGATGGCATGGTGATGACCACTCAAGTGGACGAGTTTGTTTACCATGAGATGGTGGCGCATGTACCTCTATTTACTCACCCTAATCCTCAGAATGTCCTTGTCGTTGGTGGAGGAGACGGAGGGGTAATCCGTGAAGTGTTAAAGCACCCAAGTGTGAAAAAAGCGACAATAGTTGATATTGATGGAAAAGTAATTGAGTACTCAAAGAAATATCTTCCTGAAATTGCTGGTAAGCTTGAAGACCCACGTGTGGATGTAAAAGTGGATGATGGTTTCATGCATATTGCCAACAGTGAAAATGAGTATGACGTCATCATGGTTGATTCCACTGAGCCTGTAGGTCCAGCGGTAAATCTGTTCACAAAAGGCTTTTATGCAGGAATTTCAAAGGCATTAAAAGAAGACGGCGTATTTGTTGCGCAAACGGACAACCCTTGGTTCACACCAGACTTAATCCGTAACGTTCAACGCGATGTAAAAGAAATCTTCCCAATCACACGTCTTTATCTTGCGAATATCCCAACATACCCAAGTGGTCTATGGACATTCACAATCGGTTCGAAGAAATACGATCCATTAGAGGTAAGCGACGACCGTTTCCATGAGATTGAAACAAAATACTATACAAAAGAAATCCACAAAGCAGCGTTTGTATTGCCTAAATTTGTTGCTGACTTAACGAAATAATTGGGGGGTTTTTTGATGAGATTTGATGAAGCTTATTCTGGAAATGTATTTATCAAAAGCCATCCGAATTTTGAGGAGAGCGAAGCCGTCATTTATGGCATGCCGATGGACTGGACAGTAAGTTATCGTCCGGGTTCACGTTTTGGTCCAGGGCGAATTCGCGAAGTATCAATTGGGCTTGAGGAGTATAGTCCATACCTTGATAAAGAACTAGATGAGGTTAAATATTATGATGCTGGCGATATTCCGTTGCCATTTGGAAATCCACAGCGCAGTCTTGATATGATTGAGGATTTTGTGGATAAGGTACTAGCTGCCGGAAAATATCCACTTGGCATGGGTGGCGAGCATCTCGTATCGTGGCCAGTAATGAAGGCTGTGTATAAAAAGTACCCAGACCTTGCGATTATCCATATGGATGCTCACACAGATTTGCGCGAGAATTATGAGGGGGAGGCACTTTCTCATTCAACGCCGATTCGTAAAATTGCAGAATTGATTGGACCAGAGAATGTCTTTTCATTCGGAATTCGCTCAGGAATGAAGGAAGAGTTCCAATGGGCGAAGGAAAACGGCATGCATATTTCAAAATTTGAAGTACTAGAGCCGTTAAAAAAGGTTCTGCCGAAGCTAGCAGGTCGTCCTGTATACGTAACGATTGATATTGATGTATTGGATCCTGCACACGCACCTGGAACAGGTACGGTGGATGCTGGCGGAATTACGTCGAAGGAATTATTAGGTGCCATTCACGAGATTGCAAAATCCGATATTCGAGTGGTGGGGTCAGACTTGGTAGAGGTTGCGCCAATTTATGATGCATCTGAACAAACCGCGAATACGGCTAGTAAGTTAATTCGTGAAATGATTTTAGGGTGGATCCCAAAAAATAAATAAACAAAAGGTCATGAATTCCAAATAGGAGTCATGACCTTTTTTGCTGATAAAAACTCCTCAAATGGGGAGTTCTTCTAATTTTGACGGAGGTCAAATATTTAATCCTGACTTCCAATTATTATAAAGATATAGAAGGAAAGGGGAGAAATAAAAAATGATCAATTGGATAAATAAACAAAAAACGAAAATAACAGCCGTTTCGGGAGCACTGCTTGTTCTTGCATTGATTTTTCATTTAACAGGACATGACATGTTAAAATCAACGTCGCTTATCCTTGTGACAGTCATTGCAGGAATTCCAATCTTCATTAAAGCCCTTCAAGCATTAAGAATGAAGGCATTCAGTATTGAACTTCTCGTGACGATTGCTGTTATTGGTGCATTGTTTATCAGTGAATTTGTCGAGTCGGCAGTCGTTACCTTTCTCTTTTTATTCGGTGATTATTTAGAAGCACGCACGTTGGAAAAAACACGTACTTCACTAAAAGATTTAGTAGAAATGGCACCACAGGAAGCGGTTGTTGTCCGAGATGGCAGCCAAATCACGATACCGATTGAAGAAGTACTTGTAGGAGACCGTGTGATTATCCGCTCTGGAGGGAAGGTTCCAGTCGATGGCAGAATCGTTTCAGGTCAGGCTTCACTAAATGAAGCAGCGGTTACTGGTGAATCTGTACCGGCTACAAAGAAACTAGAAGACAAGGTATTTAGTGGAACCATCGTCGACAATGGCTATATTGAAATGATTGCAGAGAAAGTGGGAGACGATACGACTTTTGCCAAAATCATCGAACTAGTGGAAGAAGCACAGGAATCTAAATCAAAAACCGAAAAATTCCTTAATAAATTTGCAAATATCTACACACCAGCTGTCGTTGTTTTATCCGTACTTGTCTATCTATTCACTCGAGACATCCATATCGCGATCACCTTCCTTGTCATTGCCTGTCCAGGTGCACTTGTGATTGGAGCTCCGGTATCCAATGTTGCTGGAATCGGGAATGGAGCGAAGAACGGTGTCTTGGTTAAAGGTGGAGAAGTCATGGATATTTTCTCTAAGGTAGACACGCTCGTTTTCGATAAAACAGGAACACTGACGAAAGGGAAACCAGAAGTAACAGACATTAAGACGTTTGGAAACTTTGAAACAAATGAATTATTGCAGCTCGTTGCCCAAGCAGAAACCATTTCTGAGCACCATTTAGGACAAACAATTGTAAAAGAAGCAAAGGTGAGAGAACTAGCTTTAAAGAATGAACCGGAAGATGGCGAAGTCATTAAAGGAAATGGAATTCAAGCAAAGGTGGCTGGTCATGTACTCGCAATCGGAAATCGCAAACTGATGGATTCAGAAGGTATCGAAGTTCCGCAAAACGTTGGAGCCTATGCAATTGTTCAAGAAAAAGCGGGAAACACCGCAATCTTTGCTAGTGTCGATGGCAACATCGCAGGTGTTTTCTCAATCGCCGACCAAATTCGGGAAGATGCGCAAAGAGCACTTGCCCAAATGCGGAAAAATGGCATTAAGAAAATCGTCATGCTGACGGGTGATAACAAACACACCGCAGAGCTTGTCGCTACTACTTTAGGCTTGGATGAATTCCATGCAGAGTTGCTCCCAGAGGATAAAGTAGAATACGTGAAAAAACTAAAAGCAGCAGGTCATGTCGTTGCCATGGCAGGAGACGGGGTCAACGACGCTCCAGCAATCGCAACTGCGGACATCGGACTCGCAATGGGTGAAGGCGGTACAGATATTTCGATGGAAACAGCAGATGTCGTCTTAATGGCAGATAAGCTTATGCAGTTTTCACACGCTTATTCATTATCAAAAGCAACGATCCGTAACATGAAGCAAAACACATTCTTTGCAGTTGGCATTGCCTTTGTACTCTTAACGGGGGTACTCATGGGAACGGTTCACCTAGCATCTGGAATGTTCATTCATGAAGCAAGTGTCCTACTAGTTATCCTGAACGCAATGAGATTAATGGGCTTCAATCGCAAAACCATGAAGAAAGAACATGGCTTGCGAATAGCAACTGCCTAAATTTGACGTAGGTCAAAGAAGGACAAGAAAAATCATTTTACAATAATAATAGAAGGCGGTTTTCGTAAGCTTTGTTGTTTTGGGATATGAGTTTGCGAAGGACAATAGTAATTATTGACCCTTCTGTGATTTCAGCGGATGGTACGAGACTCCTGCGGGAATAGCGAGCCAAGCGAGACCCCGCAGTGAAGCGAGGAGGCTTGCGGATCACCCGCGGAAAGCGAGTGCCAGTAGCAGAAATCACCCTTTGTTTTAATAGAAACAATCTTTTAGAAATTAGCCTAATAGAAAAAGAAAAAAGGAGAGATTGACATGGAAACCATTAAACTACAATTAGAACCACTTACTTGTCCATCATGTATTAAAAAGATCGAAACAAAAGTTGGAAAAATGGAGGGTGTAGAAGAAGCAAAAGTATTATTTAACTCAAGTAAGGTAAAGGCAACATTTAATTCCGAGCAAGTTTCAAAAGGTCAAATAGCTGATACTATTGAAAAACTTGGTTACAAAGTATTACATTAAAGATGAACCGGGCTAGCGACCTTAAAGCTTGTCCGGTTTATTTTTGCGTGACCAAAGCCCATTATAAAATATATTTTAACAATTATGACAATTCTTTTTGCTTAAGTGAATATACTACATTTGAACTAGATGTTTACTTGAAAAAGGAGGAGTATCATGGTTGGGATTCGCTTTTTAAAAATGGCGGCAGTGTATTTTGTGATTGGTGTTCTGATCGGAATGGGTATGTCAATGTCACACTCGTACACCTTAACAGGAGTTCATGTTCATATTAACTTACTTGGTTGGGCATCTATGGGGCTTGCAGGAATTGTCTATTATTTATTCCCACAGGCCGGAGAATCAAAGCTTGGAAAGATCCATTTTTGGCTTCATAATATCGGTTTACCGGTGATGATGATTGGTCTCACGATGTTGTTGCTCGGCAACCCAGCGGTCGAACCGGCCATTGCGGTCGGCGGTACGGTTACAACCCTCGCAATCATCCTTTTTGCTGTTAATATCTTCATGAACGTTAAAGTCACCAAACAATAATACCTTCATAAAATTCACCCCTTACTCGGCATCCGCCGAGTTTTCTATTTTAATTTGAAATCCCCTCACAAAATGCCGTATACTAGTAAAGTTAATGACAAAGTTTAGTGTTCAAAAGGGAGGATGAAAAGGACCAAGAAGTTCAAGGCGCAGTTTTGAGTAACTGAACGTATGCAGTAAATACGTGAGTAACGGAAAAACAAGCCAACGAAGAAATTCGATGTGTCATTTTCACCGGACTTTTTGAACATCCACATATAGGGATGTGTAAAAATGAGTCAAGCAGGAGTACCTATTGACCTCAAATTTGTAACTGAAATTAGAGACGGCAAGCGGAAAGAAAACGTTGCTTTTGACGCAAATGGTCAATACTACATAAAGGGAAACAATACATACTTGCAGTTTGATGAAAAGCAAGAAGCAGGGACGGTTAAAACGGTCATCAAAATCTCAGAAAAAGAGGTTCTCATTCTTCGTTCCGGACAGGTGAAAATGAGGCAAGTTTACCGAAAGAATGAAACCACAACCGGCTCTTTTCAAAATCAGATCGGAACATTTAACCTCACAGCTAAGACGAATAATATCGAATACAAGTGGTACAAAAACTCTCGAAAAGGGATGTTGTTTTTAGCATATGAACTTTCACTTCACGGTGAAAAGTCTGGATTACATAAAATAACCATAACATTTAAGGAGCGAAACTAAATGAATGTTGTTGATCAAGTAAAAGAACGTTTGAAAGCGGAAGTTAAAGACGCAGTTTTAAAGGCTGGACTAGCTACAGAAGAACAAACTCCTGAAGTTGTGTTAGAACTTCCAAAGGATAAAGCGCACGGAGACTATGCGACAAACATGGCAATGCAGCTTGCACGTGTGGCGAAAAAGGCACCTCGTATGATTGCCGAAGACATCGTTGCAAACTTCGACAAATCAAAAGCATCGATTGAAAAAATTGAAATTGCTGGACCAGGCTTTATCAATTTTTATATGAACAATTCCTATTTAACGGACTTAATTCCGACCATTTTAACAGCTGGTGAGGCGTACGGTGAAACATCAGTAGGAAACAAGCAAAAGGTTCAGGTGGAGTTTGTTTCAGCAAACCCAACAGGTGACCTGCACCTTGGACATGCTCGTGGAGCAGCGGTGGGTGATTCGTTAAGTAATATTTTACAAAAAGCGGGCTATGATGTATCCCGCGAATATTACATCAATGATGCTGGTAACCAAATTAACAATTTAGCCAAGTCTGTTGAGGCACGTTATATGCAAGCACATGGCAAGGACGCAGAAATGCCCGAGGACGGCTATCATGGTCAAGATATTGTGGGAATCGGAAAGCAACTTGCCGAAGAATTTGGCGATAAATATGTCAATATGGATGAAAAGGAACGCTTCGATTTTTTCCGAGAATATGGCTTGAAATATGAAATGAAAAAGCTTCAAAAGGATTTAGAAGAATATCGCGTGCGTTTTGATGTATGGTATTCTGAGACTTCTCTTTACCATAACGGAAAAATTGACCGTGCTCTAAATGCGCTGCGTGAAGCAGGTCATATTTATGAAGAGGATGGCGCGACATGGTTCCGTTCCACAACATTTGGAGATGACAAAGACCGTGTTTTAATTAAAAATGACGGCTCATATACGTATTTAACACCGGACATTGCCTACCATCAGGACAAGCTTGAGCGTGGCTTTGAAAAATTAATCAACGTATGGGGTGCCGACCACCATGGCTATATCCCACGTATGAAGGCTGCGATTCAAGCATTAGGCTATGATAAGGACACACTTGAGGTTGAAATCATTCAGCTCGTTCACCTCTTTAAAAATGGCGAAAAAATGAAGATGAGTAAGCGTACAGGAAAAGCTGTTACGATGCGTGAACTTACTGAAGAAGTTGGCTTAGACGCTGTTCGTTACTTCTTTGCGATGAGAAGCTCTGATACACATCTTGATTTTGACCTAGATTTAGCAGTATCCCAATCAAATGAGAATCCTGTGTATTATGCACAGTATGCTCATGCGCGTATTTGCAGCATGCTTCGCTCTGGGGATGAAATGAATATTGCCCTAGACGGAAATTATGCGCTTGAACATATCAATTCTGAAAAAGAAATTGATCTCTTGAAAAAGCTTGGTGAGTTCCCAGCAGCTGTAACAGAAGCAGCTGAAAAGCGGATTCCACATCGCATCACAAATTATGTCAATGAACTAGCAGCGGCACTTCATAGCTTCTACAATGCAGAGAAAGTGCTGGACCAAGACAATTTGGAAAAAACAAAGGCACGTCTTGCGTTAATGAAGGCTGTTCAAATTACGTTACAGAATTCATTAAAATTAATCGGTGTATCTGCACCAGAGAAAATGTAATCTTTTTGCCTGTGGCCCCTACTTTGAGTAGAGGGCCTTTTTGTCCCGCATTAACGGGCAGTAAAACCCCACCTCAAAACTTTAGTTAAAACGAAGACGTTTAGGTAGGGGTAACTGCCCGCAAAAGCCCGATTTAAGGAACAAAGACTTAAATCGCCACGTCCTGTGGCAAAGTCTTTATACCCACATCGTGTAGGTATCAACTAACAACTAGTGGGGGATGAAAAACCCCCACTGATTGAGGTTTCATTTTGAGGGAATAATGAGGGAAAAGGGGAGGGTTCTACAAATGAAAGAAGTTATCATAGCACTCGTAACGGGTGTAATTGTCGGTTTTTTATTTGCTTTATTAAAACTTCCAATCCCAGCACCACCAGCGCTTGCAGGAGTTACTGGAATTATCGGGATTTATTTAGGATTTAAATTATTTCAATGGATAGCGCCACTTATTCAATTTGGACCAAAATGACAGGCACCCGTGCTGCAGCGGGTGCCTGATTTTCGTTTAGTGACAGTATTTTTCTGATAGTGACAGTAAATAGAAATAGCGGCAGTCTTCCGCACCATCAATTTACAAAAAGTGTGAAATCCAGGTTGCAATTTTAATTTTGAACTTTTTCTCCGCCTTAAGTTCATTAATTCGGTCTCGGGTGAGTTCATTTGATGTCGCGAAATCATCTTCCACAACCTTTTTAATCTCTTTAATCACGTTTTTATCATGGATATAACAATTAATTTCATAATTCGAATAAAGACTTCTTTTATCAAAATTGGCCGTACCGATGTCGCAAAGCTTGTCATCAATACAAATGACTTTTGCGTGGTAAAAACCTCGTGTGTACATATTAAACTGAATGCCAAGCTTTGAGAGCTCATCCAAATACGGAACGGAAGCTTCTTTTACGAGAGGATGGTCTGGTTTTTTTGGTAAAAGGATTCGTACTTTTACGTTTCGTTTTACGGCATTGATTAATTCTTTTTTGATTTGGTCGCTTGGTACAAAATAAGGGGATCCTATTATTATTTCCCTTTCAGCTTGTTTGATCATATTGACATAATCGTCCTCAAGATAAGCCCCGTTTGTTGCAATAAGCCTTGTTTGTGAAGGCCCTTTTGGAAGCGGTGGAAAATAGGTTTCGCGATTAGCAACGGCTTCCCTAGTTGAGTGATACCAATCCTCTAAAAACTGTGTCTGTAAGTCTGCGACACCCTCACCGGTCATCCTCAAATGATAATCGCGCCAGAATCCAAATTTCGGGTCCTTGCCAAGATATTCTTTTCCAATATTAAATCCGCCGATATACCCCATTTTTCCGTCAATAACGGTAATTTTCCGATGGTTACGTTCATTGAGTTTGTATAAATAGTATGGGAAGTTAGGTTTGTTGCTATAGGCAAACGAAACGCCTGAGCGGGTCAGACCTTTTTCCATCTCCTTCGTGACCTCATGGGCGCCAACCCAATCCAAAAGCAAACGTACTTTTACACCTTGCTCCGCTTTTTTCTTTAAAAGGGAAACAAATTCCTTGCTGATGTCATCGTTTTTCAAAATATAAAACTGGACATGGATATGTTCGGTCGCATTTTGAATGTCTGAAAAAAGGACGGAGAAGAGCGATTCCCCAGTCGCATATAGAGCGACTTCACTATTTCGCAATGGATACTCATCGTCCACTTGTTTTTTTAAGTGACTTTTTCTTCCGAGACTGTAATCAAGGCGGAGTAACAATAATAGAATGATGATAATAAGGACGATCCAGAAGATAGTTCTTAACAAAATTACCCCTCCTATAGTGGTGTTCACTTAGTTTATACGAAAATTAGCATGATTATTTGAGATTTCAAAAGAAAAATATATTGACTGAATGCTCATTCATTATATAATGAAAGTATAAACAATATAGTCAGAAAATATATTCCATTCAGGCAACAATGCCTAAATGAAATATAGCCCCGGCGGATGCCACAGATTTTTCAGATGAAATTATCGAAAACCTCGATAAAAATCTGGGCGTAATTCGCCTTGGCGAATTGATTTCTATTAAAAATGTTAAGAAAGGAGTTTAAACATGGATATCCTCTTGGTTATAAACCTTTTTGCGTTTCTAGCTGTAACCGCTTACGCAATTTATTTGTTTGTATACCTTATTAAGACTAGAATTGCTTATATCAAGCTTGGCAAAAAGGTCGAATTTGATGGAAAAATAAAGGAGCGCCTTGAACGGATTTGGGTAAATGTGTTCGGCCAGAAGAAGCTTTTAAAAGATAAAAAAAGTGGAGCCATCCACGTTATGTTTTTTTATGGGTTTATTCTTGTCCAATTTGGGGCGATTGATTTTATTTGGAAGGGCTTAAAGCCAGGATCCCATCTTCCACTGGGACCATTGTACCCAGGCTTTACATTTTTCCAAGAAATCGTCACATTTATGATTTTAGTTGCTGTCGTATGGGCATTCCATCGCCGTTATGTGGAAAAGCTCGTACGTCTAAAAAGAGGCTTTAAATCAGGGCTTGTTTTGTTATTTATTGGTGGCTTAATGCTGTCCGTTTTACTTGGGAATGGGGCAGGAATCGTTTGGCATGGTCATGATCCATCATGGACTGAGCCAATTGCATCTCTAATTTCACTTGCTTTAGGTGGTCTAAATGAAACAGCAGCGATCGTCGTTTTCTATATCGCTTGGTGGATTCACTTACTCTTCCTGTTAAGTTTTCTTGTTTATGTGCCGCAATCCAAGCACGCGCACTTAATTGCAGGACCTGCGAATGTGTATTTAAGCAGACTAACAATTCCAGGGAAGCTTGAAAAAATTGATTTTGAAGATGAAACACAAGAAACCTTTGGTGTTGGAAAAATTGAGGACTTTAAGCAAACACAATTAGTTGACCTGTATGCATGTGTTGAATGTGGCCGCTGTACAAATATGTGTCCGGCGACAGGAACTGGAAAAATGCTGTCACCAATGGATTTGATTGTAAAATTACGTGATCACCTAACGGAAACTGGTGCAGTCGTGACTTCACGTGTCCCATGGGTACCAGCAGTTGCTTTCAATCATACAAAGGGGAATCAGCTAGCACTAGCATCCGCTAGCCAAGGGGCAAATGAAACTGCTGCAACAGCTGAATTAGCCTACAGCCCAAGCTTAATTGGGGATGTCATCACAGAGGAAGAAATTTGGGCATGTACAACTTGCCGAAACTGTGAAGACCAATGTCCAGTCATGAACGAGCATGTCGATAAGATCATTGATTTACGTCGTTACTTAGTACTGACAGAAGGAAAAATGGATGCGGATGCTCAGCGTGCGATGACGAACATTGAACGTCAAGGAAATCCATGGGGTCTTAACCGTAAGGAAAAGGAAAACTGGCGTGAAGTACGTGAAGATGTCCATGTTCCAACTGTTAAAGAAATGAAAAAGGCAGGCGAAGAGTTTGAATACCTGTTCTGGGTTGGTTCCATGGGGGCATTTGATAACCGAAGCCAAAAAATCGCGCTCTCTTTTGCAAAATTGATGAATGAAGCAGGCGTGAAGTTTGCGATTTTAGGAAACAAGGAGAAAAACTCTGGTGATACTCCACGTCGACTTGGAAACGAATTTTTATTCCAAGAGCTTGCGACAAACAATATTGCGGAATTTGAAAAGGCAGAAGTGAAAAAGATTGTGACAATCGACCCGCATGCCTACAATATATTCAAAAATGAGTACCCAGACATGGGGCTTGAGGGTGTTGAGGTCTTCCACCATACAGAGCTCTTATATGACCTTGTAAAAGAAGGTAGATTAGTTCCTAAGCATGCAGTGAACGAAGTCATCACTTGGCATGATTCCTGTTATTTAGGACGTTACAATGACGTGTATGATCCGCCTCGTGAAATCCTAAAACAAATTCCAGGTGTCAAACTCGTTGAAATGGAACGTAACCGTGAAAAAGGGATGTGCTGTGGAGCTGGTGGCGGACTAATGTGGATGGAAGAGGATACAGGTACACGCATAAATGTAGCAAGAACAGAGCAGGCACTTGCTGTTAGCCCAACAACCATTGGTTCCGGTTGTCCTTACTGTTTAACCATGCTGAGTGATGGTACGAGGGCGAAGGAAGTTGAAGAGCAAATTGGCACATACGATATCGCTGAAATACTTGAAAGATCGGTTGTTGGAGAACAAAGAGAAATTGCATCTTAGTGGTAAAAGATGGTTTATCTTCCATTCCTAATGTTGTAAAATAGAATTATAGGAAACTTCCAATAATTTTTTAATAGTATAGGAGAAGCGAGAGAGGTGTACATTCGTACGCCTCCCTCTTTCAGACAAGGTTGAGCGAGCGTTCAGTCGAAAAAATGTAAGCGGTTTCTGATTTGCGTGTTTGAATAAAAATGTAGGAGGTTGGAGCATGGGGAAAACAGTTATTGTAAGCGGTGTTCGTACTCCATTTGGAAAATTAGGAGGAAGTCTGAGTTCGTTAACAGCATCTGAGCTTGGTGGAATTGCCATTAAGGAAGCGCTGCTGAGAGCAGGTATCGAAGGCGAAAATGTGGATGAAGTGATCTTTGGAACGGTTTTACAAGGTGGTCAAGGCCAAATTCCTTCCCGTCAGGCAGCACGAAACGCAGGAATTCCTTGGGAAGTAAAAACAGAAACCATAAATAAAGTGTGTGCATCAGGACTTCGCAGTGTCACACTCGCTGATCAAATCATTCGTGTTGGTGACGAAGATGTAATTGTGGCAGGTGGCATGGAATCCATGAGTAATGCGCCATACTTTTTATCGAAAGCACGCTTCGGACTAAGAATGGGAGATGCAAGCTTAAAGGACTTAATGGTTCATGATGGCTTAACATGCAGTTTCCAAGGTGTTCACATGGGTACCTATGGAAATGAGGTAGCATCAGAGCTCCACATATCACGCGAGGAACAGGACGAGTGGGCACTTCGTAGTCACCAGCGTGCGGTTGCGGCGATAGAGTCAGGTAAGTTTGCAGATGAAATTGTAGCGGTAGAAGTAAAAGGGCGCAAAGGTACAGTTACACTTGTTGACAAAGATGAGGCACCGCGTGCAGACACCACACTTGAAAAATTAGCAAAGCTAAAGTCTGTGTTTAATGCAGACGGCACAATCACAGCTGGAAATGCTCCTGGCGTGAATGATGGTGCAGCGGCCCTTGTTCTGATGAGTGAGGAGCGGGCAAAGCAAGAAGGAAAAGAGCCTCTTGCAACGATACTTGCCCATGCTGCAATCTCCGTTGAAGCAAGAGATTTTCCAAAGACGCCGGGACTCGTCATCAATGAACTACTAAAGAAAACAGGAAAATCCGTTGATGAAATTGATTTGTTTGAAATCAATGAAGCCTTTGCTGCAGTAGCGTTAACTAGTGGAAGAATTGCCAATCTTGATCCTGAAAAAGTGAACGTTAACGGAGGAGCAGTAGCGCTTGGTCATCCAATCGGGGCAAGTGGAGCAAGAATTATCATTACACTAATCCATGAATTAAAACGTCGTGGCGGTGGCATCGGAATTGCAGCCATCTGCAGTGGTGGAGGCCAGGGCGACGCGATTATGGTTCACGTATAACTTTATTCAGCAGAGGGTCCTACTTCTTTAAGTGACGGGATAGGTGTAAATAAGTAATCAATTAAGTAGTGACTTAAAACCTGGCTGAAAAAGTTAAAGCCTCCGGCGGATGCCTCAGATTTTTAGAGGGAATTTTTCGAGCAAGCTCGAATAAAATCTGGGCGCAAATACGCCAAGGCGCATTTGATTAATAGGAGGTATGTTAGATGAAAGTACAAAAGGTAATGGTTATTGGTGCTGGGCAAATGGGTTCAGGGATTGCGCAGGTTTGTGCAATGGCAGGCTATGACGTGAAGCTACACGATTTAAAGCAGGAGTACCTAGATCGCGGCTTTTCGACGATAACAAAAAACCTTACCCGGCAAGTGGATAAAGGTCGAATGAACGAAGAAGACAAGGCTGCAACATTAGGAAGACTCACCCCTTCTCTTGACTTACAAAATGCATCTGATGTTGACCTAGTCATCGAGGCGGCCGTTGAAAACATGGACATCAAAACAAAGCTTTTCTCACAACTAGATGAAATTGCACCTCAGAACGCTATTTTAGCAACAAATACTTCCTCTCTTCCAATTACAGAAATTGCGGCTGCAACAAAACGTCCAGAGAAAGTAATTGGCATGCATTTTATGAATCCAGTTCCAGTTATGAAATTAGTTGAAATTATCCGCGGCTTAGCAACAGCCGATGAAGTATATCAAGTCATTGAAGACATGACAAAAACGTTAAACAAGGTTCCAGTTGAAGTGAATGACTTTCCGGGATTTGTGTCAAACCGCATTTTAATGCCGATGATCAATGAAGCCATTTATACCCTTTATGAAGGTGTCGCCACAAAAGAAGCAATTGACGAAGTCATGAAGCTTGGCATGAACCATCCGATGGGACCATTAACTTTAGCTGATTTTATCGGACTTGATACTTGTCTATATATTATGGAGACCCTCCATGAAGGCTTTGGTGATGACAAATATAGACCGTGTCCATTGCTCCGCAAATACGTTAAAGCAGGTTGGTTAGGTAAAAAATCAGGTCGAGGTTTCTACACATATGAAGGATAGGGGTGAATTTGAGTGACAACTCTTACAAACTACCCACATCATCAAGATCCCACACTGGAGGGAAGCAGCATGAATTTTCATTTTACAGAAGAACAAACAATGATGCGAAAAATGGTCCGTGATTTTGCGAAAGAAGAAATCACACCATTTATAGAACGCATGGAAAATGGCGAGTTTCCACGAGAAATTGTTTCTAAAATGGGGTCCCTTGGCCTAATGGGAATTACAACCCCCGAAAAATATGGAGGCGCCGGGATGGATTTTACATCCTACATTATTGCGATTAATGAACTATCTAAAGTGAGCGCGACAATTGGGGTTATTTTATCCGTTCATACCTCAGTTGGTACACACCCGATTTTATATTTCGGAACTGACGAGCAAAAGCAAAAATACATTCCAAAACTCGCTAGCGGGGAGTATCTTGGGGCATTTTGTCTCACCGAACCGAGCGCTGGCTCAGATGCCGCCAGCTTAAAAACAAGGGCTGTGAAGCAGGGAGACCATTATGTGCTAAATGGCTCAAAGGTGTTCGTCACAAATGGTGGAGAAGCGGATGTATATATAGTGTTTGCCCGCACAAACCCTACCGAAACTGGTAGCAAGGGAATCACAGCGTTTATTGTTGAAAAAAATACCCCGGGCTTTGTGTTTGGGAAAGATGAACATAAAATGGGGCTCAATGGTTCTCGGACCCTACAAATTACATTAGAGGATGTTAGGGTGCCAGTAGAAAATGTTCTAGGTGTTGAAAGTGAGGGCTTTAAGGTCGCAATGGCGAATCTAAGTATTGGTCGAATCGGCATCGCGGCTCAGGCACTAGGAATTGCGGAGGCAGCCTTAGAACACGCCGTGGAATATTCGAAGAGTCGTTATCAATTCGGTAAACCAATTGCCGCTTTACAAGGTGTTGGCTTTAAGCTATCGGATATTGCGACGGCAGTGGAAGCTGCAAGACTACTTGTCTATCGTGCAGCATTTTTACAGGAGCAAGGTATACCATGTGCTAAAGAATCCTCGATGGCGAAGCTGTTTGCATCTAAAACCGCGATGGAAGTTACTACAGAGGCGATTCAGGTCTATGGCGGCTATGGCTATACGAAGGATTATCCAGTTGAGCGATTCTTCCGAGATGCAAAAATCACAGAGATTTATGAGGGCACCAGCGAGATTCAAAGAATTGTGATTAGTAAGCATTTGTAATTATTCATGAAAATTTGATAAAGCGTAATTCTGGATCGGGATAACGCAATTCATGGTCAGTAACGCGCAATTCGTGCTTCGGATACTGCAATTCCCGCCCGGGTCGAAAAACAATTACTAGGAACACGCAATTCATCACAAAAACTAACATTCTATAAAAGTGGAGGTACCAGCTATGTACTTTAAATTATCAGAAGAGCATGAAATGATTCGGAAAATGGTTCGTGATTTTGCCAAAAATGAGGTGGCACCAACTGCGGCAGAGCGCGATGAAGAGGAGCGCTTTGATCGTGAAATTTTCGATAAAATGGCAGAGCTTGGCTTAACGGGGATTCCGTGGCCAGAGGAATATGGTGGCATTGGCAGTGACTATTTAGCATATTGTATCGCTGTCGAGGAACTTTCAAGAGTTTGTGCATCAACAGGTGTCACTCTTTCTGCTCATACATCACTTGCAGGATGGCCCATTTACAAGTTTGGTAGTGAGGAGCAAAAGCAAAAATATTTACGACCAATGGCACAAGGTGAAAAAATTGGCGCTTATGGTCTAACAGAGCCCGGCTCAGGTTCAGATGCAGGTGGAATGAGAACATCTGCGAGATTAGAAGGTGACCATTATGTGTTAAATGGTTCTAAAATCTTCATCACTAACGGTGGGATTGCCGATATATATGTAGTATTTGCGCTGACAGACCCATCCTCTAAACATAAAGGAACAAGCGCGTTTATTATCGAGAGTGACTTCCCTGGCTTCTCTGTTGGGAAAAAAGAAAAGAAGATGGGAATTCGTTCATCACCGACAACTGAAATTATTTTTGAAGAATGCCGTGTACCTAAGGAAAACCTACTTGGCGAAGAGGGAGAAGGCTTTAAAATTGCGATGATGACGCTTGACGGTGGTCGAAACGGAATTGCCGCACAAGCAGTCGGAATTGCTCAAGGAGCACTTGATGCGGCAACAGAGTATGCGAAGGAACGTGTTCAGTTCGGCAAACCAATTGCTGCTCAACAAGGGGTTGGTTTTAAGCTTGCGGATATGGCAACTAGTGTTGAGGCAGCACGTCTCTTAACCTATCAAGCGGCATGGCTAGAATCAGAGGGGCTTCCATATGGTAAGGAATCCGCGATGTCGAAATTATTCGCTGGAGACACTGCCATGAAGGTCACAACAGACGCAGTCCAAATCTTTGGTGGCTATGGGTATACAAAGGATTATCCGGTGGAGCGTTATATGCGTGATGCAAAAATCACCCAAATTTACGAAGGTACTCAAGAAATTCAACGCCTAGTAATCTCTAGAATGTTAACAAAATAGTGGGACGCGGGGACAGGTCCCGTGTAGCAGAAGTAGAGCAGGGGGTGGAAAAATGCGTAGGAATGATGTGCCGGCCTCGGTAAAGGATGAACGGCTGATTAAGAAACGGCGAGACCAGATGATTAAAGGAGCAGTGACGCTTTTTAAGGAAAAAGGGTTTCATCGCTCCACAACACGGGAGATTGCAAAAGCTGCCGGTTTTAGCATCGGTACGCTGTATGAATATATTCGAAAAAAAGAGGATGTACTCTATTTGGTTGTAGATAGTATCTATGACCAGGTTCAAGAACGACTCCAGCAAGCGATTAACACGAAGGAAGGTAGTATCGAAAGCTTGAAACTGGCGATTCGTAATTACTTCCTCGTCATGGATGAGATGCAAGACGAAGTTCTTGTCCTCTATCAGGAGGCCAAGTCTCTTTCGAAGGACGCGCTGCCATATGTGCTAAACAAGGAAGTAGAAATGGTCGGCATGTTTGAAAAAGCAATTGAGGACTGTATTGCAAAAGGGGAACTTCAATTGCCAAAGAAGCAGGTCGAGCTTGTAGCCCATAATATTTTCGTGCTTGGTCAGATGTGGGGCTTTCGCCGCTGGGCAATGCGCAAGCTTTTTACACTTGAAGAATACATTGAAATGCAAACAGAGCTTTTATTAAAGGGGATTGAAAAATAAAAGGGGTTAGGGGGAGAAGTAAATGAGTACGGTAGAAGTATATCGTCCCAAGCATCATGTACGGTTTGTGACGGCTTCAAGTTTGTTTGATGGGCATGATGCTTCGATTAATATTATGCGCCGCATCCTGCAGGCAAGTGGAGCCGAGGTCATTCACCTTGGGCATAACCGTTCTGTGGAGGAAGTGGTCAATGCAGCCATTCAGGAGGATGCACAAGGCATTGCAATTTCCTCTTATCAAGGTGGTCATGTGGAATATTTTAAATACATGTATGATCTTCTTAAGGAGCGGGGAGCCTCTCATATCCGCATTTATGGCGGTGGTGGCGGTGTTATCATTCCTCGTGAAGTCAAGGAGCTTCATGAATACGGAATTGCCGGTATTTTTTCACCTGAGGACGGCCGTGTGATGGGACTTCAAGGGATGATCAACAAAATGCTACAAGAATGCGATTATCCAACAAGTACGGAGCTAACAGATGAGCTTGAGTTACTTCAAACAGGGGATTACAAAACAATCGCAAAGCTCATTACGATTGCTGAAAATCACATTGGAAACACAGCCGAGACAGCGGCAGCCGCAGAAACCATCATTCAAAAAATAAAAGACCTAGAGAAAAAGGTCCCCGTTGTGGGGATTACAGGCACAGGGGGAGCTGGAAAGAGCTCACTTACGGACGAATTAATTCGTCGTTTTATTAATGAAATGGAGGACAAAAAGGTAGCAATTCTGTCCGTTGACCCAACAAAGCAAAAAACGGGCGGGGCCTTACTCGGTGACCGAATCCGGATGAATGCGATTTTTAACCCAAGAGTCTATATGCGAAGCCTTGCAACGCGGGGATCAAAATCAGAGTTATCACTTGCGATTAAGGACGCCATCGCAGTTGTAAAAGCAGCAGGCTTTGACTTAATCATCGTTGAAACGAGTGGAATTGGGCAAGGAGATGCTGAGATTACTGAGGTCTGTGACATCTCGATGTATGTCATGACAAGTGAATTTGGTGCACCTTCACAGCTTGAAAAAATCGATATGATTGACTATGCCGACCTCATTGTTATTAATAAATTTGAGCGCAAGGGATCAGAGGATGCAAAGCGACAGGTGCAAAAACAGTATCAGCGCAGCCATCTTTTATTTGAAAAAGACTATGAAGCGATGCCGGTGTTCGGAACGATTGCAAGTCAATTTAATGATCCGGGAACGAACGCCCTTTTTGCAAATTTAGTTGCTACAATTAACGAAAAAATGGGCACGGATTGGAAAACGTCCTTTGAAAAAACAGCAGATGTTCAAAAACAAAATGTGATTATCCCAAATGACCGCCGTTATTATTTGCGTGAGATTTCAGATACGGTTCGAAATTACCATAAAAAAGCAGCAGAGCAGGTCGAAATTGCGCGTAAGCTATTCCAAATTAGCGGCACCATTGAAAGTGTGAAGGAGCTTGGAAACACCGAAGTCGTGACAACCCTTGAAAACTTAAAAGCTCAATATGAATCAAAGCTTTCGGATGAATCGAAAAAGATCCTAGCAAACTGGGGAGCGACAAAAGAAACCTACAAAGGCGACAAGTTCATTACGAAAATCCGCGATCGGGAAATCGTTACGATTCTCAAGACAAAGAGCCTATCTGGTTTATCGATTCCTAAAATTTCTCTACCAGGCTTTAAGGACTTTGGGGAAATTTTACGGTGGGTATATAAAGAAAATGTGCCGGGGGCATTCCCATATACGGCTGGGGTATTTCCGTTCAAGCGTGAAGGGGAAGATCCGAAGCGTCAGTTTGCTGGGGAAGGAACTCCTGAACGAACTAACCGCCGATTCCACTATTTATCCAAGGATGATGATGCGAAACGATTAAGTACGGCATTTGACTCTGTTACATTGTATGGAGAAGACCCTGCATATCGCCCTGATATTTATGGAAAGGTTGGCGAAAGTGGAGTCAACGTTTGTACGCTTGATGATATGAAAAAGCTATACAAAGGCTTTGACCTATGTGCACCTTCAACATCAGTTTCAATGACAATCAATGGCCCAGCGCCAATTATTCTGGCGATGTTTATGAATACAGCGATTCACCAGCAGGTGGAAAAGCGAGAGCATGAGCTTGGTCGCATGTTAACAGTGGACGAATTCCAAGAGGTACGCGCAAAAACTTTACAAACAGTTCGCGGAACTGTTCAGGCAGATATTTTAAAAGAAGACCAAGGTCAAAATACTTGTATTTTTTCAACGGAATTTGCACTTAGAATGATGGGGGATATTCAAGAGTATTTCATTGAAAACAAAGTGCGTAACTATTATTCCGTTTCGATTTCGGGCTACCATATTGCTGAAGCGGGTGCGAATCCCATTTCTCAGCTTGCTTTTACATTATCAAACGGGTTTACGTATGTGGAGTACTACCTCAGCCGTGGCATGAAGATTGATGATTTTGCGCCAAACCTGTCCTTCTTCTTTAGTAACGGTTTGGACCCGGAGTATACGGTTATTGGCCGCGTGGCACGCCGCATTTGGGCAACTGTTATGAGAGAGAAGTATGGGGCAAATGAACGCAGTCAAAAATTAAAATATCATGTGCAAACATCAGGTCGCTCCTTGCATGCTCAAGAAATTGACTTTAATGATATCCGTACGACTTTACAGGCGCTTATGGCACTTCATGATAACTGTAATTCCCTCCATACGAACGCGTATGATGAGGCGATTACCACACCGACTGAGGAATCTGTCAGACGGGCAATGGCGATTCAAATGATTATTACGAAAGAGCATGGCTTAACGAAAAATGAAAATCCGTTACAAGGATCATTCATCATTGAGGAGTTAACGGATTTAGTTGAGGAAGCAGTGCTACAGGAATTCGACCGACTAAATGACCGCGGCGGAGTTCTTGGTGCGATGGAAACTCAGTATCAGCGCGGAAAAATTCAAGATGAGTCGATGTATTATGAAATGAAAAAGCATACGGGAGAGCTTCCGATTATTGGGGTGAACACATACCTTAACCCTAACCCACCAACAGAAGAGGAATTAAACAATATCGAGCTTGCTCGCGCAACAAAGGAAGAGAAAGAACTTCAGATAAAAAATTTAAAAGAATTTCAGGATCAAAATAAGGATAAAGTAGAAGAAGCATTGAAGAAATTAAAACAGGTTGCAGTTAATAATGGTAATATTTTTGCGGAATTAATGGAAACGGTACAGGTTGCAAGTCTTGGACAAATCACACAGGCCCTTTATGAAGTGGGTGGACAATACCGTAGAAATATGTAGAATATTATCGAGGCTGGGTCAAAAAAGGTTGACTCAGCCTTAAAAAATGTATTGACTGGCATAAAGTGGTTGATTTTGTTTATAATGAATGATATGTATTTTACAGAACTTATTTTTATTGTAGTTCATGGTTAAACATTATACTCTAGTTTTTTACCAAGGTTTGTAGTTACATACATAGAAAGGGAGTGCCTTGATGAGTCTAGATCAATACTCACCAGAGCAAATAAAAGAAATGTCAATGCTTGAAGTAGCGTATGAGATTTTCTTAGGGAGAAAAGATGCAATCGCATTTACCGAGCTAGTTGACGAGGTAGCAAAAGTATTAGAGCTTTCTGAAGAAGAGCTTCACGCAAGAATTTCTCAGTTTTATACAGATATCAATATCGATGGTCGTTTTATTACATTAGGTGATAACCGCTGGGGACTTCGTACATGGTATCCGTATGAGCAAATCGATGAAGAGGTTACTCATACTGAAAAGCCGAAGAAGAAGAAAAAGGGCAAGAAGAAGAAGGACGAAGATGACGATCTTATCGACTTCGATGACCTTGATGAAGATGATCTTGATTTCGATGAAGATTATGATGAAGAAGACGAAGATTTGGTAGACATTGACGACGAAGACGAAGATGAAGATGACGACTTCGATGACATTGACGATGAGGAAGACGAAGATTTCGACGATGAGGAAGAACTTCTCGATGATGAAGAATATGAGTTAGATGAAGAAGATGAAGAACTAGCGGAAGAGGACGAAGACTAACGTCTAGAGAGATCATTGGTAACTAAATTCCACTTAAACTTCATATTGACTTTTCAATCTTAACTCGGTAGAATACTTTTTGGGCTCTAAAAAAAGAGTATCTACGAAACCATATTACAAGTTTCGCTCCCTTACTTATTGTAAGAGGAGCTTTTTTATTTTTATAAGGTAAAAAGGTACGTAAGTGAAAAAAGACATACCCCCGCATTAAGAAAGATTCCTTTATACAATTTCATAAATTTGAGCAAACTTTAACTAATTACATGATTGGGGGAAAAAAGAAAGATGACAAAATATATTTTTGTAACAGGTGGGGTTGTATCGTCCCTTGGAAAAGGGATTGTTGCCGCATCTTTAGGCCGTTTATTGAAAAACCGAGGATTGAATGTAACGATTCAAAAATTCGATCCATACATTAACGTGGACCCAGGAACAATGAGTCCATACCAGCATGGTGAAGTGTTCGTTACCGATGACGGCGCTGAAACAGACCTTGATTTAGGACACTATGAGCGTTTTATCGACATTAACCTAAACAAATATAGCAATGTAACGACAGGTAAAATCTATTCAACTGTCTTAAAGAAAGAACGTCGTGGTGATTATTTAGGTGCAACCGTTCAAGTTATTCCGCACATCACAAATGAAATCAAGGACAGAGTAATCCGTGCTGGCCATGAAACAAATGCAGATGTCGTCATAACTGAGATTGGTGGTACGGTTGGAGATATCGAGTCTTTACCTTTCCTAGAAGCTGTTCGTCAAATCAAAAGTGACGTGGGCTCCCGCAATGTCATGTATGTGCATTGTACACTTGTTCCATACATTAAAGCTGCCGGGGAAATGAAAACAAAACCAACCCAGCACAGCGTAAAAGAACTTCGTAGCCTAGGAATTCAGCCAAACATCATTGTTCTCCGTACAGAAATGCCGATTTCAGAAGATATGAAAGATAAAATTGCGTTATTCTGTGACATTGATTCAAGAGCTGTTTTTGAGAGCCGTGATGCGGAAACTCTGTATTCAATTCCGTTGTCTCTTCAAGAGCAAGGCATTGATCAAATCGCATGCGAGCATCTTCAACTAGATTGCAAGGAAGCAGACATGACAGATTGGGTCCAGCTTGTTGAGAAAGTGACAAACCTTACAAAAACAACAAACATTGCGTTGGTTGGAAAATATGTAGAACTTCAGGATGCGTATCTTTCTGTAGCAGAAGCATTAAAGCATGCTGGTTATGCATTTGACTCAGATATCAATATCAACTGGGTGAATTCTGAAGAAGTCACAGATGAAAATGTAGCTGAGTTTCTTGCTGGTGCAGATGGAATTCTCGTGCCTGGTGGATTTGGCGACCGTGGCGTAGATGGCAAAATTTCGGCACTGAAATATGCTAGAGAAACAAAAACGCCATTACTAGGCATATGTCTTGGCATGCAATTAGCTTCTGTTGAGTTTGCCCGCAATGTACTTGGTTTAGAAGGAGCACATTCTGCAGAGCTTGACCCAGATACTCCACATCCAGTTATCGACTTATTACCTGAACAAAAGGATGTTGAAGATTTAGGTGGAACGCTTCGTCTAGGACTTTTCCCTTGTAAAATTGAAGAAGGGACTAAGGCATACGAGGCATATAATGATGAAGTGGTGTATGAGCGTCACCGCCACCGTTATGAATTTAACAATCATTATCGTCAAGCAATGGAAGCTGCTGGATTTGTCTTCTCGGGAACAAGCCCAGACGGACGTCTTGTTGAAATTATCGAGTTGAAAGACCACCCATGGTTCGTGGCTTCACAATTCCATCCAGAATTTAAATCACGACCAAACCGTCCACAACCATTGTTTAGAGAATTTATTCGAGCATCATTAACAAGCGCAGAGAAAATGTAATAAGGGAATATAAGAAATGGCGAGTGGAATGCACACTCGCCATTTTCTTTTTTTATAAATGGTATATCATTTGACGATAAAACAATTATGTTATATATTTATAACATAATGTGAGAAATATATAACATTTTGACAGGGAGGAGGGTGTCGCTATTTGTTAAAGACAAAACTAAAGGAATTTCGTGCAAAACATAACATGAATCAACAGACATTGGCAGATAAGGTAGGTGTTAGAAGGGAAACGATTGGGCATCTCGAACGTGGAAACTACAGTCCTTCACTAAAATTAGCATGGGACATTGCTCAGGTTTTTGATGTTCGGATAGAAGAGATATTCCAATATGAGGAGGAATAAGAGATGGATGAAAGAAGTCAGCATCAGATTGCAAAGGGATTGGCGATTACTTTAGGCATTGTGTACTTATCTCTTTTTGGTTTCGCTATTTGGAAGTATGTGAGCACGAAGGATATATCCAGCATTACTTGGGAGTTAGTGTTCATAGTTATGATACCAGCATCCATTGCATGGTTTGCACGTCGTGATGAAAGCTTAACAATTCCTAAAACGATTTCAGGTAATTTAATCGATACCGGATTAAGTAAAAAGTCTCAATCAAAAAGAAAAAAATATTATTTTTTGGATTCATTGGGCTTTGCTATTGTTGTGTTGGTTCTCACAATCATTACAACCTTCTTTATCGAAAAAGATTGGCAACACTTATCTTTGTTCCCTCAATTGAGTGAAGTCTCAAATATTATTGTGACTTTGTCCCTTGAATTTGTAATCTCCCTAGTTGTGTTTTTTGCTATTTCCTACGTATGGGAGGAGTTCAATATAAGAAGATACAACCGAAAACTGGATGAGTTGGAGGACAACCATGAATAAATTTGATGAAAAAATCATGCAAATTGCTCAGGAAAATGATGAGATATTCGAATTGCTTCAAAGTGAAGTGCGCAGTAATGGTGGAAAAGTATTAAATTTTTTATTAGAGGGTTTATTTTCGTTTGACTCAGCTGTAAAACAATTGGAAAAGAGAGAGGCCTTTTATCTCGTCATGAATCATGAAAAGGCAGAACTAGTTACCTTTCAAAAAACACTAGAGCTTTCCCGTCAAGATGTAACAGAAGCTATACAATTGGCATCTGGTAAAAAAACGTTTGATTTTAATGGATATAAATATAAGCTGTTTCGAAAAATCAAATAACCACCATAAAAAAACTTGCCACCAAGTAGGCAAGTTTTTCATTCTAATCAAATTCCTCGACCATTTCTTTGATTGTGAATTTTAGTCCGAAATAGGCATATAAGGCTGTCATCACGCTGGGGAAACCGAAGCGGGTCCCGAGATCATCTGGAATAAGTGGCTTCGTTAGCTTACTATCAATATGGATATCGACGACTTCATTCAGAGTGTGTTCACCCTCTGTTTTTACAATGGCGGAAATCGCCACCGTTTGAATTCCGTTGTCATGAAGTTCTTCCGCGAGTTTGATCGCTTCTTTATCTGTTGAAAATCGTGTGATTAATAAAACAGAGTCAACACCCTCAACCTCATTCATTTTATCATTCGTAAACAAAGGCTTAGCCGAAAGTAAGGGTTCAGCACCAAATAAAGCTTCTGTTTCAACCGCAGCCATTTCACCGCAGCCATGAACGAAAATAGAACCTTCGCTTATGATAGACTGGGCAAGGATTCTTGCGCCATCCTCCATATTCATTTCTTCTTGTTCCATGATCCGATTAAAATGTCCCTGAAGTTGGGTTGTAAAAATTTTTAACATACGGGTAAAATTCCTTTCTATTGTATTACTCATTTCCACTATTTTCATTATAACGTTATATGAAAAAAATAAGAAATCATGTCGATTTGTGTTGGCAAATCTTGTTTCGGTCTTGGAAATAAAAGTTTTCTGCGTAAAAAGAAGGAAATTTGTTACTTTTGGTAGAATTAAAAATGAATAACGATATAATAATATTCGAAAAAACGAACGTATCAAAGCGATCGTAAAAAACAAAAAATCATTTTACATTTTTTATTTATTTTAAGGGGGGTTTTTACAAGAATGTCAGAGAAAATCTTAATTGTTGATGACCAATACGGAATACGAATACTGTTAAACGAAGTTTTTCAAAAAGAAGGTTATAAGACATTCCAAGCAGCTAATGGAGTACAAGCAATCGAAATCGTTCAAAAACACTCTCCAGATTTAGTGTTACTAGATATGAAAATCCCAGGTATGGACGGGATTGAAATCTTGAAAAGACTTAAAAAAATCAATAAGGACATTCGAGTCATTATTATGACAGCTTATGGTGAACTTGATATGATTCAAGAAGCTAAGGATTTGGGAGCAATTACCCATTTTGCAAAACCTTTTGACATTGATGAATTACGTGAAGCGGTTAGAGCAAATATCCCATTAAAATCCGAATAAAAATCACAAAAAATACAAAACCGCATTGTTATTAATATGAAAACGCTTCATGGTAAAATCGGGAAATAATGGTCTCTTGCGAAATCAAAATCTTGTGATATGCTTAGTACTGTATTGTTGCTATTCCTTAAGGCGAAGGGCATTTTGTGTGCTTTTTGACTGTTATTTTCTATCTTAAGTCTACATATTATGTTTTTGTTTCGGTCACTCTATTAGGTGATACGAAATTCTTGGAATAGGTATACAATTAACCCCGGCGTTTCTTTGCCGTGGTTCTATGTGTATAGGGACTAATCCTTATTTTACACAATAAAAACGGTACAAAAGGAGGAAATTCACATGCCTTTGGTTTCAATGAAAGAAATGCTTGAAAAAGCAAAAGCAGAAGGGTATGCAGTAGGTCAATTTAACCTAAACAATCTAGAGTTCACACAAGCAATTTTACAAGCTGCACAAGAAGAAAATTCACCAGTTATTTTAGGTGTTTCTGAAGGTGCTGGCCGTTATATGGGTGGATTCAAAGTGGTAGTTGCAATGGTTAAAGCAATCATGGAAGAATCTAACATTACTGTTCCAGTTGCAATCCATCTTGATCATGGTTCTTCTTTCGAGAATTGTGCGAAAGCAATTCACGCTGGATTCACATCTGTTATGATTGATGCTTCTCATCATCCATTTGAAGAGAACATTGAGATTACTTCTAAGGTTGTCGAACTTGCACACTTCCACGGAGTATCTGTAGAAGCTGAGCTTGGTACTGTTGGTGGACAAGAAGATGACGTAGTAGCTGAGGGTGTTATCTATGCGGATGTAAATGAGTGCGTTGAGCTTGTTAATCGTACTGGCATTGATTGCTTAGCGCCTGCTTTAGGTTCAGTTCACGGTCCTTACAAAGGTGAACCAAACCTTGGTTTCAAAGAAATGGAAGAGATTGGAAACAAAACTGGTTTACCATTAGTACTTCACGGTGGAACTGGTATTCCTACAAAAGACATCCAAAAGTCAATTTCTCTTGGAACAGCTAAAATCAACGTAAATACAGAAAATCAAATTGCTTCAGCGAAAGCAGTTCGTGAAACACTTGCTGCTAAGCCAGAAGAGTATGATCCTCGTAAATACTTAGGACCTGCTCGCGATGCAATTCGTGAAACTGTTAAAGGCAAAATGCGTGAATTCGGTTCTTCTGGAAGAGCGTAAGAAACCTTTTTATTGAATCAAATGTGCCTTGGTGAATTTGCGCCCAGATTTAAGGCCCACACGAAGTGGCGTCTTTAGTCTTTGAACTTATGCCCGAAAAATTTCCTCTAAAAATCTGTGGCATCCGCCGGAGGCTGAAACTTTTAATAAAGTTTCCACGTCTAATTAAATAGATTGGAGATTTGTCTCCAAACCATATAGAAAAGCCGCTTATTTCCTGTTATGTATAACGTGATTTGGAAATAGCGGTTTTCTTGCGTTATAATAAGAAAAGCGCAAGACGATTTTGAAAAATCCTTGCCGATGAAATGGGAGTCTAGGGGTAATTACAGATCATCAACACATAAAATAAGTGGAAGGAGCTGATTTGTGTCTTTTACCCAATCATTTTGAAACTAGATGAACGTAGCAACGTAGATAGTAGAGACCTTCAACAAGATTCACTTCAATTGCACTAAACTTCACGTAAAACGATATCTCAAAACTAAAAAGAAAAAGTATAACCTAAGTCCTATGGAATTTTCCCTAAAGAAATATCTTTAGTGGGTTTATTTGATTGTTTTTGTTAAAAGGTATACAATGATACATGATTTTTATATTTTTGTGTAAACATAGAATTAATACTTGTACAAACTGCAATAAATTTATGTTAAAATATACCAACTTGAGTGAAGTGCCGTATGTTTTATTTAAGGTAAATAAGGGAATAGAACTGCCTAACAAGCTAGATTTCATCCAGTAGTAATCGTCGGATAGCGTCTACCCGTGGCAATTCGAGGTTTCCCTTACTAACCGTCATCTTCGCTAGAAGGGAGCCACATATGGAAAAACTTAAAATAGCAGGCGGTTATCCACTAAAAGGATCTGTAAAAATCAGTGGGGCGAAGAATAGTGCAGTTGCCCTCATTCCAGCAACAATCCTTGCAGAAACGCCAGTTACAATTGAGGGTCTTCCTGATATTTCAGACGTGCAAATTTTAGGTGATTTGCTTGAAGAAATCGGGGGCCATGTCGAGATAACTAAAGAAGAAATTTATGTTGACCCAACTAATATTGTGTCAATGCCATTACCGAACGGAAAAGTAAAAAAGCTTCGCGCTTCTTACTACTTAATGGGTGCGATGCTCGGTCGCTTTAAAAAGGCTGTAATTGGTTTGCCGGGTGGTTGTCACCTAGGTCCAAGACCAATTGACCAACATATTAAGGGCTTTGAAGCACTAGGTGCAAAAGTGACGAACGAACAAGGTGCAATTTATCTTCGTGCAGACGAGCTAAGAGGTGCTCGTATATACCTTGATGTTGTTAGTGTTGGTGCAACCATTAATATCATGCTGGCAGCAGTGCGTGCAAAAGGACGTACAATCATTGAAAATGCCGCGAAAGAACCAGAAATTATCGATGTTGCGACATTATTGACAAGCATGGGTGCAAAAATTAAAGGTGCCGGAACAGATGTCATCCGTATTGATGGCGTTGATTCCTTACAGGGTTGCCGCCATACCATTATTCCAGACCGTATCGAAGCAGGTACATATATGATTATTGGAGCCGCGATGGGTGAAGGAGTATTAATTGATAACGTGATCCCACTTCACTTAGAATCCTTGATTGCCAAGTTCCGCGAAATGGGTGTAACTGTTGAAACAAGCGACGATCAAATCTGGGTTGCTGGCAATAAAGATTTAAAATCTGTTGATATTAAAACGCTTGTGTATCCAGGTTTCCCAACTGATCTTCAACAGCCTTTTACATCTTTACTAACAAAAGCAAGTGGAACAGGTGTTGTCACAGATACAATTTATGGCGCAAGATTTAAGCATATCGACGAGCTACGTCGCATGAATGCACAAATTAAAGTTGAAGGTCGTTCAGCCATTGTCACTGGACCTGTTCAACTACAAGGTGCAAAAGTGAAAGCAAGTGACTTACGTGCGGGTGCTTCACTTGTTGTTGCAGGCCTCATGGCAGAAGGTGTAACAGAAATTACAGGACTAGAGCACATCGACCGTGGCTATAGCCATTTAGAAGAAAAACTAACAGGATTAGGCGCTACCATTTGGAGAGAAAGCCTAACAGAAGATGAAATTGAACAACTGCAAAATTCATAATCGAGTAATAATATATAAACTCCCACTACAAAAAGTGGGAGTTTTCATGTATCCTTAAAAGGAAAAGTAGAGAGAAAACGTTTTTATGATATGAGAATGTTAAACATACGGCAGAAAGAGACTACTACCGGCTAGGGGGAAGGATCATGGAAAGAAGCTTATCAATGGAGCTTGTACGTGTAACCGAAGCAGCAGCATTGGCATCAGCTCGTTGGATGGGGCGAGGTAAAAAAGACGAAGCAGATGGTGCAGCAACATCCGCGATGAGAGATGTATTCGACACAATCCCAATGAAGGGACAAGTTGTTATCGGAGAAGGAGAAATGGATGAGGCCCCAATGCTTTATATAGGTGAAAAGCTTGGGAATGGCTACGGACCAAGAGTGGACGTTGCAGTCGATCCGCTTGAAGGAACCAATATTTTAGCTTCCGGCGGATGGAATGCGCTTTCTGTTTTGGCGGTTGCCGATCATGGGAATTTGCTGCATGCTCCAGACATGTATATGGATAAAATTGCAGTGGGTCCAGAAGCAGTCGGGTTAATTGATATCAACGCACCTATTATCGATAACCTAAAAGCAGTCGCAAACGCAAAAAACAAGGATATTGAAGACGTTGTGGCAACTGTATTAAATCGTCCGAGACATGAGCATATCATCGCACAGCTACGTGAAGCAGGAGCTCGTATTAAATTAATTAATGACGGTGATGTTGCAGGTGCGATTAACACAGCCTTTGATCATACTGGTGTAGACATTTTATTTGGCTCAGGTGGTGCTCCCGAAGGTGTGTTGTCAGCGGTTGCATTGAAGTGTTTAGGTGGAGAAATTCAAGGAAAGCTTCTTCCACAAAACGATGAAGAGATTGCCCGTTGTATAAAGATGGGACTAGATGTTACAAAGGTTCTTCGTATGGAAGACTTAGTCAGCGGTGACGATGCCATTTTTGCAGCAACAGGTGTCACAGATGGAGAGCTTTTACGTGGTGTTCAATTTAAAGGCTCAATCGGAACCACTCATTCTCTGGTTATGCGAGCAAAATCTGGAACTGTTAGATTCATAGATGGAAGACACAGCTTGAAGAAAAAGCCAAATTTAGTAATTAAATAGAGTAGAGGCGAGTCTTTGTACTCGCTTCTCTTTATAAAACAAGGACTTTACCACGAAAACGTCATAACTCTATCAAAATAAGGGTATTGATTAAAAATACGAGAATAGGGTAAAATAAAGGAGAATAGACTGGTCATTATACTTCTTAAAAATTTCAAAACAAGGGATTTCCTTTGCACAACCGCAACGCGGTTAAAACTTCAATGCAATCCTCAAAATGCTTCTAAATCATTCCATCCATATCTATCCATATAAAATGTTTCATGGTGTCTCTTTATTTCTGAGAGGAGAAAGTACGAAAACGCTTTTATATGATGGAGAATGAACCAATCAAATGCGAATTGGTGTATCTGCTAAAAAGTGTTAAGCGAATCAATTGGAAAGCATTACGAGAAATCGAAATAAACTAAAAATCAAAGAGTGGTGTACGAATGAGTATTACAATTTCAAGCTTGGAAAACATGAAGCTAAAAGAATTATATGAATTAGCGCGTGAATATAAGGTTTCCTACTACAGCAAATTAACGAAAAAAGAGTTAATTTTTGCGATTTTAAAAGCGCGCGCTGAGCAGGATGGCCTTTTATTTATGGAGGGTGTCCTTGAGATTATCCAATCAGAAGGATTCGGATTTCTTCGCCCGATCAATTATTCCCCATCCTCAGAGGATATCTACATTTCAGCCTCCCAAATCCGTCGTTTTGACCTACGAAATGGGGATAAGGTTTCAGGTAAGGTACGTCCTCCAAAAGAAAATGAGCGCTATTACGGTCTTCTACACGTAGAGGCTGTAAACGGGGATGACCCAGAATCTGCAAAGGAACGTGTTCACTTTCCAGGTTTAACACCTCTATATCCAGATCGCCAAGTGATCTTAGAGACAAAGCCAAACCATATTTCAACACGAATTATGGATATTCTAGCACCAGTTGGTTTCGGTCAGCGTGGACTAATCGTGGCGCCTCCGAAGGCTGGTAAAACAATGCTGATAAAGGAAATTGCAAACAGCATTACAACTAACCATCCAGAGGCTGAATTGATCGTTCTATTAATCGATGAGCGTCCGGAAGAGGTTACAGATATTGAACGTTCAGTAGCAGGTGATGTGGTAAGTTCCACATTCGATGAAGTGCCAGAAAACCATATAAAGGTTGCGGAACTCGTGCTTGAAAGAGCGATGCGCCTTGTTGAGCACAAACGTGACGTAATCATTCTAATGGATAGTATCACACGTCTTGCAAGAGCTTATAACCTTGTAATTCCTCCAAGTGGGCGTACGCTATCAGGGGGGATAGACCCTGCAGCATTCCACCGTCCAAAGCGGTTCTTCGGTGCAGCAAGAAATATCGAAGAGGGTGGAAGCTTAACAATCCTAGCGACTGCACTGGTTGATACAGGCTCTCGTATGGATGATGTCATCTATGAGGAATTCAAGGGTACTGGTAACATGGAGCTCCACTTGGATCGCTCACTTGCTGAGAGACGAATTTTCCCTGCCATCGATATTCGTCGCTCTGGTACACGTAAAGAAGAGCTTCTAATCGAAAAAGAAAACCTCGATAAAATCTGGGCAATCCGTAAGGCAATGTCAGATCAACCAGATTTTGCGGAGAAATTTTTACGTAAACTTAAGCAAACTAAAACAAATGCAGAGTTCTTTGAAATGCTTGAAGCAGAAAAGAAAGCGGCAATTGCTCGAAGAAGCAGCAGTAGACCTGAGGCATAAGAAGTATGTGGTGACGTGAGTCTGCGCTGAAATTCATGTTGGAAAAATTAACGTTTTTTAACAGCAGGATTAAGTTGCAATTCATGGCTTCACTTGTTATAATTTCAACATGTGCGTTTTAGGTTTTCAAAATTGTACATGCAACTATGTCATTTTGCTAAAACGTAACTCTGTTTCGATCAAGGATTCAGGGCGGAAGGAGATGAGACGAATGAAATCAGGAATTCATCCAAACTACAAAAAAGTTATGGTGAAATGTGCTTGTGGAAATGAATTTGAATCTGGTTCTGTAAAAGAGGAGATACGCGTTGAGGTATGCTCAGAGTGTCACCCATTCTATACAGGCCGTCAAAAATTCGCTGATGCAGGTGGACGTGTAGATAAATTCAACAAAAAATACGGTATTAAATAATATCGTTTTTGAAAAGCCAAAAACAGGCAAGTTTTTTCTTCTTGCCTGTTTTTTGTGCTACTAGACATATTTTTCTCGCATTTATTTTAACCTCATATCAATAATCCTCATACTTACGGTCAATAGTTGACTCAAGAATAGTAACAACCGAGGAAAGGAAGGACCAAGTTTCATGTATATTATGAAGCAAAGTGGCTGGCTTGAAGTAATTTGTGGAAGCATGTTTTCAGGAAAATCCGAAGAGTTGATTCGACGTGTTCGTCGTACTGAATTTGCCAGACAATCTGTTCAGGTGTTTAAGCCTCAAATTGATAATCGATATAGTGATAATTCTGTTGTGTCTCACAATGGGACATCCTTTGTCGCAATTCCAGTGGCAAGCTCTGCTGACATTTTAGAAGAAGTATCTGCTGATACAGATGTTGTCGCAATCGACGAAGTGCAATTTTTCGATGATGAGATCGTAGAAGTTGTCCAAATTCTTGCAAACCGTGGCCACCGCGTCATCGTTGCTGGATTAGACCAAGACTTCCGCGGTGAACCGTTTGGAAAAGTTCCAGAATTACTTTCTTTAGCTGAGTTGGTTACAAAATTACAGGCTGTTTGCTCTGTATGTGGATCTCCCTCAAGCAGAACACAGCGTTTAATCAATGGAAAACCAGCCTCTTATGATGATCCAGTAATTTTAGTCGGTGCTTCTGAGTCATACGAGCCTCGTTGCCGCCATCATCATGAAGTACCAGGAAAACCACTATTAAAGGCAGTTGCACAAAAGGATACAATGAAGTTATAAAGCGCTCCGAGTGGGTGCTTTTTGCTATTTGTGCATGAAAAAAGACCAGGTTGTTCTTCCTGATCTAAAATAGAAACCCAAGTACTTTTTTACGTTTTCTTGACCCTTCTACTTTTTCAAGGGTAATGGCTGTTTGTTTTTGAAGCTCTTCTTTTTCCCTTTCCAGCTGCTCGATGTATGCTTCCATTTTCTGCATTCTTTTTTGTAGCTCATCGATTTCTTTGCGATGCTGCAGTAGCTGGTAGGATACTACATCACTTGCTTTTTCCTCGATTCGCCTTTCGTTCTCTTTAATCCGTTCCATGATCGTGTTTAATTTATCTGAAAGAGTTTTTTCTGAAGCTTGTACCATTTTCCGTGCAGTCCCCTTCCTAGGTTCTGGTGGTGATAGTTTGATTTTATCAAATGGGACCCCAGATTTCACTTGATTCCGTATCTCTTCGAATAATGGAAGGTCGATTTCCTCAAATACATAGTGCCCATATTCATTTTTTTTACATGGTATTTCAAAGTTTTTAATCCACTTCCGGACGCTTTTAGTTGAAACACCCAACTTTTTTGCAAACTCCGCAGTATTCACACCAATCACTCCCCCTAGTTTTCCTCTTCTTCTCCAAGCCTCAATGTTCACCGATTCTTTGTATAGTAGTACGATTCTCCCTATTCAATGTAAAATCCTGCCGGGTAGACAAAACTAGTACCTTTTCGTCAAAGAAAGAAGCAAACCTACAGAAAACCAGCTATTCGACAGCGAATTTTGTGGGAATTAAGTTTGGGGTGAAGGTACAACGGGACAATCTAAGGAGGAGTTCGAACAAAAGAGAAAATGGGTCTGCCAAGAGCATTTGGAGTGCCCTCAACATCCTAGAAAAAGGAAACTGGAGGCAGTCCAAAGGTTCTGGAGTGCCCTCAACATCCCAGAAAAAGGAAACTGGAGGCAGTCCAAGGGTTCTGGAGTGCCCTCAACAACCTAGAAAAAGGAAACTGGAGGCAGTCCAAAGGTTCTGGAGTGCCCTCAACATCCCAGAAAAAGGAAACTGGTGACAGTCCAAGGATTCTCTGGAATACCCCCAACATCCTAAAATGAGGAAACGGGTGGTGGTCTAGAAACTTAATCATTCCGAATGAGTATCGTCAAACATTCATCCCACTGTAATTTGCTTTGACCTATATGGGTACCCTATACTATAATTATACTGTTATGGACTAAATTTTGAGGTGAAGAGCGTGTTCGATCGTTTAGAGGCTGTTGAGGCTCGTTATGAAAAATTAAATGAACTATTAAGTGATCCAGATATCGTTAGTGATACAAAAAAACTACGTGAATATTCAAAAGAACAATCTGATATACAAGAAACCGTTGAGAAATATAGAGAGTACAAAGAGGTTAAGGAACAGTTAACCGATGCGAAAGCGATGCTTGAAGAAAAGCTCGATGCCGAAATGCGTGAAATGGTGAAGGAAGAAATTAATGAACTTGAGGACCAAATGGAGGAGCTTGAGGAGCGTCTTCATGTACTCTTATTGCCGAAGGATCCAAACGATGACAAAAACGTTATCATGGAAATACGCGGTGCTGCAGGTGGAGATGAGGCTGCGTTATTTGCTGGTGACCTTTACCGCATGTACAGCCGCTTCGCTGAGCACCAAGGTTGGAAGACTGAAGTTATGGATGCCAACACAACAGGTGTTGGTGGATATAAAGAGATCATTTTTATGATTTCCGGAAAAGGTGCTTATTCGAAATTGAAATTTGAAAATGGGGCACATCGTGTGCAACGTGTTCCTGAAACGGAGTCAGGCGGACGTATCCACACATCAACAGCAACTGTTGCGGTATTACCTGAAGCAGAAGAAGTTGAAGTTGAAATTCATGAAAAAGATATCCGTGTGGATACATTTGCATCCAGTGGACCAGGGGGACAAAGTGTTAACACCACAATGTCGGCGGTTCGCTTAACGCATTTGCCAACTGGAACTGTGGTTTCCTGTCAGGATGAGAAATCTCAAATTAAAAATAAGGAAAAAGCAATGAAAGTATTGCGTGCACGTGTTTATGATAAGTTCCAACAAGAAGCACAAGCGGAATACGACCAAAACCGTAAGCAAGCCGTAGGAACAGGTGACCGTTCTGAGCGTATCCGTACGTACAATTTCCCGCAAAACCGTGTAACTGACCACCGCATCGGGTTGACCATACAAAAGCTTGATCAAATTCTAACTGGGAAGCTTGATGAAGTGATCGATGCACTAATCATGGAAGACCAAGCTAGAAAAATGGAGCAAGCCGAATAATGGCGGAATTCCAAAAGATATTCGAAGCCCTCAAATGGGCTTCTTCTTTTTTACGGGAAAATGGTCGGGACGAAAATATTGCGGAAATGCTGTTGTGTCATTATCTGGGGATGAGTAGAGCAAAGTTACTCGGTGAACTACGTGAGGAACTAGATGATGCAGTGAAAGAAAAATTTATGGGTGCTGTTGATAAGGTTGTGAGCGGAGTTCCGGTTCAACACATTATAGGCTATGAGGAGTTTTACGGGCGTAGATTTTTGGTAAATGAGGAAGTTTTAATTCCGAGACCTGAGACTGAAGAGCTGGTTCAAGGATTGCTTGCCAGAATTAAGCGATTATTCGGTACAACCGAAGGAATTAAGGTTGTGGATGTGGGAACAGGAAGTGGCGCGATTTCGATTACGCTTGCTCTTGAAAATGAGCACCTTGACGTAATGACAGTTGATATAGCGAAGGCTTCAATTGAGGTTGCCCGAGAAAATGCAGATCGGTTAGAGGCGAACGTAAGGTTCTTTGAAGGTGATTTATTAGCACCGTTAGTGGAAGAAGGAATGACAGTCGATGTGGTCGTTTCGAATCCGCCATACATTCCAGAAGAAGACATTGAGACGCTATCTACAGTCGTGAAGGACCATGAACCACTCCGGGCGTTAGTTGGCGGTCAGGATGGCCTAGATTTTTATCGTAGATTTATGAAGGAAATTCCACTTGTATTGAAAGAAAATGGAATTGTAGCCTTTGAAGTCGGGATTGGGCAAGGTGAGTCTGTTGCAATCATGTTGCGAGATACTTTTCCTGGGGCAACCGTAGATGTCGTTAACGATATCAACGGCAAAGACCGAATGGTGTTTGCGGAAATAGGTTTTTAGAAAAGGCTTGGGGACGTGAACCCAAGCCTTTTTTAATGAATCGGCAGTTTCAATAGTTTCTCTTCCACGAAATAAAATAAACGATCATCTGAATCAACGGATATAGCAGTAGTAAGATAATTGGATAGTACGGGGCGTAATCTGAGATGAATGGATAGACAAAAAATAGGGCAGTGATGATTGGAAACGTGTACCACATACTAATATAAGAAGCCCGACATGCTTTTCCGGTTAGTTCCTTTTCACGCTCATCTCCTTCTTCAAATTCGACTGGTAACAAAAATGCACCTTTCCATGATTTGCGTTTCTTCTTCAGTTGTGGAACCATAATGGCTGAAAAAATAATTCCCACTACGATTGCAATAAACGTGGGTAACATGTTAATTTCAACGGTCCAAGGTGGTTCTTGATTGGTTTTTACAATCTCAGCAAAGTCTAAATGTGCGTAATACATCGTTGAAAATGCCCAACCCAAAAGTGCGATCGAAATAATTGAATACACCACATTACGAAAAATACTCATTTTTCCTCATCCTCCAAATAAAATATTTCTTCAATTGGCAAGTTAAACGTTCGTGCGATGTTCATTGCGAGTAGTAGGGAAGGGATATAGCTTCCTTTTTCCATGGCGACGATTGTTTGCCGTGTTACATTGACCCTTTCAGCTAGTGCGCCTTGTGTCAAGCTGTGCTTTGCGCGGAGTTCCTTCACGCGGTTTTTAATCTCCATTTACAATATCCTCCATTTGTTTCTACACTCATTGTAAAGTAAACTATACATTTTGTAAAGTCAACTTGACATATTTTTTAAAAAATATGAAAATCACCCATTAAAAACTAGTTTAATAGATTTTTCAAATTTGGTAGTTTAGGAATCTATATTTTTGGCGAGAATGGGTTGTGAAGGGATGGTGCTAGAAAATGAGTAAACAAATTACGATTGTATCATTTATATTTTTACTGTTAATTGGGGCGAATAGCCATTTATTGATAAAAGAAACAAGTGCACAGGAGCCACAGGTAATTCCGGATGAAGCAATTCGTCTTCGGATTTTAGCCAATAGTGATTCCGATAAAGATCAGGCTTTAAAGCGCAAGGTACGTGATGCGGTCAATGCAGAAATTACGGACTGGGTGGCGGAGTTAACTTCGATTGATGCGGCTAGAGAGTTAATTCAAGAAAGACTACCAGAAATTGAAAAAATCGTTGCTGGTGTATTAGAAGAAGAAAATAGCAATCAAGCATATACGGTTGATTACGGACGCAATGTTCAATTTCCAACAAAGCTTTATGGGCAATTCCTATATCCGGCCGGTGAGTATGAAGCAATCCTGATTTCATTAGGTGAAGCTGAAGGTGCAAATTGGTGGTGTGTGTTGTTCCCGCCTTTATGTTTCTTAGATTTCTCAACAGGAGATGCTATTGAAGCATCTGATGAGGAAGGAAAAGATGTGGCGCTTGAGCAAAAGACTGAAAAGGAAGATAAGAAAGAAAAGAAGGACAAAGAAGATAAAGATGAAAATGACGAGGAAGAAGTCGAGGTCAAATTTTTCTTAGTTGAATTTTTCACATCTTTATTTAGCTAAAAATCTAGCATTTAGTTCTATTTTTTAAGATGCCTCATAGAGTAGTTACTAGGATAACGAAAGATGGGGTGGCGAAAATGAAACAAATTAGAACGGCAAATGAGCAAGATATTGAAAAGGTCTCTGCCTTTTTGGGACAAGCTGAAGTTAGTTCTGAAGGTGTTGGTTCGATTATTGATCACTTTATTTTATTGGAGGACGCTGAACAAAAAATCCTTGCGACGTTAGGGATTGAAAGAATTGAGCAAGATGGATTGCTTCGATCGCTGGTGATTTCTCCTGGTGTAGATCAAACGAATTTATTAACTCTATTTAAAAGTGCCATTTCACTTGCAAAGCATAAGGAGTTAAATCGACTGTTTTTAGCGACAAATAAACAAGCGTCGATTCAATTTTTTGCAATGCTTGGCTTCGAGCAAGTAGAAGTCGATGAGCTTCCTGGCCATATTGAAAGCTCGAATCATATCTCACAGCTCCTTAAAAAGGCTGATCCGATGTTCATGGTTTCGCAAATTGAAAAATAAGAGTATTTTTAAACTCCTAAATGTGGACGGTATGTGCGCAAGTGGGGGTTTTTATTTTGGTTTTGACGTCTGATTGTGGATAATGTGGGTAAGTTCTGTTGTTAAAGGATGGATAAATGTGATAATCTATGGAACATGGTGAAAAATATGGGCTGTGGATGAAATATTTCCTCTTTGTGTGGGTTGTGGCAAAACTGGTTATATCCACATAATTATCCACATTTTAGAGTTTGTTATCCACAAAATGTGGATAACACTTGTTTTCCACCACTTATAAACCTATACTTTTTTATATTACAATAATTAAAAAGTGACATTACTAAAGGATTTTTACATAGGAGTTGCGTTACATGGAAACAAAGCAATGGGTTGTGGATAAACACCAACAAAATTTAGAAATTTATCCACAAATAATAGAAGCGGCAAGTCTTCTACAGAAAAATGAAGTGGTGGCTTTCCCGACGGAAACAGTATATGGGCTTGGGGCAAATGCCTTATCAGATGAAGCTGTTTCGAAAATTTACGAGGCGAAGGGTCGTCCTAGTGATAATCCACTGATTGTCCACATCTCCACAATCGGGCAGCTACATAAATTTGTTCAGGAGATTCCTGAGCAGGCGGAGCGGCTAATTGCGAAATTTTGGCCAGGTCCCCTAACACTTGTTTTAAATAGAAAAGAAGATGCAGTTTCGAAAAAGGTGACAGCAGGACTTAAAACGGTAGCGGTACGAATGCCAAGTCATCCGGTTGCATTAGCTTTGATTTCCGCAACAGGTCTACCACTTGCTGCGCCGAGTGCAAATACTTCTGGCAAGCCAAGTCCGACACTTGCAAAGCATGTAGCTGATGATCTGACTGGTAAAATTGCGGGGATTCTTGATGGCGGAGCAACAGGTGTTGGATTGGAGTCAACTGTTCTGGATTGCACGGGTGAAGTTCCTGTGATTCTACGACCAGGTGGAGTGACAAAGGAACAGCTTGAGGCAGTATGTGGTATCGTCGAGGTCGATAGGGCCATTTTAACAGAAGGCGAAGCACCGAAGTCACCTGGAATGAAATATACACATTATGCGCCAACTGCACCTCTTACGATTGTGAATGGCCAGGTGGAATTTATCCAGTCTCTTGTAAAAGAAAAACAAAACGAGGGGTTAGAGGTTGGAGTCCTGACAACGAAAGAGCGCGAAAATACGTATGAAGCGGATAAAGTTATTGCTTGTGGTTCCCGCGAGGACTTGGAGTCAGTTGCTAATAGACTGTATGATGTGTTGCGCTTATTTGATGAAAGTGGTGTCGATGTGATTTTTAGTGAGAGCTTTCCAAGTGAAGGCATCGGACAAGCGATCATGAATCGCCTAACCAAGGCAGCAGGACATAAAATGATAACTGAATAATTGGGAAATCCTTCTTCTATTTCGATTTGTACATGCATATGTTGAAATAGGCACGTCCAAGGAGGTAGAAGATGGATATTACAGCATTTCTCGGAGAAATTATAACCTTATTTATCATGGCATTTGCTTTAGGAATGGACGCATTTTCCGTTGGGCTTGGGATGGGATTAATCCGGTTGAGGCTCAAGCAAATTTTTTCAATCGGGATCACCATTGGTCTGTTTCACATGTGGATGCCATTGGCGGGCATGATGATTGGACATTTTTTATCAGATACATTTGGAGCTATTGCAACCTATGTAGGCGGTGGATTGCTTTTATTTTTAGGCTTACAAATGATTATTTCTTCCTTCAAGGACGATGATCACCAGCGTATGATTACACCGGTTGGATTCGGCTTATTTATTTTTGCTTTAAGTGTGAGTTTAGATAGTTTTTCCGTCGGGCTTTCGCTAGGGATATACGGTGCAAAAACAGTCATGGTGATTCTCATGTTTGGGATCGTTAGTATGGTTCTTTCGTGGATCGGACTTCTATTAGGTCGAAAGGTCCAAAACTGGCTTGGTACATACAGTGAGGTTTTAGGTGGATGCATTCTCCTCGTCTTTGGGGTAAAATTACTATTTCCTTTATAAAAGGGTAAAATTATGACAAAACTGCGAGTGCGGGTGAAAATCCGTGCTCTTTTTTTAAATATTGGCTATATCTTTCATGTGAATCTCGATTATAATGGAATTATATCGAATTTTGTCTAAATATTTGGGTCGAAAGTAGCATGAGGGCAATGATGAAAAAGGGTGATGAAATGATACGTGTTTTATTTGTTTGCACAGGAAATACATGTAGAAGTCCGATGGCTGAAGCCATTTTACGAAAAAAGGCAGGCGAAAGCATTGAGGTCAAATCGGCAGGGATTTTTGCTAGTGACGGAAGTCCTGCTTCAACGAATACTGCCCATGTTTTACAGGAAAATGGAATCGAGTGTCAGCATTCGTCTTCCTTGTTAACGCAAGATCTTATAGAGTGGGCGACTTGTATTTTAACCATGACCAGTCATCATAAACAGGCAATTCTTCACAGTTTCCCGGAAGCTCGGGACAAGGTATTTACATTAAAAGAGTATGTGGACAGCGGTGGAGATGTTTCAGACCCTTTCGGAGGACCGGTTGACATTTATAGAGAAACCTATGTGGAACTCGAACCATTAATTGAAAAAGTACTTTCTAAACTAAAATAGATAGATTCAGGGGGAGAATCGGGTGGAAAAAAGGCGCTACAAATTTGGTTTAAGATTAAAATTAGTACTATTTACAACTATTTTAGCGGTTGTGACGTATTCAACATCAGCATTATTCATTTATTTTGTGTATCCTTTCGTTGAAGAAATGGTGAGTCAACAAGTCTTTGTGATAAGCACATTGGCTTTAGGTATTATCTGGTCTGGCATTCTTGCTTATTTTGCGGCATCCTTTATTACAAAGCCACTTCAGAAGTTAGAACAGGTGGCTATTCATGCTGCAAACGGTGATATTCGCGAGGATGTACCTGTTTTAAAATCAGATGACGAGATTCGTAGCCTAAGTCTTGCGTTTAATAAAATGCTACATAATCTACGTGAGATGGTACATAATATCGAGGAAAACTTTGAAAATACAAATGAAAAAGTGATTGAGATTACGAAGGCGTCCAGTCTTGCTTCTGAGCAGGCAGAAAATATTAATCGTACAATATCTGAGATTTCCAAAGGTGCTGACAGCTCTGCAGTATCGATTCAAGAAACGGCTGAATCCGTGGAAGATGTGATTCAAATTGCCGAAGAGGTTCAGCAAAATGCGAAAACGTCACAGAAATTATCTGTTGAAATGGTTGATACCTTAAATGACAGTAAAGATGTTGTGCATTCGCTCGTATCTGGAATTAATAAGCTTGTTGAAAACAATCAAACCTCGCTTGAGGCGGTAAATCGTCTAGAAACGAATGCAAAGGAAGTAGAACATATCATTTCACTTGTTGGCGATATCGCTGGTCAAACGAACTTGCTTGCCTTGAATGCTTCGATCGAAGCGGCACGCGCGGGTGAACATGGAAAAGGTTTTGCGGTTGTAGCGGAAGAAGTGAGAAAGCTAGCAGATGAAAGTTCAAAGGCCGTACAAGGCATTTCCGAGTTGATTAAAAATATCCAGCAAGAGGTTCGAAATGTAGTTGTTCAGATATCCGAACAAGTTGCGGTTGCTAACGAAGAAGCGAAAAAAGGAACGATTACAAATGAGGCAATTGCTGAAATGACAACGTCTGTCCATGAAGTGGCTGATGCCGTTAAGCAAATTGCTACATTGGTTGAAAAACAAATGGACCGTATTCAAGCGACTTCCTTGCAATCACAGGAGGTTGCGGCGATTGCAGAAGAAACATCAGCTGGTGCACAGGAAGTAAGTGCAGCAACCCAGCACCAAACAAGTGTGATTTGTGATGTGGACAGTTTAGCCCAGGAGCTTGCTGGTCAAGCTAGTCAGTTAAAGCAAACCATTCAGCGATTTACGTTATAAAACTCATGAAAAAAAGCTCCCGTTTTGGTTCGGGAGTTCTTTTTTAGGTATAATAAGGGTAAAGTTTATGTCTTTTGGTGTTGAAATAGTCAAAAGTACATTTGATACTAGGGGGATTTACAATGAAAGTTGCAATTGCATCGGACCATGGTGGTCTAAACTTACGTGAAGAAATCAAGCATTTAATGGACGAACTTAAGATTGAATATGATGACTTCGGTTGTGAATGCTCAACTTCTGTTGATTATCCGGATTATGCCTTACCAGTTGCTAATAAAGTAGCAGACGGGGAATATGATCGTGGTATTTTAATTTGCGGAACTGGAATTGGAATGAGCATTGCTGCGAACAAGGTTCGTGGTATCCGTTGTGCACTTTGCCATGATGTATTTAGTGCAAAGGCAACTCGTGAGCACAATAACAGCAACATCCTGGCAATGGGTGAGCGTGTGATTGGCCCAGGACTTGCCCGTGAAATTGCAAAAGCATGGCTTACAACTGAGTTTTTGGGCGGTCGCCATGAAAACAGAATCAATAAAATTACTGAATACGAAAACAGCACAGAAGAATAGAAGATATGGCGCCTGAGAACTTTTTGAATCAGGCGTATTCTATTAAGTTTATGGAGTCAAACATAAATGTTCGACTCCATAAACTTACAGCCTCCGGCGGATGCCACAGATTTTTAAGGGAAACTTTTCGAGCAGGCGAAAAAGTCTGGGCGCAAATCCGTCAAGGCGTATTTGATTGCAGGGGGGGTTCGGTAATGGTTGGGGATATTGAAGTATGGAGAGGTCAGCTTCGGACGATCCTTTTAGAGTTTGCGGAAAAAGCTTCGTTGAAAAAAGGAGAACTGCTCGTTGTTGGTTGCAGTACGAGTGAGGTTATTGGCGAACGTATTGGAACAGCAGGGTCTGAGGAAGTGGCCGAAATGATTTTTAGTGAGCTAAATTCTCTTCGTAAAAATGTCGGCGTCGAGCTTGCGTTTCAGTGTTGTGAGCATTTAAACCGCGCATTGGTTGTTGAGCGTGAAACTGCATCACACAAAAATTATGAGCAAGTAACGGTGGTGCCTGTTCGAACAGCCGGTGGCGCAATGGCAACCTATGCATACGGACATTTTAACGATCCAGTTGTAGTTGAGTTTATTAAAGCTGAAGCGGGAATTGATATTGGCGACACCTTCATCGGGATGCATCTAAAGCATGTTGCAGTACCCATTCGAAGCTCAGTAAAGGAAATTGGTGGAGCCCACGTCACAATGGCCAAAGCCAGACCAAAACTCATCGGAGGAGAGCGTGCTGTCTATCCCGATAAAAAAGAAAATAAAAAATGCTAGATGAGCTACGAGGAGTCGCGGGACCAAGGGGACGGTTCTGTGGCTCTTTTTTTATTTTTGATTTTATGTGTACAATTAACGGAAATTCTGGACAGTTTAGAATCCGCCCCCTATAAATCACCAAATGTAAAACCGATAAAAGACTCTGATTTTGTAGACTACAGATGCCGGTTTGGTGACTTTAGAAGAAAATGTGATATTAACTATCATAGTTTTAGATATTGGGTCAGGTAGTGAAATATAAACGGATATGCTTTCCTATTAACTTCTTCAATATTAACCTTCATATGAATTTCCACAGATAAATAAAATCCTATAATTCTTTTTAAAGTAAAAATATAGTTGCATTGGTATCTCTTTTAAGGAGCCAATAGAACCGTCCCTACGGTTCTAAATAAGTGAACGATTTTTTAAAAAAACAATTGAATGTTCGTGTTTTGCGAAAAGAATATAAGTCTATTAAGTTGAAGCGAAAACCAGCCATAGCAACGTTTTAACAGCTAATAAACCCGGTTAATAGCGATTTTGTAGGGATATCGATAAAAAACTTAATCTTCCTACTACCGAATAAAAGTGTTACAATGGAAAGGTATTTTTCAAATTAGCGGAATAATTCATACATCGATTAAAAGGAGGATTCCAAATGAAACATTTATCGGAGCAAGATCAACAAGTATTTAGTGCGATTCAAGATGAACTACAAAGACAACGTACAAAAATTGAACTGATTGCATCTGAAAACTTTGTAAGTGAAGCAGTTATGGAAGCTCAAGGTTCTGTATTAACAAATAAATATGCAGAAGGGTACCCTGGCCGTCGTTATTATGGTGGTTGTGAGCATGTGGATGTTGTGGAGGACATTGCAAGAGACCGTGCGAAGGAAATCTTCGGTGCTGAGCATGCGAATGTGCAGCCACACTCTGGAGCTCAAGCAAATATGGCTGTATACTTTACAATCCTAGAGCAGGGCGACACTGTGCTTGGGATGAATCTTTCCCATGGTGGACATTTAACACATGGTAGTCCGGTAAACTTCAGTGGAATTCAATATAATTTTGTGGAGTACGGAGTCGATCCTGAAACACATAAAATTAACTACGACGATGTACGTGCGAAAGCACTAGAACATAAGCCGAAGCTGATCGTTGCAGGTGCGAGTGCATATCCACGTGCCATTGATTTTAAAAAGTTCAGAGAAATTGCGGACGAAGTTGGCGCTTATTTAATGGTGGATATGGCTCATATCGCAGGATTAGTTGCGACTGGTCTTCATGAAAACCCAGTTCCATATGCGGATTTCGTTACGACAACAACTCATAAAACATTACGTGGTCCACGTGGTGGTATGATCCTATGTAAAGAAGAATATGCAAAGAAAATCGATAAGTCAATCTTCCCTGGTATCCAAGGTGGTCCTTTAATGCACGTAATTGCAGCAAAAGCTGTTGCATTCGGGGAAGTTTTAACAGACGAATTCAAACAATATGCTAAAAATATCGTGGCCAATGCAGCTAGATTAGCAGAATCTTTACAAAAAGAAGGCTTAGACCTCGTATCTGGTGGAACTGACAATCACTTATTACTATTGGATGTTCGTTCATTAGGACTAACTGGTAAAGTGGCTGAAAAGGTTCTTGACGATATCGGCATCACTGTGAACAAAAATACGATTCCATTCGATCCAGAAAGCCCATTTGTAACAAGTGGTATCCGTATCGGTACTGCAGCAGTAACAAGCAGAGGCTTTGGTTTAGTGGATATGGATGAAATTGCGTCAATCATCGCATTTGCATTGAAAAATTCAGATGACGAAGCGAAGTTAGCTGAAGCAAGCGGGCGTGTAGAAGCATTAACTAGCAAGTTCGTACTTTATAACGAGTATTAAGATACTTGAAGGCAGGACTCCTTTTTTGGGAATCCTGCCTTTTTTAGGTAGGGTGTGATTATTTATAGGTAGGGAACAATCCTCTTAGGTCAGGGCACTATTATGGAACTTGGGGCGCAATCCCCGAAAAGCCTTCCGTGTAAATGAGTTTTTTTCGATAACCGAAGCCATTGTCCGATAAACCTCAACCATCCCCCAGCCAAAAACAAAGCGCCTAGACCATGGTCTAAGCGCAATCTCAAATTACTGTTTATTTTTCGGAATTCTACCTGCCTTTTTAGCCGCTTCTCTTAAAAGAAACTCGATATGGCTGTTGACACTTCGAAAGTCATCGGCAGCCCATTTTTGTAAAATTTCATAGAGGTCGGGATCTAGCCGCAATGGAAAGCTCTTTTTTTTAGACATGCTAGCCCCTCATCAATAGAGAGTACCTGCGTTAATGACAGGCTGAGTTGATTTTTCAGAGACGATTGCGACTAATAGGTTGTTCACCATTTGCACCTTACGCTCATCGTCAAGGTCCACGGTCTTATCCTGCTCGAGTTGCTTGATTGCCATTTGTGCCATTCCGACCGCACCTTCGACAATTTTTTGGCGAGCTGCAATAATGGCAGTGGCTTGCTGACGTTGAAGCATCGCTTGGGCAATTTCGGTTGAGTAGGCAAGATGAGTGAGGCGCGCTTCAAGAACTTCGACACCTGCTACTTTTAAACGATCCTGTAGCTCCGCAGCCAATTCATTTGAGATTTCCTCGGAATTTCCACGCAAAGTGAGTTCAACATTTTCAAATGTGTCATAAGGGTAGCGAGTAGCAACATGTCGAATCGCGGTTTCGCTTTGAATTTCTACGAATTCCTCGTAATGGTCTACATCGAATACGGCTTTTGCTGAATCAACAACCTTATACACAATAACTGCCGCAATTTCAATTGGATTCCCTTCAACGTCGTTAACCTTTAGCTTTTTACTATTAAAGTTGTTTACGCGTAAGGAGACGCTTCGGCGAATAGAGAATGGTACGGTTAAAAACATGCCACTGTCGCGAATGGTTCCCAAATATTTTCCGAAGAAGATTACAACACCTGCCTTGTTAGGTTGAATGATTGTAATACCAGAAGCCAAAATCACCGCAATAGCGACAAACAGAACTCCAAACACAACCTTTGTGTTGATCAGCATCATGACTCCTAGTGTAATGAATACAGCAATGACTAGAACCCCTAAAAAACCGTTAAGTTTCCATACTTGTGTTTCTTTCATGGGATCGACCTCATTTCATTTCGATATTTATTTTATATTATTATGATATCACTTTTGTATAAAAATGTAAATAAATTAACTGAACATTTAAAATTTAATCATTCTATGTATTTTTTAGTTTCGTCTTGAACATGCTTTGTTTTTTCTGTAAAATTTATTGAAGTGCAAAAAATGCAGTTCGTAGTGTTATTTTTTCAACAGAAGGAAATTCTAAAAGAAGCATACTTAAAAAGGAGAGATGGACGATGGGGAAAGTGTACGTTTTTGATCACCCACTAATTCAGCACAAGCTTACATACATACGTGATATAAACACAGGTACGAAGGAATTCCGTGAATTAGTAGACGAAGTAGCAAGCTTAATGGCGTTTGAAATCACACGTGATATGACACTCGAGGAAGTGGAGGTTACAACTCCTGTAGGTAAGGCAAAATCCAAGGTTTTATCTGGGAAGAAAATCGGGATTGTACCAATTCTTCGTGCTGGTTTGGGTATGGTAGACGGAATTTTACGTTTGATCCCAGCAGCAAAGGTAGGGCATATTGGTCTTTATCGAGATCCTGAAACCTTACAGCCGGTTGAGTATTATTTTAAAATGCCTTCTGATATCAAAGAGCGTGAATTCATCGTGGTGGATCCAATGCTTGCAACAGGTGGTTCAGCAGTTGAAGCCATTAATGCTTTAAAGAAACGTGGCGCAACGAATATTAAGTTTATGTGCCTAGTAGCAGCACCTGAGGGTGTGGAAGCAATGAAAAATACTCATCCTGATGTTGATATCTATATCGCGGCACTTGATGAGAAGTTGAACGACCATGGTTATATCGTTCCAGGTCTTGGAGACGCTGGAGACCGTCTATTCGGAACAAAATAAGCGAAAATGATGGAAGCGCCTTGCATAGAAATGAGAAAACTGGCCGGCTAAATTCGCCACGTCCTGTGGCGCCGTCGGCATTAGCACTTCCAGTGCGTCGATACTCCGACAAAGAGGCGTACTTTGCCTCTGCGCAGAGGAGTTGAAGTTTCTCGAGTTTCTAGGCGCTGCAACTGGAACTCACATATTCGACCACCTTTTGAGAAATGCTATCTCAAAGAGGTGGTTTTTTTGTGAAAATGTTACTGGGTATTTGTATAAGTATGATCCTCCTATTTTCAGCAAATCCTGTCGAAGCGCACCGTTTTCCAGACCGACCCCCTTTGCCTAAAGAGGATATGGATGAAATGGTGCACGAAATTATAATAACGGATGAAAATCAATTTAATTCCATAATAGAGAAAACAAAAACAATCTATTCCTCCATAAAAATTAACCACATATACAAGCATGTATTTTCAGGTTTTTCCGTAACAGGAAGAAGACGTGAGGTTCAACAGTTAAAAATGGAGTCTGGCGTTCAACATAGTTCTCCGGTTACAACCTATCAGATTTCTGTTAAAGAAAGTGTTCCTTTTATTGGGGGGGACGAGATTCGAAGTCATTTTGATAAAAAGGATCATCGCTTAACCGGAAAAGGCGTCAAAGTTGGTGTGATTGATACCGGTGTTGACTACACACATCCAGACCTAAGAAGAAATTATAAAGGGGGCTATGACCTCGTTGATGGTGATGATGACCCGATGGAGACCAAGGGAGTTGAAGGGCGAAACACCTCGCATGGAACCCACGTTGCGGGGATTATAGCGGCGAATGGAAAAATCAAAGGAGTGGCGCCTGAAGCTGATATCATTGGCTACCGCGCACTTGGACCAGGGGGAATGGGAACCTCTGAACAAGTCATTGCGGCTATAGATAAGGCAATTGAGGATAAGGTCGATGTCATCAATCTATCTCTTGGTAATACCATCAATGGACCCGACTGGCCAACAAGTCTTGCGTTGGATAAAGCAACAGAAAAAGGAATTGTGGCGGTAACTTCGAGTGGAAATTCAGGCCCAAAGGTATGGACGGTTGGTTCACCTGGGACATCATCAAAGGCGATATCTGTTGGTGCATCAACACCGCCAATGACTGTACCATATCTTACAATAGGATTTTCGAATCGGAAAATTGAGCTTCAACCTCTCCAAGGGTCAATACCATGGAAACTCATAAAGAAATATGAAATTGTTGATGCGGGAATAGGTACGGAAAAAACATTTCCAAAGGCAAAAAATAAAATTGTATTAATGGAAAGAGGGCAAATAACATTTACCGAAAAAGCCGTTCGCGCCCTCAAAGCCGAAGCGATTGCTGTTCTAATCTATAACAATACGGATGGAAACTTCTCAGGTTCATTAGATCAGGAACTTCAAATACCTGTTGCATCCCTTTCAAAAGCAGATGGGGAATGGCTAAAGAAACAATTGAAGTCTCAGAATGCTGTTGTGAAAACCTCGTTCCAAGAGGTGAAAGACACAATTGCTTCCTTTAGTTCCCGAGGTCCTGTCACGCACACATGGGCGATTAAGCCGGATGTGGTGGCACCAGGAGTAGCGATTGATAGCACGATTCCAAATGGATACGAGGAAATGCAGGGGACAAGTATGGCTGCGCCGCATGTAGCTGGAGCAAGTGCCATTTTAAAACAGGCACACCCTGAGTGGACACCGGAACAAATTAAAGCCGCACTCATGAATACAGCACGGCTATTAGAAAAAGATGATGGAACCTTGTACAAGCCATATGAACAAGGAGCGGGTAGAATTCAGCTTCATGAAGCAATTCACTCGGAAACACTAATCTATCCAGGTTCTTTTTCGGCGGGGCTGTTACATCATCAAGATAAACGCACAGAAAAAAGGATAAACATAACGATAGATAATCAGTCTGAAGAAGAAAAGAAATATTCTTTCGAGTTTCCAAAAAACAGAAAAGGAATTCAATGGGACTTGCCCATACCCTTTACTGTAAAACCGAAACAAAAAAAGGAGATTTCAATCGGGCTTGATATCACACCAAGTACCATTGGTGCTGGGCTCCACTATGGGAATTTATTTTTAAACGAAGGAAAAAATCGATATCACATTCCATATATGTACGTGATTGAAGAACCCGATTATCCTCGTATTATGGGATTTCAATTTGGAAAAGGGGATAAGAAAGATGTGTTTCGATATGAATTGTACTTACCTGGTGGAGCAGATGAGTATGGGATTGTTCTCTATAATCCAGACAGTTTAAGGTTTGTGACGTTTTTAGATTGGGACCGAAATGTCGCAAGGGGATTAGTAGAGAAAGAGGTGAACAGAAAAGATCGAAACTTAAGTGGAATATTTAAGGCGATCATTTTTGTTAGAAAAGCCGGCAAAGAGGATATACTAGAAACTGAAATCTCATTTGAGGATACAATGATAGGCGGCCACTAAAACTTTGGTCGCCTACATCTAATTATGAACTTTTTGTGAACGATAAGTGAATTTTTGGATTAATACTACGGTGATAGGACTAACAAAAATCACGATTAAATGGCTTTTGTAAGCGGATGTGGAATGCGATAAAATCGCTTGTGAGAAGGTGAACTTTTTCCTTACAAACAATTGACATTAATAGGTGCCTATTGTATGCTTACAAAGGGTATGAATGAGAAGGTTTTCATCGTAGTATTACTTGGAAAATTGAGTATTTTCTGACACGTTCAAAACCTACCTCAAACGCGTAAAGTGGGGGTTGCTGATGTCTAAAAATGATAAGCATCCTTTACGAGCTTATGCGCTAATGTCTGGTATTCTATCTCAGTTAGTAGGATCGATTCTAATAGGTATTTTCCTCGGTAGATGGATTGATCAGATGCTAGCCACTGAACCGCTTTTTTTAATTCTTGGCCTTCTATTAGGACTAGCAACAGGAGTCTACGCAACACTTCGTCTAGTCAATCATTTTTTCTCGGGAGATTAACTTGATATGCAGGATCTATCCATAGCGTTTACGAGATATCGTAAATACATATTCTACTTACTCGCAATCTATGTACTAGGCTGGGGATTCACTGCATATAAATCGGTCTTCCTAGGATTAATTCTAGGAACACTAGGAAGTCTGTGGATTCTATTTTCGTTGGCTCGCAAAAACAAGCAATTTACGAAAGCCTTTGAAGAGGGTCGAACAGTCCGATCGCTTGGAACAATGTCTAGAATGGCGGTTGCAGGTTTAGCGGTATTAGTCGTAATGGAATATCCAGAAAAGTTCCACTTAGGTAGTATGATTATTGGATTAATGACAGCATACTTTGTCATTATGATAGATTTCTTTTTTCAAAAACTTCATAAATAGACTAAAGCGTAAAACTCAGGTTTGCGCTGGACAATATGGGAAGAGAGGTGAATACTGTTGGGTCACGAAGCTCCTACGTTTGAATTGTTTGGACTTTGGTTTAGTAAATCTAACATGCTGATGATCACAATCGCGAGTGTGATTGTATTCATTATCGCGGTTCTCGGAACTCGTACCCTTGCAATGAAGCCAACCGGTGCTCAGAACTTTATGGAATGGGTCATGGACTTTGTTCGAGGAATTATCAAAAGTTCAATGGACTGGCAAACAGGTGGACGTTTTCAAATACTAGGGATTACATTAATCATGTATATCCTTGTAGCAAACTTTCTAGGATTACCGTTTGCGATCATTTTGGGCCATGAATTATGGTGGAAGTCCCCAACTGCTGATCCAACGATTACGTTAACACTAGCAGTTATGGTTGTTGGATTATCGCATTACTATGGAATAAAGATGAAAGGTGCAAAAGAATACGGTAAAGATTTCTTTAAACCTATGTCATTTATGTTCCCATTAAAAATTATCGAAGAATTTGCAAACACATTAACTCTCGGACTGCGTCTATTTGGTAACATCTATGCTGGTGAAATCCTACTCGGATTAATTGCTGGTATGGCAGTAAGTGGTTATGAAAGTGGCATTCTCGGAGGTATCTTAGGTACAATCGGAGCCTTTATTCCGATGATTGCTTGGCAAGGATTTAGTATCTTTGTTGGTGCCATCCAGGCATACATTTTTACAATGTTAACAATGGTTTATATTTCACACAAAGTAAGTACAGACCATTAAAAATAAACCTTGTCCAAAATGAGACTTTTTGGGCAAACAAAAATCAATTATTATAAATTTTTTTATACAATTAAAGGAGGACTTTTTCAATGGGTTTATTAGCAGCAGCAATTGCAATTGGTTTAGCGGCACTAGGTGCTGGTATTGGTAACGGTCTTATCGTATCTCGTACAGTTGAGGGGATTGCTCGTCAACCAGAAGCACAAGGTAAACTTCAAACTACTATGTTCATCGGGGTTGCGTTAGTTGAGGCGATTCCTATCATCGCAGTAGTTATCGCGTTCATGGTATTCGGCGCTAACGCATAAGATGATTTTTCGAAGCTTTCCTTGAAGTTGCATCTAAGGTCTTTCCTTATTTCGTAACCTTAAAAAGTGAAGGCTAGATAACAAAATGGCGAAGATCATTCCAAGAGAACCTTCGCCATTCCTTTGTATTACCCAAAAAAAGACTTAATCGTGCTTATTATTGCACGTGATGATGAAATGAAGGACTTCCATTCGACCTGGAACTCGCGAAAAAGGAGGGAATATAGGTGTTAGATCTTTTTGTCTTAGGCGCTGCCGCTGGTAAATTGCCTGTTAACCTTGGAGATATCATTTTCCAATTGGTTGTATTCATCATTTTATTAGCGTTACTTCGTAAATTTGCGTTCGGTCCAATCATGAATATCATGAAACAACGTGAAGAACATATCGCAAATGAAATTGATTCTGCAGAGCAAAATCACCAAGAAGCGAAAAAATTAGCAGAAGAACAACGTGAACTTCTTAAAAAGTCACGTTCAGAAGCTGCTGAATTAATCGAAAATGCACGTAAACTAGGTGAAGAGCAGAAAGAAGGAATTATTCAAGCTGCTCGTGACGAAGCCAACCGTTTAAAAGAAGCTGCAAAGCAAGAAATCGTTCAAGAAAAAGAACAAGCCGTTGCTGCTTTACGTGAACAGGTTGCATCACTTTCAGTGTTAGTTGCTTCTAAAGTGATCGAAAAGGAACTTAGCCTTGAAGATCAAGAGAAGTTAATTAACGAATATATTCAAGAGGTAGGAGAAGGGCGATGAGCAAAGGAATCGTAGCAAAGCGATATGCAGTAGCTCTTTTTCAATTAGCAAGTGAACAACATGCACTTGATCAGTATGAAGAAGAAATTCGTACAGTGAAACAAGTGTTTTCAAATAGCGGTGATTTCCAATCTGTATTAAAAAATCCAAAGCTTACAGCTGATAAGAAAAAAGCGATTGTAACACAATCCTTTCAAGGTTTTTCACAGATGACATTAAATACGCTGTATTTATTAATTGATCGTCATCGTGAAGATATTATCGCTGATGTTGCGGAAGAATTTATTGCACTTGCAAATGACAAACGCGGAATTGCGGATGCAACTGTCTACTCTGTCCGTCCATTAACAGACTCAGAGGAAGCAGGAATCTCAAGTGTATTTGCTAGAAAAGTTGGAAAATCTTCTTTACGTATTCAAAACATTGTAGATCCAAGTCTGATTGGTGGCGTAAAGCTTCGAATCGGAAATCGTATATTTGATGGAAGTGTAAAAGGTAAGTTAGACCGCTTAGAGCGTCAACTTATTGCGAAAAGATAGGGGTGAAATTCATGAGCATCAAAGCTGAAGAAATTAGTGCGCTGATAAAAAAGCAAATTGAAAACTATCAGACTGAAATACAAGTGAGCGAAGTTGGTACAGTTATCAGTGTCGGTGACGGTATCGCACGTGCTCATGGCCTCGACAATGTCATGGCTGGAGAACTCGTTGAATTTTCAAACGGTGTCATGGGTATGGCACAAAACCTTGAAGAAAACAACGTAGGTATTATCATCCTTGGTCCTTTCACAGATATTCGTGAAGGTGACGAAGTACGTCGTACAGGACGTATCATGGAGGTTCCAGTTGGTGAAGCATTGATCGGCCGTGTTGTTAACTCTCTAGGACAACCAGTTGATGGTCTAGGTCCAATCGAAACTACAAAAACTCGTCCAATCGAAAGTCCAGCTCCTGGGATCATGGACCGTAAATCTGTTCATGAACCACTACAAACTGGTATCAAAGCGATTGACGCATTAATTCCAATCGGTCGTGGTCAGCGTGAGTTGATCATCGGTGACCGTCAAACAGGTAAAACATCTGTTGCAATCGACACAATCCTTAACCAAAAGAACGAAAATATGATCTGTATTTACGTTGCTATTGGTCAAAAAGAATCAACTGTTCGTGGTGTTGTTGAAACATTACGTAAAAATGGTGCATTAGATTACACAATCGTTGTAACTGCTTCTGCATCTCAACCAGCTCCAATGTTATTCTTAGCTCCTTATGCGGGTGTAACAATGGGTGAAGAGTTCATGTACAATGGTAAGCACGTTTTAGTTATTTATGATGACTTAACAAAACAAGCTTCTGCATACCGTGAACTATCATTATTACTACGTCGTCCTCCAGGTCGTGAAGCATATCCAGGGGATGTATTCTACCTACACTCTCGTTTACTTGAGCGTGCTGCGAAGCTTTCTGACGCAAAAGGTGGCGGATCGATTACAGCTTTACCGTTCATTGAAACACAAGCTGGTGACGTATCTGCATACATTCCAACGAACGTTATCTCGATTACAGACGGACAAATCTTCTTACAATCTGACCTATTCTTCTCAGGTGTGCGTCCTGCTGTTAACGCAGGTTTATCCGTATCACGTGTTGGTGGATCTGCGCAAATCAGTGCGATGAAGAAGGTATCAGGTACATTACGTCTTGACCTTGCTTCTTACCGTGAGCTAGAAGCGTTCGCTCAGTTCGGTTCAGACCTTGATAAAGCAACTCAAGCGAAACTTAACCGTGGTGCACGTACAGTAGAGGTTTTAAAACAAGGTTTAAACAAGCCACTAGCAGTAGAAAAGCAAGTTGCGATTCTATATGCATTAACTCGTGGATTCCTTGATGATATTCCAGTAGAAGATATCTCTCGTTTTGAAGAAGAATACTTCGTATGGTTAGAACATAACCGTAAGGCTGAAATCTTTGATCACATTAAGTCAACTGGTAAGCTTCCAGAAGATGAAGTATTTACTTCTGCAATCAATGATTTCAAAAAGACATTTGCAGTTTCTGAGTAAAACGAAATGCGTAAGCGACGTTCAATACGTGCGTCGCTTATCTGAATAAAGCTAGGAAGACTCGGTTCCAAAGCGTTTACGAATAATCGAGGAAAAGGTGGTGAGAACCTTTGGCATCCTTACGTGATATAAAAACAAGAATCACTTCAACAAAGAAAACAAGTCAAATTACTAAAGCGATGCAGATGGTTTCAGCATCTAAATTTAGCCGTGCTGAAGCAAATGCAAAATCGTTTGTTCCATATATGGAAAAAATTCAAGAGGTCGTTGCAAATATCGCAGTGGGCAGTTCGGAAGCAAGTCATCCGATGCTACTTCACAGACCTGTTAAAAAGACTGCTTATATTGTCATCACATCTGACCGTGGATTAGCAGGTGCATATAACAGTAACGTGATTCGTGGTGCGTACCAGGCGATGCAAAAACGTCATAAAAGCACTGATGAGTTTACAGTTATTGCAATCGGTCGTGTCGGCCGTGACTTCTTTGTAAAAAGAGGGATTTCCGTTAGCTTAGAAATCGCTGGTTTATCTGATCAACCTTCTTTCGCTGAAATTAAGGATATTGCAAATGCAACTGTAAATATGTTTGCAGATGGTACGTATGATGAGCTTTACATGTGGTATAACCATTTCGTAAGTGCGATTCAACACGATGTAACGGAGAAAAAGCTATTACCGTTATCGGATTTAGCTGCTAACAAAAAACAAACTTCTTATGAATTCGAACCTTCACAAGAAGAGATCTTAGAGGTATTGCTTCCTCAGTATGCTGAAAGTCTCATCTACGGAGCACTTTTAGATGGAAAGGCAAGTGAACACTCTGCTCGTATGACTGCGATGAAAAATGCGACAGACAATGCGAAAGAGCTTATCGATTCACTTACTCTCTCATACAACCGTGCTCGTCAAGCGGCAATTACGCAAGAAATTACGGAAATTGTCGGTGGAGCAGCAGCACTCGAATAGAACATATAACAACATTAGATAGATTTTAAGGCATTCAAGTGAACGTTAAGAATTGAATGACCGCCAAAAGTAAGTTAGGAGGGAAAACGATGACAAAAGGACGCGTTACCCAAGTTATGGGTCCTGTTGTAGACGTACAGTTTGACAGCGGCCATCTTCCTGAGATTTATAACGCCCTTACTATTAAACATAGTGCGCGTAACGAAAATGAAGTTGACATCAACTTAACATTAGAAGTTGCGCTTCACCTAGGTGATGATACTGTACGTACAGTTGCGATGTCATCTACTGACGGTGTAGTTCGTGGATTAGAGGTAACTGACACTGGTAAGCCAATTTCTGTACCAGTTGGTGATGTAACACTTGGACGTGTATTTAACGTTTTAGGTGAAAACATTGACCTTGATGCTCCAGTACCTGCTGATGCACGTCGTGATGCAATTCACAGAGAAGCACCAACATTTGAACAACTTTCAACTGAGGTTGAAATTCTTGAAACAGGTATTAAGGTAGTAGACCTTCTTGCTCCATACATTAAAGGTGGAAAAATCGGTCTATTCGGTGGTGCGGGTGTTGGTAAAACAGTTCTTATCCAAGAGCTTATCAACAACATCGCACAAGAACACGGTGGTATTTCCGTATTCGCTGGTGTAGGTGAGCGTACTCGTGAAGGAAACGACTTATACTACGAAATGAAAGACTCTGGAGTTATTTCAAAAACAGCGATGGTATTCGGACAAATGAACGAACCACCAGGTGCGCGTATGCGTGTAGCTTTAACTGGTCTTACAATGGCGGAATACTTCCGTGATGAGCAAGGCCAAGACGTGTTATTCTTCATCGATAACATTTTCCGATTCACTCAAGCAGGTTCTGAGGTATCAGCCCTACTTGGACGTATGCCATCTGCCGTTGGTTACCAACCAACTCTAGCAACTGAGATGGGTAAATTACAAGAACGTATTACATCAACAAACGTTGGATCTGTTACGTCAATCCAAGCGATTTACGTTCCTGCCGATGACTATACTGACCCGGCTCCAGCTACAACGTTTGCTCACTTAGACGCAACAACAAACCTTGAGCGTAAGCTTTCTGAGATGGGTATTTACCCAGCGGTGGATCCATTAGCATCTACTTCTCGTGCTTTATCTCCTGAGATTGTTGGCGAAGAGCACTACAATGTTGCACGTCAAGTACAACAAACATTACAACGTTACCGTGAACTACAAGATATTATCGCGATCCTTGGTATGGATGAGTTAGGTGATGAGGATAAGTTAGTCGTACACCGTGCGCGTCGTGTCCAATTCTTCTTATCTCAAAACTTCCACGTTGCGGAGCAGTTCACTGGTCAACCAGGTTCATATGTTCCAGTTAAGGAAACTGTTCGTGGATTCAAGGAAATCCTAGAAGGTAAATACGACTATCTTCCTGAAGATGCGTTCCGTCTAGTTGGTCGAATTGAAGAAGCAGTAGAAGCTGGAAAGCGCATGGGTGTTGAAGCATAATTAACGGGACCTAGGAGGGTATAAAATGAAGACAGTAAAAGTCAATGTCGTGACTCCTGATGGCCCAGTTTATGAAGCTGATGTGGAAATGGTAAGTGCCAAAGCTCAAAGCGGTGAGCTCGGTATTTTACCAGGACATATTCCTATGGTTGCTCCTCTTCAAGTAGGGGCAGTTAGACTTAAGAAGGAAGGCAACACTGAACTTGTGGCTGTAAGTGGAGGCTTTCTCGAGGTTCGTCCTGACCAAGTAACAATTCTTGCTCAAGCTGCTGAAACAGCAGAGCACATTGATGTTCACCGTGCACAACAAGCAAAGCATCGTGCTGAACAACGCTTGCAGGCGAAACAAGAACATGTCGATTTTAAACGAGCAGAGCTCGCTTTAAAACGTGCCATCAATCGATTAAACGTAATACAAAATAAATACTAATTTTAGTATTGGAACCCCCGGAGACCTTTGGTCCCGGGGGTTTTTTTCGTATTTGGGGTTGGGTTATGGGATGGATTCGCTGACAGGTATATTGAAAAATTGGCTAAAATCGATAGAATCAGATTATAATCGATAGAATCAAAATAAAGTTGATAGGATTAAAATAACGTCGATAGAACAAAATTAACGCCGATAGAATCCGATTATCGTTGGTGGAAGGCTGAAATTTAGTAAGTAGGATTAGAATTCAAACTAGCTATCCCTATAATTTAATCCCTTATATAATGGTTTTAACAGTATTGGCCATTAGATAGGGGTTTTTTTTATATTTGTTGAAACCTTTTGCCTTTTTCTTGTATCTAAGGATTAGGTTGACTCGGAAAGGAGAGCATACTTTGGATATTGCAAAAGAGGTGAAAAAGGCGAGGCGTGGGAGTAAGTCTTCCTTTGAAAAACTAATTATGGCCCATAAGCTTTTGATGTATCGTGTGGCGAAAACAATCTTAACGAATGACGAAGACTGTGCGGATGCGATTCAAGAAGCGATCATCAAAGCTTATCAAAAAATGGATACGTTGAAAGAGCCTGCTTATTTTAAAAGTTGGTTGTGCCGAATTGTTTTAAATGAATGTTACCAACTGTTAAGGAAGAAAAAGAATGTCATAAATTTTGATGATTTGTTTGAGCCTCAGATAACGGAACAAGGATATGAGGAAGTAGAGGTTGAACAAATGCTCGGTAAACTACCTGAAGAGCAATCTCAATTGTTGAAGCTTTTTCATATAGAAGGAATGTCAATTTTGGAGCTAGCGCAAATATATGAGGTACCGGAAAATACCGTAAAAACTAGATTACGTCGTGCGCGTGAAAAAATGCGTGAGCTATGGGATATAAAAGAGGAGGGATCATCATGGATAAATGGGAAAATCAAATAAGGATGAGGGCAAACCCACAGGTTCCTACAAATGTGGAACAGCGCATCAACGAAACACTCCGTTCCCTTCCAAAAAAGAAGACATATCCACGCTTCTACTATCCAGTTGCAGCTGTGTTTTTGGTGGGCTTCCTTTTGTTTGGAATATCCTTTATGTCGCCAACTTTAGCTGAGACGTTGAAGTCTGTACCAGTCATCGGGTCTATTTTTAAGATGGTAGGGGATGTCGGTACCCAGAAGGGAGAGAAAGAGGGGTTAACCACTTTATTAGGGCAACAGGTGGAAATAGATGGGCAAGTGATTACTTTTACGGAGAGTCTTTATGATGGATCACAGATTCATATTGGGTATCTGATTGAATCTTATACCCAAGTGACGGCAACCTATCCTACTGATTTTTTATCGAACTTACAGTTAACCATTGATGGCAAGGGTGTGAGTTATGGGATGGGAGAACGCGGTGAGGTATTAGAAAATGGAGATTACGCTGGGATATTGAGTATTCGTGTGGATGACGAATTACCAGATCAGTTTACTCTTGGCATACGTTCTCAAAAAGAAAAAGCATTACATGTAGAGTTGCCAATTACAAAACAAGGAGACAACCGATCGTTTCTTGTCAATGAAACGGTAGAGTCTGAGGATTTAACGATGCATGTGGATAAAGTGACATTTTTTCCAACAAGTACGGAGATTATGTTTCGTCAGATTATGGACGAAAAAGTATTTGAGAGTAAAAAGTATGATTGGTTAGATTATCAAATCGTTGATGACAAGGGGAATGTACTGCAGCCGTTTAGCGGAGGTGGTGGTGGGGGACCAATGAAGAACGGTCAGTTACTACAAACCTTCAATTATTACTATGAGCCTCTGGAGACTATACCGAAGTCACTAACGTTTAAACCTTATTTGAATGTTGGGAACGAGAAGGTGGAAGAAGTGAAAGCAGACTGGACGGGTGAAAAACTGACTCTTTCACAAGGAGGAATAGGAGAAATAACTGTATTAGACATTAAGAGTGAAAATAACTTAGTAACCCTCATTGTGGAAACAAAGGGTGATGATGCGTACTGGCAGGCAAATAGCATTTTGATTGAGAAGAATAATGGAGAGCCTTTTTATCAGGAAAAGACACCAAAGCGAGTCGAGAATGCAGTAAATCAATATGAGATTCAGTTTGCGGCCGATGTGGCAGAGAAAGATATTCGTGTTGTCACCTATAAACAAAAAGCTCCGAAATTTTTGGAGGAGCTAGAGGTGACGATTGAGTTGGGTGAGTGAATGTGAGTTAGGGCTACTATTATGTAGTCCTTTTTTCGTTTTTGGACAATAATTTTGAATTATGGCTGATAATTTTTGTTATTGGACAATAGGTTATTAGTATAGATGATATTTTGTAATTATAGGCTGAAAGGTTATTGGGGAGGGCTTGGATGTATTGGGTAAGTAGGTTTCTAGAGGTGTAATCTTGCCATCAAGGGGCTGAAGTCGAGGAGATGATGGTACGAAAAAGGGATAAACGTGCCCTCAGGAGATGGAAAGCGATAGGGTGATGGTACGAAAAAGGACTAATCGTGCCCTCAGGAGGTGGAAATCGATTGGGTGATGTTACGAAAAAGGGTTAATCGTACCATCAGGGGAGATATATCGAATGAGTGATGATACGAATATAAAAACACTTTTTTGTGGGCGTAACTTCGTTACGATTATTTGTTTTGTTGAAGAAATGGGGAATACGCCAAAAACGCCTGCGGCCTTTTTGGCTAGAAAGGGGGGACCAAGTGTCGACCAACTGAGTTCTTATGTTCTATGAAATAGGAAATTACCATTTTGATGAAACTAAAGTTTCATCATTTCAGCCAAGGCTGAAACTGCAAATGGGGAAAAATAGTATAGGGAAAGCGAGCTTTCCCAGCCTGTTTTTTCCCCATTTGTCAGAAATGGTAATTTCGTAGAATAAGTGGCAGGTTTGGTCGACACTTGGTTGGGAAAAGTGCTATAATGAATTCGGTTACATTTATAATATTTTGTTAATAAAATATTGGGGATATCGGAGGGGGCTGCATGGAGGATCTGTTGAATCAGTATTTGAATAGTTACATGATTGTGTTTGTCTTCTTGTTGTTGGGTATTCTACTCCCGATTGTGGCGTTGTTTCTGGGGAAGTTGCTTCGTCCACACGCACCTAGTGAGGAGAAGGCTACTACATATGAGAGTGGGATTGAGCCATTCCATGATTCTCGGGTACAGTTTAATGTACGTTATTATATTTTTGCGCTATTGTTTGTTATTTTTGATGTTGAGACTGTATTTTTATATCCATGGGCTGTTGCCTACGAAAAACTCGGAATTTTCGCAGTAGTTGAGATGTTTATTTTCGTTGTTATGCTCGTTATCGGCTTAGTATATGCTTGGAAGAAGGGCGTGTTGAAATGGATTTAAAAATGGATGGTATTTCAGATTTAGAGATGGAAGAATTAAAGAGAAGTATATTTTTGACGACGCTGGAGCAGGTGAAAGGTTGGGCACGAAGTAATTCGTTATGGCCACTTACATTTGGTCTGGCTTGTTGTGCGATTGAAATGATGGGGACAGGTTCTTCTCACTATGATTTGGATCGATTTGGTTCCTTTTTCCGTACATCTCCTCGTCAGTCCGATTGTATGATTGTGTCTGGGACGGTAACAAAGAAAATGGCGCCAGTTTTAAAGAGATTGTATGATCAAATGCCTGAGCCAAAATGGGTGATTGCGATGGGTTCTTGTGCAACTGCGGGGGGACCTTATGTGAAATCGTATGCGGTTGTAAAAGGGGTTGACCAAATTGTACCGGTTGATGTGTACATTCCGGGTTGTCCTCCAAATCCTGCTGCGCTCATTTACGGGATTAATAAATTAAGAGAGAAGATTCGCTATGAGGCTAAAACGGGGAAGAAGGTGATTTAGCATGAGCGAAGAAAAAGACCTTGAACAACTTAAGCGTGAGGCTGCGGAAAAAGCGAAGGAAGCTGCAAAAAAGCGACTAGCTGAAAAACAGGCGGCTGAAGCGAAAAGTGAAGATGAATCAAAGGAAGAGAATATAGATTTTGCGAAGGCGAAAGCAGCTGCTGCGGCGAAGGCGAAGGCAGCGGCATTAGCCAAGCAGAAGGCGAAACAGCAGGCTGAAGAGAAAGCAGCGACTGAAAAAAAGTCAGAATCATCAGAAGAGGGTGATTTGGACCTTGCAAAGCAAAAAGCCGCGGCGGCAGCAAAAGCGAAGGCCGCAGCGCTAGCGAAGCAAAAAGCGGCAGAAGCGGCATCCGAAGAATCACCGCAAGCAGATGACAAAGCAACGGCGAAAGCGAAAGCAGCTGCGGCAGCCAAAGCAAAGGCAGCAGCACTAGCAAAGCAGAAAGCAGCAGAAGCTGGTTCTGGTGGAGACGACGACTTAGCAACGGCAAAAGCGAAAGCAGTTGCGGCGGCGAAAGCAAAGGCAGCAGCGTTAGCGAAGCAGAAAGCGGCTGAAAAGGCAGGAGCAGGCTCGGACGATGACGAGCTGGCAAAAGCCAAAGCGAAGGCGGTAGCAGCAGCCAAGGCAAAGGCAGCGGCCGCAGCGAAAGCGAAAGCAGCAGCTGGTGCCGGTGGAGCAGACGATCTTGCTAAGGAAAAGGCAAAAGCCATTGCGGCGGCAAAAGCGAAGGCAGCCGCAGCAGCAAGAGCAAAGGCCGCAGTTGGCGGAGAGCCGGAAGAAGTCGAAGAGGCAGCGCCATCTCCAAACCAAAAATATTTAGATAAGTACGTGAAAGTAATCACGGAACACCTTGGGGCAGACGTTTTAGAAGATTCATATATTAATACACTATCAAAAGACGTACCAACACTTGTTGCAAAGCCAGATACATATTTTAAGATTGCACAGTTTTTAAAGTTTAATGAGCAACTTGGGTTCGATTACCTGTCAGAACTGCATGGCACAGACTTCCAGACACATATGGAAGTGTATGTTCACTTATTCTCTTATAAAAACCGTCAATCTGTTGCGTTAAAAGTAAAACTTGACCGTGATGAGCCAACAGCTGCTTCCTTGCAGCCATTATGGGAAGGGGCAAATTGGCCTGAGCGTGAGACATATGATTTGCTCGGTATCACATTCACTGGACATCCGAATTTAACACGAATTCTTTTGCCGGATGACTGGGTGGGGTATCCACTTAGAAAAGACTATGAACCGTATGATGTGGAGGTGTAGCATATGATTCGTACAGAAGAAATGCTCCTCAATGTAGGGCCACAACATCCAAGTACACACGGGGTATTCCGTCTTGTTGTTAAGATTGACGGGGAAATCATCAAGGAAGCTACACCTGTAATTGGATATCTACACCGTGGTACTGAAAAGCTTGCAGAGGATTTGCAATATACGCAAATTATTCCGTACACAGACCGAATGGATTATTTATCGGCGATGACCAATAACTATGTACTTTGTCACGCTGTTGAAACGATGATGGACATTGAGGTTCCAGAACGGGCGGAGTATTTACGCATCCTTGCGATGGAATTGGGTCGCGTTGCAAGTCACCTTGTATGGTGGGGGACATATTTGCTTGATATTGGAGCAACAACGCCATTTCTCTATGCGTTTAGAGAAAGAGAAATGATTATTAATCTACTAAATGAACTGTCCGGGGCAAGGCTTACGTTTAACTACATGCGTGTTGGTGGAGTGAAATGGGATGCGCCTGAAGGATGGATTGAAAAAGTAAAAGAATTTGTTCCTTATATGAGATCACAGCTTCCAGGGTATCACCAGCTTGTTACGGGTAATGAAATTTTCCGTGACCGTGTAATTGGCGTTGGAAAGTACACGAAGGAGGATGCGTTGAATTATTCCTTGAGTGGTACGAACCTTCGCTGTACAGGGGTGAAATGGGATCTCCGTAAAGATGAGCCCTATTCCATCTATGATCGTTTCGATTTTGACGTTCCGACAAGGGATGGCGGAGATGCATGGGCGCGCTATCACTGTCGTATGGCAGAGATTGAGGAATCCTTAAAAATTATCGAGCAGGCAGTAGAACAATTCCCTGAAGAGGGAGAAATTATGGCTAAGGTTCCGAAAATTATTAAAGCGCCAAAGGGCGAGGCATATGTACGGATTGAATCACCACGAGGAGAAATTGGCTGTTATATTTCAAGTGACGGAAAAAAGGAACCCTATCGTTTGAAATTTAGACGACCGTCCTTTTACAATCTTCAAATCCTTCCGAAGCTTTTAAAGGGTGAAAATATGGCGAACTTGATTGCAATCTTAGGTGCGATAGACATTGTCCTTGGGGAGGTTGATGGTTAATGATCGAAAACCTATTAAATTCACCTCCGAGTTGGCTGAATTTTGGTATTTTCTTTTTACTTGCGACCGTCTTACTTTTTGTCATCTTAGGATTCGTTACATATGGAATCCTTGCAGAGCGGAAAGTTATGGGATTTATGCAAGCACGTATGGGTCCAAATCAAGTCGGTGGACGCTGGGGACTTTTACAAACAGTAGCTGACGTCTTAAAACTTCTTATAAAAGAAGACGTCATCCCGAAGGTTGCAGATCGTCCATTATTTATTATCGCACCCGTCATCGCATTCGCTCCTGCCTTCATGGTTGTTGCAGTACTGCCGTTTACGGATAGTTATAAGTTTGCAGATATTGGTGTGGGCTTACTTTATTATATTGCCGTATCTGGTCTTACTACGATCGGAATTGCTGCAGGTGGTTGGGCATCGAATAACAAATATGCCCTTATGGGAGGAATGCGTGCAGCAGCACAGATGATTTCCTATGAGATTCCACTCGTAATGTCAGTAATCGGAGTTATTTTATTATCTGGTAGCTTAAACTTATCTGATATCGTGGAAGCGCAGGATAAGGTTTGGTTTATATTTGCACAGCCGATTGCCTTTATTGTCTTTTTTATTGCGTCTGTCGCGGAGCTCAACCGTGTTCCGTTTGACTTACCTGAGGCAGAATCAGAGATTGTCGCAGGTTTCCATATTGAGTACTCAGGATTTAGATGGGCCTTCTTCATGCTAGCAGAATATGTATATATGTTTGCGATGGCTGCGTTAACGACTGTCCTATTCTTAGGGGGATGGAAACCTGTTTTATTCCTAGATTTTATACCAGGTGCCGTTTGGTTCTCCTTGAAATTTAGCTTGGTTATCTTCGTCTTAATCTGGTTCCGTTCCACATTCCCGCGTTTACGTGCGGACAGACTGATGGAATTCGGCTGGAAGGTCTTACTTCCAATCGCGCTAGCCAACATTTTCTTATCGGCTTTAATTAAGGAATTGTTTTTCTAGAGTAACTACCTAATAAAGGGGTGACAAACTATGTTTGGCTTACTAAAAGGGATGAAGTACACCCTTAATCAATTAACCTATAAAAAAGTCACATATGATTATCCGAATGAACCACTGCCACTGCCAGATCGTTTTCGTGGTATTCAAAAATTTTATCCGGAAAAATGTATCGTATGTAATCAATGCGCCAACATTTGTCCAACCGATTGTATTCAGTTAACCGGGAAAAAGCACCCTGATCCAACCAAAAAAGGGAAAATCATTGATACGTATGACATCAACTTTGAAATTTGTATTCTATGTGACCTTTGCACAGAGGTTTGTCCGACAGAAGCAATTGTCATGACAAACAACTTTGAGCTCGCAGAATATAGTCGTGACGATTTGTTTAAAAACCTTGAGTGGTTAGATGAAAACGATACGAACGTAAGGAAGGAGAATAAAGCGTGACCGGAGAATTTTTAGCATTCATTGTCCTAGCAATTAGTGCGATTGGCGGCGGTATATTAATGCTGAACCTCCAAAAGGTCATACATATGGTTATCGCACTTGTCTTCACCTTCATTAGTATCGCAGGTTTGTACGTCATGCTTCATGCGGAATTTGTTGCAGCTGTGCAGGTCTTAATTTACTCAGGAGCCATCACCATTTTAATGCTCTTTGGAATTATGCTCACGAAGCATAATGACACAAGCGAGCCAAAGGTTAGTCGAGGTCGAACCCTGCTTGTTGTTTTCGGGATTCTTGCATTCGGTGTTGCCGTGTATCTCGGCATTTACGACTTGGATTTTGGCGGGCAAGCAATCGAACTTCATGTGAACAACACTGAAAAGATTGGAATTGAGCTTTTTGCAAAGTATGTCATTCCGTTTGAATTAACTTCTGTTGTGTTGCTTGTTGCGTTAATAGGCGCCATCATCTTAGCGAAAAAAGACAATGAAGAGGAGGCGAATGAGGAATGAGTTCAATTCCATTAGCAGCCTACCTAGTCCTAGCGTTAATTTTATTTTGTATCGGCCTATATGGTGCGTTCACAAAAAGAAATACAGTGATTGTCTTGATTTCCGTTGAGTTGATGCTGAATGCAGTAAATATTAATTTTGTGGCTTTTAGTAAATACGGAATGGCCCCAGGGATTACCGGGCAAGTTTTCGCACTGTTTACGATCGCCATTGCAGCAGCTGAATTTGCTGTAGGTCTAGCGATTTTGATGGCACTGTACCGCAACAAACGCACAGTTAACATTGATGAAATGAATTCGATGAAACATTAAAAACGTAAAGGCGGTGGGCTCAGGAGGTTCTGCTTGCCTTTAACGCAAGTCAAAGAAGGGGATTGTGATACGATGATGGAAAATGCATGGATCATACCGCTTTTCCCGCTTATCTCTTTTTTGTTCCTTCTTATATTCGGTAAACGAATGAAAGAGTCGAGTGCCTATATTGGCATTCTGCTAACGTTTGTCTCATTCGTCTACTCGGTGTTGGTTCTCGTGGCAAGACTTGGAAATCCAACATTCAAATATGAGAGCACGTGGTTATCAATTGGGGATGTTCACTTAACAGCGGGGTTTGAAGTCAATCAATTAAATGCACTTATGTTAGTGGTAGTATCACTTGTTAGCTTTTTAGTACATATGTATTCCAAAGGGTATATGCATGGGGATGAACGCTTTCCTGTATTTTATGCGTACCTTGGGTTATTTACCTTCGCAATGCTAGGCTTGGTGATCTCACCAAACCTACTGCAAACGTATATTTTCTGGGAGCTTGTTGGACTCGGTTCCTTCTTATTAATTGGCTTCTACTTTTATAAGGAAGAAGCAAAGGCTGCTGCAAAAAAAGCGTTTATAATGACGCGCATCGGGGATGTTGGCCTATTAATCGGGATGATTCTATTATTCTGGCAAGTTGGAAGCTTTGAATATGATAAAATTTTTGACGCAGTTGGTGCAGGGGAAATTTCATCCACCATGATTACCTTAACCGCGATTTTAATTTTTGTGGGTGCCGTTGGTAAATCTGGTCAATTCCCACTTCACTCTTGGTTGCCAGACGCGATGGAAGGTCCGACACCTGTTTCGGCTTTAATTCACGCGGCTACGATGGTTGCGGCAGGGGTTTATTTGGTGGCAACAACTTATCCCTTATTTGCAGCAAGCCATGCTGCGATGATGACAGTTGCTGTGATTGGTGGTATTACTGCTATTTTTGCAGCATCTATCGGCTTAGCGCAAAAGGATATTAAACGTGTTCTTGCCTACTCCACGGTGAGTCAACTAGGCTACATGATGCTTGCGTTAGGATCAGCCGGCTATGTTGCAGGGGTATTCCACTTAATGACACATGCTTTCTTTAAAGCATTGCTGTTCCTAGCGGCGGGTAGCGTGATTCATGCCGTCCATACTCAGAATATCGAGGAAATGGGCGGATTATGGAAAAAGCTTCGTATTACAGGTCCGTTGTTCTTACTTGGAACCTTAGCAATCAGCGGTGTTCCGCTTTTCTCAGGATTCTTCAGTAAGGATGAAATCCTACTTGCAACCTGGGTACAAGGGAATTACGTATTGTTCTGGTTGGCAGTACTTGCAGCGTTCTTTACAGCATTTTATATGTTCCGTTTGTTCTTCATGGTCTTCACTGGTGAGGCAAGAGGAAACCAAACAAATGTGAAAGAGTCACCAAGCTCAATGACGATTCCAATGATTGTTCTAGGTGTCCTTGCGGTTGTAGCGGGTTATGTGAATACACCTTGGTTTGGAACGTTTTTAGGGGATTGGTTAACGGAAGGGACGAATCTATACGGACCGGGTCATATAGAAGGACCAGGTTGGATTATGGCGGTTGCAACTTTCGTATCTCTATTTGGTATCTTGCTTGCCTATGCGATGTATCAAAGAAAATCAATTTCAAGAGATTTTTTCAGTTCTCGAGCACCAATCATGTACAGCATCGTTTACAACAAATATTTTATTGATGAGTTTTACAACATGACCATTGTCTATGTGACAAAGGCATTCAGCTTATTCCTCGCGTTTATTGATGAATTTTTAGTAGGTGGCATTGTAAAGGGTGTGGCTCAGGCCACACAAGGAATCGGGAAACTTGGAGCTAAGCTTCAAAATGGCCAGGTACAAATGTACACATCCGTTGCCTTTGTGGGATTAGCCATTTTACTTCTCGTTGTAGCACTGACAGGGGGGTACTTAAGATGAGCTCATTTATTCTTTCACTTTTAGTATTCTTCCCGATTTTAGGTATTGCGGTTCTCGCGTTTATACCAAGAACTGAAGAAAAAACAATCAAGCTCGTTGGGGTCTTGGCAACGATTCCTTCACTTGTTCTTGCCCTGTATGCATACGGGTTTTATACAGGTGGTGGAGACCTTGTAAAGCTAAAGGAAACAGTCTCTTGGTTTGGCTTTTTACCGAAAGGAAATCCGTGGGAAGTCAATTATGAGATGGCACTTAACGGTCTAACCTTAGTGCTCGTCCTATTAACAACCGTGATTTCGACTCTTGCGGCGATTGCCTCTGTTCATATTAAAAAGGAATGGAAAGGGTATTTCATGTTATTCCTTTTACTCGAACTTGGCATGCTTGGTGTGTTTACAGCAGGTAACTTGATTTTATTCTTCATCTTCTTTGAAATGACACTCATTTCGACGTTCTTCCTGATTGGGAAATGGGGTTATTTTGAAAAAGAAAAGGCAGCGTTTAGCTTCTTAATCTTTAACGGACTCGGATCTGCCATTTTGTTGATTGTCATTATGATCATTTTTGCAAAGTCTGGAACAACGAACATTGCGGCATTAACCGCAATCTTTGCAAGCCCGGCAGATAGTTTACCAATTCCAGGTCAATTTTCGAAAGAATTGCGTCTTGGATTGTTGATTGCCATCCTTATTGGATTTGGGATCAAATTACCGATTTTTCCATTGCACACATGGATGTTACGTGTACACGTACAGGCACCACCATCGATTGTTATGATTCACTCTGGGATCCTTTTAAAAATTGGAGCGTACGGAATCATCCGCTTCGGAATGGGATTCTTCCCGGATGAGTTTAGCAGTCTAGCACCAATTGTTGCTGTTCTTGGGGTAATCAATCTTTTATATGGTGCCTTTCTAGCATTTGTCCAAAAGGACTTCAAAATGGTTCTTGCCTACTCGAGTATTTCTCACATGGGAATTGTGTTGATTGGTCTCGGTGCGATGAATGAGGCAGGAGTGCAAGGCGCGGTCTTCCAGGTTGTGTCTCACGGGTTAATCTCAGCATTATTGTTCTTCTTAATTGGGGTCATGTATGAGCGGACTGGAACATCGTATATTGACAAACTTGGCGGTCTTGCGAAGGTGATGCCACTAACAGCTGGATTTTTATTAGCAGCGGCAATGGCTTCACTTGGATTACCAGGAATGTCCGGATTTGTTAGTGAATTTATGGCCTTCCTTGGATTGTTCAAGGAGATGCCGGTACTTGCTGCAATTGGGGCAATTGGTATCATTATGACAGCTGTGTATTTATTACGTGCGGTGTTAAATGTGACATACGGAAAATCAAATCAATCCTATGAGGGCGCGGTTGATTTACGTCCGATTGAGATAGTTCCGGTATTTGTGTTACTTGCGTTTATCGTATTAATTGGTGTTTATCCTAACGTGCTTACACAGCCACTTCAGGTCGCACTTGAAACAATCATGCTAGGGTTAGGAGGGTGAGCCGATGGATACAGAAACTTTGTTAAGCTTTGAATGGGGAGTTATGGCACCAGAATTTATCATCCTCGGTGTTGCAACCCTTCTATCGTTAGTTGATTTATTTATGGGGAAAGACAAGGACCGACGCCCCCTCGGTTGGATTGGGATGGTTGGAATTCTTGTTGCGATTGGGTTTACGATCTCCTTAATTGGAAATGACGTTACGTCCATTTTGTACGATACATTTAGACTAGATTCATTTGCGATTGCGTTTAAATTGATTTTATTAGTAGGAACTGGCCTTGTCATCTTACTTGCCATGAGCTATGAGCCGAAGGATGGCATCGGTGGGTACCGCGGTGAATTTTACTACTTACTTCTAGCAGCACTCTTGGGTACGATGATTATGGCATCAAGTGCTGATTTGATTACATTGTTTGTAGGATTGGAATTACTTTCGATTTCATCTTATATATTAGCTGGAATACGAAAGCGCAATAAGCTTTCCAATGAATCCGCAATGAAATATGTGATTAACGGAACGGTTTCAACCGCAATCTTTTTATTCGGTGTCAGTTATGTATACGGGCTAACTGGAACCTCCAATTTAAAGGAAATCATGATGGTGTTCGCAAGGCTTCAGGATCCGCAGCATATTTATCTTGTCGCCCTCGCACTGTTTATGATTGTTGTCGGTTTATCCTTTAAGATTGCAGCTGCTCCATTCCATATGTGGGCACCAGATGTGTATCAAGGAGCACCAACACCTGTTACAGCCTTTTTAAGTGTTGTTTCAAAGACAGCGGGCTTTGTCATCATTTTGCGAATCGTGGTAACAGTCTTCATTCAAGCTCCGTCTGGAAATCAAGAAACGCAGTTTATCCTGTTCCACTTACAAGATCTGTTAGCGATTATTGCGGGAGCAACAATGATTATTGGTAACACTGTTGCTTTAAGACAACGAAATGTAAAGCGGATGATGGCCTATTCAAGTATTGCTCATGCTGGATATTTATTAGTAGCATTTGTCGCTTTCTCTTATTTTATGATGGATGCGATTTGGTTCTATTTGGTGGCCTATCTGTTCATGAGTCTAGGATTCTTTGCGGTTCTTCAAGTCATTACGCAAAAATCGGACTCAGAGGACATTAGTCAATTTGCAGGATTGTATAGGCGCTCACCTGTACTAGCTGTGGGACTTGGTGTATTCATTCTTTCGTTAGCGGGTATTCCGGGAACAGCAGGCTTCATCGGAAAACTTGAGATTTTCATTGGAGCATTTGTCACAAGTCCATCGCATTATGTGTTAGCGTCGATCATGATTGCGACAACCGTCGTTTCGTATTTTTATTACTTTGGAATCCTTACACAAATGTTCTTTAGACCAGCAGAAGATGACAGCAAAATTAAACTGCCATTAGGTGTGTTGATTGTTGTGATTGTTGCTGTAGTCGGAACAATCGGATTCGGGATATTCCCAGGTGTCGCCTTCGAATTCATTCAACAGTTCGAAAGCTTCGGTGACTTTATCGGTTAAAGAATAGGGCTGGAGCTTTCGAGAATAACTAGTCCTTTTCAAACAAATAGGGGTGTATTTTACTGGGAGAGGTATGGGGATGCCTCTTCCTTTTTTCATGCTTGTTTTTAGGGGACTTTCGTTATAATAGATGGTAAAATGGAGTGGTGTGATTTCGGCCCATACGAGGTGGGTAACAAAGACGTCGCCATAGGACGTGTGGTCTATGATTCCGAAAGGAGTGGTTTTATGTTAGCTGGTTTTGGGTATCAAGCACTTATCAGTATTATTTCACATTTATTTTTTATAGCGATTACGTGGTGGGCCCTGCAAAGCATTCGGTATGAGCATTTGGTGAAGCCAAATCATGTTTTCCAAGTGCGCGTTCTTCTGATCCTAGTGACAATTGCTATCGGGTCAACGGTCAGCAATTTCTTCTTAGATTATCTCCTCTGGTCACAACAATTACCAACTATACTTGATTAAAGGTCTGACCCTTATGCAGGAAGTTTATGTAAGGTTAATCCTAACTAAAGCTTTGGAATACGTTCTCCACTACTTTCCACGTATCCGTAAGTAGGGCACTGGTAAAAATGTAAGTAAGGAGAGGAAATCAGAAAAACATGAACTCATGCTCCAAAAGCGCATGGCTTTTATCAAAACATTTCTTAGTATGCTTCATCATCGAAAATATACGATGGATATTATTGGGATGACCCTTTTGAAGGGAAAGGTGATAATACGAGGAACTTCATTTTTAGACTTGATGATTTTCACGGACTAATTCCATTGGCGATAATTCTGCATAAGTTTGCCCCCTATGAATGTCATCAAATTCTATATTAGGATAATTTGAAATGTAGTAAATAAAGAAGACAAACCCTCATAAATAAGAAGTTCCTTTCGTATTAAATGTACTATGTGAACTATGGAAAGTTTTCACCTAAAAATATTCCTTCAAATATTCAAATATTTGTCGACAATTATTGCGAAATTCCCACAAATTTCACTTGTGCCAATGTGGCTTTGAGTGATATGATGTAAATTGGTTTTGTGTAAAATTTGTACATGAATAAGCCGTGTTAGCACGGTGATCATTCAATTTTTATGGATTGATGTACACAATACTTTCACACCCAAAACAGAGACATTTGCCCGGTGGGTTGCATATACTACATCAGTGCGAACGAAATTTTCCACTACAAGTAATGAATATGCAAAGATTGGGTTCTATAAACAGCAGTCAAGATGGAACACCAATTGTTACGAATGAATATGAATATATAGAAAATGGGACGCGGAGGGGAATACCTTGGAAAAAATCATCGTCCGCGGCGGTCATAGGTTAAACGGCACAGTCAAAGTAGAAGGCGCAAAAAACGCTGTTTTGCCAGTTATCGCTGCATCCTTATTAGCTAGTAATGGTAAAAGTGTGATAAATGAAGTACCCACGCTCTCAGATGTGTATACGATTAATGAGGTATTGCGCCATTTAAACGCAGAGGTTACATTTGCAAACAATCAAATCGTTGTCGATGCATCAAGAGAGCTAAAAACAGAAGCACCTTTTGAATATGTTCGAAAAATGCGCGCATCTGTACTTGTTATGGGGTCATTGCTTGCCCGCAATGGTCACGCGAGAGTTGCTCTTCCTGGCGGCTGTGCAATAGGTTCAAGACCGATTGATCAGCACTTAAAAGGATTTGAAGCAATGGGTGCAGTTGTGAAAGTTGGAAATGGATATATCGATGCCGAAGTCAATGGAAGACTTCGCGGTGCAAAAGTATATATGGATTTCCCAAGCGTAGGAGCTACTGAAAACATTATGATGGCTGCTACACTTGCTGATGGAGTTTCCATCATTGAAAACTGTGCAAAAGAACCAGAAATTGTAGACCTTGCCAACTTCCTAAATGCAATGGGAGCAAAGGTAAGAGGTGCAGGCACTGGAACCATTCGCATTGAAGGTGTAAAAGAATTGCATGGAGCAATACACAATATTATTCCTGATCGCATTGAAGCAGGCACATTTATGGTAGCCGCTGCAATAACAGGTGGTAATGTGCTTGTTCAAGGTGCAGTACCAGAACACCTTAGTTCGCTAATTGCAAAAATGGAAGAAATGGGCGTTACTATCATTGAAGAACAAGATGGTTTACGTGTCATTGGCCCAGAAAAATTAAAGGCTGTCGATATTAAAACGATGCCACATCCTGGTTTTCCGACTGATATGCAATCGCAAATGATGGCATTATTACTTCGTGCACAGGGTACAAGTATGATCACAGAAACTGTATTTGAAAATCGCTTCATGCATGTCGAAGAATTCCGACGCATGAACGGTGACATAAAAATTGAAGGTCGTTCTGTTATTATTAACGGAGAATCTCAGCTTCAAGGAGCTGAAGTAGCTGCAACTGATTTACGCGCTGCTGCTGCACTTATTTTATCCGGATTGGTTGCAGATGGCTACACTCGTGTAACAGAACTGAAGCACTTAGACCGTGGTTATGTGAACTTCCATCAAAAGCTTGCGGCATTGGGTGCTAACATCGAACGTATGAACGAAGAAACCGAAAGCCTCGTGGAAGAAGTTAAAGTGAACTTTTGACTAACCACAAAAAGCTAGGGACATTACCCATACAAGGTAATATCTCTAGCTTTTTTATTTTTATACATATAATGTTAATCCTTTTTTGTAAGAGGCATGATGTTTGCGATAATGAGAAGTACTAATATGACGCCTGTGGCTTGAGAGTCTGGATGATCAGTAATAAAAAAATTATAAACCGTAATTAACAAGGCAAGTGCAAGACATATTCTGATTACCAAGTTTTTATTCATTTTGCTCGTTTCCCCTTATATTAAAAATGGAAATACCAGGTAAATTATACTATGTATGGTAGAAAGTAGAATATATAATTTTTTACTATTTTTGAGTCATAAACGCTTGTCCACCACCATAAATATTGAGATATAGGTGCATGAACGAAATGCATTAATTTTAATGTGGAGGCTTGCATTCATGAAACAGATTAAACCCATCGTTGTACTAGTTTCTGTCCTTTTTGTCCTGATTCTATTGATTCCATCGATGCTTGTTATTCCGTTTTCCGGTAAGGAAGCGGTAAAACTCGCAGAAGAACGACAATCGAATCCAGAACCGCCTCAAATTGCTTCGGGCCCGACAGTGGAGGTGGCTGTGCACCGCGTCAGTGCTCAAAAGATTGAAAATGTTCCTCTTGAGGATTATGTGGTAGGTGTTCTAGCAAAGGAAATGCCTGCAAAATTTGAACTAGAAGCATTAAAGGCTCAGGCATTGGCGGCAAGAACCTATGTGGTGCGGCATATGCTCAGTGAGGAAAAAATCGGTGTTCCAGACGGTGCTGATGTGTCTGATACGACGAACCATCAAGTATATAAAAGCATTGAGGAGCTAAAAGCGGAATGGAAAGGCGATTATGATTGGAAAATCAAAAAAATAACGCAAGCCGTAAAAGAAACACAAGGTCAAATTCTTACCTATGACGGAGCGCCAATTGATGCCCAATTTTTCTCGACGAGTAATGGCTATACGGAAAATTCCCAGGATTACTATAAAAATGAGTACCCCTATTTAAAAAGTGTGGAAAGTCCGTGGGATGTAAATACAGAGAAATTTCACGATCAAGTTCAAATCTCAGTTGCTGATTTTGAACAAAAGCTAGGGATTAAGCTTGGCAGTGGAAATGATGTTGGAAAAGTAACAGCGAGAACACAGTCTAATCGTGTTGCAACGGTTGAGATTGGCGGAAAGAGTTTTACAGGCAGGGAAGTTCGTGAAACGTTAGGACTACGCTCAACAGATTTTTCATGGGAGCGCAAAGGCAACAACATTGTCATTAAGACGAAAGGCTACGGCCATGGGGTTGGCATGAGTCAATATGGTGCGGACGGAATGGCGAAGGATGGAAAGAGCTACAAGGAGATTGTGTCGCACTACTATCAGGGTGTAGAAATTTCATCCACTGAAAACTTTTTAAATAAATTAACGGTCAAGAAATAAGGGCAGAGGGATTAGTTCCCCTCTGCCTTTTTGCTGTTCAATCCTTCTATCCACTGAAGAAGATTTTTGAATCGTGGTAGCTTTTCACCAAAATAGCTTACTTTAACAATCGTAAATAGCACGAGTACGCCAATAGTGTCTTTAACCAGATCAATGACGGTCGCGGACCGGTAAGGGACAAAGTATTGGTGAAGCTCATCAGAGAACCCATACGCGATGGAGAGAACTGCAGCCAGAATACTTGTTTTGGGCGTAAACTTTCCTTGTACGAGAAAAAACATAACCCATAGACCGTAGAGAATTCCGAATTCGATTAGATGGAGTGATTCTTTAAAAGCATGATCCCACGAAAACGGCGTGTTCACGATTGCGTCAGATGGAAGGCTGGATAAAATAAAAATAAAAATCATATATAAAAAAGGTGCTATTAATAGTAGTAATCGCAAAAAAACTTTCATGAATGAGTCTCCTTTTTAAAATGTACTTACATATTATAGCATTCATTGTGGCTGTGAGGGAGATGCTGTTAGAGTATCCATGAAGATGTTTAGGATTGAAACGTTGTCAGGGCAGCTAGCGAAAGAGGAGCCTAAAAGGAAATTAACGGTGGTAATCTACTTCATTGAGGGGATGAAGAGGAAGGTGGGAGGTGCGCTAGGATTAAATCAACTTCTTGGGGTTATGAAGACCGAAATGCAGGTCCGGGTGAAGCCGGAAAGGTCATCATCGAGGTTATGAAGACCTGAGAGCGGACCAGGCGTTTTGAGAAAGGTCATCATCAAGCTTATGAAGTCCCGAAAGAGCCGAGGGTCAACTCCGAACGGTCCTCATCCGGCCGATGAAGACCCGAATGTAAGCCGGGATGTTGTGAAAAGTCCTTCATCTGAGTGTGAAGCCGCGATTGAGCGTCTGGCCGCGAAAAATCTCATAAAGTGAGAATAAGCCTCAAAAGCTCCCCCGCCCCCTGATAAATAAATTCCTCCATCAACACGGGATCCACAAGAACCATGCCTGTGGCTCCATGAACCACAAAACTTTGGGACCACCGGAACCGTCCCCTTAACCCCCTTTTTTAACAAAATTTTGGATTCTATGAATAATATTTTTAGGTTTGTCGAAAAATAATCGAAAAAAATTTTTTGAATATGTATATAATTCCGCGAATGTGTTCAGAATGGTTGCTGAGGTGATAAACATGAGAGAGGAAGAAAAGAAACGTACTTCTCAAAAATCAAGTTTACAACGCTTATTTAGAAAGCGTTGGGTGTTTCCAGCAATCTACTTGGTAAGTGCAGCACTCATTCTAACCGCGGTTTTATGGTTCACAGGACAAAACGATGTAGCGAAGGATGATTTGAAATATGGTGAAAATCAACCGGGAACAGCTACAGGTGATGAGCCAAGCTTACCAGTAAACCAAGCGGCAGAAAACTTTAAGATGCCTGTCATTGACGAGGATGCCATTCAAGTCTTTAGGGAATTCTACGATGCAGAGGCTTCAGCAGAAAAGCAAGAAGCAGCTCTTGTAGTCTATAACAATATTTATTCCCCTAACAAAGGAATTGACATCGTCGCTAAAGACGGTAAGACATTTGAAGTAGTTGCATCATTAGCTGGAACTGTAACACGTGCAGAAAAGGATCCACTACACGGAAATGTTGTGGAAATTGAGCACACTGACGGTGTGGTCACAATGTATCAATCACTTGCAGACTTAAAAGTAGCAAAAGGTGACGTAGTTGAACAAGGTGAAGTCCTTGGAATGGCTGGCGAAAATCAATTTGACAAAGAGGCAGCAATTCACGTACACTTTGAAATCCGTAACAACGGAGTAGCTGTTAATCCACTTGAGTACTTTGGACAATCTGTAACGAAGCTTGAAAAGAGTGAGCAAGGTACAGAAGACAAAGAAGCTGCAAGTAACGAAGAAGACAAGCAACCTGCAGAAGATAAGCAACCTAAAGAAGAGAAACCAGAAGACAGTAAGAAGCCAGCAGATGAAGAAGGCACTCCTGCTGACGATGAAGACTCAGATGAAGAGGAAAATGCAAATTCAACTGATGCTTCAATCGGAATGGCGAAAGCTTAAGCTAGGAGAAACAGTAGTCTAGCTGTGGTGGCAACTTTAGCTAAAATTCAAACCGATTACTCAAACCGAGTAGTCGGTTTTTTTATGATGTGCAAGGTTAGAGGGACCCTGCAAAAATATGGTGGCGCTATGAACTTGTCCCTCTATCCCAAAATCTTTTTATTTTCCACTGAACTTTTTCTTATCCTCAATCGTATTATCTTCGGAAAAACATTTGAAAGGAACGTGATCCAGCATGACAGGGTTTGAAGATATTAACTGGGCGCTTATCGCACCGATTATTGTGATTCAATTAATTTTAATGGTGACAGCTTTAATTGACCTTGCAAGAAGTGAAGGAACGAATGGGCCAAAGATTTTATGGGTGTTTGTCATCATTTTAGTCAGCATGATTGGTCCAATTCTCTATTTTGTAATTGGAAGGAAGAGATAGAATGACGGAAACTCTAGTTTCAATCGAAAATATAGTAAAGCGGTTTGGGAAGGAGCCAGCGGTGAATAATCTTTCTTTTGAGATTAAAAAAGGGAGTTGCACCGCATTGCTTGGTCCAAATGGAGCGGGAAAAACAACAACACTCAGGATGCTAGCGGGACTCCTTCACCCAACCTCGGGAAAAGTTGCATTTGATGGCATGGAAAATGGCGACAATCGGAAGTACATTGGCTATCTGCCACAACACCCGGTTTTTTACAACTGGATGTCAGCAAGTGAATTTTTAGTATATGTCGGACAGCTTGCACATTTATCAAAAAAAGAATCCCACCAAAAAGCGGAAGAATTACTAGAATTAGTAGGACTCGCTGACGCGAAGAAAAAGAAAATTGGCGGATTTTCGGGCGGTATGAAACAGCGCTTAGGAATTGCACAAGCGATGATTCATGAACCAAAGCTTGTCATGCTTGATGAACCTGTGTCCGCGCTAGACCCTGTCGGTCGCCGTGAGGTCATTGAAATGATGCGAGAATTGAAAAAGAAAACAACGATTCTCTTCTCTACACACGTATTGCATGATGCAGAAGAGGTTTGTGATGATATTGTCATCATTCGTAAAGGTGAATTGGCATTAAGCGATTCGTTGGCGGGTCTACGAAAAAAGCACCAGCATGATGTGATCGTTATCGAAGCCGAAACAGATATCTCTGACTGGGCAAACGGCTTAACAGCGATTGAGTCGGTTCATGAAGTGAGCGTAGAGCGGACGACGGCCACAATTGTGGTAACACAGCTTGATACAGCGCGAAATGCTATTTTACAAGATATCTTGATTAAAAATATACCAGTTTCCACGTTTAAAATTGGTCAATCGTCGCTCGAGGATGTATTTATGAAGGTGGTGAAGTCATGAGGCAATGGATGGTATTGTTTAAAAAGGAATGGATTGAGATGACACGGAATTTTAAAATTCTGTGGATTCCACTTGTGTTTATTTTATTAGGTATCATGCAACCGGTCACCTCGTATTATTTGCCGGAAATTATAAAAGCAGCGGGCGAACTGCCAGAGGGAGCGGTTTTTGAAATGCCAATCCCATCGCCTCAAGAGGTCATCGTGCAAACCTTTGGACAGTACACTCAAATTGGAATACTTGTGTTAGTGCTAGCGTTCATGGGGATTGTTGCAGCTGAAAAAAACAGCGGCGTGTCCGATATCATTCTCGTAAAACCCGTTTCGTTTGCCAATTACATTACAGCAAAATGGGTCAGTATCGTTTTCATGACAGTAGGTTCATTTTTATTAGGAATCTTAGCGTCTTGGTATTATACCGGAGTTTTGATTGGCGATATTGGATTCGGGGAATTAATAAAGGGCTCACTTGTCTATGGAACATGGCTTGTATTCCTTGTGACGGTCACACTTCTATTAAGCTCACTGTTTAAAAGTAATTTAATTGTAGCTTTTGTCTCGTTATTAGTAGCGATTGGGCTGTCAGCCATTACATCCTTATTATCGAAATGGATGACATGGAGCCCGGCAAGACTTTCAACACATGCAAGCAAGCTTCTATTAACAGGTAGCCCAGACAAACATTTTGCTCTATCATTGACGATATCCATTCTTTTAATTGTAATTCTGTTGATCGGTTCAATCTATCTTTTCGCGAAAAAAGAACGTGCAGCATAATGAAACAAAGCATGGCCAGTTGGCCATGCTTGTTATTTTACAATGACTTGTCCCGTCATTCCTTCCTTGGAATGGTACCGACATATCAGTTCATATGTACCGGGCGTTTTTGGTCCGACAGTAACAATTTTAATTTGTTTTGGTTTCAGTTCATAGTCAATTCCGAGCTTTTCTACTGTGAAGGTGTGTTCCTTAACTCCGTTGTTTTTCAAGACCAACACGAACGGTTTTCCTTGGGGTAACGTGATGGCTTTCGGGTTAAAATAATCATCGTTTATTTCGACCTCAAATTTTGCCATCGGCTCTAAAGGCTGTGTTTCGGCAAATACACCCATTGAGCCAACCACAAATAACGCAAGGATAACACTCAAGCTTGTTAACCACTTAATCGCAGACATTTGCATCCCTCCTTTCTAGTATTAGCTTCTTCTAAGTCATAAAATATTATCACTACAAGTTATCCTTAATATGAAAAAAACAACGCTGCGATGCTCCGACCGCTCCATTCATATGCAATCTTTCGTTTTTCCATAGTCATGTATTTTCAAGTATTGACTCATATCTACAAACCTCGAGTAAATACGAAGTTATTTTCGAAATAAGTCTGATCGTATCGGATTTATTGTCAGAATAATAGGGACAATTACTCAAGGAAAAAGGTGGGAATCCGTAGAATTTCTTAGTATTGGTGAAAGTCCTGCAAAAAGATAAAGGAGGAGGGATTGGTTTTATAAGAAAAAGGACTTGCCCAATAGTATGTTTAGGGAGATGAAACTTAGGTCATGGGTAAAAAACGAACACTTAAATTTACATTAATTCTATTAGTCTTTTTATTAACATTTTCTTCATTTGGAATGGGAGCATTCGCACAAGTAAACAACGAAAAATCCTCTGCTCCGAAACAACTAGCAGAACTATATGGCAACATAGATCTGAAATCCTCAAAGTCTACAACCGTAATAGTGGAACTTACCGAAGCATCGATTGTCGAAGCAAAACAGACTGGAAAATCTCAAACAAAAGCAAATCTAGCAAAAGAGCGTCAGAAGGTAAAGGACGCAGTGAAACAAGCGGCGAAATCTAGTAAAGTGAACCGCGAGTACGATTATGTATTCTCTGGGTTCTCTGTCGAATTAAAAGCAAATGAAGTTCCGGCATTACTTGCAGTGCCTGGGGTAAAAGCGGTATATCCCGATGTGGAATATACGATTACAGAGGATACTGGTGAAACCATTTCGCAAGAGGCATTCAGTCCTCAAATGGCTGCAAGTGCTCCATTTATTGGCGCTAATGACGCTTGGGAAGCAGGTTTTACAGGGGAAGGGATTACAGTAGCTGTTATTGATACAGGTGCTGATTATACTCATCCTGACTTAAAACACGCATTTGGAGACTACAAAGGCTGGGATTTTGTAGACAATGATAATGATCCACAGGAAACACCAGCTGGTGATCCACGTGGAGCAAAAACAGATCATGGTACTCACGTATCTGGCACAGTAGCCGCAAATGGTGGTATTAAGGGAGTAGCTCCAGAGGCCGCACTTTTAGCTTACCGTGTATTAGGCCCTGGTGGTAGCGGGACAACTGCAAATGTAATCGCAGGAATCGAGAAAGCTGTTCAAGATGGGGCGGACGTAATGAATCTTTCATTAGGTAACTCATTAAACGACCCTGATTATGCAACAAGCATTGCCTTAGATTGGGCGATGGCAGAAGGTGTTGTCGCAGTTACTTCAAATGGAAACGCTGGACCTGCAAATTGGACAGTTGGATCACCAGGTACATCGCGTGATGCCATTTCTGTAGGAGCTACACAGCTTCCGTTTAATGTGTATAATGCGTCTATTTCAACAACGGAGGGTGTTGAATATCCGTCTGCGAAGGTGCAAGGATTCCCAAGTGATGGTGAGTTACTCGCTCTGAATGGAAAAGAGTTTGAGTTTGTACATGTAGGATTTGGTTCACCAGAGGAGTTCGCTGGAAAAGATTTAAATGGTAAAATCGCGTTAATTAGCCGTGGAGCAGGAATTGCATTCGTTGATAAAGCAATTGCTGCTAAGGAAGCGGGTGCAGTGGGTGCGATTATTTATAACAATGTCGCAGGGGAAACTCCTGATGTTGCTGGCATGGCTGTTCCGACGATTAAAACAACGTTAGAGGACGGGAACAAGCTATTAGACGAGCTTGCAAAAGGAAATAACAAAGTAAGCTTCAATATTGAATTCTCACACGGTGTAGGTGAAACGATGGCTGACTTCTCCTCACGTGGTCCAGTAAACCAAACTTGGATGATAAAGCCTGATGTATCAGCACCAGGGGTAAACATTACAAGTACCATCCCAGGTGGTTATGGTGCGAAGCAAGGAACAAGTATGGCATCTCCGCATGTTGCAGGTGCAGCTGCATTGATTTTACAAGCACATCCTGATTGGAATGTAGAAGATGTAAAAGCAGCATTAATGAATACTGCAGTGGAGTTAAAAGATGCGAGTGGAAAAGTATACCCACACAACACGCAAGGTGCTGGAAGTATCCGTCCGCTAGATGCAATCAACACAAGCACACTTGCAGCCCCAGGGAGCTATTCATTTGGTGTGTTCGATAAGGACAAAGGAAAACAAGTTGAAAAGCAGCATTTTACACTGAAGAATCTTTCAAATGAACGAAAAACATATAGCTTTGACGTTTCATTCGCTGGAAACCCAGCAGGCATTAAAGTGATGACAAGCAACAACCTAAAAGTAAATGCAGGTCAATCTCAAAAGGTAAATCTGAATGTTCAGGTGGATGCTGGAAAGCTTGACCAAGGATACTATGAAGGAACGATTACAATTAGCGATGGAGACCAAACATTCGACGTACCGACAATCCTATTTGTGAAAGAGCCAGACTATCCACGTGCTGAAGCAGCATTTGTTACATTTGACGGTTATGGCAACCTAACTCAGGTTGGAGGCTTCTTCCCTAGTGGGGCGGAGGAAGTAGAATTCTTTGTTTATTTATCAAATTCAGCTGGTCAGGCAATTGGTTATTTGGGTGACATTGCTGTTTATGAAAACGTACCTGCAGGATATCAATATTTTGATTGGGATGGAACGATCACTTCTGCAGCAAATGGCCAAAAACTCAAATTACCAAAAGGCAATTATTACAACGTCTATGCTTATGCAACATACAAGGGTCAAAGTGACCTTGCAGGAACAAACTTCCTGTACAAATAAGTAAGAAAAATGGTGTCAGGCTCATTTGCCTTGACACCATTTTTCTTTATAGCTTCAACCCTGTTCGACTCTTAAATCTCCTTAATAAAATATGACTTTCCACTCTTGTGATCCCGTCCAAACTATAGAGCTCTTCATTAATAAATTTTTCAAGCTTGGCGAAATCCTCAACAAGGACGTGCATATGCAGGGTGCTTGGTCCTGTCATTTGATAACAACTTGCGACACTTGGATTGTTCGCGAGTGTCTCCGCGACCCTTACAAGTGAAGCGGGCTCACAGTCCACTTCGAAAAAGGCAGACACTCCTTTACCCACTTTTTCAGAGTTGATCACGACTGAAAATTTTTCAATGACGCCTTTTTCAATCAATTGATTGACGCGTTCGCGAATCGATACCCTTGAAAGACCAAGTTGTTTTCCAATATCCACGTAGGACATTCTTCCATTTATGGTTAACAACTCAAGAATTTTTTTATCCGTTTCATCGATTTTCATTGAATCCCCACTTTTCAACGGTTTACTTGCTTACATTTATTTTACCATCGGTTGAAACAACACACAGCAACAAAATGGACATGCTTACGTTTTGGTGTATGTCGAAAACCCACTTCTTCGCATTTTTGCTTATTTCGTTAAAATTATAGAATATATTTTAAATTTCAATTATAATCATAATTATAAACAAAAAATTCCGTTTGTTAATCAATTTTCGAAAAATAACTAACAATTGTCAAAAATGGGGTACATAGAAGGGGGATTTTAAAAGTGAAATTGGATTATTTGAATTACCCGTATGCTTCACAACGAATGGCGACTTTCGCGAAAAATGGGATGGTGGCAACGTCCCAGCCATTAGCGGCCCAAGCAGGGTTAGATATTCTAAAAAAGGGCGGAAACGCAATTGATGCAGCCATCGCAACAGCTGCAACCTTAACTGTTGTTGAACCGACCTCGAATGGAATTGGTGGGGATGCATTTGTACTTGTATGGGTGAAGGGTGAGTTGCATGGTCTAAACGCAAGTGGACCAGCGCCAAAAAGCATTTCAATTGATGCGGTGAAAGCAAAAGGTCACGAAGAAGTGCCGACATTTGGCTTATTACCAGTAACAGTGCCTGGTGTTCCTTCCGCATGGGCAGAGCTGTCTCGACGTTTCGGAAAGCTTCCTTTAACCGAAGTTTTAAAGCCTGCAATTCAATATGCTGAGGAAGGCTACCCATTATCACCTGTTCTTGCGAAATACTGGAAGGGTGCCTATAAAAAATACAAAGAAATATTTACAACACCAGAATATAAAAGCTGGTTTGATACATTTGCGCCTGAAGGTCGTGCACCTGAAATTGGAGAGGTATGGCGATCGGAAGGCCATGCAAATACTCTTCGTTCCATTGCGGAAACCAATGCGGAAAGCTTTTATAGAGGCGAGCTAGCAGATAAAATCGATGCTTTCTTCAAGGAACATGGGGGCTTCCTTTCAAAAGAGGATCTAGCAGACTATAAGCCTGAGTGGGTGCAGCCCATTTCGGTAAACTACCGTGGCTATGATGTATGGGAGATTCCGCCAAACGGTCAGGGAATTGTTGCGTTAATGGCGCTTAATATCCTGAATGGTTTTGATATAAAAGAAAAAGAATCGGTTGAAACCTACCATAAGCAAATTGAAGCTATGAAACTCGCCTTTTCAGACGGCAAAAAATATGTGACAGACCCTGAAAAAATGTCAGTGACGGCAGCGCAGCTCTTATCTGAAGAATTTGCGGCACAAAGACGAAGCCTGATTGGTGAAGAGGCACTAACACCTGAACCAGGAACACCACCACGTGGAGGCACTGTCTATTTAGCGGCTGCTGACTCAGAAGGTAACATGATTTCCTATATTCAAAGTAACTACATGGGCTTTGGCTCTGGAATCGTAATTCCGGGAACAGGGATTGCCTTGCAAAACCGTGGACATGATTTTTCATTAGACCCTGCACATGAAAATGCATTGGAACCAGGCAAAAAGACGTACCACACGATCATCCCTGGATTTTTAACAAAGGATGGGGAAGCGGTCGGTCCATTTGGAGTTATGGGTGGATACATGCAGCCACAAGGTCATGCGCAAGTGATTATGAATACGATTGATTTCCATTTGAATCCGCAGGCAGCACTTGACTCGCCAAGATGGCAATGGATTGAAGGTAAAAAAATAGTGGTGGAACCGAACTTCCCAACGCATGTTGCGCAAGCACTGGCAAGACGTGGTCACCAAATTCAGGTAGCTCTTGATGGCGGCAGCTTTGGTCGCGGTCAAATTATCTGGAGGGACCCGAAAACGGGCGTCCTTGCAGGAGGTACGGAAGCGAGAACAGATGGTAGTATTGCATCTTGGTAATCAAAACAGAAATGAGATGATTGTATGAAATACCTTAATATATTTATCGCCTTTTTTCGTTCGGGGATATTGGGTTATGGAGGCGGACCGTCTTCCATTCCTCTCGTTCATAAAGAGGTCGTTGGTACCTTCAAATGGATGAATGATGATGAATTTTCAGATGTACTCGCACTTGCAAATACATTACCGGGCCCGATTAATACGAAAATGGCAGGCTATATTGGCTATCGTGTAGCAGGAATCCTAGGTCTCTTGACAGCATTATTTGCAACGATGGTTCCGACGATTATACTCATGATTCTTCTATTAACTTTTTTATCGTCAATCAAGGATCAGCCTTGGGTGCACGGGATGGTAAAGGCGGTAATTCCAGTCGTCTGTGTCATGATGGCAACATTAACTTGGGACTTTTTAAAAAAATCAAAGGATTCTCTAGGCTGGAAGGTTGCTGTAGGAATCGTTGTAGTAAGCTTTATATTAATTGAGTTTGTGGGAATTCACCCGGGTATCATCATTGGGGTACTTCTTGTTGCCGCAATCGTTAAGAGAGACAAAGCAAAAGAAGTCGAGCAAACAATAGAAAAGGGTGTTGGCATGTGATTTATTGGCAAATTTTCTTAGCCTTTTTTATACCTGGCATTGTTGGATATGGTGGGGGACCATCCTCCATTCCTCTTGTTGAAAATGAGGTTGTTGGACGTTATGGTTGGTTAACCGTTTCCGAATTCAGTGAGGTGCTCGCTCTCGGAAATTCCTTGCCCGGTCCGATCGCAACAAAAATGGCAGGCTATATTGGGTATGAAGTAGCGGGAATACCAGGTTCAATTATTGCAGTCTTTGCGACTGTAGCTCCTTCTCTCATTTTGATGATTGTTTTACTGGGCTTTTTATACAAACATAAAGATTCGCCAAAGGTAAAACGCATGTCCAGCTATGTTCGCCCGGCGATTGCAGTTTTACTAGGTACTTTAACAATAAGCTTTTTCGCAACATCATATGCGGATGCAGGCATGTGGCAAACCATTATCATAATAGTGGTGAGTTTTGTATTAATGGAAAAATTGAAGGTTCACCCCGCCTATGTCATCATTGGGGCACTCGGATATGGCGCGTTTTTTCTAGCATAAAGAGGTGTAAAAAATGAAACTTTTATTAACAGGATTCGTTCCTTTTTTAGATAATCCCATCAATCCAACCGAGGAAATCGTAAGAGCTTTAGAAGGGCAAACCATCGGTGGATATGAAATTATAGGAACAGTGCTACCAGTTGATTTTGCAGAATCAGCTAAACAATGTATCGAGCATATCAATGAGGTAAAACCCGATGTTGTGATTTCATTGGGGCTTGCTGCAGGAAGAAATAAAGTCACGCCTGAACGAATTGCAATCAACTGTCGTGATGGGGCTGCGGATAACAGCGGCGTGAAATTGCAGGATGCACTGATTGAAGAGGAAGGTCCTGCGGGTTATTTTTCAACATTGCCGATTCGAGAGTTTGTAAATGCTTCGGTTGAAAAAGGATACCCTGCCACGATCTCAAATACAGCAGGGACCTATCTTTGCAACAATGTCATGTACTCGGTGTTGCATAAAATCGAGCAGGAGAATCTTGAGATGCGTGCGGGCTTTATTCATATTCCAGCTTCACATGAACTTGGACTTAAGAAAAATGGCATCCCAAGCTGGTCATTAGCGGATCTAACTGCTTCGATTCAAGCGATGATTGAGGTGCTAGGGGAGTAAAGTTGAATTAACGGCTGTTACACAAATAGCTGTTTGAATACAAGAACATTATTTGAAAACACTAAGAGGGAGCCTAATTCGAGGCTTCCTCTTTTTCACTTACGAAAGGACTTATACCATGAAGCAATTTCATATTTTTATTGCGTTTTTTAAAGTTGGTTTACTTGGCTATGGAGGCGGTCCGTCCTCCATTCCACTTGTCCATAAGGAAGCAGTAGAGCGTTACAAATGGCTAAATGATGATGATTTTGGCGATATCCTGGCCCTCGGGAATACTTTGCCCGGCCCAATTGCAACGAAAATGGCTGGCTATATTGGCTATCGTGTTGGCGGCTGGCTTGGGATGATCAATGCTGTTTTGGCAACCTCAGTCCCGACAATCGTATTAATGATTATTTTACTTACTTCATTGACCTCCTTTAAAAATCTTGCCTGGGTACAGGGGATGACAAAGGCTGTATTGGCTGTAGTTGGGGTTATGCTAGCCCAATTAACCTGGGAATTCTTCATCAATGCCAAAAAGGGACTGGGTTGGAAAAGGGTCATCTTATTAGGGGTGGTAAGTGTGCTAGTGTTGGATGTGTTTGGCGTGCATCCCGGTATTTTAGTTGGTGCATTACTTGTACTTGCCTTGGTGAAAAAGGATAAGCAGGAGGAGAAGCAAACATGATATACGTGCAGCTTTTTATTGCTTTTTTTATTCCTGGGATCCTCGGCTATGGAGGCGGTCCTGCATCCATTCCTCTTGTTGAAAATGAAGTAGTCCATCGTTATCACTGGATGTCAGTTCATGAGTTTAGTGAAGTGATTGCGATTGGGAACGCGTTACCGGGTCCAATTGCTACTAAAATGGCCGGGTATATAGGGTATCAACAGGCAGGTGTGATGGGCGCGACAGTTGCCATATTTGCTACAGTTGCTCCTTCACTACTTTTAATGATCGGCTTGTTAAGCATTTTGAAAAAGTTTAAGCACTCTCCGAAAGTAAAGCGGATGACGAACTATATCCGGCCAACAATTGCTGTTCTTTTGGGAGCAATGGCGTATCGCTTTTTTCAGGAATCATATGAGGATGCCGGGTTGGTCCATAGTATTATTTTAGTGGTGCTCAGTTTTTTGTTGCTTGAAAAATGGAAGGTTCACCCTGCGTATGTGATTGTTGGATCACTTGTATATGGGGCGGTGTTGTTATAGAAGGTTTTAAAAAGGAGACCGGCTTAACCTGAAAGTGCTTGGGAAAAGGCTATTATGGCTAGCGCCTTTTCTTGAAATATCTGGCTGTCAGTACAAATAGGAGATTTATATTATAGTATTTTCCAACAAAATCCAAAACTGTGGCCATAAAAGTTCTTTATGTTGAGGGATTTTCCTTATATATCCAAATTTCTAGACATAACATGCTTTTATCTTGTGGCTTTTTCCGGTATGTACCAAAACCGCAAACATAAAAGCGATTTAAGCGAAGAGGTTTTCCTTAAAAAACCAAAAGCCTACTAATATCATAACTTTATATCGAGTATCTTCCAATAAAATCCAAAATCGCACTTGTAAAAGGTCATTATGTTACTGCGTTTTCAGGTAAACCCCAAAGCTCATTCATAAGATTTCGACCTCTCTGAGCAGGACTCACAATGTCCTTCTTTCCCCAAAAATTCGCCAAAATCTTTTCTTGACGAGCCCTGAAAATAAATCGATAATATAAATATTAGTAATTTTCGTAATATTATAAAATGTGCATAGTAAATATAGAAAGTGTAATCGTCCACTATACGATATTTTTGACAACGCTTTCATATTAAGGGGTGTTATCTATGATCTTATATTTAATGCTAATAATTGTTGGATTTAGCCTTTTCATGGCGTTTAAGCGTAAGCGCCCACTCTTTTTACTTCTGCCGTTTGTGTCCATCTTTGCGTATTTTGTTTTTGAAATCATCCGTTTTCCCGCACCACTAGGGGAAACGCTCCGTTTTATTTTTAATCTAGGCTAATAACCTAGTACATACCTTAAAGGAGGTGATCTAAAAGACAATACGGATTACCGAAAGTTCACATCAATTCTATTTTTATGGAGGTGCTAGTAGTTGAAAAAAGTTGATAAGAAAATTGCCGATGGATACTTTAGGGAGAAAACGAGAAATATTATTATCTATCTCATTATCGGTTTTCTTGTTTCATTTGGGGTGGTCCTATTTGCGAAGCCACTTTCCACGTTTTCAGTAAATGGATTGCCATTCCATTACTTCATGGGAGCACAGGGTGCAGTTGTTACTTTTATCATTATTCTATTTGTTAACGCGAAGGTAAGCGATAAGATTGACCAAAAATACGGCATCGACGAAGAGAAAAATGAGCAAATCAGCTCTGGAAAAGTACTTGATCATTAAAAATCTATCCTATCAAACAATCATACTCACGAAAAACTAGTTCTACGTAACAGAAATAACCCCTACTTCTAAGACGTGCCTTGATGAAAAAGCAAGTCTCAGCTTAGCAAAAACTTTATCTCACACAATTTGACTCAAAACCTACAACAATTACACAAAACGATAGAAAAAAGAGACAGGTTTTCCTACAAATAAGCAGTACCTATATTTGAACCCAAAGGGGGAGGAAATTTGGATACACAATTTCTGGTCTCATTAATCATTATTTTAGCGTCTTTTGCACTTTATATCGGGATCGCCATTTTCAACCGGGTAAATGCGACGTCGGACTTTTATGTTGCAGGACGTGGTGTCCCTCCGATTTATAATGGAATGGCAATCGGAGCAGACTGGATGAGTGCAGCGTCGTTCATCGGGATGGCGGGAACGATCATGGCTCTTGGATATGGTGGTTTGGCCTATATCATGGGATGGACAGGTGGATATTTATTATTAACCTTCCTCCTTGCACCGCAGCTTCGAAAATATGGCCGCTACACAGTACCTGAGTTTATCGGGGACCGTTTTGATAGCCATACAGCTCGAATTGTCGCGGCAATCTGTACAATCATCATTTCGTTTACGTACTCCATTGGTCAGTTATCTGGTTCTGGGGTTGTAATCGGGCGTCTTTTTGAAATTGATGCTGGAATCGGAACAATGATTGGGGTAGTGCTAATTGCCTTCTACGCTGCTATGGGTGGAATGAAGGGGATCACTTGGACACAGGTCGCTCAATATATCGTGTTAATTGTCGCGTACTTGATTCCGGTTATTTTTATCTCCTTACAATTAACAAGCAATCCATTGCCATGGTTATCGTATGGAAAAGTTGTTGCAGAAATTGGAGAGCTTGACCGTCAGTTGGGCTTCACAGAATACTTTGCACCGTTTGCAACAGGTTCTGAGTGGCAGTTCCTTGCGTTAATGTTCACATTAATGTGTGGTACGGCTGGATTGCCTCACGTTATTGTACGATTCTACACGGTTTCGACAATGAAGGCAGCTCGATGGTCAGGTGCTTGGGCGCTTTTATTCATTGGATTATTATACTTGTCAGCTCCTGCGTATGCAGCATTCTCACGTTTCATTCTGATGACTAAGGTTGCTGGTCAAAAAATGACGGACCTTCCTCATTGGACGCAAAGCTGGATTGACACGGGTCTATTAAAGCTTGCGGATACAAATGGTGACGGGATTTTACAATGGCAGGAAATGACAATCGCTAATGACATCGTTGTTATGGCAACCCCGGAAATCGCAAATCTTGGAGTATTCGTTATTGGACTAATGGCAGCTGGTGCAATGGCGGCAGCATTATCGACGGCTGGCGGATTGATGATTGCACTTTCTTCTTCATTTGCGCATGACATTTACTATCGTGTCTTAAAGCCTGATGCAACTGAAAAAAATCGCTTGAATGTGGCACGTTGGTCAATTGTCGTTGCCACACTGATCGCAGGGTTAGTTGCGTTAAACCCACCGGGAGCAATCACACAAATTGTAGCTTGGGCCTTTGCGATTGCTTCTAGTACGTTCTTCCCGGCACTCGTTCTGGGAGTGTGGTGGAAGCGTTCGAATGCGAAGGGTGTTATAGCAGGTATGCTTATCGGATTGGTCGTCGTGTTATCGTATATTTTTGCAGCAAAATACGGTGGCTTCACAGTACTCGGTATTATTGATACAGGAGCAGGAATCTTTGGGGCATTAGCAGGTTTCTTAGGAAACATCATTGTTTCCCTTATGACTGAGGCGCCTTCACAGGCTAAACAAGACGAGGTAGTCGATATGCGTTACCCAGAGCAAATGGTATACAAGGATGGCGAGGTTTGGCTTAAAGAGGATGCTTAAAAGTAAATCTGACTCACGGAAAAAATTTCAACGGTTCTATGCGATTTTTGCATAGGACCGTTTTAAAAGAGGGGAAAACATGGAACAGATCTATGAATGGGTGAAGGATCATCCTTTGTTTAAAGGATGGTCGAAGAAGGATGTCTTTGAGTTTCTCTCCTTATGTCAGCAAAAAACAATTAAGCAGTCTGATCTATTGTTTCATGCCAATGAGCAGCGGGAGGGAATACTTCTGCTGCTTTCTGGCGTTGCGGAAGTGTTTGTGGGACCTAATGAAAATCGTGAGGTTCTTGAGATCATAAAGCCTGGAGAATTAATTGGACTATCAAGTATTGCAGATTTAATCGGGGGTCCAAAGCGCGACATGGAATACCGAGTTGGTGTCATAGCAACAGAGGCTGGACAATGTTTGTTCATCCCCAATCGTGTCATTCAAAAACGCCTCCACGACCCCAATTTTCATCATTATCTTTTCACTCAACTTGCGATTCGTTTGAAAGAAATCTATAACTCGTTAGCTGAGCAGGTGATGATTACAAGAAAAGCAAAAGATAGTGGATCCCTCGTCCGAAGGGTCCAGGATGTCATGACAACCTCACTCGTTACTGTTGATCAAAGCACAGTCTGCAGTACCGTTGCACAACAAATGACAGAGCGGAGAACGAGCTCTGTTCTTGTTGTTGAAAACAAAATACTTCTTGGAATTATTACAGAGCGAGACCTTGTTTCAAGAGTCATCTATAAAAGAAAAAATGGAAACACAAATGCTTCCGAATTTATGACGAAAAGTCCCATGACGATTTCGAAGTATGCCTATTGTTATGAAGCACTCTCAACTTTCATTTTACATGGTGTGAAGCATTTGCCTGTCATTGAAGAAAATGAGGTAGTGGGAATTATTACGTTATCAGATGTGTTGCGACAAAATACAGACAGCATGATGAGAACGATTAAGACAATCGAGATGGCTACACATGAAACTCTACCAACTGTAAAAAACGCAATTTATGATGTAGTTGATGCCCTTTTGCAAGACGGTGTTCCGATTTTTAAAGTATTAGATAGTGTCACAAAACTGTTTGACCGCCTCGTAAAACGATGTATTGAGCTGGCCATTGAAGAATTATCCGATAGCGAAGGTCTGCTGCCCCCAACCAAGTTCTGCTTTTACCAAATGGGAAGCGCCGGTCGTGAAGAACAGTTTTTGTTAACAGACCAGGATCACTTTCTTGTCTACGAAAATAGTTCACTAGAGGTGAACGACTATTTTTCAAAATTAGGAGATGAGATCGTAAGTTTATTAGAAACAGCAGGGTACGCACGCTGTCTTGGGGATATGATGGCGAGTAATCCAAATTGGCGAGGTTCAGTAGAAACTTGGATGTGGCGGGTTCAGAGTTGGATCAGCCAGGCAACAAATCAAAATATGCTACTTGCACAGAATTTCTTTTCCTACCGTTTTTTATACGGGGATGAAGAATTAAACCAGGAGTTTGAAACCCAACTTTTTGAAAAAATGAAGCATGCCAAAATTTTTTTGTTCCGTCTTCATGAACAGGAGCATCAGATTCCTTCCTTGGAACAACCAATTCGTGCCTTGTTTAAATTAGATCGTAAGCAGTTAGATATTAAAAAGGAAATCTTATTTCCTTACCACCATAGTTTGCAAGTCCTATCTTTGGAATATGGCATCATCTCAGGAACACCGTTTCAGCGGATTGATAGATTAGTAGAGAAAAAGGCGTTTAGTACAAGTTTTGGAAGAGATGTGAAGGCTGCTGTATCAGATGTGATGCGTTTTTATGTGAACCACAGGTGGCATCAATTTAAAAATAAGGAGAATCTCACATCTATTCTCCATTTTTCACATTTAACAACAAAGGAAAAGGAAGAACTAATTTTGAGCGTAAAAATAGTAAAGGAGATGCAAACTCTAGTAAATGCCCATTTTCAAATATGAGAGGAGTCGGATCTGTGATATTTGGTAAAAAGCCACTTTGTCCTCAAATTCATAAGGAAATTCCGTTATCGACTCCAATTGATGAGATTAGATTTACAGTTTTTGATACGGAGACAACTGGATTTCAGGTGGCAACTGTTGATCGATTAATTGAAATTGCAGCTGTTCAAGTGGATGGATTGAAGGTTTGTGAGGAAGTAAAATTCCATACATATGTGAACCCAAACCGACAAATTTCTCAGGAAATAATCGAATTGACAGGAATAACGGATGATACGGTCGAAAATGCACCAACCGCAATTGAAGGAATTACGAATCTTTTTAAATTTATAAAGGAGAATAACAGCAACTGCCTGATTGGCCATTATGTATTGTTTGATATTGTCACTTTAAAAAGTGAACTGAAGCGCCAGAAATACAGCCTACAGCGGGTGCCGACGATTGATACACTGGATTTGATTGGTGTTATCTCCCCATCCTATGATATGCGAGATTTACAAAGATACGCGCAGAACTTTGGAACACGCATCTATGAAAGACATACGGCCACTGGTGACGCTTTAACAACTGCCTATTTATTCGTTGAACTCCTCCAACATTTTAAAGATCGGGGGAAACGAACCTGGGGAGACCTTCTTCAGGCGACCGAAAATCAGAATCGGATTTTCTGAGAAAATGGGTTGTCCAGGGTTCAATACAACCTGTCCAAGAGGAAAAAAACAGCGATTTTCAAAAATATTTTGATAAAAGCCTTGTCCCTCTTGACTTTTATAGCATAATCCCTCAACCAAGCTAATAAAATGTTACAAACCTAACAAAGAGAGTGTTTGAGGTGAGGGGGCGTATACCGTCTTCAAAGATCTAGCAATTCATTTGACGAATATTATCCAAACAAGACAATTTCTTCGTTGAAGCAATAACGCGTCTCATTTCACACTTCTCACATCCACATAGGGAGGGCGAGTAGTGTGCACGATTACATCAAAGAACGAACTATCAAGATTGGAAAGTATATCGTGGAGACAAGAAAAACAGTTCGCGTCATTGCGAAAGAATTTGGCGTTTCCAAAAGTACTGTCCATAAAGATTTAACCGAAAGGCTACCTGAAATCAATCCCGAACTAGCAAATGAAGTAAAAGAAATCTTGGATTACCATAAATCAATAAGGCATTTACGGGGTGGAGAAGCGACAAAACTAAAGTATAAAAAAGAGGAAGAATTACAAGAAGAACCAGTTAAATAAGATGAAAGGGACTTTCTTCCTATATTTCACTACAGCGCCTAGGCCATTGAGGTCACAAGCAAATCCATCAAGAAGGTCAATAAGCAACCTTCTCGGTGGGACGTCTTGTGCTTGTCGGGGCTTGCACAGGATGTGCTGACGTTAACGTTTTCCACAAGACTTGGCAGGTTTTAGTCGACGTTCCATCCAAGGCGCTTTCACCTTAAAGTTAGCATTTTACGACATTTTCCTACAAAAAAATTACAAAAAGTCTATTATATATGGCAAATTGTGATACAATACAACATAGGAAAATATGTGCATTTGTGAATCAAATGCAAGGAGGAAAGTTACCCAAATGTTAGCTAGGGATATCGGTATTGATCTTGGAACTGCGAACGTACTTATACATGTTAAAGGCAAAGGTATTGTATTGAATGAGCCTTCAGTTGTGGCATTAGATAAAAACTCAGGTAAGGTTTTAGCTGTTGGTGAAGAAGCAAGACGCATGGTGGGTCGTACACCAGGAAATATTGTGGCTATTCGACCATTAAAAGATGGAGTTATTGCTGATTTTGACGTAACAGAAGCAATGCTCAAGCATTTTATTAATAAGTTAAATGTAAAAGGATTTCTTTCAAAACCAAGAATTTTAATTTGCTGCCCAACAAACATTACCTCTGTTGAGCAAAAAGCAATCAAAGAAGCTGCTGAAAAAAGCGGTGGGAAGAAAATTTATCTTGAGGAAGAACCGAAAGTGGCTGCAATTGGAGCTGGAATGGACATCTTCCAACCAAGCGGAAACATGGTCGTAGATATTGGCGGTGGTACAACAGATGTTGCTGTATTATCAATGGGCGATATCGTCACCGCCTCTTCCATTAAAATGGCTGGGGACACTTTTGATGCAGAAATCCTAAGCTATATTAAGCGTGAGTACAAGCTATTAATCGGGGAAAGAACAGCAGAAAACATTAAAATTCAGGTTGCAACTGTATTCCCAGATTCACGTCATGAAGAAATCGATATTCGTGGACGTGACATGGTAACAGGATTACCACGTACACTTACCATCAAATCTGATGAAATCGAAAAAGCTCTACGTGAGCCGGTTTCTGCCATTGTACAAGCTGCGAAAAGTGTTCTTGAAAGAACACCACCAGAGCTTTCTGCGGACATCATCGATCGTGGCGTGATTTTAACGGGCGGTGGAGCATTGCTGCACGGAATCGATCAGCTTTTAGCGGAAGAATTACGTGTTCCAGTATTAATTGCTGAAAACCCAATGGAGTGTGTAGCTATTGGAACAGGCATTATGCTTGAAAACCTGGACAAGCTTCCACGTAGAAAATTAGTCTAAATACTGTAAATAGGACCTTTCCGAAATGGCAGGTCCTTTCCCACTTTTTCTTAATAAATGCAAGTGTGGTAAATTTTACAGATGAAGAAATAGGGATTTCCTACTATAATAAAAATAATAAGTGCTCAAAAAGGAGGATGAAGAGGACCGAGAATTTCAAGGCGGTGCAGCTTGGAGTACCGGAGCGTATGTAGTTAATACGTGAGGAACGGAGAAGCAAGCCAACGCAGAAATTCGATGCGTCATATTCACCGGACTTTTTGACATTCCTTTAACTAGGTATATGTTCGGATATAAAAATGAGGTGAGACCATGTTACGTGGATTTTATTCTGCAGCAGCAGGAATGCTTGCGCAGCAACGTCGTACAGAAATGCTTACGAACAATATTGCAAATGCCAACACACCTGGCTATAAAGTGGACCAAGGCTCTTTACGTGCGTTCCCAGAATTGCTCATGCAACGTCTTGAAGGTGTCCAAAGCCCGGCAAAAAACGGCGGCACTCTTCGGACTTCAAGCAGCATTGGTGGACTTAACACAGGTGTATACATGCAGGAAATGATTCCGCTGTTCAAGCAGGGTGATATCCGCGAAACTGGACTTGCGACAGATGTGGCGTTGGTAAATGGCAATCTACCGATCAATGAGGAAACCAATAAACCAGGTTCCTTGTTTTTCACGGTTCAAAATGCAAATGGTGATGTGCGCTATACAAGAAACGGAAACTTCACAGTTGATCCGGCAGGTTTTCTAACCACGAATGAAGGCTTCTATGTGCTCGATGAAAATGGAAATCGGATTGCACTTGAAGATGATCAGTTCGAGGTTACAGCAGATGGAAGTGTTCTTGTCGGCGGTTTGGCACAAACACGTTTAGGGGTAGCCTTCTCAGAAAATCCATTGAACTTGATTAAAGAAGGAAACGGTTTGTACCGGACAAATGATGGTGGCGAGCTGCCGAATGCAGCGGCAAATCCTGAAGTGTCCTTTACGTTGAAACAGGGATTCCTTGAAGGTTCAAATGTCGATGTGACACAGGCAATGACAGAGATGATGACAGCATACCGTACGTTTGAGGCCAATCAAAAGGTACTTCAGGCGTATGATAAGAGCATGGACAAAGCGGTTAACGAGATTGGAAGATTATAAGAAAAGCATTATTGGCGATAAGGATAAGAAAAAGCGTTTGGTGTCTAATAGAAATAAAATTTGGGGTGAAGATAAATGCGTTCGATGATTACAGCAACAAATACGATGAGTCAGCTGCAAAAACAGATTGATACAATTGGGCATAATCTAGCTAATATAGATACGACCGGATATAAAAAACGTCAAGTCAACTTTAGTGAGCTGCTATCCCAGGAATTCAATAATCAACCCGTTAATGCGCAAGATGAAGGCCGCTTAACCCCAAATGGTATTCGTGTAGGCGTTGGTGCACGCCTTGGTCATACGAATATGGTGATGACTCAAGGTGCAATCAAAACAACAGACCGTGAACTTGATATCGCGTTTACGAAGGAAAATCAGTTTTTACAAGTGATAGTGGATGAAAACGGTGTTCAGGTTCCACGCTTTACAAGAGAGGGTGCACTTTATTTGTCTCCTGCAAATGATGGAACGAATCGTGTTGGCCTTGTGACAAGTGGTGGACATCCTGTTTTAGACCAAGATGGGGAGCCAATTGTGTTTGTTGACAATTTTAAGGAGATTAAAATTTCGACAAACGGGGAATTAACCGTTGTTCCAGAGGCGGGTGCGCCGCAACAATTTAATCTTTCCGTGGTGGAAGTTAAAAAACCACAGCTTTTACAAGCGATAGGACAAAATCAATTTTCGTTACCGGACTTGGCGGAACTCGGGATCGCGGCAGATGATGTATTTGTTTCCCTTCAGGGAGCTTTGCGGGAACAAGTAAGTATGCAGCAAGGTGCACTTGAACAATCGAATGTTGATTTGACAACTGAAATGTCTGTCTTGCTGTTAACCCAACGCTCCTATCAATTCAATGCAAAATCAATCTCCATCTCCGATCAAATGATGGGACTTGTAAATGGCATACGATAATTGAACAAAGTAGATACTATAAGGTAGGCAGACAATCGAGAAACTTGGCAACAACCTAAAGATAAGGGGTAATCTCAGTGACAAGTGAACTTAACAATACACAAGTAAAATCACGCGAAGAATTTCGAAAGGCGCGTGACGAAGAAAAGAATACGGATAAAGAGCCGAAAAAGAAGCGTGAAGGTAAACTTCGAATCCGCTTAATTCCAATTTGGATACGACTTTTGCTTGTCGTTGTTCTTTTTGCAGCCAGCGTCATGATTGGTGTGGTTGTAGGTTATGGAGTCATTGGAGATGGTGATCCGAGCGATGCCTTGAAAAAAGAAACATGGCAGCATATCGTGGACCTTGTCAATAAAGATGCTGAAAAATAAGGGGGCATAAGCCTTCTTTTTTTATGTCTAAACATGGAGCCTTTTGAAGCTTTGCAGATGAGGTTTACAACTTACCACAATACTTGTATTATAATAGGCATTATAAGCAAACTTTATTCAGTAGAAGATAATAACTTCTAATGAATAAAGTTAGAGCCTCAGGCGGATGCTTCAGATTTTTGAAGGAAGTTAATCTACCTTAGGATCAAAGACTAAGAACGCCACTTCCCGTGGCAACGTCTTTATGACCCACATCACGTGGGCCTAAAATTCTGGGCACAAATACGCCAAGGCGTGTTTGATGAGGATACATAAGGGAGGAAATGGTTAAATATGTACGATATCAATGAAATAAAAGAAATTATTCCACATCGCTATCCATTTTTATTGGTTGATCGAATTCTTGAACTGGAAGAAGGAAAACGTGCGCTTGGTATTAAAAATGTAACGGCAAATGAGGAGTTTTTCAATGGGCATTTTCCTGACTATCCAGTAATGCCTGGTGTATTAATCGTAGAAGCCTTGGCACAGGTTGGTGCAGTGGCCATGCTTAAAAAGGAAGAAAACAAAGGCAGACTTGCTTTCTTTGCGGGAATTGATAACTGTCGTTTTAAAAAGCAGGTAGTCCCTGGGGATCAACTTCGTCTAGAAGTGGAAATCACGCGTCTTCGAGGGTCGATCGGTAAAGGAAAAGGAATAGCAACTGTAGACGGCGAACTTGTTTGTGAAACAGAAATCATGTTTGCGTTAGGCGAAAAAACAGAATAAGTTCATTTGGAAAACCAGATGGGAGAAGCCATCTGGTTTTTTTATTCTCTTTTGATGAATTTGTAATTTCTTTGATACATTTTTAATCTTCGGGGAAAGCTAAGCGAAGACCAAGATGGTCACAACAATACTTAGAAGAAAGCAGAAAGGAGAATATGCAATGAACAACAAATGGTTCTTAAAGCTAATCGGGTCGCTCCTTGCCGTGTTTTTAATAACAGGCTGTAACAATGATGACCAAAATCCCCCACCACAGGATGATGGACTAGAAACACCTGGCGAGGATTTCAATAATAATAATAATATGGATAATAATGACCTCGATAACAATGTGACTCCAGAGGAAGACGTTGTACCTGACAACAATGGTATGAATCCTGGGGATCAAGACGTCGTTGAAGATGAGAATAATGACGGAGATCTTGATATCAACAAAGACGATGATGACAACAACAACAACAATCTGAGAGACGACGAAGTAAATCCTGGCGGAACAGGTGGAGCAGGCGGCGTTGGTAACGGTAAATAGTCAACACGATTGTAAAAAGGCGGGATTTTGTCCTGCCTTTTTAACTTTGTATGGGCTTTTTCTTTTCTTGAAGGCGGTTTTTGAATTCGGCAAGTAGACCTTCACCTTGTAGGCCTTGTTGAATAAGGTCGGTCAGAACAATCTCGGCCATGTTGAGTCGACTTGGAACTAAATTTCCCTCCAAAAGAACACTTACGCTATTGTCCATGTCTTTGATGATTTTAACTTCACCCATTAAAGAGGCAGGATCATTAGATTTTTTGGAAATGGTGACCTGGAGATTCAGCTTTGTATCATTTTGTTTTGCCTTTTCGAAAATGGATTTATACGATTTTTCAATAAAAGCTTCCACAATCCAACTGTTTTCCCCGTCCTCTTGATTAATGATCAATCCATCAATCAACGGTATTTCCTCAATACGACTAGGTTGTTCATCCTGGTGAAGAACCATAAGCGAAACCAATCTAAATGTTTTCAAAATCCTGACCTCCTTATATTTCGTTCGTACTATATCAGATAGTTAAATTATAGCATATTTACCTGTTTATTATATGGAGTAGACGAGGAAATGAACCAGAAGTTCTACTCTGAAAAAAATATGTAGAAATTAAGATAATGGTTCGTTATGAAAAATTAACGATATAAAATATGAAAATTGTATGGTGAATTTCCAGTTTTGTAGAAAAAAATCCTGTAATAATCCGTTTTCCCTTATTTTACCTATGTCGAATCCTGAAGTATGATAGCCTTGTTAGATTTAATCAAGGAGGAAAAATACATGATTAATCAGGTGATTTTGGTAGGACGATTGACCCGGGATCCGGACTTGCGTTACACCCAAGAAGGGAAAGCAATTGCTCATGTGACGCTTGCGGTTAGCCGGAATTTTAAGAATGCAGGAGGTGAAATTGACACCGATTTTGTGAACTGTACACTTTGGCGTAAAACAGCTGAAAATACGGCAAACTATTGTAAAAAGGGATCTATTCTAGGTGTAACAGGGCGCATCCAAACGCGTAACTATCAAAACAATGATGGAAAAAGGGTTTATGTGACGGAAGTGTTAGCAGATTCTGTGAAATTTCTAGGTGGAAAGCCAAGGGAACTCGTTGAAAATTAAGGTTCTTGGTGCTTAGAACTTGGGAGGAAACGATAATGAAACAGGATGAAATCAAGTCTATTAATGAAAAGCTAAATAAGCTTGCGATGGGAATTGCGCTACATCTGGAAACGTTACAGGGCCAAATCGGTGACCGGATGGATCAAATGGATCAAACCTATAATGAACGACTTTTACAAATTAATCGAATGTTAGAAGGGAAGTAGGTATCATATGAAAAATGTAAAAAAGAAATTCAGAATATGAAAAATGTATGTAAACCCTCTATCCATGTGCCTCGCAACAAGAAACCTCGTTTGCCTTTTCAAAAGTGATTCCTCAAGAGATAGATGGATACTTCGGCCATTCCTCATTTTTGCCAATCATGGTCACAACATGGTTGGCTTTTTCTTATTTAAAATATAGAACATTTGTTCCGGTTTGTCAATGGATATATTTTAAAAAATTCATGTTGACAGGGGTAGTGTATTAATCATATAATACATTGTGTATTAACCTATTGATACACGGTGTATTTTTTTATCATAGCTGTATGGTGCGTTTAATACAGTTTTTTTATATGTGGTGTATGAACCCCTTGATACAGGGAGATGAAATTTTTAGGAGTTGGGTCTATGGATATCAAATTTAACAATCGAGATCCCGTTTACGTGCAAGTCATTCAGTATTTCAAGGAGCAAATTGCAAAAGGCTTTTTTGAACCAGGTCAGGAGATCCCGTCAAGAAGGGAATTGGCGAATCGGTTGAAGATTAATCCGAATACGGCGCAGCGTGCGTATAAAGAAATGGAGGAACAAGGGTTGATTTTTACAGAAGGAAATTTACCAAGTCGCATTACGAAGGATGAACAGGTGTTGAAAATGGTTCGCGAGGAATTGATTTTGGATGCAGTATCTACCTTTATTCAATCAGTTCGGTCCATTAATGTACCTTTACCAGAAGTCTTACATCTCGTTGAAAAAGAGTACGAAAAGGAATAGGGGGGATTTTAAGTGATTGAAGTAAAGAATGTAACGAAGAAGTTTGGCAGGAAGACAGTGTTGAAGGGTGTTAACTTTACTGCTGAAAAAGGAAAGATTACTTGTTTGATTGGCATTAACGGTGTTGGGAAAACAACGGTCATGAAGGCGATAATGGCGTTAACCCCAATTAATAGTGGAGAAATTCTCATTAATGGTGAAAAAATTCATAAAGGTAGCTATGAAAAAGTAACGTTTATCCCAGATACAATTACGATGCTGCCACAAATGAAAATCAAAGAGGCATTTACATTTATGGCGGATTTCTATGACAGCTGGAATCCAAAACGTGCGAATGAACTGCTTGAATTTTTTAGACTAAAAGAAACGGATCGAATCTCAGAGTTATCAAAGGGAAATACGGCAAAGGTCAACCTTATCCTTGGACTTGCCTTGGATGTTGATTATGTTCTTATGGATGAGCCGTTTTCAGGAATCGATATTTTTAGCCGTGAACAAATTGCTGAAGTGTTTACGAGTCATTTAATTGAAGACCGTGGCGTGATTATCACAACACATGAAATTAATGATATTGAGCACTTAATTGATAAAGTTGTATTACTTGATGATGGTGTTGTGTTAAAAGAATTCGATACCGAAGAAGTTAGAGAGAATGAAGGGAAATCGGTAATTGATGTGATGAGAGAGGTGTACAAGGGATGAAACGTTATTTAAAACTAGTGAACTTCGAGTTCTCTCGATTTTTAAAACTCTATCTTGTTTTGATTGGGGTTACGGTATTTTTTCAGGTGATTGGCATTATTTTTACGTCAAAAAGATACTTAGGTAGAGCAAATGAAGCGATGTTTGAAGAGATGATTTCAAAGAATGACTTTATTTCACAATTTGGGAAAATCTCGATGATCGATTTTGCCCAGACCCTTTGGTTTATGGGACCGATTATGATGAGTGGTGCCACTTTACTGATTTATGTATTTTTTATTTGGTATCGTGATTGGCTCGGGAAAAACACATTCAGTTATCGTTTACTCGTATTGCCAACGGCTCGGTTGAATGTATATTTGTCGAAGGCTACAACGATTTTACTTTTTGTTTTAGGTCTCCTTGCTGTGCAATTAGTGTTAATACCTATTGAAAGCCGTGTGTTGCAGTGGATGGTTCCAGGGGAGTTTCGTACAGATTTCACAGTAGGAGAAATCACGAATATCCAATTTTTACAACTATTATTTCCAAGATCATTTGTGGATTTTATCCTCTACTATGGCGCTGGAATAGCGGCTGTCTGTGTTGTTTTTACGGCTATTTTGTTTGAACGTTCTTACCGTTTAAAAGGGATTTTCTTTGGAATTCTATATTGTGTAATTTCTTTCTTTTTCCTTTTGTCACCGATTTTTCTGGATGAATATATGTTAGGTAACTATTTTTATCCAAATGAACTGTTTTATTTGGTGGTTGGGGCAGGATTAGTTGCTTTGGCTGCAGCAATCTGGATTGGCAATTATCTATTAAATAAGAAAATAAGGGTTTGATAGGAGGTAGCATCAATGAAACGATATTGGAAAATCCTCACGCTCTGTCTCGTTACAGTTATCGTGCTTGGCACTTTTTATATACAATCTAGTGTAGCAGCTGAGAACATCCAAATTGAATTTGAAAAAGTGAGTGGCGATGAGAGTCTAGTGGAAAATGTGGAAATAAGTGCTGATTATGTAGTAGGAGATATTCATCAAACTCTACTGATATCTGATGAGGATACAAAGAATCTAAGCAATCGATCCGTAGTTCAACAACTAACTGGCCTTTACGCGGAGGCTCCTGCAGAACAATTAGTTGCGAAATATAAATCATTTATGAGAGGGAAAAATTTATTCTCTTCTAATTTTTATGAGGATGAACATGTAGTTGTTTATGCTAGTATTGAGCGCAAGAGTTTAAATGCTTCTTCCCTAAATTCCTTTTTTGATATTGACGTTTTAGATAAGAATTCAGAAAAATCTACTTCGTTGAAATTGGACCTACCTAAAACCGGAAGTTATGGCTGGGTTGATATTGTGGATATTCAAATAAAGGATGGAAAGTTACTAGTAATCGCACGAGGTTCTCGTATTAATGGCGGTGAGGATTTAGTTGCTTACACGATTGACTTAAATGGAAAGAAAATTACAAATGAAGAAGTCGTTTTCTCCACTCCAACAGTTGAGAATGGATGGTCAGATTTTAGGTTTTTGAGAGACTATCATTCGAATGAGCCAGAAAAATATCTGCTTTTTAAAGCAGAGGCTTTTGAACATGAATCTAGTGAAGGTCCAACTGCTGTTGTGGATGACTTCATAGTGTACGACGTCGAAAAGAATAAAATCGTTAAGATTGAACTACCTGAAGACTTTGTTGGAAACATTGAAAATTCATCTGTAGTAAATTCTGTCGTGTATATTCCCGTCCAGACCCCAAATGAAATAGAGGTTATTCAGTATGATATTGAAACAGAAAAATGGGACAAGAAACAAACAGTTGGAGTTGAACTATCTGGGAATTCCGAGGGTGTACCTTATGTAAAATTACAAGATGGAAAAATCTATATTGTTCGTTCTGTGAATGATGGACATTCACTTTCCATCGGAGATTTAAATACAGGGGAAACCTTGTATGAAGGAAAACTAAAAGTAAAAAAACAAAAAGCAGCCCATGAAAATTACCAATTCTACATTTTCGAAATAAAGGATGTCGGGTAATGGGCTACAGGTCTGGGTCACTGGGACAGGTTCCATGTCCCAGTTAATAGGGTGAGAAAAATGAAGGAACAACAAATCGAACAAATAATTCGTGAATATGAACCTGAATTGCGATATGCAGCTTTTCGCTATGTGCGAAATTGGGTGGTTGTGGATGATATTATGCAAGAAGTCTTTTTGAAGATCTTTTTAAAATTCCATTCTTTTAGGGATCCTTCCAAGATAAAAGCTTGGTTGTACAAAATTACCCGAAATCAATGCATTGATTATCTTCGTAGCAAGGTTGTGAAAGCTACGGTCTTAATGGAAGATATTGAAGTGTTACGGTATACGACCAGTGAAAATATTGAAAAAACGATAGTGGAAAAGTTTGATCGAGAAAGCCTGTACGAACATATCGAGGCGTTGCCGAAGGATTACAAACAGACATTATCTCTTTATTATTTTCATGATTATTCATATAGCGAAATAAGTCATGTATTAAGTAAGGATATTTCGTTTGTGAAAAACAAGCTTTTTAGAGGGAAACGTTTGTTGAAGAAAGTATATGAGAATAATAAGGTAATTGTGTAATTGAAGGCCAATCATGGATAACATGGTTGGTCTTTTTTAATGGGGAGGGGTGAGGTATAATTATCCAATAATGACAATTTGTTGAGGATGAGTAGGATGAGATTCGTAGTTTTGTTTGGGGTAGCGCTTGTTCTAGGAATTATTATGGCTTTTCTTGATGTAAGTGAGCCGCTTGGTTTAATGATAAGTATGATTGTGATTATTGGTCTTTCTACTTACTTATTTATTTATCCGATTTATGGGGAGAAAAATGTAAGAAGGATAGAATCCTATCTTGAAAAACGTAGAAAAAATCCAGTGTTCAAGCTTTATTACGGGATGGGCAATCGGATTGACCAGGATGTGAAGGAAGCAACAGAGGCATTGCTTCACAAGTATAAGCAGCCTGCACGTCAGGCATTGTTCAAGACTTTGCATGCTTTATACGAGGATGATATTTTACGAGTAAAGAAGGACATTGAGGATATCCACCCCCCTCAGTATAAAGCGTATTATCAAGCTATAGTGGCTGTAGAGGAAGGTAAATTGGAGCGGGCAGCTGAACTTGGGGAACAGATAAAGTCGGAGTGGATGAGTCACGCTTTAGCTGCTGGAATTGCTAAGAAAGCGGGAAATCACAAGGAGTATGTCGCTGAAATCCAAAAAGCGTTTGAGAAGACACGAGGAATGCAGCGGTATGTCATTTATAAGCAATACGAGAAAGATTTGAAGGTAGTTTAATAGAGAGGGATGGGATTGCAGCTTGAGTATGTGTCTGGGCACGGGGAATTGCGTCGCGGTTTTTGAAAATATGAATCAGTGCGCAGAAATTTGCGTCTAATTTTACACAAATTAGGGTGGTGACAACAGTCACCACCCTCTTTCATTTTTTCAGTTTTTCTTCGACTAGATGGTAGAATTTTTGCCAAGGTTCGGTTTTATCTTTGTGCTTTTCACTTGGCACAAATTTTTTCGCTCTTTTTTTGGGTTTGGTTGTTTTTTCTGCCAAATGAATCAGCTCCTTTGGATTTACAGTATATCTTAGAGTGCTTTTCGTACATGTGATAGACCGATTAGTTGGAATGCGGTATATGATCCCATTATCAACTGATATACCGCTAGCCCCGCAGAATTATGCGAGCAGGCTGGGACAGTGAACCTGTCCCCGTGTCCCGTGCAAGTAGAACAGCGCCGTGTCCCACTAAAACGCCCCCAATAGTTCTTTCAGTTCGTTCGTGGAGAGTTCGGTGATCCAGTTTTCGCTGGTGATGATTTCGTCGTTCAGCGATTGTTTCTTTTCGAGCATTTCGTCGATTTTTTCTTCAAGTGTGCCGGTAGCAATTAGCTTGTGCACGTGGACGAAGCGCTTTTGGCCAATGCGGTAGGCACGGTCGGTTGCTTGGTTTTCGACGGCTGGGTTCCACCAACGATCATAGTGGATGACGTGGTTCGCTTCCGTCAAGTTCAATCCGGTACCGCCTGCCTTTAGTGATAGGATTAGAATATTGAACTCGCGATTTTGGAAGCCTTCAATCATCTTGTCGCGTTGTGCTTTCGCCACACTTCCGTTCAAGAACTTTACGGATTCATCAAAGCGTTTTTGAAGCACATCCTGAATCATCTCTCCCATTTGAATATACTGGGTAAAAATCAAACAGCTCTCGTCTTGGTCACGAATGTGATCGACAAGTTCAAGCAACTTCTCCATCTTCACAGAGCGCTCATCCACATTCACAGGATTCTGTTCCTTTAAATAAAGCGCCGGATGGTCACAGACCTGCTTGAGCTGCCCTAGCATTTTCAAAATCAGCCCTTTACGCTGCATTCCTGCCAGCTGTTCGACTTGCTCCAGGGTATCCTTCACAAGCTGCTCATAAATCGATGCCTGCTCAACCGTTAACGGACAATATTCCTTCTGCTCGAGCTTGTCTGGTAGGTTCAATGCGACTGCTTCGTCATTTTTCGTACGTCTTAGTAAAAATGGCTTAATCAAGCGCTGCAGCTGAGCGATTGTTTCCTCATCATGATCCTTTTCAATCGGTGACACAAAGCGTTTTTGGAAGCCGCCGAGGCTGCCTAGATAGCCACGATTGATAAAGTCAAAAATCGACCAAAGCTCCGTTAATCGATTTTCCATCGGTGTTCCGGTCAAGGCGATATTATGGTCGCTTTTTAGCTTGCGAATCGCGCGAGATTGCTTCGTTTGCGCGTTTTTAATGTTTTGCGCTTCATCCAAGCAAATGGTCCCCCAGTCAAAAGCGGAAATTTCTTCCTCATCCATATGGGACAACCCGTAGGAGGTGAGAACGATATCGGCTGAGTTGACTTCTTTCGCAAACTCCTCGCCCTTCAAGCGGTTTGGGCCATAATGAAGGTGGACACGTAAGTCTGGTCCAAATTTCTCAAGCTCCTTTTGCCAGTTGCCGAGGACGGAGGTTGGGCAGATGATGAGCGCAGGTTTGGTACCATTTTCTTTGACCGCTAAAAAGTAAGCAATCATTTGAATCGTTTTTCCAAGTCCCATATCGTCGGCAAGACAGGCTCCGAATCCAAATTTCCGTAAAAATAAGAGCCAGTCTACACCCTGCTGCTGGTATGGGCGTAGTTCACCTTTAAATGTGTCCGGTATGCTAGCTTGAGGAATCTCTTTGATATCCGTTAGCAGGGTAACCATTTGTGACAGGTGGCGGTTCAGTTCAATTTGGACGCCAGCAAAGGCGCTCGCCGCTTCTTGTTCCTCACGCTCTGCTTGTTCCGATAGAGAAAGTAGTTCTTGTTCCAGGACATCTCGGACATGGAGTCCTTCTTTGTTTGCGCGCTCCAGGATGGATTGAACCTGTTTGATAAACGCAGGGTCAAGCTTGATCCATTTGCCGCGAATGTTGATTAAGCGTCTTTGTTCATTTACAAGTGACAAGAACTCTTCTTCGGAAAGCTCAACACCATTTGTTGAAAAACGCCAATCAAAATTAATGATTGACTGCAAGCCGACAAAGGATTGGCGACCGCCTCCAGAAGACGTTTTGACCTTTGCCTTGATCGCAAGCTGGGCGTCCTTAATGGCTTGCCACCAGGCTGGCAATAGAATTCCGACTCCTGCATCAATAAGCCTTGTGCTTGCTTCTGTTAAAAAGTCCCACGCTTGTCGCTCGGTTAATTCGTGAACAATTCCATCTTCATCACGAAGCCAAGGAACGAGCTTACACCACATGGTTTGGTCACTTTCAATTTTGCCCGCAAAATCTCTCCATTCTCGTGGCAGTGTGGTATACATGGTATGAGGTTTTTCTTTCTTGCGAAGCACTGTTTGGAGCTTCCAGACTCCGTTATCCACCTCGGGTTCTTCGATTTGCAGCATAACGTCAAAGGGTGTGTGATCTTCCTTCCATCCAATACGTTCGAGCCAATTGTTTTCATCGACGACGGACTCAGCGCCGGCGCTACTTTTTACAAGAGGGAAGGTTTGGACGATCTCTTCCCAGGCGTCAGACAACGCAGAATCAGACTGAATCCAGTCGCTGATGGCTTGAGAAAACCACTCTGCTGAGAATCCACTTAGCTCAGTGCCAGTCGGTTTCCAGCCAAAGCGTTCAGAGCTGCGCCAATAGTCGAAATCAGGCATAAATTCGCCATTCTCGATGTTTGGGAGCAAATTTCTAGCAATCGTGTGGTAATGATCCACAATTCCACTTAACTCGATTTCTATATGTGAATTGACGGGCAATTCGGCGAAAAAGGTAAATGCTTGCCAGGGTGAAAGAAGGACAGCATGACCATCCCCTTCGAGAAAGGTTCCGTAAAAGCTGGCCTCATGCCAGGCAAAGAGATTATTTTTCCACTCCTGCACTTCAACCTCATTGCCATCTTCTGTTGTGCACCAGACATGGCATCCCTTATCCACGATCCATTCTGCATGAACTACAAATATCATCGTCTCACCCCTTTACTCTGAAATCATGGAAGCCCGAAGCAGCTCCTGCTGAAATGCGCGTAGTCGCTTATTCATAGTGGCAAGCTTCGTAATGTAGTCATCCCAACGGTCTTCTTGTTTTAATTTTTTGTAATGAGTTCGGATCTTGCGCAAGTATTTAACTGCCTTTTTATAGCTTGGTCGGTTTTTGCCCTCGATGGCCTTTGCCACAGCCTGATGGTAAAGCGGAAGCAAAGCCGCTCGGTCAAGGGTTTCAATTTGTTTTATAATATAACGGTCCATTTCATCAATATCATAGCCGACCATGATCTGCAGCTCGACCCATTTCCGGTATTGGTCATTATCAAGCAAATAGTCGTTGTATTCCACATAGCTATACGGAAGAAGCTGTTTCAACGCGTTAATATACACGGCTGAATCGCGCTCATCTGCGTAAGCCATGATGTGTTGTAAAAACAGCCGCGTCATGTGGCGGCGTCCTTCGTAGCTTTGTATGCCAAAGATGTAGCAGCGGATTCCTTCTACCGCATGGTCAATCCATACGCGAGCCCGGTCCCAATTTTTCGATTCTGACAGATAGGAAATCCACCAAAAGCTATAGGGGATACCCTGGTTTCCAAGTTTTTTCATTGTGTTGATAGCAGTCGCGTCGTCCTGTTGTAAAAAGCGAATATGGGCATAGGCAATCAAGTGTGTTTGGTGTTCGGTGCCCAATGCATTTTCTTCAAGTTCTAGCCATTTTTTTCGATTGAAAAAGGTGGCCCAAAGTAAACGGTACATTTGCATGCGCTCATATTGGAATAAGGTGTCTGCCAGAAGTGTGTTGCGAACAAGTTCGAGGCTTTCCTCAAGCATTTCGTCAAGTGAAAAGGAAAGAGACACCTTCCGCATTTCAAGTGAGTTGTCGAGCACGACATCTGTGAAATTATGAAAGTAAGGTCGAATATACGTATCCACCTGGTAATTTCGAAATTCAATTTGTCCGAGTAGCTCTATTGTTTTGCGAATGCAAAAAAGAGCAGCATGGATGTGATACAAGCGTTTGAGCTCCTCGGAGCGTGGTGCTTTCCTTTGTAAGGTTTGAAAAAGGGAATGGTACAAGGTCGCGAATGAATACACATTTTTATCACGTTGACCTGATTCAAACCGCTGATATTCACTGTTAAAAAGGGTAAGCCAGCTCTCAAGTGAATTCTCCTTGTATTCGACACGCTGTAGGACGTTTCCTTTTATAACAGGAATCGAGGCTAGCGTAGGCTTCGGTTTGCTGCCAGCCTTCCACTGTTCAAGTAGAGACCCCACGCGATCGACACTTGCATACATATAGAAAAACAGTGCCATCCGGTGGCGACAAAAGGAAGGAGATGGGCAGCTACAGCTCGACATTTCTAGGAAATCAAGTTCAAGTGTGACATCAACAGGGGTGACGTCCTGCACGCGGCCCTCCAGGGTTTTTCCGTTGTATTGTACATTATAAACACTCCCCTGACGGTAGAGGTTTAGTCCTTTTTTAATTAAATTGCGGTCCTCTTCATTTTCGAACGTAATCATATTGCGAAGCTTTTCTGAAAAATGCATGACTGCATCTTTTGGTATATCGTTTTGAAGCAAAGTGGTCTCACTCCCCACGTGCAATAGTTAAATGTGTCATTCTTACCGTACTTTTTGAACATCCACTAAAATCATATCTTTTTATTATACCGCAAAATCGTATAAATTTGGATTCCTGGCTTTGAAGCGGTGTGCCTTTTACCTGTATTTAGAAATATTTTGAGTAAGACAGTCGCAAAAATGATGTCTCTGGCGTACATGTATAGTAAATACTTGGCGGAATTGGTTTCTCCATCCAAGCTCCCCGAGTAATCATTTTCTCCCAAAGTGCCATGATGGTACTTACTGAATTCTTGTCCCTGGTGAAGGCGTCTCCATTCTTCACCAGGCAATTTTTAAATCAAGGCACTTTTTCAGCTAGGAGTGAACATACATTGGATGATAAATCTTCAGATGAGGTTATTTCGATTGATGAGAAAAAGGTAAGAAGAGCGTTAATTCGAGCCTATATGAAGGGCGAAAGAAGTGCAGAAATCGATATTAAGCAATTCATTCAAGACTTAGCAAATGATATTAAAGGTTTTCCTACAACATAGTGATATGCCTAAACTGCCGTAATTCGACACATTTTGGGTAGTACAGGCTTGCCTTTAGCTGTCTGCCAAATAAGGATCTTATTTTTAGGGAATCCCTTTGGTGACGCGTTCTTAAGGACAAGACTTACTACTTTTGGCGTATGAAAATAATAAATTTGGGCAATAGAAATCCTCCCGTTTTTCTGACATAATTATCAACACAAACATTTAGCGGTGTTTGTGGTTACCCAGCATTGGTCAGTGGTTTTCACGCCATTCGACTAGTCTGGGTTTTTATTGGGTTTGAAGGATTTTTTTAAATGAATTCGTTTTCAAGGACTTGGATTGTGATTTATAGTTAATACATATATTATGATAAGACCAGACCCAATTAACTGAATGTTATGATAAGGGGGGAGCAAATTGAAGCTTCCAGTAGTATCCTCGCATAAACGGGAAAATTATGCGAAGTTTTATATGATTATTATCGCTGTGCTAGGTTGGGGTGCTGTGGTGAATGCACTTTTTCATCTTGAACCAACAAACGATATCACCGTTCTACTTTTGCTCACAGTGTTTTTAGCGATTACAGAGTATTACCCAATTCCGCTTTTGAGAGGTTCAACATCGATCTCATTCCCATTTATTTTTGTGATGTATGAGCTGTTTGGGGTATCGTATCCCATCATCATCTATGCGGTAATTGCATTAGGGATTAATATCCTTCACCAACGTCCGTTGAGACTTGTTCTGTTTAATCCCGCACAGTTGACTTTAAGTGTATTTTTAGCGGAATACATCTTATCACATACAAACGTGGATCAAATTCTTACATCAAGTAGTGACTTTTTTTCAGGATTTAGTACATATTTACTTTTTCTTATCTTCTTTTTTATCATAAATAATTTCATTGTCGATATCGTGTTGCTCATTCGTCCGCAACCCTATACGCTTTATTTATTTAAAAACAAATCACTAACTGAATTAAGCAATGTAGGCATTTCCTTATTATATGGAGCGATGATGTTTTACCTTGGGGGTCGTACAATTGACGAGTTCTCACTATTCTTCTTCTTCTCTCCATTGGTTGCTGTTTCGTTATTATACTCAGTCATCTCAACCCTAAGAAACGAAAAAAGAAGGTTGAATGCTCTTTTTGCGATTACAACCGGGGTTAACAAGAAAATCCACTCACCTGAGTGGATTGATACATTTAAAAATACGTTCTCGCAAATCGTGGATGTGCAGGCACTCATGCTATGGGTGAAGGAGAACGATGTATGGAAGATTTTATACTCTGACGGGCGTGTGATCCCGAAAGATGAGTTGACTGGTGAAGCGCTAGCTCGTTTTGATGGAAAAAAGCAACCGATTGTCTATCAAGATAGAGTAAAAAAGCTTGGCCCCATTGATGAGTATTTTAAAAAGGATATGAAGGCATTTGTGTACTCACCGATGGTCGTTGAGGACGAAACGATAGGGATGCTCGTTGTTGCAAAAAGTCGGTCACGAAGCTTTGAGGAAGATGAAATTCATTCAATCGCCACGCTTTCGAATCAGCTTGCGGTTGCGGTGAAGACTAGATTTTTAATCGAGGAACAAGAAAAGCGAATTATCCTTGAAGAGCGTAACCGAATTGCTAGAGGCATCCATGATGGTGTGGCTCAAACATTAGCCGGTGCCGTCATGAAGCTTGAGACGGCGGAGCGAAAATTTAAAAGTCATCCTGAAGAAACGCGAAAGCTCATTCGAGAAAGTATGGATAAGTTAAGGCTTAGTTTACGGGAAGTGCGCGAATCAATTTATGAACTGCGCCCATACCCAACGGAGCGGGTTGGGTTGTCAGTCGCTATAAAAAAGCGAATTGAAATGATACGGAGCGAGTACAATATTCATTTTTCATTTGATATTAGAGGCCAAGAGGTTACACTTAGTCCAATGGTCGAAAAAGAATTATTTGATATTTTTCAAGAGAGCCTGCAAAACACAATTAAGCATGCACAGGCCACCAAAATAGAAATACTGTTAAGCTATCAAAAGGAGCAGATTATTTTAAAAATAAAGGATAATGGTGTAGGGTTTTCATTGTTCCAGGCAATGGTCAAGGCACAAAACAATCCTCATTTTGGAATTTTAAATATCAATGACGCAGCAGAAAAAATTAATGCAACTCTTCAAATTGATACAAAAGAGGGACATGGTACGGATATTACATTAACTGTTCCAAAAATGGGACTTGAAGGAGGTAGTACTGTTGATCAAGCTTATGTTGGTGGATGATCATGCTGTGTTACGTGACGGACTGAGGAATATTTTAGAGCTTGAGGAAGATATTCGGGTGGTCGGGGAGGCGGTTTCCGGGGATGATGCGCTTGAGAAAGTGCCGATGTGCGAGCCTGATGTTATTTTAATGGACATCAACATGCCCCAGAAAAATGGTGTGGAAACAACAGGTATTTTGAAGAAAAAATATCCTTCGATTAAAATTTTGGTGCTGACGATGCACAACCATGATGAGTATTTTATGGCTGCCATTCGCGAGGGTGCCGACGGGTATTTGTTAAAGGATGCTCCATCTGAACAAGTGGTCGAAGCCATTCGAACAGTCGCACGCGGGGAGTCTGTGATTCATCCGTCGATGACCAAAAAGCTTCTTAACTTCCATCAACAACAACAGGAGCAACCGAAGGACAATGCACTAACAGAGCGGGAAACGGAAGTCCTTCAATGCCTGGTGGAAGGCCTGAGCAATAAAGAAATCGCCGAGCGCCTCTTCATTAGCGACAAAACCGTAAAAATACACGTCAGCAAAATCTTCAAAAAATTTGACGTCAAAAGCCGCTCCCAAGTCGTCATCTACGCCGTGCAAAACAAGTTAGTGCCGATGTAGGTGCCAGGGGTATGGTTCTCGTGGCCCCTTGGGTCGCGGGGACAGATTCGTTGTCCCAGTATTCTGGGCTTTGGAGGTGCCCCGCCCCAGCAATTTGCGCTTTTTGAATTTGAGGGTCAATAACTGCTTTCCGTTTGTGGAGGCAGTTTTTTTATGCCCCCAAATGGAGGTTGGGTACATTTGGGTATAAGCCTAATAGTCAAAACGAGTGCTGTTGACTGTATGCTTTTCTGATCGGTGAGCTGTAATTTATGTAATGGTTTTTGCGCGATGTTACAACAATATGTCTTTTGTATAACAAGAAATACTGCTTTTTTAGCGGAGTTTTACGTCTTTTGTGGAATAGGAAACCTTCAGTAGTGGCGCGATAATGGAGTTAAGAAAGTTACATATGTAGTCTGAAAGGGGAAAAAGATGAGAAAACTTGCTGTTGTATTATTTGCGCTTTTACTGGTGATCCCGACATTTTCACAAGAAAAGAAGACGGTTTCTGCAGTTGAGACGGGTTCAGTGATCATTGATCCTGCTTTAGAAGCAGTGTGGGACAAGGTTAGTTCCTTGCAGGTGATCGTGACGTTCAACGGGGATGGGGCCCCAAAGGAGCATCAATTGAATCTGTTAAAAATGCTTGGAATTAAGGTTGGCGTTTCGATGAAAAGTCTGCCAATTGCGGGAATTGTCGCGACGAAAACACAAATTGAAAAACTCGCACAAAGTAATGAAGTCCGCTCGATCTATTTTAATAGAAAGCTAGAGTATTTCAATGAAACATCGACGGAAATAACCGGTGTTGACCGTGTGAGGGCGGATGAGGAAATCAGATTGGCAAACGGCGACCAGCCTGTAACGGGTAAGGGAGTTGGGGTTGTCGTCAATGATAGTGGAGTTGATGGGACACATGGCGACCATCTTTTTGGAAAAAACCTTGTGCAAAATGTACTTGGATCTGTGAATTTGGCGAATTTGGCACCAGGACTTCTTCCGATTACTTACCTCGAAAATGTGCCGAATACGGATACGAATTCGGGCCATGGTACACATGTGGCCGGTACGGTTGGTGGAACGGGCGCGAAGTCAAATGGAAAATATGAAGGTGTAGCACCAGGAGCAGACTTAATCGGCTATGGTTCAGGTGCAGCGCTGTTTGTTCTAGATGGTATTAGTGGTTTTGATTATGCGATTAATAATAAGGATAAATACAATATTCGAGTCATCACAAATTCCTGGGGTTCAACAGGTGATTTTGACCCGAATGATCCAATTAATATTGCCAGTAAAAAAGCGTATGATGCTGGGATAACGGTGCTTTTTGCTGCAGGAAATGAAGGACCGAGTGAAAATACTCATAATCCATATGCAAAGGCACCGTGGGTGATTTCAGTAGCAGCGGGTGACAGTAGTATCAAATTAGCGGACTTCTCTTCACGGGGGACAAATGGAGTGGGTGGTACTTTCACCTTGGATGGTAAAGAGTGGACGTGGAAGGATGCTCCGACTATTACGGCACCAGGCGTGGATATCGTGTCTACACGGGCGATTGCACCGATTTCATCATTAGCGGCTTTACAGGACGTGCAAACCTTGAATCCATTACATTTGCCGTTCTACACGATTATGAGCGGGACATCAATGGCAACACCACATGTTGCAGGAATTGTAGCGCTCTTGTTGGAAGCAAATCCACAGCTGACTCCGGACGCCATTAAGCAAATTATCGAAGACACAGCGGTACCAATGCCGGGTTATGAGGAGTGGGAAGTTGGCGCCGGGTATGTTGACGCCTACGCAGCAGTGAAGATGGCAATTGAAATGAAGGAGACCGCGGGGACGGTTCCTGGGGCTCCTTAGTTATGGGCCACGGAACCTGTCAATTCGTCCCACGTACAGCCATTAAGTCATATCGACTTAATGGCGTTTTTCCGTACCTTACGGTAGAAAGTCAGCCTTCCAGATGAACTCCGAAGGCTTTTAAAATACCAAACATAGTGTTTATCCGGCACATCAAACCCTATCGATACGACCACAAGAGCGTCCAGTCGCCATCTTCTTGAACCACGAAGACATCTTGGTGGATGGTGAAGGTACCATATGTGCTTTTGTAGGTTTGAGTGATAGGCACTTTATAGACATCGTGGAAGATGGTGGAGCTTTTCGTCATCTGCCAGGATTTTAGTTTTTCAGCATCCTCCATCGTAAACTTGAACGTATCGGTCCCGAGATGTCCAACAAACACATGGTTGCGCTGCTGGATGTAATCGGCTTTTTCGAACCGCTCCTGCATCAGGGGATGGAATAATTCCCAGGAGCTTCCGAAATCTGCATCCTGTTCGTATTTATAAAAGGATTGAACAAGCTCTTTGGCTTTTTCCTCCGGCGAAGAACGAAACAATGATATTAATAGAATAACAAAAAGAATGACCCCAACTATGATCAAAATCAACTGAATGGGCAAGCCGCGTCGTCTTCTCATATGTAAACAAAATCCCCCTTAAGCTTGTTTACTATTATGGATATGCCTTCGGAAAGTTGTCCTAGTACAAGATTTCATTCTTGATTTGGTGTGGGACAACGAACCTGTCCCTCTGTCCCGTGAGCAAAAAAATAGGCTAGAGCCTATGCCCTAGCACTAAATTTACTCAATCGAGTTAAAAACGGACGACGTGGACCTTTGCCGTAACTTACAAAAAACAGCCGATCTTCAAGTCTTTTATAAAAACGAATTCCCACGATCTTTAATGGCGTCCAAATTTCTTTAAATGTATAATAAGGCAAGTTTAGCACTCCTCCCCAGGCAAAAAATGATTTTTATATTATTTTTTGAATTTTTTAATCTATTTAAAAAATAATAGCATGTCCATGGAGATAAAAATGTGGAATCGTGTAGAAAAAAATTAAATTATTTTGGTCAAATTTAGACAAAAAGCGCTAAAAAAGGCCCGTTTTAGGAAAGTTGCCTTCAAAAAGTGCTAATAATCGCTATATTTTTACATCGATTTTCCCAATATACAAATTTGTAATACATTGGTACTATATAAATATAGTAAAATACTAGATTGGTATTATAACCAGTCATACTCTAGTTAGTTAATGTAGAGAATGGGGATTTTCTACATTTGACTATATATTTTACCTGTAGACTTTTTTCTCTTTTGCCCTGCTCATGGTGAGCGGGGCTCTTTTTTTGTTTGTAATCGAAAGTGTATACTGGTATTTAGAGATGGAGGGGAGTCAGGTGGATCAACAAATTTTGCCCGCATCGACGACGATGAAGGAATTCGAGTATTTTTTAAAAAGTAAATATGAAATCGGGATTTTTACGGAAATTCACATTGCTCAGTTGAAAAATATTAAGAGGCTGGCCAATGAATATGGGAAGAAGATGATCTTTCATGTGGATATGGTACATGGGATCAAAAGTGATGAGTATGCGACGGAATTTATTTGCCAGGAATTTCAGCCGTATGGGTTAATCTCGACGAAATCAAGTGTGATTCAAAAGGCGAAGCAAAAGGGAGTTTTCGCGATACAACGGATGTTTTTGATTGATACGCATGCCCTTGAAAAAAGCTATAAGCTCATTGGAAAAAATCAACCTGATTATATTGAGGTGCTACCAGGAGCAATGCCGTGGATGATCCAAGAGGTGAAAGAAAGATTGAATGTTCCGGTGCTTGCAGGTGGCCTGATTCGGACAAAAGAGGAAGTGCAAAAGGCGCTTGAAGCGGGTGCTACTGCCATCACTACGTCAAAAAGGGAGCTTTGGGTATAACTTTATTCAGCTGATCACCCATTTCTGCTGAATAAAGTTAATGCCTCCAGCGGATAAAAAAGTTTTCAAATCCTATCGCAACGTATTTGACCCACCTCGTGTAGACCTAAAATCGGGCACAAACACGCCAAGGCTCTTCTTTTTTGATACAATTTGGCATAATTTGTTGGGAAGTTTATGTGTAAGCGTTGTCATTATTTCGTTATAATATAGGTAAGAAAGTGTGAGGAGGCGAAGTGATGGAAGAGAATCCGAATCAATTAGCGGTTGGTATGGTGTGGGGAACGACCTTGAGTATTCCGCTTTGGATTGCGTTTTTTGGTTGGTTGAAGCTTCTGTCACATCTCTTCTTGTAATCGGAATTACACGCGGACATTTTTAAATAGAGGGGCCACAGGAACGTCCCTGTAGCCCCTTGCCTGTGGTCCCAGCCAATAAAGGGACCACATGAACCGTCCCTATGGTCCCTTTAGCCATTTTTCTTCGAATTCGGTTTTGGGGAGGGGCCTGCTGAAGTAGTAGCCTTGGCCGTAGGTGCAGCCTTGGTTGATGAGAAATGCGAGTTGTTCTTTTGTTTCGATACCTTCGGCGACGACTTTGACGTTTAGGTTATCGGCCATTTGAATAATCATTTGAATGAGAGCTTTGGAATCTGAATTAAAATTTCGAATAAAAGAACGGTCAATTTTTAAACAGTCAATGGGTAGTTGATGAAGAACGCTTAAGGAGCTATAGCCGGTGCCAAAGTCATCAAGGCTTATGCTAATCCCAAGTTTCTTCAATTCGCGAACGGAATCAATCGATCTTTCCAAATTAATCAAAGCACTTTCGGTTATCTCGATGTCTAAGCGATGAAGGCAGGTGGTGTGTTCTTTATTCACTTCCTCTATAAAATGACACAAGCTATGTTTTTCAAAATGCTTTGGCGACAGGTTCACTGAAATATGCTCAAACTCATAGCCTGCCTCGGTCCACGAATAAATCAATCCCAACACTTCTGTAATAACCCATTCACCGACATCCACAACCAGACCAGTATCTTCAAGTACATGGATAAAAACGTCCGGCCCAAGCACTCCTTTTTCAGGGTGATTCCAACGTAATAAAGCTTCAGCCCCGCGAAATTTTCCTGTTTGGATTTCAAATTGTGGTTGAAAATATACTTCAAATTCCCGTTTTTCAAGAGCTTCCTTTAAATCCTGCTCAAGCTTAAAGCGTTCCTCAACCTTTTTTAAAAGTGTATCATGATAAAAAATAAGCTGACCCCGACCGTGCTCCTTAGATGCATACATCGCAAGGTCCGCCTTTTGTAGTAATTCCTCAATGGTTTTGGCGTCAAACGGAAAACGCGCAATTCCGATGCTTGCAAAAACCTCTAAGGTAAACTCCTGATAGGTAATAGGGAGGCAGATTTCATCAGCGATGGCCCATGCAATTTTTTCAATTGCATCATGCTGCACCAAGGGAAGAGTCACGGCAAATTCATCGCCACCGATATGGTATGCAACACCTTGGTTGTCTACTTCTCTGAGACGTTTGGCAACCTCCGTTAGAACTGCATCTCCAGCTAGGTGTCCATACCGGTCGTTGGTCTTTTTAAATTCATTCAAATCAAGGTAAATGAGACTAAAAGGAACTACATTCGCGATATTTTTGGCCACATCCTCACTTAGCTTCCGTTTATTCGGTAAATTGGTGAGAGGTGTATGGTAGGCCATGAAGTGGATTTTTTCCAAGTTTCTCTTTTCCTTGGTGATATTCATCATAATCCCGTAGATTCCATGGATCTTATTCTCTACTATAATGGGGATGTTCCGGACAAATACATCAATCAAGTCGCCCTTGGAGTTATGTATTTGAACCTCATATTCCACAACCTCTCCCGTCAATACTCTTTCAAATCGTTGTTTTGTTACTTCTAGCTCATGTTCAGGTAGAAAATGAGTAAAATGTAAGCCAATAATATCCCTTTTTTCCATCCCTGCTAGTTTTTCTGAACTTGGGTTTATATCAATGATGAATCCGTTCGGATCAATCATAATAATCGAGCTTGGGTTTAAATCGTAGAGAGGGCGAAAATAGCGCTCTTGCCTATTTAATTTTCGCTGATACCGATTGCCGAGAATCGCAACGAACGTACACAAGAACATACTCAATAAAAGGAAAGGCAAAAAGATACTACTAGAAAAAAAGCCGTCATCTGGGATTACTAGGCTCATTCCTCTAATATGTTGGAAGGTGATGAGGGAGTTTGTATATTTTAATATAAAGGTTGAAATCATACGTACACCTCGGCAAATGCAACTTATACGATTAGTATGAGCCATTGTGGTGAAAATATTGGAACCTCAGATATTTTTTTCTTTTTTGCGTATAAGATGGTTGAGATCTGGCAACGATGAATAATGTATTCCCCCCCTTTGTTTATATATTTTTGTTGAACCTCCTTTTTGGAGGTATTTTTTTTGTCTTTTTTTCAAAAACGATGCCCCTTTTTGCCCCTTACCTCTCTATAACATAGGTGTAAAGGAGGTGAGGGACATGGCAGTTTTACAGGATATTCAACGTACACAGTTACGATTTGTATTTGAAAACGGGATTGATGACAAAGGCAAGATGACTTATAAAAACAAAAACTACAACAACATCAATCCACTTGTCACAGCTGAAGATTTGTTTTCAGTAGCTATTTCAATTGAAAAGCTTCAAACATTACCGCTTGTCACATTGGAGCGTAATGATAGCTATTCACTAGCTAATGAAGGACAGTAAGCTTTAAAGAAATTTTAAAGAAAGGGGGACTGAAAAGTGGCAAAAACACTGGAAATGCAATTTAAAAATGAGGATGGAAAGACAACAACTATTTCCATTGAAAATCCAATTGAACCTGTTGATGCAGGAGCGGTTTCCGCTGCAATGGATCTTATCGTATCAACAAATGTATTTCTTACACCTGGTGGTGCGATTGTGGAGAAAAAAGGCGCACGCGTAGTCGAGCGAAATGTTGCAACAGTAGAAATGTAATGAGAATGGGCCAACTCTCTAGGGAGTTGGCTTTATTTATAACTTTATTCATTAAAAAAATGAATAAAGTTATAAGCCTCCGGCGGATGCCTCAGATTTTTAGAGGAAACTTTTCGAGCAAGCTCGAAAAAAATCTGGGCGCAAATACGCCAAGGCGTATTTGATATGGAAGGAGGAGTTTTGGTGGAACAGTTCTTGCCTTTTATTCAAGAGGTTGGTTTTCCAGTCGTCGTGACATTCTATCTTTTGCACCGGATCGAAACGAAGCTTGATAGTGTCATTGACTCGATTCAAATGCTGCCGCAAAGCATGAAGGCCGACCCACCGTATGAGACAAAGAAAAGTATATCGTAAAAATTGTGGCACCTGACTTAGGAAGTCGGGTGCTTTTTCATGTCTAAAAAAGGAATGAATAAAAAGGAAGGTGAGAAACTAAGACCAAAGATTGGATAATGAGGTGTTCCGTTTTGGAAATTCAAGGATATAAGCTTGTGAAAAATAAAGATGAATATACACTAGTGGTCTTCTTGGACTCACAAATGACAGAATTTGCATCCGAGTTTGGCGGGTATTTTCAACACAAAAAAAAGGACCTGAATACACAAATTCGCCAGCTCGTTAAACATAAATTCCCACATCTGCCGATTAGGGTTGCGAAGGTGCTAGCGGGTTCAATGCTGGTTACGACTTTTTATTTAGGAGCGACGGCCCCTAACGTTGGAGCGCAAACCATCAGTGGTCAAACCCAAGCAGTCAACGACATATACACGGTAAAAGCGGGCGATACCCTATACTCGATTGCCATGCGCTACAATGTGTCAGTGGATTCGATTAAAAAAGTGAACGGACTTACGTCAAATATGCTGTTTGTGGGTCAACAACTGAAATTGCCGTTTTTCACCTATACGGTGGCCTCAGGCGACACGCTTTACAATATTGCAAAACGTTATAACACAACGGTTGACCAAATCCGTACAGCCAACCAATTAAAATCAGACATGCTGATGATTGGGCAAAAATTACGGATTCCACTGTTGCAGGCAACACCTGCGCCACAGCCAGTGGAGGAAACCGCGCCAACACCAGCTCCAACACAAGAAACATTCACATATACAGTTGCCGCGGGTGATACGTTGTATGGGATATCCACAAGATTTGGCACGACAGTCGATGAGATAAAAGCGCTCAACAGCCTAACGTCTAATGTGCTAAACATTGGGCAAGTGCTGAAGATTCCCGGCAGTGAAGCTGAACCAGTTGTGGTTGCACCGACAAATCCAACGCCAACTCCGGAACCAACACCTGTCACATCGACCTATACAGTTGCTGCAGGTGACACGTTATATAGCATTTCGCAAAGGTTTGGTACAACCGTCGATGCGATTCAGACTGCGAATCATTTAACAACGACAAATTTAGTTATCGGCCAGGTGCTAACGATTCCTGGTGAGCAGGTAGCTCCTACTACACCAGAAGAGCCTATACAGGAAACTCCCGCAATTAACCTAAAAGCGCCAACTTTGGTTACTACACAGATTATCAATAGCCAATCAGCTGCCGCCTATCCGGTGAAAGGAACAGCTGAGCCTGCATCGCAAGTCCAAGTCGTCTTTTTCGATGGAGTCAATGCACCGATTACGACGGAAGTGCTTGCGAATGAAAAAGGCGAATTTAATACATTTGTGAATCTCAGCAAATTGCGAGACGGTCCAATCTCAATTACGTCGAAAGCCATTGCTTCGTCCGGAAACGAAAGTGGCATGACGAAGTTAACGGTGAAAAAAGATACCACAGTGGTGGCACCCATTTTTCAGGAATTACAAGACATCACCGGTAAAAATGTAGCAAATTATACGTTCACAGGAACGGCTGAGCCAAATGCGACAATTGCCATTCGCGCAACAGATGGTCTAAACCAGGCAATTGAATCGACAATTACAACGAATGAAAATGGCACTTTCCAGGCTGCTCTTAATCTTTCTGGTTTGAATGACGGTGTAATCACCATCACTGCAACCACAACCGATGAAGCTCAAAATCGTTCAACACCAGCACAAGTTACCGTTACAAAGGATTCGATCGTGGGTGAGCCTGTCCTAGACACAAAGCAAACCATTACCACACAAAACGCCAACCACTACACATTGGTTGGAATAGCAGACCCAGGCTCGACCGTCCAAATTGTGTTATCAGATGGAGTGAATCCGGAAATGACGGTTGAGGCTGTGGCGAACGAAAGTGGCGAGTTCCGCACAAATGTGGACCTTCGCGCTTTGAATGATGGGGAAATTTTTGTCACAGCGAGTGCAGTTGATGAGCATGGAAATCAAAGTGATGTCGAGCGCGCAACTCTCATCAAGGAAACAACCCTTGCACCCCCAGTCATTAGAAATACAGAGATCATCAACAGTCTGACCGCAACTAACTATCACATTTTTGGAATGGCGCAACCTGGTACGACCGTTGATATCACAGTGTCTGATGGGGTGAATCCAGATATCATCACATCAACAACTGCGAATGAAAACGGGGAGTACAATGCCGCCATTGATGTGAGTGCCATGTTGGACACGAATTTGACCGTCTCTGCATTTCAAACAAGTGCAGCCGGCATCACAAGTAATGTTAGTAATATAACAGTTGAAAAAGACACAAAAGCACCTACTGCACCGATTTTTAATAACAATCATTTTATTACTGGTGAAAATCAAGCGACCTACGAGCTAAACGGGAAAGCCGAAGCACATTCAGATCTCCGAATTCGGATTTTTAACGGAAATGGTCAGGAACAGGTGGTGACTGCAATCCCAAATGAAAATGGTGAGTACCGTGTTCCAGTTGATTTAACCGCTTTTTCAGATGGAGATGTGTCGTTTGAATTGACCCAGGTCGACCGAGCGGGAAATGTAAGCCCAGCAGTCACAAAGACTCTGGTCAAGGATACAGTGGGGCCTAACGCGATCCAGTTGGAAACGCCGCTGCCCATTTTTTCGGATAATGTGTTGGTTTACCCCATTCGTGGTGTCGTCGAACCACATAGTACAGTTGTGATCGAAACTTCGGACGGCGTCAATGTAGTCACGAAAACGGTAGAAACGGATGACGAAGGCAGATTTGAGGAAATTTTTGACCTGAGTACGTTGAAGGATGGGGGGCTGACCGCTACATTCCGTGCGACTGACAATGCTGGAAACGTGGGTGAAGCGCAAAGCTTTACGCTTGAAAAAGATACAACAGCACCGGCCGGGGTGGTGACGAATCAGCCAACGTATGTGAACAGCGGCAACCAGTCTAATTTTACTATTACGGGCTCTAGCGTCGAAGAAGGTGCGACCATTGAGATGGTTGTCAGCGATGGCACGACAACGGTGACGCAAACTGCCCAGGTTGTAAACGGTACGTTCGGCGCCAATTTGAATCTGTCGGGGCTGAAAGATGGACCGTTGACCTTTGAAGCGCGACAAACGGACCGAGCGGGGAATCGAAGTATTGCAGAGGCGTTGACGATTCAGAAGGATACAGTCGTTGAAAATGCGGTCGCAACGAAGAATGGATTCCGCTATGAAAACCTGCAGTACATTTATACGGTGATTGGAACGGCTGAGGCGAACGCAAAGGTTGAGGTTTCCCTTTTTGATGCGGATAAAAATGTACTTGTGACACGAATCGCAAATGCAGATGGAAATGGATACTATTCAGTGGATGTATATGTCGACAAGGCTTCTAGCGTTGCGTCGGCATCTGTTACGCAAACCGATGTCGCTGGAAATACGAGCGAGGTTACCAATGTTTCGATGAGTTCGTACGCCGTTACACAAGGTGATACTTTGTATAGTGTGGCGAAGCGCTATAACACAACGGTTGATTCATTGATGACATTGAATAATTTGACGAGTGACGTACTTCAGCCGAACCAAACATTACGGCTGCCGATTACAGCGAGCGAGGTTGTCAATTTAGGGTATATGTACTTTGGCAACACAAAGCAATATGTAAATACCGTAAATTCCACAGGGCATGCGGTGAATATTGCATCACCAAGCTATTTTGATATCAATGCGGATGGAACACTGAAGCTCACCTATCAGGTTGACCCGAATTTTATCGAGACGATGCATAGACAAGGAATACGCGTTGTTCCATTTTTAAGTAATCACTGGAACCGTGATGTGGGCCGGGCGATGCTTGCGAACAAGGAGCTTGCGGCCCAGCAAGTTGCCGATGCCATCGCACGTTATAATCTGGATGGAGTCAATGTTGATATTGAAAATGTGACCGATGCGGACCGCGCCAACTATACCGAATTCGTTCGGCTGCTGCGTGAAAAGATACCGCCAACAAAGGAGGTTTCCGTTGCCGTTGCGGCGAATCCGAATGGTTGGAATGCAGGGTGGCACGGGTCGTACGATTATACAAATCTTGCGAAATACGCAGATTATCTCATGATCATGGCGTATGACGAGAGCTATCAGGGTGGCGACCCTGGCTCGGTTGCGAGCTATTCGTGGGTGGAAAAATCAGTTCAGTACGCGTTGGCGCAGAATGTCGCACCGGATAAAATTGTCCTTGGAATCGCGCATTTTGGACGCTATTGGATGGAAGGACAAAGCTATGGTGGCTATGGCATATCAAACACTCTGGTCCAGACGTTGATTGATCGCTATAACGGAACCGTTGTGTTTGATGAGGTGAGCAAAACGCCTAAAGCAATTGTAACGATTAAAGAGGGTGATCCGGTGACATTTGTAAGTGGAGCTGCACTTTCACCAGGAACCTACACGATTTGGTTTGAAAATGACGAATCAATTCAGGCAAAGCTTGGGCTTGTCGGCAAATACAATCTTCGTGGGGTCGGAAACTGGAGCCTTGGCCAGGAAAACAAAAGTGTCTGGAACAGCTACACAACAACATTGCCTAACACCGTACCTGTTGTGTCACCGGTATACACTGGACCAGTTCAGAACTATAAAACGTACACAGTTGTTGCAGGCGATACGCTCTGGGTAATTGCGAACCGCAATGATATAACGGTGAGCGAGTTAAAAGAGGAAAACGGTCTAACATCGGATTCGTTGTATGTTGGACAGGTATTGCGGGTGCCAACGAATGAATCGGTGAGTGTCGTAACACCGCCGGCTCCGCCAGCACCTGTGTATACCATGAATTATACGGTTGTGGCTGGCGACACATTGTCTGGAATCGCTACTAAAAATGATACCACCGTGACCGCTATCAAAAATGCAAACAACTTAACAACAGACATGATTTACGTCGGACAAGTATTAAAAGTGCCAACAAATGTTGTGGTGCATACCGTCGCTTCAGGTGATACCCTATACGGAATTGCCAAACGCTATAACACCACCGTCGCCAACATAAAAACGGCAAATAACTTAACAAGTGACATCCTAAGTATTGGACAAACGTTGAAGATACCGGTTTAGGTAGTGGAACCCGAATGTCTTTGTGGCGTTCGGGTTTTGTGTTCGCCCAGCATGGGCGAACTCTAACGGGTGAAAGTCCCGAGTGCGACCTTGTAGCGGTAAGCACATAGCTAAAAGCAAGGGTGTCCATGGAGACGTGGAATCTGAAGGAAGCTCACGGCAAACCTCCGGTCTGACGAACAGAAACCATATAGGAGGCAACGTATGAGGATAAGACTGCACAAGAAGTTAAAGTCCAATAGCTACAGTAATCATACGGTGTAAATATGGCAGATAGATGGAGGGAAAGAGTTCGTACCTTAACTGGGGAGGTCTCACTAAGCTATACCAAAATCTTATAGAGATATAAGACTGGATGGTGAGAAGTCAGCAGAAGCCGTAGTAGTGAAGATGTCTAATGAAAGTTAGAAGGAGCGAAGGGCTGAACAATTTTATCGTTATAGAAATCTCAATTGGAAGAGGAAATAGACCACTGGCACATCGCGACAAAGTGGATACCGCCTTCACGAGACAGAAAGGAAATAACAAGCATGTATGAAGGAAAACTACTTGATAAAATCCTAAACAGGGATAATCTTAACCTGGCATTCAAGCAGGTGGAAAAGAATAAGGGTGCAGCTGGTATAGATGGAATGACTGTAGATGAATTGGGGGCATATATGGCATTAAATAAGGATGAAATCATCTTACAAATTCGCCAAAGAAAATATCAACCCTCTCCCGTATTAAGAGTGGAGATTCCTAAACCAAATGGCGGAGTTAGACTTTTAGGAATACCAACGGTCAAAGACAGGGTCATTCAACAAGCAATTGCACAAGTACTTACACCTATATTTGATAGGCAATTTAGTGAATATAGTTATGGATTCAGACCAAGACGGTATGCAGAGATGGCTATATTACAAGCTCTAGAATTTCTAAATGAGGGTCATGATTGGATTGTAGATATTGACCTAGAACGTTTCTTCGACACGGTCAATCACGATAGACTAATGAATCTTGTATCAAAAACAGTAGATGATGGTGACGTCATTTCTCTCATTCGTAAGTTTTTAGTGAGTGGGGTACAAATAGATGAAGATTATGAAGAAACAGTTATAGGAACTCCGCAAGGAGGAAACTTATCACCCTTACTCAGCAATATCATGCTTAATGAATTGGATATGGAACTTGAAAGACGAGGTCTCCGTTTCGTCAGATATGCGGACGACTGCATTATTATGGTCAAAAGCGAGATGGCTGCGAGACGAGTGATGAGGTCAGTGACAAGGTTTATAGAAGAGAAGCTAGGCTTGATTGTTAATGCCAGTAAAACGAAAGTAACAAGGCCAAATGACCCCTCCATGAAATTTCTAGGATTCGGTTTCTTCAAAGATTATCAAATGGATTTGTACAAAGCAAAACCACATCAAAAGTCAGTAGAAAACTTCAAGTTTAAGTTGAAACAATTAACACGGAAAAACTGGAGTGTTGATACGAAGTATCAGGTTGAAAGAGTCAACCAAGTAATACGAGGATGGATAAACTATTTCAAAATTGGTTATATGAAAAAGCTGTTGGGAACAATAGATTCCCACACAAGAGTTAGACTACGGATGTGTATTTGGAAGAAATGGAAAACAGCCAAAAACCGTAGAAAGAATTTAATTAAACTGGGAATGAACAAATATAATGCTTATAAATATAGCCACACCAGTAAAGGAATAGTACGTATCGCTTACTCATGGGTACTTACCACAACAATAACGAATAAGAGATTAGCCCAATTTGGACTAATCTCATGCGTGGAACATTATAACAAAGTACATGCTTAGTATAAAATTGAACCGCCGTATACGGAACCGTACGTACGGTGGTGTGAGAGGACGGCACGAAAGTGCCTCCTACTCGATTGACTTTTAGTTAGTGACAGTATTTCTTGGATAGTGACAGTAAATTGAGGTTAATGACAGTATTTTTCGGATAGTGACAGTAAATTGAGATTAATTACAGTATTTCTTGGATAGTGATAGTAATTTGGATTAGTGACTGTATTGTTGATAAATGTGAGCGTCGGGAATATGGATGAAATCGAACTAGTATCTGTCGGGCTGCGCAAATATGAGTGAATCGACGCAAATATGTGAGGTAAACGCAAAAATGTGTAGGTTGACATGACACAAAAATGTAAGGAACGACGCAAATACGTGCCCATACACGCAAATCCCGATTCAACGACGCAAATCCCAGCAAAAAGATGCAAACCCGTGTCTAGATCTTATTCCCCTTCTGCAAAATGTTACCAATCACATTATTTTACAAGGATTTATGATATGATAGTGTCATAGATAGAAGAGAAGGGTGAATGATTTGAAGGTTATTGGACGGAACGATCTTTGTTCATGTGGGAGTGGAAAGAAATATAAAAAATGCTGTGGCCGGTCTGCGGTTGTTTCAATCGATGAAGTCGTAGAAAATGAACTGAACGATATTCAGCATGATATGTTTCAGTACGCATTTCATATGTACGAAGAGGTTTTAGATGACGTTTTGGAAGAGTATGCGGAAATTTTTGATAAGCTTCCAGAGGATGTGTATGATTTATTCTCATTCTTTTCACGCGTTTGGGTGGTTAGCTCGATTCCGTTAGAGGAGAAAACGATTCTAGAAGAGTATGTTGATATATATGGTCCGAAATGTAGCCGCCCACGTACGCGCGATCTTTTAAAGAAATGGAAGGCAGCGCGACCGTCTGCCTACACGGTAACTGAGGTGGATGAGCGGGGAACCTATATGACGGTATGTGATATTTTTACGGAAATCGAACACCGCGTGCGGATTTATGAAACAGAGACGGAAGTAGAAGCAGGTTATTTTGTGTTCGGAACGCTGTTGCCTGCTGGAGCGAACTCCATCTTTTTCCCAACATTTCTTGAGTTACCAACGGAATTTGCGGGAGATATGCGAAACATGATTCTTGAACTCTTTGAAAAGAGTGGAGAGAGCAATCCTGTTGATTTTATGTCACATGAATTTATTAATGTATTTATGGTGTTTATGTTTGGAAAGGCGAATGTAACGGCAGAGGATTATCAATGGAAGACGCCAAAACAGCGAGAGGTCGCCGAAATGTTCCAGATTCGGATGAAGGAGTACGATTACGATGAAGACATTATTGGGATAGGTCTTTCATTGTGGCATATGTATTGTGAGCGTAAAAATCCAAGGATTATTAAAACGGGAATTTATGAAGCGGCATTGGTGTATATGGTTGAACAAACTTATCCATATGAAGGCACTTCTACTTATGAAGAGCTTGCGGAAGAATATGATGTATCACCAAGCAGTGTTTCATCAAAATTCAAGGAACTCGAGAAAATCCTTCGTGAGGAAATTGTGAAATACAAGGCACATGTCGATAGTGTTGAATTTGCTGATCAAGAATAATGCAACCCACTTGCTGGGTTGTTTTTTTTTATGAGCAAAAAGAACTACAACTCCGTCTTCCGACTCATTTTTACAGAAAATAAAGGAATTTGTCGGATTCCTGTGTAATTTGTAACAATGAAGCTACGAAAGGGAGGATTTAGAATGAAGAAAATGGTCAAATTTTTAGGTGTACTGGTTGTATTGTTGATGCTTGTTTTGCCTGGAAACCCCGCATTTGCACATGGGGATGATTGTGAATGTGGTGTGACCTATTTGCAAGGAGCGGAGCGCAACAAGGTTGTTGCGAACACGTTGAAATTAACTGAGTTTAAGAAAGTGAAGGCAGACATAGGAAAAGAGGGCTATGTATTTGCTGGAGCGGATCAGGTAATGGTTGTCCATATGCCTTTTGAAGGAAGCATTTTAACAATCGTCGCAGTTCCATTTGTTCATGAAAATGGAGATGTAATATTCGCAGGCTTTACGAATGGAAAATTCGCTGGATTTCAAGGAGAACCAATGGAATAAATCCACGTTTTAACCCCTAACATATAGTTGGGGGTTTTTTGTCGGTAATTTGTAACAATTTTCCTTTGCAAAATTTAGCGAATAGTGTAAAATGGATTTTAATTGGAAAATAAGATTGGTAGGTAAAAAGAATGAGTGCCGAGCAACTTTTAAAAATAATGATTGATATTCAGAAAAAAGTAGAAGATACATCTACGATTACCACAGAAGAGGTTATGCAAGACCTTATTGGTAGATTGAAAGAGTGTCAATCCGCTTAAAATCTAGTACCGAAAAAACTGTAGTCAGGAGCCAGAGGGAAATCTCTGGCTTTTTTGTGTGTGCGCCAGGCATGGCGACTATCTAGGTGGTGAAAGTCCACTGTGGGGGTACACATCGACCAACCACTAGAGAAGCGCAAGGTGCTTACCGCGAGGTAAGTGCTGAAGGAAGCGTGTATCAAAATCTTGGCTCGACGAACAGAAATCTGATACCAAGGCTCTATAGGAGGATAAGGCTCCACAACAAGTCAAAGTCCAAAAAGATGTGCGTAATCCTATCGAGTAAATCAGGCGAGTAAAAGAGGAAAGATAGTTTGTCTTACCCTGGGAGGTCTCACGGACAGCTGAGGAGTCCCCTATAAAGAAAGCTGGTCGAAAAAGGTTTACCGTGAGAAGTCAGCCGAAGCCATAGTAGTGATGAAAACATGAAGGGCTGAACAATTTATAGTGTTTCTACACCATGAATGCACGGAAGATATACTTCAGAATGTGTTAATGAGGAAAGTATGAGCGTATCTCAGAGGATACTCAAAAGTGAAGTGTCTTTTCGTCACATGAGAGGAAAGGAAGAAACGAGTGTGGAACTTTTAGAAGAAATTTTAAGCAACCAAAATATGAACCAAGCCTATAAGCGTGTATACCGCAAGAAAGGTGCAAGTGGAGTAGATGGTGTGAGTATAGATGAATTGAAGGAATACCTGAAAGAACATAAGGATGAACTTCGTTCTCAAATCCGAAAAAGGAAATACCAACCAGCTCCAGCACTGCGAGTAGAGATTCCAAAAGAGAATGGAAAAATGCGCAAATTAGGTATCCCAACAGTTGTTGACAGAGTGGTACAACAAGCAATTAGCCAAAAACTGAGTCCCATATTTGAAAAGCAATTCAGCGAATACAGCTACGGTTTCCGACCAGGAAGAAGTTGCGAAATGGCAATTATTCGGGCTCTTGAATATTTAAATGATGGATATGAGTGGTTAGTAGATATTGACCTGGAGCAATTCTTTGATACAGTGCACCACGACAAATTGATGAGAATCATATCCCATACGATAAAAGATGGGGATGTAATTTCCCTCATAAGGAAATATCTCGTAAGTGGTGTGAGGGTCAATGGTAAATATGAGGATACGCCAGTTGGAACACCGCAGGGAGGGAATCTCAGCCCTCTTCTAAGCAACATTATGTTAAACGAACTGGATAAGGAACTGGAAGCAAGAGGACTGCGTTTCGTTAGATACGCAGATGATAGTCTCATTTTTGTAAGAAGCGAAAAAGCAGCGAACAGAGTGCTAACTTCCATTAAAACATTTATCGAGAAGAAATTGGGGCTGAAAGTGAACGTAGAAAAGAGTAGAATCTCTCGTCCCACTGAAACGAAGTTTCTAGGGTTCGGCTTTTATTATGATTTCAATATGAAGAAATTTCAACCAAGACCACATGGGAAATCGATTCAGAAATTCCAAAGGAAACTGAGACAACTAACGAAACGGAGCTGGAGCATTTCATTAGATATAAGAATCGTTAAACTGAAACAAGTTATCTTTGGCTGGGTCAACTACTTTAAGATAGCCAACATGAAGAAAGTGCTTAGAGTAATAGACGCAAAACTTCGTTCTAGGTTACGAGTAATCATTTGGAAGCAATGGAAGAACAGCAGGAAGCGAATTAAATCTCTTGTTCGGCTGGGTATACCCAAAGAGGAGGCAAAAGGCTTAACATATTGCCGAAAAGGCTATCGTTTCATTGGACTATCGAAGGTAGTCCATAGAGCATTATCCAATAAACGTCTAAAGCAAAGGGGTATTCCCTTTACCCTAGATTATTATCTAAAAGTACACACTGTAATATAAATTGAACCGCCGTATACGGAACCGTACGTACGGTGGTGTGAGAGGGGAGGAAAGCTATTTAACTTTCCCCTCTACTCGATTTCTCTAACATAACCCCCGACAATTCGACTGCCTATGGGTATTCCTGTAATTATTTGATGAACGAAAGGTAGAGGATTGGCAAAAGACTCGTCTAAATATATGTGTGTTGGAGGCTCCATATCTCCAAACAACATTTATGAGGGGGAGTTTGATGAAAAAAGTATTTGCAGTTTTACTCAGTGTGGCTCTTTTACTGAGCTTCCTACCGTCTGTTTCTGCAGCTGGTAAAGATGTTCAGACGGAGTATTACTCGGTACTGTTCAATAAGAACAGTATTCCTGCTAGCTTTGCTAAGGAGGTTAGCAAATTTGGCGGCGAAGTCGTTTACACCGTTCCGGAAATTGGTTTCGCACAGGTGAAAGCTTCAACGGCTTCATTTTCAAAGCTAAGAGGAATCACAGGAGTGAGTGTAGCCAATCCGTCGATTTCCTGGAATCTTCCGGAATCACAGCGAATTAATGCTGGTCATGTAAATCCTGCCGATGCGGCATTATGGGATTTACAATGGGATATTCACCGCATCACAAATGATGGTGCCAGCTACGAATTAGGAACGGGCTCACATGATGTGGTTGTTGGAATCGTTGATACAGGTATCGACCGGGATCATCCTGACTTAGTCAAGAACCTATTACCTGGCTCTAAGAACTTTGTTCCAGCTGGTGGATTCCAAGGAACAGAGCCTGCTGAAACAGGTGATTCTGCTACGTTTGATGACCGCCATGGACATGGAAGCCATGTAGCAGGTTCCATTGCAGGAAATGGAGCAATGCTAGGAGTGGCTCCTGATACGGGCATCCGTGCGTATCGTGTATTCGGTAATAGTTCTGCTGAATCAGCGTGGATTTACGATGCAATGATTGCAGCGGCAAATGATGGAGTCGATGTTATTTCAATGAGCTTAGGTGGTTTTGACGTTATAGGTCAAACTTTTTATGTGGACCCGGTAACCGGCAAGAAGGAAAAACTAGGAAATGACGTTGCTGATTTTATAGGATATAAACGTGCTGTTGAGTACGCGACGAACAAGGGAGCGCTCGTTGTAGTGGCAGCCGGTAATGATGGAATTAATGCGACAAACAAGAAAGAAGTTATGGATTTCTTGAATAGCGAATATGCCGGAGATGGACTTTATTTTGTCGGGGCAGGCTTTGAAGTTCCTGGTACCCTTCCAGGAGTTGTAACTGTTTCAGCAACTGGACCTAATGATGAGTTTGCTAGCTATTCTAACTACGGCCCAGGCTTTATTGATATCGCAGCAGTTGGCGGTGATGCGAGATTATATGACCAATACGCAGCTGAAGGTAGATTCAATGAATACCTTGCAAAACGTCTGTTTGAAACTGAATTCAATTTAAGTGCAAGTGAAGATGGTGGGTGGTACTGGTCAATTGGTACGTCAATGGCAACGCCAAAGGTCTCCGCAGTTGCTGCGTTACTGATTGATAAGTATGGAAAAATGTCACCAGCTAAGCTTCAAAACCTTCTTTATAAAAAGGCGGTTGACCCTGTAAAAGGCAGTGACAAACAGTTTTTTGGTAACGGACATTTAGATACATATGATGCGTTAAAATAATCTTTTGATGGGAGCGAGCCTAGCCTGTGCTAGGTTTGTTTTTTATTATTATGTTACCCTCATTATAATAATTCTACAATATAAAGCCCTTTCATAATCTCCTAAAATATGAGAATATAGATTTGTTGAGTATCTAAACAAATAGGAGGAACTCCGATGACAAAGGTTCGTTTTGGTGTTTTATCTACAGCGAAAATTGCGAGAAATACATTGATTCCAGCGATGGAGCGTGCGCATAATGCAGAGGTCGTGGCTGTTGCGAGTGAGAGCGGAAAAGCGAAGGATTTTGCCGCAGAACTAGGCATTCCTAAGCATTATGAATCCTATACAGATTTATTAAATGATCCTGAAATCGACGCCGTGTACATTCCACTTCCAAATCAATTACATAAACAATGGGCGATTGAAGCAGCGAAGCATGGCAAGCATGTACTTTGTGAAAAGCCAGCCGCTTTGACATCACAAGACGTTGAAGAGATGTCGGCAGCTTTTAAAGAAAATAATGTCACATTTATGGAAGCATTTATGTATCAATTCCATCCTCAGCATAACCGTGTGAAGGAAATCATTGCTTCTGGTGAAATTGGTGATGTGAAACTAATTCGTTCGACGTTCTCCTTCCTACATGATTTAGATTCTGGAAGCATCAAGATGCAAAAAGAACTTGGCGGCGGTGTGCTGTACGATGTGGGCTGTTACTGCATTCATGCGAGTCGCTTGATTACAGGCGAAGAGCCGATTGAGGTAAAAGCAGCAGCAAATCTTCATCCGACACATGATGTTGATATTACTGTAGCGGGTACATTGAAGTTTGAAAGTGGTGTGATTGCCAATTTCGATGTGAGCTTTGAGCAAAACTTTAAAGCTTCCTATGAGATTGTTGGCACAAAAGGCTCTATTTTAGCCAAGCATGCATTCCGTCCAGATAATGAAGGTGGAAATGGAGTACTTGTTGTGAATGCTGAAGCTGGCCAACGTGAAGAAACGGTTCAAGGTGACCAGTACAAGCTTCAAGTAGAGCATTTTGCAGAATGTATTCTTTCTGACAAACAGCCGATGTACAGCGTCGAAGAAACATCGAAAAATATGCGTGTAATTGAACAGGCGCTTGCGTCTGCTCGTAATTAAAAGTCAACCCCTGGGTTGGCTTTTTTCGTTCCTTCCTCTTTTTCCTTGTTTTTAATTTAGGCTCTTTTCTAAAGGACTTTTGCTATTGGATAAAACAATACTATTGATTGAAGCGTAAGGTGGCGACTCCTCGAAAATGCATTCGCATTTTCTTCGTGCGTGGGTAATTTCAAGGAAGAAATTCAAAGTCCTGCGGGAAAACCGTGAGACTTGAGACCCCACAGGAGCGATTAGCGACGAGGAGGCTCAAGCCACGCCCTCGGAAAGCGTCCACCTCCTCGAAAATGAATTTTCATTTTCGTCGTGCGGTGCAAATTCAAGGGAGAATTTTCAAAGTGCAGCGGAAATCATTTGTGTCAAAAACAACAAAGTTTACGACAACAATCTTAATTTAAATACACTGTCGTTAACATGGACTTTACTGTTGATAATCTCCAAACACTGTTTTTAATTCGAGTTTACTGTTCTTAGCAAATTCCTTCCTCAAATCTATCAAAACTTTTTCTAGTAAACATGTATATCTATCAAAATTATGGCAATACTAGATTACTAGTGATAGAACGTTTAAAAATAGGAACCAGAGGAACCGTCCGTGGTTCAAAAGGAGGAATTCTAGTGAAAACTGGTGTTGAGTTGCCAGAGGTGTTACCAGTTAATAGGGAAGATTTTTTGAAGTTGTTGCTAGATTTAATAGTAAAAAAGTAGTGGGAATTGTGGTGTCGAGTATTGTTGAAATGTGCGAAAACTTATATACTAATAGGTAGAAAATCATATATTTGTAGAAAAGGGCAAACACTCTGAAAAAACAGGACTCTGGAGCATAGGGTCTATGCAACAAAATATATGAAGCGTGTGAGCCAATCTAGCAGAATTGGCTTTATTTTTTGCCTGATCTATTACTATTCAACAAGAAAGAGGTACTTTAGATGAAAAGTATTCGTACGCGGTTATTTGTTAGCTTTTTTGCCATCATTATCCTTTGTATAGGCTTAGCGGCATATAATTATTTTTCTGTGTCTACTATGAATCAAAAGACGGACGACATGGTATCCGAGGAACTTACGGTTTTACTACAATATGATAGTTTAAAATATAATATTGCTCAGAGTATTGCGTTGGCTCGTGGATATGTTTTGTATGGGGAATCTTCCTATAGAGATGATTATGACATCTATTCCGTGGAATTTGATTTAACGGATCGAAAGTTAGGCGCGATGAAGATTAAAGAGGTTGAGGGCATTTTACGCGAGACGAAAAAATGGCGTGATTTAATAAATGAAAAGGTGTTCATTCCTTATGATAACGGCAATATAGATCTTGCGAAGCATAATCTACAAACATACATACAGCCGGCAGCTAGGGGCTTGATGGATCAAGTTGAACAGCTATCAAAAGAACGGGAACGACAAATTGACTCAACCGGTAAGGACGTTGTGAGCTACGGTGAGAGTACGAATATCGCTGGACTCGTGGTGGCTGCAATTGCGATTATTTTAGGAACGATTATTTCCATTTACACATCTGTAGTGATTGCAAGACCAGTGAAAAATGTAGCAAACCGGATGAAGGCGATTTCGAATGGTGAGCTTCACGCTGAGCCTATTAAAACGAAGCTAAAAGACGAAATTGGCCAGTTGGTAACAGCAGTTAATGATATGAATGAGAATTTAAGAGGTATGGTCAAGCAAATGTCTGTTGTTTCAGACCATGTGACCGGTCAAAGTGAGGAATTGACCCAGTATGCGGATGAGGTCATGGCTGGTAGTCAGCAAATTGCGGTCACGATGGAAGAGCTCTCACGCGGTGCTGAGGAGCAGGCATCATCATCGACCCTTTTAATTGAGAAAATGTCCAATTTCTCGCAGGAGATCATGCAAGTTGCGGTCAATGGTGAGGACATTAAGGAACAATCTCAGGGAATGTTAACTCTGACCAACGATGGCAGCGCCTATATGGAAACATCGATTCAACAGATGAACAGCATCCATGAAAAAATGAAGCAGTCCCACGCGATGGTAGTTGGGCTAGATAACAAAACGAATGAAATCACAAAGCTTGTGAATGTGATTCAGGAAATCGCAGGACAAACAAATCTTTTAGCATTGAACGCAGCGATTGAGGCAGCAAGAGCAGGTGAACACGGAAAAGGTTTCGCAGTAGTCGCGGATGAGGTTCGTAAGCTTGCTGAACAGGTTGGTAAATCCGTTGCTGAAATAACGGTGATTGTAAAAGATATTCAAACGGAATCGAAGCAAGTCGTTCAATCATTAGATGATGGCTACCAATCTGTTGAAGAAGGTACCTCACAAATCCAGACAACTGGCGAAACATTTAATGATTTAAAACGTAAGATCGACGATATTAGTACCCAGTTTGAGTCCATGTCTAGCTCGCTCTACGGTATACTTGATGATACAAGAGAAATCAGCGGAGCTATCGAAGGGATTGCAGCTGTGGCGGAAGAATCGGCAGCGGGTGTCGAGCAAGTATCTGCAACTGCCCAACAATCGAGCAGTTCAATGGACGAAGTTTCAAAAAGCGCGAAACAGCTCGAAGAAAATGCTGGCGAACTCAACACCTTAATCCAACAATTCAAGTTGAAGTAATTTGTGGGTCATGGGGACAGGTCCCTTGTCCCGGAGAGGAGAAGATCCTGCATGGTAAATATCGGAGACATTCTTTTTCAGTTATTTGCATTTCTCGTTCCACTAAGTTTTGTTGCAGTACTCATCTATGTGATACGTTTTTCAAAACGTGTCAAACGGATGGAAGCAAAGCTAGATGAAATTTCAAAAAAGGTAGAGTAAGACTTGGGAGATAATCTCAAGTCTTTCTTTTTGGAGGAATCATTGTGATTGAAACATTAAAGGAGATTGTGGCTGCTATTGGCGAGCGAAAAATCGTTTGGGGTGTTGGCGGGTCGCTATTACTAAGCTTTCACGGACTTGTTCAGCATCCAAATGATATTGATTTGTTGGTGGATGAAGAGGATGCTTTATGGTTCAATAAGAAACTTGAGGTGCTTGGAACACCGATTGAGGCAAACGCTTTACGCCCTTTTAAAACGAGATATTTTGCGAAATTCCGCGTTAGAGGGTTTAATGTCGATAGCATGGGAGGATTTGCAATTGAACATCAAGAAGGGGTTTATCGGTTGCCATTTGATGAAAACTCGGTGGTCGGGAGTGTTGAGGGAATTCCTTTAAGTTCACTTGAGGATTGGTATGTTCTATACATGCTCATTCCAAACAGACAGGATAAGGAAACACTGCTCGAAGAACATTTTAAAAAGGATGGCGTGAAGCATCCGTGGTTGCTAGCACGTGCTTTGAACCAGCCGTTGCCTCATGGGATTAGAAAAAAAGTCGAGATGTTATTAAGATAGAAAAAGGATGCCTACGCGCGGGCATCCTTATTTTTTTACACTCATTTTTACATTTCGGAACATGAATGTGGTTTTCTCTTTCTGGTTAGTAAGCACCATTGCATCGATTTGCGAAGTAGTATCCTGAAGCTCAACCTCAAGTTGAATGGTTCGCCACGGATCATGCAAGCCTATCACTGCGGATACACTCTCCGCTAAAAAAGTTCCGCGTGCATCAGTCTCATCGACAAGTAAATAGACCGCGGTATTGCCCTTCACCTGAACCTCGAACACAATCGTTTCGCCACCCTTAACCCCTTTTGGTGAAAAAACAAATCCCTCGTTTTCCTCTTCGCCCTTCGTTTTTACTTCAAATGTACCATCCTCCACCTGTACCACCGTCGCACTTACTCCAAAAAATGGCGACTTCTCCGCAGCACTCGCTGGCGAAATGAATAGAAAGAATAACGCTATGCATAATAAAATTTTAAGTTTCAACGTAAGAACCTCCTTTGGGACACAGGTCCGTCGTCCACTTAGTATGTGGAAAAAGGAGGAAAATATGTAAGGCGTAAAAAAGCAACCGGAACGTGACCGGTTGCTCTCAGTAATTTATTTAATTTCCAAATGTTGTTTCAAGCGTGATGAGACGGCTTGTCGTTCTTCTTCAGAGACAATCCAGTACCACGCGTCAAGGGTTTGCCCAACACCGTCGATGCTGTATTGGTCGATGTTATGACGAGCATTCTTATACTTCGATTGGATAGTTTTCATTTCATCAAAGGAAATATCGGTTTTTACGTTCGTGCCAAGTGCACCAAGAATGTCATCAATTTTTGTGACAGAAGAGAAGTTTGCCCCTTTATCGATAATTCCTTGGATAACCTGCTTTTGACGGTCCTGTCGACCAAAGTCACCACGAGGGTCGTCATAACGCATCCGCGCATATTTAAGAGCTTGCTCGCCGTTTAAGGTCTGCGGGCCTTCCGTGAATGAGGCACCATCATAAGAGAATGCGAGTGTACTGTTCACCTGGACGCCACCAAGCGCATCAACGATTTGCTGCAGGCCTTCCATGTTCACTTTTACATAATAGTCGATTGGTATATCTAAAAAGTTCTCAACTGTGTCAATCGTCATATCCACACCACCAAATGCGTATGCGTGGTTGATTTTATCCTGTTTACCCCTTCCGACAATTTCAACACGAGTATCACGCGGAATGCTTAGCATTTGCATGGAATTCGTTTTTGGATTAACGGTAACAACAATTAACGAATCGGTACGTCCCTTGTCGCCCGAGCGTTCATCAACCCCCATGAGCAGGATCGAAATCGGATCTGCTTTCGAGATATCAATTTCTTCTGTACGTTTGTCAGATGGACCACGGTCGCTGTGCATTTTCCCAACTGTACTTGCAACAGATTGATATAAATAAACGGCGTATCCACCGATAGCTAACAATAAAACAAGAGCGATTGTTCCAACAACTTTTGGCCATTTCCGTTTTGTATTCTTTTTCGAATGGCGGTTAACTCGACTCATATTTATCAACACCTTTTCGTAGATTACTAGTTGAATTAATAGTACACAAGTATTAGACGTTTGAGAAGAGAAAAAGTTACAAAGTTTGGTGAAAAAATGTCTAATCGTGGTTGGAGCTTGTCGAAATGAGGAGAGAAGATGCAAAAATGTGAGTGGAGACGCAAATATCTGCGAGAAGACGTAAAATAGGTCCAAAGACGCAAAAATGTGTGAGATGAAGCAAATCCTGGAATTTAGATGCAAAACTATGGACCGAGCCGCAATACCGTGAAAGAGGCAACAGCTAAAAAAACTATGCGAAATTTTCTAAATTTATTTTACAAATAAAACCGATTGTGGTATTTTATAAAATAATTAGTCATATATTAGGATTAATTGAAGGGGGTGACTAAAACCAGGAGATTAAACAAGTTTTGCCAACAATCAACAAGGGGTTTGATGGGAGTTAAATTTAAAGGGGGAGAAACATGAGTGGTTTAGATTGGGGAGTCATTATTGCTTTTTTCTTACTTATGATTGTGATTGGGTTTTGGTCGTTTAATAAAGTACAGGGATCGAAGGATTTCTTCGTTGCAGGGGGGAAGTTGCCTTGGTGGCTAGGCGGGATTTCCCACCATGTTGGGGGATACAGTGGCGCGGTGTTTGTGGCGTACGCTGGTTTAGCGTATACACATGGTTTTAGTTTGTATGTATGGTGGGCAATACCGATTGTTGTTTCAGTGATTGTAGGCGCTTACATCATGGCGCCGAGATGGTCAAAACTAAGAACGAAGCTTGATATTGAATCACCGACGGAGTATTTAGCCATGCGTTATAATGTACCGACTCAACAGCTAGTGGCTTGGAGTGGTGTACTCGTAAAACTATTCGATGTTGGTGCGAAATGGGCAGCAATCGGTCTCTTACTAAATGTGTTTACTGGAATACCAATTGTATATGGAATTTTATTATCAGGAATTGTTTCGTTAATTTATATTACAGTTGGTGGAATTTGGGCCGATCTCTGGACGGACTTTGCGCAGTTTATTGTCCAAATTGTTGCGGGACTTGTAATGTTCGTTGTTGTATTAAACCAAATGGGTGGAGTGAGTTCGATTACAGGAATCTGGGATAAACTCCCACCAGCCAATAGCCAGCCATTCAACGAACCATACACGCTAGGCTATGTGTTAGTTTTCGTGTTCATTGTGTTCTTTAGCTATAACGGCGGAACTTGGAACCTTGCAGCACGATATATTGCGTCACCGTCAGGGAAGGAAGCGAAGAAATCTGCACTTTTTTCAGGAAGCCTTTATCTCGTATGGCCGTTAATCTTATTCTTCCCAATGTGGGCGGCACCGCTTATTTTACCGAATCTAGAAGATCCTACACAATCATATGCCTTACTCACGCAGGAGCTTTTACCAGCAGGATTGATCGGTCTTGTGCTGGCTTCCCTATTTGCCGCAACCATGTCAATGACTTCTTCAGATGCAAATACGATTTCAGCCGTTATTACAAGGGATATCCTCCCTGTGATGTCAGGCAAATTTAAAGGACTTGATCAAAAGAAATCCTTAAAAATTGCAAGGATTGTTACCTTTACGTTCACTTTCTTAACACTTATTATCGGGATTTTCTCAGATAATTTTGGTGGAGTTTTAGGACTATTGATTTCTTGGTTTGCGGCGTTAGTCGGACCAGTTTCAATTCCAATGCTGTTAGGATTACTACCTGCCTTTAAATACAGTGATTCCAAAGCGGCGATCTCCTCTATTCTTGCAGGATTAGCGATGTTTGTCTTAACAAAATACGGAGTCGATTGGGCGCTATATGTGGAACTTGGAGCTCCAATCTTTACATCTGGTTTAGTATTCATTGGTCTTGGATTACTCAATAAAAATAAACCAGTTAAGCCAGAAATTGAAGAAATGTTAGCAGCAATTAGCAAATCTGATGAAGAGTTAGCAAAAGATACGAAGAACATTACACCATCGCTTTAACTTTATTCAGCCGAGGTCACCTACTTTAAAAGTGGAGATTAATGCAATTAGTGAAACAAATTTATTTGGGTTCAAATCAGTCCGAATAAAGTTAAGCCTCCGGCGGATGCCACAGATTTTCAAAGGGAACTTTTCGAGCATAGGATTAAAGACTAAGAACGCCACTTCCTGTGGCAACGTCTTTATGACCCACCTCGTGTGGGCCTAAAAAATCTGGGCGCAAATACGCCAAGGCGTATTTGATTAAAGGAGATACGTCATGGATACTCAAAAACTAGTAAGTTTTTATCAAAAAGAAATCGAAGAAAACTTTTGGCCGTTTTGGGAAAAGGCGTTTGATGAAGAAGCAGGTGGCGTTTTTACCTGCTTCTCCAATGATGGAAGTACGTTAGTAAGCAAGGATAAATACACATGGTCACAGGGGCGTTTCCTTTGGTTATGTGCGGAGCTTTATCGGTTAGCGGAGCAAGGGAAGATTGCTTTAAGTAAAAATCGTTTAAAGAAGATGGCGGATAAAACGTATCTGTTCTTAGTGAACCACACTGTTATGGAAAATAACCATGTTCTGTATACCGTAACTGATGATGGAAAACCGGTTCAGGAAGACATTAGTGTGTTTGCCGATTGCTTTTTTGTCATAGGTGTAAATAAATATGCAGATGTCTTTAAAAATGAAGGTGCATTTGATCAAGCCTATCAGGTCTATGAATCAATTCATCAACGAATTGAGGAAGGCCATTTTAGAACAGAGCCTTATCCAATTCCGGTTGGTTACTCCTCACATTCGATTCAGATGATCATGTTAAATGTGGCACAAGAGGTGGAGGAGACAGCCGAAAAATTTTCAAAACCAATCCAGAAAAAGGCGAAATCCATCAGTAAAAAAATCATGCAGGAATTCATTTTAGAGGATGGCAGAATTATCGAACTGAAACCTGAGGATGCTAGTAATGAAGATACTTTACTTGCGAACCATGTTAATCCGGGTCATGCTTTGGAATCGATTTGGTTTCATGTTCATAGTCTCCATGAGAGGGATGAAAAGGTCCTACAGCTCTTATCAAAAGTCACACTGCAGGCGATTCATTTAGGATGGGATGAGGAACACGGAGGGCTGCTTCGGTTTGTTGATAAAAATGGTGCAGAGCCACAAGGAAGGCGAATCGACGATCCGTATGAAAAGTTGATTCTTGATACATGGGATACAAAGCTTTGGTGGCCACATTCTGAAGCACTCTACACCTTACTATTACTCTATAAAAAAACGAAGGAAGAACGCTTTTTAGAATGGTATAAAACGTTTTTTGAATATAGTTTCACCACCTTTCCAAACCCGAACAAGGAAATCGGAGAGTGGATTCAAATTAGGGATAGACAGGGAAGACCGTTACAAAAGGTTGTAGCATTACCGGTCAAAGATCCGTTTCATATCCTGCGAAACTTTATTTTAATTCTGAAGCTATTTTAATAGAGGAGAATGAATCATGAGTTTACTGCTTGGTACCTACGAAATCGATATTACCCCTGAGCTCCCTATCCCGTTGGCGGGATTTGCACATCGGGAAGGGAATGCTTTGGAGGTTCATTCTCCGCTTTTTCTTAAAGCTTATTATTTTGAAAAAGAGAATCATGCATTTTTGCTGATGGTTGGAGATGTCATTTGGTGGGATGACAGGTTTGTTCAGAAATGGAGAAAAAGGTTGGCGGATGAGTATTCTCTAAGACCGCAAGCCATTTGTTTTCATGCCACCCATAATCATTCTGGACCTCAAACAAGTGATGCCTTTACAAGCCTTTTAGGTGAAGCAGAACCAAGCTTTTTAGATTCATTGGAAGCAAAAATAGTCAAAAGCGTTGAATACGCAATCGCCAATAAAGAGCAGGTGACTATCGCACGAAGACAAACAACAAGTGAGATTGGTGTTTACCGCAGATTAAAGCATGAAAATAAAATCCTGATGAGACCTAATCCGAGTGTTCCGATAAACAAAGAGGTTACGATTATCACGTTTAAAAACGAAAAGAAAGAAACGAATGCAATGCTTATTCATTTTTCCTGCCATCCGACATCGACGGATGCAAATGTTGTTTCAGCTGAATACACGGGAGTTTGTTGTTCGTTGTTAAAAAAGACGTATCCTCATGCGGTAATAGGTTTTTTACAGGGGTGCTGTGGTGATGTTAGACCGGCTTTAATTAAGGAAGATGAATTTTATCGGGGGAGCCTTCATGACATGGAGACGATTGGTAACCAGCTTGCTATGGATATTTTATCTGGAGGTGACGAAGAAACCATCGTTTGTCACCAGCTACAGAGTAAAAGCATCAAATTACCCTTATATTTTCAGGAAAACTATATCGAAAATGAAGATATTGACCCCGAGGTACTCGAGATTTGGAAAAAACATAGCAGGAAGAGCGAAACTTTGTTGGAAATTCAATATTTTAAAATTAGTCCCGAGCTTCATTTTATCTTTTTTAATGGTGAAATGGTTCAAGGGTATGGTGAGTATATAAAAAGCCTGAACCCGCGAGTCTTAGCTCTCGGTTATAGCAATGGAATGATTGGATATATTCCAACCCAAATTCAGCTAATGGAAGGCGGGTATGAAGCCGAGGAATTCATTTATTACTTTGGCTTACCGGCGCCTTTTCACATAAAAACGGAAAAAGAAATCCAGAACGCAATAGAAAACATACTAGAAGGTGAATGGAAAATGACTGTAAAAAGAAGTGGACATAAAGATAAACTCGCATACTACGTTTTTGAAACACGGAATGAAATGGGTGAATATGCAGCACGTGATGTGGCCAATCAAATTGTAAAGCTTCAACAAGAGCAAGAAGAAATCCGCATGGTGTTTGCTGCTGCTCCATCACAAAATGAGTTTTTACAACATTTGATCAGTGACGACCGAATTCATTGGAATCAGATTATTGCTTTTCACATGGATGAGTATGTCGGACTTGATAAGGAAGCACCTCAGCTGTTTCAGAACTTTTTAAAAGAAAGATTGTTTCATAAAGTTCCATTCAAAGAGGTTCACCTCATTGATAGCTCAAATGAAAATGAGCTAGAGCGCTATTCGAAGCTTCTAGAAGAGCAGCCAATTGATATCGTTTGTCTTGGCATTGGTGAAAATGGCCATATCGCATTTAACGATCCACCTGTTGCGGATTTTCATGATCAAAAGGTAATCAAAAAGGTAGAACTCGATGCCATGTGCAGGCAACAGCAAGTAAACGACGGCTGCTTCGCTTCATTGGAAGAGGTTCCTTCGCATGCGTGGACGCTAACCATTCCAACTCTTTTATCTGGGAAATCGATGTATTGCATTGTTCCAGGAAGCACGAAACGACAAGCAATCTATCAAACGTTAAATGGTCCAATTAGCACAGAGTGCCCTGCCTCCATTTTACGAACACATGAGCATGCATATCTTTATGTCGATCAAGACTCATTTGGAGATGAATAGGATGGTTACTGTTGAAGGAATTCATTATAAAAATGATACCGGGATACGGATTGAGATAAGAGATGGAATCATTGAATCGATTGAACATACTGATGTGAAAAATAAAACCTACATTGCACCCGGATTTGTTGATTTACAAGTAAATGGATATATGGGGATTGATTTTAATTCTCTTGATCTAACTGAATCCGATATTGAAAAGGTTTGTTTGAGTTTATTAGAACAAGGTGTGACGTCATTTTATCCAACAGTCATCACGAATTCCTCTGATAATATGTTGAAACTGGTTGGAGAAATTTCAAATGCCGTTTCAAAAAATGAGCTTGCACGGCAGATGGTTGCCGGTATTCATTTAGAAGGTCCATTTTTATCAGTCGAAGATGGACCGCGGGGGGCTCACAACCGGGAATATATTCAAGCTCCTGATTGGGAGTTTTTTAAGAGATTAAATGAATCTGGTTTAATCAAAATCGTGACATTATCGCCAGAATGGGAACATGCGGAGGCGTTTATCAAACTAGCATCTGAATCAGGAATCCTTGTTTCAATTGGACATACAAATGCCAACTCAGAGCAGATTCAAAATGCGGTTAAAGCAGGTGCGAAAATGTCAACTCATTTAGGCAACGGGGCACATGTCATGCTTCCAAGACATCCGAACTATATATGGGACCAGTTGGCAGAGGATGAGTTAGCTGCAACTGTGATTGCAGACGGATTTCACCTTCCAACTTCCGTGTTAAAAGTGATTGAAAAAGTGAAGAAGGAAAAAATGGTCATCATCAGTGATAGTGTGGCATTAGCAGGCTTGCCAGCAGGGGATTATACGGCTGCTGTTGGTGGAGAAGTGACATTAACAGAAGAAGGACGGCTTCATTTGAGAGGGGAGCCACGACTACTTGCTGGCTCAGCTCAAAGTATCCTTTGGGGTGTAAACCGAATCGTTGAGATGGGGGTCACGGATTTACCTACAGCGATTGAAAAGGCCTCCGTTTTACCTGCAAAAATCATGGGGCTGGAGCATGGTCTTAAAGTAGGGGCTCCCGCCGATCTTATTTTATATAAAAAGGGTATGGAAGTGACCGAAACAATCAAGGCTGGGAACGTTTTGTATAGGGGTGATAAGGAATGAAGTATGCACTGGAATACTATGAAAAAGTGAAAACATATATGGATCAAGTGATTGAAACGGAATCAGAAAATATCATGAAAGCCGCAGAAATAGTAGCAAATCAGATTAAAGAGGATAAAATTGTCTATGCATACGGGCCAGGTGGACACTCAAATCTAGCATCCCAGGAGCTCTTTTTTCGTGCGGGGGGGCTGATGCATGTCAGTGCCATTTTAGATGAAGGGACCTTATTAAGTGGAGGCGCACTAAGGTCGATGGCGATTGAACGAAGACCTGGATACGGGAAGATCGTGTTAGATGATTATGGATTACAATCTGGTGATTTATTAATCATTATTAATGCATACGGGATAAATGCAGCTACAATCGATGCAGCTTTGGAAGCCAAGCGACTAGGAGTAAAAACGATTGGCATATCCTCAAAACAGCATGCGCTAGACACACCAAAGGATCACCCTGCAAGACATCCATCCAAACAAAATCTGCACGATGTTGTCGACCTTGCCATTGATTCAAAAGTCAAAGTCGGGGACGCTGTGATTGAAATTGAAAATCTGGATCAAAAAGTGGGAGCCGTCTCAACATTTGTTAATGCCTATATTGTCAATTCCATTTCCATGGAAGCTACGGCTAAACTAGTTGAACAAGGAATTCAGCCGCCGATTTGGAAAAGCGGGAACGCTACTGGTGGCGACGAATGGAACAACCAATTTACTTCTCGTTTCAAACATAAGATTAAGAAGTTATAAGAATGTATCCCGTTACTCTAGTAGGGGCAATTGGTATAATATTGATATGTTAGTGGATAGAGAGATGAGGACAGAGAATGAAAACAAGAGGCCCTGGGGTTTTACGAGAACAAAATCAGAAAAAGGTTTTATCCCTTTTGCGCCAATATAAGCAAACCTCTAGAAAAGATTTGGCGAAAGCGATGGGGGTTAGCAAAAATACCATTTCCTTGATTGTTGACCAATATGTGAAAGATGGCGTTATCAAAGAAGTCGGAGTTAAAGATGTAAATAAGGCTGGCCGTCCCAAGATCGTGATTGAATTGAATCAAAATGCCTTCAAAGCGATTGGGATTGCCATTCATCATGACGGTATTGAATATATGGTGACTGATTTTTATTTGCAACCTGTCATAAGCGGGTTTTGTGAGGTAGACGGAAAAGACTGTGGAAAGGTATGTGGGGAGATTCGAAAAATAGTTGAGAGCCTGCTGGGCGAACATCCAGAAGTTATCGGCGTTGGCATTGGAATTCCTGGAATTGTGAATGCGAGTGAAGGTATTGTGTACCATTCTACAAATCTGGGTTGGAAGAATATCCATGTCAGTGAACAGCTGGAAAAATCAATACCAGTGCCCATTATTATACAAAATAATGTTAATTTGGCTTCCCTGTGCTCAGCAGGAATGATGGATGAATCCTGTACCAGCAGCTCGTTTTATATTCGGATCGGCGATGGAATAGGCGGAGCTTTTACGGCAGAGGGTCAGATTTGGAATGGCGACAGCTGGACCTCTGGGGAAATTGGCCATATTTCCGTGGATCCAAACGGACCATTATGTGGCTGTGGTCAACGTGGTTGCTTAGAGAAAATGATAAGCCGAAAAGCTTTCCTGGAGTGGCTAGAACAAATGGAGGTTGAGGAGTTACCCGATGGTAGAGAACAACTTCTTAAGCAACAAATGAAAAAGTATGGAATATATTTAGCAACCTCCCTGATCAATATTATCCATTTGCTCAATCCGGGTACAATTGTAATTGATAGTCCCTATAATGAATATCGTGCTTTTCAAGAATCATTATTGAGTCATCTTGAGCAAAATGCTCTCAAAATTCCGTATTCCAAAACACAAATATATTTTAATAATGAACCTTATTCTCAATCCTTAGGTGCCGCAACCGCGGTCGTGTTGGATTTTGAAAGGGAGTAAAAAAAGGCAGGGGAGAGTCCCCTGTTTTTTTGATGGATTGATTATGGGATGGGGCTAAGCTTGGGCTAACGGGAGAAGATGCAAATCCCCGAACGAAACCGCCGCAAAATTGATCCAAAAGCAACTTCCACAGTTAAAGTCAATCTTTTATACCCCCTCATCTAAATACCGCTCACCAGTTTTGCCACTGTTTCTAAGTTTGTCTATAATAAACTTTAGTAATATCTTGTTTTTTCAAAGATTGGGGGAAGTCAGATGGCTGCAGATATTGTGGTTGTAGGTAGCTTGAATGTGGATATGGTGGTGAATGTGAAGCAGCGGCCCGAATGGGGAGAAACGGTTCTCGGCCATGGCTTTTTTACGGGGAATGGTGGAAAAGGCGGTAACCAAGCGTATGCAGCTGCGAAACTTGGAGCTTCAGTTACTATGCTCGGCTGCGTCGGAGAGGACATTTTTGGCGAGCAGCTTTTAAAAGGACTGAACGAAGTCGGTGTGGACACTTCTACTATTGAAAAAATTCCCGACGTTTCGTCCGGCGTGGCTGTTATTAGTGTGAATGAAGATGGAGAAAACAGCATTATTGTTTCACCTGGTGCCAACGACCATGTGACACCTGAATATGTAAGAAAACATGAGGAAATCATTCGCCAGGCAAAGCTTGTCATGCTACAGCTCGAGATTCCTCTTGAAACAGTCATTGAAGTTGCGAATATTGCTCATACATACAAAGTTCCAGTTATGCTCGACCCTGCACCTGCACGAACACTTCCTGATGAGCTTTATAAAAAAGTGACCTATCTCGTCCCGAATGAGAGTGAGTTAGGAATTGTGGCCGACGCGAAAATTTCAGATGCGGAATCTGCAAAAACGGCTGGGACAAAACTATTGAAAAAAGGTGTCGATACGGTATTTGCAAAGCTTGGTGGGAAAGGAGTCGTCGTGTTGCGGGCAAACGAAACCTTCTTTGTCAACCCACACACTGTGACAGTGGCTGATACGACGGCAGCGGGTGATGCATTTGCTGGGGCGCTCGCTACAGCACTCGTGAGCGGTCAAAAACTGCAAGAAGCCACTGAATTTGCAAATGCAGTCGGCGCGTTGGCCGTAACCAAAAAAGGCGCTCAAGCCTCAATGCCAACACTTGAAGAAACAAGAAAATTTAGGAGGTAAACGATGAAGAAAATTATTTTTGATGTGGATACAGGAATAGATGATGCGATGGCGATTGCCTATGCTGTGAACTCACCAGAGCTTGAGATTCTAGGATTAACGACAAGTTACGGGAATGTTGCGGTTGATGAGGCGACACGAAATACGCTAGCGGTTTTAGAGAAGTTAGGAAAAAGGATCCCGGTGTTTGCGGGTTCGGCAAAGCCACTAATCCGAGAAAATCGTGAAGGTTTTGCGAAGAAGGTACATGGAGAAGATGGTCTAGGAAATGTGTTGGATTTTGAACCTGCTGCATCCGCTGAAACTCAGACTGCAGTTGATTTTATTATCGAACAGGTCAAAAATCTTCCCAATGAGGTGACCCTTATCGCTGTGGGACCGTTGACAAATCTTGCTCTCGCGCTTCAAAAGGCACCAGAGATTGTCGAATTTGTTTCCGAAGTAGTGATTATGGGTGGCGCGGTCTTCGTACCTGGTAATGCAACACCACATGCTGAGGCGAATATTTTTACAGATCCCGAAGCAGCTAAAATCGTGTTGTCATCAGGTTTACCGATAACCTTGGTTGGTTTAGATGTGACGATGCAAACCTTGTTGCCAAGAGAAAAAGTAGATGTGTGGCGAGGTTCAGAGGTCGGCGATTTTTTCGCGGACATGGTCAGCTTTTATCTTGACTTTTATGAGTCAGCTAACCCAGGAATCGGTGGCTGTGGTCTCCACGACCCATTAGCAGTAGGTGTAGCGATTGACCCAAGTTTAGTAAAGACGAAGTACATAGCAGTTGACGTGATTTCTGAAGGAAGAGAAGATGGAAGAACCATACCAGTACCGGAAGGGAATCCAAAAATCCACGTATGCACCGAAGTTGACGCGCCAACATTCTTGGATCACTTCTTAAAAAGAGTGCCCACTGCACAATAGAAATTTCGAACCCATGCTATAAAATAGTAGCATGGGTTCAATTGTTGTAATATTGTTATAATATATAAATTATTAGGGACACGAAATCTCTGTCTCAAATGGATGGGATAGGGAAAGCTCTGTCCCAATAGAAGGTGGCATTGTAATGGAACTGCAGGTTGTAGCATTTTTAAAAGAGAAAGAGTCTGAAATGGTGGAGGTTTTGAAGGGCTTAGTAGAGTTGGAATCTCCGTCTCATGATAAAGAAGCGGTGGACCAGGTGGGTGAGCAGGTTCAGGATCTTTATAAAAAATATGTGGGTGGCTCGATTCAGAAGTTTAACAATGAGCATTTTGGGGATCATTACCGCTGTGAGTTTGGCGAGGGTGATGAGCAAATATTAATTTTGGCGCATATGGATACAGTTTGGCCAAAGGGCACGCTAGAAGAACTTCCATTCCGTATTGATGGTGACAAGCTTTACGGGCCTGGGTCTTTCGATATGAAGGGCGGCATCGTCCAAGGTTTGTTTGCACTGCATGCACTCAAAACACTTGAGGTTCCTTTGAAAACAAAGGTTGTCATGTTGTTTACGACAGATGAGGAGATTGGAAGTGAGTCCTCACGCGAATTAATCGAAGCGGAAGCGAAAAAGAGCAAATATGTGCTTGTTCTGGAGTCCGCGGCTGCGTCTACGAAAGGAAAGCTAAAAACCTCTCGCAAAGGTGTCGGCATGTTCACGATAAATGTAAAGGGACGTGCGGCACACTCCGGCATTGAGCCTGAAAAAGGCATTAGTGCAATTGAGGAACTTGCTCGACAAACCCTTTATTTGCATGGCTTAACAGACTTCGAAAAAGGAACTACATTAAATATTGGACTAGTAAAAGGCGGAAGTGCGTCGAACGTGGTGGCTGCAGAAGCGGAGGCAGAATTGGATTTGCGTGTAAAAAACACCGCCGAATTTAATCGAATCATTCCATTGATTCAAGGCTTGACGCCATCCAAGGAAGGCTTATCCATCGAGGTTACAGGTGGCATCAACCGTCCAGTTATGGAAAAGACGCCAGAGATCACAAAAATGTTTGAAATAGCGAAGGAAATAGCGAAGGAATACCTTGATTTTGACTTAGAAGACCAAGCAAGTGGCGGCGGTAGCGACGGGAGCTTTGCTTCACAATTTGCCCCAACCTTGGATGGATTAGGACCAGTCGGTGACGGCGCTCACGCATCAAATGAGCATTTACTTATCTCGCAAATGCCGATTAGAAGTGCGTTGGTTGCGTTACTTATTGAAAAACTAGCGAATGAATAAGGGACCTGTCCCATTGTCCCAAAAAGTTTCCGAATTGTTTAGACAACTCATCATGATACTGTTATAATATTCCTCATTAATTATTGTGAGGTAATGATCATGTATTTTAACAAGGAAGAGTTTCAAAGCAAACACCAAAATCACGGAAGGCTTTTGGTGAGCTGTCCGGACCAACCGGGGATCGTGATGGCCATCTCTGCATTTTTATATTCATTCGACGCCAATATCATTGAGTCCAGTCAGTATTCTACGCATCATCAAGAAGGTACATTTTATCTTCGAATTGAATTTGAATGCCCATCCTTAACGGAGAAAAAGTCAGGGATGGAGGCTGCATTTTTAGAAGTTGCCGAAAAGTTTTCAATGAAATGGAAGCTAATTGACGTTCAAGATGTGAAAAGAACGGCGATTTTTGTTTCTAAGCAGCTTCATTGTTTGCACGAGCTTTTATGGGAATGGCAAAGCGGTGACTTGATGGCGGAAATTGCGCTAGTCGTGAGTAACCATGAAGATGCAAGACCTGTTGTCGAAAATCTTGGGATTCCGTTCGTCTACATTCCAGCGAACAAGGACATTAGAAAACAAGTTGAGGAACAGCAATTACAGCTTTTAAAAGAATATGATATTGATTTGATTGTGCTTGCGCGATACATGCAGGTGTTAACACCCGATTTTGTTGCGGCATTTCCAAACCAAATTATTAACATCCACCACTCATTCCTGCCAGCATTTGTTGGAGCAAGACCGTATGAGCGCGCTTATACACGCGGGGTAAAATTAATCGGAGCAACCTCTCACTACGTAACGAACGATTTGGACGAGGGCCCAATTATTGAACAAGACATTGCACGTGTGGATCATCGTGACGATGTAGCGCGATTGAAGAAAATCGGTCAATCCGTCGAACGAAGCGTGCTTGCCCGTGGAGTGAAATGGCATCTTGAGGATAGAATTATTGTTGATCATAATAAAACGATAGTGTTTTAAATAGGAGGGGCGCCACTTGTTAACGGGTTCCGTATCCTATCGAAAACATATAAATTGTAAGCTAAAATACCTATCAAATTGTAAAATAATTTGATAGGTATTTTTTGTTAGTATAGAGCGTTTTTATGCTGTTAAAGGGAGGATTTTGCGTATCAAAATGCATACCAATTTGTGAGGTAACAACAGCCAGTGTTATCTCACATTTTGACCTCCATTTTTGTATACAAATTGATATACATATAATTGGCGAATATAGGATATTGATTGGATATTATTTGTGTTTTAATTATATTCTGGATACTTATGTTAAAGTTAACATAGGATTGTGAAAAAGTGTACTTAAAGTAAAGGGGCAGAAGATTTGAATAAGCATTGAAACTTTGTATTATCAATTTTCGTCTATGTTTGTAAAGGAAGTGGTTGTCAAATGCGACTGATGTTTTATGTATTGGTATTGATAACTATACTTGTTGGGTGTAGTTCAGAAGAAAAATTAACTGAAGACAGTGCTACAAATAAGGTTTTGCAGGAAGTTCCCAAATGTGCAAACAATTTAGAGACGATAAACAATGTGACGAATGTGAAAGAGCAAGCAGAAGAATTTATAATAACAGTTCAAAAGGACTGTGAACCAAAAGGGGGAGAAGGTCCAAAAATGCGTACAACTTACATTTATAAAGTAACTTCTAATGAAGTACAGTTGATTGAGAAAGACGACAAATAGAATAGCTCAGTAACTGCTGAGCTATTTTTATATACAAAAAGCACCGCAAATTGCAGTGCAAATAGACATACATTTTATTGTGTAAATTAGGTTTTTGCGATAGATAACGGAACCCGTTAGCCACTCGTGGTGCTCCTTTTTTTGAAGAGAAGGATAAATTTTTTATTTATCGAATACCTTTTATAGGTAGTAAAAGGGGGGATAGGATGCGTGAATTCGTTCAGAAATCATTTTTATCATTACTAGGTGTGTTTTTGCTTGTTGTTTTCTTAAAAAACGAACACTACCTAAATTTCCTTTTCATTCACTTTTTGATAGAAATTAACATTTATATTCTCATCATAATGTTTATAGTATGGGTGGTTAAAAAGCTAAACAAGTGGATGTCCGCTTTGAGATATAAGCTTTCAATTGAAATGATGGCCAGCCTTTTTATTATTATTTTCTTTACATATGAATTATTTACTCCCTATTTTTACCCTGAAGATTATTTAAAAAAGGTTGGACTTGAAAAGATTGAGGTACTTCATCAACTTACGAATCCTGAACTTACCAATAAAGAGCGTGACAGCCTAGCGAAAGATGCAGTCGTGAAAGAAATGGCAGCTTCCTTTTCGATGATAGGACATTATCCCAACGTTGGGCTTAATGATCAGGGTGAAGTTATAGATTTTAGACGCCATTTTAATCGATATGAGTTAATTATTGAAAGTGACCCCCCTGAATTGAAAAAATTCCAATATATATTTTCTAAAGAAGGAATGGACTTTAAAATAATAGGGTTTGGAGAATTCCATTAGGTTAGTGGAAATCCGGTAAAATCGGGGTTTCCAATTTATTTCTGTCGAAATTTGTAACTTGGCACTATGTAAAGATTGTAAAGATAGGTTATATTATATATAGACTATATTTTGCATGGAGGACGAACAGTGGCTTACCAATTGAATGAGTGTTTTAAAATGTTTAGTTTAAATTCAAATCCAGAACTAGCAGAGGAAATGGCATCGTTACTCGGTTGTGAGTTGGGGAAATGTTCAGTTTCACGTTTTAGTGATGGAGAAATTCATATTAATATAGATGAAAGTGTACGTGGAAGTGAAGTGTACTTGATTCAATCAACTTCACAACCCGCAAACGAACACGTGATGGAATTATTAATCATGATTGATGCACTAAAAAGGGCTTCTGCCAAAAACATCAATGTGGTGATTCCGTATTATGGATATGCTCGTCAGGACCGTAAAGCGCGCTCCCGTGAACCAATCACGGCGAAGCTCGTTGCGAATTTACTTGAAACAGCGGGTGCAACCAGGGTCTTAACAATGGACCTTCACGCACCACAAATTCAAGGATTCTTTGATATTCCTGTGGATCAATTGCTAGGTGTGCCACTTCTTGCGCAATATTTTACTGATAAAGGGCTTGAGGATGTCGTCGTGGTTGCGCCTGACCAAGGTGGAGTTGTGCGTGCAAGAAAATTGGCAAGTCAACTAAATGTGCCAATTGCCTTTATCGATAAACGTCGCCCGAAGCCAAATGTGGCACAAATTATGAACATCGTGGGGAATATCGAAGGGAAAAATGCTATCATTATCGACGACTTAATCGATACAGCCGGAACGATAACCATTGCTGCAAAAGCTTTAAAGGAAATGGGGGCAAAAGGAGTATACGCATGCTGTACGCACCCAGTTTTATCCGGTCCAGCAATTGAAAGAATTCAATCTTCCCCAATTCAGGAATTGGTCGTCACAAATACCATTCAATTACCAGAAGAAAAGAAAATCGATAAAATCACAACCATTTCCGTGGCTCAATTGCTAGTTAATGCAATCGACCGCATCCACAATGAAAGAGCTGTGAGTCCTTTATTTGAATAGAAAAATGAACGGAGGCTGTTCCACTAAGTGGGATGGCTTTTTTTGGTGAATATCAAGTTAACGACGATAGAATTTAATTTTCGTTGATAGAATTAAAATAACGCCGATAGAAATATATTATTATCGATAGAAATAAAATAACGTCGATAGAATAGAATTATCGCCGATAGCTAACCTTGTGCTCAAGTTCAGTATTGGAAAAATACCCTATTTTCAATGAAATATGGTTATAATGGAAATATTCAAACCGATGGAATGCTAATTGAAATAGATTACCGATTGAAAGGACCCAATCCCATGACATTTTTAGAAAAAATCAAACCACATTTACTTTCAGATGATATCTTAATCCAACAAACAGTCTTGCATGCACTTCATGAATATCCGAACGTTCCAGAGGAATGGACGGTCGAGTTGCTAAAGGAAGCATTCCGAAACGAAACGAAGCAATCTGACATTTTAATGTATATCGAAAATCAAACAATCAATGAAGAAGCGCTCAATATTTTAATCGACAATATCCCAAAAATGAACGAGGATAAGCGTCGCCAAGCACTAAATTTATTAAATAATATTGATATTTCACTTGCTTTTACATATAAAGAACAACTTGAAAAATATATTCCTAAACAAACCCGGGAGATTTTCGAAGCAATTGAAAATGGATCAGAGGAAGACGTTTATTCAATGTACGGAAAAATATTGAATAAACTTGATCAATCATCGTCCCGAGGATATGACTTTTATCAAGCGGCGAAAAAACTATCTGAGTGTATTGTGAAAAAAGGATGGGTCACAGAGAAAGAAATTGATATTGTGTTGTCAGAGGAAAACAATGATGATTGGTTCTCCTCAAATGGTATCATGAATGTCTATATGGCCGGGCTACTAAATCTTGAAAAACATATCCCTCTTTTTGCAAGTTTCTTAACAAGAGATGATGACTTTTTATTGGAAGTGGTTTCGGCAGCATTAGTTCGTTTTCAATCGGATCAAGTAGTAAAAGAGGTTGCACCATATGTAAGAGAGCCAGAATCAGCTATATATGCAGCATCAATCTTAGGGAATATTAAAACGGATCTTGCGCTTGAGGAGTTACGAAAAGCTTATCGTGAAACGGATGAATTGGATGAGCAGGAGCCAATCATAGAAGCTCTTAGCCACCATTTTTCAAAAGAGGCTCTCCCTGAATTCAATGCTCATATGGAATACGAATATGAATATTCCCTAATCGATATAGAGCAAGTTGCTTACAGCTTCTACACAATTGTGGGAGTAAAACACCCGGATTTATGGGAATGGAAGAGCGTGGCAATGGGAAAAGAGATGCAGTTCCAAAATACAATGAAGGAACCAGTCCCGATTAGAAATGAGAATAAAGTAGGCAGAAACGACCCTTGTCCATGTGGAAGCGGAAAGAAATATAAGAAGTGTTGTGGAAAATAACGGTTGACCCCTGTTTTGGGGTTCGCCGTTTTTTGTTTGCCTTCGACTTGACATGTTCCGATTCCTCTAGGAATAAAGTAGTAAAAAATAAGGGGGAATCCATAAATGGTACGCCAACGACTTGGTGGTTATTTTGCAATTATTTCTGCATTGATGCTTGTTCTTGTGATGGTTATTTCACAGGCAGTTGCTGTCGAGGGGAAGGATGTGTATGAGCGAACGGTGCCTTCGCTAGCGACTTATCCTGTAGTGAACTGGGTATTACTGCTGGCCGGAGCATTCGCAATGATACTAGTATTCTGGATGGTTGAAGCGGTTGATACGCGACTTCGCTCTGGATATCCGGAAATGAGCTCAAATGTATCCAGATTCGCCTATCTTCATCTATTTTCCTACACCTTTTACATGCTGCTACCAGCTGCCGCCCATCACGACCTCGTTAATAAAGATCAGAACATCCAAGAGGCCATCACGACCATCCACCCATTGATTGAACTAGGACTCGTCATATCTGTATTTTCTAGCATCTGTCTGAGCATTTGGCTCATACAAGTAGGATTACTCATTTTAAAAACAGGTTTGTTTTCAAAGGCATTGGGCGTATTCACTATCATCATAAGCTTAATCGTACTTTTCTCAGGCGCATATGAAGCGTTATATGGGAGAGGTTCGGTGATCGGAATCATCTCCAGTATGCTAACCTTTGTTGGAGCATTTGTTATATGGAAAATTTGGGTGGGAATCGAGTTGTTGAGGGGGTAAGAAATAGCTCTAACGTCGATAGAACTGAATTATCGTCGATAGAATGAAAATAACGCCATAGAAATAGATTATCGCCGATAGAATCAAATTATCGATGATAGAGATCTAAAGAAGGGGGTACAGTTGTACCCCATAGTAGAATGTAGACAAAGTCAGTGCTGACTTTGTCTAAAGGACTTTTTCAATGAAATCTAGATTTTAGTTATTTCCCCAGACTGTCTTAAACCACCTGAAAGACAAGGCCCGCAACCGATCGAAAACGCGTTTAGAGGCTGTTGATCCAACAAGAGAGGCAAAAACCGCTTTATCAACCGTCTGCAAGGGGTACAGTTGTACCCCATTCGGAGGCCAGTACCAGTCTGTCTACACGACTTTTCCTAAGATACCCTGGATTAAATTAATTACAGATTGTCTTTAAAACGCATGTTAGCCGAGGCGCGCAACCGAAAACGCGAATAGAGGCTGTTGAATAAGCACAACGAGAGAGGCAAATACCGCACAGTATACGAGAGTTTATCAACCGTCTGCAAGGGGTACAGTTGTACCCCATTGGTAGGCCAGTACCAATCTGTCTACACGACTTTTCCTAAGATACCCTGGATTAAATTACTGACAGATTGTCTTTAAAACGCTTGTTAGCCGAAGCGCGCAACCGATCGAAAACACGAATAGAGGCTGTTGAATGAGCACAACGTGAGAGGCAAAAAACGCAGTATACGAGAGTTTGTCAAACGACTGCAAGGGGTACAGTTGTACCCCCATTCGTAGGCCAGTAACTTAACTATCTACACGACCTTTCCTAAGATACCTAGATTAAATTACTTACAGATTGTCTTTAAAACGCATGTTAGCCGAGGCTCGCAACCGAAACCGCGAAAAGAGGCTGTTGAATGAGCACAACGAGAGAGGCAAAAATCGCAGTAAATGAGAGTTAGTCTACCATCTACAAGGGGTACAGTTGTACCCCTTGTGCATCTTGCTGGATAAATTCATTAAGGTTAATTTAAATTAAATGATGCTAGCACTGACATCAATTTAGTTTTGATAGGGGCTATTACAATTGTTTCAAGGTCTTCAAAACATAGAAAAAAGTAGCTGCCCAATCCCTAATAAAGGATGGATAGCTACTTTTTTCAATAACATATATTAAGAATTTTTTTGACAGTCACTCACTCTCTTCTTACAGCATGTAGCTGCAATGACTTTTTGTTGGAAAAAGGGACAAGTGAATTGTACCTAGGGATAAATGGTGGGACAAGGAACCTGTCCCCTTGTTCCTATGATGCCTTCTGCCCCTCCAGTACCTGCACCGCTTTTTCTGAAGGTTTTTTCATGAAGATGAGGTTCATGACGATGGCTGTTAGGCTTCCGATAACGATTCCGTTGCTGGTTATGATTTGCATGCCTTCTGGTAGGTTCGCAAATAGGGTTGGGACGGTTGTGATGCCAAGTCCCATTCCGATTGAACATGCCATGATTAATAGATTTTCTTGTGATGAAAAGTCAACTTTGCTAAGCATTTTGATTCCCGCAGAGATAACCATTCCAAACATCGCAAGCATCGCGCCGCCGAGAACTGGTGTTGGAATAACAGTTGTGAACGCGCCAACTTTTGGAAGGAATCCAAGTATAATTAAAAATGCCCCAGCGGCGTAGATTACAGTGTTCTTTTTTACACCTGAAAGTTGGATTAGTCCAACGTTCTGTGAGTACGTTGTATATGGGAACGCGTTGAAAATTCCGCCTAAAATGGTCGCAATTCCTTCTGCGCGGTATCCCTTTGATATCTCTTTTTCTGATAGTTTTTTACCAGTGATATCACTGAGTGCGAAGTAAACGCCTGATGCTTCAACAAGCCCCACAATTAAAACTAATATCATCATGATAATCGCTGATGGCTCAAACGTTGGCATACCGAAGTAGAATGGTTTCGGCATGTGCATCCAAGACGCATCTGCTACTGCTGAAAAATCAACCTTGCCTAAGAAATAAGCAACTGCTGTCCCAACGATTAAACCAAGTAAAATGGCAATTTGACGCATAAAACCTTTTGCAAAACGATACAGCACTAAGATGAAAAATAAAGTTCCGAATGAAAGGGCAAGGTTTTGAACCGAACCGAAATCTGTACTTCCAACTCCGCCCGCCATGTCGTTCATTGCAACTGGAATAAGCGTAATCCCAATGATGGTAACAACTGACCCGGTCACGACTGGAGGGAAGTATTTTACGAGCTTACCAAAGATAGTAGAAACAAGAACAAGGAATACACCACCAGCTAAAATCGAACCGTAAATCGCGGATACCCCATACTGCCCTCCGATTGCAATCATCGGTCCGACCGCTGTAAATGTACAGCCGAGCATAACTGGCAAACCGATACCGAAGAATTTATTTTTCCACACCTGTAAAATCGTTGCGATTCCGCACATTAATAAGTCGATTGAAACGAGGTACGTGAGTTGCTCACCCGATAAGCCGATGGCGCCACCTACAATGAGGGGCACAATCACGGCACCTGCGTACATCGCAAGCACATGTTGAATTCCGAGAGAGGCCGTTTTGAATAGATTCCCTTTCATTAGCGACCAACCCCCACTTCTTCTAAAAATGTCACTTTTCCACCTTCGAGAGATTGGATTCTTGCGAGAGATTCAACCTTGAAACCATTGTCGCGAAGCAGTTTACCCCCGTTTTGGAAGGACTTTTCAATTACAATTCCGATTCCAGCGGTTTTAGCGCCAGCTAACTCTACGATGCTAGCAAGACCAAGTGCAGCCTGCCCATTTGCCAAAAAGTCATCGATGATCAGCACATTGTCTGTTGGTTCGAGGAATTTCTGAGAAACGGAAATTTCATTGGTTTCTTTTTTCGTAAAAGAATAAACAGACGCAGTAAGTAGGTCGTTTACGAGTGTAAGAGATTTTCTTTTTCGTGCAAAAATCACCGGCACTCCCAGATCGAGCGCTGCCATCATAGAAGGCGCAATCCCTGAGGATTCGAGTGTTAAAACCTTTGTAATGTGATCATTTTCGAAGCGACGCGCAAATTCTTTGCCGACTTCGACCATTAATTGTGGATCTATTTGATGATTCAAAAAGGCGTCGACCTTTAGGACGTGGTCGGAGAGGACAGTACCTTCGTTAAGTATTTTTTGTTGTAAAAGTTCCATTTGAGTTTCCTCCTTATAAATGAAAAAGCCTGAACATCATTGCACTCCCCAATACGAGTGAGTCAATGACCTTCAGGCTTTCAACGAAGGAAAGTGGAATAAGCATAAATGCATTCCCATTGCTCACTCATAGTCAGCACATTTACGGTGCGCTGGTAGAAACTTACGGGCCCTATCCCCGTGATTATATGAGTGAATGCCGATATTCAAATGGTATGTTGGTATTATATGACGGGAGGCGGGATTTGTAAATGGTGGGAGTTGGAAAAAGGGATGGGGGCAATAGAAGAATGTTTGGTAATTGGGGGGATCAGAGACAAATAGGCATGGGTGAATTGGAGAAATGTCTCTGAGCGAGGTTATCGCGGACAATTCAATGTTTGTATAGAAGGTGAAATGTCTCTGAGGCAGGGTATCGAAGACAAAATGAAGAGAAAAGTAATTTAGATTGTCCTTGAGACAGGTCTTCAAGGACAAAACGAAGCGAGCAATCATGCAATTTGTCTCTGATAAGGCTTATCGAAGACAAAAACATGCGGATACCTAAACGAAATGTCTCTGAGGAGTGGTCTCAGAGACAAAACGATCTATAAAAATGTTTTTGAGACGATATAATGGTCGCCCAACACGTCAAAAATCAAAAAAAGGAAGCACAAATCGTGCATCCTTTTCACAACTGCTATTTATCATACCCCTCCAAAAAATCCTTCAACACATGCACAGATTGCACGCAGTCGCTTAAAGCCGACCATTCGGCTGGGTTATGGCTGATGCCATCTTTGCTTTGGACGAAAATCATGGCGACCGGCAACACATGGCCGACAATCATTGAATCGTGGCCAGCACCACTAGGTAAAAACACCGGTTCAATCCCTTGTGCGAGCACAGATTTTTCGAGTTTTTGCTGCATGTTCTCGCTGATTGGAACAGGTGCTTCGCGCAATGTTTCTTCATATTGAAGTTCAATCCCATGTGCAGCGCAAATGGACTTTGCTTTTTCAATGACTAGGTCAACAAGTCGATCCCTAGTTTCTTTTTTGATATCACGAATATCAACAGTGAGTCGGACTTCGCCAGGAATGACATTCACGCCGTTTGGCAGTACATCAACCTTTCCGACGGTTGCGACCGCTGATGAGCTAACTTGCTCTGGTAACGATTGAACTTCGTAGATAAACTGGCTCGCAGCAACAAGCGCATCCCTACGGTCGTCCATTGGCGTGTTGCCTGCATGTCCAGCACGACCCGTAAACGTCATTTTCAACCAGCAAGGTCCCGCGATTCCAGTTACAATGCCCACTGGCACCCCAGCGCGCTCCAACCTTTTTCCCTGTTCAATATGTATTTCAACAAACGCCTCAAGTTGTTTGAGATCTCTTTTTGAATTGAAAAAGTCGTCAACAGACAGTCCAATATCCTCTAAAACCTTTGCAAAAGAGTCACCATGGATGTCTTTTTTCGGAAGAAGGTCCTCTCTTGTCGCTTCACCAATCATCGACGAACTTCCGCTGAAACCTCCATTAAATCGTGCGCCTTCCTCATCAGAAAAAATGACAACCTCAAAAGGACGTTCCGGTACAAAGTTTGTTTGTTTCCAAGCCTCGGCAACCTCAAGGGCTGCAAGTACACCAAGGGGACCGTCGAAATGTCCGCCGTTAGGAACACTATCAACATGGGAGCCGGACAGGAGTGCAGGAAGACCAGGATTTTTACCATTGAGACGTCCGAATACATTACCAGCGCCATCCATGGTTACAGTAAGTCCTGCTTCTGTCATCCATTTCTTCACCAAATCCTTTGCAGCCTTTTCTTCGCGGGAAAAACCGATTCGGTGTGAGCCGTTATCAGGGGTTAACCCAATTTCTGATAAAGCAGCGAGTCGTGACGCCAACCGCTTTCCACTGACGCCGTTTTTATCTAGTGAAAAATCATAATCTGATAGTAATATTTCGAAAAAATTCATAGGAAGCGCTCCTTTTACTAGATTTTTCTATATTTTATCATATGGTTGTCAAAAATAACGGGAACAAATGTTCTGTTTTTACTGGTAATCTATTATCTGAAATGTTAAAATAGGGGTACAGTTACATAAAGCGGGTGGGCGGTTAGCCACTTCCTTGGGAAGGGAGGTGGTCAGATGAGTTTATATGAGACAATGTCAGTGGCACTGCAATCTAATGTAGTTTTGCTAGGGGTCATAACAATTGTAGTTACGTTAGTCGTTGCAAACAAAAAGAAGTAACCGCCCCGCCTCGACCAAGGTATAAGGGATGATTACTTCATTTTGTGAAACTTCAAATTAATTGGTTAGCCGCTCACTTTGCGGCATGTAATTGTGTTGATCAGGTGTTGACGCACCTGATCTTTTTTATTATATCTCTATTATAAGCTTTATAAACGCTTATTTCAATCTTCAGAGGGAGTCAATTTTGATGAAAAGTCAACAAAATATAAATCCTTCACCTTTACGCGTAGTCCCACGCCCTCACTCATAACTTCCCTGCACATCCAGCGCCTTTTTCAGCATTTTCTTCTTCTTTTCCTCGTATTGTTCTCGGAAGGTCACAGCTTCGTCTTTTGAATAGCCGCCTGCCTCTAGTTCGGTTTCGAGTTGCGCATAGATTTGTTCGAAGGTCTCGTCGGTTTCAGTTTCAAGCGTCTTGAACTCGTTATAATAGCTGCTCATGACCTGAAGAGCGGCAATGCCATCGGTGGATTCCTCTACGAAATCCTCTTTAGCTCGTGCCAGCAGATCCTTCGCCTTCTTTTTTGTTTCCTTTTCTAAATTCTCAAATTCAACCGTATATTTGTCTTTTATAACCGTCAAAGGATCCGTTGTTGCAGCTGTTTCAACCGCAGGCTCCGGTTCGTCAGCAGGAACCTTTTTCTTGTCCAATACAAGCTCGCGCTGTGGGAAATTCGCCACCTGAACCTGGACGGGGGTCTTTTCGTGGTGCACATACCAAAACACACCGAGCTCTACAATGATTGCGAGTAGTAGCAACCTCTTAATCATGTTCTCACCTCACCATACATTGTTGCCCAACGTCACAATCCTAATCATTTATTATTCTCAAAAAAAGAACTCAATCCTCAAACAAGCGCTTGTTTAAACACGGAGGTCCGCACTCGTTACCAGAAAAAATTCAAACAAACATTTAGTTGAAAAAAGTTATCTTTCTAGCATAATGATTTTCCGCAATTTCTTAACAGCCTGTCGTCCCCATGACTTTACCGATTCCACGGTAACACCATGCTCATCGGCGATTTCCTTATAACTTTTATCCTCTATAATTCGCCCCTGAACCCACTTTACCTGATTGTCCGTCAACCCTTCGCTGTACTCTTCAATTAAATCCGGAGAATACCCATTAGAGCCCTCCGTAGGACTCAAGATAAGCAGTTCACCCGTAGGTTGACAACGCTCCCGGTGGAGGGCTTCCTTTTTTAAATGATCAAGAAGCTTTCCACGAATTGTCGAATAAGCAAATGTCGAAAATTCAACACCTTTTTCTGGGGCAAAGCGAGTCGACGCTTCCCAAAGTCCGATTAAGCCAATCTGATAAAATGTCTCCTTGTCCCCATACAACCGTAAACTTTTAATCACCTGAAAAATCAATGGTTTATACTGTTCAGCAAGTTCCTCAAATGCCATAAAAATGTCCTTTTAAAGAACGCGTTCTTCTTTTATTCCGCCGGTAACTCAAATTTACTTGTTAGGAAGGAGGGGAGTCCAAAGCGTAAACTTCACGTATGAAGGGGGTAGGAGATGGCCGTATGTAACGTTTGCTATAGTGAAACTTCAAGTATGCTTTCCTTAAAGGGAAAAAAACTTCAAATAAATTGTAAAAAAATACAAAAATGTGATGAAATTAACAGAATTTTGTTGAATGAACGGTTAATCTATAGGTAGAAAGTCGCAGATAATTAATCGGCAGCTGTTTTACTTGTTTAAAACACAGCTCAGATTTATACATATATTTTGTAATACATATTTAAAATTGGAAGCGTTTCATTAGCTTTCAATCCTCTTTATTCCCCGTTTTTCCCACTATTGACAGCCAAGTTCAACATAAACAACTGAATGAGTCTAAGTTAGGTGTACAGAAATGTACACCTCCTCTACATTATTAGTCAGAATATTCATTACATATAGCAAGCAACGTGGTAAACTAATTAAAAAAGGAGGTATTGCCAATGGAATCAATTTATATTGTTGAAGGAGCTCGTACAGCATTTACTAGTTTTGGAGGTTCGTTTTCAGGGACGGGTGCAACAGAGCTAGGACGCGCTACCGCAGTTGAGGCAATGAAGCGCTCCGATGTTGATCCCGGACAAATTGATCACGTCATTTACGGCAACGTCATTCATACTGAAAAGAACGCTTCTTATCTGGCGCGGCATATTGCCCTACATAGTGGTGTTCCTCAAGAGGTACCTGCGTTTATGGTGAATCGCCTATGTGGCTCTGGGTTGCAATCTGTTGTTTCCGCAGCACAGCATATTTTAGTAGGGGACGCGAAATTGGTACTTGCCGGAGGAACGGAGAACATGTCCCAATCACCGTTTGCGAATTTTACCCAGCGGTTTGGTGGCTCAAAAATGGGTAATCTTCAATTTGAAGACATGTTGCTGACAACCCTCACCGACCAATACACGGGAAAAGGAATGGGCATGACCGCGGAAAAACTAGCAGAAAAGTATTCAATCTCCCGCGAAGAACAAGACAGATTTGCGATTGAATCAAACCAAAGAGCTGCAAAAGCATCTGAGAACGGAACTTTTGCTGAAGAAATCGTTGCTGTTGAGGTGAAAACGAGAAAAGGAAGTATTTTAGTAGAAAAAGATGAACATATCAAGCCAAACGCGAATTTGGAATCGATGAGTAAATTGCGTCCGTCCTTCATTGCCGACGGAACAGTTACTGCCGCAAATGCATCGGGTATTAACGACGGAGCTGCATCTGTTGTGGTTGCAGGTGAAAGAGCGGTTCGTGAAAATGGGCTAAAGCCTCTTGTAAAGGTAATTTCGTGGGGAGTAGCGGGAGTTGACCCGACTATTATGGGGATTGGTCCTGTACCAGCCATAAAAAAGGCACTTGAACGAGCGGGACTTAGCTTAGCCGACATGGACTTGGTCGAAGTAAACGAAGCATTCGCTGCCCAATATCTCGTAGTTGAAAAAGAACTCGGACTCGACCGTGAAAAAACAAATGTTAACGGTGGGGCAGTTGCGCTTGGTCACCCTGTTGGGGCGAGTGGTGCACGAATCCTGTTATCTGCAGCATACGAACTAAGACGCAGCGCTAAAAGATATGCAGTCGTTAGTCTCTGCATTGGGGGCGGTCAAGGAATCGCGATGGTCATCGAAAATACTAGCTTATAAGATCCTGAAAGCTTTTTGGGTCGTGGGGACAGATCCCTCGGCCCAAAAGTTTCATTGGAGCATTAACTCATGTTCACTATTCCACCACATCTTCAACAAACAAATAATCTTTCAATGCCAGCTGTAGGGTACCCTTTGACTCCGCGATATCCGCAAAGCTGATTCCCAATGCAATCATCTTTTTCACAATTTCCGCCCGAATTCCGGTAAGGACCGTTTGGCAGCCCATCATTTTAATACCCTCAATCAACTTTCTGAAGCGGTAAATGACCTCGTCCTCCATGAAGGCGACACCAGATAGATCCATGATTAGCGTGCGGATATGTTCATTTTCAATGGTAAACAGGATTTTATCCTCGATCGTCAAGAGGCGACGTTGGTCGATGCCACCAATCAATGGGATTATGTACGTATCTTGGTTAATCGGAATGATCGGCACAGATAGATTTTCAACAAGCTGTCTTTGCGACTCCAGAAGTCCGTCCTTGAACTTCGAATAGCTGATGAAAAAGTGGGTTAAAAAATGGTCGAGTAAGATATTCATTTTTTTCTCAAGCGCAAAAAATTCGTCACGACTTGATTCGTTATTCAATAACAGGTCATAATTGTACAGGAAGTCCCAAAGGGTACGGCGTATGGATTGAACCCACTCAAGCTTAAACGCAAGCGTTAGCGAATTTTTAGCCCATGCGATGCCCTCCCGCTTAGCAAATGTAATCAACTCGTGTTCGCGTTCTTCAACGACATAGAGTACGAGTTTATGAGCATTATCAAGGAGATTAATGTTTCCAACCGTATGAATATCCTCGATCTTATCCTTCACATTAATGGCTTCCTCTAGCAGCTTTTCTTCAAAATAGACTTTGTTTTCTAGGAAAAACTCTTTAATAGAATCTTTGTAGATTAGATTCAATTTTCGAACACCTCGATCAATGGGTTTGAGTTGTTTTGGCAATCTAATCGTAAACGTTGTTCCGGCGTTTAATTCACTGTCAACAGAGATGTCTCCGCCATGCTGGTAGACAACGGAGAAAACTTGGGCAAGTCCCATCCCAGTACCAGCGTCCTTTGTTGAAAAAAATGGCGTTCCGAGTAGATTCATTTTTTCCTTTGGGATACCGACGCCTGAGTCCTCAATGGTGACAAACACATCCTTGTCATTAGCTCGGTGCGTAATCTTAATTTTGCCGTTCCCCTCAATCGACTCAATCGCATTTTTGATCAAATTAAAAAAGGCTTTCTTGAACTGATTTTTCTTTCCGACAATGGTAGCATCCGTATTTTGAAAGTCCGACTCGAGCTCAATTTCATACAACTTATCTAAAAATAGATTTAAAATAGATTCTAATTCGGCCGCTAGATGAATCACTTGGGCATCCTCGTCTTCCAAATCAGGCTTAGACACCTGAAGCAAATTGTTCAAGGTATGAAGGGCATTGTTGAGTTCGCTTTGTGCAATATCCAGGTATTCATGCTCTTCCTCCTGCTGTAGAAGCTGTAAAAATCCTTTTACGGCTGTAAGTGGGTTGCGTACCTCATGTGCAATCCCGGCAGCAACTTGCCCAACAGAGGCAAGCTGTCGTAAATGTGTATCTCTCCTTTGTCCTTCATTTTCTGTATCATTTGGAACCATAAATAGAAAGCCTCCTACCTATTGACTTAAAAAAATTTCCAATTTTTTTGATATATACATAGAAAGCATACCGAATGAATATTCAATACAGCAATGAAAACATACGGAAAGCGAAGGAATTTTTTTAAAATACTACAAAAGTAGTAGGGATAGGGGGACAGGTTTCTAGTCCCAAGACGAAGCTGAAAGTCAAAATGAAATGTTTCTGAATTTACCAAACTCCAAATACTCCACCCCTTGCAAATAGTCCTTTCGTAGGAAGGAAATCCGATGCAAAAGAAGAAGTAATAGGAAAGTTTACAATGATGAAAAGAGGTTCGACAAGATGTCTTTAATAGATACGGAAGCAAACATAATTGAAAAATTGCCACGTATATTTGAAGGAAACCCAGAAAAAATTAAACAAGCTGAACATGTAGCAGATGCATTAAAAAGTCTGATTGAACTATGCGGGGACGATCCGAACCGTGACGGACTCATCGAAACGCCTCAGCGCGTCGTCAAAGCATTCCTCGAATACACTGAAGGCTACCAAGAAGATCCAAAGGACCATTTGAAAAAGGTGTTCGACGTCACGCACCGCGAGCTCGTTTTGGTTAAAAATATCGAGTTCCATTCTATGTGCGAGCATCATTTCGCACCGTTCTTTGGTGTCGCACACGTCGGCTATATCCCGGATAAAAAAGTAACGGGACTTTCCAAGATTGGAAGAATGGTAGAAGGCTATGCGAAACGATTCCAGGTTCAAGAGGTGTTAACAAACCAAATTGCGGCGGCCATTGAAGAAATTCTCGAGCCACAGGGCACCATGGTGGTCATCGAAGCAAAGCACATGTGTATGTGTGGCCGTGGAATTAAAAAAACAAACGCCGAAACCACAACAACTGCCGCAAGAGGCATATTCGAAGAACGCCCAGACTCGCGTCTTGAATTTTTAACTCTATTAAATAGGTAAGGGACCATGGGGTACAGGGGTGCCAAAGGGATGGTTCTCGTGGTCCCTCGGAACCAAAGGAGCCGTCCCAATCCAATAAACAAAAGGCAGGTGATGTAGGTGAGACATGCAGTGATTACAGCGGGAACGAAGGGCTTAGGAAGAAAAGTGACTGAGGAATTTTTAAAAATGGGCTGTTCGGTGACAGTGAACTACAGGAGCGACGAGGCTCGCGTCGAAGAGCTGAAAAAGGAGTGGAAACCCTATTTAGAATCCATTCAGTTCGTTCAAGGTGACATCACAAAAAAAGCGGATATCACAAACATTTTCAACCAGGCAATGAGCCGCTTTGGGCGAATTGACTACCTCATCAACAACGCCGGTCCGTATATTTTTGAGCGAAAAAAGTTAGTAGATTACAAGGATCACGAATGGAACGAGATGATTGACGGCAACCTCAGCTCAGTGTTTCATTTTCTCAAGCTAATCATCCCCGTCATGCGGAAGCAAAAATTCGGCAGGATTATCACCTATGGCTTTCAGGATGCGGAGAGCGCACCTGGCTGGATGTATCGCTCAGCCTTCAGTGCGGCAAAAGTTGGCTTGGTGTCACTTACAAAATCAATTGCCCTCGAGGAAGCTGAACACGGAATTACCGCCAACATGGTGTGCCCAGGCGACATAACTGGTGAGATGAAAGAAGCCACCATCACCACAGCTCGAACACGAAAGGACCCCGAAACCCCAATCGGTCGCCCAGGTACAGGTGAGGATATAGCCAGAATTATCGCCTTTCTCTGTGAGGAAAACTCGGATTTCATCACGGGGAGCGTAATTTCGGTGTCAGGTGGAGTGAATGTTGTGAATAAAACAGGGGCAAGAGAACAAATCGATAAGCAAAGTTAAAGGTGACTCAAATCTTGGGTCACCTTTTTCGTCTTTAAAAGGACAGGGTTTTGTTACTGCTCTATTGGAACTAAATAACAATTATGGTAAATTCAAAATAATAATAATTTTATGAGATTTGAGGCGAGGGACCTGTCTCTCTGCCCCAAAAGGAGATTACGTGATGGGAAATGTTGAGGCGAGAGTGCGGGATGTTTGCACAGTTTTGTTTGTGATTGCGGTTGTGTTCGGGATCCGTTTGTTTTTGCCGGATGTTCCGGATACGGCGGAGAACAAACTGAAATCATGGAACGAATATAAGCAAGTGATTCAACATACGGTTTCAGAAGCCTGGAAGAATCATAGTTTGGGAACGACAAAAAATGGAGAGCCAATCGAGTCTGTTGCGGTCGAACATTTTTCTAGAAGTCTAAAGATCGTGATTACTTCCTTTATCCTTGCACTTACACTTGGAATACGGAAGGGGATTTTTGATTTTCGAAAAAGGAAACCGTACCAAAAGCTCGTTGGGGAAGGGTTAACCAGCTTCCTTTCGGCGTTGCCAGATTTCTTTGTGATTCTCTGTCTTCAGTGGATCATTCTCTTTTACATGCCGTTTATCTCCTGGTTTGGGCATGAGGAGTGGTATAGCTTTCTGCTTCCTTCGGCTTTGGTAGCCCTGTACCCACTTTTATATCTGGCAAAGGTGACGACCTCAGCTTTGAATGAAGAAAGTGACCAAGTATTCGTAGCAGTCGCAAGGTCGAAGGGGTTAATCGAAAAAATTGTCACGTACAAGCACATCCTGCGTAATAGCATGATCCAAATCATTAGCCATCTACCGTCGATGATGGTCTATGTTTTATCAAACTTGTTGATTGTGGAGTGGCTGACAGAGTATAAAGGTGCGGCCTATCGATTGTTTAAGACAGTTGACAAGAAAAATGTTATGACAAAACTATCAGGAGCGGACGTTGAGCGAAACATAGAAACGGGAATGATTCTTGAAATAGCGTTGGGCTTTATGATGCTCTATTTCATAACGATCCTTGTCAGCAAGTTTTTATTACGCATAGTCTCTCCATTCTATACAACGACGATGTTAGTGAAGGATGTAACAAGACAAATGATCATCATAATTCCCGCAATGGCAGGGGTTTCACTCTTTCTTTTATATATCATTTAAAAAATTGGGGAGAAACGGAGCAGGACCAAGAGAACCGTCCCTCTGGTTCCGTGGGAGGTGAGATACATGAAAAATTGGTATTTGCGGATAGGGGTTTTGCTCGCCATTTTACTTGGGAGCACAATGATAGTTGGTTCGAATTTTGTAAAAACAGAGCTCCAGCCTGAGCGTTTACGATTTTATGATGGTGGTGAATTTGAGAAGGCGCCGTTTCCTCCTTCTGCCGAAAATCCACTTGGGACTGATGCGGATGGAATTGATATTTTTTCTGTCCTCATTCATGGGTTGGATGACACGGTCCGGATTATTTTACTAATCACGATAATGACTTTTTTGATGGCGATTCCGCTTGCATTTTTAGCGAGCAATCAACAAGGACTTGCGCACTGGATTATACAAGGGCTTAGTTATCTTTTTTCGAGCTTACCACCGATTCTAGCGGTTGTGTTGATTCTTTCTACCCCATATGTGGATTCATCTCCAATTCGTAAGGAACTCATGATTCTCACCATAGCCATCGTTGGGGTTGGTCGAGTGGGCTATCTGTTTCAGCAGCAAATCGTCCAGCTCTCACGAAAAGAGTATATGCATGCTGGGCTCATCTTGGGGAATAACCCTTTTCAAATGTACATACGACATTACCTGCCGAATTTATGGCCAAGCTTTATGTCGAATTTCTTCTTGGAGGCGGGTCGAGTCACCTTATTAGCAGGGCAGCTCGCATTATTCTCCTACTTTTTCAAGCAAAAGCTTGTGATAAAAGACGTAGGTGATTATGAATGGCAAAGTGCAGACTTTGATTGGCTGTCATTTTTGGCGAGTGGGCGAACGGAAATCATACATGCGTTTTGGATTCCATTGTTTCCGGCGCTTGCAATTGCCATCCTGATAATTACTTTTCAGCTTTTGGGGGAGGGGCTTCGTCTAAAATTTCACACCAAAAGTGCCAAGCAACAAAACGGATTTCTTTATCGTGCCCAATTAATTTTCGAGGGGCTGTGGTTTGACTATATAAGAGGACCCCTCATAAAAATAGCAAAAAATCCAATGGTGTTGAGCCTTGTCTGCCTATTTATTTTAATCAGTAATTCTTCTCAAACAATTCCAGTTTTCACCCCGGCAAGCGGGACAAACAGCTGGGTGGATAAAGAAAGACAGCTTGCAAATGTTACCGCGTTTGCCAACCTGTACGGGTATGTCCGCTTTTTTCATCCGAGTGATGAGGTGGAAGAGGTCGATTGGAACCAATTTGCTCTCTATGGAATGGAAAAAGTCAATGGATCCAAAAATGAACAAGAGTTAAAAGAGAACCTAGAGGAGATTTTTCAACCGATAGCCCCAACCTTAAAAATTTACCGTACTGATGAAGAGTATGACCGATATGTGCCAGATTATAAGAAACTACGAGATTCTGCGTACGAATTAGTTGTTTGGCAGTATGAGGGGGTCAAAATAAAAGAAAATCTGTCATTTTTGCCCCTCCTAACTGAAGAAGAAATGCAAGATAAATTACTTATATTAGGGCTGAATCAGTCTTATAAAAGTAAACGGGTGTACAATTCATTTTCTAATGGAAAATTTTCAATATGGGCTCTCCCACTTTTTAATCATTTTCCTAACGAAAAAGACGTGATTGAGGAACCGATTAATCAAGAATTAAAAATTCAATTGCCTTTAACCCTCGTGTCTTACCAAAAGTCAACAGACGTCGATGGTGAAAACCAGGAATTTTTAGCTTTGCAGAATCAACTTAAAAAAATCGATGTTTTTTCTGAAGATACGATGGACCCCATTGTCCAGCTCAGCAATGTGGTGATCGTATGGAATATCGTAAAATACTTTTATCCTCATTATGAGATTGTGGATGTAGACATGAATCAGCAGCTGAACAATGCGATAAAAGAATTGCTTCCACCCAATTATGTGAATTATGTCCAATTCAAACATGTGTTAGAAAGAATGCTAAGACCGCTTAATGATGGCCATATAAATATTACTGATAAGCAATATCATACGAGTAAATATTTACCATTCTGGGCGGACGTATTTGATGGAGAGGTTGTCGTAACTGCTGTGAGTGAGGATTCTCCTTTTAAAGTAGGCGACGTAATTGTGGAACGCTCTGGTGAATCAGCAATTGAGTGGATAAATGATGTAATTAAGCTCGAGTCAGGAACACAGCATTATCGAGAATTTGCGGCATTAAAACGATTTGTTCGCGATTTAGATGGACGAAAAGAGGAATCGTTCACGTTAAAAAGGGATGGACAACAGCTCAAAATCAAGGCAACCTATCATCTTTCGTCAATGGTTGATCGCTTTCACCGGTCTCCTGGGGAAGGATACAAATATCTAGGAAATGATATTTATTATGTGAATATCGATTATTTTACAGAAGTAGCATTGGAGGAGTTTCAACACGCAAAGGGGATCGTATTTGATTTCAGGGGTTACCCAGCTACTGATATAAGTGCGCTATTCCATAAATTATCGGAAGAAATTGTTTACACAATGCCGATTAATGTTCCGCAAATTATGTACCCGAACAAACATCCAGTCGGTTTCCAGGAAAATCAGGGAAGATACGATCCGAAGGGTGAGACTTTTACGAGAAAGATTGTGGCGCTAATAGATGGAAGCTGTATAAGTGCTTGCGAAACATATGCTGAAACATTCAAGGGTAACGGGCTTGCGACGATGATTGGAGGACCAACAGCTGGAACAAACGGAGCAATCAATCTTATTAAACTACCAGGAAACATGGGCGTCTGGTTTACAGCCATGCAAGCACTGAATGTCGATTGGTCACAACACCATATGATAGGGGTTCAGCCGGATATCATAGTAGAACGAACACGAGAGGGCGCATTGGAAGGCAGAGATGAACAGTTAGAGGCGGCAGTTGAGTATTTGAAGAGGGAGATAGATGAAGATTAGGTGTTTGGTAATGTGGAAAGAGGACAACGGACTTGTCCCAGGGGGTGACTCACATGAAAAATTGGTATTTGCGGATCGGGGTTTTGTTGAGTTTCTTGCTTGGGTGCACGATGTTAATTGGGCCAAGCGTTGCAAACACAGAGCTAGAACCGCAGCGTATAAGATTTTATTCAACTAGTGAATTTGAGAAGGCCCCGTTTCCACCTTCTACCGAAAGTCCACTTGGTACCGATGCAGATGGGATTGATATTTTTTCCGTCCTCATTCATGGGTTGGATGACACTCTCGGGGTTATTTTGCTGATCACGATGATGACTTTTTTGATGGCGATTCCGCTTGCATTTTTAGCGAGCAATCAACGAGGTCTTGCGCATTGGATTATACAAGGGCTGAGCTATCTCTTTTCGAGCTTACCACCGATTCTAGCGGTTGTTTTGATTCTTTCTACCCCATATGTGGATTCATCGCCAATTCGGAAAGAGCTGATGATTCTCACCGTAGCCATCGTCGGGGTCGGTCGAGTGGGTTATCTGTTTCAGCAGCAAATCGTCCAGCTCTCACGAAAAGAGTATATGCACGCTGGACTTATCTTGGGGAATAACCCTTTTCAAATGTACATACGACATTACCTGCCGAATTTATGGCCAAGCTTTATTTCGAATTTTTTCTTGGAGGCAGGTCGAGTCACCTTATTAGCAGGGCAGCTCGCGTTATTCTTCTACTTTTTCAAGCAAAAACTTGTTATAAAAGACGTAGGTGATTATGAATGGCAAAGTGCAGACTTTGATTGGCTGTCATTTTTAGCGAGCGGGCGAACGGAAATCATACATGCGTTTTGGATTCCGTTGTTTCCGGCACTAGCGATAGCGATTCTTATGATTACTTTCCAGCTCTTAGGGGAGGGATTGCGTCTAAAATTTCACTCAAAAAGTGCGAAGCAACAAAACCGAATCTTCCATCATGCCCAATTATTCTTTGAGGGAATGTGGTTTGACCATGTAAGAGCTCCACTTATCAAACTGGTCAAAAATCCAATGGTACTCAGCCTTGTTTGCCTATCTATTTTAATCAGTAATTCATCTCAACCAATTCCAGCCTTCACCCCGGCAAGCGGGACAAACAGTTGGGTGGATAAAGAAAGACAGCTTGCAAATGTCACGGCGTTTGCCCAACTGTACGGATATGTCCGCTTTTTTCATCCAAGTGACGAGGTGGAAGAGGTCGATTGGAACCAATTTGCCCTTTATGGAATGGAAAAAATCATTGGATCGAAAAACGAACAAGAGTTAAAAGAGAATCTGGAGATGGTTTTTCACCCGGTTGCGCCTACTTTGAAAATCTACCAAGCTGATGAAGAATATGAGCGGTTTTTACCAGATTACAAGAAACTACGAGACCCAGAATACGAATTAGTTGCTTGGCAGTACAAGGGACTTAATATAAAAGAAAATCTATCATTTTTGCCTTTCCTGACAGAGGAGGAAGCACAAGATAAATTATTTATAGATATACTGAATTTGGAATATAAAAGTAAACGGGTTTACTATTCCTTTTCGAATGGAAAATTTTCATTGAGGACACGCCAACTTTTTTCCGATTTTCCTAAGGAAACGGACGTGATTGAGGAACCGATTAATGAAGAACTTAAAATTCAGTTGCCGCTTTTCCTACTTGCACAACAAGGGACCACCACTCGGGATGGTGAGAACGAAGAATTTATCAAACTACAGAACCAGCTTAAAAGAATCGATGTCTTTTCTGCTGATACAATGGACCCCATTGTCCAGCTTAGCAACACAGTCATTGTATGGAATATCGTGAAATATTTTTATCCGTATTATGATATCGTCGAAGTGGACATGAATCAGCAGCTGACTGATTCGTTAAAGGAATTGGTGCATCCAGCCAATTATGTAAGTCATGTCGAATTCAAAAGAGTGTTAGAAAAAATGCTCAGACCGCTTAATGACGGCCACATTAATGTAACTGACAAGCAATATCATAAGGGTAAATATTTGCCTTTCTGGGCAGATGTATTTGATGGGGAGGTTGTCATAACCGCTGTAAGTGAGGATTCTCCTTTTAAAGTAGGGGACGTGATTGTTAAACGCTCTGGGGAGCCAGCTCTAAAGTGGATAAATGAAACCATCAATCGGGGGTCAGGGACACTCCATTTTCGGGAACATATTGCATTAAGTTGGTTTGTTTTCGACCGAGATGGGCGAGGAGAGGAATTGTTTACCGTTATCCGAGATGGACAACAGCTTGAAATCAAAGCAATCTATCACCTCTCGACATCAGTTGATCGCTTTAACCGGTCTTCCACAGAAGGATTCAAATACCTTGGGAACGATATCTATTATTTGAATTTCGATTATATAACAGAGGAACAGTTGGAAATCGCATTGAAGGAGCTTCAGCACGCAAGGGGGATTATTTTTGATCTAAGGAGTTACCCTGCGATCGATATGTCGCCACTACTTTATAAGTTATCGGACGAGACTTACTACACAATGCCGATGAACGTCCCTTATATAATGTACCCGAACGCACTTCCTGTGGAATTCGATAGAAATATAGGAATCATCTCTCCCAAACCTGAGACTTTTAAGAGTAAATATGTGGCCCTAATCGATGGAAGCTGTATAAGCTCTTGTGAAACATATGCCGAAACATTCAAGGGTAACGGGCTTGCCACGATGATTGGAGGACCAACGGCTGGAACAAACGGAGCAATCAATCTTATAAAACTACCAGGCAACATGGGCGTCTGGTTCACAGCCATGCAAGCACTAAGTGTAGACGGGTCACAACACCATATGGTAGGGGTTCAGCCGGATATCATAGTAGAACGTACACGAGAGGGCGCATTGGAAGGCAGAGATGAACAGTTAGAGGCGGCGCTTGAATATTTGATGGAGGAAATTGGGTCACAGGGACAAGTTCCGTAACCCTCCTCGAAGACTAGCAAACCATTAGGGGTGCTAGTCTTCTTTGTTTACATCCTGATAATCGTACTATCCGTTGACCAAATAATTCGCTCAAGCGTAATTGCGCAATTCTTCAATTTAAGACCTCCGAAAGAGGGACCAGTGGAACCGTACCCGTGGTCCCTTAAAGACATGATAAAGACAACTTCTCGACTTATTATAGACTTGTTAGCGGAAATAGGTGAACTATATAATTGGTTCAAGATTTGTGATTTTCATCATTGTTAAGCCGCCGACTACATTTTTTAGGGGAGGTATGAAAGTTATCAACCAAAATGAATGCGCTATCATTATTTGACGAAGGGAGATTTAATATGGGGAAAAAAAGGGTTCGAAAACTACTCTCAAGTTTTTTAATTGTCATGTTGTTCACTAGTTTCTTTCAATTCAGTGCAAGTGCAGAAACGAATAAAGGTGAGACTGTGGTTGCAAAATTGAATGGTCGCGGTTTTAAAGAAGTGCAGAATCTGGGTACTCCTGCTACTGGCGCTGTTGTGACTGATGCAGTATTTGGAAAAGAGAATGGGAAAGATGTTGTTTACACAACGGCAAATGGAGGGTTATTTAATGTCATTGATGTAAAAAACAATACGGTTCTCTTTAATGCTCAATTAGGAAAAGTAAACCAGGTTTGGACACATATTATTGCTCCAGATGGAACGGTGTATATTGCTGGATTAGCTGATAAAAATGCTGGAGAACTATGGAGCTATTCACCTGAAACAAAGTCCGTTAAGAATCTAGGAATTCCTGATGCTAGCCATCAATTTTGGAGCAGCACAACAGACGATGATGGAAATGTTTATATCGGAACATACAAAGAAAAAGAAGGTAAAATTTTTAAATATGATGTTTCCAAACAAGCATTTGTAGATCTTGGAAAAGTAGATGTAGAAGGTGATGCGAGTTATGTCCGATCGTTGACCTACCATAACGGTTACCTTTATGCAGGCTTGGGCGTTACAGGGAATGTATACCGAATCAATACCGAGACCCTTGAAAAGGAGAAAATCACTAAAAATGCACCTGACATTCTAGGGACAACAGTGGAAGCAATGGGATTCGCCTATGATATGGAGGTTGCTGGAAAGTACCTCGTTATCAGATTTAGCGAACTAAGTGCTATTTTGTTTTATGATTTAGAATCACAAGAATGGGTCGAGGATACTGTAATCGGAAAAATCGGCGATGGTTCTGAAGATGACTACGGTGCTTTTGGCTATTCCCAATTGGCCGTAAATGATAACAAAACGTATGTGATTAACAATCGCCATATTTTGGAGATCGATGTAAATACACTAGAAACGAGGGAAACGGGTATCCGTTATCCTGCAGGGTGGAGGGGACTTGCATTTGTTGATTTTGGGGAGGCTTCATCAGATTTACGTCTTGTTACGGTAAAAAGATCTGGAGAGATTATGACCGTAGATTTGGATGAGAAGAAAATCATTGATTTACCTTTAGCGATGAATGGTAATTTGCCATTAGACTTACATAGTCTTGGACTTGGTCCTGATGGGAACCTGTACATGACTACGTACCCTGGAGGTCCAAAAGGGGCAAGATATAACACGAAAACAGGTGAAATTACCACGTATTCTCAAGGGCAAGCGGAAGGAATGGTTGCTGGGAATGGCTCTGACATGTATTTCGGAATCTACTCCGGGGCATCTATTCAAAAGATGAATACAGATACACTAGAAGTTAAAACACTTTTCAATTTATATGATGAGTATGAACAAGACCGTCCATATATTATGAAATTCGAGAACGATAAGCTATTAATTGGTACGATTCCTTACTATCAAAAATTAGGTGGAACCCTGACAATCTATGACCCTACTACAGGAGAAAGAGAGACACACAGAAATATCGTTCAAGATCAAAGTATCGTAGGACTTGCTTATAAAGATGGTAAAATTTATGGCTCGACCACCGTCCGTGGAGGGTTAGATATTGAACCAACTGCGAAAAAGGCAAAAATGTTCGTTTGGGACGTCAAAGGTAAAAAGAAAATCACGGAATTTGAATTAGACCTTCCAGAATTGGATACACCACCAATGATAAGCGGGTTAACCTTTGATGGAGAGGGGTTGTTATGGGGAGCAGTTGACGGCATATTATTTGCCATGGACCCTGACACTTATGAAATTGTAAAATCGAAGAATCTATATCCGAATATCAAAAATAGAGGGATGTGGAGACCTGTTCATATCTTGTTTGGCGAAGATGGTCTATTGTACACGGATATTGGTGGAAAACTAGCGGTTGTGGATCCAAAATCGGAGGAACTCAAGCATGTTAGCTTAATTGACAACGGACCAGAAGTTACATTTATGGAACTAGCCTATGATGCCGAAGGAAATCAAAACATCTATTTTATCGACGGTGACAAGCATTATTTAAAAATGATTCCTGTCATTGATGGTGGAAAGCTACCTGTTGATCCTGTATACGAGACAGTTCCAGTCTCATTTCAAAATCCGGGATTTGAAGAAACTGTAGGGGAAGATAATCGTATTCCAGGTTGGTCATCTTTATTTAGCCTTTCAGGTAATGTTTCTTACGGGGTAACTAATGAAAGAGCCAAAACAGGAAATTATTCCTTGAAGATTAAGGATACGGCTCAAAATGAAACGGTGTTTGTCCAATCAGACCCAATTCCGGTTTCTGCTGGAGTTGAGTATACAGCCACAGTTGAAATGTATTTAGAAGATGGAAGTGCTAGTTTCTTCGTCCGCTATTTTGATAACGCTGGTAAACAAGTTGGGAAGGATGTGGATGGTGTCAACATCATTCATGTTAGGGGCGGACATAAACAATGGCAAACGGTACGTGCAACGGTTGAAGCACCTGAAAATGCCGCATATGCAAAGTTATTTGCAGGGGCATCTAATTTCTTTACAACATCAGGTGCCTATTACGACGATTTCAAACTTACGTATGAAAGAGAAGTTGTCTTAGATAAAGTTGTTCTCTCTGCAGACAGTGCGAAGGTACTCCAAGGCGAAAAAATGGGAACAGAGCTTTCTATCCTTCTTACGAATGGAGAGCAAGTTGATTTAGGTGAAATTGATGCTGTAGAGTGGGTAAGTAGCTCACCTCAGGTTGCTACGGTAGACGCCGGAAAAATAATGGCGAACAATGCAGGAACTACCGATATTCAGGCGATTGTTACTTACCAAGGAGAAGAATTTACATCAAATAAGCTGACTGTGACAGTGACAGTCACGCCAGCTACATTAACTAAACAAATTAGAGATCTTTTCGAATCAAACCAAATTGACCATTCACTAACCAAACAACTAACAAACCGATTAGATCAAGCACAACATCACTATGACAAAGGCGATGTACAACAAGCAAAAAAACATTTGCAAGACTTCATAAAACACCTAAATAACAGCAATGCTAGTAACGAAATAAAAGCTATGCTCACCAATAACGTAAACGCAATATGGGAATAAAAGAAGGATATGCAAAATACCTCCATTTTAAATGGGGGTATTCTTGTATTTTCATATAGTAAAAGTATATTTTAAAAATATCTGTACTAATCACGAATTATTAATTCAAACAAACGTTTGTGTAGCGTATTGATTTAGGATTGACGAGGGATTTAAATTTCAAACAAATGCTTGATTAACGGGACTTTGGTACCTCGAAAAAGGCCTGTTACAGTGAACATTTTTATAAGAAAATTATTCTAATGTACTTACACATATCAGCCTCAATATCATCGTCAAAACGCCGTGATTTTGCCAATTCCACTCATCATATTCAAGTCTGAATCGAACGAAAAGGAATACTCAATATTCAACAGGAATCAACTCGTTTTATGTGGTATATTGTTAAATAAAATTCTAACCTAAAAAATCGCTAAAGCGCAATTATTCCTGCCTTGGGCGCAATTCTCCAAAATACAGCGCAATTAAACTACGCTAAAGCTCAATTCTCCAAAATATAGCGCAAATAGTACCAAAAAAGACGCAATTCCTAAACTGGGACCAAAAGAACCATCCCTCTGGTCCCGTTTATGGTAAAATAGTTCTAGTCTAAAAATGCAGAATTTTGTAGATACATCAGGGAGAAGAGGGTCATTATGAAGATTAAAACAAAACTTAGTTTGCTCGTATCTTTATTGTTGATAGCTTTGGTTGTTACTGGAGGGTTATCCATCTATCAACAAAATGAAACGGAGAAGGTAAATAAAAATATGGAAGTTCATCAAGACTTACAATTTACACTGAAGTCGATCGAATACCGTTTTACAGGGATTTCAAATGATGAACGAGCGTTTCTCCTTACTGGGGATGAAGAACTAGTAGCTGGAATTGCGAAAAAAGAAAAAGATATTGAGCAATATTTTTCAGAAATGAAAAAAGTAAAACTGGATAAAGAAGATGTGAAAGCACTTGAAGAAATCGATAATAACCTAAAAACCTATTTTGAAACAAATAAAAAAGTGGTAGATACATACAGAAGCGGGGAGCAGGAAAAGGCCCTTGAGATTCATATGGAGGAACAAAGATCCATCAGAAAAGAGGTGGTGGATCCAAGTATTGAATCTCTTATAAATGAAGTAACCGAAACAATTAACAGTGATACAAAAACGTTAGAAAAAGCCCAAGAAATAAGTTCAATGGTTTTATATGCAGTTGTGATTTTGTCACTTGTTGGTGGGGTTTTCACTTCATCTCTCATCATAAAATCAATTAATAAGCCAATTATGATCATGAATAGGCGCTTGAAGGAAATTGCAGAAGGCGAGGCTGACCTTACCCAAGCCATATCTATAAAAACAAAAGATGAACTAGGTGAAATGGCGTCATCCTTTAATCTGATGGTAAGTAAATTACGAGATTTGGTCAGACAGGTAGCGATTAACGCAGAGCAGGTTGCTGCAGCTTCAGAACAATTATCAGCAAGCTCTGAAGAAACGACAAAAGCAACCGAACTCATTGCTTCAACTGTTCAAGAGGTAGCCGCCGGAACAGATAAACAGGTGCTAAGCATGGACGAAACCAACCAAACAATTATAGATTTAACTTCATTAGTACGCCAAATTGCTACAAGCTCAGCAATTGTTTCAAATACTTCAGTTGAAGCTTCCGATAAAGCCATAGATGGCAATCGTTCCGTTTCAGGGATTATCACCCGTATGAACGAAATCAGTCAAACGGTAAACCAACTCTCTGAAAAAGTGAAAACATTAGGAGAAAGCTCCAATCAAATTAACCAAATTATTGGCGTGATTACAGGGATTGCCGAACAGACAAATCTATTAGCATTAAATGCGGCCATTGAAGCAGCGAGAGCAGGAGAACATGGGAAAGGATTCTCAGTCGTTGCGGATGAAGTTAGAAAACTAGCAGAACAATCATCAGCTTCTGCTCAACAAATATCGTCTCTCATTGCTGGAATCAAAGAAGATACAGAGGAAACTGTTCAATCCATGGATGACACAACAACAAAAGTGTCTGATGGAATCAAATTTATCCAGGACGTGGGAAGCTCATTCAACCAGATCGGCCAAGCCATTCAAGAGGTTACTTCCCAAATCCAAGAAATTACATCTGCTGTACATGAATTATCAGCTGGCTCCGAACAAATGGTTAAGAGTATGGAACTGGTAGGTGACATCACACAGGTAACCTCTGAAGGGACTCAAAGCATGTCAGCATCAACAGAAGAACAACTCGCTGCCATGGAAGAGATCACCGCGTCATCGAATTCATTAACTAGAATGGCAGAAGAATTACAAGAGTTGGTTAAGAAGTTTAAGATTTAACTTTGGTCTGTCCCATTTGAAAACTCGCCGATACTGCTGGCCAAGCAATACGCATTGAAGCGGTCGAGATAAAGCTTGAGAATAGACTTTTCTTATAACGGTTAAACTATACTTACTCCAATGATTTCCTTATTAGTAGCCCTGTCTCTTCGGAGATGGGGTTATTTTATTTGAGGCCATTCTTAATATTTCTCGATTTTAACCGATAACACAATTAGACAATATTCGACATGACTTCAAAGGAGCTTAACAATGGATATAGAACAGGTCTGTAAGGAAATAAACAACAGCGTAGATGAACTGGATTTAGTAACTGCAAGAAAATACATTGAAGAAAATATTGATTTGTTACAATCTAAAGGGCATTACCTAAATAAAAATGCTCGGGAACTATTGAAAGTCATAACCGACATGCATAATTCTGATTACAAGCCGTTACAAAGAAACGAATTAGCTATAATAAATACGATTAATGCCTATGCTACAAAGTTCGATTTAAGAGGATTAAAATTGCTTGTAAAGGAAAACTCCCAGCTATTGCTGCGCGAGGATCTAATTCCTTACTTTAATAAGGATGCTATAATTGTACTAGAAGGTATGGGAGCAATTTCAAAACATTAACTAAAATGCTTGTAGATAGTTGTTTGTTACCAATCAATGATACTTATCATTCGCTAAGAACGTAAAGTTTGTAAGAACAATGATAAAAATTTAGCACTTTTGGGAAAGGAGGAATCTTGTGACATATTTATTATTTGTTATATTTCTTGGAATTTTGATTTTACAGTTTGTTTGGGTAAAAAAAGCAAGAACATCTAAAACCTTAATTTTGCCTATTTTATTCAGTTTGGTCTACCTTTCTATTATTATCTTTAAACTTGATTTTGGCACTTTTTTAATACCTTTTACTGTTTTATGTATTGTTCTTTGGTTACTATTTATTTGGAAACTGTATATAAATAAAAGAGGGTAATCGGTAAATAGATTGGTTATATGATGTAGAAATCATTTAAATAATATACTAAAAGGAATTTCCTTTGGATGTTCTATTTTTATGGTATATTTATCAACAATCTTCTTTAACATAGCCTTTTTAAAAAAGAAAGTTTCCCTGTACCAGTTGAATGTTAGAAGACTAGCCATCTCGTTATGATTGCTAGTCTTCTTTGTGTTTGACGCACGAAAGAAGACCGGCCTAAATCGCTAAAGCGCAATTATACGAAATAAAACGCAATTCCTTCTCGTTAAGGCACAATTCTGTAAATTAAAACGCAATTCGTCTCCGCTAAAGCTCAATTCCCCAAAATAAAGCGCAAATCTCATCACGAAGGGCGGAGTAAACCAACCATTGTGCCTTTTTAGTCCAAGGGAAAAACGTAATGTAAAAGGCTGCCAATCACCATGGCAGCCTTCCTACGTTTTCACTTATCTTTCTGGAACAAAGTAGATAACCGAAGGACCAGATGCGCCGCCTGGGAGACTTGTGACAAAATCATATTGATTCCCGTTGGCTCCAATTGTTTCAGATGCAAATTTCCATGCATTGACATAGCTTAAAAATCCAGTTGTATTAAGTTTACCGTTCCATACCATTGCGAAATGACCGAATCCACCTGCTGGGTTATCGTAGATGGAGAGTTCCAGTGGACGATGTAAACTATTTTCCACGTTCACGTCTAAATTATATAAAACACCATAGTTCCCATTGTTGATCACAGGTTTGTTTCCATCGACTACATTAATTCCTTCTTCGTATTCTCCTGGTAATTTATCGCTCCATTGACCATAGGCAGCGGATGAAAGTCGAATATAGGCATTTCCCAATTCGGTATCATACGTAAGTGTACCCTCACGATCAAAATGTGGAAAACTTCCGCGAACATGTGAATCAGGAGGTAAGATTTCTACAGAGAGCGGGTCAGCTGGACGTTCTGCATAGTTAAGTGTAGTTGCAGTAACAGTAGCTGGCTCATGACCATGTTTCGTGTAGACATCATATTGTGCAATTCCACTTACCGTTTCTCCATCGTTTGCATTGGTTTCCAAGTAATAGCTTTCACCTGGCAGTAAAGTCTGAATGTATTTTTTTTCAGCTTTTTCTTCAAGGAATTGTACTAACGCTTCTTTTCCAGCTACGTCAGGATAAATACTTACTGAAGCTCCAACCCCTTTAGAGAATAACATCACAGGTTCATTTGAAGTGTTCGTTAGGGCTAGGCTGACGTTTCGATTCTCCCCACTCACATTCTGATGATGCCAGAATACACGGAATTCGCCTGTAGCAGTGTCGCGATAAAATGCACCACTATCGGAGTATGTTTCTGGAGAATCACTAAGGATTAGTTTTCCTCCTGTTTGTTTTAACTCTGGTTTTTCTAAGTGAACCGCGGGCTTAAGCGTTTCAATAGGTACATAATTTTCATTGGCAGATGTCTGGTTTGGCAGAAGAAATGCCAATAAAACAGTACCTAAAACGAAAGCAGACTTCATTTTCATTCTTTTTCCTCCTCTCAATTTTATTGAAATCCCAATAATGGCTGTTTAATCATCTTAGGAGGTTGAGATGGGAATTCAATGTTTATGTCAATTCGATGATGGATGAATATATCCTTCTTTTTTTATAAAAATAAGGAAAAAGTCCCCCTTTTTTAAAAATTATGCACCTGTGAAAATATGGTGGAACGAGGGACGTGTCCCCTTGACCCAACGCAGCAAATTTTGTATTCTGGAGTTGGAGGATATATTCTCTTTTAAATAAACTGGAGGAATATTTCTTCATAACCTTTCTAAATCAAAAAGGAGAATTTTTATGCCAAAAACAGAGAAAGTAAATCCGTTATTAATTATCAACTCTGTCTATAACTCACTTACGAAAACAGAACAAAAGGTAGCAGATTATATAATGGTCAATCATGCGGAAGCCGTGTATTCCTCTGTTACAGATTTAGCAGAAGTGGTTGGAGTTGGCGAAACAACGGTTTTACGTTTTTGCCGAAAATTAGGCTATCGAGGGTTTCAGGAATTTAAATTAGCAGTCGCACAAAATCTCATGGAAGCAGATGAACAGGTTTACGGAAAAATAGATGAGGATGATCCGGTTGATGTAATCGCAAAAAAGATTGCTAACCAAAATGTAAGTGCTTTAAATGATACGGTGGCACTTCTTCAAGATAAAACATTACAGCTAGCGGTAGAAAAGATTAATAGTGCCAAAAAAATCTTTTTCTTCGGCGTGGGTTCATCAGGCTTCACGGCTTTAGATGGCAAGCATCGATTAATGAGACTAGGCTATAATACGGAGCATGTCTCTGATTCGCATATCATGTCAATGACTGCGTCGCTATTAGGAGAAGAGGATTTAATTATTGCGATCTCTTCATCGGGGAGCACAAAGGACGTTGTCGATGCGATTGAAATTGCGAAGGAAAACAAAGCATATATCATTTGTATCACAAACCAAGCAAGGTCACCCATTACTAAATATGCGGATTTAATTCTTCTAGCTGCAAACAAAGAATCTCCATTTGAAGGTGGCATTTTTTCTTCCAAGATTGCTCAGCTTTTACTATTAGATGTTCTAGCAACGACTGCTGCCCTAAATAATAAAGAACAAGCATCTAGAGCCATAAAAAATACTGCAGAATCCGTTCTGGACAAATTGTACTAACACAACTAGTAGAAAAAAGGTGGTAATCATGGTTTCTTCAAATAATAAACTATTTGAAGTTCTAGAATATATCGTAGATTTAGTTCTATTAAACTTTTTATTTATTATTTGTTCACTTCCCTTAGTAACTGCATATCCTGCCTTTGTTGCTCTGGTAGGGGCTATCAAATATACATCAGAAGAGGATCCAACGCCTGCATGGAAATTATTTTTTAAGCTGTTTTACAATTATTTAAAAAACGGGTTGAAGCTTTGGGTGGCTCTTCTTTTGGTATCAGTTGTCATAATGGGGGACATCATTGCTGCTTTTTATATGCCAAATGCCCTCCAAAATTTTCTTCTTCCTTTTAATATGATTGTGATTCTTGTATTTTTCGGGGTATTTAGCTATCTTACAAAACTATTTATTTTGGGAGAACGTCATTTTAAAACAGTAGTGGTCCGGAGTTTCCTACTCTTTTTTAGGAAACCACTAAAACCTGTCCTCATCACGATTATCAATGGCATTATCGTTATTTTATCTATCTATTTAAGGTTTGTACCGTTTATTATTAGTTTCAGTCTTCTAGCATTCACCTATTATTTTCTGATGTTTGCACGTAATCATGAAATGGAGAATAGTTAGATTAGAATAAAAAATGGAGATTTTTTTATTTTTTTATAAAAAAGGTGGATTAAATCTCCAAAAGGTGATACATTTTTAATAGAGAGTTGATTCTCTGATGAAAGCGCTTAAGAAATCCTGGTTTTGAAGTCTAATAGGGGGTGCACAAAAACAATTACTATTAGGATTCGAAACTCAAAAAATCCAACGAGGTGAGAAGAAATGAGTAGATTCAAAAAAGTACTATCAGTAGCTATGGTGTTTTTACTTGTTTTAGGTGTCTTAGCTGCATGTGGCTCTGAAAATTCAGGAGCAAAAGATTCAGGCTCAGATTCAAAAAAAGGCGGAGACGAAAAAGCAACAGTTGAGTTTTGGACAATTTCGCTTCAACCAACATTTAATGATTATTTCAATGATCTTATTGCAAAATATGAGGAAGAAAATCCAAATGTAAAAATAGATTGGAAGGACTTCCCGTATGATGCTGTTCAAAACAAATTATTGACAAGTATTGCAAGTAAACAAGCTCCAGACGTAGTGAACTTAAATACGGAGCTTGCGAACCAAATGGCTTCAAAAGGTGCACTAGTTGACTTTAACCAACAATTAACAGATGAGCAAAAAGGAATCTATTTTGAAGGAATCTATAATTCTACTGCACAAGGTGAAGGTGTATATGCGCTTCCTTGGTATACAGGTATTCCAGTCCTTTATATCAATACGGAGTTAGCGGAAAAAGCTGGCCTTGATATAAATACTCCACCAGCAACAAAAGCAGACTTAGCAGATTGGGGTAAACAAATTCAAGATAAAACGGGTGCCTTTGGATACGTATTCACAATGGAAACTCGTTCCATTCTTGAAGAAGGCTTTAAAATTGTCGAAGGTGATAAAGCTGTATTCAATAACGACGAAGTAAAAGAATATATCCAAAGCAATATTGATTTAATTGGTGATGGGGTAATTCCTAAGGATATTCCTGCATTTGATAAGCAAGTTCAATTATTTGGTAGTGAGCAAGTAGCGATGATTATCTCAAGCTCTTCATTCATTAACCAATTGAAAACGGCTTCACCTGATGTGTATGAAAAAACAATTGCAGTTCCAGCTCCACTTGGAAAAGCAGGAATCCGTTTTACAAACTCTATGAATCTAGTTGTTCCAAAGGATTCAAAGAATGTTGATGCAGCAACTGCTTTTGCACATTATGTAACAAACGATGCAAGCCAATTAGCATTCTCTGAAGTAGCAAGCACACTTCCATCTACTAAGGAAGCTGCAAAGAATGAATTCTTCTATAAAAATGATGGAACATTAGAGGGACAAGCTTTAACTGCATCTGTTGAAAGCTTAGATAAAGCAACAGACTTTTATCTTGGAATTGAAAACGCTAACGATGTGAATAAAACATTAAATAAGCATCTTCAAAACATCTACATCAATGATCAAGATCTTGATGCTGAGCTTGAAGCTGCAGAAAAAGAAATTAATGATATTTTAGCTCGCTAACTTTATTCAGCAGAAGTCCCTCACTCATATAAGTGGGGACAAATGTAAGAAAGTATCTAATTTGCTGGAGGTTCAAACATTGGCTGAATAAAGCTAAGCCTCTAGCGGATGCCACGATTTTTCAAAGAAAGTTTTCGATCATAGGATCAAAGACTAAGAACGCCATCCTGTGGCAACGACTTTGTGACCCACATCACGTGGGCCTAAAAAATCGGGCGCAAGTATGCTAAGGCGTATTTGATTATATGAAAATTGAATGGGCAGATGAATTTCTGCCCATTTTCAATAGGAGGGAAATACCCTATGGGAAAGAAAAGAGCTTCCGGTTATAGCCGATTTACCGAGGTTCAAACAGCCTGGCTTTTCATGGCACCAGGGTTACTATTACTTGCTCTTTTTACCTTTTGGCCGATTATTTTCAGTGTTCCTTTGGCGTTTACCAACTATTCGGTTATCGGTGAAACGAGTTTCGTAGGACTTGACAACTTTAAACGTGCATTTTCTGACGTGGACTTTATTGCTTCGATTAAAAACTCTCTATTATATATGATTATCGTACCTTTTATCCAAATCATCTCTATCTTAATGGCTATTTTAGTGAATCGAAATATAGCCGGTATTAAGTATTTCAGAACAGCCTATTATATTCCGGTTGTTACATCGATGGTTGCGGTGGCAATTATCTGGGGCTGGTTAATGAGCTCAAACGGGGTTCTAAACTACCTCTTAATGTCAGTTGGGATCATTAGTGAAAAAGTAAACTGGCTATCTGATAAAGACACGGCACTTTGGGCTTTAATGTTTATTACCTTATGGAAGGGTCTAGGTTATTACATGATGATCTATCTTGCGGGCCTCCAAGCAGTTCCAACAGATTGTATCGAGGCAGCAAAAATTGATGGTGCGAGTAACTTCCAAATCATTCGTAAGATTACCATTCCTTTATTAAAGCCATATGTGTTCTTCTGTACACTCATTTCCTTAATGGCAGCGATTCGTGTATTTGATGAAGTCTTCGTCTTAACTTCAGGTGGTCCTGGTAATGCAACCTTAACGAGCAGTGTGTATATCTACCAACAAGGTTTTGAACAATTTGAGTTTGGTTATTCATCTGCATTAGGCTTGATTGTTAGTTTCATTATTATGTTCTTTAGTATTTTCATCTTCGTGTTTAACAAGAAGGGTGGTGTAAATCCATATTAATATGGATGAGCCTATGAAAAAAAAGAATTTACTAAAAAGAATTCTCAATAAAACCTTCGTTTATGTGTTGTTAATCATTTTTGCTCTATTTATGATGGGACCATTCTTATGGCTCTTAAGTGTATCACTGATGCCAGGGAAAAATATCTTTGCTTTTCCACCTGCGATACTTCCAACCTTTATTGATTTCAAAAACTATTTGGAAGTATGGGAGTATATGGACTTTCTTAAATATATCTGGAATACGGTGATTATCACCTTCCTAGGTGTTACCTTTAGTATTCTATTTAGTGCGTTAACTGCATACCCATTAGCTATTTTTAAATTTAAAGGAAGAAACTTTATTTTCTTGTTACTCGTTTCTACTATGATAATTCCTGCAGCTGCAGGCCTAGTTGTTAACTATTTAACGATTAATAAAATGGGATTAATTAATACCTTTACTGGAGTAGTTCTTCCTACGCTTGTTTCCGTATTTAATGTATTCCTGTTCAGACAGGCGTTCATGGGGATTCCAACAGATATTAGGGACTCTGGAAAAATGGACGGAGCTTCCGAACTTCGAATTTGGGGTCAATTGATGATGCCAATGATCAAACCAGCGGTAGCGGTTGTTGGATTATTTGAATTTATGGCGAACTGGAATAGCTTCTTATGGCCAATCATAGTGTTAAATACAGAAAAATACCCATTAGCCTCAGCATTGAGCTTTTTAAATGGTCAGTTTTCATATAACTTTGGGTGGATTGCTGCCGGCACAGTCATTTCGGTATTACCAATCATCTTCGTCTTTTTATTCACTCAAAAATATTATATGGAAGGTATTTCAGGTGCGGTTAAAGGATAAATCACCTGAAATAAAAAGTACTAAGAAAAAGGGAGATTTCGAATGTACAAAATTGCTTATATCCCATTAGACGAACGCCCATGTAACTATGATTTTCCTAACCTTCTAACTGGGAACAAAGATTCTTCTACCCAAGGGGAAGTGAATCTAGTAAGACCCGATTTAGACCTGATGGGGGAAAAAAAGGTACCAGGAAACACAGAGAAGATTTGGAAATGGCTTTACGAGGAAGCTAAGGATGCGGATGGTCTGATTCTTTCATTAGATACGTTGCTATATGGAGGAATCATCCCTTCTAGATTGCATCATCTAACATTGGATGAATGTAGGAATGCAATCGCCGGGCTTTCACGGATTAAAGAAATTAATCCAAACGTAAAAATATACGCATTTAACTTAATCATGCGATGTCCAAAGTATTCAAGTAATGATGAGGAACCGGACTATTACGAAGATTGGGGAAGTGAAATCTTCCAATATGGGAAACTGCATCATCTCATCTCTGCCAATCTTGCATCAGAGGAAGAGCAAAAGCAGTACGAAAACCTAAAGCAACAGCTTCCAAAAGAGGTTGTGGATGATTATCTTTCTCGAAGAAAAATCAATGTTGAAGTAAATAAGCTTGCGCTTGAATATGTGAGTAATGGAACGATTGATTTTATGATCATTCCACAGGATGATTCCGCACCTTACGGATGGACAGCGATAGATCAGCAGGAGGTTAGAGGAGCGATTGCCTCTCATAATCTTGAGCTTGATGTGTATATGTATCCTGGGGCAGATGAGGTTGGGTGTACGTTGTTAGCCAGAATGGTCAATAGCTTTAAAGGAAAGAGACCATTGGTATTTCCGGTTTTTTCAAGTAATCAAGGTCCTTCTGTCACACCGTTATATGAAGATCGTCCCTTAATGGAGACTCTTAAATATCAAATATTGGCAGCAGGTGGACTCATGACTTCAAATCTCTCTGAGGCTGATTTTGCGTTATATGTAAATTCACCAGTCGAGCCAATGATGGAGGCTGCCTACCAGGATCAGCTAAGTACAAAATATCAGGTGAATCGAAATCTAATCGATTTTGTAGAGCAGCTTGAATATACAGTAAAAGAACGAAACATTCCATGTGTAGTGGGCGATGTTGCCTTTGCGAATGGTTCAGATTTAGGACTGTTAAAGCTAATAAAAAGAAAAAATCTTCTTTTTAGATTAGCAGGTTACGCAGGCTGGAATACGAGTTCAAATACCCTCGGAACATGCATTGCACAAGGAATGATTCACAATGTGTATGGGAGCTCGCAAACTCATTTGAATTTTCTTGCCCTACGCTATGTGGAAGATGCTGGATATTGTAGCGTTGTCAGAAAAAACATCACAAATAACGTGTTACCTGATTTAGGATATGACTATTTCCTTGTAGACGGGAAACGCGGCAAGGTTTCTGAAATTGTACAAAAACAATTAAATGAGTTTATCAAGGAAGACCTAAGTGATGAAGAAAACAATCTACTTATTAAAGAATGCTACATGCCTTGGAACCGTATGTTTGAAGTTGGTCTGGATGTTGAACATTTACCTAGAGTAAAAAATTAGTCGTTTATAAAGGAGTTATTGCAATGATGAAGCAAGAATCTACAGATGTCGTGGTAATAGGCGGAGGTTTAGGTGGCTGTATGGCCTCATTAGCTGTTGCCAAAATGGGCTTAAAGGTCATTATGACGGAAGAAACAGATTGGCTGGGTGGACAACTTACAAGTCAGGCAGTACCTCCTGATGAACATAAATGGATTGAAAGATATGGTCGTACCGATACCTATCGGGAATTTAGAGATCGCGTCCGCCAATATTACCGTGACAACTATCCGCTCACAAAGGAAGCAAAGGAAAATGACATATTGAACCCAGGAAATGGCTGGGTGAGCCGATTGGCACATGAACCAAAGGTGGCATTAAAAGTCATTGAGGATATGCTCGCCCCTTATATCAATAGCGGAAAAATAAAGGTCTTATACAACTATAAGCCTTTGGAGGCGAAGACAGAAGAAGATGTCGTAAAATCCGTCACGGTGACACACATCTCCGAACCTCGAAAAATCGAGTTGGTCGGTCGATACTTTTTAGATGCCACCGAATGTGGCGATGTTTTACCAATCGCAGGTGTTGAATTTGTATCGGGAGCCGAATCTAGAGAACAAACTGGAGAGCCCCATGCTTTAGAAGAAGCAAACCCACTCGATATGCAATCCTTTACCTATGTGTTTGCAGTGGATTATGTAGAGGGTGGAAATTTTGTAATCGATAAGCCTGAACAGTATGATTTTTGGCGTGAATATATGCCAAGCTTCTCGCATTTACCACTTTTCAGTTGGTATGCAACAGATGCAGATGATACATCAAAGCTAAAGCAATTTACACTATTCCCTAATGATCAAGGGATTCCTTCCTTATTTACCTATCGAAGAATACTAGATACAGAGAATTTGGAAGGGAATTTATACGAAGGCGATATTTCCCTCATCAATTGGGCGCAAAATGACTATTTTCTAGGACCGATCTATGGAGTGCCAGAAGAAGAAGTAGAAAAAAACTTATTTAACGCAAAACAACAAAGCTTGTCTCTTTTATACTGGCTGCAAACAGAAGCACCAAGACTCGATGGAGGTAAGGGCTTCCCTGGCTTAAGGCTTCGTAAGGATGTATTGGATACAGAGGATGGTCTTGCGAAATATCCGTACATTCGTGAATCCAGAAGAATAAAAGCGGTTTACACCATTACCGAACAGGATGTTAGTAAAGAAATCAGAGGAGACAAAGGGATATGTGAGTATTTCGATAGTGTCGGAGTTGGAAGCTATCATTTAGATTTGCACCACACAACGGTTTCAAACCGAAGCTTCTATATTCCAAACTATCCATATGAAATACCACTAGGGTCACTATTACCAGTACTTGTGAAGAATCTGATCCCTGCTTGTAAAAATATTGGGACCACCCAGATTACAAATGGATGCTACAGACTGCACCCAACCGAGTGGAATATTGGAGAATCAGCGGGATATCTAGTGGCCTATTCCTTATTAAATAATGTGACTCCACATCAGGTAAGGGAAGAACAGAATCACTTAGAGGAATATCAAAATCTACTACTAAATCATGGCGTTCAGCTTCATTGGCCAGAGGATATTGACCTATAAGGAGGAGCCCAAATGGAACAACCAAACATACTATGGGTGGATTTTTTAGCGAATGGTACTCGATTACTAGAGCCAGAAAAAATGAAAGAGCTCATTCAACACGCCCTAAAATGTAAAATTACACATCTAGTCGTAGATGCAAAAATCCCATATGGATTTACTACCTATCCAAGTGAATTTGCATACCATGTAAGTGAATTGAAGGATGAACAGTACCATGCTTGGAAAGGTCGAGACTTTCTTCAGGAAGTAATTCATCATGCCAAAGGCTCAGGCTTGAAGGTTATTGCGAATGTCGACGTATTTGCAGAAGGAAATGGAATCGAAAAAGAAGGAATGGTGTATGACAAGCCAGAGTGGCAAGTTGTTCATTATAACGAGGCACTTTCGAAAATGCCGACAGCTGCGGAAAATCACAATGACCCAACGGTTTTTGTAAATCCGATTCATCCAGAGGTTGAAGCCTATGAACTTAATATTATTCAAGAAATTGTCCGTAACTATGAAATAGATGGTGTTGTTTTAGATAGATGTCGCTACCCGAATATTTTTGGTGATTTTAGTAGCTTAAGTCGCTCTAAATTTGAGGCTTATATCGGTGAAGAGGTTAAACAATGGCCAGAGGACATTATGACCCTTGAGGACAAGAAACCTGTTTTTGGTCCCCTTTTTCCGAAATGGGCAGAGTTCCGTGCTAGAAACATTAAAAACTTTGTTCAAAAAGCAAAAAATGTGGTGAAAACACAGAATTCAGATCTCGTTTTTACAATCTATGTGGGTTCATGGTATCCATTGTATTATAACGAAGGCGTTAACTGGGGAAGTGAAACCTATCAGCCAACATTGGATTGGACTGCCGAGACGTACCACACATCTGGATATGCAGAGGAATTTGATTTTATCATGACAGGCTGCTATTACCCAGAGGTTACGATTGAGGAAGCGTTAACCAATGAAAGACCTGCAACTTGGTACAGTGTGGAAGGTGCAATTGAAATGAGTAAGGAAGCAATCAATGGACAAATTCCTGTGATTGCAAGCCTATTCTTAAAGGATTATAACAACAACGTAGAACAATTTAAGAAAGCCGTCAAGCTTTGTAAGGAAAAATCGGATGGAGTTATGCTGTTTGACACAGTGTATTTAGAGGATTATCAGTGGTGGAATGAGCTAGAGGAGACCATCTAACTTTATTCAGTTGGGGTATAAACCCGAACTGAATAAAGTTAGAGCCTCCGGCGGATGCCACAGATTTTAAAAGGAAACATTTCGAGCGGGCTCGAAAAAATCTGGGCTCAAATACGCCAAGGCGCATTTGATTTATCAATCTTAGATTGCAACTGGAGTGTATGAAAATGGAGAAGAAACAAGCGTTTTTTGACAAAATATATAGAAAGTTAGTTGTGTCTTGTCAAGCCTTGCCTGATGAGCCTCTTCATAGCTCCTATATCATGAGTAAAATGGCGGTGGCTGCAACCCAAGCAGGTGCAAGTGGTATACGAGCTAACAGTGTAGAAGACATCCATGAAATTAAAAAGGTAACCAACCTGCCAATTATCGGTATCATTAAACAGGACTATGACAATTCCGATGTGTTTATCACCCCAACCATGAAGGAAATTGACCTTCTTGTAAATGAGGGTGTAGATATGATTGCGTTGGATGCAACAAGAAGGGTACGGCCAGATGGTCATACAATCTCAGAGATTTTTCCAGAAATCAGACGAAAATATCCCGATCAACTGTTTATGGCGGATTGCTCGACCTTAGAAGAGGGCATTCAAGCGGAAAAATTGGGATTTGATGCCGTTGGAACAACATTATCTGGATACACAGAATATACGAAAAATGTACAATTACCCAATATTGAGTTGATCAAACAATTTGTCGAGCATTTGAGTGTACCAGTCATTGCTGAAGGTGGAATTTCTTCACCCGAAGAATTGAAGGAAGTGTTTGCAACAGGCGTTCACTCAGCGGTCGTAGGGTCTGCAATCACACGCCCACAAGAAATCACAAAAAGATTCTTACAAGCAATAAGCGACATGGGGACAGGTTCCTTGTCCCTGTAAAAGTGGTGGTTCCCCGTGACCCACTCTTGACCTATATAGAGGTGAGAAAAAGATGAAAATATTTGCTGCGGATATTGGTGGGACAACGATAAAAATTGGTGTAACGGATGAGAATGGTAAGATTCAGATATTTGATGAGGTCGAAACAGAAAGAAAAAAAGGTGGACCTGCCATTATTCAAAAATTAGAGGATATCATCGCTAAGTACCCAGATATTGACGCAATCAGTATTAGTACAGCCGGTCAAGTGAATAGTGAGGAAGGCTATATTATCTATGCAAATGACAATCTACCAAACTATACCGGTACAAGAATTAAAGATCTCCTAGAATCAAAGTTTCATGTGCCTGTAAAGGTAGAAAATGATGTAAATGCAGCGGCTCTTGGTGAAAAATATTTTGGGGTTGGTAAGGAATATCGCGGTTTTCTCTTTTTAACCTTCGGGACTGGTATCGGTGGCGCTATCGTAATTGATTCAAAGCTGCATCGAGGTTTTACGGGTAGTGCTGGAGAGTTTGGACATATGAACCTTTACCCGAACGGTATCCCTTGTGGTTGTGGAAAACGAGGATGCTATGAACAATATGGCTCTACAACAGCCCTCATTAGGGAAGCGAAAAAGGTAAATCCTGATTGCACAAACGGTAGACAGTTGTTTGAAATGATTGAGCATGGTGATAAACGGTTATATGAAGTATTTGATAATTGGACAAATGAAATCGCTCTTGGGATTGCTAGTTTAATTCATATCTTTAACCCACCTTGTGTCATTTTGGGTGGAGGGATCATGGAACAGGAATTGTCTATCAAACTCGTTTCTGAGAAGGTACAGCAACATATTATGGATAGTTACTCAGGTGTGAAGATTTTGAGATCCGAATTTGGCAACAAAGCTGGACTATATGGCGCAATTTCGCTGCACAAATTTAGCTAAAAGGGGCTAAATACAATGAAAAAAAATAATCGTAAATTTCATAGTAGCAACTTAAATAAATCACTAGATTACATCGTTTTAACGATGAGTGAGAATATTGAAGATGCGTATATCTTATATGTACAGGATGGAAGGGACTATTTAGAGTTGGGGGGGCTGGAGAAAGCTGTTCAGGATTTAGTACGTACAAATCCGGAGCTGGCCAACCGCCTCGTTTTCGTCCTAATTCACCCTGGGGATTCACATGAAAGATGGGATTCGTTTAGTAGAAATGGATCTTCCTTTAGACACTTTATTCATTTTATGAATGATGAATTTATCCCGGAGTTTGAAAGAAACCTAGGGGCTAGCATCTCTAGAAGAGGTCTTCTAGGGGACTCCTTAGCGGGTAATATTAGCTTAAATATTGCATTAGAAAAGCCGGAATTGTGGACGCATTTATTGCTCCAGTCTCCGGCTATTTCTGATGGAGATATTAGACAGCTAGAGGATTTAGAAGTACCTGCGTGGAACGTGTATCAGACCGTGGGGATTTATGAAGATGAATTTGTATCCTCAATATCTAATGAAAAACTATTTATTTTGACTAGGAATCGTCAATTATATAGAAGCTTTTTATCGAAAAAAGTAAATGTGAAATATATCGAGTCTGAAGATGAACATCTATGGAAGGTTTGGGAGAGGGATTTACCTAACCTATTGGAGTTTTTTGTGAAGGAGGTTTGACATGAAAATACGTTTTACAGGTGAATTATCCGAGGTTTTAGAGGGGATTTCAATTCTCCGTGAAGATTTAAATATAGAAATTGCAGAGAATGGATACCCGATTGAGGTAATAAATCGTCATGGACCTTTAGTTGTTACGAACAAACAGATCATCTATGATAAAAAGATTCATTTTTTCAGAGGTTTAGGATTGTGGCTTCAACACATGGAAAAAAACAAAGAATTCCATCTAACTGAAGTTTCTCAATTTGAAACAAGTGGTGCAATGATTGATGTTTCGAGAAACGCAGTACTGACTGTTGATGGAGTAAAAATGCTTTTACGTAAAATGGCTGTGATGGGTTTAAACATGGTCATGGTCTATACAGAGGATACGTATGAGGTTCCGGAAGTTCCTTATTTCGGATACATGCGTGGAAGATACAGTGAGGAAGAAATTAGGGAATTTGATGAGTATGCCCATCTATTAGGGATCGAGATGATACCGTGTATTCAAACATTAGCTCATTTAAAAGAGGCGTTAAAATGGGGCTATGCAAACGAGATTAAGGATACCGATGATATTTTGCTAGTCGGTGAACCAAAAACGTATGAATTATTAAAGAAATTAATTGAGACCGCTTCGAGGCCATATCGGACAAAAAGGATTCATATCGGCATGGATGAGGCCTTGCAACTAGGACGCGGTAAGTACATGGAGAAAAATGGGTATCATAATCGATTCGACATCATGAATCAGCATCTTCAGGAAGTCGTAACAATTACTGAGGAATTCGACTTACACCCAATGATATGGAGTGATATGTATTTCCGTTTGGCCTCTCGGGAGGGCAATTATTACGATTTTGATGAGTCATTGTTGGAACAAGTGAAACAGTCAATTCCGAATGTACAAATGGTCTACTGGGACTACTATCATGCAGATGAAGCATTTTACGAGGGAATGCTTGAGACCCATAAAAAGCTCGATCCAGATCATCTTTTTGCAGGAGGATTATGGACGTGGAACGGAATTTCTCCGAACTACGCCAGAGCATTTAGAAATACGGAAGCGGCTTTAAATGCCTGTCGAAAAACTGGAATCAAAGAAGTCTTTGCAACCATGTGGGGAGATAATGGAGCGGAAACCCCGATTCAAACTGCGCTTCCTGGATTACAATTGTTTGCGGAACATACGTATCATCAAGAAGTGAGTAGAGAGCATTTGGAAGAACGATTCTACCACTGTACCGGTTATCAGCTAAATGATTTCCTTTTATTGAATCAATTCGATGAAATACCAGGAGTTATGGAGGATAATTTATATTCCTCGAACCCATCTAAATTTTTGCTTTGGCAGGATATCTTATTGGGATTGTTTGATGAAAATATAAAGGGACTTCCGATTGCAAATCATTACAGAGGTTTAGTGGATCAGATACGGGTAGCGAAGGAACGGAATCAAAGTGTGGAAAAATTATTTCGCTTTTATGAGCAATTAGCAAGAGTCCTATGCATGAAGGCGGAGATTGGTATTGATGTAAAGTCAGCCTATGACAAAAGAGATAAAGCAAAAATTAAGGTCTGTCTTGATAATCTAGAAATTCTAAAAGTAGGTATTGATAGATTAAGAAAGGCACATCGAGATGTATGGTTTTCCGTGAATAAACCTTTCGGATGGGAAGTTTTAGATATTCGTTATGGCGGTATACTGACACGAATGGAAACAGCAGAGTATCGCTTGGGTCAATGGTTGAATGGGGAGATTTTAAAATTAGAGGAACTAGAAGAAGTACGCCTTCGTTATGACGGTCCTGAACAATTCCCCGAAAACGTAACTTTGGGAAGAGGCGAAACCTATAATCGGATTGTAACGGCTAGTAGTTTATAGGTAAGATGGTGGGGCATTTTGACGAAGGATCTGTCCAATGACCCACCAGTGAAAAGAGGGATGAAAGGTGCAAGATGAGATAAGATGGTACAGCCCAAAAGAAAAACCATTTCGTATTAGTGGATTTGCTTGGTTTAACAAGGAAGAACGATATCGGCGACTTCCTGCTAAACCCGTTTATGACATACCACCACGCGTGGATGAATTAGCGGATAATACCTCCGGTGGACAAATTTGTTTTCGTACAAATGCTACGAAGCTTGAAATAAAAGTAAAGCTAACGGATGCTGCAAATATGGGGCATATGACTGCCTCTGGTCAATGTGGATTTGATGTATACGTGGGGGATCCTGGAAAGCAACAGTATTATGCAACTGCAATTCCATCACTCCTCGAACAATCGTATGAGAAAACGATTTGGGATTTTTCAAGCAGAAGTCAACACATTACTGAGCAGTTCAGGGAAGTAACGTTGAATTTTCCTTTGTATCAGGGGGTAGAGGAGGTACTAATCGGGACAAATTCAAGTGCAATCATTGAACCGCCTACTCCGTATGATTCAGATAAAAGAGTGATTTTTTATGGTACTTCCATTACGCAGGGGGCTTGTGCAAGTAGACCTGGTATGTCCTACACAAATATCCTCAGTCGAAGAATGAATTTAGAATTTATTAATTTAGGATTCTCCGGAAGTGGGAGAGGTGAACATGGGGTAGCCTTAACCATCAGAGAAATCGAACGTCCAGCCTGCTTTGTTCTTGATTATGAGGCAAATGTTACATACAAGGAATATAAAGATACACTCATTCCCTTTATCGAAACCTATCGGGAATATCATCCGGATGTCCCTATAATCATTGTGTCAAGAATTCCGTTTGTACAGGATAAAGCAATAGGTGAATACGAGGATTATCAAAACCGTAGGGAATACTCGAAATCAACTGTAGAAAAATTACAGCAACAAGGCGATAAAAATATTTCCTTTATAGACGGGGCTAATTTGTTAGGCGAATTATGGCATGAATGCACAGTCGATGGAATCCATCCGAATGACTTAGGATTTATGGAAATGGCGAATCGTATGGAGAATGAGTTTGTATTTTTAAGGAACTTAAAATAGATGATGAGCTCTGGTGCACGGGGACAGGTTCTGTGTCTCCGTTATGGCTCATGGAATGATAAAACTACATGGGAGGATTATTTTGTAATACTTTGAAAAACAAATGAAAGAATATGAAACATATAAACCCCCTTTGACAAAGACGGAGGACTTCCACACCTTTTGGGAAAATACCTTAGATGAGTCAAACCGACTTCCCATACAAAGCGCTCTAGAAAGAGAAGAATATCCGATTAAACAGGTTGACGTATATCGTGTTACCTATCAGGGATTTGGTGGAACACCTATTAGAGGGTTTTATATTTTACCGAAAGAAACAAAGGAAAATCTGCCTTGTATAGTTATGTACCATGGCTATGGAATGGATAAAGGGTCTGCTTCAAATTACATGAAATGGGTCATGCAGGGAATTGCTGTTTTAGCAATTGATCATCGAGGACATGGTGAGAGTAGCGACGACTCTGGCTATATGTCTGGAACTAATGGAACGTGGATTTTACATGGGATTTTAAACAAAGAAGAATATTATTATCGTAAAGTGTATATGGATAGTAAACGTGCTATTGATTTTATTTTCTCTAGACCTGAAATTGATAAAAGTCGGGTTTGTATTTATGGTGGTAGCATGGGTGGGGGAGTCGCACTAGCCGTGGCTGCCTTAGATCATCGCCCTAAGTTAGTCATAGCTGATGTACCAAATATGTGTAATAGTGAACTAGCAATTCAGCAGAAACAAGGTGGGTCCCTACTGAGTCTTGAAGGTTATTTAGCAAGGTATCCAGAAAAGGCACAACAAGTTTTCCATAACCTAACTTACTTTGATAATCTTAATTTCGCCTCCATGATCAAAAGTAAGATAAGGGTAGCGGTAGGGCTAAAAGATATCGTTTGTCCACCAAAAGCGATATTTGGCGTATATAACCACATCGAAGCAGATAAAAGCATAGTAGTTTACCCATTCACAGGACATGACATCGGGAGCCTTGCCTCACATCTCGACGATACACTCTATTATGTAAGCAAAAATTTATAAATGTGAATGTAATTCGCTTCTTGAAAATTTTAAAAACCCTTTATTCCAACAGCCTTGTTTGGTAGTCACATGGCGGTTGTAGAATTAGTATTTTGTCAAAGTAAAATATTAATTTGAAAAGATCTGTAATAATTAAGGTTTTAAAATTCAATCAAACGTTTGATTGGTAGATAGCCGTTGCGATTACTGGGAGAATGACATTCAAACAAACGATTGATTAGTTGTGATTATTAAGCGGGAAAATAGGCTGTTATAGCGAGAAAAAACTAAAAATTATTATCTTAGAATTATAAATCAAGCTCAACGAATGGATTTGGAATCCGCGTTGGGCTTTTTTGTTCTTTCGGTTTAAAGACACCGCCTGGTGGGTGGGACAGGGTGCTGATACCCCTGTCCCAAAAGCCAAGCACTACGTTGCTAATTTATTGAAACACATCTCTTCATAATAAAACGCAAATATCATACGAAAGACGCAATTCTCCATTATCGTAGTCCGAGCAGGGGGCCAGAGGAACCGTCCCTGTGGTTCTTTTTAAATATGTAAAATACAGGAAAAAAATCAATATTAATATCCTACCCTCTGATATATAATATTCTGGACAGTATCTATTAATATCGGAATCAAGCAGGATGAAGTGTTTAAACTATCAATATAACGATTGAGGTGCACAATGAAAATCGTCTTTTTCGTTCTTGCAGTTGCCTTTTCAGTTTTTTTAGTCTTTCTGAAAAAAGAAGAAGAAGTAAGCGGAGATGAAATAGATCCATCCGTTTTTAAGCACTTTCTAACTATCCTTGGGTTTAGTCTAATGGTCTTCTTTTACGGATGGTTTATTTTTAAGGAAGACCTGTTTCTCTGGTTCACTTTCTATGCGGGCATACTCTTCGTCCTTTTAGTAGGTTTAGCTGAAAAAAAGAACAAACTCAGAGTATGGGTAGTAGGTTTTATCCTCATGACATTTCTATTTTGTGGGTTTCGAGTTCCAACTCATCCTCATTCATTCCAGGATTGGGTAAGTAACAACAAACAACTCTACTGCCCGAGCGGTTTTGATTGCGTAAAGGTGTCAACCTATATCGATGAAAAAGAAAACTTGGTTACAACTTCGGAAATCGTTCCAATAATCAGTGACTACACAAACTGGTATCTCCTCTTCGCAACCGGTTACTTTTCTTACGAAGATAACAGCGGGAAAGAAGTGCATTTCAAAGGAATCAATATTGCAGGTTGGTGGATTGAAACTTCCGATTAAAAAGTTCCCTCATGCCAGTCACCGCAGTAAGGTAATTTGGCTGGTGACTAGGCATTTACTATTTCAAAATAGGAACGACTAGAACCGTCCCACTGGTCCCGACTTGTACCCACAACAATTCATCCCTTTACCCTACTACAAATTCTATGTGTCAGAGCCTGAACCTGACCTTTTTCCTATACATAACCACGACGATAATCCCAAATCGACAAATTCCTACAAGGCCAAATCCCGTTTTTAGCCTAATTTTACTATGACTTTTAGTGCTAGTCCAAAAAATAGTAATTTAGTATAGTGTGAATACCCAGAAAATTTTGTAACGTTTTGGTGTCGAAATTTTCGTGAAGGGTAAATTTTTTTCGGTTTTTGTAGATAAATAGATTTTTGGACACGGGGACAGGTCCCTCGTCCCACAGACCTGGGACAGTGAACCTGTCCCTCTGTCCCAATGTAAAAAGGGAGGATGAAAATGGCTAAGAGAATTACGGCATTATTACTAGTTTTACTACTTGCATTTAGTGGTAGCGCTTTTGCGTTTACTGGATTTACACCAAACCAACTAGATGCACAGAAACCAACGAACGACATCGTAAACAGAGAGGCAACAGATGTACCGAATATTGATCCAGACCAAGAGGTGCGTGTTGTTGTCGAAATGGATGGAGATGCTCCGGTCGAAGTAGCAACGAAAAAAGGGAAAAAGTACGATCAGCTTTCAAAAGGGGAAAGAAAGCAATTAGAAAAGGCTGCGAAGGACAAGCAAAAGGCAGCGAAAGATAAAATTAAAGGCAAAAAAGTAAACATCAAGTATGAGCAAGAATTCGATGCAATCGTAAATGGCTTCAGTGGAAAAGTGAAATACGAGGATATCGCAAAACTTAAAGAAGTTCCTGAAGTTAAAAATGTATACATCGCAACTGAGTATGAGCTTCCAGAAGAAGAAGCAGACATGAAGTATAGTAAAGAGTTAGTTGAAGCACAGCAAGTTTGGCGTGACTTCGGTTACAAAGGGGAAGGCATGATTGTCGGGATTATCGACTCTGGTATCGACCCGTCTCACAAAGACCTTGTCTTAAACGATAGTTCCTCAGCTGATTTATCAGAAGCTGACGTCAACAGTGCAATTTCTGAGTTTACCCTTCCAGGAAAGTTCTGGACTGAAAAAGTTCCTTATGGTTGGAACTACATGGATAACAATGACCACATTGTGGATGTCAATGCCGATACAAATATGCACGGTATGCACGTAGCAGGAACAGTTGCGGCAAACGGTGACGAAGAAAATGGCGGCATCCAAGGTGTTGCTCCAGAAGCACAATTACTTGCATTACGTGTATTTGGTGAAAATGTAGCAACTACTTACGGTGATATTTACATTAAAGCAATTGACGATGCAATTAAGCTAGGTGCAGACGTTCTTAACATGAGTCTTGGGTCAGCAGCGGGATTCGTAGATGCTGAATCTCCAGAGCAACAAGCGGTTAAGCGTGCGGTTGATAATGGAGTTGTCATGTCCATTTCTGCTGGAAACTCTACGTATTTTGGAAATGGTTATTTCTATCCGTATGCTTCAAACCCTGATTATGGTTTAGTTGGATCACCTGGAGTATCCTATGATTCTCTTCAGGTCGCATCATTTGAAAACACGAACATGATTGTTGATGCAGTCAGCGTACAAGTGGGCGAGGGTGAACCATCACATGTCATGTATTTATCTGCAGGTCAAGCGGACCCTGTGGGCGGGACAAGCTATGAATTAGTGGAAGCTGGCCTTGGAACTCCTGAAGATTTTGCAGGTAAAAATCTAGAGGGCAAATACGCCTTAGTTCAACGTGGTGTAATTGGCTTTGTCGATAAAGCGTTAAATGCACAGAAAGCGGGTGCTGCTGGTGTATTCATCTATAACAACACAGATGGAACAGTGAGCATGGCGTCTGATGCAGCCATTACAATTCCACAATTATTCATGCTAAAAGCAGATGGCGATCGCTTTGCTACGGCACTTAAAGATGGACAAACGGTTACCGTTTCATTTGATGGAAATCAAATGTCCATTCCAAACACAAATGCTGGAAAAATGAGTGATTTCTCATCTTGGGGAATTACACCAAACCTTGATTTCAAGCCAGAAATCACAGCTCCAGGAGGGCAAATTTACTCAACAATCAATGACAACAAATATGCCATTAAGAGTGGTACATCAATGGCAGCTCCACATGTATCAGGTGGTTCAGCATTGGTATTAGAACGTGTAGATTCTGAATTCGCTCTTGAAGGTGCAGCAAGATCTGAGCTTGCGAAAAAATTCTTAATGAACACAGCTAGTCCGGTAGACTTTGGTGGAGCACCTGTTTCGCCGCGTCGTCAAGGTGCAGGGTTAATGCAGCTTCATGCAGCACTAACAACACCTGTTACAGTAACGGACTCAAACACAGGCGAAGCAAAGGTAGCGCTTAAAGAAGTAAAAGAAAATGTTGTCACATTCTCATTAACGGCTGAAAACTTGTCTAATGAAGCCGCTACGTATGAAGTAAGTGCAAGTGCTCAAACGGATGCCCCTGTTAATGGTGGAGGAGTATTTGTTTCAGCACCGAACATGTTTGGAGCAATCGATTTAGGCGGAGTTGCAACAGTTAATGGTCAAGCAACAAGCACAATCGAAGTACCTGCAAATGGTACAAAGACATTTGAAGTATCTGTAGATGTTAGTGAGTGGGATAAGGATTTAAAATCATACTTCACAAACGGCTATTGGTTAGAAGGTTTTGTAAAACTAACTGACCCAACCGATACAAATCCAGACTTAGTAGTACCTTATGTAGGTTTTAAAGGTGACTGGAATGCAGCACCAATTTTTGATGCACCAATCTGGGATGAAGCTACTTTCTATGGCACAACAGGAGTATTGTCACATGTTGGCGGAACAAGCTACGAATACTTAGGTGTCAACCAAGTAACAGGAGACATTGACACAGATCTAATCGCGATCTCACCAAACGGGGATGGAAAGAACGACAGCGCAACCTATCTGTTATCGTTCCTCCGAAATGCAAAAGAATTAACCCTATCTGTAATAAATGAAGATGGCAAGGTTGTAAAAGAAATTACGTCAGAAGAATTTGTCCGCAAGAACTACTATGACGGTGGACAAGGCCAAATGTATTACCTAATCTCTAATTGGACGTGGGACGGAAAAGCTCAAAATGGAAAGGTTGCACCAGACGGTCAATATTACTTACAAGCAAAAGCAACTCTTGACTATGATGGTGCAGAAGCACAAACTCTAACAATCCCAGTAAAACTGGACGTAACAACACCTAAACTCAAAACAAAACTAGGTGCAGATCGTAAAACTGTATCAGTTGATGCTACAGACAAAACAAGTGGCGTAGCATACTGGGATGTATACGTCGATGGTAAGCCAGTTACAGAGGCACCATATGTAAACGGTGAAACACAGCACGTTCTCGCTGAATCAGTTACAAAAGGTCAAACTGTAACAGTAGTAGCAGTTGACTACGCTGGTAACGTAACAACGAACGACGTAAAAATCGGCAACAACGGCAATAACGGAAACACAGGAAATAAGAAAAACTAATCTATTAGGCTAGCAATCAAATATTTGGTTGCTAGTTTTTTTACACTTACCGTATTTTAGATGCCTGCAAGTCTGTAAATGGGATAAAAATCAATTATCCTCTTAAGCGCAATTCCGTCCTGTTAAAGCGCAAATATCATCACTTACACGCAATTCCCAATATCATCTTTTTAAACTATATGACTTAGGGACCTGTAGAACTGTCCTTCTGGCTCCTGTTTCGACAAAAACCAATAAAATTCTATTCCAAAAGTCCTATTCGTTATCAAAATAGGACTAAAGACCCTTTTAATAGTTTCGTGCATTATTCTATAGTAAATAGGAATCATACATAAATCGTACGAAATGGCAAAATCATTGAAAGATGATGACGCAAAACTAGAGGGGCTACGGTCTTTTGGACTATGCCAGCCAGTTCCCGAACACGAGGCTCCGTCGGTTTATGTTTACAAGATCGAAAGGGGAATATGCGTGAAGAAAGCTATTTACAAAGTAAAATACTATTGGCACAGCATGCAATTTAATAAAAATCGAACCCTATTAGAGGATTGTCTCTCCCAAAAGCTAAAATCTGATATTGAATCTAAAATGAAATACCACGAGCGTGAAGCAATCAATTACATTACAAAACTATAACTCGGGTCCCTCCGACCCACCAAAAAAAGGAATGACCCCAACGTACAGGTCATTCCTTTTGCTTATATTTTATCTTGATCAGCAAATAATATCCACTAGAAGCGAGTATTAGAAGCAATAATCCCAATAGACTTATACTGATGACAAAAGTCATATCAGTGCTGTTATCAGACTCTATCTTCGTAGTTTTTAATCATAGTATTCGTTTCGACCGCTTCTTCCTCAGATTCTTCAACTTCGGGTTCTTCTTCAGTCTCTTCCTCTACACCATTAATGGATTCAATTTCCCCGCCAAGAAAAAACCTATCCCAAATTACTTTTGTTTAAGTGTCTTTGCGGCTCTATTACAACAATTGAAGGTACCACTTGTAAACTATTGATTATATAATTCTTTATAAGCAATCACTTTTAATGCTAATATTTCTTCTTCCGTTAATTTTCCTTGTACATCTTCAAGTACTTCTTCTTTGGAAATTGTACCCTCTTGTACTTGTTTTCTAATATCATTAAATTCAGTAATTCCTACTTTTTTTATTAGAACCTTTGTAGCTTCCTCTTTTGTTCGAAATGGAAGTTTACTCTCATCAACAGATTTTGCATCTTCTATAAAAGATAGTAACTCTGGATCGTTCTCAATAGATTGTTTTATTTTTTCCATTTCTCCACTACTATCTAATTCTGTAGATATAGTATCCATTAACTTATCAGAAGCTACTTTTGTTCCAAAATGGTATACCCCATATCCAAGAATCACCAAAACAGTTATAGTTAAAAATACAAATTTTAAAAACTTCATTTATCCATCCTCCCAATATTAATATACTATAAATTCATGTAGGACTGAGGAGTATTAATATTTTTGGTTATCTATTTGGATATTAAGTTACTGACAGTTTTGTAAAGACATCCGTTAAAATGACACGGTTTCGTTCGTATGTTCATCTTACTTATTTGTTAAACTCATTGCTGTGGTATTCCTGAGCTGTGGATCTCTGGCATCTTTGGTTAACCGCGAGTAATATTTCATTTTTAGGAAATGCCAATATTTAAAAATCATTTTCTTACCACCTTGCAGCATAATTATAAACTTATTATCGACAAATATCGACATTTTTTAGGTGGTATTAATTATAATTATTGTCCTCCGTTAGATAAGTCACTCTGTATGCCTTAAATAATAATAAATTTATCTTCTTTTACTGTAATTCCGTTTTATCCACTCTTTTCTAGCATTCATAAAAAGGAATAATTGAAGCACTACAATTTGACTGAAACGGTTTCAAGTATATTCACAACTAGGAATAAGTCTCTTTTTAAGTTGTATAGGTCTTGCAGGATGGCAGATTATTGAGTTAGACAATGGTAATCAAAAACTTTTAGACATCAAGCCACATATGAAAGGCGTCTTAAAAAAGCTCAAAGAACCAGGAGTATTTTGAACATGTGTATGTAAATCTTGAACTACAAACTATCTCATGGCCAGGAGATCTGGAATTAGATTCAGACATTCTTGTACACCGCAGGAATCAGTATAAAAGTAGCTCATAACCTTGCAAAAGTCATTAAAACAAAAGCAAAATTCGCAGAATTCATAGACTAACAGTAAGGAACAGAGGGAAAGGTCCATTGTCCCGCATTATTTTTATCACAATCTACTAAGACATCTTTAATCGCTCTTCAAACAGTCTTTTTTTCTCTTCGAAGTTAGGATTGTGAACAAATTCTTGTGGGCCAAAAGTTTCTTGTTCTCTAGGCTTTTTCAAATGTTCCTCAACCATCCTTTCATCATCTTCAGAGATAGTCTCATGCTGAGTTTCATATTCCTGATCACGCTTATGAAACCATTCTGGAATGTATTCCTGTCTGACTGGCATTTTTAGAGATTGGGGGTTCGTTTGATTTTTATAGGCTAGACGTGCTGCATGTACATCCTCAATTGTTTGATAGCCTTTTTCCACCCAGTCCCGTAATATCGCTTCGACATAGCTCCAGCGCTTTGATGAATTTTCTACAGCTAGTTTCATAGCCTCAATCACAAGTTCGTCTGATAAATCGATACACCAGGCATTGATTTTGTCAGCAATAAAGCTTCCGATTGTTCCGAATCCATTTTGCCCAAAGAATCGGAATGGGTCTTCTTTTACTTCGTCCTGTTGTAAATCTTTTGAAGAAGAAGAAGTCTCTGAAGTATTCTTTGTAGTACTCTCTGAAGTACTCTCTAGTAATGGTGTGTTCAAGTTGAGCACATCCTCCATCCAAATTGAACAGCTCATCTGCTCATTTTGAACACATGGGCTGTCCAGATTGAGCAGATCGTCTGTCTGATTTGAACACATCGTATGTTCATTTAGGACAGGTGGTAGAATTTTTCCGTCTGCTTGAGTAGGGTCAATTGTTTTCAAGTTTTCGAGATTTTCGTAATTGATGGTGTACCATTTTGTCCGATCAATTTTTAACCTGTTGAAATGATTAGAAGAGAGAAGTCCTTTGTTTTCTAAACTTGAAATCAGTCTTCGAATCGTGCTTTTTGAGAAGAAGGGGAACTGCTCGGTAAAGTCATCATAGGTAAAATACACCCATTTCCGGTCCAATTGAATATGATGTGTACGCTTTAACCAATAATGAATTTGCTGTAAAATAATGCTCTCATGTAAACCGACCAGTTTAGCTAGTGAGGGGATAATAAGTAGAGGTCTTTCCTCAATTAATAAATTTCCATTCATGTCTATTCATCCTTTTTGAGTTATTTGGGGTTGAAGGGACAGGTCATTTGCCCCCCGGTTATTACAAACTTAGCGGTGAATGCGATTACAAATATTCGGGTGTTGAGTATTGTAGAATACACATCCCTGTACGCGTTAATTGTTTTTGCAAGATATAGTGAGATTCATTCATGGGTAGTTCTTGATTATTTTTAAATAGGATAATTGATTGGGTTGTTGGATTGTTTTTTTCGGAAGGTCTGATTGTTTTTACGTGATGGTGGAAAATCCAGTTGCACTCAAACGCGGTAGGTGAGTGAGTGGGAAATGCGAAGATCTTTCTTCGAGGGTTAATCGGAATGGGGACCTTTTGCACTGCTCCAGTTAAGTGGGTGACGGCTTTGCGTCTGCCCTCGTAGGTTGCTCCGCCTTCAAGGCAGGCTGCTTGAATAATTTGCAATGGTGTTTGCAGGACGTAGAAGATTTTGTACACTTCGATGACGATCGCAAAGTACTCGATTTCTCTCGCTGGAAGGATGGCCATTGTGTGGGGATTCACTTCATAAAATTGTTGAATTGTTTTCATGTGTTCGCTCCTTTTTGTGTGGGTGTGTTGCGGGGGATTTTCATTCATAGATATAATAATTGGTCGGTAACAGGTCAAATTGGAGAGGGATGTTGTGGAACCATTTTCTTGATGTATGATACGTATTATCCTTTATCACTTTGTTTCGGATTCTTTTATGCTAATAATGTTTGCTAGACTCATGTTAAACTTAATAATTTCTTCGTGGTATTTTTCAGGAATGCCCTCATAAATTTCAGCTAGAGTCAGCTTTAACTCTACATTTTTATCACTTTTGATGATATCACCATTTATCATAAGCTCATTACTTGATACATCAAGTTCTGTAGAAATCCTTTCAATCAAAGGAATTGAAGGTGTTGCCTTGCCATTTTCAATTCTATTTAAGTAGGTAGGAGATATCCCTATATCTAGTGCTAAGTCTTCCTGAAATACTTTTTTCTTTGTTCGAATCCGCTTGACATTATGACCAATTACTTTTTCTAGCACAAAATCACCTCTACCCTTAGTAAAGCCCAGATCAAAGGAAACGTGAAGAAACAGACAGTTTAAGTTTCGTTATGTTTGTACTGTTAGTTCAATTTAAATAAAAATTTTTGTTCAGAAGAATAGGGGAAATACTAGTAGCTGAGTAAGTTCCTGGACGTTGGGGACTGGCACCAGATACCAAATTATGTTATAAATATACAAAAATCATATGTGAACGATTCAATTTTTAAATCAAATTACTAGTCATTTAAATAGATTAATAGTAATAGGGAAGCATTTATACCTGATAAGGTGGCTAGCCTTGGCTAAAAATATTATGGAAGGGGTTACAAATGAAGAAGCTATTAGTTGTATATGCTCTATTAATTATTGCTTTTCTACTATATCTAAAAGATTTTCAATCACATGAAGCAACAACAAATTTGAATGAAACAAAAGGACTGCAGGGACAAGTAGACGAGAAATATGTCATGGTCACCTTCCAAGCAGGTACCGATTATTGGAAAAAGATTTTAAAAGGATTTGAGGATGCGGGTCAGGCACTTAATGTTTCTGTGGAATACCATGGGGCATCGCAATATGATGTAAAGGAACAGATCACCGTCCTTGAACAGGTAATTGCGAGAAAGCCGTCGGGGATCGCGCTGTCTGCTATCCACCCGGATGCACTTGATGTAACCATATTTAAAGCAATAGATGCAGGGATCCCTATTGTTCTATTTGATTCGGACGCTCCGAAAAGCAATGCCTATACATTTATTGGCACAAATAATGTAAATGCAGGTGGTACAGCAGCTCATGAACTGGCGCATTTCATCAATCGAAATGGAAAAGTAGCGGTAGTCACCATACCGAATCAGCAAAACCAAATTAGTCGTCTTAAGGGGTTTCAAGAGACAATCGAAAACCAATATCCGGATATAGAGATTGTGGGTGTGAAAGATGGAAAAGGGGATCAATTAGTCTCTGAACAAGTCGTCATAGACCTATTAACTGAACACCCTGATTTGAAAGGGATTTTTCTAACGGAAGCTAATGGTGGAGTAGGTGCTGGAAGGGCTGTTATAAAGTTGAAAAAGGATAAAGATGTTAAAATCGTCAGTTTCGATACAGATAAACAGACACTTGATATGGTGAAGGCAGGAACGATAGAGGCTACCCTTGCGCAGGGCACTTGGAGCATGGGGTATTGGTCATTAAACTATTTGTTTTATCTAAACCATGGACTTATTAAATTGCCAAGTGATCCTTACGCACAAAATAAACTTCCAAAAATGGATACAGGGATAACAGTTGTGACTAAAAAAAATGTAGATAGTTATTATGCGGAATAGGAATGAAGGAATAGAGTGATAGAATTGAAAAAAGTCATTTCATTAGGAATAAATGATATCCCGATTCGTTATAAAATCGTAGCGCTACTACTAATTATAAGTATCCTTCCCTCCATCGGTCTGGGTTCGTTGATTAGTCTTACCGTTGATAAGATTATCGATAAACAAGTGACAGATCATACTCTTCAATTATTAGGTCAAGCAAATAAATCATTAGAATCGTACGTGGAAAATATGCAAGATATCTCGTATTTTATCTCAATGAATCCACAGGTTATTGATTTTCTTCAACAAGATGAAATCAAAGAATCAGATCATGAGTACGAGATTGAGCAATTCTTGCAAGCTTTAACCACCGTCAATCCTGAAATTGCGGGAATTCTTATTATGGACCATAAGGGTAACTATATCAGTAACGAGTTGTATCCTCGAAACATCCATTCTTTAATTGAAGAGGAATGGTATCGAGAGGCTATTGAGAATAATGGTATTTTTAAAATTATCGGTCACCCTGCGGGGAGAAGTATAAAATCACATGCCAATTATTTGAATAGTGAGATTGTCTCAGGTGTACGTGCGATTATGGAGCCTGAGAGGCAAACAGTCACAGGTGTCATCTTAATCGATTTAAAGATACGGGCCATTTCAGAAGTCATTAAGGATGTCAGATTAGGGAAGTCGGGTTATTTAATGGTAATCGACGATAAGGGGGAAGTGATTTATTCTCCACAAGTTTCCTTAGTGGAAAAAGTCAAGTCAGGATGGTTTGACAATGATTCCTCCGGTTCATTTACTAAAATGATCGATGGGGAAAATATGCAGTTTATTTATAGGAAGCTACCATTTTCGAATTGGACGACAATTGGTGTATTTCCAACGAATGAATCCGTTATGGAGGTTCAACAGATTAATTTTTATGTAATTAGCTTTTTATTTATCGTTTGTGCGTTTGGCATTGGTGCGTCTTATTATTTGTCCCATTCAATGACAAGACCAATCAATCAATTAAATGCGTTTATGAACCAGGTCGAGTCTGGGGATTTATCGATTCGATATAAGGGAAATCGGGTAGACGAGATTGGGAGGCTAGGTAGGAGTTTTAATACCATGCTAAACAAGATTAACAATCTGATTTCTCTAATCGAAATTCAAGGGAGGCAAAAGCGGGATGCTGAATTACAAACGCTACAGTCTCAAATTAAACCACACTTTTTATACAATACATTGGATACGATCAACTGGATGGCTCGAAAAAAAGGTGCAACGGATGTATCTGAGGTTGTTGAATCCTTATCACAGCTTTTCCGGATTGGTCTAAGTAAAGGGAAAGACATCATCCCTTTGGAAAAGGAAATCGAGCATATTGAAAGTTATTTAAAAATCCAAAAGGCTAGATATAAAGATAAACTGAATTATCGTATTTCAATCGACCCCAAGCTAAACCATATACCAGTTATTAAACTGGTGTTGCAACCAATTGTAGAAAATGCAATTTACCACGGAATCAAGGAACGGCGGGGACCAGGTAATATTTCAATCGATGCTAAAGAACAAGCAGGTAAACTAGTGCTTTCCGTTGAGGATGACGGGGTGGGCATTTCAGAAGAAAGATTAACCAAACTTCGTGAAAATTTAGCGATTAACTTTAATAGTTTGGAAGAGACAAAGGATAAGACGACGATTGGGTACGGAATCATGAATGTACAGGCTAGAATCAAGTTAACGAATGGAAATCCTTTTGGCTTATCCATCGAAAGTGTTCAAGGAAAGGGTACGTCAGTACAGGTTTTGCTTCCTCTGAATCTAGATTTTTAATGACAATGGGGGTGTGATAAGTGGAGCAACTTTTAAAGGTATTAATCGCAGACGATGAACCAAATATTCGAGAAGGGATCCGTTATTCGATTGACTGGCTAGAAAATGGAATGGAAGTAGCAGCAGAGGCCGAAGATGGTGAAGAAGCACTGGAACTTGCGCTGAAACATGAAGTGGATATTCTTCTAGTAGACTTGAATATGCCCATTATGAATGGTCTTGCCCTAATAAAAAATATCAAGGAAAGGCTTCCCAAATGTAGAGTAGTCATCATTTCAGGGTATGATGAATTTAGTTATGCCCAAGAGGCACTACGCTTACAGGTGGAGGACTATATTTTAAAACCGATAAAACCTAATAGCTTAACAGAGGTTCTTAAGAAAGTTCGAAATACAATCCAATGCGAGATAGCTCAAACTAAATATTTGGAAATCGCCTCAAACCATATATCACAAAATACGTTGATCCTACAAGAGCAGTTTTGCCTTGAATGGGTTGATAAGAAACTTTCGAATGAGGAAATTATTGAGCAGTTACACTTTTGGGAGCTCCCAAAGGAAGTGCCTCAAGTGATGGTAGTCATCCGTTGTCGGGATTTAGAAATAAGTCAGTCTTTGAGTCAAGGAACAAATAAGGACTTGCTCCATTGGGAAATGAAGAAGATTATATTAGCTGCTTTAGGAGACCGAGACACACTTGTATTTTATGATTCAACAGGCCTTTTATTTATGTTGCTGTGGGGGCAAGTTGATGAGGAATTGTTTTCAAAAATAGACATGGATATCCAATCTGAATTAAAAGTATCCCTAACTCTCTATTCAGAAACGATTTCAGAAGGTTTTGATTCGATTCCTGCTGTTTATCAGAGTTGTATAAAACAGATTTCAGAAGAGTCTCTCATATCTCCGATTGTAAGGCGTGCAAAAAGTATCATCCGCCAGCAATATACGGCCCCTGACTTTACACTAGAATCGGTCGCGCAACAATTACAAGTGTCAACTGTATATCTAAGCAGGATCATCAAACAGGAATTAGGGACCTCTTTTACCGGTTTAGTTACTGAATTGAGGATAAGGAGGGCAATACACCTTCTGAATTCTACCAACTTACAAGTGTATGAAATTGCAGAGCAAGCAGGCTATGAGTCTCAGCACTATTTCAGCACTGCCTTTAAAAAAGCTGTAGGGGTTTCCCCCAACCAGTATCGTAAAGGTGCACTACAATAGTGAAAGTATAACAAAAGGGTAGGACGCTTGGTTTACAGGTGTCCTACCCTTTTAAAATTGTAAGCGTTTTTATAAAAGTTAAAAATTCGCAAAAATTGTTAAATTTTCGAAAAGACTAAAATTTGCGCGATTGATACGATAGTACCAGAGAAAGGGCTTACATCCTTACTCGCAAAAATTTCACATATTTAACAAAGGGGGAAATCTCATGAAAAAATTAGTATCTGTTTTCTTAGTTGCATTGCTTTTGGTGGTATTAGCTGCTTGTAACAACAGCGAAGGATCAGGTGGAGATGGTAAGGAATCAAAAGACAAATATGTGTTTGGCTACACATCAATGACACAGAATAATCCTTTCTTCCAGGTGCTGGAACAAGCCATCCGCGAAAAGGTTGAAGCAAATGGTGATGAGCTTATTACAACAAATCCAGCGATGAATGTAGAACTTCAAATTAACCAAATTGAAGACATGATCTCACAGGGAATCGACGCTATTTTCCTAAACCCAGTTGACTGGGAAGGAATTAGACCTGCATTAGTCATGCTGGAGGAAGCAGGAATACCAATCATAAACTATGACACAGAGGTAAAAGATTTCAAATATGTGACCGCATATGTTGGTTCTGATAACAAAAATGCAGGCCGTGTGGCAGGAGAAGATTTGGTGAAAAACTTCCCTGATGGCGGAAAAATTGCGATTCTTGATAGCCCAACCATGAACTCTATCAATGATCGAATTGAAGGTTTCATGGAAGCGATAGAGGGTAAAGGCTTCGAAGTCGTAGCGCAGCAGGATGGTAAAGGGGACTTAGAAACATCTCTTGATATTACAGAAGATATCCTTCAAGCTCACCCAGATATTATTGCCATTATGGGTGGAAATGACCCAAGTGCGTTAGGAGCATTAGCAGCTGTTAAAGCGGCTAATAAGACCGACATTGCTATTTATGGAGTCGATGGTTCTCCAAGTGCTAAAGCTGAAATTGCTGAAGGAGGTCCGTTTGCAGGATCAGGTGCTCAATCACCGATTTCCATTGGACAAATCTCAGTTGATGTAGCCTATAAAGTACTAAAAGGTGAAAAATTTGAACAGAGAACGCCAGTAGAAACATTCATCATCAATAAAGACAATGTGGATAAATACGGCACTGATGGTTGGCAGTAAAATACGATAAATAATGCTTTTGACTGATGGGTGACTCTTAAAGAGGAACAGAGCCTATTTAGCTTGGCATCATTTTAAGAGTCACTCCTTTCAAATGAAATGAGGTGGTAAATATGAGCGGTAAACTGTTAGAAATGAAAGGTGTAACGAAACAGTTTCCTGGAGTTTATGCCTTAAAAGGTGTTGATTTTGAACTAGAAAGTGGAGAGGTCCATGCACTACTTGGAGAAAATGGCGCTGGAAAATCAACATTAATGAAGATATTGAATGGCATTTATGACATTAACGAAGGGAAAATTTTTATAAATGGGAATGAAGTCCAGATAAATGGTGTCAAAGATGCACAGAAATTTGGGATTAGTATAATTCATCAAGAAATCAGTTTAGTCCCTTATTTATCGATAGCGGAAAATATTTATTTGGGTCGTGAGCCGTTAACGAAGGCAAGATTCGTAGATATAAAATTGATGTATGAAAATGCGCAAAAATTTTTAGATGATTTTGATTTAGGATTATCAGCTAAAACAGTAGTCAATCAATTAACTGTTGCACAGCAGCAAATGATTGAAATCATAAAAGCAGTTTCTTTTCATTCGAAAATTATTGTAATGGACGAACCAACCTCGTCATTAACGGATAAAGAAGTAGAGTTCTTATTTAAGACAATTCGAAATTTAAAAGAACAAGGCGTAGGAATTGTTTATATCTCTCATCGTATGAATGAGTTATTTGAAATTACCGACAGAATTACAGTTATGCGGGACGGTACTTATGTAGGTACAGTGGTAACGAAAGAAACAACAAATGATAAATTAATCGCTATGATGGTTGGCCGCGAATTAACAAATTACTATGTCAGGGATTTTTCTGCGACTGGTGAAACGATCTTGAAAGTTAGCAATCTAACAAGAAAAGGTGTTATTGAAAATGCCAGCTTTGAGCTGAGGAAAGGTGAGATTCTTGGTTTTTCTGGGCTAGTGGGAGCTGGAAGATCAGAGTTGATGAAGTGTATCTTTGGCCTAGACCTATTTGAGCAGGGCGAAATTATGGTCAATGGCACAAAGGTGAATATCAAAAATCCTAACGATGCCATTAAAAATAGAATTGCTTATGTTACGGAAAATCGTAAAGAAGAAGGATTATTCTTAACACAATCGGTTAAATACAATTTAACGATTAAAATTTTACAAGACTTTATAAAATTTTTAAGGGTTAATTTTAAATATGAAAACAATGAAACCAATCATTATATAAACGAATTATCAATTAAGACGCCAAGCCCGGAGCAGGAAGTAGGAAATTTAAGTGGTGGAAATCAGCAAAAGGTATTGATTTCTAGATGGTTAGCAACAAAGCCACAGGTTTTGATTCTTGATGAACCGACTAGAGGTGTTGATGTTGGAGCAAAGGCAGAAATCTATGCAATCATGAACAGATTGGCAAAAGAGGGTGTTTCGATTATCATGATTTCTTCTGAACTTCCTGAAGTTATCAACATGAGTGATCGAGTTGCCGTTATGTACAAGGGTAAAATTCAAAAGATATTAAATAAGGAAGACTCTGATCAAGAGACAATCATGCATTACGCGACTGGGGGGAATTAAAAATGTCTCAAGTATCTTACAATTTAAACAAAAAGGATAATATTGTCATGAACCTGGGGGTCAGTATTAAAAACTTCTTAAGGGAAAACTTGGGGATTATTATCGGACTAATCGTTTTATGTATCGTGATATCTCTCGTTAATCCCAACTTCCTTTCATCCAATAACTTATTAAATGTATTAAGACAAACATCTACCAATTTATATTTGGCCTTAGCCATGACGATGATCATTATTATCGGCGGTATTGACCTTTCAGTTGGATCAATTATGGCGGTAGTAGGCGTTGTCACGACATCGCTCATTGCATTATTTAGTTTTCCAGTTGCTGCAGCAGTGGCTGTAGGGGTTTTAGTTGGGATGTTAATTGGTGCACTAAATGGGTATATTGCTGCAACTACTATCATCCCACCATTCATTATAACTCTTGCGACGATGAATATCGCAAGAGGCGCGGCTTACGTAATCTCTGACGGGAAACCAATTCGAGTCATGTCAGATTCTTTTAATTCAATTGGTTCCGGTTATATTGGTGGGATACTACCAATGCCGGTATTTTATTTAATTATTCTTTTAATCATATGTTATTTCATCATGAACAAAACGAAGTTAGGCCGTTATATGTATGCGGTAGGCGGAAACGCGGAGGCAGCTAAATTTTCCGGAATTAATATCAAAAAAGTAAAGTTCTTTGCTTATACATTTGGTGGGTTCATGTCTGCAGTAGCGGGAATCGTTCTTGCCTCACGTATGTTTTCTGGACAGCCTACATCAGGAACTGGAGCAGAACTTGATGCAATCGCAGCAGTAGTCCTTGGTGGAACAAGTATGACAGGTGGCTACGGACGGATTGGCGGTACAGTAATTGGTGCCCTGATTATCGGCGTACTTAGCAATGGATTAAACCTGATGGGTGTCAGTTCTTTTTGGCAATATATCGTAAAAGGGATTGTAATTTTAGTAGCCGTGTATGCAGACGTCATTAAGAAAAGAAAGTCCTAAAACCTACGTGATAAAGAAGGTGATGATTTGAGAGAGGGAATATTGTTTGCAGGCACGATTGCCGTAGATGAAATAAAGAAAGTAGAAAAGTATCCGAATCGATCTGAATTGACCACAATCCGTAGTATTTCAAGGTCAAATGGAGGAGCAGTTTCGAACTGTGCAATTACAATGGCTAAAATCGATTCAGATCTACCGATTGAAATTGTAGCCTTGATTGGTGACGATGAAAAGGGTCACTTTCTTAAAGAGAGATTAGGAAACTATCAAAATATTGATCTCGGCCATGTGAAGGTAATAGGAGATACTCCCTTTACAGATGTGATTCAAGATGAAACCGATCATACCAGAACCTTTTTTACCTACAGAGGCAATTCATCCTTGTTTGATGAAGATACGATTAAATTTGAAAAATTAAATGCGAAGCTTCTACATATTGGCTACATACTTCTATTAGACTCTTTAGATCAAGAAGACAGTGAATTTGGAACAAAGATGGCTAAGGTACTTAAACAGGCACAGGACAACGGTTTGAAAACGTCCATAGATATTGTCAGTGAAAATAGTAACAGATATGAAAAACTTGTCCCACCCAGTTTAAAGTATACAGATTATTGTATTATCAATGAAATTGAAGCGGGAAAAAGTGTTGGTATTCCATTAAGAGAGTCTTCTGGGGATTTAATCACTTCTAATATTCAAAAAGTTCTTTTTAGGTTGATGGAATTAGGAGTCAAGGAATGGGTTGTCATCCATACTCCTGAAGGAAGCTTTGGGTACGATGGGACATCATTCTATAGCATTCCTTCTTTATTGATAGACCGAGAATCAATTAAAGGAACAGTAGGTGCGGGCGATGCTTATGTAGCCGGAGTGTTGTATGGCGCTATAAAAAATGTAAGCCTTCCCGAGGCAATGGAATTAGGAACAGCGTCTGCAGCATCCTCTTTATTTGCGGAGGACAGCACGTCTGGAGTTAAAAGCTATGGAGAGCTAGTTGCCATGTATCAGGAGTTTCCGAAAAGAGAACGTATTGAATTTTAAAGGAGGTTGTTTTTATGTTAGTCACATTAAAAGAAATTTTGGCAAAAGCAGAAGAAGAAAATTTTGCAGTAGGGGCTTTTAACTCCCCAACATTGGAATCAGCAAGAGCAGCGGTTGAAGCGGCCGAAGAACTACAGGTTCCAATTATTTTGTCTCATGCCGAAGTACACTTTGAAGTTACGCCGCTTGAAGTCATGGGACCCATTCTCGTTGAACTTGCAAAAAATGCTAGTGTTCCAGTAGTCGTACACCTTGACCACGGTTCAAGTCTTGAAACAGTCAAAAAGGCAATCGACACCGGGTTTAGCTCCGTTATGATTGACGCCTCACATATGAGTTATGAAGATAATGTGAAAACAGTTACCGAAGTAGTGGATTATGCTCATTCCCATAATGTATCAGTTGAAGCAGAACTTGGTATGATCACATCATCTGGAATTGGTGGCGAAGAAACGGCAGGCGGAGAGGAACTTTTAAAAGGAGATGCAGAAGATTATTACACAGACCCAGAGGTAGCTAAAGATTTTGTTCAGAGAACAGGAATTGATGCATTAGCTGCCTCTTTTGGAACAGTACACGGAATCTATATTAAAGAACCTCAACTAGATATCAAACGATTGAAGTTGATTTCTGAGAATACTAAGATACCCATTGTCATGCATGGTGGTTCTGGATTAAACGAGGAAGAGTATTTAGCTGTCATTAATTCAGGGGTAAGAAAAATCAACTATTACAGCTATGCTGCTAAAGCAGGTGCGAATGCCATAAAGGAATATATCGAGCAAAACAAAGATCTTTTCTATCATGACTTTGCGGTAATTGCAAAGGATGCGATTAAAAAAGATGTAAAGAGAGCGATGGAAATCTTTTCGAATAAAGAGCAATATGTGAAAAAATAGACAAGACTGACTGCCTACAAGGAGGTTTGAAAAATGAAAAAACATGAGTATGAAAAAATAAAAGCACAGGCTTTAGAGCTATTTGAGAAAGCTCATATTATTTTGACGGATAAAGAGAAAAGTAGTTTAGAAGTGGCTGAATTTGGACTTAATAATGTTGAAGATACAGGGCTGCAATTGATTACCTATGTGAATACAGAACTGGTTTGCGCGAAAGAGTTGGCATTACTTCCATACCAAACCTGTCCTGAACATAAGCATCCAAAAAGAGATTTTGATGAAGGCAAGGAAGAGACTTTTCGATGCAGATACGGAACGGTATATCTTTATGTAGAGGGTGAAGAAACAAAGAACCGCGCGATGAATCCACCACAGGGGGATGACGAGTACTATACCGCTTTTCATGAAATTATTTTACAGCCAGGCGAACAATATACCATTTATCCCAATACCCTACATTGGTTTAAAGCAGGAAGTGAAGGCGCGATTGTCTCCGAATTTTCAACAAAAAGTACAGATGAAAGTGATATCTTTACAGATCCAAGAATTCAAAGAGTTCCGGAAAGAGAATAAGAGATATCGCCAGTATGCTTGTGGAAAGCTATTTTAAGAAAAAGAAACCCCAAGAACCATGTTAAATCAAGATTCTTGGGGTTTTTAAGTGAATATTACAACAGATTCTTCCCTATTGATGAAGAAAAATCCGCTCTGTTGGAAGTTTGATTTCGACTAATGTATTTCCTTTAGTACTTTCAAAGGTCATTTGTCCTTGGAAGTCGCTTGATACAATCCCTTGGATAATGGATAATCCTAAGGATGCTAACTTGGACATATCGAAGTTTTCTGGAACTCCTCGACCATTATCTCTAACCGATAGGTATATCGTGTTATCTATTTTCTTGCATGTGATAACAATAATGCCGCTATCATCATCTGAAAAAGCATGCTTAAAGCAGTTAATGACTAATTCATTAATGATTAGGGCGATAGATGTTGCCTTATTATAAGGGATGAAAATATCTTCAAGTTCAAATTGAATCCTTATGTTTGGATTGGTATTGATAATGCTTATGATTGCTTCAATAATTTGTTTCACATTTATTATACTTCTACCTAATTTCTCCTTTGAAAGAAGATTGTGAACGGATGCGATACTTTTGATTCTAAAAATTATACTATCAAGTAATTCACCCACGGATTGCTCGGGGTTATTTTTTACAAACATTTTTTGTGCTGAAATAAGTCCGACGATTGATTGAAGATTATTTTTAATTCGGTGGTGGCTTTCTTGAAGAAGAGCTGATCTTCCCATTAATCTTGTATCTTCAATTGCAATTGCCGCATGCCGAGCTAGAGCTGATAAAAATTTCGTCTCCTCTTTTGAATAAACATATAAGTTTTCATAAGAAACTTGAATAATCCCTGTTACTTGGGAACGAATCAGTACGGGGATACAGATAATCGTTTTTACATTATCAATTTTTTCAAACAAAGAGGGAAAGACTGAATCATTTTTATTTGCGTAATAGATTTCATTTCCCTTCGCTATTTTTACAATGGCTTCTTTCGTTAATTGAGCTGTTACAGTTTGGTTATTTTTATATTCAAAATCATCAATAATACTCCAGGTAGCTTCATCGAGTAACTTAATCGAACTACTGTCAGCATTCATAACTCTCGTAACTTCTTTCGCTAAAAGTAACAATACATCTTTCAGCTCATATTCAGATGTCAGAAATTCTGCGGCCTTAAAGACAGCGTCAAGAACTGGTTTCGTTTCATCGTCTTTATACTCATCATGATAATTAAAATGGTAGTTCTCAATTTTCTTTAGTAGTTTTTGAGGATCAGCTATTGCTTCCTCAGCTGTCATTTCCGCAGTGATTCTTCCGTTGGATAGGATTGATATTCGGTTTGCAAGTTTTAATGCGTCTTCCCATTGTTTTGTAATGTAAATAATGCTCCCACCATCAATTTTAAATTGTTTCAATGCGTTATATAATTTTGACGCATTAATATCAGAGAGACCTTCCATCGGTTCTTGAATGACAATGATTTCGGGTTTTTGGATAAAGCTTCGTGCAATATACACAATTCTTTTTTCCTCATCGGAGAGACTTTTTACTTTTTTCTTATAATCGAATTGAAAATCAAGCAAATGTAAAACCTGTTCTGCTCTTTTAGTGACTTGTTTCCAATCGACAAAAGGGAGAAATTTCCGTGTTGGTATGCTAGACAAACTAAGATTTTCTGCAATGGAAAAGTTATTAATCAAAGACGGTTCTTGTTGTATAATTGCTATTTTATGTTTGGTGTGTTTATAATTCGTTAACACTTTGTCCTTTAATTTAATTTCCCCATGCAGACCGGGTTTTTCTAATAACTTCCTGAGGGCTTGAATGAACACCTTTTGCTCAGAACTATTCTTTATAATAAAAGCATGTATTTCTGAGTCTTTAAGATGAAAGTTTAGATGATCGATATCTCCATCGGGGCTAATATATGTTATATTCGTACACTCCAAAATAAACTCACTCAAACGATTACCTCCAACCAAGGAAAAAATAGTAGAGAAACACAATAGAAATTAATGTTATTTCAAAATAGTTTGATAACCTTATTATCATCATAAAACATTTTTTTGATAACGACAAATGCCATTACCCTAGTGTTCAATCAGACTATACAAATTTCGACTGTTTTCGCTTTCATTATTCGACCATTTTCTATATAATTAGAAGAAATGTAACAAACTGTTTTCTTTGCAGATGTAACTATGAATAAATAGGGTGGTGATAACCATGACTCAATCTTTACGAATCTTAATAGCCGAGGATGAATTCTTAGTATTAATGGCTACAAAATCCTATGTAGAAAAGCTAGGGCATGAAGTTGTTGGCGTTGCAACAGACGGAGAAATGGCTGTTGAAATGGCATTAGAAAAAAAGCCAGACCTCGTTATCATGGACATTAATATGCCAAATCTCGATGGAATTGATGCGATCAAAAAGATTAACGAAAGCCTATTTATTCCAAGTATTATTGTAAGCGGTTATCATGACGAACAATTAATTAATAGAGCTACTGATGAGGGTGTACTCTATTATTTACTAAAACCTATTGATATAGAAGAACTAAAAATTGCCATTAATATTAGCTTAGCTAAGTTTGAAGAATTTAAGAAGCTGCAGGAAGAGCTACAAAGTACTAAGAATGCATTAGAAGCACGTAAATATATTGAAAAAGCAAAAGGAATAATGATGGATCGGATGAATTTGAAAGAGCCAGAAGCCATGAAACGATTACAGAAAATGAGCCGGGATAAAAATAAAAAATTAGTGGTAATCGCGAAAGAGCTTATTGAAGCAGACTCTTTATTTCGTTCGGATGAGAAATAAATTTTCATTAAAAATGATTTGATAGTTTGAAATAATTCTTGACTATTAGATATTTCGACAATATACTATAAATATAGTTACAGAAACGTAATAAATTTGAAATTAACTTAATATCTATACTAACGTTTGGTATAGAAAAATATAACCGTTTTCAATAAACTTAATATAATGTGAATTTTATGCTTATGGCTGGTATAAAATTTACGATGGCTATGGGTGCCTTATATGCGTTATCTATTATTCTCTCGTGATGTAGAGTCTAACTTGATAACGTGTTTAAGGCACCCTTTTGTTTTTAACTGACAATGGAAGCGCGTTCAACCTATTGGAAGGGGTGATGTCTCAAAAAATGAATTGAAATGCTAGTTTGTGAGGGGATGCAATAAAGAAGGTAACGAATTTATATCTTGTTTGATCTGGTGTAAATGACCATTTTGCTTAGATAAATCTAACGAAATGTAACCGCTTTATACTCATTCTATTTACAATATTCTTTTAACAATTTTATTTGAATAAAAAACAGGGGGTAAACACCAATGAAAAAATTTAAAAAGTTAGTTGTACTTTCACTAGTATTACTTCTATTCGTTGCAGCAGGTTGTTCAAACCAAAGCAATGCTGGTGGTGAAGGTAGTGGGGAAGCGAAGAAAGAAAAGATTAAAATCGGTATGTCTTTCCAAGAAATGAACAATCCATACTTCATTTCAATGAAAGAAGCTTTTGAAGAGGCTGCTGCACAAATTGGTGCTGAAACCGTTATTGCAGACGCTCAACATGACGTAACAAAACAAATCAATGATATTGATGACATGATTCAGAAAAAAATTGATATCTTATTAATCAACCCTACTGACAGTGATGGTGTTGAAGGAGCTGTAGAAGCAGCGAAAAAAGCAGGTATTATTGTTGTGGCTATTGATGCTCAAGCAAAAGGTCCTATCGACTCTTTCGTAGGATCAAGAAACTATGATGCTGGTTATTTAGCTGGTAAGCAAATGGCAGAAGATTTAGGTGGACAAGGTAAAGTTGCCATTCTTGATGGTATTCCAGTTGTACCAATCCTAGAGCGTGTACGTGGTTTTGAAGATGCTGTTAAAGAGTATTCAGGAATTGAAATTGTGGACAAACAAAATGGTAAACAAGATAGAGCTGAAGCGATGAAGGTTACAGAAAACATGTTACAAGCAAATAAAGATTTAAATGCAATTTTCAGTGTTAACGATGAAGGTGCATTAGGTACATTAGGTGCAGTTGAAGCATCTGGTAAAGATGTATGGATTTACAGTGTTGACGGACACCCAGAAGCGATTGAGGCTATCACAAAAGGTGGCGTGTTCAAAGCAACTACTGCTCAATTCCCAAGAGACCAGGTGAGAATTGGTCTTGGTATGGCATTGGCTAAACTTTGGGGTGCAGAAGTAGTTCCTACTGAAGTTCCAATTGATGTAGAACTACAAACAAAAGAAAACGCTGCAGACTTTAGCTGGTAATTTAAAAATTAAGGCGCTTTTGCACAAATGCAATAGCGCCTCTCCTAAATACGTGTAAGAAGGAAGGTGATTGCTATGGATAACATACTAGAGATTGAGAATATTACGAAGGAATTTCCTGGGGTAAAAGCGTTAAATGGAGTGAGTTTCAATATTAAACGTGGTGAAGTTCATGCATTAGTAGGAGAAAATGGTGCAGGAAAATCGACATTAATGAAAATTCTTTCTGGTGTTTATGCACCTACTACAGGAAAAATTCGTTTGGATGGAAAAGAAGTCACATTCAAAGATCCTAAGCAAGCACAACAATTAGGGGTTAGTATTATCCACCAAGAATTTAGTTTAATACCTTACTTGAGTGGCGTAGATAATATTTTTTTAGGCCGTGAGAAAAGGCAAGCAAATGGATTATTAAACCGAAAAAAGATGCGCAAGGAAGCAGAAGAAGTATTACAAAGACTAAATGCAAACATTGATTTAAATAAACCTGTCGCACACTTAAGTGTGGCAAACCAACAATTTATCGAAATTGCAAAAGCGATTGCGATCGAAACGAAAGTATTAATTTTTGACGAACCAACCGCAAGTTTAACTGGAAAAGAAATTGACAAGCTGTTTGAATTAATCGCCAAATTGAAAGCCGATGGTGTAACCATTATCTATATATCGCACCACTTAGAGGAAATTCTGAAAATGTGCGACCGCTTTACCTGTTTACGTGATGGTGAGTTCGTTGGAACGCGGGATGTGAAAGATTCTACGAAACAAGACATTGTTAAAATGATGGTTGGTCGTGAAATCGTCAATGCCTTTCCTGAAAAACCAGTGAAAACGGGAAATGAAGAAGTATTATTAGAAGTTAAGAAAATAAACAATAAACAGATTCATGATATTCAATTTGACCTGAAAAAGGGAGAAATCATTGGAATCGCTGGTCTTGTTGGTTCCGGACGAACAGAGGTTGTAAGAGCACTAATCGGTGCTGATGAAGCACAAGAAAAAGAAGTGTTAATCAATGGCCAAAAGGTGTCTATCAAGAACCCAACAGATGCACTCGCACATGGAATTGCATTGATTCCAGAAAGCAGAAAAACACAAGGTCTCGTACTAAGTCAATCTATCAAGAACAATATTAGCATTCCAATATTAAAAGATTTGTCCAACTTCTTACGAATCATTAATAAGAAAAAAGAAAATGAAATTGTTGAGCAATCCATTAAGGACTTATTAATCAAAACACCAAGTAGTACACAATTGGTGAAAAACCTGAGTGGAGGTAATCAACAAAAGGTTGTTTTAGCTAAATGGTTAAATACAGATTGTAAAATATTAATCTTTGATGAACCTACCCGTGGAATTGACATAGGGGCTAAGGAAGAAATTTACAAGCTAATGAGAAAATTGGCAGATGAAGGACTCTCAATTATTATGATTTCCTCAGAATTACCAGAAATTTTAGGGATGAGTGATCGAGTTCTTGTTATGCACAAAGGAAGAATAAAGGGAGAACTTCTGGGAAGTGACGCAACTTCAGAAAAAGTAATGTATTTTGCAACGGGTGGTGCTGATGAATGATTGAATTAGATTATAAGAGAAAAGGATCTAGCATTAAGGACTTGTTAAAGTACCCTGAAATGCTAACGCTGATTGGATTTTTAGTTTTATGCATATTCTTTTCCTTTGCAGCAGATAGCTTTTTAACGACAGATAATATCTCAAATATTATCCGACAAGTTTCAATAAACGGGATTCTAGCTGTTGGGATGACATTTGTAATTTTAACAGGTGGTATTGATTTATCAGTTGGTTCTGTAATGGCGCTAACTGGGACAATTATAGCCGGCATGATGATAAATGTTGGATTACCTCCAATCGTAGCCGTATTAATTGGAATTGTTTTAGGTGCGGTTCTTGGATATATCAACGGTCTATTTACAGCCTATGCAAAAATACCGGCAATTATCGTTACATTGGCAATGATGGAGGCTGCACGTGGTTTAGCCTTACTTTATACGGGTGGATATCCACTTTCAGGATTACCAGATTCATATGCATTTATTGGAAGAGGCTATTTATTCGGAGTCATTCCGATGCCTGCCGTGATCATGATTCTAGTCTTTATCATCGCTTATATCATTTTGAATCATTTACCAATCGGTCGTTATATCTATGCACTTGGTGGTAATGAGGAAGCCGTTCGATTATCAGGGGTAAAAGTGAAACGTATTAAAACGATTGTATATCTAATTAGTGGTGTTACAGCTGCAATTAGTGGAATGATTATGACTTCAAGACTTTCTTCTGGACAACCGATGGCTGGGGAAGGCTATGAGTTAGACGCAATTGCTGCAGTCGTACTAGGTGGAACAAGCATTGCAGGCGGGCGCGGACATATTTTTGGAACATTTCTAGGTGCCTTGTTATTAGGTGTTTTAAGTAATGGATTAAACCTTATGGGTGTATCACCATATGTACAACGTGTACTTAAAGGTGTGATTATCGTTGGTGCTATCTACTATAGTAGTACTCGTCAAAAAGACTAATATACTAGGTTAACTAGCATTAGCGTTAACAATATATAGTTACAATTATTCTATTAAAATCTTAAACATATAAGGAGATGTAGAACAATGTCAGTATTACCAGAAACAATGAAAGCTGTAGTCGCACATGGTCCAGAGGATTATCGAGTTGAGGAAGTTTCTGTTCCGAAGGCTGGACCAGGGGAAGTTATCATCAAAGTTGAAGCTTGTGGTATTTGTGGTAGTGACTTAAAGGCATATCATGGTTCTGCACAGTATTGGGCCGGAGAAGACCCTTGGATGAAAACACCTGTAATTCCAGGACATGAGTTCTATGGAATTGTTGCTGAATTAGGAGTAGGAGCAGCAGAGCAACACGGGGTAAAAGTTGGAGATCGTGTTACAACTGACCAAATTAATCCTTGTGGAAAATGTAAGTTCTGTAAAACAGGTAAGTACTGGATGTGTGATGTTCACAATATTTATGGGTTCCAAAAAGATGTAGCTGATGGAGCTTGGGCTGAATACATGAGATTCAGTAATACATCAACTATTTATAAAATTACAGACGGCGTAACAGCTGAAGAAGCAGCCTTAGTAGAGCCAATGGCATGTGCCGTTCATACAGTTCAGAGAGCTACAATTGAATTTGAAGATGTGGTTGTACTAGCTGGTGCAGGAACTCTTGGATTGTGCATGGTTCAACTCATTAAATTAAAAACACCTAAGAAATTAATTGTATTAGATGGAAATGAAAATCGACTAGCGGTTGCAAAAAAATTAGGTGCCGACCTTGTCATTAACCCACTAAAAGAGGATGCAGTCCAAATCGTAAAAGATTTAACGGAAGGTTATGGCTGTGATGTTTATATTGAGGCAACTGGCCATCCAAGTGGTGTAACACAAGGACTACAAATGGTTAGAAGGCTTGGAAGATTTATTGAATTTAGCGTATTTGGTTCAGAAGTAACAACGGACTGGAGTGTTATCGGTGACCAAAAAGAGTTAGATCTTAGAGGTTCTCATTTAGGGCCTTACACATATCCAATTGCAATCGACCTTTTTGAACGTGGTTTATTAACAGCTGAAGGCATTGTAACACATAGCTACAAAGTAGAAGACTTTGAAGAGGCTATGGAAATGGCACACAATCCACAAGCTATTAAAGTATTATTAAAACCTTAATTCAGATGTAATAAATAAAGCAGTCCAATAGTAGATATAAAAAAATGGTGTGATTTGAGTGAAGGGTGGTGACTTCAGCGGTTCCAAACGTGTCAAGGTATGCTACAAAAAGGCAATACAGCACGCAAGGCCGAATAAAGAAGTCCGCCCTTTTCTACTTTTTGCAAGGGAATATCACAAAACGGTTACGAGTATCGAAAATAAAAAAATTGGGAACTCGGCAATTGCCGAGTTTTCTTTATAGAATGGAGTGATTGGATATGTTAGAAGAATTAAAACAAAAAGTATTAGAGGCGAATCTAGAGTTGCCGAAAAGAAACTTAGTCATATTCACATGGGGAAACGTTAGTGGAATTGATAGAGAAAAAGGACTGGTCGTTATTAAACCAAGTGGAGTCGCTTATGAGGACTTAAAAGCTGAAGATCTTCCGGTAATCGACTTAGAAGGAAATAAAATTGAGGGTAACCTTAATCCATCGTCTGACACTGCCACCCACTTAGTCCTATATAAGGCATTTCCTGAGATAGGAGGGGTTGTGCATACCCATTCGCCATGGTGCACAAAATGGGCTCAAGCAGGAAGATCGATTCCTGCATATGGTACGACACACGCAGATTATTTCTATGGGGACATTCCTTGTACTCGACATATGACTCCTTTTGAAATTGATAATGAATATGAGCACAATACGGGTGAAGTCATAGTAGAAACCTTTAAAAATATCGACCCATTATCTATTCCTGGTGTCATTGTGAATAACCACGGTCCTTTTAACTGGGGAAAAGATCCGATGAAGGCGGTTGAAAACGCAGTAGTAATGGAGGAAGTTGCAAAATTTGCTTACTATACTCAAAGTCTATCACCCGAAATTGGTCCAATTGATCAACATTTACTAGATAAACACTTCTTACGAAAGCATGGAAAAAACGCATATTATGGTCAACAAAAGAGGGTGAATAGTTAACCGGGATATAGGGACAGGTTCTTGTTCTAGGAAAAATATAGTACAAAAAGGAACCTAACCTTCTGACCAACAAACGTACAAACAAAAAATACACTTAGATGTAAGCGTTGTTAATAGATCCTTTATCATTGGATTAGCTACTAGAGGAGGATATAACGTGAAAGCGAATCAAGAAGACATAAAAAAAGCGATTATCAATGGAGAAACTTCACTTGGTATCGAGTTAGGATCCACACGGATCAAAGCAGTTTTAATTGATAAACATTTTGAAACAATTGCAACTGGAGGTTATGAGTGGGAAAATCGTTTAGAAAACGGCTTTTGGACGTACAACCTAGAAGATATAACCACTGGTTTACAAGTAGCTTATCGTGAAATGAAAAATGATGTTGAACGAAAATTTGGCATCACGATTCAAACAATTGGCTCTATTGGATTTTCTGCCATGATGCACGGCTATATGGCTTTTGACAGGGCGGGAGAGCTGCTCGTTCCTTTTCGGACTTGGCGGAATACTACGGCTGGTCGAGCAGCGAAAGAATTAACCGATCACTTTCAATTTAATATTCCGGAAAGATGGAGTATCGCCCACCTATATCAAGCGATTTTAAATGAAGAGGAACATGTACCACACATTGATTACATCACGACGTTATCTGGCTACATTCATTGGCTACTAACTGGGAATAAAGCAATTGGGATTGGCGATGCTTCTGGTATGTTCCCGATTAACGAAGGAACAAAGGATTATCATGAATCAATGGTTAAACTATTTGATGAACTAGTTGCACTCAAAAACTATCCTTGGAAGCTTAGAGACATTCTTCCTCCTGTTTATATCTCAGGTGAGAATGCTGGAAAATTAACGGATGTTGGAGTAAAAATTCTGGACCCATCACAAGATTTGAAACCGGGTATTCCAGTTTGTCCGCCAGAAGGTGATGCTGGAACGGGAATGGTTGCAACAAATAGTGTTAGGAAACGTACAGGAAACGTCTCAGTCGGAACTTCTGTATTTGCGATGATTGTATTGGAAAAAGAGCTTTCAAAACTATATCCGGAAATTGACATGGTTACAACGCCGAACGGGAGTCCTGTAGCGATGGTTCATGCGAATAACTGTTCAAGTGATATCAATGCATGGCTGGGATTGTTCCGTGAATTCTCAGAAGCGATGGGCTATAAGGTTGATACCGCTCAATTATTCAGTGTGATGTTCAATAAAGCTTTAGAAGCGGATCCGGATGGCGGAGGCTTGCTAAGCTATGGTTATTTTTCAGGCGAATATATCACCGGATTAGAAAAAGGTAGACCATTGTTTGTTCGTTCACCTGAGAGTAATTTCAATTTAGCAAACTTCATGCGGACACATCTATTTACAGCATTCGGTGCGCTGAAAATGGGGATGGATATTTTGACTAAGAAAGAAGATGTTACTATAGATAGCATTCTAGCGCATGGTGGATTATTTAAAACGCCTGTAGTGGGACAAAAAATTGTGGCAGCTGCAATGAATACACCCGTTTCTGTAATGGCAACAGCCGGAGAAGGCGGTGCGTGGGGAATGGCTATACTTGCTTCTTATTTGTTGAATGATAACAAAGATGAAAGTTTAGAAGACTTCCTCGAGAGAAAAGTCTTTAAAGATGTTGCTGGACAAGAAATTTATCCTGATCCTGAGGATGTAAAAGGGTTTGAAGAATTTATCGAGCGCTATATAAAAGGGATAGAGATTGAACGGGCTGCTGTAGAACATTTACTTCCATAAACGGATTGGTTAAGGTTACATTTATGATTCGAGGTTTGTCGAAGTGCATAAAGGATTGCTGCTGTATTTTTAAAAGGAACGTATTACAATAGAATATTAAAGGGCCGATTAATAGCATTCTGTACTAATCGGTCCTTTTTTGCCAATATCGATTTCAAACAAGCGTTTGTTTAATGGTTCAGAGTAGTGATATCCCGGAGTTTCCAATTCAATCAATCGTTTGTTTGAATTTTTTACGGGAAGGAAAAGCAGATTAAATTTAAGGTGTTATACTATTAATTTAGTAGCCTACTATAGGAATAAAGGTCCGTTATTGTGGGTATAGGGGAACAGGTGTTTTAGAATATCTATTAATTCCATCTTGATAAAATTGAGATAAGGATGATCACATTGAATATTAATCGCATCCATCATGTAGCAATTATCTGTTCAGACTATGAAAAGTCCAAAGACTTTTATGTGAATAAGTTGGGGTTTACGGTATTAAATGAAACGTTTCGTGCAGAACGTGCATCGTACAAGCTAGGTTTATCAGTTGGGAATACCTATCAGATTGAGTTGTTCTCTTTTGTGGATTCACCTAAGAGACTAAGTTATCCTGAGGCAGCAGGACTTCGCCATCTAGCTTTTGAGGTGGACGATATAGAAGAAGCGGTAGAGGAGCTAATATCAAAGGATATTGTAGTAGAAGATATTCGTATTGATGAAATAACTGGTAAGAAATTTACCTTCTTTAAAGACCCAGATGATTTGCCTTTAGAAATTTATGAAAGATAGCAATTAAAGAAGTGGCACAGGAAAGCTAGTAAGTTTGATTTCCTGTGCCACCTTATTTGTTATATCATCCCAAACTCCCCTTGTTCAATCGTCTTTGTAGTTCTTTAATGACAAGAGATGGCTTACTTATGACCCCATCAACAGGAGTATCAAAATATCTTTGTAGAGCGCTGATTGTTTTTGGGTTTAAATAACCGTCAACTATAAGGTTCTCTTTTGGTAGATTTGAAGGTTGGGATATAGGTTTAGGTGTTTGTCCAGACCCAGGGGCTACATATCTAACACCTTCCTCCCGACAAATAGCGCGTACCGCACTTTCATACATACCTTCACGATAAGTTTTATCTTTGATTTGTTCTGATTGCGGGCCATCCAAAAAATCGTATTCTAGTACCGTAGTACGACAGGTTCCTGTAAGTCTGTGCATATAGTAATAATCCCCTCCGGAAGAATGTTTGAGAGTGTATACAGGTCGGGGTCTAACAGGATAACTAGATTTTCTAAATTCCTCAATTAGTAATTGCTCAAACTTGCCGTCAGAATAAATGGAATGGATTGTTTCAGTCCCACTTCCTCCACCTGCGTTAAAATGATGTGAAATACACTTTTTATAATTCTTAACTTTCGAAGTTCTTGGTTCAGGATTTAGTGTAACATCATTTGTTCTAGTCGTATCACTAGCAATTCCTAGTTCGGATAGACGACTGTCTACATAGAGTGCAGCTTCTAAGGTATACATCTTTTCCATATTTCCATTTGCAATAGCTCCCGGATCACTACCACCATGTCCTGCATCTTGAATCCAACTCATTTAAAAACACTCCTTTTTCTGTTAAATTTTATTTTGTATATAACACTATTTTAGAAAGTAGGATATGGATGAAAAACATATAGATTGCCACATTGAGATCCGTAAACATTTTCAGTCTCATAAGCAGTTAACATATTAAACTCAATACATTTCCAAACCAGTCGCTTAAACGTTGAGCGGGAAATAGCATGTTCATTCAATCCTATTTCTGTGCTACGTACGATCGATTTCATGGATTCATGACAAACCCCTGGGACTTTTGAGGCAAATTGAATTAACTGATTCAATCCGAACATTTCCCCTCGCGTGAACTTCATTTGATAATCAATAAGCCAAATCTCCATATTGGCTTTGTATTCCTCGTAATCGTGAAACTGTGAATATTCTTGAATATCCTTATCAGAGCATACTTTTATTCTTAGCATAACTTGAACCCCCTTTTACCTTTGTTATAGATAGCTAATGGGAAAAGGGGGCATTATTTCTGAAATTTTTTTGAATGGGGGAGGAAAAACGCTTATAGGATTGTTGTTCACACTTAATGGGTCATCCTAGATGTGAAATTATAGTTCCTTTCGTTTTATTTATGATCGATTGGATAAATTCCTGATACATGTGTTTCTTCCTCACTTAGTAGTGCATTAGACCTATGTCTTTAAATCTAAATAATTATTACCGAATCATACTAAAATCCCGTTTTGTGTTAATTATGAAAATACTGGATTAAATTTAAGTAATATGTAAATGGTGTGACTTTAGATATGTTTGGAGGGGAAAATATTTGAAGAGGCTTTTATTGATTTTTGTCATGTTGGCATTGGTGCTTACGGCCTGTTCTAAAGATGAGAGTCAGCGGGCGAACGCTAAGCCGAAGGAACCTAAGACTGAAGAATCAAAGCAGGCGGAAAAAGAAACTAAAGCTGAGAAACAAGAGGAATCATATACTTCAAAAGAAGTGTCCTACTATGAAATTGCGGGTATTGAACGTGAGTTAACAGAGCTTGAGCAGGAAATGCTGCGACACCCTGGAATTTTTAGTGGTGATAACTACGATGAAACCAAGGTGAAGGAAGCGCTCGATCAGTTGCCAGATAACCTAACTGAGGAACAGTATGTCGAAGAACTAAAGTATTTATTTACCGAGGATTACCATGAAGAATTGGAAACGCTCCTGACGTTTGATTCCACTATTGAGGTCGATATTGATCGTCCGGATGAAACCGTAAATGCACCAACCTTAATAACAGCTCATTATGCCATTTTAGTGGATGCCAGTGGGAGTATGGCGGCAAAAGTAGGTGGCAAGACAAGAATGGAAGCTGCCAAAGAAGCCGTAATGGAATTTGCCGAACAAATCCCAGAGAATGCTACGATTTCGCTGCGTGTTTACGGGCACAAGGGCTCAAACAGTAATGCCGATAAAGCTTTGTCCTGTGATAGCTCTGAAGTTTTATATAACAATAGCTTTGAAGAAGAGGGATTTCAGAATGCGTTGGCACAGGTGAGGCCTGTTGGTTGGACGCCAATTGCTCTTGGATTACAAATGGTAAAAGGAGATATTCCTGAAGGTACAGACGATGTCGTGGTGTACGTCGTTAGTGACGGAATTGAAACATGTGACGGGGATCCAGTTCAAGAGGCGAAAAACCTTGTATCTGCAGACATTCAAACTGTTGTAAATATCATCGGCTTTGATGTTGATAATGAGGGACAAAAACTGTTAAAGGAAGTTGCAAATGCTGGGAATGGGGAGTTCACGTACGTTAACTCTGAACAGGATCTAAAGAAATACATGAGAGCCCAATACGAAGAAATTCAAAAGAGATGGTACGAGTGGAAAGAAGCAGGTAAGACGCAAGCCTACGAAATGAAGGGAGAGAAAAAGAAATTAGCGTATGACACAAAAGAGAGCATGAAAGAAAAAAGCTATCGAGAGAAGGAGCGTATGAAAGAAGCGCAAGCCTATCTTAAGGAACGTTTCGAGGACTACGATCATCCAACTCGGAAAATATTCTCTGATATCGTCGATTACGGAAATTCTAAATGGCGGTACGCTGTCGATAATGGAAATCGCCTATGGAGAGAAGCGGTCGATAACGGCAACCGCGAATGGCGTGAGTATGTCGATGAAGGGAATCAGAAGATACGAGAAACGATTGATAAGAAGAATGGGAACTAAAAGACCGGGGCAATTGTGCTGAACCCTAAAAGTTAGACCAAAATATTTATGAAGCTTGTTGACTGGTATGAAGACTGTATTCCACCGGGCTCATGCCAGTCAATTTTACTTTTATCCGTTCATTGTTATAGTAAAAAATATAATCAGTTACTGCTTGTTTAAGCTCTTCAAATGACTTATAAACTCTACCGTAAAACATTTTCTGTTTCATTATCCCGAAGAAATTTTCCATTGGTGAATTATCCAGACAGTTTCTCTTTCGGGATATACTTTGAAAGATACCGTTATCTTTTAGTTTACTTACATATCTTTTCATTTGATAACCCCAGCCTTAATCAGAGTGTATAGTTGTTCGATAGGGGCAATCTTTTGTTATTTCAATTGCTTCGTCTAAAGCATCCATAATTGCTTGAGAGTTTGGCCGTTCTGAGAACCGTAAGGATAGAATTTCACCATTAAACATATCTAAAAATGAATCTAAATAAGCCTTCTTAATGATTATCTTCCCATCAGAATCGGTAGTATAGTATTTGAATTCAGATGTATCAGTCGTTAATTTTTGATGTGGAATGCTTGTATGGAATCTACGGTTTACAAGGTTTTTCGAAATCTTTCCTATAGTTCCCTTTATAACTGCTGTATTTACGAGATTTACGTGTGAATGATGTACAAGTAATACCAAGTTTATTGGTAATCCGTAGGATTTTTTTATGATTTACGATATAACCACTCTTACGTAATTCTATATAAATTCGACGATAGCAGCAATTTCCATTATGTTTCTCTACAATATCTTGGATAATCTTTTCAATCTCTTCATCTTGATTGGGTTCATTATATCGTTTTTACCAATACATATAGGTTGCCTTTGGAAAGCCTGTGGCTTCAAGGATAACTGCTAATTTGAATTCTTTTCTGAGTTCGTGGATGACCCTGTATTCTGTTTTAGCAGTCTGCTCGGAATATTTACCCCTGAAGCACGTAGCTTTTTTAAATAGGCATTCTCCGCACTTAGTAACTCTATTTCTTTTAATAGTTGTTGTTCTTTCGTCAATTTCTTCTCATTTTTATTCTTCTTTGATTCGTTGGACAATGATGGACGCCACTTTGATCTAGAGAGTCCTTCAATACCTTCATTTTGCCATTTCCTCAACCAATTAAGAATCATAGGTGGTTCAGTAATGCCAAATTTTTAGCAACTTATTCAAAGGAATCTCCTGTTCTTACCTTATAGTTTAAGACATCTATTTTAAATTGAACAGGATAATTCGTAATTGCTTTTTTATGAGCCAACCCCTGTTTTCCAAATTGTTGGAACGCACTGACCCATTTTCTTTGGTTTTACTTTGAATACCAAATCTAATAGCTAAGGAAGCATATCCACCTTCACCAACTAAATAAGCGTCGACTACTTTTTGCTTAAACTCTTCATGATATTTGACCACAAAAAACACCCCAAAAGTTAGAATTGGTTGGTCTAACTTTCGGGGTGCACATCAAATCCCGGTCTTTTGTTTGGACCAAGGTACTATTCCTGGGTATTTTCCGACGGGACAGAAGATAAGGGGAAAGGTCCCTTGTTAATTGGATGAAAACTAGTTCAAATATGCTACGGAGGTTTGTTTAATTTTAATTTTCAAGCAAAAAAGTTAAATTACAGAAAAAAGCTTTGCAAGCACAGAAATTAATGTATAAGTAAGCTATCTCATTCGAGCTAGCTTTTTTAAATTTTTGTTAAATAATTGTTTCAACATAAACGAAACTAACAGACTAACATAGTTTGTTAAAAAGGGAGGCAATTTTATGTACCAGATTAAAAGGGATTACATTAAAATCGGTAATTCACGCAGTGGTCAGCGTATTGGCATGGTGCGTTTTATCGTGAGTCATGACACTGGTAATCCAGGATCAACTGCTTATCAAAATTGGAATTACTTTAATAAACAACAACCAAGTGCAAGCGCTCATACCTTTATCGATGATAAATATATTCTTGAAATGATCCCACTTACTGAAAAAGCATGGCATGTACAATACAACAAACCAACGGATAATCGTATGTTTGGTGACGATGCAAATGATGCTGCTATTGGTGTAGAGTTGTGTTGGGGTGGCAAAATTAACTTCGATGAAGCTTATAAGCGTTATGTATGGTATCATGCTCATTTATGTAAGACATATAGTTTGAATCCAAGAAAGCATATTGTCTCACATAAAACACTGGATCCACAAAGACGGAGTGATCCAGACAATGCACTCAATCGATATGGCATTACATGGAATCAATTTATTGATGATGTAGCAAAGGCATACGGTGAAAAACCAAAGGCACAATCGAAAGAGCAGTCTAAACAGCTGTACCTCTTATATATAGAGGGACTGCTTATTGGTCGTTACACTGCTTATAATGCCCTGAAATTTGCAGGAGATCATCTAGATAAAGGTCCAAAGGAAATAACAATGTTGCGTAATGATGTAGCAAAGGCATACGGTGAAAAACCAAAGGCACAATCGAAAGAGCAGTCTAAACAGCTGTACCTCTTATATATAGAGGGACTGCTTATTGGTCGTTACACTGCTTATAATGCCCTGAAATTTGCAGGAGATCATCTAGATAAAGGTCCAAAGGAAATAACAATGTTGCGTAATGATGTAGCAAAGGCAAACAGTGAAAAACCAAAGGCACAATCGAAAGAGCAGCCAAAACCACAGGTTGGTGAGTTGTACCTCTTATATGTAGATGGATTACTCATTGGTCGTTACACTGCTTATAATGCCCTGAAATTTGCAGGAGAGCATCTAGAAAAAGGTGCAAAGGAAATAACAATGCTGCGTAATGATGTAGCAAAGGCAAACAGTGAAAAACCAAATGAACAATCGAAGGAGCAGACTAAACCACAGGTTGGTGAGTTGTACCTCTTATATGTAGATGGATTACTCATTGGTCGTTACACTGCTTATAATGCCCTGAAATTTGCAGGAGAACATCTAGAAAAAGGTGCAAAGGAAATAACAATGCTGCGTAATGATGTAGCAAAGGCAAACAGTGAAAAACCAAATGAACAATCGAAGGAGCAGCCAAAACCACAGGTTGGTGAGTTGTACCTCTTATATGTAGATGGATTACTCATTGGTCGTTACACTGCTTATAATGCCCTGAAATTTGCAGGAGAACATCTAGAAAAAGGTGCAAAGGAAATAACAATGCTGCGTAATGATGTAGCAAAGGCAAACAGTGAAAAACCAAATGAACAATCGAAAGAGCAGCCTAAACCACAGGTTGTTGAGCATTACCATTTATATGTGGATGGACTGCTTATAGGTCGTTATACTGCCTATAATGCCTTGAAATTTGCAGAAGAGCATCAAAGCATGGGAGCAAAGGAAATTAAAATGGTACGTGTTTAAAATGAATCTGTTAAGAGGATTGTTCTAGGGGATAAAGGTATTTTTCCTTTGGTATCATTCATTGGTGGATAATGTTACTTTGTAATGGATAAAATCAAACCCAAATTTTTCTTTAGTAGTAGGCCCTATCTTTTTGAAGGTAGGGCGCCCATGTTTTTCTGAAAAATTAGTCTAAAAGTTAGATGTTGAAACTAATGGGTGCAGTAAGAACTTTGGGGAGGGGCTAGCCAAATCGTTCCCTCCTACGTTATGTTTATTTATTGCTTTTTAATTACAAAATAATTATTTATTCTTACATTGCAATGGGTCAGCCCAAATTCCCCTTATTTAATCTTCTTTGCAGTTCTTTTATGATGAGAGAAGGCTTGCTTATTACGCCGTCAACTGGTGTGCCAAACCGTTTTTGTAAGGCTGAAATTGTAATTGAACACAAGTATCCGTCCTGCTTGACACCGAGCCATTTTTGCAATGCCTTTATAACAAATGAAGGTTTACTAATATATCCATCTACTGGTGTTCCGAAATATCTTTGGAGGACGCTGATTGTTTTAGGGCCGAGATAACCGTCAACAACTAAGTTTTCTTTGGGTGGCTTAACTGATTTTGGTTCGGGTTTAGGTGCTGATATTGCTTCATGTCCAGACCCAACATAATTAATGCCTTCCTCCCGACATATAGCGCGGACCACACATTCATACAAGCCTTCACGATATGACTTGTTTTTGATTTCCTCTGATTGTGGGCCATCCACAAATTCGTATTCTAGTATAGTAGTGCGACAACTTCCTGTAAGTCTAAGCATATAGTAATAATCGCCACCTGATGCATTTTTGCGGGTGTACACAGGTCGCGGTCTCACGGGATATCCAGCATTTCTAAATTCCTCAATTAGCATTTGCTCAAACTTACCATTAGAATAATTCGAGTGGACTGTTTCAACTCCACTTCCTCCACCAGCATTAAAATGATGTGAAATACATTTATCATAATTCTTCACCTTCGTGGTTCTTGGCTTGGGATTAATGGTGACATCGCTTGATCGAGTCAAATCACTTGCAATCCCCAGTTCTGCCAACCGTTTGACAACATAAAGTGCAGCCTCTAATGTATACACCTTCTCCGTATTCCCATTCGCCACTGCACCTGGGTCACCACCACCATGCCCTGCATCTTGAATCCAACTCATAAAATTCACTCCTTCTCTACTAAAATATGCAAATAATTTTTTGTACAGGCACGTACCCTGTTTGGTGAAATAGGAGCTCTCGTTGGATGAACTTCAGACACAATCTTGCTTTTTCGGTGTTTCAAGTCGGAAGTTTGCTTAGCTTCACGGGGGGATAAGTTTACTTTCAAAAATTACTTATAGGGTGGAACGAGGGACCTATCCCCGCGTCCCAAGCAGGATAGGGATGAAACACATAGAGGTTACCTCCTTGGGCACCATTTTTGTCTTCGGTTTCATAGACTTTTATCATTCCAAAACGGATACACTTTCAAACCATGCGTTTAAATGTTGAGCGGGAAATGGCGAGTTTGCCCAAACCTGTCTGGGCAACACATGATTGTTTTCATGGCTTCAAAGCAAACTCCAGGGACTTTCGTAGATAATAGAATTAATTGATTCAATCCGTCCATTTCCCCCCGTGTGAAATTCCGTTGATGATCAATAAGCCAAATCTCGATATTGGTTTTAAATTCCTCAAAATCGTAAAACTGAGAATAATCCTGAATTTCGTTGCTAGACGCTATTTTTACTTTCAGCATCTTCTGAACCCCCTTTTACCATTGTTATAGATAGCTTCAAAGTAAAAAGGGGCATCAATTTTAGAAATTATAGGACAGAGGTTTGGAACGGAGGGATAGGTCTCGTGTCTATGGTGGAACTTCAAAAACCAAAAACCCTTTAATTTTTTATACGAATTATACTTTTAATCGCATAACTAATGGAGAAACTAAGTAAGAAGGAGATTTCTGAGAGCTTAGCTAATGAATTGGTTACATAAACAAGGGTTACCTTTATGACTCCACAATAAGGTAAGGTGGTTAGGCATTGTGATATAAGGTTGAAAACCTTAAATTATTGACCCATTTTCTTAAGTGTGGGATTATATTATTTGATTACTAAAATGTATTTTTTGAAGAATTTGTTTCGTTTACTTATTGAAAGTTATATATAAGGAGAGAACTCAAAGATGAAAATTACTATCGCTGGTACGGGTTATGTTGGTTTATCCAATGCGATTTTGCTAGCGCAGCATAACGAGGTAATAGCCCTAGATATTATTCAGGAAAAGGTAGATTTAATAAATAATAAAAAATCTCCGATTGCTGATCATGAAATTGAAGAATATTTGGCAACAAAAGAATTAAACTTAACGGCAACTTCTGATAATTTTAAGGCATTTAAAGATGCGGAATATGTTATCATTTCTACTCCAACCAATTATGATTCGGAAAAGAATTATTTTGATACTAGAACAGTTGAAGCTGTTATATCCAATGTAATATCTATTAATCCAGATGCAATTATGGTAATAAAGTCAACTGTACCCGTGGGATATACTGAGAAGATTAAGGAGGAATATGAAACAAACAATATTATCTTCTCGCCAGAGTTCTTAAGGGAAGGTAAGGCTTTGTATGATAATTTATATCCTTCACGAATTATTGTTGGTGAACAATCGGAGCGAGCAAAAGTGTTTGCAGATTTATTAGTACAGGGAGCTCTTAAAGAAAATATACCTGTATTATTCACAAATTCAACAGAAGCCGAAGCCATAAAATTATTTGCCAATACTTATCTTGCAATGAGAGTTGCGTTCTTTAATGAACTAGATTCCTATGCAGAGGTTAGAGGGCTAAATACGAAGCAAATTATCGAAGGTGTGGGGCTTGATCCGCGTATTGGTAACCACTACAATAATCCTTCGTTTGGTTATGGGGGATACTGTCTCCCTAAAGACACTAAGCAATTATTAGCGAACTACGCTGATGTACCGAACAATATCATGACAGCTATTGTTGATGCAAATAGAACACGAAAAGACCATATAGCTGAGATGATTCTAAAGAGAAATCCAATGGTAGTAGGAATCTATCGACTAACCATGAAGATGGATTCTGATAACTTTAGGCAGTCCGCTATTCAGGGTGTTATGAAGCGTATTAAAGCACAAGGTATCGAAGTAGTGATATATGAGCCAGCTATGCAAGAAGAGACATTCTATAATTCAAGAGTTATTGAAGACTTCGAAGAGTTTAAAAAAATAAGCGATGTCATCGTAGCAAACAGACTCACAGAAGATTTGCAAGATGTTGTTGACAAAGTCTACACAAGAGACATCTTTAGCAGGGATTGAGGGATAGCCCCCTTATCCCAATTATATAAATTGTATAAAGATAAAAGCAGCGAGTGAAAAAACATTGTTTTTTCGCTTGCTGCTTTATTTTTTCGAGATCCATCAGACAGCCCTACTAAAAGAAAAGAAAGTGGCACATTGTACATGTTTACAATCATCCAACGCGGAGTATCTTCTCTGATATCGTCGATTACGGAAATTCAAAATGGCGCTATGCTGTCGATAATGGAAATCGCCTATGGAGAGAAGCAGTCGATAACGGTAACCGCGAATGGCGTGAGTACGTGGATGAAGGGAACCAGAAGATACGAGAAACAATAGATAAGAAGAATGGGAACTAGACCGGAGGAGAATCTCTGGTCTTTTTATTGGTTGGATGTAGGATTAATCTTTTCGTCGAAAGGTGTCACACGTTATTTCTAAAATTTCACTAAACATTTACAAGCTCTCAATAATCTCCTTTTATAATTGAATGTAACCAGATTTTGGGACAAGGGACCTGTCCCACTGTCCCACCACAAAGGGGAGATTATCAATATGGATTTTCCAAAAGGGGTTATGAACAAGCCTGTGTTTATTAAATTATGGGAGAATTATCCGCTGTTTTCAAAGGTAATCTTAGATGTTGGTATTTTTTTAAAGTATAAAACGCTGAAATTGACTAAAATTCCGAGTACGATCACCCTTCCCTCACGAAATGTAATTTATGTGAATAATGCAGAGAATCGAGGAAGGGCGCTATTGATTAGTGATGGTATTACACAATCGCGCGTTACCGAATTCTGGGGAAAGGCCGTGGAATCGTACAAGCCTACACTCGTTCTGGATATTGGTGTGAACTATGGGGAGTGCATTTTCTCTACAAAGTATGAAAGAGATACGACCATCGTAGGGATTGAGGCAAATAAATATTTAATTGATTATATTGAGCGTTCTCGGCAAAGGCATGTGAACGGTAATCAAATCAATATTATTCATGCTTTTGCGGGGGAAAAGGTAAAGGAGGATCAAGCCTTCTTTATTGATACACATTGGTCAGGCGCCTCTTCAGGCGTGCAAATCTCGGAAAAAAACTCGATTGAAAAAACGGAAGTGCCTGCGATTACAGTTGATTCTCTCTTTGATACAGAAGCATTAAGCAATCAACGGCTTTTGTTTAAAATTGATGTGGAAGGCTACGAATTTATGGTTATGAAAGGAATGCGAAAACTTTTAAGTAATTGCCATGAGGTCCTAGGAATCGTTGAATTTGATAGTCGCTATCTCGAAAAGGCGGGTGTTAACCTAGATTCTTATATGGAATTTTTAGGTGAGTATTTTGAGATTCAATTTTATGATATGGATAATCAATTGAAAAAATTATCATCAAACTCCATTTCTGAACTACAGAAGGGTTTTGGAGCGGAGCATGTTCATACGGATCTTATTGTTACGTTGCGAAATCGTTTTGAGGAGGGTACCTGACTTAGTATTTTCTTGAAAAAGTGAATTTTTCATTCGAGAAAATCTGTATTAATTAAGAAGTGAAAATTCAAACAGTCGTTTGTTTAGTGCGTGAATTCAGTTTTTAAATAAGGTTTAAAATTTAAACAATCGTTTGTTTGAATGAAATTTATAGGTCCTAAAATCAGCTGTTACAGTAGACATTTATCAACAAAAATTATATCAGTATTATGAAGGTGCGATGAGCAAAAGCTTGTTGTGCCTTTTTCTCATGTTTAAGTAAGACCTTCTGACCCACAATTTTAAAATAAAAAATGGAATTTACTCTAATACTAAGGTTGTAATTCACTTAACGTAAAGGCGAGGGATACGATGGAATCCACTACTTTTCAAAAGGACTTATCCTCTAATGCATTAAAATATATCGCGCTCATTGCCATGTTTTTTGATCATCTGTTTGCTGGTTTTATCCCTCAGGAAACGGTAGCGGGGTTTGTTTTACGAATTCCTGGAAGGGTCGTTGCTCCGATTTTTAGTTATTTTATTGCAATGGGATATTTTTACACATCCAATATTACCAAGTATATCGAGAGATTGGTTATTTTTGCAGCTATCTCTCACTTTCCGTACGTATTATACTTTAAATTACCATGGTGGAAAGCAACGAGTGTCATGTGGGGATTAGCATTGGGGTTAATCGCTTTGACCATTGTAAAAAGTGAAAGACTGCCGCTTTACCTGAAACTAGCCCTCGTGTTTGTGTGTTGTATGCTCGCTTATCCAGCAGATTGGAATTATATTGCCGTTTTGTGGATTGTGTTTTTTGGCATTTTTCGAGGTAAATTAAATAAACAAATTATCAGCTTTATTTTCATAGGACTTTTTTTGCATATCATACCTGAAATCAGCAATTTGGGTTGGCATCATGCCTATCAATTTGGAATTTTCTTGGCCATTCCATTGTTGGTTATGTACAAAGGCAGACGTGGTAAAAAATCAAACCTGTTAAAATGGGGCTTTTACGTCTTTTATCCAGTACATTTAATCATTTTATATATGTTAAAATACATTGTTTTTACCTAGTGGAGGTAGTATGAAAAAAATTACTTTTGCACTTATATCGTTAGTATTTGTACTGACAGCTTGTTCATCTACAGTTGTGGAAGAACCAATTGTTGAAGAGGCAATCGCGCCTGTTCAGGAAACAGATTCACTAGAAGAATTGGAACCAATCCCAACTCCAGTAAAATATGAAGGAGATTTGGAATTACCGATTAATGGGGCGACAGGTTACACATCTATCGATTTAAACGTAATGTCATCTCCAACGTTAGAATCTGAAACGGTTGAAACACTGAGGGCTGGAACAGCTTTTACGATCCATAAAGAGGAAGGGAATTGGTGGTTCATTAAAAATGAGACATCAGAGGGTTGGGTAGACAGTACGTACTGTTTCATTAACCTTCCGGACGTGATTCCTTCCATTGTATATGATAGTACCAATACCTATTCTTCCGAATTTGTTTCTTCTGGAAAAACAATTCCTGGAATAACCGGACAAGTTCTATACGAAGGAAAAACATTTAACGAGAGACTCGGAAAAGAGGAATTTATTGTTCCTGTTTTGTATTCCATGTCTAAAAAAATATTTCTCGCTCAGCAAGAAGCACTAGCTAATGATAATACGTTGGTTATCTATGAAGGCTATCGTCCATATTCCGCTCAAAAAGCAGTCGTAGCAGCATTGACGAAACTAGCAAACGTCGATAAAAGTGTGATGGCTGGCATCAACACAGCTCCTTGGAGCACAAATTGGTTTATCGCTACAAGTGTATCAAATCATCAAATGGGTTATGCGATTGATGTAATGTTGGCTAAAATTGATTCAAAAGAAGAGGTAGCAGTAGGTGAGTATTTAGTTGTTGATATCACTGATTACTCAGAGTACACAATGCCAACTCCAATGCACGAACTAAGTTTGGCATCTATTACATTTACCAAACCAGTTCCATCCACATCTCCAACAGCTTGGAAAAATGCTAAATTAGCAGATTCAATGAATGAATCAGCCATTACACTTCAAAAATATCTAACAAATGCAGGTCTTACCCCATTAGCATCAGAATGGTGGCACTTTAATGATTTAGATGCAATGAATGCTATCAAACAGCATCCAAGTGATGGAGGATATGTATTAACGGAATGCTTGAGTGTAAGTCCATAGAGGTTGGGTTAGAGGGAAAGTTGCTTCGTCTTAGATTCTTTTAAACACCTTAATGATCTTAAGGTGTTATTTTTATATAATGGAATTATTTTTTAGGATAATCTGTACTAATTAAGGTTTTATATTTCAAACAAATGTTTGTTTGGTGGGTAAGAATAGCTATATAAATAAGTTTGGAATTCAAACAAGCGTTTGTTTGGACGAAATCCTGTGCTAAGAATATTGCTGTTATAGTGAAGAAAAATAGAATCGTGTTTTCCTGAAATACTAATTAGGGTATTGGTAAGCAAAAGTATATTTTAGATATAGCAAATTCCCTAAATATGTCATACACTCTAATTATAGTACATATGACAAGGAGGCTTTACTATGATATCCAGTAAAGAATATGAGCAAATTAAACAGGAAACATTGGAATACTTTAAAAAATGTAAGATTGAATTGACAGAAGAAGAAATTGATAGACTTGAAATTGCAGATTTTGGGTTAAATAGAGTGAGAGAGCTCGGTTTACAGTTGATGGTTTACATCAACACGGAACGCTGTTGTGCAAAGGATTTAGTGCTGCTTCCAAACCAGACATGTCCTGAACATCTACATCCACCTGTAGGGGAATCTCCGGGTAAGGAGGAGACTTTTAGATGTCGTTATGGAACCGTTTACTTGTATGTGCCGGGTCCTGCTGTAGATCATCCAAAGGCTAAACTTCCGGAGGATAAAAAAGATACATTCACGGTATGGAATGAAATCGTATTAAAACCTGGTGAACAGTATACGTTAGAACCAAATACACTGCACTGGTTCCAAGCAGGGGAAGAAGGGGCAGTCGTATCCGAGTTTTCAACGATGAGTACGGATGAATATGATGTTTTTACTGATCAAGAAATAAAGAGGATTCCTGTGATTGAGTAGTGTTATCCAGTTAATATAATAGGTTTTATCTAAAAATAATAGGCACAACACGTGGTTAAAGACCAGTTCGTTGTGCCTGCTTTGTATTTAGCGAGATTGAGAGTGGGCCAAGGAATCTGTGTCCCGGCTTTTCTTCCAAATCCTTTCATTTTGAACAAGCCTTGTTTCAAATAGCTTTAACGGATCATAATAGATCTCTGGGTTTGATTTCATTTTTGCTAATGTTTCTTTGTCACGTTCAATACGATTCTTCGTGTCGTCAATTACTTTTGAGAGTTCCTCTAACGATTCCTTATAGAATAAGCCAACATCCTGCTGTAGTGATTTATTGAAAAAGTCAAATTGCTGCCAAAACTTTCTCTGAATTGATTCGACAACTTCCAAGTACGACGCATTTTCCACATAGCGTTTGTACTGATTGAGCATATATGCTTGCTGTTTTTGTGGCAGTATGCCTATCACTTTGCCCGCGCCTTTCAGCAATACTTGTGCCGGGTTGTGACGAAGCATGATGTTTTCCTTCTCAATTTCAATTTGATAGGTCATGCGACTGATGTCTCTACGCCAGTCTTCAACCACCTTGAAGTCACATTGTAGCTTAAGTTCTTTTTCAGGATATCCCTCAGCGAGTGATTCGGTCATGCCATCTAAGTAGTCCTGAGTAGCCACTAATTTTTGATTTGTACTCTCAATCCAATCCTGAAGTTTTTCAGTAAGACCTGGTACAATCTCTTGATTAAATAAGCTTCGAATCTCTTCATTCATTTTTTCATTTAACTCAATATGAAGTTGGGTTAGATTACTTTCTTCGGTTATATATTTCGAGCAGTCTGCAAGGATATTCGGTATATTTTCAGCAATGTTATGTTTAACCTCCGTAATTACCTCTGTAAACGAATCAACAATTTCTTTACTTTGGCTAATTTCTTTATCATGCAGACTGTTATTGAATCCAGTTAGTCTGGTGATAAATTCTTCATTATGCGCAATTAAATCTATCAACTTGTTTTCCGAGTCAACTCTCTTTTTGAGAAGATTAGAAATGGTTTTTCTAAGTAAAAATAGGATTTTCCCAATTCGATTGGCAGTACGGTAACTGGCCTTAATGTCACGTAGGACGTTTACGTTGCTAAAAGAATGAATAACCGCACCTGGGAAGTACTCCTTAATTTTTCCCTCGTCAAACATGTTACGAAGAACAAAATGAACCGGAGTATCCTTGGCGGAATGTTTAATTTGTGCAAGATAATCTAGGTCTAATTCTGTGAGAACCTCGGCTTCATGCACAAATAGAACGCCGTCTACGACAGGCAAATAGCCAAATGTTTTTCGTTTTTCCATGAAGTACTCGTTGTAGCCGGTGGTGTTCAACCTTAGACCCGATTGTTGTAATCGAGTGGAAGGTAGGCTTGCTTCTACAATTGAATCTGGATTTGTAACCTCCTCAAATGCTGTCAGAGGAATACGACCTGTATCCGATACTTCGATTAATTCTTTGTTTTTTCCGTATTGAATGCATGCAAAGGAAGAAAGAGATGGAGTCAGAATTTCTTCTTCTAATAATAAGTTAATGAAAGAACCTTTTCCTTTACCAAGAGCAAGCAAGTTTATAGTATCCTTATCAAAAAGTTGATCAAAGCCCCATACTAAGCGTTTGCTTGTTTCAATATTATTTTTTTGAGCCCAATCGATAATGGTCTTCATAAAGTGATGACACTCATCCATGGATATCTTGCGGCTTTGTGCATTTTCTAGAACAATCTCAGCCTCTTTGACAATCACGGTTTTGAACGCTGATGGAAAAATGTCATCCCACGCTAAGATTGCAGCTGCGGCATTCAATCCATTAGTTGCTGTAGTAGTATTCAACCAATTTATCAGCAATTTTGGCATCAATTTTCCAATGTCACGCAATAAATAATTACCGGTAGTGAGTACAATGTATGTTGCTTCAAATAACTGAGAAATCTCATGCCAGGAATCGTACGGATCAATCTCTAAATCTTTCATGATTTGAATAACTGAATCTAACCAATCTAGATAGTGGTCCGTACTTTTGTAGTTTTTCCATATAACTGCCAGTAGCTGTTTGAATCTAGGCTGATCCAATTCATATAATGATCGTAACAATGAAACGAATGTATCAGGAGAAAATGCATGACCATGATCAGCTTCACAGTACGTAATTAATGCGTCATACCAAAATAGGTCTCGTGTCCGGTTTACCTCATTAATCGCTAGCTCAACCGCATTTTTCCAATCTTCCTGTTCCTCATAAAAACGCTTTGCAATCGATGTTAGTTCAGGATAATCAGGATTTCCTTCAATCGCTTCCTGCAAAACCCGATAAGCGGCATCAAGCTTGTTATCTTCAAGATAAAGGGAGAACAGGCATAATGAAATTTCACTAGTAAGTATTTTATTTTTCGAAATGATTGAGCCATACATTTCTTCTGCGTTTGAGAGTAAACCAAGCTCATAATACGCATCCGCAATATTCTTTTTCGCCCAAGGTTGGAGATCATTGTTAATATTCTCCCATTTATAGATGGCTGCTTCATAATCCTTAGAATGAAAGTAAACTTCCCCTTGAGCAAAGCGAATATTCGCCAGGTCATACACTTCCTTTTCCTGCTCAACCATGTATGCCTCGCCTAGAATATCAATCGGATGTCTCTTATCATTTTCAGGAATAAACGCCTCATAGTACCTTTTCGAAATAAACTCATGTTCAGATTTCATATGTAGACCTCCATTGATGGAACAGGGGACATGGCCCATATCCCGTTTCATTCTTGTTTGTTAGGTGAAGGAGTAATTATCCTTTTGAGATAGATTTATACCTATTACAAATATATACGATGTGATTGCTCAATTTGTGTCGTTTTGTGGATTTTAAAATTTAGTAAAAGGATATCTATTATTTGTAATCGCATAGACCTATATATAGGAAAAGGCCCAATAAGAAAACATCTTATTGGACCCTTCAAAAATATTATAAACCATTTGCGAGTAAAGTCATAGTTGCACTAATTAAAATAGCAAGAACTGGGATAGAAACATATAAAAGAATTTTATTTCTCTTACGTTTTCTTTCCATTTCTTCAGGTGTAACCCATGTGCTCATTATTCAGTTTTCCTCCTCGTTTTCGGTAACTGGCTGGCTTTGTCGATTGGACGTTAGCCCCTTTAGCTTTGCGTCATTCACATTTCAGTGGTTTTGCTATTATCGAACGAATATTATAAATCAATACTATTTTCGTCGCATTTTGTCGAAATGTTAATAGGTAAAAATTATTATTTTATTTCTAATAAATAGAAAAATTCAGATTAAAACTAAAAAAAATAAACCGTTAAGCTTGTGCCTGTCGGCTGTATGAAAGAGCGGGACAGGAGTATCGTTTTGTTACACATTCACTTATTTTTAGGTGTTGTTTTAACTTTGCTGAAAGAGAAAACGTCCCTTATCAGGAACGATATAATAACAGATTCCGTCAATTCTAGTACCGCTTCCGCTAATTTGGTTTTGTTTTAGTTTAGTAGAAGCTGCTTTATAGTTCTTCTGAATATCAATCTGTTTGAATGTTAGGTTTGTTTGGATGTTTTCTCCAAATATAGACAGAATATCGCCTGCTTTTGGAAGTGTTGAAAGTGATGCACCTTGCTTTATAAGGATTGAATAATTTGACGTTGGCGTTCTTGGCGCCCGAAGTCGCCTATTGGATCCTCATATCTCATCCGTAAATAAGCTAGAGCCTCTTCACCATTTAATGTTATACTGCCTTCATTAAAGGAATACCCACCAGAAGAAACACAAATGAATTGTTGACTGTAACTCCACCGACTGATTCACAATATCTTTAAAGATTTCCATTTTTACTTGGATAAAGTAATCAATCGGAATATCAAGGAAGTTTTTAACTGTATCAATTGCCATCTAAGGTCCGCCAAAAGCATAAGCATGGTTAATTCTATCATCGAATCCTTTTCCGATAATTTCAGTACTAGTATCACGAGGGATACTTACCATTTGTATTGATTTTTCATTAGGATTCACAGTGAGGACAATTAATGAATCGGAACGACCTCGATCTCCTTTTCGCTGGTCAACACCCATTAATAAAATAGAGATGGGGTCTCGTTCCTTAAACTCAACTGCCTCTGTCCTTTTCTCTGAATTTTCCCTATCAATTGGATTGTGCATCGACTCAACCGTATTTTCAACAGAATTATATAGATAAAAAGCATATCCTCCCAAACCGAGAATAAGAACGCCAATAATGCTAACTAAACTACCGATCCATTTTTTTGTTTTACTCATTTTCTTCTTTTTAGTTTTCTCCATACATATCTCCCTTTGGATGAAACTGTAAATACCATAAGGTTATAGACCTATTTGTAAAAATATACAATAAAAAAACGAAAAGTCTCTAAAAATACTATAATATGTATAATATAGGAATAATACATAAATATGGAAGGAGTGAATTTAGATGAAACGGTATTTATGGTTAATTGCGTTTTTTGCATTAAGTGCTTTATTGTTAACGGGTTGCAATCAAAAGCCGCTTCCTGAAGAACGCTTTGACTCATTTATTCAAGATTGGGAGAAACAGGATTTTGAAAAAGTTTTTGAGCAATTTTCCTCTGATGTAAAAGCAAATGTTCAAAAAGATGAATTCGAAGAGCGTTTTACGAAAATTTACAATGATATTGATGTTCAAAACTTAAAAATCAATTTCAAGGCTCCAGAAGAGGAAGTCAAACCTAATGACAAAGATGAAGTTGTTTTCCCATATGAACTTTCAATGGAAACAGTCGCAGGTCCCATTGAGTTTAAAGAACAAGTAACACTTGTATTAGAAGAAAAAGACGAGGAAAAAAAGTGGGCAATTAGGTGGAGACCATCAATGTTCTTCCCAGACATGGTGGAAGGGGATGGGATTGGTATATCGATTTCCTCCCCAACAAGAGGTGAAATTCTCGACCGAAACGGTGTCCCATTAGCCGAAAACGGGATTGTGTATGAAATTGGATTAGTCCCACAAGACCTTGGTGAAGAAAAAGACAAAACTATCGCTACTGTAGCAGAATTGTTAAAAATAACACCTGAGTCAATCGAAAAAGCATTAAATGCTTCCTGGGTCCAACCTGATTATTTTGTGCCAATTAAAAGGCTCTCTTTGCAAGAACAGGAGCTCGCAACACAAGTAACCCAACTTAATGGTGTACTATCGAAAAAGGTAGAATCGCGAGTATATCCATTTAATGAAGCAACCGCTCATTTGATTGGTTATATTGGAACTGTAACAGCAGAAGATCTAAAAAATCTTGAGGAAAAAGGCTATTCGCCAAATGATGTTGTCGGGAAAAAAGGTCTTGAGATGGTACTAGAAGATCGACTTAGAGGAGAAAAAGGAGCTAAAGTCTACATAAAAAAGGCAAATGATGCTGGTGAGGTTATTCTTGCTGAAAAGAAACCTACAGATGGAGAGACGATTACATTAGCGATCGATATCGATGTTCAACTTATAACATATGATCAACTTAAAGGAGGTGCAGGTGCAGCAGCTGCTATCCATCCATTGACAGGGGAAACGCTCGCACTTGTAAGTAGTCCTTCCTTTGACCCAAATGCCTTTGTTCTTGGAATTTCGACAGAAGAATGGAATCGATTGAATGAAGATCCGTTAAAGCCTTTAATTAATCGTTTTGGTGCTACGTATGCTCCTGGTTCAGCGTTTAAACCAATCACATCAGGAATTGCTCTTGAGAATCATGTGATTACACCTGAGACAACAATAGATGTAAAAGGCAAAGAGTGGAAAAAGGATAGTTCGTGGGGAGGTTATTCAATAACGAGGGTAACTGACCCTGGCAAACCAGTGAATTTAAAAGATGCTTTTGTTTACTCAGACAATATATATTTTGCCCAAGCGGCACTAGGAATTGGCGGAGAGACATTTGAAGCTGAACTAAAGGAATATGGCTTTGGTGAACCATTTCCTTTCGAGTATCCTTTATATGAATCAAAAGTTTCAAAAAAAGGTTTGAGTTCCGATATTCTAATAGCGGATACTGGCTATGGCCAAGGTCAACTTGAAATGAGTCCAGTTCATTTAGCGAGTTCATATACACCATTATTAAATTCCGGAAATTTAATCAAACCACGTCTAGTATTAGATGGTTCAGAAACAGAGGTCTGGAAGAGAAATGTTATTTCACCTGAAACTGCTCAGCTGATCCTTGGACATCTAGTCCAGGTCATAGAGGACCCTAACGGCACTGCACGTGATGCGAAAATTGATAGTATTAAGTTAGCTGGCAAAACTGGAACAGCAGAGCTCAAAACTAGTAAGGATGAGGATGGAAAAGAAAACGGTTGGTTTGTTGCCGTTAACACTGATAATCCTAGGTTATTGGTGGCTATGCTGATGGAGGACGTCAAAAATGGAAGTCATGATGTCATTCCAAAGGTTAAAGCGGTATTTGAATCTGTGTTAAAATAATAAAAAGGCTGACGACAATGTCGAGGTTCGTCAGCCTTTTATATGCCGATTTCCAATTTCTGAGGAAATATTACATGAATTCCCCCAAAAAGCTAAAAAACGTTTGTTAATATTGTATAATATAGTCAATTCGTAGTGTTCTGTTTGGGGGTTAGTATATGAAAAAGATACTTATTTTTATTGTCATAGTTCTTTCCATTACAATTGTCGTGACTGGGAAATTGCATTGGAATGATAAAATTCAAGCAACTGCTAAGACTGCATAAGTCAAAAAGGCAGAGAAAGTAGAAGTGAAAACTGCAGCTGAAGAATGAAAAGAGAATAAAGCAAATGAAATAGAAGCGTATTCGAAAAATTTACCGAAAGAGATACAAACAAAACTTATTTCTGCTGTAGAAAATGGTAAGCCAGTGAATCTAGTCATCGCCGGTTCAAATGCAACAACGGAAGATCCGAAAGGCTGGCCAACGCTTTTAAAAGAAGAACTACAAAGTGCATATGGTGAAAATATACTGAACGTTGCAATAAAGGAAATAGCTGATACATCATCAAAGGAAGTGGTTGAAGAGGAGTTATATCAAGAAATCATAAACCTTTCCCCAGATGTTTTATTATTAGAACCGTTTATTTTGCACGATAATGGAGAATTGATCAAAATCGCAGATCGACTAGCTAATCTTACAACCATCATTGAAGCTATAAAAAAGGAGCTACCAGAAGTTAGTGTACTATTACAACCAGCCAATCCAATACATAATGCAAAGCACTATCCAATAGAAGTTAATGGACTCAAAGCCTAAGCAGAAGAGAGTAATATTAAATACCTTAATCACTGGGAGGCTTGGCCAGATTATCAATCCGATGAGATTACCGAATATTTAATTGATGGTGAACCAAATGAAGAGGTCATAAACTTTAGGCAGGTTATTTGTCTAATTACTTTATTTCAATGGATGCTGAAGAATAATTAGGAATTATCCACACTATATGGATAGACTATAAATAACTAAAGTATTCATTCATAATTTGTAGGTTTGGCAGTAGAGCCTTTTTGTAATAAAATAAGAGAGGGCTTTAAAAAATATGACGAATATCGTCAAAGTCTTACTAAAATTGTTGTTACGTTTTTATTAAGGAGGAGCAACATGACTTTAAAATATGCATTAATCGGTTGTGGACGTATTTCACCAAACCATATCGCAGCTGCTTTAGAAAATGAACTAGAAATCGTTGCCTTATGTGATGTTAAACCTGAAAATATGGAGGATAAATTAAAGAAATTTAATCTTCCTACATCAACAGCACAATATACCGATTATAAAGAAATGCTAGAAATGGAAAAACCAGAACTAGTAGCTATCTGTACTGAAAGTGGCAAGCATGCCGCAATCGCGTTAGATTGTATCGAAGCGGGAGCTAACCTTATTATCGAAAAACCAATCGCTCTTTCACTAGAAGATGCAGATGAAATCATTCAAAAAGCGCAAGAGAAGAATGTAAAAGTTAGTGCATGTCACCAAAACCGCTTTAACAAATCCATTCGAAAGATCCGTGAAGCCGTTGAAGCAGAACGTTTCGGTCGTCTTTTACATGGGACAGCTCACATCCGCTGGAATCGAGGAGAAGACTATTATACACAAGCTCCTTGGCGTGGAACATGGGAACAAGATGGTGGTGCCTTAATGAACCAATGTATTCACAATATTGATCTCTTACGCTGGATGATGGGTGGCGAAATAAGTGAAGTTGTCGGAATGACTGACAACCTAAAGCATGGCTTTATTGAGGCAGAAGACCTTGGTTTGGCTTTAATTAAGTTCACAAATGGTAGCTATGGAATTGTAGAGGGAACGACAAACATTTTCCCAACGAATCTAGAAGAAACGCTTTACATATTCGGAGATAAGGGAACTGTAAAGGCTGGAGGAAAGTCAGTTAATATCATTGAAGAATGGCATTTTGCTGATAATAGCGATAACCCCGAGGAGGTTAAAGCGAAATACCAGGAAAATCCACCAAGCGTATATGGATTTGGTCATAATCCACTTTATGGTGATGTAATTGATGCGATTAAAAATGACAGAGATCCATACGTAACAGCAAAAGACGGAAGAGATGCTTTAGAACTTGTGCTTGCGATTTACAAATCAGCAGCTGAAGGCAAGGGAGTTAAGCTTCCATTAGAAAAATGTAGTACTATTGATTTTAAAGGTAGATTTGATAAATAATTATATATTTTACCAACAGAAAGCCATTCCTAATAAATTGGAATGGCTTTTTTTAAAAAATTTACTTTGCACTTGAAAAAAATATATCCACTTTACTTCTGTGTTAAGTCGTTTTGTCACCTTTATCATCTAAATTGAGTTCGATTATATAATCTTTTTTTTCCGAGTGTTCAGCTTCGGTTCCTAAATAGATTGGCCAAATTAGCTTGATTTCATCTATTTCTGATATATTAGGGTTTTTTAACCTCCAGTAAATAAAACCTTCTTGAATTTCGTTTTGTCCGAGATTTTGATTAATTACATCCGATAGTACGACAGTTGCTTGAACCTGTTCTCCAGTATTCGTGAGTAAGACGGCCTTATTCATACCTGTTTCAAATGAGTTTGTTGATGTGTTTGTTACCTCATATTTAATACCCAATAAGGAATATTTAGTGTCATTGTGGGATTCGACTTCTTCTTCATTTGTTATAATTATTTCTTGAATGGATGTTTGATATCCATGAAAATCGTTTGTCCAATTTTCCTCTACCTTTAATGTGTAGGGTTCTACATTTTCATCTGGCTCCAAGACATCTCCTTTATCATTATTACATCCAGCTACAAAGAATAAAATAAGTATAAACAGAAAGATGTTTTTCATACTTGACTCCTTTTATTTCTATATTAGACCTTTTAAAGAATATTGTACTTTTTATTACGGAATGAGTAAAGTTTTGTCATAAAAAAATAAAGGCTACATTTAGTAGCCTTTATTTTAAAAAGTATTCACTTCCGTAAGTCAAGTACATAGTTCACCAAGTTTTTAGCAATATTCACTATCTTTAAGTGCCAAGCATCATCAGTTGCATATTGATGAGAGCCATTATTGTTTCTCATAGAATGAACGGTATCTTGGTTTTTCGTTGTATAGTTATTATTAATCCAACGAGCACCTTCTTTAATACCTTCTTCTTTTGTTGCAAACGAATATGCATTTCCATATGGATCACGATCGTAAGCAGCTATTCCAAAGTAATTGTACTTATCTTTTACTATAGCCGATTTTCCATATCCTGTCTCTAATGAAGCGTGAGCAACAAGGTAAAGAACATTAATTCCAGTTGATTTTGCAGCTTCTACAAAGGTGTCTCCCATTCCAATCATCATATTATTAGTAGTGTCGTTCCATCTATTAATATATGCAATGAAGGAATTAATTTCAGAACCAGTTATATTAAATGACGAGTGAAGCGGCGTATGAATACCTAAATAAGTGTTGTTGACATTAGAAAAATCATATGGGTGGATAGTTGAACCAACATCATACGTTGAATCAAGGCCTCCCCACATCCATCCAATTGTTCCATTAGGTAGCAAGATCTTATACCAATCTTTATATTGAGCATCTTCACCAATCGTATAATCTAGGACCTTAACCTTTGTATTAGCAGGAACTACCTGGCTTTGAACCGTACCATATGCTGTAGATGGACCATAACGGATATTTTTAGCGACTCTGGTGATCCAATCTAAATCCATAATATCATCGTACAAGTAATTACTAAATACCCAGCCAGTTTGTCCACTGCTTGTTACAATTTTAGAAGTGTATCCAGAGTTCTCGAGGATTGTCACTTTATCTCCAAAATGTAATGTACCAATAGTTCCACTTCTTTGATATTCAGCATTTACAGCACTGTTATAAGAATCATAGATTGATAGTCTTTCGGTAAGAACATACTTACCATCTACAATATTGTTTTGATGGACATAACCAATTAGGTCACCAATTTTTATCTGATACCAATATCCAGTCTTCTTAATATAAGGATAACTTACACCCTTGTTAATTTTGACAAAAGACTTAAGAGGATTAGATGTCAGATCCTGATAAATATTTGTATCGTTTTTAAATTGGATGTAACCTTGGATTCCTTCAGAACCACTTGCCTTATTTGTGACAGTTTTACCTTCATTTGGTAATGTATTGTACTTTTGAACATAGGCAATACTGTCACCAAATTGTATTTTATGAAGATTATCGTTTTCATCCCCAAGACGTTTAATTATACTTCCTTGTGGAATGGAGCCAACAACATTTGATAAATTTATATCTTGATAGATAGGAGTTTCTAATGTTGTTTTAATATAATCTTCGAATACAATGTTGACGTTATTCTGATGAACGTAGCCGATAAGATTTCCAATTTGAAGTTTATACCAGTATCCGTCCTTTTCAATAAAAGAATAGGTTGTACCTTTTTTGAATGTAAAGAAAGGGACAATTGGATTGGACGTAAGGTCTTCATAAACTAAAGCATCATTAGTAAATTGGATTGTACCCTGATTTATTGGAGAGTTTCCAGTCTTGTTCGGAACTGAACTTCCATTATCGATTGATGTCGATTCTTTTTTAATATAGGCAAATCCATCTCCATAATCAATTTGATGCCAATTTCCTAAGTCTGCAGATCTTTTTAGCATTTTCCCATTATGGAGGGTTCCTACAATTGTTGAAGACGTAGTATCCTTATAAACTGGAATAGCACTTCCGGCTTTTACATAGTCAGTGGTGATGACGTTGTTTTGATGAACGTATCCAATTAAGTCACCAACTTGTACTTTATACCAATATCCAACCTTTTCTAAATAAGGATAGGTTACTCCTTGTTTAAACGTAAAGAACGTTACTACTTGTGCAGCTTCTAGATCTTCATAGGCATTAGTATCAATTTTAAATTGAATTGAACCTTGAGAAGTTGCTTGCCCAGGTGCTTTGTTTACAACTGAAGTCCCGTCATCTGGGATTGTATTTTGCTTTTTGATGTGAGCAGTACCTTCACCAAAGCTAATCTTATGCCAATCCCCAGTTTCGCCAGTTCGTGTCATGACTTTACCAGCTTGAAGAATCCCCACAACAGTTGTTTCATTCGTGTCCTTGTATATAGGGGTATCAGAAGTTACTTTCACATAGTCGGAAAAATTAGTTGTTACTGTAACATTATTTTGGTGAACATATCCAATTAGGTCACCAACCTGTACCTGATACCAATATCCAACTTTCTTAATATAGGAGTAGTTTACCCCTTGTTTAAATGTAAAAAACGTAACTACAGGAGATGCATCCAGATCCTCATAAGCATTAGTATCAATTTTAAATTGAATTGTTCCTTGAGGGGATGCAGTTCCAGATGCTTTATTCGGAATTAAAGTTCCACTATCCGGAATTGTAGAGCCCTTCTGAATATATGCTGTACCGTCCCCAAAATTAATTTTATGCCAATCCCCAGTTTCTCCAGTGCGTTTTACCACTTTACCAGATTGTAAAATACCCACAACAGTAGTAGTGTTAGCATCCTTGTATACTGGAACATCAGAGGTTACCTTTATATAATCTGTGAATTCACTCGGGGTAACTGTAACATTATTTTGGTGAACATACCCAATTAAGTCACCAACCTGAATTTGGTACCAATATCCAACCTTCTGAATGTAAGAGTAGGTAATCCCTTTTTTAAACGTAAAGAAGGTAACAACAGGAGATACATTTAGGTCTTCATAGGCATTAGTATCAATTTTGAAGGTGATTTTACCTTGTGGTGTTGCAGGCGAAGTTACTTTGTTTGGAATCGACAATCCATTATCAGGAGTCGTGTACTGTTTTTGAATATAAGCAGCCCCATCTCCAAAGTTAATCTTATGCCAATCCCCAGTTTCTCCAGTGCGTTTTACTACTTTACCAGCCTGAAGGAACCCAACAACAGTAGTAGTGTTAGCATCCTTGTAAACTGGAACATCGGAAGTTGCCTTTACGTAATCGCCAAAAGAAGGTGCAACAGTAACATTGTTTTGATGGACGAATCCAGTTAAGTCGCCGATTTGTACTTGATACCAATATCCAACTTTTTGAATGTATGAAATCGTTACTCCTTGTTTAAACTTAAAAAAGGTAACAATAGGAGATACTGAAAGATCCTCATATACATTCGTATCAATCTTAAACTGTAATGAACCTTTTGATGATAGAGAACCTGAGGCTTTATTTGGAACAAGTGAACCACTATCGACAGTGGTATCTTGTTTTTTAACAAAGGCTTGGTCGTCTCCCAAATTAATTTTGTACCAATCACCAGCATCACCAGCAATCTTTAAGACTTTACCAGCTGGAAGAGTCCCTAAAATTGTGCCACTAGTCGTATCTTTGTGGACCGAAATATCCTTAGTAGCTTTAAAGAAACTAGCAGCTGTAACAGCCTGTGTTGTGGCCATTTTTAACGTAGTCGTGCTCTTTGGCTCCACGTTTTCAACTATCTCATCTGATGTTTCCAAGTTAGATGTCTCAGTTTCACTTACTATAGCGGATTCGCTAGTGGCTGTTGCCTCACTTGTTGTTTCAATGACACTCATGGACTTCATTTGTATAGGATACTTTTGATCCCCCAAAATAAAAAAAACAGTTTCGTTTTCAATAAAAGTCGGTAGATTAATAGGGTTTAAGACTTCAATTGAAGAGACCCCACTTTGGGCATCGTAAGTTCCAGGCTCAATTACTTGAAAGTCAGAATTATTTATAGATTCATTCTTGTAATCTATAAGTTCTAGATTTCGTAAAGATATCGAATAAGATGAACTATCGATTAAAATCTCAAAGTTTTCATCCTCTACTATCTTTCCTTCAATCTTTGTACCTTTACTTAACAAAGCTACAACGTTTTGCTCGTTGTCTATTAATTCCGTTTCATTCTGGGCAATTTCAGCCCAAACCATACTATCATCGCTAATGTTGGTTATTTCACTTGCATAAACTGGAATAGCTTGTACAAGCAATAACATACAAATGAAAAAGGACAAAATGGATTTCCATCTATTTAGTTTTTTCATGTAGTTAAACAATCACTCCCTATAAAAAATTACTTTCCCATTTATTATAAATGATTAAGTAAAAATGTGAAGATAATTGTTGAAAAAGGTATTTTTTTCGTACTTAGGTAATAAGAAAATCGAATCTAGTCAAAAAAAGAAAGAAGTGGTAATTGGCCACTTCTTTTGGTTAATCTTTTATAAATTTATACATCTCACCTGAAAGGTTTGTATCATTATAAAGAATAAGTACTATATCGATGCCATTAGAGGATACATATTTTGAAATATCACCTTTGTAATGGCGTATGTCCAATATGAATGTCTCTGAAAAATGACTTGCAATAAGTGGAATAATAGGGTTTGCGTAAGAGTCCTTTAAAATTAAAAGACGTCTGTTATTTGTATTTTCAAACGAAAACTTAATTTCCGGATAATCATATGAAAAAAGGTCAGTATAGCTAACTTTTTTGTTATTTAATCCACTACCAAATATTTTGTTGAAATCAGTAATATGATTTCCATTTCTATCGATTGCACTAAATTCGGATAGATTTATTTTATTTGGAAGATAACGGCATACTTGTTCGCCTCTAGCATCAATTAGCCCGTACAATTGAATGTTTCTTGAACCGACAAAAGCTGCCTCATTGTTACAATCTATTATAAAATCATCTGCATCTTTTGCCTGAACTTTAATGCCAGATGAAGTTTTTTCCATTTGGTTCATGATTTCTTGATATCCGATAAATGCACCTTTCATGTTCCAATGGTGATCAGTTCTATAGTAGAAACCCTCTTGTTCAGCATATGAATAATGGTCCGAGAAGTAGTCAGGAAGATCAATCAAATGCATATTTGTTGGAAACTCCGAAAGGAAATAGGACCTATTTTCAATACCTTTGTTTTCTTTTAGATAATCAGGGTATTTATTAGAAAACAAGTTCATTGAATTTGGAGCAAGTGCAAAATAAGCTTCTACTTGATTTTTCTCTAGAAAGTTCGAGAATTTATAAAGGTTATCTAACCCTATATCTATATCGTTTTTATTTTCTTCAATGGGCTCCCCTAACAACCAATTATCCTCTGTAATAACGATATTATTGATCATTGATTTATTTAACAATAGCTGACCTTTAGTGTAAATCTTAATTAAAAAATCTCTCGTATAAAACTGATCATTAAAATAATCTTGGAAATTTGTTAGAGATTCTCCATTAAGTATATTATCTCTAGTTACATTTGGAAGTTGAGCTAGTTCTCTTTTTTCAACAGCAGAAATTTTTTTATCCGGTGTTATAAATGTAAGGATTCCAAGTGAAAAAATGATAAAGAGAAAGTTTGCTATGAACATTTTATTTTTCATGGTACACCTCGCAGTTACTAAAAAGTACTATTCTACTAGAACCTAAAATAAATAAAAGGATTATAGGTTGAATTAACAAGATAAATAATTGTAAGGATTAAAAGTACAATATATAAAATTCGAATTAGTGAATGAATGATCTTATTAGTGCTTTTTTCTATAGCCATAATTAATTTATTTATTATAGGGGTAGAGCATAAAATTGCAATGCTAAAAAGTAAACCGTAATCGTGAACATAGTAAAGAGCTTGTCTATCAATAAGTCCTTGGCCATGAATACCAAATAGGGTTTTAATATAATTGAGCGAGTATGAAAAATTATCCGCTCTAAAGAAAACCCAACCAATCATAACAATTACCAATACATATAAATGCTGGATAGGTGCCCATGTTCTCTTTAGTAAATTCCCTAGGCCAAGTTTTTCAATGGTAAGAAGAATTCCGTAATATAATCCCCACGCTACAAAAGTCCAACTCGCTCCGTGCCATAAACCGGTTAAAGCCCATACTACGAAAATATTACGGTAATGTTTTAATTTAGTGACTCGGTTACCACCCAATGGGATATAGAGATAATCCCTAAACCATGTGCTGAGAGAAATATGCCATCTACGCCAAAATTCAGTAATCGACCTTGAGATATATGGATAATTAAAGTTCTCAAGGAATTCAAAGCCGAACATCTTGCCTAAGCCTATTGCCATATCTGAATACCCGGAGAAATCAAAATAAATTTGTAATGTATATGATATAATTCCTATCCATGCTAAAGATGTGCTTATTTCTTGTGGATCCATGCTAAAGATTTGGTCTGCAATAAATCCAACCTGGTTCGCTATTAACACCTTTTTTGCTAATCCAATAATAAATCTTCTTATACCTTCTGCGAATTTTTGAGAATTAATAATCCTCTCTTTTATTTGGTTTGCAATATCGTTGTAACGCACAATAGGACCTGCTACAAGTTGTGGAAATAATGAGATATAAAGTGCTAAATCAAATGGATTTTTCTGAACATGTGAATCCTTCCTGTATACATCAATAACGTATGAAAGTGCTTGGAAGGTAAAAAAGGAAATTCCAATGGGAAGGGGAACCTCCTCGATATGAATGGAAAGTCCTAAAAGTTGGTTAATGTTATCGACAATAAAATTAATATATTTGTAATAGCCTATAATTAACAGGTTCCCAATTATCGCTAATACAAGTACAGCCTTTTTTAATGCACTTTTACTTTCAAGTTTATCAACGATTAAGCCGAATAAATAGTTCATAATGATAGAAAAAATCATTAATAAAACGTATTTGGGTTCGCCCCATGCGTAAAAGAACAAACTGAAAAGTAGTAGTAAGATATTTCTAAATCTTTTACCTACTATAAAATACGTAAATATGACAATTGGTAAAAAAACAAATAAAAAAATCAAGCTACTAAAAACCACAAAATCAATCTCCTTACTAAAAAATGCAAATAAAAAGTGCACTTTTTTTAGTGTGCACTTTTTATTTTCTTCCTACTAATTCACTCGGAAACTCAATCGACTTCATTTTGAATAGTTGGTCAACCTTGTCCCACCTTGTAACAAACAAAACATCGTTATCAGAACCTACTCTATAAACGGTGTTACCCACTCTAAAAAGTTTTGAATTATCGTATTCAGCTGCGATTTCTTTCGATTTATGAAAGTCCTCTTCAGAAATAATACCTGGTTCAACAGTCAACTCCTGGAATGTTTCCCAGCTCATCTTATCAAGATTAAACCAAATATATTGTTCTGCTTCTAACACACTTCTACTTTTTAATGGTTTAGATCCACAAGCAACCAGTGTTGAACAGACTATTAATATAAGAATAATTTTTTTCAAATCGATCAAACCTTTGTTCAGAATAATGTTGATATATGTAAAACAAATTTTATTATACCTTAAAGGTCTCTCAATATTAAAGAGGATATACAAAAAAAGCGAAAATAATTAAACAAATAATGCTAATAATAATTATTAAAGCTGTCTTAAAACTGTAATAAAGAAATAGTTTCTATTTTATCGGTTGTGATATAATATGAAAATTGGGAAGGTAAATCGATTTTTGAGGGTTTTTGTCGGTTATAAACATGCTATTTTTTGAAAACCACAATTCATTAATTGAGTAATCTACAATCGAGTCTTCCTTATACATAAGTTAATTAAATAGAGGAAGAATAGCTCGTATATAAATTGGAGGAATAGAATAATGAGTGTCTCTAATACTTATTCAGATTTAATTGCAAAAATTTCTAATAAGGAAGCAACTATTGGTGTTGTGGGACTTGGATATGTGGGTCTGCCACTAGCGGTCGAAAAGGCTAAAGCAGGATATAATGTAGTAGGTTTTGATGTTCAGGAACAGAAAGTAGATATGGTAAACCGTGGTGTTAACTATATTGGTGATGTTGTTGAGGAAGATTTAAAGGAAATCGTGAAGCAAGGTAGGCTTACTGCAACAATCGACTATTCGAGCATCGGAAATGTAGATGCGGTTGCTATTTGTGTTCCTACTCCACTTGATATTTATCAACAGCCAGATACTTCTTATGTAGAAAGTTCCGCTAAAGAAATTGCTAAGTATTTGAAAAAAGGTATGTTGGTGGTTCTAGAAAGTACTACATATCCAGGTACTACTGAAGAAGTTTTGAAGCCTATACTAGAAAATAGTGGGTTAAAATGTGGTGAAGATTTCTTTTTAGCTTATTCACCAGAAAGAGTAGACCCAGGTAACAAATTTTATAATACAAAAAATACACCTAAAGTAGTCGGTGGTATCACTGAAGAATGTACAAATGTTGCGGCAGCTTTATACTCAAGCGTTTTAGAAGGTGAAATCCATAAGGTTTCAAGCCCTGCCGTTGCTGAGCTTGAAAAGATTCTTGAAAATACATTTAGAAATATCAACATTGCTCTTGCAAATGAAATGGCTATTTTATGTAATCGAATGGGGATTGATGTTTGGGAGGTAATTGATGCAGCTGCAACAAAACCTTATGGCTTTATGCCGTTTTACCCTGGTCCGGGTTTAGGAGGGCATTGTATCCCGATTGATCCATTTTACCTAACGTGGAAAGCAAGAGAGTATAATTACCATACTCGTTTAATCGAGGTTGCAGGAGAAATCAACAATTATATGCCTGAATTTGTAATCGAACGAATTAGTTACTTGTTAAATGAAATAGGAAAGCCATTAAAAGGCTCTGATATAGTAGTATTAGGGGTTGCATATAAGAAAGACATTGACGATTACCGAGAATCTCCAATTTTAAAAATTATTGAAATGCTAGAAAAAAGGGGAGCAAATGTATCGTTTCATGATCCTAATATCTCATCTTATAAATATAAGGGAGAAACTAAAGAAGGCGTTCCATTTTCAAATGAGTTACTTGAAAATGCAGATATAGTTGTAATTGCTACAGACCATAGTGACTTTGATTATAAGACGATTGGTGAAAAGAGTAACATTATCTTCGATACAAAGAATGCAATGAAGGGTTATGAAGTGAAAAATCGATACGATAGAATATAACATCTCCTTGAATGATGAGCAAAGAAGCTAATCCCTTCTTTGCTTTTCCGTCTTTTAAAAAAATATAGGAGGTATGTGTACATGCAGAATGAGAGAAAAAGTAATTTATTTTTAATAACAAATCGGTTTCCATATTATCCTGGGGAAGAGTTTCTTGAAAATGAAATCCAATACTTAGCTTCTGTATTTGACACTGTTCATATTATTCCTTTAAATTCTGTTAAGTCACAAAAGGACAGGATGAGACAAATTCCTAGCAATGTTGTCGTACATAATAGCTATAGAGCAGGGACTAATATTCAAAGAATTCTAAAACTGGCTGACCCTCAAGCAATAAAATGGTTAATGAAGGAAATGGGAAACGCTGGTAAATATCTGTCAAAGCTATCTTCAAAAATTACAAAACATATTATTTCTGCTACTGAAGTTAGAAACTATTTACAAAAAATAATAAATAAAAATGAAGACAATGCTTTATACTCGTATTGGCTAAATACTGGCGGGACTGCTATTGCTATGTATAGAGAATTAAACCCTGATGTATTTGGTTGTTCAAGGACTCATAGGGTTGATTTATATGCATATGCCAATAATCCTGCGTATATTCCTTTTCAAAGTCAGGCTATTATGGGGTTGAGTAAGTTATTTGTAATCTCAACTGATGGTTACAACTATTTATTAAATAAGAATAAAGCTTATGAACCCAAATTAGAGGTTAGTCGATTAGGTGTTAATAAAGCAAACAACCTTACTAAGAGTTCTGATGATCATATGTTTAGAATTGTAACATGCTCGTATATGTCGCCAGTAAAAAGATTACATATAATCATTGAGGCTCTCTCCAAGTGTAAGGAACCCATTCAATGGACACATATTGGGGAAGGGGATTTACGTCCTGTTTTAGAAGAAATGGCGAATAAATTGCCAGAGAATATTAACTGGGAATTTAAGGGCCATCTTACAAATCAAGAAGTCAATCGTTATTACGAACAAAATATTATTGATTTATTTATTAATGTAAGTGAATCAGAAGGTGTACCAGTATCCATTATGGAAGCGTTAAGTTATGGAATTCCAGTAATGGCTACAAATGTTGGGGGCACTTCTGAATTAGTAAATAACGAAAATGGTGTGTTATTAGATGCAAATATAACCTCAGAAGAGTTATTTTCTAAAATATCAAAGTATGTACAGATGCCTTATTCTGAAAAAGAGAAAAAACGCAAGCTATCATACGAGACTTGGGATCAATTAGCGAATGCAGAAAAGAATTATACGGAATATGCACATAAACTAAAAGAACTTCTTTGATATATTGAAAGGATAATTATATGGCTAAGGCAAGTTTTGCAAAAAACACATTTTATACATTGGTTAGAATGATTGTTGGCATTGTTATTTCTTTAGTAACTACTATTTTGATTGCCAGACTTTTGGGGCCAGAAGGACAGGGATTATACTCTTTAATTATTCTTTTACCCTCTATGCTTTTAACCTTTATGAACCTTGGAATTGGTGTATCCACAGCCTACTATGTAGGAAAGGATGAAGTGGACCTTCACACCGTTTACAAAACGAATATATTATCAAACATTATATTAACCATACTATCAATAATCATTGGTGTGATTTTTGTCCTCTTCTTTAGAGAGCAATTCCTTGGTGGGGCACCTGTTCTACTATTGTTACTAGCTTTATCGAATGTCCCTTTTTTACTTCTAAATCAGTCATTACAAGGAATATTCCAAGGAAAACAAGATTTTGAATCGTTTAATGTTACGCTTATTATCGGTCATATCATAAAATTAATAGCTGTTATATTTTTGTTGGTAGTTTTTGACCTTGGTCTAAATGGTGCTATTTATAGTTATGTTATTAGTAATATAATTGTTTACATATTAACCATTTATCTATTGAACAAGAAGCATGGTGCACGTTATAAACTAGGTACTTTTTCTATTGAATTGTTTAAAAAGACAATTGTTTATGGATTGAAAAGTCATTTAAGTAATATAGCGACATTTCTAAACTATAGAGCTGCTCTTTTACTTTTAGCCTTTTTCATTAATCCGATAGCGGTCGGTATCTATGTGGCCGCAGTAAATGTAGCCGAGCGCCTATGGGTTGTTTCACAAGCAATTTCGTCTGTTCTATTTCCAAAAATCACATCACTAACTGATGAAGACAGCAGAAATAAAATCACATCAATTTTAAGTAGAAATATTTTATTCCTATCCATTATTTTTGGTTTTGCACTATTCGTATTATCAGACCTTGCGATTACTATTCTCTATGGCCAAAAATATGAAGAAGCTGGGCTTGTTTTAATGCTATTAATTCCAGGTATTATCTTAGGTTCTAACTCAAAAGTCCTCTCTAATGACATTGCAGGTAGAGGAATGCCGGAAATTAATATGTACATTTCTATCTTAAATTTAGTAATCAATGTCGTTTTAAATATTATTTTTATTCCTAAATATGGCCTATCTGGGTCAGCTATCGCTACAACAATTGCATACGGGTTTGATTTCTTTGCAAAGATTATTATGTTTAAAAGGATTACCCATTTACCTTATAGAGAATTTTTAATAATTACAAAAGAGGATATACAGTTGTATATAAAATATTTAAAGAAAATGACAAAAAAGATAAAATTAAAGACAAATTAGTATTATTTTCTCCTCTATTTAGAAAGTGGTAAGGGAGTTTTAGCATGAATCATAAGACAGTCGTAGTAGGACTTGAACATTTTATTGACAAAATAGGATATCAGGCAATGGAATATAGAAGGATAGGTATACCAGTTAAGTATTTAGTAATGGACAAAAGTGGCCTATCAAAAACAAAGGCTGAGAAATATAAGGCAGATGTTGAGGTCGTTCCTAAAAACATTAAGAATAGAATTCTTCAAACGATCCGAATTTACAGGTCATATAAACCAAAATGGACCGAGATTTATGATATTGGGAAACTGACATTTATCTATGGTCTTATTGCAAAGCTTTTTGGGACAAAATTAATTTTTATACTACGTGGCGGAGAATTGGCTAAACGTGATACGAAATTTGATATTAGGCGTTGGGGTCTTCTTCTTACTCTAAAAATAAGCAATCACATTATTGCAAAAGAAATTAATATTATGAATGATTTAAATACACTGCATATCCCGAAAAACAAAATAACTCATTTGCCAAATTGTGTTCCAGTTCCAGAACTAGAAAAACAAGAACAAGAGAAGGATATTGATATTCTGTTTCTTAACTCAGTAAGGAAAATGAGAAATGTAGATATTTTAGTAGAAGCGCTACATAAGCTCTTGAGCAAGAAACCTGACTTAAACATTGTGATTACAGGTTTTACGACGTTGGATGATAATGAATATAAAATGGATCCAACATTTGAGCAGGTTGTTTTAGCAAGGTTAAAGGAGTTAAATTATCCACAAATTCATTATCAAGGGTTTGAAAAGAATCCTGAAAGACTTTATAAAAGAGCTAAAATATTTGTTTTACCTGCAGATGTTATCTATTTAAATTACAGTTTGCTCGAATCAATGTCCTATGGGGTCGCTCCTGTAGTTGGCGATGGTGAAGGTGCAGAATTAATTATTGATGATTACGAAAATGGTCGGATTTCTAAGAGAGACGCTGATGCTTTATGTCAGGTTTTATACGAATCACTAGATGAACAAGCCTATGAAAAGTTCGGAGAGAATGCAAGAAATACAATTATTTATAAATATAGTATTGAAAAATGGGGAGAACGCATGTTAGAAGTTCGGAAAGGAATAAAGGGGTGAGAAGTATGTCTAAAACTGATATATGTATCCTAGCCCCAGTTCATCAATATTCCGATATTCGGGTTTTTCAAAAAGAAGCCAAAACATTGGTTGAAAATGGATATAATGTGACATTGGTCGCGAGGATTGATGAAAGTAGCGTAATTAACGGAATTAATATAGTAAAAGTACCTACCTTTGCAAGCAGACTCAAAAGATTTCTTTATCAGCCAAGTCTAATAAAAGAGGTATTACGAACAAAGGCAACCATTGTTCATTTGCATAATCCTGATACAATCCCAATTGGTTTCATATTAAAGCTGTTTGGGAAAAAGGTTATTTATGATACTCATGAAGACTTCTCAAAGCGAATTTTAATGAGAGATTGGATTCCAAAGCCTTTACGCAAGACAATTGCATCCATTATAATATCACTTGAAAAATTAGCAGGAACCTTCTTTGATAAAGTCATTGTCACACAAGAAGAAGTAGCAAATCGAATTGGATCGAATTCATTGCTACTTGAAAATGCCCCTATTACACATGGGGAATTAATAGAAAGTGCAAAGGAAATTTCAAAGACGATTTTAAGAGACCCTTCTATTTTTCGCCTTGTATATGTAGGGGGCGTATCAAACACTCGTGGATTAAAACAAATGGTAGAAGCATTATCAATAATTAATCATTCTATTGAAACTAGACTTTGGTTAATTGGTCCGGAAATTGAGAAGGGATCAATTGAAGCCGCTGAAAAAATGGAAGGTTGGGAGTATGTAGACTATTTAGGTCCGAAACCTCAGGATGAGGCGTTTGCATATATTATTCATTCAGATGTTGGGCTTATTACTATTCTAGATATTGGAGACCATCGTCAAACAAGTCCTAACAAGATATTTGAATATCAAACCTTTGGTATCCCATATATTAGTTCAGATTTTCCTAAATGGAGAAACATGCTTGAAAGCGTCGGCTCGGGAATTTTTGTAAATCCCGAAAACCCACAGGAGATAGCTGATGCTGCTCTACATCTGGCTCGAAATGAAGAACTCAGAAAAGAAATAGGTTTCAAAGGCCAGACGTATATTCATGAACAATATAATTGGGAAAAGGAATCCAAAAAACTCCTTAACCTCTATCAAGCTTTAGAAAAATTAAAACTAAAACAAACTAATAATTAAAGAATCACTAAATGGAGGTATTAAAATGAGAGTACCTATGTTAGACCTAACTGAACAGTATCAGGAATTAAGAACGGAGATATTAAGTCAATTAGAGGATGTAATGTCCAAAGCATCTTTTATTCTTGGGAATAATGTGAAAAAACTTGAAGCGGACATTGCGAGCTATAGTAATGTGAAGCACGGAGTAGGTGTTGCTAATGGTAGTGACGCTCTACATATTTCATTATTGGCGTGTGGAATTAAAGAAGGGGATGAGGTCATTACAACGGCATTTACCTTCTTCGCTACAGCTGGAGCAGTTGCTCGTATAGGTGCGAAGCCAGTTTTTGTTGATATTGACCCACAAACATTTAATATTGACCCTACTAAGATCGAGCATGCTGTTACTGAGAAAACCAAAGCAATTATTCCGGTTCATCTATACGGTCAAACGGCTGATATGGACGCAATCAATGAAATTGCAAAAAATCATAATTTGTTTGTGATTGAGGATGCAGCACAAGCAATAGGGGCGAAATATAAAGGTAAAAAGGTTGGAGAACTTGGAACCACTGCTTGTTATAGCTTTTTTCCAACAAAGAATTTAGGAGCATATGGCGATGGTGGAATGGTTGTCACAAATGATGATGAAATAAGTGAAAAAATGAGAGTTCTACGCGTTCATGGTAGCAAACCAAAATACCATCATCATGTATTAGGTTATAACAGTAGACTGGACGAGCTGCAAGCTGCAGTATTAAATGTTAAGTTCCCACATTTAGACCAATGGAGCGAATTAAGAAGAGAAAAAGCACGCGTATATTCTGAGTTGTTAAATGAGGCTGTTGGCCAACATGTAACAACTCCTTATATGGCAGAAGAAAACTATCATATTTTTCACCAATATACGCTAAGAGTGGATAGACGTGATGAGTTACAACAGTATTTAAAAGAGAATGGAATTGATACCATGATTTATTACCCAATTCCATTACATCTACAGCCGGTATTCTCTGAATTAGGTTATAAAGAGGGAGACCTTCCAGAAACCGAGAAAGCATGTAAGGAAGCATTGTCTTTACCTATGTACCCTGAACTACCATTGGAAATGCAGAAATATGTTGTTGAAAAGATAGCGGAATTCTACACTAAATAATCCTAGTTAGGGTGAGAAATGTGAACATACCAAAAAGTATTGGACAAAATGTTGTAATAGACGAAACGGTACAACTTGGGGAAAATGTGACAATTGGCAATAATGTTATCTTATACGCGGGTGTTAGTATCGGTAATGATGTTGTTATCCAGGATAATGTCGTTATTGGGAAACAACCTGCAAGAGCTAAAAATTCTATTCTTCCGGAAACGGGTACGTTACCCCCAACCGTAATTGGATCAGGTTGCACGATTGGGACGTCGGCGGTTATTTATGCGAACGCTCAAATTAGCGACAATGTTTTTATAGCGGATATGGCTACAATCAGGGAGCGTGTATCGATCGGGGATGGCACAATTGTAGGAAGAGGAGTAGCCGTAGAGAATGATTGCAAGGTCGGTATACGTTGCAAACTTGAAACAAATTGTTATATAACGGCTTATTCAGAATTGGGGAATTTTGTATTTATGGCACCATGTGTTGTAACTACAAATGATAATTATATGGCGAGATCAAAGGAAAGGTACTCTAAATTTAAAGGAGTAACCATAAAAGACGGTGGTAGAGTAGGTGCTAATACTACAATCATGCCAGGAATCGTTATAGAAGAGGATGGAACAGTAGGTGCTGGAAGTGTAGTCACAAAGAATGTGGAAAGTGGAAAATTATATATCGGGGTACCGGCAAAAGTATACAAGGATGTTCCAGAGGATCAACTGTTAAAAAACCAGTAGATTTCGGAAATAGAAAAGGTTTTTTTCGATAAAATATTATGGTATTCTAAAACAGTATGTATTTTAACATACTGTTTTTTTAATGAATTGAACTGGTTTTGTTCAAACTATAAAGAGAAACTAAAAGAAATAAACGGTGGGGGAAAAATTGAAGAAACATCAATACATAAACTTAATTGCGGATAATAAACAACTTAATACAGTAACGAATTATGTAATATTGGCCTTTTTTCTCTTTGCTCCATTTTCTGTGTCGGGTGTTTTTAAGGCTATCACTTCTCCAATTCCTACTAGCGTAGCGATAACTATGTTAGCAGCTGGACTTGTCTCTATCTATTTATTAAGTGACATATTGCTAAATAGAAAAATTCACATTGAGAATATGGATTATATTATCCTAATTGGCTTTTTCCTACCAGCATTCTTATCATTGGTTGGCTTAGTATCAAATATTATGACGTTACTTTCCCATGAGTATATGCTTTATGTTAAAAGTGAATTTGTATCAAGGTTTATCAATATAATCGTATTTCTTTTCTTGTTTATAGGGATAAAGAACTATCTGTCAAATAAATCAGATATGGAACTTTTTAAATATATTAAAGCCTATTCAATTGGTATTACGATATTAGTACTCGTTGGAATTTGGCAATTTTTACATTTTACATTAGGTCTGCCATTTCCTGATCTCGGTACAAGAAGTTTTATTCATGGGATATCAGACGATACCCACTTATTATTTAGGCGTAGGTTAACCTCCTTTGCAAATGAACCAAGCTTCTTAGCTCCATTTCTGATTGATGGGATGATTATTGGTTATATGGTGTTTCATCAGAATATCAAAAAATATTTTCTCTATATCTTTTTACCTGCAGCATTTGTACTTTTTTTCTCCTTTTCTTCAGGTGGCTATTTTAACTTCATGCTACTGGTAGGTATCTTAGTGGTTGTATTAATGTTTAGTAAGGTGAATATTTTACGATTATTTAAATCTAAAGGCTTTTTAATTGCTTCGGTTCTTTTTATATTATTACTCGTAATTGGTTGGGACTATGTTCAAATTCTTACAAAACCTGTTTTTGGAAGGTTCGAAACGTTTTTCGATATAAATAGTCATGCAAGACTTTATATGGTTATAATGCCGTTTATTTGGATTTTTGATCACTCTCCATTAAGCGTTATTTTTGGAAATGGTCCAGCGTCTTATTCATTTTTACAGACATCCAAATTTCTTCCTACAGGATATCGAGTTCATATTACATCAAATAATTACTTCGTAGATATACTATTTGAATATGGCTTCTTAGGATTAATTTTAGCATTATGGATGTTTGCCTATATTGCGTTAAAATTTTTTAAAAAAATCAATGAACATAAATTTTACATAGTGGGGCTCTTATTAATCATACACCTAGGAATATCCTCAATGTATCGTGCTGATTTTACTTCACCGCGATTTTGGTCAGTGCTTATTATCGTAACAATCATTTTCCAATTAGCAAGTAGATATTCAAAGAAACCAGAATAAATAAAGGGGGTAGAACCATTTTTAGTGGTACTACCCCTTTTCCTTTTTGTTATGAATTTACAAGCTCTTTTAACCATTTTTTTAATGGCTCTCCAATATCATCTCTCATTAATGCAAATTCTACTGTGGCTTTAACAAATCCATATTTATCCCCAATGTCATATCTTTTTCCATCAAACATATACGCATGTGCCATTTGATTTTGTGCTTGAACACGTAAAGCATCAGTCAGTTGGATTTCATCCCCCTTGCCTGCTTCTGTTCTTTCAAGAATATCAAGTATATCTGGAGTTAAGATGTATCTTCCCATTATCGCTAGATTTGATGGGGCATCTTCAGGATGAGGCTTTTCTACAAAATCCTTTACTTTTATTAGTTTATTATGATAATGGTTCTCTCCTTCAAAATCGACAATACCGTACTTTGAGACGTCTTCATTTGGAACCTCTTGTACGCCGATTACAGAGGTTTCGACTTCTTCAAAGACATCAATAAGTTGCTGGAGACAAGGCTTTTCAGAGACAACAATATCATCTCCTAAAAGGACGGCAAAAGGATCATTCCCGATAAATTTTCTTGCAGTCCAGATTGCATGTCCTAGTCCTTTAGGCTCTTTTTGTCTAATGTAGTGGATGTCAGCCATTTCACTAATACGGTTTATTTGTGACAATTCTTTGAACTTTCCTTTGGATTCTAAGATACTTTCGAGTTCCTGGGATTTGTCAAAGTGATCTTCGATTGCCCTTTTTCCTCTTCCCGTTACAACAATGATATCCTCGATACCAGAATTAACAGCCTCTTCAATGATATATTGAATAGTAGGGGTATCTACAATTGGTAACATTTCTTTTGGTTGTGCTTTTGTTGCTGGTAAAAACCTAGTTCCCAACCCAGCGGCAGGGATAACGGCTTTTTTTACCTTCATAATAATCCTCCTATTGCTCGTCTTATATATTGCATTATAACATACCTAATACGTTTAAAATAAATAGGCAGATGCTAGTACATAAATTATCATTATTTATCGAATTATGTCAAAAGAAAGGATATACTAAAAGTAAGATTTAGTAGTAAACCTTTGTTTTATGAAAATTATTATTACCAATTATTAATTTGTTATAATAATTAGGAATCGTATATAATTATAATTTGGCAATTAATGATGTAAATACAGCTTTGGGGGTATATGTATGGATTTAGCAAAAAAACAAAATACGCCATTAGTATCTGTTATAACTCCCTCTTATAATTCAGCATTATTTATCGAGGATACAATTAAGTCTGTTCAAGACCAAACCTATACAAATTGGGAAATGATCATCGTGGATGATGTTTCAACTGATAACACTGTTGAGATTATTAAAGAGAAAATGAAAACAGATTCTAGAATCAAATTAATACCATTGGATAAAAATGGTGGGGCAGCTATTGCAAGGAATACTGCCATTAAAAATGCGAGTGGAAAATACATAGCTTTTTTAGATAGTGATGATTTGTGGGTTCCAACTAAATTAGAGAAGCAAGTTACCTTTATGGAGAGAAATGGTTATAATTTTACATTTACAGGATATGAAATTATGACTGAAGAGGGTGAACTTACCGGGAAAATCATAAGTATTCCGCCTAAAATTAATTATAATACTTTATTAAAGAACACAATTATCGGATGCTTAACAGTTATGCTAAATATTGAGAAACTAGGAAAGGTCCAGATGCCTGAGATCCGTACAAGACAGGACTTAGCTACATGGTTGTCCGTTCTAAAAATAGAAGACTATGCGCACGGTATACAGGAACCACTAGCGAGGTATCGTAAAGTAAGTGGTTCGATCTCTAGTAATAAAATAAAAGCAGCGAAACAAAATTGGAAGGTGTACAGAGAGATTGAAAATCTTGGCTTAATTAAAGCTGCCTGGGTTTTTGTTAATTACGCATTCAATTCGTTAAGGAAGTAGTTTGGAGGATATTTGGATGAAAAAAGTGTTGGTTACTGGCGGTCTGGGGTTTATCGGAACAAATTTAATACGAGAGTACAAAAATCATGGGTATGAGGTAATAGCAGTTGATAATTTATCAACTGGGAAACCTGAAAATCGTATAGAAGATGTTACATATCACGAGTTAGACATAACAAGTGAAGAATTTGTAGATTTAGTTATAAATGAGGCGCCTGACTTAATTAATCACCATGCGGCTCAAATAGATGTTCAGACTTCTTTAAAGAATCCCTTTTTTGATGCAAAAGTGAATATTCTAGGTACCATTAATGTCCTAGAGGCAATACGGGGGCTTGAAAAGCGCCCTCGGATTATATATGCTTCGTCTGCTGCTGTGTATGGAGTTCCTGAGTATTTGGGAGTAGATGAAAAGCATAAAGTAAATCCGTTGTCGTTCTACGGAATATCGAAACATACTCCAGAACATTATATCGAGGCATTCGCGGATCTTTATAATATTGACTTTACCATTCTAAGATATTCGAATGTGTATGGAATTGGACAAGACCCAAAAGGTGAAGGTGGGGTCGTTTCCATTTTAGTTGACAAATTCATTCATCAACAGGTTTTCACTGTTTATGGAGACGGAAACCAAACACGCGATTTCATATGTGTTGATGATATTGTGGGCGCTAATATGCGTGCATCGGAAATTCCGAGCAATTGTATCATCAACATTGGTACGGGCGTACAGACATCTTTAAACAACCTAATAAGTGTGTTTAAAGAAGTATCAGGTAAGGAAACCGAGATAAGATACAGTGAAGCTCGAAAAGGAGATATCAAACACAGTTATTTCAATAAACAAAAGGCATTTGATGTATTAGGTTGGGAGCCAAAAGTAAATTTACATGAAGGTATACAAAAAACCTTTAATTATTATAAATTAAATAAGTAGTCCATTCATGAAAAATCCCAAATAAGCTGATTTTTTTATCAAGCAATTGGGATTTTTTTTTGTGAAGGGGTCATTACAATTTAGTGACAAAATGGTTGAACCATTGTAAATCAAAGGAAATGTTCGAATATTATTAGTACATGCAATATAAGACATTGATAGTATGAAACTTATGTTTACCTAGTTTCGACTAATCATTCGATGACAAAATTAAAAATTCTATTGACAGTTAACCAAGTTCATAGGAAAATAGTGTTTGTTACGTGTAAATACGACAATATTTTTTCTATACAAGGATGTTTAATATAGAATTAAATCATTCCGAGGTGAATACCAAATGTCTTTACAACGAGTGGAAACAAATTATTATGAATATAAGACATCTAAAGAACAGCATATAATAATGGAACAAAAAAGCTTATATATGTTTACAAGAAGATTTATGGATTTATTCTTATCGATATTAGGGTTAATTATTACTCTACCAATTATGTTAATTACTATGCTTTTAATAGTCTTAGAATCTCCTGGACTACCAATTTTTACACAGGAACGTGTAGGCTTAAATGGAAAAACATTTAAAATATACAAATTACGTTCCATGCGAAATGATGCAGAAAAGAATGGTCCTCAATGGGCAAGTAAAAATGATGCACGTGTAACGAAGGTTGGTCAGTTTATAAGAAAAACTCGAATAGACGAGCTGCCACAACTATTCAATGTGATCAGGGGTGATATGAGTATTATTGGACCACGTCCTGAGCGACCTGTTTTCGTAAAACAATTTAACGAAGAAATTCCGGGGTTCAATAAGAGACTTTTAATTAAGCCTGGTTTAACAGGTTGGGCGCAAGTAAATGGGGGATACGAGTGTTCTCCGGAAGAAAAATTAACATATGATATTTATTACATTAAAAACATGAGCTACCTGTTAGATGTAAAGATTGTTTTCCGAACTGTTAAAGTAATTCTTACTGGTGAGGGAGCTAGATAATAGTAAAGACTGCTGAATTTAATCTCAGCAGTCTTTTATATATATCAGAAACTAATACACAAAGGGCATCAAAATTGGTGCCCTTTTGACTGTAATTAATATCTTAATTAATCCTAGTAGTGTTTATACCTTCTTAATGACTTTAACTTGCCGATGATATTTAAAATAAAGGTTCGTTTTCCTATGAGTCCTAAAAGCTCTGCTCCAATTTGAATAATAAATATTAACACAAATAAAATCGCTAATCCGAGCCATGCTGTTGACCTTGATACAGTTATTGCGATTATACCGAAGGCAATACTTATTAAGTAAATTATATATACTGCGGAGGGGTGGCTTAAACCTAATTGCATTAATCTGTGATGTAGGTGTGATTTGTCAGGAGCTGTAATATTCTGCTTATTATAAATTCTCCTCATTATTGCAAATAGTGTATCTAGGATTGGTACGCCTAAAATAATGATTGGAGCCAAAAGGCTAAAAATTGTAACACTTTTATAAAGTCCAACTACAGCTATGATGGCTAACATAAAGCCCAAAAATTGAGATCCACTGTCGCCCATAAAAATTTTTGAAGGATAAAAGTTGTGAATCAAAAAACCCACAGTACTTCCGATTAAGACTAATGAAAGCGAAATGACTAATAAATTTCCTTGTGTTGCTGCCATGTATACCATCGAACATAATGCAATAACAGAAATTCCCCCTGCTAAACCATCTAGTCCATCTATTAAATTCATGGCATTTGTAATCGCGATAATCCAAATAATTGTAATAATGTAACTAAATATCCCAAAGTCAAGATGTATGTCAAAAGGTAAATGTATATATTCGATCTTAATATCAGCAATGAACACAACAATTAGACTTGCAAGAGTTTGACCTAACAGTTTATAAATTGGTGTCAGAGTAAAAATGTCATCAAGTATTCCAAAAATGACTATGATGGATGACGCTATCAGTACTGCCATTATTGACTTTGAGAACAACTCCAAATAACAGACACCTAAAACGGTACCAAAATAAATCGCTAGTCCGCCTAGTCTCGGTTTTACATTTTGATGAACTTTTCGATAATTTGGTTTATCAACTGCACCAACTAAAAAAGAGAGCCTGACCATGATGGGGGTAAAAAGAGCAGAGAAAAAAAAGCATAATAATATTGCTACTATTTGATTCGACATTGTTTTTTACACCTCGTAGAGCGTTTTTGAACTACATCTTTAGGTTATGCCTATAGAAAGTTAATATATACCCAATATCTAGAAATGATATTAATTTGAAATGAAATTGATGTATATAAAAAGACTTACTTTTCTAAGTAAAAGTAAGTCTTGGATGGGCTATTCATTATTTGTCTGGTAATTTTCAGTTTTATGTTCTAAGTGTGCCTGAAGGCTTTGCTTTAGCTCGTCTAAATTTTCGTTGTCTGGATGAAAATAATAAACATTATCCATATACTCATCATAACCTTGAATTGATAATTTATCAATATTTGATGAAGAGAAATTTTGATAAGCTTTCTGCAGTGATAGACCCTGGGATACTGTTAAGTTTGTTTCAACATTTTTTCCAACAGCTTTTGCAACATCATCAAGTTTTAAAAGCATATTTGGTGAGGTCATTTTATCTACAACAGCACTAATAATTTGTTTTTGTCTATCGTTTCGTCCAAAATCTCCACGAGGATCTCTTTTTCTCATCCTTGCATATGCTAATGCTTCTTCGCCGTTAAGTTTCATTTCACCTTCTTTAAAATAAAGTCTTTTTTGACCTGGTACGTCACTCTTCTCCCAAAAATCGAAAGGAACATCAACTGTAACGCCACCGATTTCATCTATGATGGTCTTGAAGCCATTAAAATTAATTGTTGCATAATAGTCAATTGGGATATCTAAAAATTCTTCTACTGTTTCAATTGTCGATTCTTCTTCACCAGAACCATAGGCATGATTGATTTTATCTTTATAGCCTTTACTCGGTATATAAACAAGCGTATCACGTGGGATACTCAATAACTTCATTGTTTGATTTTTAGGGTTTAGCGTTGCTACTAAAAGTGTATCAGTTCTACCACCGTTTCCACCACTTGAATAGTCTTCAACACCCATTAGTAATATAGATACAGGATCCTTCGCAATTTTTACTTCCTTTTCCCTCAGCTTTGATTTGCTGCCACGGTCAAGCTCTTGATACGACTCATTCGCAGCATTTAAAGCCGTGGTTGTTAAGTAAACTCCATAACCAATTGGTATTAAAAGTAAAAGTAGGAGAACAAAAAGTACTCTCTTTAGTCTTAACTTTTTTCTTCTTTTTTTCTTCTTATATTGTGATCTTGTATTATGGCTCACATTTTCTCTCCCTTTACAAATTTGTGTTTACACGTTTTCCTCCAAATACTCCATATTACCCTCAGAAATCTGCGCCTGACCATTCGTAAGTTCAGTCATCCATTCGGTGAATTGTGGTGTTTGGCTTTCTTCTACATAGGTTTCGATTTCGACTGCATCAATATACTTGATTTCTTTGATTTGATAGATCGATGAGTGCAATTCGTTTTCAACTTTACCAAGCCACGTGTAATCAATCTTCGTATGCATGACCCTCACCAGTTTTCGTTCGACGATGCCAGTTGATTGGAGGCCTTCTGAGGTTGATTTTCCGTATGCACGGATTAGTCCCCCTGCACCTAATTTTATTCCTCCGAAATACCTAGTTATGACAACAACTGTATCTTTTAAGTGTTTTTTCTTGAGAACTTCAAGAATTGGCACTCCAGCTGTTCCACTTGGCTCACCGTCATCGCTTGTTTTTTGAATTTGGTCGTTTTCCCCAATGATATAAGCAGAACAATTATGGGTTGCATCCCAGTTTTGCTTTTTTATTTTCTGGATGAAATCCTGTGCTTCCGCTTCGGTTGTTGCGCGGTCGATATATGCAATAAAGCGTGATTTTTGAATATTTATTTCATGCTTGCCATACCCTTTTACTGTATAATAGGAATGAAGCATTACGCGTAATACCTCCTATCGGGGCTCATAACGATACTGTAGTGCAACAAAATTCGGCACTAACCAAGTTTTATATACATTTTTGCCCATTCTTCTATTATAGAACGACATAATTTTTACATCAATGGTTTGTTTTTGGCATAGGTAATATGTAATACAAATGTAAATGATATGAAATGCTGTAAAAAACAAATCAGTATATAATCTAGATGGAGGTGGAAGTATGGCCACCAAAGGGCTTGATATTAAAGTTCTTGATTCAATTTTGGAAAAAATGGTGCACACCGTTGATCATAGCAAGGAAGAAATTTTCCGGATTGGTGAGCAATCTCGCAATGAATTTTTAACCTTAACGGACGAGTTAAAGGATATTAAGGAACGTGTTGGAACGATTATCGATGATGTGGACCGTTTGGAAAACCACTCTCGATTTGCAAGAAAACGCCTTTCTGAGGTGAGTAGCCATTTTAAGAAGTATTCAGAAGAGGAAATTCGGAATGCGTATGAGAAGGCCCACGATTTGCAGATGCAGTTAACTGTAATACGGCAGGAGGAAAAGCAACTGCGTGAACGTCGTGATGAGCTTGAAAGACGATTAGTGGGTTTAAACGAGACAATTGAACGTGCGGATCATCTTGTTGGTCAAATTTCCGTTGTTCTCAATTATTTAAATAGTGATTTCAAGATGGTTGGGGAAATGATAGAGGATGCAAAGCAAAAGCAGGCATTCGGTTTGAAGATTATTGAGGCGCAGGAAGAGGAACGTCGTAAGCTTTCACGTGAAATCCATGATGGTCCAGCCCAGATGCTTGCAAATGTGATGCTCCGCTCGCAAATTATTGATAAGGTCTACCGTGAAAGTCCAGATCAGGGTGTTAAAGAAATTCACGATTTACGTAAAATGGTTCGTTCCGCATTGTATGAAGTGCGTCGGATTATTTATGACTTACGTCCAATGGCACTGGATGATCTTGGATTAGTTCCGACCCTCAAAAAGTACCTGTCCACCATCGAAGAATATAATGGGGACACTACGATTTCATTTAGCTTTATAGGTTCGGAGCAAAGAATCCCGTCCAAATTTGAGGTGGCTTTATTCCGAATGGTACAAGAAGCCGTCCAAAATGCCTTAAAGCATGCCGAAGCTCGTGAAATCGTCGTTAAGCTTGAGATAAGTAGAAATCATGTAACAGTTATCGTAAAAGACAATGGAAAAGGCTTTGATATCCGAGAGAAGAAAAAAGACTCGTTTGGGTTAATTGGAATGCGTGAACGAGTAGATTTACTCGATGGAAATTTAACGATTGATTCAAGTGTTGGTGCAGGAACAATTGTGATGATTCAGGTGCCGATTGAGGTTTAACTAGTAGAGCGCAAATACGCTAAGGCGCATATGATTTTAATTCCCTTTTCTATATGTGAGAATATTTCGGCTATTCGATGATACGTTACAAGAAATGGTTAAACTACTATATGCTACTTATTTATATAGGAAAAATAAGAATAATCTTACAAACATGTTCTGTTAATACTGCTTATGGAGTATTGACCGAAATTGCCTCGATTGTCAAAATGAAAGGGGGAGGCGTTATTCATGAAAACAAGCATAGTTATAATTGATGATCACCAATTATTTCGCGAGGGTGTAAAACGAATACTAGATTTTGAACCAACCTTTCAAGTGGTAGCAGAGGGTGACGATGGAGAGCAGGCGGTGGCGCTAATTGAGCAGCATAAGCCTGATGTTGTCATCATGGATATCAACATGCCTAACTTGAACGGAATTGAAGCAACAAAACAATTAATTGACACTTACCCTGATACGAAGGTTATTATTTTATCGATTCACGATGATGAAAGCTATGTGACGCATGCCCTTAAAACTGGAGCAACTGGTTATTTATTAAAAGAAATGGATGCGGATTCTCTAGTCGAAGCGGTAAAAGTCGTTGCAGAAGGTGGATCATACTTGCATCCAAGAGTAACACATAATTTAGTGAAGGAATTCCGTCGCCTTGCCGTCGCAAGTGGACAATCCGGAGCATCGCATTCACATTTAGCAACGGAGGTTCGTCGTCCACTCCATCTGTTAACAAGAAGAGAATGTGAGGTTCTTCAACTGTTAACGGACGGAAGAAGCAACCGCGGCATTGGTGATGACCTATATATCAGTGAAAAAACGGTTAAAAACCACGTAAGTAACATTTTACAAAAAATGAACGTAAATGATCGTACCCAAGCTGTTGTTGTAGCTATTAAGAATGGTTGGGTTGAGGTTAGATAAATTAATAAATTAATAGATTAATAGATTTATAGAAAGCTGAGTTCTCTTTTGGGGGCTTAGCTTTTTTTGTTTCAGGCAAGGATTTCCATCACAATCCCTGTCTTTTTTGTATTATTCGTTCTTTCTAGAGAATTTGTTTGTAGGTTAATTCTTGAAAAATAGCGATTAATAGGTTATGTTATATACATATCGTTCCTTTTAAAGAACGACACGGAAGTTAATTCTTTTTTTATAGGGAGTGGGACGATGTTTAAGAATGCTATTAGATGGTGTGGAAATGTATTATTTGCATCTTTGGTTCTATTAAGCGTTTTAGCAATGGTGTCTGTTGTTCAATACAAAAACCAATCTGGACAAATTCCCTCTATTCTTGGTTTTAAGACTATGACGGTCATGACTGGTAGCATGGAACCAGAATTACAACCTGGAGATATGATAATTGTCAGGGAAAAGAATCCAATTGAGTTACAAGTAGACGATGTCATTACTTATCAATTGAACCAACATACTCTTGTTACCCACCGAATTGTTAGTTTAGTAGAAAAGGATGGGGAATCCTTTTTTTTAACAAAAGGCGATGCAAATAATGTAGTAGACAATGATTTTGTGTCCCCAGACAAGATTGTTGGGGTTGTAGCTTTTACGATACCGAAGCTAGGTCATTTAGCACAGGTCCTGCAAACTCCAACGGGTATTATCTTACTCTCACTTATTATTCTGTTGATAATAACGATTGGTTTGATCAAAAGGATATTAACAGCACAGCGAAAAGAAAGTAGTCATACATAATCATTCCACCGTTATTACTCATAACTATTTTACAGAGGAGGTGCAAAAGCAACCTTAGTAGGTTAATAATTTTTAAAAACGGGAGGATACCATGAAGAAAAAGAGTATTTTTGGATTAGTTTCTTTATTTGTTGTGTGTATTGCAGTAGTTGGTACGATAGCATATTATTCACTTAGTTTTTCCAGTAGTAATAATATTGCTACAGCTGCTAGCTTCAAGGTTGAAGCAACATCTAATGGACAAGCAATTGGTGATGAACAGTTTGATTTACCAGATGTGCTATATCCAGGGATGGAAACTGTAGAAGCTTATAACTTTGAAGTGGATAAGACTGGTACGGATGTGCCGGTGGAATATACTGTGAAGTTAACTCCAAGCGGGGAGCTGTTCCCACAAGGTGTAAAGTCTCCTGTTGCATTAACAGTACAGCGTCAACTTGATGGCGACTGGGTGGCACTCGATCACACTGCTGCATTCAAACCAGTGGCTAACAAAGAAAGCTATCGAATTTTAGTAGATTGGCCACATAGTGATTACGATATCGACTTTGAAGGCAAAACAGGGAACATCCATTTAGAGGTTATTGCGACACAGGTTGATGCAAGTAACGCTCAGTTGGCAAGAGAAAAATATGAGGCAGTTAATGAAGCTTTCCTTGCATTAGATAAGGTTCATAGTAATACTTCTTTTAATAGAGGGAACTTTACAAAAGCTCAATCTGATGCTGTACAAGATTCACTTAATAATCTAGATGCATATGTTGATGGATTAGTTGATGGGAAAATAAAGACAGAATTAAAGGCGAAAGTAGCAGAGCTACAAAAGGCCCTTGATGAAAAAGTAGCATCTCGATATGTGTATTATGAGGTTGTTAAAGAGGAGACACATTTCGAACAGTTAAAACTTTCCATCACAGCTGATATTTTCTCATCTGCAAACGGAAGAACACAGAATAATAACCCTGTGTATACAAATAGTGGTGGTGAAGCTAGAACCCTATATTTAAGGTATACGAACCAATCTTTTGTTAAACCAACGGTTGGGGACACCGCTACTTTGAATATCAGATTTAGCGGAGGCTATAAAAATATCGACGTTACATTCACAAATCTTGGCGATGGCAAATGGCAAATTGACAGCGATTGGTTGGTAGAAAAGAAATAATTGAGGGATTAGTTTTGTTTCATTGTTCTTAATTAAGAACGTGGCGTCAAAATGAATTTCTTTTGAGGGGGAAACAAAATGAAGAAAAAGGCTGTATTTGGACTAGCTTCACTATTTATCATTGCGATTGCAATTGCTACAACGATAGCATATTATTCGAAGGAATTTGTCAGTGGTAATAACGAAGCGAAGGCAGCGGATTTTAATGTTGATGTTGTGAATGCGAATGGACAAACAATCGGTGATGGGCAGTTCAATCTAGGGGAAGATTTCTATCCAGGTATGGAGCCAGTTGAAGTATATAGCTTCACTATTAATAAAAATGACACGAAGCTACCAGTGGAATACAGTGTGAACTTTACTCCAAATGGTGAATTATTAGCGGCTAATACACCGATTGTCCTTGATCTTCAGAAGAATGTAGCGGGTAAGTGGACATATATTGATTATTCAACAACATTTAAACCTACAAATGACTCTGAAAGCTACCGTATTCTTGCTAGTTGGCCACATGGTCAAAATGACATTACATTCCAAGGTAAAACAGGAAATATGAAATTAGAGGTTACAGCTACACAGGTTGACCCGGAAGAGGAACCTGAAGAGCAGGAGGTACCACCGTATTTTACGGGAGAGGTTGCATTTAAAGCTACTCCCAATGGTTCTACTAGGAAAACTAATAATAAAGAAGTTAATTTTTCTCTGAATAATGAAGGATACAAGGTAATCGAAATCAGCATGGGTGATGGAACGGGTGATTTTGAAGACAAGGTAGGCAATGTAAAGGTCGTAGAGTACAAAGAAAACGGTACTGTTTGGTACAGGGTGTATACGGATAACGAATATTTCGCAAGTAATTCTCAATTGTGGAGAGTGAGCAGTGTTGATACATCAGTAGAAGGCATTGTAAGGTTGGCTAAAATTAATGGACCATACCTATCTATCGAATCCAAAGCCCTATACAACTGGTTTACTTCAAACTAATTAAAAACAAGCATAGGCTGACTTGCTTAGTCAGTCTATGTATCTCCATATAACAGGAGGTGACTTGATTGAAGAAAACAATTCTGAAAGCGACTGGATTTTTATCGGCTGGGGTATTAATATCCGTCGTATTACAAGCAAATAGTCCTACCTTTTCATACTTCACTACACAATACCAAAATATGATCAATGTTTCGACGGCTTCTGCTGAAAACTTAATTAAACACATAGATGTTATTGAGAAAACAGATGGGAGCCTGGTCATTGAAGTTGTCCGCGATAGTGATTTTGGATATCGACCGGATGTTGGTTTTTTAATAGAAGGGGATTTAGCCGAATACATATTACATGTCAATCCAATTAAAGTGGATAAAAACGGAACCTATCACATTCCCGTTGAAGCGAATATTAACGCATATCAATTTTTAGAGCTGTTAACTATGAAGTTTTCTGGCAAAGAAACAACTGTCAAGGGAAAGCTCACTGCGAAGAACTTTGATGGTCAAGTGCTTGGGACCAAGGATATATCCCTCGACATTGAATACTTATTAGGTCGAATTGATGATGAAATTGTAAGAGGTGATCCTAACTTAAAATTGGTGGATGATCCGAAAGCAATTGAAGATATAGTGAATCTCTTTCGTTTTTTAGCTGATGGTGTAGACTTGGAGAAAAAATCTAGTGAGGCTCTCATTCAAGCCATCGCACCGCAAGTTATAGAGGAGCTTGAAAACGAGCGTAAACAACTCGATGAAAGCAACAAAGAAAAAGCTCAACTTCTTAAGGAAGTTGCGAAGCTGAAGGAGGAGACGATAAGGCTTCAAACGAGTTTAGAGCAAGTAGGAAAGGTTCTAGTGGAGGAATCGAAAGAACTAGAAACAAAAGATGAATCAAATGAGGACAATAAGTAATGAGTTATGTAAATATAGGTGTATAAAGGTTTAAAAGACGGGAAACGACATCGTGATCCCGTTATTTTAATGTCTTAGGAAGATGGAAAAATGCTTAGCTTCTTGTTTGGTGATTGGCTTTTTTTGTTTCTTCATGGGAATGCATCCAAGTTTATAGTAAAATTTAACTACTAGTAATTAGGATGTGATAATAGAATGAAGAATAGTGTATTTCATTTTATAGGAGACTTTTCTAGCCAATTAGAGGAACTGGCATTACGGGTTGAGGCGCTTTTATGGGATCAACCACAAGCGGCGATGACACAGGCTCGTTTGTTTGGAGAGCTATTGGTTAATATGATTTTTGAGCAAGAAAATATGAGTGAAGTGTATCCGCTGAAATTAGTAGAAAAGATAAATCGATTATATCGACATGATGTGATTCAAGATGATATGTATAAAAAACTAGAATTCTTAAGGAAAAATGGTAATATTGCGTCTCATCAAGTGTTAGAAATGGACCAAGAAGTGGCGAAGGAAGCACACCGGATTCTTTTTGAGTTAGGTGTCTGGTATTCAGAAGTCTATGTAAGCCATACTTTCAGTGCACCTAGATATGAATTACCTTCTAAACAAAACCAAGATCTTGATGCTATGAAACAATGGATGGATGCGTACATAAAAGAAACGCAGGCCAGGATTTCGGAAATTGAAGAACAACTTCATCAGTTGAAGGAAGAAAAGAAACAGCACCCTGTTGTTAAGGAGAAGAGGATTTCTACGGAAAAACGGGCTGAAAACAGAATTGTTCCTTTAGAGCGATTCCAATTAACCTTTGAGAATGCAAACTTTACTTATAGAAACCTTTCAAAAAAGGCTGCTGAATTTCAATTCGAAAATTTTAAAACAGGGTATGTATATTTATTAGATAATGTTACACCTACTATTGTCATACATCCTTGGTTGGTGGAGCAAGCTAAGTTATTTGAAGAGGTGGAAATAAAGCCAACTAGAAGTACTGCATTAAGAAAATTCCCTAGACCAGAAGAAAACGGTCAACTTAAGTCCAATTATGGATATCCGTTCACGTTCCAAACGAAAGGTGAACTAGAGGTTTTATTGCAACGAATTGCAGAAGAATTTGAATCAAAATATATGATTAAATAGAATTTCTTAGGCTAACTTCCAGATGGAGGTTGGCTTTTTTGTTGGTTTGGATGGTAAAGGAATTGTCAATCTTTTCAACTTAAACATCCCTCAACGTATGCCGATAGAATAATAGGAAGCATATAGTGCGCAACGAGATATAGCTTGTTGTGCTTTTATTTATTGGTTTATTTGTATAACAAATGAGAAAGGAAATTCACCTATGAAAAACAACGTAGAAAAGCGTCAACGAAAGAATTTATTTAATTTTACCATTGGCAAGAGGTTGTACATAACCTTTATCTTAATCATCCTATTACCAAGTTTTATGATTGGTTTTATGTCTTACAATAATGCACAAAAGGAAATTAAAAGCCAGATACTTGCAAGCTCAACAGCAAGTGTAAATCTTCTAGATGGTTATATTACAGATAACTTATCTTCAAAATATAATGATGTTGAGTATTTCGCATCCAAGCTAAATGCCGGGTCTTTTGCTGAATCAGAAACATCAAACATAATTGAGACATTTACACAATATTCGCTGCTTCATCCTGACATTGTGACAATTTTTTCAGGAACCAAAGATGGGAACATGTTTTTATATCCTCATGCAAATCTACCAGAAGATTTTGATCCGAGAGAGAGGGAATGGTATAAACAAGCCATTGCTAACCCAGGAAAAGTGATTATTACAGAGCCATATGAGGATTTGGCTACCAGTGGCATCTTAGTGACCGTAGCGCAAACGATAAATGATGGTTCAGGAGTTATCGGTTTAGATATTAATTTAGAGTCTTTAAAAGAAATCACTTCGAGTGTAAAAATCGGTGAAAAAGGATATGCGTTTATCCTTACTGCACAGAAAAAATATTTAGTGGATCCAACACAAGAAACTGGTTCAGTCCCACAAGGGGAAACTTACAGCAAATTAATATATGAAAAGCAAAGTGGAATTCTTCATGATGAATTTCAAGGTAATGAATACGAAACTGCCTTTGTGACGAATGAACTTACAGGCTGGAAAATCGCAGGTGTAATGGAACAAAACGAAATTAATGAAGCCACTCAAGGAATTCTTCTATCAACATTTTGGGTAGTAGCTATTTTTATTGTGATTGGAATTGTCATTGCCATTCTAATTGTCAGAAGCATTACGAAACCTCTGAATACATTAGTGGAGGTTACTGATAAAGTAAGTAATGGAGACCTTACTCAATCTATAAAAGTGAAAAACAATGATGAGGTCGGACAATTAGGAATTAGCTTTAATAAGATGTTGGCATCATTAAGGGAACTATTAACACACGTAGAAGAAAAGTCACAGACCTTAGCTGCATCCTCTGAGCAATTGACTGCAAGCTCAGAACAAAATACCAAGGCAACTGAACAAGTGGCAAATGCGATCCAGGAGGTTGCGGTCGGAACTGAACAACAGACAGAAATGGTAAGAAAAACGACTGAGGTCGTAACAGAAATGAATATTGGCATTCAACAAATTGAAGTGAATGCTCAAACTGTTTCTCGCACTTCAGTTGAAGCGCTGGGTATTGTAGAGAATGGTGAACAAGCTATCCAGGAATCCATTCAACAAATGCAAAATATTAATGCGTCTGTATCTGATTTAGGAAAAATCATATATTCATTAGGAGAACGCTCCGAAGAAATTAATCAGATTGTAAATGTGATTTCAGATATCGCGAGTCAGACGAATCTTTTAGCGTTGAATGCGGCAATCGAAGCAGCAAGAGCGGGAGAGCATGGAAAAGGCTTTGCGGTTGTAGCAGACGAAGTAAGGAAGTTAGCGGAGCAGTCAGCAAAATCTACAGAAAGCATTCGCCAATTAATCTCTACAATACAAGAAGACACAAAACAAGCGGTAGAGTCGATGAATCATGGAACAGAAGAGACTGAAAAGGGAATAAGTGTGGTTAACAATGCTGGTTCATCCTTTAAGCAAATTCAACAATTTGTAGATGATGTATCATCACAAATACAAGAAGTTTCAGCATCGATTGCACAAATGACACAAGGTGCGCAACAAGTAGTTGAAGCAGTAAGTGAAATTGATGAAATTGCTAAGAAGACAACTGGACAGGGCCAAGAGGTATCAGCAGCCACAGAAGAACAATTGGCCTCTATGCAAGAAATTGCGTCTTCAGCCGCATCGTTATCCTTTATGGCTGAAGAGTTACAAGATGCGGTTAGGAAGTTTAGGTTGTGATAATAAACAAGGCTTTACGTAAATATAATCTAAATAGATTAATGTAAATTTCCACACAGCGGGTTGCTTAACAGCAGCTCGTTGTGTTTTTTTAATAGGATAAATTACCTATTATTAATACTGAAATTTTAGAATAGTTGTTGACCTTCGGTTTTTCTATGTTTAAAATCTATGACATAAGACCTAAGAAGGTGGAAATAAGGTGAAAATTGAAAGCGTTATTCGATTGGTTAACATTATGGTTTCTGAAAAAAATTACCCTAATGCCAGAAACATGATAATCAATGAATGGAATCGATTAACAGAGGCTCAAAATTATGTTCTGTTACATTCTAATGCACAACAGTTTTTAAAAATAATTAAAGAGGAGCTAGAGCAAGGTACCTTTGGAACTCTATCGGATTCAGATAAAAAAGTCTTAATTTTGGTGAACAGGTACATTAAAGATCTGCAGTTCCGTACTGCAAAAAGGATATGCGAAGAACATCAAGTACTATTAGAAAGACCTGAAGCTCAAAAATGGCTTACCTCAGAGGCTAGGTACATATATGAGGTTTGGAAAAAATCTGTCTAGGAACATTTCGAGATAATCGTAGAATGGAACTTTAAAAGGTTTCTCAATTATTAATGAAAATTTGGATCTGGGAATTCAAACACTTACCCCTGTAAAACACTTATCTATAAACAAGTGACATCCCCGTCCATTTCATTTAAAATGGAATTTATAAAGAATCAGGACAGGAAGGTAAAAATTATGAAAACGGCGATTGTAACTGATAGTACAGCTTACATACCAAAGGAACTTCGTGAAAAACTCAATATACATATGATTCCGCTAAGTGTCGTATTTGGAGAAGAAACCTATCGTGAGGAAGTCGATATTACGGCAGAGGCATTCTATGATGAGCTTAAGGCTCGTAAGGAATTGCCGACAACATCTCAGCCTCCGATTGGTGAATTTGTTGATCTTTTTGAAAAGCTAGGGCAGGAGTACGATGCTGTTATTAGCATTCACTTATCGAGTGGTATTAGCGGTACCTATCAGGGTTCAGTTTCGGCTGGTGAAATGGTTGAGGGTGTGAAGGTGTATCCGTTCGACTCTGAAATTAGCTGTATTGTGCAAGGCTTCTATGCGCTCGAGGCTGCGGAAATGGCGAATGAAGGAAAGCCGGTTGAAGAGATATTAGAGCGACTCGATGAGATAAAGAAATCCGTCCGCGCTTATTTTATGGTAGATGATTTAACAAATCTTCAGCGTGGTGGTCGCTTGAGCGGAGCAGCTGCATTTGTTGGCAGTTTGTTACAGGTGAAGCCGATCCTAAACTTCGAGGATAAAGTGATTGTGCCTTTTGAAAAAATCCGCACACGTAAAAAAGCATTGAACCGGGTGTTTGAACTGTTTGATGAAGATGCAAGTCAAGGAGTGCCAATGCGTGCAGCGTTGATCCATGCTAATATCGAGGAAGAGGCAAAGGAATTAAAGGCTGAACTTGAAAAGAAATACCCACATGTTGAATTTTTACTAAGCTATTTCGGACCTGTTATTGGAACCCATCTGGGTGAAGGTGCGATTGGGTTAGGTTGGTATAAGAAATAAAAAATGAATTGCGCCGTGCTTGAGTGCGGCGCTTATAAAAAAATTGGGAGGTCATTCATGAGATTTTTACTAGAAAACGATATATTAATCCCTGAACCATTATCGGACAAGCATGATGCCAAGCGTATTACCGATTTTGAATCAATCTACACACAGCCAATGAATCCCACATTTGAGTACTCCTCTGAACTCCAACATCTACTCTACGGTAAGCAACTCCTACTTGAAGAAATTCCTTATTTCTTAGAAGACATACATCACCACTATTTAAATGGTTATTTACAATATAGAAAATGTATCACGAAAACAAAAGATGGTAATTCGTGTGTTCGGTGTGGCAACTCCGATCAAAAGCTTTTCGCTTCTTTTAGCTGTGCAAGGTGTAAAAATGATTGTGCATATTGCAGGAAGTGCATCAATATGGGGCGGATGAGTGAGTGTACGGTTTTGGTGAGTTGGACAGGGCCAAGTCCAAATGTTGAGATTCCGGATAAGCCACTTGTGTGGAAAGGAACGCTTTCTCTAGGACAACAAAGGGCTTCAACAGAGCTAATAAAAGCTGTTCAAACTAATGAACAATTGCTTATCTGGGCGGTGTGTGGAGCAGGAAAAACTGAAATTCTTTTTGAAGGAATCCAAACTGCACTTCATACAGGTAAAAAGGTTTGCCTCGCTACACCACGAACTGATGTTGTAATAGAGCTAGCTCCACGGATAAAATCTGCATTTCCAGGAATTGAGGTCATCGCCTTATATGGTGGAAGCGAGGACCGCGACAAAACAGCTCCCATCACACTTGCCACAACCCACCAGCTACTTCGTTTTTACAAAGCCTTTGATATGATCATTATCGACGAAGTAGACGCCTTTCCGTACTCAGTTGAGCCTATGCTACAATATGCCGTTAACCAAGCAAAAAAGGATACCTCCTCGACCATCTACCTTACCGCAACACCCAATCAAAAATGGAAAAAGGAAATTGAAGCGGGGAAAAGAAAGGCTGTAATTATTCCGGCGAGATACCATCGCTATGCATTGCCAGTTCCGGAATTTATATGGTGTGGGAATTGGGAAAAGATATTGAAAAAGAAGAGGCTTCCGCGGAATGTGATGAGGTGGATTAAAAAACATCTTGAAATTGGAAAACAAGCCTTCTTGTTTGTGCCACGAATTACCTATCTTGAAAGCATCGTAGAAATTTTACTAACTCTCGACCCTGGAATTGAAGGTGTCCATGCCGAGGACCCGGACCGAAAAGACAAAGTAGCACGCTTTCGCTCAGGTGAAATCCCCATACTTGTGACAACAACCATTTTAGAAAGAGGCGTAACCGTCCCTAATATTGATGTCGCTGTCTTAGGCGCGGAGGATAAAATTTTTACGGAAAGTGCCTTAGTCCAGATTTCGGGCCGTGTTGGCCGTAGTGCTCAATTTCCAACCGGCGAGATTTTATTTTTCCATTACGGCAGAACAAGAGAAATGATTAAGGCAAAAAAGCATATCGAAAATATGAACAAAGAAGCCATTCAAAACGGCTTCATTGATTGATTTCACAATCCATTTTGATTATGATAAAAAGTAACGGAGAAAGAACGGTGAGGCGGTGATTTCCAGTGAAAAAGGTTGTTTATACAATTGCCCTATTATTCATCATCGGCGGTGTGTCATTGACTGGTTACTCGATTTTTCAAATTTGGGATTCGAATCAGGCCCAAAAAGAAGCATTGGTTCAAGCCGAAGAACTCATTTCCAAACCTCCAACCGAGGAAAAAGCCGAAAAGGAAACTGTCATTCCAACTTACGAAAAGGGGGAGACAATGGGTCTTTTAGAGGTTCCGAAGCTTGGTGAGGAAATGCCAATTATTGAGGGGACGGATGAAGAGGAACTCAGAATAGGTGTTGGGCATTACATAGGCACTGCACTACCGAGCCAAAACAATCAAATCGTACTATCAGGTCACCGCGATACACTCTTTAAACGATTTGATGAGCTGGAAATCGGCGACACCTTTATTGTGAAATTAGAATACGGCGACTTTACCTATGAAATTGTCGATACGAAAATCGTTGATGCGGATGATCGAACCGTCATTAAATCAACCGCGCCAAACGAGGAGCTTGTTGTAACCACCTGTTATCCATTTGGATACCTGGGTGACGCACCCTATCGATACATTTTTTATGGAAAAAAAGTAGAATGAATTGTGACCCCTAGGTTGGACGAAGAATCCAGCTTAGGGGTTTTTCTTGTAGTTCAAAAGTATTATTCACCATAGTATAAAAGGGGAATTTACAATTGTCTTTAATCAATTAATCTTAATGTTGGGATAAGTAAAAATATATTTCCAAATTATGTTTGTTATGTGATAATAAAAAAAGAAAGAGAGAATGGAGAGGTTCGTGTGAAGGTTTTTAATGCAATGGAGCCGTTAGTGGCTGAAGCTATCAATGAAAACTGGTCTGAATACAACTTACCCTGCAAATGTGAACAATGCAAAAACGATGTATTTGCCCTCACGCTAAATAATCTACCACCGCGTTATGTATCGAAGGAAAATGGGGTGGCGTATGTCCGAGCCCAATATTTTAATAAACAAATGATGGCCAATATTTATGTGAAAATCGCAGAGGCTGTAAACATCGTCGCGAAAAATCCTCAATGCGACCATTTCAAAAGGAGCTGAAGTATGTCTACATGCCTACTTTGCCACAATTATTTTGAAGAAGTGGATTCCTGGTCGACATTGTTTTCGTTGACCGAACCGGATCCACTCTGTTCTACCTGCAGTGAAAAATTTGAAAAGGTGGATGGTGAGACTTGTGAAATTTGCGGTCGACCATTTTCGGAGCTGTCCGACGAGTATCGCGAAGGTAACCTCTGCTACGACTGTGTTCGCTGGGAAAAGGAAGCGGAATGGCAGGGTGTACTCACAAAGAACCGGTCAATTTACCTCTATAATGACTTTGCCAAAGAAGTAATTTCCCTCTACAAATTCCGCGGTGACTACGTAATTTCTTCTATATTTAAAACACCTCTGAAAAAAGCTTTTAAAACCCATTTTAATTCCTCTTATTTAGTTGTTCCAATCCCATTAAGTGATGAGCGTTTGTATGAGCGCGGATTTAACCAGGCTAAGGCGTTAGCGGAGTTATTGGATGTTCAGGTACATGAAGTGTTAGCGCGAACCCACCTAGAGAAACAGTCGAAAAAAAGCCGAAAAGAACGTATTTCTAGGGGGAATGTGTTTCGAGTGATTGATATTGTTAAGGATAAGGATATTTTATTAGTGGATGATATTTATACAACTGGATCAACTTTAAGGCATGCGGCTACAATGTTGTTAGAGGCTGGGGCGAAGTCGGTATCCTCGTTGACGTTGATTAGAGGATAGTCATTTCAAAAATCTGTCACTATAAACTTCGTCGAAAACACCGATATAATAGATGGAAATAAGGTGTTTGAGGAGAGAATTAACATGGCAGAACTAATGAATTGTCCGAATTGTGGAGCTCTATTTGTAAAAACAAATATTCGGGATGTATGTGAAAAATGCTTTAAGGAGGAAGAAGTTGCGTTCGAGACCGTTTATAAATTTATTAGAAAAAAAGAAAATCGTACAGCGACTATTTTCGAGACATCTGAAGGAACAGGTGTTGCTGAAGAATTAATCATCAAATTTATCCGAACAGGAAAGCTGAAATTGGCTCAATTCCCAAACCTTGGATATCCATGCCAAACATGTCATACCATAATACGGGAAGGGATATTATGTGACGATTGCTCAAATAAATTCCGAAGCGAGTTATCAGCCTTCCAAAAGGAAGAAGAGCGTAAAAAAGAATTAAAAGAACGTAATAAAGGAACCTATTTTGCAGATAAAAATTTCTAAACATTTTCATGCTTTTGCCGATATAAAAAACAAAGACATGAAGTTCGGATAGAAAGCGAGGTTTTAACATGAAAATTAACCAGTTCGGACCCGTTGGAATGAATCCATATAAAAAGCAGATGAACAAAATTACAGCAACAGAAAAGTCTACACAAACAGATAAGGTTGAAATTTCTTCTGCTGCAAAGCAACTACAAGAAACGTCACCAATTACTATTGCGCGCCAACAAAAGGTAGAAGCGCTCAAACAACAGGTTCAAAGCGGTACCTATAAGGTAAACGTAGAAGATGTTGCGAAAAGCGTCTACGATTTTTATTTTAAAAAATAAAATCAGTATTTACATGTACTGATTTTGTTTTTTAAAAGATTACAATTGTGAAATTCTAATGTTTTAAAAAACAAAAGGAGGGATCACGTGTCAACTGAAATTTTAATCAATTTGCTTGAAAAGATATTACTCTTACACAAAAAATTATATACACTTTCTGAGCAAAAATCAGAAATTCTAAAAAAAGATGACATCGAGGCCCTCAGTGCACATATGAAGGATGAACAACAGTATATATTGGCAATAAAGCAACTTGAAAATGAACGTATAGCTGTTGTTAAAAAGTTATTTGGCGATCAATATATTGATGAAAATGCATACACATTATCTAATGTTATTGACCATAGTGAAGAACCTAACAAATCGATTCTATCAAAACTACAAAAAGAGATAACTAATACAGTCAGCGAACTAAGAGAACGGAATCATTTAAACCAACAGCTAACAAATCAATCTTTACAGTTTGTAAATATGACTTTAGATATGATATATCCAACTGAAAGAAATGTGAATTACGGAAATCCGTTATCTAATCAAAGTAAAAAAGAACATCGCTCTATGTTTGATTCAAAAGCATAGGGCATTCGGAGGACAAAATAATGGTATCAACCTTTCATGGATTAGAAACAGCACGCCGTGGTATGAACACCCAACAAAGTGCGTTATATACAACTGGACATAATATATCAAATGCAAATACACCTGGATATTCAAGACAACGTGTAAATTTTGAGTCAACTACTCCTTATCCGGGTCCAGGTATGAATGCTCCAAAAATACCTGGTCAAATGGGGACTGGTGTTCAAGCAGGATCAATCCAACGTATTCGTGACCAGTTCGCAGACAAACAATTTCGTGATGAAAATAATAAATTAGGTTATTGGGATTCGCGTGCAGATGCACTTAAACGAATGGAAGAGATCATGAATGAACCATCTACTGAGGGGTTATCGGCCTCCTTAGATGAATTTTGGAAAAAACTTCAGGACTTAGCAACTGATCCTCAAAATACAGGAGCTAGAGATGTGGTACTTACTCAAGGGCGAGCTGTTGCTGATTCTTTTAAGTACATTGCAGAGTCTTTAAATGGAATAAGAGACAATATAAAAAGTGAGATAGATCTAGCAGTTAGCACTATTAATTCCATTGCGGAACAAATTAATGGGTTAAATCAACAGATTAAAAGTGTAGAACCAAATGGGTTTTTACCGAATGATTTGTATGATGAGCGTGATCGTTTATTAGATCAATTGTCAGAAATGGTTAATGTTAAAATTACTCCTAACCCTAGTGGGGGGAATAAGGACCCACTAGCAGTCGGAACATATACAATTGAAATAGTTGGTGATGATGGCACATCTTTAGGTGTAATAGTAGATGGGGAAAATCTAACTACAAATGCAATAAGTTTAACAACAGCTACCGAAACTGGCGACCCAACAAACAAAACCTATATAGACAAGATAGCTTTAAATGGTACAAATATATCAACTGAATCCTTTTCAGCCGGAAAACTTAAAGGATTAATTGAATCATATGGATATGTTCAAAATGATGGGAAGATGGCCGGAATATTTCCCGATACTATGAAAAACCTAGACAAACTTGCATATGTATTTGTGACTGAGTTTAATCAAGTCCATCAAAATGGTAAAACCCTTAATGGTACAACAGGACAAGCATTTTTTGAATACGAAGGGAATATTACAATCAATAGTGATGCGACAAATCCATCAAACTGGATGGGGGCTGCTTCAAAAATAAAAGTGGCTATTACAAATAGAGATGAAATTGCTGCTTCCCCAAATAGCCCTCAAACAAATTATGGTGATGGTGCTAATGCGTATGCATTGGGTGATGTGATAACAAAAGATTTTACAAAATTTACCGGAACAGGCGCAATACCTTCTGATTTAGGTATACAAGGAAACGTAAAATCATTTTATGCTGGAATGATTGGGACACTGGGTGTAACAGCTCGAGAAACAAACTTACGGAAGTCTAATGCTGAGTACACGAAAGATTCAGTTGAACTACGACGCCAATCAGTTATGGCTGTTTCACTAGATGAAGAGATGACGAATTTGATTAAATTTCAGCATGCATATAATGCTTCTGCACGACAAATCACAGTGATTGATGAAATGTTAGATAAAATAATAAATGGAATGGGTGTAGTAGGGAGATAGGTGATATAAATGAGAATAACCCAAACAATGCTTTCTAATAATATGCTCCGCAATTTAAATAATAGCTATGAAAGATTAGCAAAGTATCAAGAGCAGCTATACACTCAAAAGAAGATTTCTCGTCCATCTGACGACCCTGTAATTGCAATAAAAGGGATGCAAAATCGTACAAGTTTAATAGAAGTTGAACAGCATGAGAGAAATTTAAGCAATGTATATAGTTGGCTTGAGAATAGTGAAGATTCCTTAGAAAAAGCTGGAGATGTTATTCACCGTGTGAGTGAATTAGTTACACAGGCGAATCATGGTTCTTTAACAAATGATGACAGACAGAAGATTAACACTGAAATTGAACAACTAAAAGAGCATATGATATCAATAGCTAATTCTCAAGTAGCAGGAAAGTATATATTTAGTGGCTCTAGCACGAATGAAAAGCCGATTGAATATGATGGCACAAACTTCACCTACAATGGGAATCAAGACAAAATTGAGATCGAAGTATCCAAGGGAGTCAAATTACAGGTGAATCAAACAGCAGATAATCTCTTTGTTGATGCTTTAAAGGATTTGCATGATTTACAGAGTGCAATAAATGACCCAGCTTTAGGTGAGAATGATCCTGATTTAAGTGGATTTATTAAGGGGTTTCAGAATCACCTTGACACTATTACAGCTGCACGCTCAAGAATTGGAGCAGTCACAAATCGAGCAGAATTAATTGAATCACGATTGAGCTCTCAGAAAATAATTGCAACAAAAATGATATCCGAGAATGAAGATATCGATGTTGAAGAAGTGATTATGAATTTAAAGACACAAGAAAGCATCCATAGAGCGGCCTTAAGTGTTGGTTCTAGCATCATACAACCAACTCTTGTAGACTTTATAAGATAAGATAAAAAAGCTATCGTTAAAGATAGCTTTTTTAATAGGAGAGAACATATGAAATTACCACAAATTCGTATTCAATCTCAGTATGCAAAGTTAAATATAGATATTCAAAAGCCAAGTCAGGAAATTGAGCAACGACCTGCAGACATGACAATTGAACAACCCTCTGCAGAAATGGATATCAATAGAACTCCTGGAAGACTTACGATTGACCAGACGCTCGCATGGGAAAATTTAGACTTGAAATCCCCATTAAAAAGAGTAGCAGAGAATGCTCGGTACGGAATGGATGTTTCCTTCGAGGCGATTGGGAGAATTGCTGAGGAAGGAAATGAATTAATGAAAATTGAGAATGGGGGAAATCCTATTATTGAACAGGCAGTTAGAAATAGCCAGAACGAGACAGTGTTTCATACTGGTTCAACTCCTTCTCAGTTTAGTGTCCAAGTAAACTATGCCCCAGCCCAAGTATCAGTTGATTGGACGACAAACAGTCCACAAATTGAAGTGAATGTGAATAAACCTGTTCATGCATATACCCCAGGTAAGGTTACAACATTTGTTAATCCTAGAGAATCTCTTTTGATAGATTTTGTCGGATTGAATTTTGATAAAATAAAATAATATTTGGTGATAATTATGAAAATAAATACAAAGTATCATGGTGAAGTTGAAATAGAACAGAAAGATGTAATATCATTTGATTTTGGAATACCAGGATTTCCTGACGAAAAGGAATATGTCATATTGCCACTAGCAAAGGAGTCCGTATTCTTCATTCTGCAATCATTTAAGACTGAGGAATTAGCGTTTATTATTTCTGATCCATTTATCCATTTTTCGGAGTATCAATTCGATATTCCAATTGATGACCTGGAAACTCTAAAAATAGAGCAAAAGGAAGATGTTGTAACCTTTTCTATTATTACCTTAGTTGAACCCATAGAGGAAACTACAGCGAATTTACAAGCACCTTTACTTATAAACAGGAATATAAACAAAGGAAAGCAACTTATTTTAAATGATACTTTATACAGTACAAAACATAGGATTTATCGCAAAAAATCCTCCACCGGGCAGGAGGGATAACAGTGTTAGTTTTATCAAGAAAAATAAAAGAGTCGATTTTGATTGGTTCAGATATTGAACTTGTAGTCGTAGATATAGACGGAGACCAAGTGAAGTTGGGCATAAAAGCACCAAAAAATGTAGAAATTTTTCGGCAAGAAGTTTATGAAAAAATCATAAAAGAAAATAAAGAAGCTTCAAATATAAACATTGATCTTGTAAAAAAAATTGAATTTATTAATGATAAATCACTCTAAGGCTCATCGGTTGATGAGTCTTTAGAATTTGCAAAAAAAATTTTGCTAATCTATTAAACATCTAAAAATATTGTCGATATTATAAGGGAAGGCAGTTGTTGAGTAAAGTGCGGCCGACTTAATTCTTCAACTGTTAAACAAAAATTATACCACATGGATGTGGGTTAAACTCAAGGAGGAAATAATAATGAGAATTAATCACAATATCTCAGCGATGAACACTCATCGTCAATTATCTTACAACAACGATGCATCTGCTAAATCTATGGAGAAATTATCTTCAGGGTACCGTATTAACCGTGCAGCAGACGATGCAGCTGGTTTAGCAATCTCTGAAAAAATGCGTAACCAAATTCGTGGATTAAACCAAGCACAAAGTAACTCTCAAGATGCAATTTCTTTAATCCAAACTGCTGAAGGTGCACTTAACGAAACCCATGCAATGCTTCAACGTATGGCTGAATTAACTACACAAGCAGCTAATGAAACATTAACAACTGATGACACAGCTAAGATCCAAAAAGAGATTTCACAATTAACATCTCAAATTGATAATATTGCATCTCAAACAAAGTTTAATACAAAAAATATTTTAAATACAACTTCTTCATTGTCGTTTCAAGTTGGTGCAAACGCTGGAGAAACAATTTCTCTAACATTAGTTGATGCAACTGCAAGTACACTAGGTGTAGCTGCAGGGGGTGCAGGATTAACAGATTTAAGTTCTGGATTAGCAGGTACAACTGATGGGACTCTTAACAGTGTAGCTAAAGGAAACTTAGACAAAATCCAAGAGGCTATCGATAAAGTATCAGTTAGTCGTTCAGACCTTGGTGCTGTTCAAAACCGTTTAGAGCACACTATTAACAATCTTGGTACAACATCTGAAAACTTACAAGCAGCTGAATCTCGTATTCGTGACGTAGACATGGCAAAAGAAATGATGGCTATGACTAAGAATAATATTCTTACTCAAGCTGCACAAGCTATGCTTGCTCAAGCTAACCAACAACCACAAGGAGTTCTTCAACTTCTTCGTTAATATTTATTAGTAAGGGTCCTTAGGAAGCTAAGGCCCTTTTTTTATGTTAATACTTAGTTCTACGCTATGTAAATTAATTCCTGTTAAGAAAGGAAGAAATTTGTCGATATTAGTAATGGTATATTAAATCCGAATACTACGTTGAAAATAGGATATGGGTGATTTGATTGGTTGAGAAAACATTGTCAGTCTGTATGATTGTAAAAAATGAAGAAAAGTATTTAACAAGATGTTTGGAAAGTATACGAAATCAGGTAGACGAAATAATTATTGTTGATACCGGGTCCACAGATAATACTGTAAAGATTGCTGAAGAATTTGGAGCAAGGGTATATCATTATGAATGGAAAAATGATTTTGCAGATGCTCGTAATTTTTCAATTAACAAAGCTTCGTATGAGTACATTTTAGTGTTAGACGCTGATGAATTTTTAGATCATGATGCAAGGATAAAAGAAGTCTTATCATTAGGGAAGGATTACTATGTTCTCAATATAAAAAATAATATGAGTAATGGATATGTATCCTATCACCAAGCAATAAGGCTTTTTAAGAACAATATTAATTTGAGTTATTATGGTAAAATTCATGAGCATCTAAATGTTGATGAGTCTAGCAATCTAACGAATGGATTTGGAAATTTTATAATTCATCATGACGGTTATATGCAAGATACTTTTAAAGAGAAAGATAAGTATAACAGGAATATCGAGATATTGCTGAAAGAAGTAAGTGAATCTCCATCCGGATATAATTTATTTAATTTAGGAGTTCAATATAAAGTCGGAAGAAAATATAAAGAGGCTTTAAAAGCTCTTAAAAAGTCATATTTTTTAAGTAAAGATCAAGTCTACGTTCCATATCTTCTTTATCAAATGGGCGATTGCCTATTAATGATAGGGAAAATAGAGGATGGAATTAACCTAATGAAGGATGCAACAAAATTATTTCCTAAATATACTGGATTTTATTTTATGTTGGGGACTCTTTACTCAAATAAAAATTATCTACTGGATGCAGAATATGCATATAAGAAATGCCTTGAATTAGGGGAAGTGAAATATTTCCAAACTATTGAAGGGGTTGGAAGTTACTTAGCAAGTATTAAATTATCGGAAGTGTTACAACGACAAGGGAAACTAATTGAAGCATTGAATCATTCATTTAACGCTATTGTAGAAAAAAAGAATTTTGCTCCTGCTATTTCTCAGTATTTAAATGTATTAATTCAATCAGGGATAGAAAAAGACGAAATTTATAAAAATATTAAACAAGTTTTTCCTATAAATAATAGTGATGAATTACTCCTTTTGTTGGGAGTATTGCTAGCGAAAAGATCAAAATTGCTTTTAGATTTGATAATAGAATACAACTTGAAAGTTGATGAGCAGTTATTATTGATAGCACTTTTATATGGGAACAAATATGAAGAGGCTTATCTACATTTGAACGATATCAGTGTTTCTAAGGAAGAATATTTAATTGATATTCTCAGTTTAGCTATACTAAGAAATGATGGAAATTTGAAAAATGAAATAGTTTTAAAGTTAAATTTAGAAAAAGAGGAGAAGGAAATTTTACTTGGATTTTTAAATGATGGCAATGGAGATATTACTAAATTAACTGATAAAGTAATTAAGATTATTGTGAAATCAATATCAAATTTTATTAATATGAATGAAAAACAATTATTCATCAATATGGCAAATATGGTAAGTGTAAATGAAAAAATTGCTTTTGAGTTGAAAAAACAAGCCCGTTTACTTGGTTTTTCAGAATATGTAATTTGTAATGAAAATATTAATAATATAGGAGTTTCAGATAGTTTATTAAGTCTTCAAGGAGATATATATCTTACTAGCGGAAATTTAGCAATGGCCATTCAGGTGTATAACGGGCTGTATAATAGTACACCAGATTACCAACATTTAAATAAATTATATAATTTTTATGAGAAAATAAATGATACAGAAGGAATGAATATCATCTTAAAAGAAATGTCTTTAGATCACTTGTCAATGTTACAAGAATATTAAGTAGTAATTTATTTTTTATACTGAATACGAGGGATTAACTTATGACAGGAATTATAGAAAAACTAAGAATTAATGAATATATTAATAGAGCAAATCGAGTAAATAAGATAAGTAAACAAATTGTGGATGAAATCTATGATAATACAACTGTTAAAGAGGATATCCATGTCGTATATGTAATGAATCATGTAGGGGTCTGTGGTGGAACAAAGATTATATTTGAGCATGCGAATGGATTAACAGAACTTGGGGTTAAAGTAACAATATTATCACATTTTGCTAAACCAGACTGGTTTCCAATAAAGGCCAACTATGTTTTTGTACCTTTTCAAATAGAATTAACTAGATTCATGCCTCAGTGTGATCTAATTATAGCCACATACTGGGAGCATATAGGGGCTTGTGTAGAAATGGGTGTTGCACCCGTTATTTATTTTGAACAAGGGGATTTTCATCTGTTTGATTGGGATAATTTATCTGAGGAAAAAAGAAATATAATTTATACAAATTTTCAACTCCCTTATAAGATAATGGCTGTTTCTAGTCAAATTTCAAAATTAATTAAAAGAAATTTTAATAGGGAGTCAGATGTTGTACACAATGCGCTAAATAATGAAATCTTTTATCCGAAAAATAGAACAGTTACTGAAAAAAAATACATGCTTATAGTGGGAAGCGAGCATGCAGAATTTAAAGGAATAAAAGATTTAAAAGAAGCATTTTTAAGGGTTAAAAATAGAGGATATAATATTGAACTTTTGTGGATTACACAAAATGAACCAATTGAAAAATTAGGCGAAGTTTATGTTAGCCCGCCACAAAAGGTCATTGGAGAAATCTATAGAAAAGCAGACTTTTATGTGTGTGGTTCTTATTATGAGTCATTTCCTCTACCTTCATTAGAGGCAATGTCTTGTGGAACACCTGTAATTACAACAGATAATACCGGTATTAATGAATACGCCATTAATAATTTTAACTGTTTAATGACTGCCCCAGGCAATATTGATGAAATGGTTGAGCTAATTATTAAATTAATTGAAGATGATGACCTTTATACTAGGTTAAAATTCAATGGAATTAAGACGTCAGAAAATTATAAGTGGGAAAATATTTTATCTGATTTACTTGTTTATTACAAAGAGGTAGCATCTCATAAATTATCAAAAAAATATACCTTGAATGATTGGGAAAAAAAATACACAATTGCAGAACTTGCTGATGTAAAAGATGAAGAGTTAATAAACTCTTTTATAGAGAATACAAATGCTGATATAGTTCAACTTCTAATGGAAATTAATATAATTCCAGGTCTGACGTTATATAGGTGGGAGTCTTTAATAAAAAGAATAAATGTGAATGGTAGTGGCGTTGTTGAAAAACTTCATGTGAAACTAAAACACAATAAGGAAAATCGTCAGTATTACTCTGAGGGACTACTACATTTTAAAAATAATAACTTTCAGGAAGCTTTGAAGTTTTTTAATCAAAAATTAAGGTCATTGCCAATAGGATCAAATGAACATGCAATATGTTTACGCTGGGTCGCTCTTTGTTTATATGAATTAAACTATGATGATCTCCTAATTGATATATTGGAAGAGGGGGTAAAAGAATACCCATTTTATAGTGATTTACTATATTTATATGGCATTCTATTAATTGAAAAAGGTAATCAGGAAAAGGGAGAAAATCTTTTGCGTCAAGTTATGATAATGCAGGATGCATATAGCTTTCCTGAATTTTTTGGTAATATAAATAATTTGCTTATAAAAAACATACTACAAAATGGCTAGGACATTAAAAATATCTAGCAGTTGTGTATTATAAAATCGAAGTTTTGAAAATGCTTTTCATCATATTAGTAAATTGATGTACGAAGTTAAAGATAAAAGAGGATGTGTTATTTTTGAATGAGGAATCAAAGGACCTTACATTAATTAATCAAATAACAACATTGATAGAGGACGGTAATTTAGAAAAAGCAAAAGAACAAATAATTGATTACTTACAACGAAATGATATTAATGCAAAAATATATAGTTTTTTGGCTATAATTGCAATGGTAGAGCGTGATTTTAATAATGCAGAAGGATATATTACAAAAGGACTTAACCTGGAACCCGAGAATGTCGATTTAATATTCAACTATGCCTATCTTTATCAACAACAAGGTAATATTGAAAAAGCAAATGAACTATTTACTATAGCTAAAAATTATTCTCAAGATACAGAAGTAATATTAGAAATCGACAAGTATATAGATGATTTAAAGTATACCGAAGAATATTTTCCAAAGGTAAATATCATAATAACTACTTATAATCAAAAGGAACATTTAAAACGAGCTGTAGATAGTGCACTAAATCAAACTTATAGAAACTCTGAAATAATAGTAGTTGATGATTGTTCAACAGATGGCACAGAAGAAATAATGGAAGGTTATCAAAGGGATAAAGGAATAAAATATATTAAGAATCCTACCAATTTTGGGATGGTCTTTAATATTATGCAAGCATTTTATAATTATGCAGACGGGGAGTACGTAATTTTTATTGACCACGATGATTACTTAATTGATAACTTCTTTATTGAAAAATCTGTGAAAATACTTAATGCAAATAGTAATATATCTATGGTGGCCGCTAATTGTTATTTCCTTAACGAAGATACAGGACATGTAAGTGAAATAGGGTTTGAAGCCGATGAAATAATAAACGGAAGAGATTACTTTTTAAATTATAAAGTGGGTAAATATCAAAACATTAACAGTGGATTAACTAACGTCTTTAGAAAAGAAAATGCAGTATCAATGGGATGTTTTAAAGAACTATCTTTTTGTAAGGATTTATTTTATCACTTGAAATTATTGCTAACAGGTGATGTAGCAGTTTTGAAAGATTATGTAGGAGTTTATACTCTACATAGTGAAAATATATCCAAGTCACTTCCACTTGAATATGATTATACTACCGTAAATGAACTTAAATCTTTAAGGGACTATTGTTTGAAAAACGGATTTACAAATGAAGAAATGAATAGATGGCTGGAAATACAGGTTTTTTTATATCTAAGATGGAGATTTTATGAGCTTTGGAATGTTAATAAAAATGAATCATTACAACTATTAATGAATTTTAAGAATGAATTTCCTTTATCAGTTAATCAAATTTTAATGGAGATTTAGTATTCGTAAAAAATCATAGTTCATTGTTTTGAATACTTTTTGATTTATGTTGAGCAAATCTAGGATGTTTCAAGATTTAGTTTGTACGAGTAAAAAAGAGCTTATATTAGAATATCAAACAGTATCTATTTACGCGTAAGTTTATGGTACAGAAAGACTAATTCTATTGTTTTGGTTTAATTATAAAATACTATAATTAGCTAATAAGGAAGGTATAGTATGAAAGGAATAATTCTTGCAGGAGGTAAGGGAACTAGATTATACCCTCTTACAAAGGTTACTAATAAACATCTTCTCCCGGTAGGAAAAGAGCCAATGATTTTCAATCCAATAAAACAATTAATATCATCGGGCATTACAGATATATTAGTAGTTACGAGCACCCAGCACATGGGTGCTGTAGTAAATTTATTGGGCAGTGGGAAAAAATTTGGTTGTTCTTTTACATATAAAGTTCAAGAGGAAGCGGGGGGCATTGCACAAGCTCTAGCGCTGGCTGAAAACTTTGCTAAGGGTGAGAAAATCGTGGTCATTCTTGGAGATAATATTTCTACTACGTCTATAAAGCCGAATGTTGATCGTTTTGTAAATCAAAAGTGTGGTGCAAGGGTATTACTAAAAAAGGTTGGAGACCCAGAACGATATGGGGTAGCTGCAATTGATGAAAAAAAAGTAATACAAATTGAAGAAAAGCCAAATAGTCCAAAATCTGATTATGCAGTTATTGGTTATTATATGTATGATAGTCAAGTCTTTAACTTTATAAGGGAAATTAATCCTTCAGATCGAGGAGAGATGGAAATATCATCTGTCAATAATCTTTATATTGAAAAAGGACAATTGGAATACGATATCCTAGAGGGATCATGGACAGATGCGGGTACCTTTGAATCTTTAAAATTTGCAAATGAAATTGTTCTTGAGACAAATAACCAATTAAAAAACTCTAATTAAGTAATAATAAAAATTACAAAATCTTGGTAGAGTGAATTTGAAAATAACCCTTGATATAGCAATGATAGCTTGAGATTGACTATTCAAGTTGACTTTGTATTATTTTTGATTTCTTATATTTGGATTAATTAATTGATTGATAGGAGAGAATATGCAGCAAAATGGGAATGTTTTTGCAATTAACTATGAAAATTTAATATTAGAGGGAAATGTAAAATTTGTTCAAACCACTATATTTAATGGGTTAGGTAAAGTAGTAATTGGTGGTGACGTAAATGTTGGTTATGAACTGGCTCCGCATTTTTATGGGTTGCATACCTTAATACAGGCCCGTTATGAAAATTCCTATGTCTCTATTGGAAGTAGCAGTCATTTAAGTAACGACATTACTATAATTGCTGCAGAAAGTATTGTGATCGGTCAAGATTGTCTGATAGGTGACAGGGTAACAATGATGGATCATGATGGGCATGAAATAAACCCAACATCAAGAAGCAGTTCTTTTGGAAAATGTGCACCTATTAGAATTGGTAACAATGTTTGGGTCGGATCAAATGTTACAATTTTAAAAGGAGTAAATATAGGAGATAATGCAATTATTGCTGCAAATAGTGTTATTACTCGAGATGTGATGAAAAATACAATTGTTGCAGGAAACCCTGGAAAGCTAATAAAAGAGATAAAAGTTGAAAATGAAGAGCAATTATCATTAAGAACTCAAATTAAAAATAATATCGATAAATTAATTAACGATGGAAATACCAAAGAAGCGAAAAATATCTTAGAGAATTATGAAAAATTAGTTGAACATGATAGTGACATATATTCTTTGAAAGCGGCAATTTCAGTTACAGAAAATAATCTAGAGATGGCTAAAACTATTTTATTGAATGGGTTAGAGAACTACAAATATGACTTTGATTTATTATATAATTTGGCCTATGTCTATGAACTTTCTGAATTATATGTCGAGGCTTTGGAATATTACTTATTAGCATCTAAGAAATGTACTGAACAAAAAATACAAAATGAGATCGAGAGAAAAATATCTATTCTTCAAAAATAATAACAAAATCTAAAGAAGAAAGAGAATCATATTAATAAGTCTTTTGAAGATTGTCTTTTTATATGGTTTCAAAATACAATTTTAACCAATTATAGAAGGGGTACCATGAAAAAAAAATCATTATTGATTACTGGTGGAGCTGGGTTTATAGGTTCCAATTTTATTCCATTCTTTTTAGAAAAATATAATGACTACCACCTTATTAATCTAGATGCATTAACATATGCAGGTGATTTGGAAAATTTAAAAGAAGTTGAAAAAAATTTGAATTATTCCTTTGTCAAGGGTGACATTCGTGATCAGGAATTACTCTTTCATTTATTTCAAAAATATGAAATAAATGGAGTAATTCACTTTGCAGCAGAATCTCATGTAGATAATTCAATTAAAAATCCAACTATTTTTGCTGAAACAAATATAATAGGTACATTAAATTTATTAGAAATAGCAAGAAATCATTGGATGGAACAGCCATTTGTCTATAAAGAACAATATGTTGGTGCACGGTTTTATCATATTTCTACTGATGAAGTATATGGGTCCCTTGGAAGTACAGGTTTTTTTACTGAGCAGACCCCATACGCACCAAATAGCCCATATAGTGCGAGTAAAACAAGCTCGGATATGCTAGTTAGAAGTTACTTTCATACTTATGGAATGAATGTGGTAACTTCAAACTGTTCAAATAACTTTGGACCAAAACAACATGATGAAAAATTGATCCCAAAATTAATTAATAATGCAATTAATGGAAGGCAATTACCGATTTATGGGGATGGGAAAAATATCAGGGATTGGTTATTTGTGGAGGATCACTGTCGTGCAATCGATCTTGTCTTCCATGAGGGAAAAGCAGGTGAAACGTATTTAATTGGTGCGCATAATGAGCGTACAACAATAGAGATCACAGAGTATATATGTGAATATTTAGATAAAGTGTTTCCAAAAAGTAAAAGTTATAAAGAGCAAATGCAGTTTATAAAAGATCGTCCAGGGCATGATTTTAGATATGCTATTGATGCAAGTAAGATAGAAAAAGAACTTGGATGGAAAGCAGAGATTTCTTTTGAGGTGGGAATGGTTAATACAATTAATTGGTATATTCGGAAGTACTCCAAAATGGTGGAGGAATTATGAAGAATAATTTATTAAATTTTATAGATATAAATGATGAGCGTGGTTCACTTGTATCCCTTGAAGCATTCAAAAATATTCCCTTTGAAATAAAACGTGTCTATTATATATATAACACAAAAGCAGATACTGCAAGGGGTTTTCATGCTCACAAAGACTTGAAACAAGTATTAATATGTGTGAATGGTTCATGTGATGTGTTGTTAAATGATCGAAGGGAAAAGATAACAATTCACTTAAATAAGCCCTCTCAAGGTCTTCTTGTTGATAAAATGATATGGCACGAAATGCACAATTTTAGTCCTGATTGTATTTTGATGGTACTAGCTAGTGATTATTATGATGAACAAGATTATATTAGGGAGTACGAAGAGTTCCTTGAAAGGTGATTGACAAAGATGCAAATCGATTCTAAGGCTGTAATAGGAGAAAATGTAGAGATTGGTTTTGGAACAATAATTTACGGCAATGTTGAAATTGGAGCTAATACGGTTATTGGACCATATTCAATTATTGGTGAACGAGTGGCTGAGGCATATTCAAATAAAGAATACAATTCAAAAAAAACATATATTGGAGAAAACTCTATTATAAGATCCCATAGTATTATTTATGAAGATGTAGAAATTGGGGAGAATTTTCAATCTGGACATAGGATAACCATAAGAGAAAAAACAATTATTGGAAAAAATTGTAGCGTTGGAACCCTATGTGATTTGCAGGGGGATTTGCAAATTGGCGACTTTGTCCGCTTACATTCCAATGTACATATTGGTCAAAAGTCACGTATTGAGGATTTTGTTTGGATTTACCCATATGTTGTATTAACTAATGATCCATATCCACCCATGGGGGAACTAAAAGGAGTTACAATCAAGCAATATGCTCAAGTTGCTACTGCTTCGGTTATTTTACCTGGTATTACAATAGGAGAAAATTCATTGATTGGCGCATATTCACTTGTTAGGAAAGATGTACAACCGGAACGTGTTATTGTAGGAGTACCAGGTAAGGATTTATGCTCAGTAAGAGAGATTTTAAATGATAAAAAAGAAAGAGTTTATCCATGGAAAGAGTATTTAAAAGATTTTAGAGGGTATCCTTGGCAAATTAAAAAGGATTTCGAAAATAACTAAGCTATTGTTTTAATTAAAGATAGGTTGGCGATTAATATGGTATACGCACGAATTAAAGGAATTGAATATTACCTACCAGATAGAGTAGTAAAAAATAATAGAGAAAATAAGACGGTTAAAAAAATAGGCATTTTTCAAAAACACATAGCAGCTGAGGATGAATTTGCTTCAGACCTTGCAGTAAATGCTGCAAAAAAGTTACTAGAACATCTGGATATTAATCCAAAAGATATTGATTATATATTATACTGTACCCAGTCACCAGACTACTATTTACCAACAACAGCATGTTTAATTCAAAATCGCCTAGGTGTTAAAACAAGTGCAGGTGCTTTGGACTTTAATCTTGGGTGTTCAGGATATGTATATGGATTATCAATGGCAAAAGGCTTAATTGAATCAGGGCAGGTAAAAAATGTCCTTTTACTAACAGGGGAAACATATAGTAAATTTATTAATCCTAAAGATCGAAGTGTAGAGTTGTTATTCGGTGATGCTGGATCAGCTACTTTTATAGAGGCCTCTGAAGTAAAGGGTCTTGAAGGGTTTGCTTTTGGTACTGATGGTAGTGGTGGAAACAATTTAATCGTACCTGCGGGTGGTTTAAGACAAAAACTTAATGAAAAGTCACTTATTGAAGTTACAGATGAATTTGGTAATACAAGAAGTAACGCTAATCTTTATATGAGTGGTGCAGAAGTATTTAATTTTACACTGAGAGAAATACCACCTACGGTTAATCAGTTTTTAGAGGTAAATAACTTGAATTTTGATGATTTCAATAAAGTTATTTTTCATCAAGCAAATCAACATATGCTAAAATTTTTGCGAAAAAAGATGAATATTCCAGAAGAGTTATTCTCCATTCATTTAGAGGATTGCGGGAATACAGTCTCTTCATCTATTCCTATTGCCCTAAAGAGGGAGATTGATTCAGGGAAAGTAAAAGATGGTGACCATATTTTAGTCGTAGGGTTTGGGGTTGGCTTTTCCTGGGCAGTAGGATCATTTTTTTATTAATATGTTTTTGGGAGGGAATACATTGGATAGGCAGGAATTTTTAAAAATATTTGCAGAAGATATTGTAATGGTGGAACCTAAAGATGTTACACTTAATACGGTATTAGATGAATTAGAGGATTGGGATTCATTAGCAATTATATCTTTAAACGCAGCTTTAGATGAGCATTTTGGTTTTACTTTGAATCAGGAAGAAATAAAAAACATAGAAACAGTTAGTGATATACTTACCTTCATTTATAAAAAATCTATTAGTAAATCAACAAAATAAGTAGAAAATTTTATAAATAAGGTTTATCAAAAATGAAATTAAGGCTTATTTAAAAATCCTGAACTCGTAGTACCTGGATTATCTAAATAATTCATTTGCGGTTTAATAAAAAGGGGTTTAATTATGTTTTCTTTAAAAGGAAAAACTATCCTAATCACAGGAGCAACATCTGGTATTGGACTTAAAACAGCTTTCTTATTACATGAATTAGGTGTAAATTTAATTTTATTGGGACGAAATAAAGAACGACTAGAGAAATTAAAGAATTTGATGCCTAATCAAATAACGATTGGTTTTGAAATGAACCAAATAGAAAGAATAGTAAATTTATTAAAAGACATCTCGAAAGAGTATGGTGAATTACAGGGATTAGTTCATGCAGCTGGTATTCATGAAATAACTCCACTTAGAACTGTTTCAATATCTAAAACTAGAGAACTTTTTTCGACTAATATTGAAACTACTATTCAACTATTAAAAGCATGCAGTAATAAAAAAATCATGTCGGATGGAGGAAGTGTTGTATTGCTTTCTTCGAGTTCAGGAATAGTTGGAGAGCCGGGAATAGTTCCATATAGTGCAACTAAAGGTGCGGTTATTTCAATTACAAAATCCTCAGCCATGGAACTGGCAAATCGAAATATTAGAGTAAACTGTTTAGCACCAGGTATTGTTGATACTCCAATGTCAAATTCTATATATGAAAAAATTGGAAGGGATCAGTGGGAGATTATTGAAGGACAACATCCACTTGGGATAGGAAAACCAGAATATATTGCATACCCAATTGCATTTTTATTATCTGAAGGATCAAAATGGATAACTGGTACTGTAATTCCTGTAGATGGTGGATATACTGCACACTAGAATTATTTCAATAGAAGGAGTAATAAACTATGATTCCTTTTTTAAATTTAAAAGGCATAAATGCCCAATATGGAGAAGAATTAAAGAATGCAGTTTTCAGAGTAATTGATAGTGGTTGGTATATTCTGGGGCAAGAAGTAAATAACTTTGAAGAGGAATTTGCAAAATATTGTGGTGTTGAGCATTGTATTGGGGTTAGTAACGGGTTAGATGCATTAAAATTAATCTTAGAAGCATATGACATTGGACCGGGTGATGAGGTAATAGTTCCCTCAAATACTTACATTGCATCTATACTTGCTATAACAAAGGTCGGGGCTACACCAATTTTGGTAGAACCAAATATATTTACATATAATATAAATCCATTATTAATAGAAGATAAAATTACACAAAATACGAAAGCAATACTTGTTGTGCATTTATATGGTCAAATAGTAGATATTGAACCAATAATAGATATTGCAACTCGTTATCAATTGAAAGTGATTGAAGATGCTGCACAGTCTCATGGAGCAGTCTATAAAGGGAAAAAAGCAGGAAACCTAGGAGATGCAGCAGGATTTAGTTTTTATCCAGGAAAGAATTTAGGAGCACTAGGAGATGCAGGTGCCATTACAACGAATGATTCAGAAATAGCAAAAAAGATTCGTGGGCTTAGGAATTATGGCTCTCTTAAAAAATATGAAAATATATATAAAGGAAGTAATAACCGACTTGATGAATTACAAGCATCAATCCTTAGGGTTAAACTAAATTACTTAGATAAAGAAAATGCAGCTAGACGGCAAGTCTCATCTATGTATCTTAAAAATATTAAAAATGAGCACATAATATTACCTACTGCTCCAATAAAACCTGAAGAACATGTTTGGCATGTGTTTGTAATTAGAGTAAAGGAACGAGAACAATTTCAAATGTATTTAGAAGAACACGGCATACAAACGGTTATTCACTACCCAATTCCTCCACATAAACAAAAAGCATACTCAAAATGGAACGCTATACATTTGCCAATTACAGAAAAAATTCATAAAGAAGTAATTAGTATTCCGATTTCACCAATACAGCCTATTGATGATACTAATCACATAATTGAAGTAATTAATAGTTATAAAAAAAATTAATCAAGAACGAAAAACTAATAATACAATGAAATTCGATGATATAATTGGGAAGTTTATTTTATTTAGGTTGACAAAAGAAGTGATATAATTTTCAAAAATAAATCAGCCTAAGTAATTCAAACCACTTTTTTTGCAAAGATGGGTATTACAAACACTGTATCATTTGATGAGAAGAGTTATTAGAAATAACTAATTACTCTTCTTTTGTTTTGTAAATATTTCCCTTTTATGCACTTGAATTGTATTTCTAATTTTGGAAGTGTGGGTCATAGTTGAAAATTAACAAAAGAGTATTCTTTAGGAGGATATTATGCTAAACATTTCATTAGTAATGATTGTGAAAAATGAAGGAAAAAACTTACGTAATTGTTTAATTCATAGTAAACCTTTTCTTCCTGAGATTATTATTGTCGATACAGGTTCGACTGATGATACGAAGGAAGTTGCACAGGGATTTGGCGCGCAAGTATATGATTTTAAATGGAACAATGATTTTTCAGAAGCGCGCAATTTTGCTTTATCCAAATCTAAATCTGACTGGAACCTCATACTTGATGCAGATGAGCAAGTTATGAATTGGGATCAAGACAAAATCAACCACCTCCTCAAATCAAAGAGCTTTATTGGAAGGATCAACATCAGAAACAAATTCCTCCAAAATAATGAAGAACGGTATTCACAAACATACATCTCACGTATTCTTCCTAAAGGAACATTTTATACAGGAAAAATCCATGAACAAGTAGTATCAGATTTGCCAAGAATTGATTTACCTATTGAAGTACTTCACACAGGCTATTATCAGACTGATAAATCAGAGCGAAATTTATTGATTTTGAGGGCTGAGCTTTCCGCTAATCCTCAAAACACTTATATAAATTATCAGCTTGCCAGGCAATATAGAGTACTAAAACAGTTTTCAAAAGCGCTATCATATTTTCGACAAAGCTATGAATTCACGGATAGAAAAGAGGATTACTACACAGATCTAGTAGTTAATTATATTTATACACTGATTGACATGAAGGAATTTACTTTAGCTTTTGAAATTATTGAGAGGGAGAGTTCCTTCTTAAAAAACAGTCCTGATTTTCAATTTGTTACCGGAGTATACTTTATGAATTATGTTTTACATAATGTTAATCTAAATATAGACTTTCTTCCTTTAATTGAAAAGTCATATTTGCAATGCTTAGCTTTAGGTGAAAAGGGAGAGAAGGAAATAGTTTTAGGTACAGGTACATTTCTAGCAGCTTATAACCTCGGGGTTTACTATGAAATGTTTAATCAAAAGGAAAAAGCGAAGCAACTGTACAAGCTTTCAGCGAGTTTTCAATACGAACCGGCTAATAAGAGATTAATGAACCTAAAAATGTAAACCTTTATCAGAATTAACCGATATAAAAGATATAAAAAACCTTTAGGGGGATAATGATGGGCTCTGTTGATTCTATTTCAAGGTATTCAATCAGTGAGGTAAATAATAGAACCTCACCTAACTCAATGGAAAAGAAACAATACAACTTAGACCAGCAGCCTGATAGTACATTACAAAAAGAGAAAAATAAAAAAGATATTAATGAAAAAGAATTAGATCAAGTTGTTACAGACATGAACCAAGTGTTGGGGAATACACATACATCGTTAAAATATGTGTACCATGAAAAGCTTGAGAAGTATTATGTTTCCTTAGTAAATGATGATACAAAAGAGGTAGTTCGGGAGATACCACCCAAAAAGCTTTTGGATATATATGCCTCAATGAGAGACTATTTGGGTTTATTTGTTGATAATAAAATTTAATGGAGGTGTTCAAGGTGGTTAATAATCAAATGAGAATTACAGGTTTTGCGTCTGGGTTAGACACAACACAGATTATAAATGACCTGATGAGAGCGGAAAGAATGCCCCTTGATAAGCTTTTTCAGAAAAAAGAATGGTTAGAGTGGCAAAGAGACTCGTACCGAGATGTTAATTTAGAATTGGATACCTTTAGAAAAAGTGTGGATAAACTGCGTTTTCAATCCTCGTTTAACGGTTATGCCGCATCTATTTCTGATTCAAGTCTAGCGACAGTTACTGCAAAAGGATCTGCTGTTCCCGGGAATTATACGTTAGAAGTTATCTCAATGGCGGAAGTAGCAAAGCTAACGTCAGGAGATGCGATTACTACTGTTAGCGGTAATGTTAAGTCAACTGATAAGATTTTAGCTACAGGAGAATCAACAATAATAAATATAGAAACTTCTGCAGGAAATCAAGATATCACGATTGATGACACAACTACTTATGGTAGTCTTGCAAATCAAATTGCTAGCTTAACTGATGCAAGTGGGAAGTCTCTCGGCTTACGTGCCAACTTTGATGAAGCCACGTCACGATTTGTCATTTCAACAAAGGAACTTGGGGCAAATCAAAAAATTACGGTTTCTGATAAAGGAGCTATCGGCGTGGCAAATGCAATCGTAAATGGGGGGACAATTAATGCAACAACATTAACTCCTACAGTACCTCAGGCGACTGGTAGTGATGCGAAGGTTAAGGTTGATGGGGTGTCTGTTACGAGTTCAACGAATAACTTGAGTGTGTATGGAATGGATATTAAAGTTTTGAAACCAGGAAGTCAAACGACTGTTAGCATTTCTTCTGATACTCAATCCATCTTTGATAATATTAAAAAATTTGTAGATGACTATAACTCTTTGATTGATAGTTTAAATACAAAGGTAAAAGAAAAACGCAATAGAGATTATCCGCCATTAACAGATACACAGCGCGAAGCTTTAACGGAAAAGGAAGCAGAGAAATGGGACGAAACTGCCAAAAAGGGGCTTCTGTACAATGACTCTATAATAAGTAGAACCCTGAATGATCTTCGAGTAAGCATGTACAAACCAGTGGAAAGTATTTCAACAGGATATATTAGGACATTAGCTGAAATAGGGATTACAACTGAGTACTTATCTACTGACGGGAAGCTTGTACTTAATGAGGATAAATTAAGAGAAGCGATAGCGAACAACCCTGATGAAATTATGAATCTTTTTACTAGGGATGACGGGATTGCAACGCGAATCTATAATGAAGTCAATACTACAATTGACAGATTAAATAAGAAGGCTGGCCGTGTCGGTAGCCCTGATAATTTAAATAATAGTGTAATTGGTCAAGACCTATCTGAAATTAGAAAACGTATGAATGCGTGGGACAATAAATTAGCGATGATTGAGAATCGGTATTGGAAACAATTTACTGCGATGGAGCAGGCTATTGCAAAATTTAACGAGCAATCTAGCAGCATCATGGGCATGATGGGTTTTTAAGGAATAATTAGTATTATAAAAGGAGAATGAATGATGTCTGTACACAATCCATATCAAATGTACCAGGATAATTCAGTTTTTACTGCAGCACCTGGTGAATTAACACTTATGTTATATAATGGGTGCCTCAAGTTTATTTCACAGGCTAAAAAATCCATTCTAGAAAAGAATATTGAAGGTAAACATATTAATATAAATAAGGCTCAAAATATTATTAGCGAACTTATGGTTACTCTAAACATGGATTATGCCATATCAAAAGAGATGCGTAATTTATATGATTTTATAAATAGAAAACTCATTGAAGCTAATATCAAAAACGATGTAAAACTATTAGAAGAAGCTGAGGGTCTCGTGACTGAATTTCGAGATACTTGGAAAGAAGTTATTCGGATAAATAGAGCAAAGCAATTTAAAACTGGTGGATTGGCTTAATGGCTTTTACTCAGCTATATAATCTTACTGAGGAGCTCCTTTTACATTTGGAGAGACAACCTGATCAGGAGGAGAGGGAAGAGTATATAGATAAAATAATGGGCCTCCTTGATAAGCGAGATCAAGTTTTAACACAAATTGTTTATCCTAGTAATAGAGAAGAAAAACAAAAGGGAGAAAAAATTGTAGAAATGGACAAGGTAATTAAACAAAAACTAACAGTCCTCTTTACAACAATTAAGCAAGATATTTCGAAATTGAACCAATCAAAAGAACCTCAAAAGAAATATCGGAACCCTTATGATACCTACAATCCGGACGGTAGATTTTTTGATAAACGAAAATGAATTCTTTGGCTCCTAGTATGTTGGATTAATAATCAACATATTCATATATACTTTATGATTATAAAATGTCATCTGTAACCGGATGGCATTTTCTTTTACCATACCCCCAATATTCCTCCCACATTTTGGACATACTATTATTGAAGAATTCTTCAAGCACTTTCACCTTAGAATCCACACAAGTACCATTCATAACTCACCTTAGACATGCATATATTTTTATTCCTACACATATTGTTTACAAATTTACATTCACAACATAATAAGTGGAAAAGCTGGTGACATCACGTGGGATAACGTACCTGTCCCTGTGTCCCAGAACAGCGCGGGACAACGAGTTCTTTCCCACATCCAACAACGTTAATAAATTCACAATTTCTTCAAATTTCCTTTACAAAAAAGCAGGAATTGGGGAGGTGTTTGTGGAATTAGTTATTATAACCTTAAATCAAATAGGGTTATATTGTTACACAGGTTGGATACCCTAAAAAGGGTCTTGGCTGTGTCCAATGCATTATAAGGACTAGCGAATGCTAGTCGAGTTAAAAGGAGGAGTTCATGTATGAATTACAACGTTCGTGGTGAAAACATTGAGGTAACTCCAGCATTGCGAGAGTATGTTGAGAAGAAACTTGGCAAGCTTGAACGGTATTTTGAAAACACTCCGGATGCAAATGTAAATGTTAACTTAAAAGTGAATAATGCAAAGGATCAAAGAATAGAGGTAACGGTTCCGATGCCGCAGCTTGTGCTTCGCGGAGAGGAGTCTCATGAGGATATGTACGCAGCGATTGACCTTGTGACTGACAAGCTTGAGCGTCAAATTCGCAAGTATAAAACAAAAGTCAACCGCAAGCTTCGTGAAAAGGGTTCTACCAAGAGCATGTTTAATGGTGGAGCTGGAACTGCGACAGCGGTTCAGGAAGCAGAGGATGAGGATTACGAATTAGTTCGTACGAAGCGTTTTGATTTGAAACCGATGGATAGTGAGGAAGCGATTCTGCAAATGAATATGCTCGGTCACAACTTCTTCGTATTCACAAACGCCGAGACGAATACAACCAATGTCGTGTATCGCCGTAAGGATGGCAAATACGGCATCATCGAACCTAACTAAAATAACGAATTTCCAAGAGTGCAGTCTGAATCCAGGCTGCCTCTTTTTTGAAAAAATGTACTCTGACTCTAGGACGATCGGCTCTCCTTCTTGCCAATCATTTCAGAAACTTTCCCAACGTTCGTCCTATCATTCATGCCGATAGACAGATGAATTGTATTTTTCTTTAAAAATAGTGGGAATCCCCCATAGCCAAAATCTTTCACATCGTAGATAATACAAATGCACAGGTAACTCGTAAGCCACCGATTTTCCCAGGCGGTAAGTACTGTCACTAGATGGGGAATCGTTACCCATAAAAGCCTGGTTGTCCATTGGCATTTTCTTTGTCCAACATCAGGGATGGGCGGCGTTATCATTTTCTGTGAGTCAAAAACCTAAAATTTGAAGTTTCACTTTATAAATAAAGCAGGGATATCTATGATTAACATTCTACAACCAACCCTTTCCAATATTGCGGTCATCTTGTTCATGTATTTATGCATCAGCATCCTGGTGACGAATCGAAAGTCGATAAACAAGTATCTCTTTTCAGCCGGTGTTCTTATTCTTATCTCGGCATGCGTGATTTCTCTTTTTTATTTGCCAATCCGCTATGATGGGTACAAGTTTGATCTTCGCCTTGTTCCTTTGGTGATCTTCTCCATCTTGTTCGGATGGAAGCATGCGATTCCTACCCTTGTTATTGCGGTTAGCTGGAGGCTCGGCATGGGTGGAGTGGGAGCTTTGCCTGGCGTGGTATTCGGCATGATCCTGCCTGTTTTACTGGCTCTTCTTTTTCATAAAAAGGATCGAGCGATGCCAAACCCACTTGCCTTGTTTTTGTTAATGACGGCGTGCTGGCTTGTATCGGATTTGCCAATTCTGTTTCTTGTTCCAAATGGGGCAGATATGTTCGGTGAAATCTATCTTATCCGGATAGTGGGACTCCAAGTGTCTGCGTTTATTCTGTATTTTTTCATTTTTCAGCTGGACCGGGAAGTGGTGTTAAAGAGAAGACTCCGGTTTTATGCGGAACGTGATCCTTTGACCGGGCTTTACAATATGCGTTATGTGGAGAATTATATTAAAAAAGGGACAAGCTCTCGCCAAACGTATATTGTGATGATTGATGTGGATCATTTTAAGAGAATTAATGATACGTTTGGTCATCTTCATGGTGATTCGGTATTAAAAAATGTAGCGGCAACATTATCAAGGCTCATTCCACCACACCATTCGTTACTTGGGCGCTATGGTGGTGAGGAGTTTATTCTGTTTTTAGAGGTTGATTCGAAGGAAAGCTTGATGAGCATCGTTTCTGGGATTCGGAGCGGGATTGAACATACCCCGTTTTATGTGGAGGACCAGAAGCTTCAGGTCACGGTATCGATTGGCGTTTCTGAGCTCAAAGATCCTGCAGGGCTTTATGAAGCTATTGAAAAAGCAGACAATTCCTTGTATGCGTCAAAGCAAAATGGTCGGAATCAAATTAGTTACGCGATTTAACTGTAAAATAGTTTCCTTTTACAGCTCTTTTTGTTACCATTTTTATAGGAAAATACAATTATACTAATATTCTAATTTCATGTTCTGCCAAGGAGTGTAATGGATGGCATATTTACGTATTAAGGACCCCAAGCAGCTGGCGCAAATTTCACTAACGGGTTTAACGGAAGAGTCGCTAGAATTAATCCATCGTCATAAGGATTTATTACTTCCTTTGGTTGATGAAATTGTAGATGAGCTGTATGACGAAATTTATCGAGTTGACCATTTGAGGAACATTATCGATAACCACTCGAGCCTTGAACGGCTTAAGGCGGCTCAGCGTCATTACTTAAAGCAGGTTTTTTCGCCAATCATTGATGATGCTTATACACATAATCGCTTTTTGATTGGAAAAGCTCACTCCAAAATTGGATTGGACTTGCCGTGGTTTATTTCAACAAATCGTCGCTATTGCCAAATTATCTCGAAGTTACTTGGCGATTTGCTGCCAGGGGACGAAGCGATTCATTTGTTAAATGCCATTGAGGCCACGCTAAACTTTGATATGCAAATGACAGTGGATGCGTATAATGAGGTTGAATTAGATAAAGCCTTATATCCGTTACGCTATGAATTTCGTAATCTCGAAAAAAAGTCAGGATTGACGGACGAGGATTTCGATATTTTGGATGCCTATAGCGGGTTACTGACATTTCGTTTAAATGAAATGATGAATCGTTATAAAAAAGTTCTAACAAACAGGGTTCCAAAGGATAGTACGAAATTTATGGATTCGTTTATTCCATACATCAAAAACTTTCTGAAACAATTTTTCTATGAAAAAATGTATCGGGATGAGGCAGCTTGTTATCGAATCATTCGGGATTGGACGCGAAGTATAAATGAACATCATGTCAATGACCATCTATTAACCTCGCTGGTGGACACAATGAATGAGGTATTTCGAGATGTTTTTCAGGAGAAAATGCAGAGGAATGAAAAAGGAGTTTCTTTGTTTTTAGCTTCCTTTGAAAGGTATTCACGGTTTATTCTTTCGATTATTAAAGAGTTCCTTAAACCGTATCGCTTTTTGCATACATATAGTTTTCTTAATATGTATTCCTATGAAATTAGCACATTCGATTTTGGTAAGTTAACTTGGATTGATGAAAAAGCTAGTAAGTTGCTTGAGAATAGAGGAGCTACTGCTTCTGATAGTATTGGTAAGCGCTGTTATGAAGTGTTTTATGATCGTGTTCTCCCTTGTATTGGATGCCCGGCAAAGGTCACCAATATCAATGAATCTGTGTTAACGACCCATGAAAAAGAAGGAGAATCCTCTTATTATAAAACATGGCGTTTTAAACAGTCTCGGCTTGCTGAACTCGATCATCTCTTGCTTGTTAGTCAAGATATAACGGAGGATGCAAAGGTGATATTTGATACGGTGGAAAGTTTACTTGATCTTGCTGAATTTCGTGATGACGACACAGGCCAGCATGTCAACCGGATTGGTGTGCTAGCGGCTAAGCTTGCGGAATTGGCAGGGTGTGATGAGAAATTTATTCAGGATATCGGGGTGGCAGCGAAATTTCATGATATCGGAAAAGTGGGGATCCCTGATTCGATTTTGAATAAGCCTGGAAAATTATCGAGTGAAGAATGGGAATCGATGAAAAAACATGTCCAGATTGGTCATCAAATTTTATCAAAGCTTGAATTGCCTGTGATTCAAATGGCTGCTAGTATTGCGAAAACGCATCATGAGCGCTGGGACGGTACGGGATATCCGAATCAATTAAAGGAAAAAGGGATTCCGTTGGAAGGTCGAATTGTTTCGATTGTGGATGTATTTGATGCGTTGTTATCCAAGCGTGCATATAAAGAACCGTTCGCTCCGGAAAAAGTGAAGGAAATCATCGTGGAAGGTAAGGGATCGCACTTTGACCCAGAATTAACGGACTTATTTCTTTCGATGTGGGACGAGTTTTTAGAAATACAACGTGAGAAAACAGATTTAAGTCAGTTTGTTTGATTTGGTGAGGTGTCTTGTTGTTGGTGACAGGATGCCTTTTTCTTATTTGTCTAGTTCCAGCGCCTAGCCAGTTTTCACCCTGAATAAGCATCTATGAGTATCTTGCGAAAAGCTTTGCTTTGAGCAGCTCGAGGTCACAAGCCAACCCAGCAAGAAGGTCAAAGAGCAACCTTCATGCTTGCTCGTCTTGTGCTTGTCTGACTTGCACACGATGTGCTGACGTCTACGTTTGCCACAGGACGTGGCAGTATTTAGTAGACAATCAACTAAAAAGGCTTGCACTTTTCGTTTTTGTCGAATCCCATCAAATCGCGAAACCCGATAATATTTTACCCGTGTCCTTTTTAGTGGTAAAATAGAAGATATTTATTTCATTAACGTTTTCAACAAAATCATTCAGCTCACAGCTGGTGTGAATTTTTACGATAGAGGAGCGTACATGATGCTTGGAATTTTAAACAAAGTTTTTGATCCAAACAAACGCACAATCAAGCGCTTGGAATCACTTGCCGATAAAATTGAGGCACTTCATCCTGAGATGGAGAAGCTTTCAGATGAGGCCCTTCGCAACAAAACCGAAGAGTTCAAGGAACGATATCAAAAAGGTGAAAAACTCGATGATTTACTAGTTGAAGCTTTCGCTGTTGTTCGTGAGGGAGCAAAGCGTGTATTGGGTCTGCATCCATACCGCGTGCAGCTCATGGGGGGGATATCCCTGCATGAAGGAAATATTTCTGAGATGAAGACTGGGGAAGGTAAAACTTTAACTTCCACAATGCCTGTTTATTTAAATGCGATCACAGGTAAAGGGGTTCACGTTGTTACTGTCAACGAATACCTTGCGAGTCGTGATGCGCACGAGATGGGCCAGCTTTATGAGTTTTTAGGATTGTCTGTTGGGTTAAACCTAAATTCCATGTCACGTGAGGAAAAAATTGAAGCGTACCGCGCTGATATTACGTACGGAACGAACAATGAATTTGGTTTCGACTATCTTCGTGATAACATGGTCCTTTATAAGGAACAAATGGTACAGCGTCCGCTTTATTTTGCCGTAATTGACGAGGTTGACTCGATTTTAATTGATGAGGCGCGTACACCGTTGATTATTTCCGGTTCTGCTCAAAAATCGACTTCCCTTTATGTGCAGGCAAACGGATTTGTAACGACTCTTAAAAAAGAAGATGACTACACCTACGATGAAAAAACAAAAGGTGTTCAACTTACGGAAGAAGGGATTTCAAAGGCTGAACGAGTGTTTGGCGTTGAGAACCTGTTTGATATTCAAAATGTGGCATTGATTCACCATATCAACCAAGCGTTAAAAGCGAATGCAAGTATGCACCGCGATATTGACTATGTCGTTGATGATGGACAAATTGTGATTGTTGACCAATTCACAGGTCGTTTAATGAAGGGACGTCGTTATAGTGAAGGCCTTCACCAAGCAATTGAGGCGAAGGAAGGCGTCGAAATTCAAAATGAAAGTATGACGCTTGCGACGATTACGTTCCAGAACTATTTCCGTATGTATGAAAAGCTTTCAGGTATGACCGGTACGGCGAAGACTGAGGAAGAGGAATTCCGCAACATCTACAATATGAACGTTGTTGTGATCCCAACGAATCGTCCGATTGCCCGTGATGACCGTCCTGATTTAATTTATAAATCAATTGAGGGCAAGTTTCGCGCGGTTGCTGAGGATATTGCGGAGCGCCATGCAAAGGGACAACCTGTTCTAGTTGGTACAGTTGCGATTGAAACATCTGAAATTATTTCGAAGTACCTATTGAAAAAAGGTGTTAAACACAATGTCTTAAACGCGAAAAACCATGCGCGCGAGGCTGAAATTATTGAGCATGCTGGTCAACAGGGTGCGGTTACAATCGCAACCAACATGGCTGGTCGTGGTACGGACATCAAGCTTGGCGAAGGTGTGAAGGAGCTTGGCGGTCTTGCCGTAATCGGTACAGAGCGACATGAGAGCCGTCGTATCGATAACCAGCTTCGTGGACGTTCAGGTCGTCAAGGGGACCCTGGTGTGACTCAGTTCTATCTATCAATGGAAGATGAGCTCATGCGCCGTTTCGGTTCTGACAATATGAAAAATATGATGGAGCGTCTTGGCATGGATGATTCCCAGCCAATCCAAAGTAAAATGGTCTCAAGAGCGGTTGAGTCTGCGCAAAAACGCGTTGAGGGCAATAACTTTGATGCTCGTAAACAGCTTTTACAATATGACGATGTGCTTCGTCAACAGCGTGAGGTTATTTACAAGCAACGTTTCGAGGTTCTGGATTCCGAGAATCTTCGTGACGTTGTAGAGAATATGATTAAGTCCTCCCTTGACCGCGTGGTTCAAGCTCATACACCAAAGGATGAGGTGGAGGAAGACTGGAACTACAAAGGCATCATTGATTATGTCAATGCGAACCTTTTAAATGAGGGAGACGTAACGGAGAACGATCTTCGTGGTAAAGAGCCAGAAGAAATGTCCGAGCTCATTTTTGAAAAGGTGAAAGTGCGCTATGATGAAAAAGAAGCGCAAATCGAGCCAGAACAAATGCGTGAATTCGAACGTGTTGTTGTGCTTCGTGCCGTTGACAGCAAGTGGATGGACCACATTGACCAAATGGATCAGCTTCGTCAAGGTATCCATTTACGTGCGTACGGTCAAAATGATCCACTTCGCGAATACAATTTTGAAGGCTTCGCGATGTTTGAAAACATGATTGCTTCAATAGAGGATGATGTGGCTAAGTTCGTGATGAAGGCGCAAATCCGCAGCAATCTACAACGTGAAGAAGTAGCGAAGGGCCATGCTGTTCAACCAAAAGAAGGCGGCGAGGCAGAAAAGCCGAAGAAACGCCCTGTTCAAAAAGCTGTTAACATTGGCCGTAACGACCCATGCTACTGCGGTAGTGGCCTGAAATTCAAAAATTGTCACGGTAAATAATGGGACATCCCAGCTATGAATAAATTTGGAAAGGGTGAGAGGTGGCTCTCACCTTTTCCTTCGAAATAAACCGGGACTTCTTGCGGAAAAATGAGTAAGATAATCAAGTGTAAATCAATATAAGAATAGACTACATCTTGGAGGAAAATTTATGGAATTAGTAGATATTAAGCATGAACTTGACAAAATGGCTAAGAAATTAGCGGGCTTCAGGGGGTCTCTTTGACTTAGAGGCCAAACAAGCGCGCATCACTGAGCTTGACGAAATTATGTCAATGCCTGATTTCTGGAATGACCAGAATGCGGCGCAAACCATCATCAACGAATCAAATGCATTAAAAGATCAAGTCGTTGAATTTACAAATCTAAATGATGCCTATGAAAATTTAGAGCTTACTTATCAGCTTGTGAAGGAAGAACCAGACGAAGAATTACAGGCAGAGCTTGATGAGGAAATTCAGGAATTGTCTAAGAGCGTAAGTGAGTTTGAGCTACAGCTCCTTTTAAGTGAGCCTTATGATAAAAATAATGCAATCTTAGAGCTTCACCCAGGTGCAGGTGGTACGGAATCACAAGACTGGGGATCCATGCTCCTTCGTATGTACACTCGTTGGGCGGAGAAAAAAGGCTTCAAAGTTGAAACATTGGACTATCTTCCTGGAGATGAAGCGGGGATTAAGAGTGTGACCCTTTTAATTAAAGGTCATAATGCCTATGGCTATTTGAAGGCAGAAAAAGGAGTTCACCGTCTCGTTCGTATTTCACCGTTCGATTCATCAGGCCGCCGTCACACTTCATTCGTGTCTTGTGAGGTTATGCCAGAGTTTAACGATGACATCGAAATTGACATTCGCAGTGAAGATTTAAAAATTGATACGTACCGCGCTAGTGGTGCAGGTGGCCAGCACATCAACACCACCGACTCAGCAGTTCGTATTACACACATCCCAACGAATACCGTTGTGACGTGTCAAACGGAACGTTCACAAATCAAAAACCGCGAGCAAGCAATGAAAATGTTGAAGTCTAAGTTGTATCAATTAGAAATTGAAAAACAACAAGCAGAACTAGACGAAATTCGCGGCGAACAAAAAGAAATCGGTTGGGGCAGTCAAATACGCTCCTACGTCTTCCACCCCTATTCCATGGTTAAAGACCACCGTACAAATGTGGAAGTTGGTAACACCGGTAGCGTCATGGATGGCGAAATTGATATGTTTATCGATGCATACTTGAGATCGAAATTGAATTAATATGTTGGAGGGGTAGCCGTGGGCTGCCCCTTTAGTGTGCTTTTTGATGAGGAGGTGCTATTGGCCGGAAAAGTGAAATATCAGCCGTAAATTAAATTTATTGTCTATAAGGTAGTGGATAACAGCCATAAATTTAATTTATTGACCACAAATCCAGTGGGTGGAATCCCTTTGATTTAAAGGTGGTATCTTCCTTTTGAAGTAGACGCCAGGTTAAATAATTCATACTCTTTTTCTAGTTCACTCAACGTCAACTCATACAAATGTTTGTCATTTGTTTTATAAATGCCTCGTTTAATTAGCTTGTTAATTAGATCTTTCTTTTTGGACTGAACAGCATATCGTAAAAGATTTCCCATTTTTATCACCTCAACTTTTTAAAGATTATAGTAATCGATATATTTAGAATCGGTTTATTGTTTATTGTCGTTGATTCTTGTGTTTGTATCACTTAAAAGGTTAAAGGCTCGATTCAACAGCCAAATAATACAAATGGAACCCAAGATATATGTGCTAAGGTAGCTAACAATTGTCATTTTGAAATATCCTCCATCAAGAGTTGCTAAAAATAGTGAAGTTGGTAAAAGGGGTTTTATTGGAATTAGTGTTGGAATTGGAACTGCTATAAACCTTTACTCCTTTCCCTTTGACACTTGTCATTATAGACAAGCCATTTTTTATAATTTGTCGATTTATCTGGAAAACCCAACTCTTAATTAAATTGTTATCTTTCCTTAATAAACGAAAAATTTTTGAAAGGACTTCTTCATTTTCAACAACCGAACATACCCCTTAAACAAGCGTTTGTTTGACCCCCATATCCAAATTCAAACAAACGCTTGTTTGAATCCTCAATCCCATGCACCGCTTATACGCAACCGCTAAACAATCGTTTGTTTGAATCCAAATCCCCAAACATATCTATATTCAAATCTATGAAAAAAATGTAAAATAGAGGGAGAAATATAAATTGGGGGAGAATCTTATGGATGAAACGATTTTATCAATTGAAGAGCTAAAACGAGAGGATCTGATTCGAAAAAACAAATTGGTCGGTCTTGTTTCCTTAATTTCTGTCATTCTAGCAATTATTGTTGAAGCTTCAATTGGACAACCCCTACAAATGATTCTCACGATCGGAATTGGTGGGGCGATTTTTTTATCTATCTTACATATACTGATTTATAAGAATCTATTTTTAACACAAACACCTTATTTTTCAGTGATAGGGATATCGGTAGTCCTGTTTGTTATTATGTCTAGCTCGCAATCAGCGCCAATCGTCCTTTTACCGTTCTACCTTTTGACAACGGTTGCAATTTATAACAAGCGTAAAACCTTATACTTTGGTGTGGTTTGTGCGATTGTGATCACGGTTTTATTTTTCGTGACAAAGGGGCAGGAATTTGGGTATACCCCGAAGGAACTTGTCATCTATTATTTAATTTTTACAGTTATCATCGTAACCCTGTTTTTCCAGAGTTTTGTAACTGGACGACTAACCCAAGATATGCAGGCTACGCAGGAACAAACGGAGCATCTTTTACAAATGAGAAAGCAGCATGCGGCACAGCTTGAAGCGAGCTCACAAACGATTAGCGACAACATTACAAACATTCGTCGCCAAGGTGAAGAGCAAATGCATACATTCAATGAAATGACCATTGCTGTTTCTGAAATTTCTGCTGGTATGAATACGCAAAACGAATCCGCATCAACGATTACTGAATCTATAGAGAATCTCAATAGGGTTGTTCAGGAGCTTGTAAAAGGCTCAAACCACTTAAGTATTCAGACGGATAATGCCAATCAAGCAGCTGACAATGGAAATGAAACAATTGACCTTTTACTAACAAAAATTACGGACTTTCAGGCATCTGTATCTTCTATGTCTGAAACAATGAATCTACTTGTTGAAAAAATTAATGAGACCAATGGATTTACGGACCGTATACAAGAAATTGCATCACAAACAAATTTACTTGCTTTGAATGCCTCAATTGAAGCGGCTCGCGCCGGTGAAAGTGGCAAAGGCTTTGCCGTCGTTGCGTCTGAAATACGAAAGCTTTCTGAGGTGACATCTAACACAGCCAACCTCATCGCAGAAAATCTAAAAGAAGTAAACGAAAGCACGACCTTAACACAAAAACAAATGACAGAGAATGCTGAAAAAATGGACGAGAGTGTGAAGCTAACAAAGGATACAAAAGGCGTCTTCACAGTCATCGACGATACTGTTTCCGAACTGAACGAAGCTGTAAAACATTTCGAAAAAATTACGAACGAAATCGGTAAATCAGCGGTTTCTATGGAAACCTCTGTCAGCGAATTTGCGGCTATCATTGAGGAAACAACCGCATCACTCGAGGAAATCACAGCATCCATCGAAAACCAAAACGACCAAATGCAGCATCTCGTCTCTTACGTCCAAAACACAGACGACGTCACTGCAGAATTGATGGAGATTTTTAAAGAAAAATAGGGCGGGTTCACCTGTCCTGGCGGGACACGGGGACAGGTCTACTTTCCCATTAAAGGAGAGATACATATGGTCTATCAAGCTAGTGAAAATCGGTATAGTGAAATGAAGTATAATCGTGTTGGAAAGTCTGGTTTGTTGTTGCCCGCAATTTCCTTAGGATTGTGGCATAATTTCGGGGGAGTCGACTCATTTGAAAATGGCCGTAACATTTTACGAAGAGCTTTTGACCTTGGAATTACCCATTTTGATTTAGCGAACAATTATGGTCCGCCTCCAGGTAGCGCGGAAGAAATGTTTGGAAAGATGCTGAAAGCTGATTTTGCGCCATATCGTGATGAGATGGTGATTTCTACGAAGGCGGGCTACCATATGTGGGAAGGTCCATATGGGGACTGGGGTTCAAGAAAGTATTTGATTTCAAGCCTTGATCAAAGCTTAAAACGAATGGGTCTTGAGTATGTCGATATTTTTTATTCGCACCGACCAGATCCGAACACGCCACTTGAGGAAACAATGGGCGCTCTTGACCATATCGTAAGACAAGGTAAAGCGTTGTACGTGGGGATTTCCAACTATAGCCCAACGCAAACGTTAGAAGCGAATCGTATTTTAAAAGAGTTAGGAACACCACTGCTCATTCATCAGCCAAGATATTCAATGTTTGATCGTTGGATTGAAGATGGACTGCAGGATGTGTTGATAGCAAATGGCGTGGGCTCTATCGTCTTTTCACCGATGGCGCAAGGATTATTAACGAATAAGTATTTTGGTGGCATTCCGAACGATTCAAGGGCAGCGAAAGAAAACACATTCCTTCAAAAAGACCAAATTACAGAAGATGTTTTACAAAAAATCCAACAGCTAAACGAACTTGCTTCAGAAAGAGGACAAAGCCTTGCGCAAATGGCGTTAGCATGGGTTCTCCGCGAAGGACGTGTCACATCGGCTTTGGTTGGCGCAAGCAAAGTGAGCCAAGTAGAGGACAGTGTAGCAGCCTTAAAAAACCTCGATTTCACAGAAGAAGAATTAACCAAAATTGAGGATATTTTAAAATAAAACAAGTCATACTAGTAAAGCGCATAATAGAAGGGGAGTAACCTGCATTCGGGATACTCCTCTTTTATTTTGGGACCGCAGGGACGGTTCCTCTGGTCCCCTCCTTGCGCGGAACCACGAGAACCGTCCCTCTGGTTCCGCTGATCCTCTTTAATTTTTTAAATGAAACGCCCGATGTTTCCTCCATCCACGCCTCTTCGACCAAAATCCGAGTAGTGACAAGTACTTTACATTATGGTATTTTCGTTGGTAAGAAAACACAAAATTATAGGAATTTAGTGAATAGTAAAAGAGTGATATTGGGAGGTTGATAGAATGCTAGTTACAGCAGTTGTAATTGGGGCGGGTGACCGCGGGGCGAGGGCATATGCTCCATATGCTTTAGATCATCCACACGAACTCAATATTGTGGGTGTGGCTGAACCCAATGAAGATAGAAGAAAAAAATTTCAAGAATTGCATTTGATTGAAGATAAACATGTTTTTACGTCATGGGAAGAGTTGATGGAGCAAGGTAAAATTGCGGATATCGCAATCATTTGTACACAGGACAAATTCCATTTTGAACCCACGATTCATGCACTAAAGCAGGGATACCATGTGCTTTTGGAAAAACCGATGTCGCCGGATGTACGGGAATGTATTGAAATGGAACGGGTTGCCCGGGAGTATGATCGTAAATTAACGATTTGTCATGTTTTACGTTATACGGAATTTTGGTCGACGATCAAACAGATAGTTGAAGAAGGAAAAATAGGTGAAGTCGTCTCCTTGCAATTAAATGAAAATGTGGAAGTCATGCATATGTCTCACAGCTTTGTAAGAGGGAACTGGAGTAATAAGGAGAAGTCCAGCCCAATGATTTTACAAAAGTCGTGTCATGATATGGATATTATTAGCTATGTCATGGACAAAAAGTGCGAACGGATTAGTTCCTTTGGGTCTCTGATTCATTTTAAGAAAGAAAATGCACCAGAAGGCGCTCCGAAAAGATGTTTGGATGGGTGTCCGGTTGAGCTTGAGTGTCCATTCCATGCGGGCAGGTATTATCTAGGGGAGGGTAAAGGCTGGGCCAAGAAGTTTACAGAAGATCACTCACGGGAAGGGATCATTAAGGCACTACACGAAACTCCTTACGGCAAATGTGTATATCAATCGGATAATAATGTCGTTGACCATCAGGTTGTAAATATGGAGTTTGAGGGTGGTGCAACTGCAACCTTTAGTATGTGCGGGTTCACACGCGAACAAACCCGTATCGTGCAGATTATGGGAACGAAAGGTGAGATACGTGGAAAGATGGATGAAAATACCCTCTCCATCTATGATTTTCTTACGAAACACGAAACTATTATTCGCCTCCCGAATTCTGTTGGAGGGCATAGTGGTGGTGATTTCGGGATTATCCGCTCATTTATAAAAGACATACAAAACCCATCACAAAAAGAAAGCATAAGTTCTGCTGCGATTTCGTTAAGAAGCCACCTCATGGCCTTTGCTGCCGAGGAATCCAGATTGCAACAAGGAAAATCCATTGAGTTAGATGAGTTTTATCAGCAGTATACGAATTAAATAGGTACAGAGTGGTCAAGGGGACAACTACCTTGGCTCACTCTCATTTGGGTGTGGGATCACAAGAACCGTCCCTCTGGTTCCTACTGATTCCGGATAAAATCAACAAAATGCTGCAATCCGATTTTAGGGAAACGATGTGGTTTTTGAACCATCCATAGTGCACGTGTGAGTGAAAAATTGCTCACATTGATCTGACATAATGTTCCTAGTTCTAGTTCCTTTAAAACGGTAATCCTCGGGAGAATGCTGATTCCAAGTCCAGCTTCAACGGCACTTTTAATAGATTGAATGCTTCCTAGCTCCATTTCACTCTCAATGTCGTCAAGAATTCCATACTCACGAAGGTAATTTTCAACAATCAAACGAGAACCCGATTCAGGCTCCCGCCAAATCATTTTTTCCTCAACCAATTCACTAATCTCTATTGTTTTGCGCTCCTTCCAGCGGTGTTCATTCGACGTGACTAAAACAAGCTCATCTTCGGCAAACTTTTCAATGGTTAAAATCGGATTTTCTACATGACTTTCTACGAGAGCGATATCAATTTCATTGTTTTCTAGCATGGCGATCATATTTGGGGTATTTCCTATCGTAAGGCTAAACGTTATATGTGGATATCCTTTTTTTATCGTTCCAAGAATTTGAGGCAATAGATATTCACCGATCGTTAAGCTTGCACCTATATGTAAATTCACTTCCTCATTTCCAGTCACTTTCTGAACAGCGTCAAATGATCTTTTGATATTTTCAATCACTTCTTTCGCGTATGGATAGAGGACTTCCCCGGCCTTTGTAAGTTCAAGTCGCCCACCGTTTCTCTCAAAAAGCAAGGTACCATACTCATTTTCAAGTTGGCTTATTTTTTTAGTCACAGCTGGTTGAGAGATATAACTCATCCGGGCTGCAGTTGTGATACTTCCCTCTTCAACCACGAGGCAAAAGAGTTTAAGATTCTCAATGTTCATGGTATCCCCCCTTCGATAGTAGTTTTTAATTTCATTATATAAGAATGAGAACGTATTATTCTATATCGTCAGCGATATTACGTTTTGTTATGACCTATTATACATTGTTATTTTACTACAACTAGGATGTTTGATAGGTTAGTAGGGAAGCATACATAGGGGGAACGTAATTATGGATATTGTAACAGGCGTTTTACTTGTGGCAATTGGGATTTTTGCCGGCGGTTATGGTGCGATTGTTGGGGCTGGAGGCGGCTTTCTATTTGTACCAGCACTATTGCTGCTCTTTCATGTCGATCCGATTATTGCCGCAGGAACAGGACTGGTCATTGTATTAATTAACTCATTGTCTGGTGTATTTGGATATGCCAAACAAAAACGGATAGATTACCGAACAGGAATTCTAGTAGGGATAGGAGCGTTCCCGGGAACATTTATCGGTGTGAAGCTTCTACAATCCTACTCTTCTACCTATTTTTATTTTTTCTTTGCGAGTGTACTCGTTTTTTTAGGCTTCTTTTTAGTAATTAAAAATACGAATCTGCTAAAAAAGAAGAATATGAGACAAGAAGCGAAAAATGAAGCCGCAGCAACGGGAGAAGCTATCGATAACATTACCTTTAATCCTCAAGCAGCCACAAGGTTACAAGCTAAATGGCTGATTCCACTTGGTTTTTTCATGGGAATTCTTTCAAGCTATCTTGGAATTGGGGGAGGTTGGATGCTTGTCCCGATTTTGGTATACATATTTCGTGTTCCAACCTATATTGCAACCGCGACCTCCATCTTTTCCCTATGTCTGTATTCTTCTGTTGGTGTTTTTCTTCAGGTCTGGCACGGGAATATTGATTGGCTTATCGTTGCCTTTGGAGGAGCTGGAATTATATTGGGTTCACAACTAGGCGTCTTTCTCTCACAAAAAATCCCTAGCCGAATCATTATGCAAATGCTATCCTTTTTATTAATCGTTATTGGATTTCGTATGTATTTTCATTGAACCAAAGGGACGGTTCTATTGGTCCCTTTGGTTCTCTTTTTTTATGTAACCACGAGAAACGTCCCTATGATGCCCCTGGCATCCCTAAAAATAAAATGTTTACTAAAAATGTTTACTTTGAGGTAATTTCTGTATACTATATAGGTAGAGGGAAGACAGAAGGGATGAGAAAAATATGACCACGATTCGTGATATAGCCCAAAAATCTGGCTTTTCAATTGCGACTGTATCTAGGGTACTTAATAATGATATGAATTTATCTGTTAGTGAAGAAACAAGAGATAAAATTAAAGCGGTTGCGGAAGGATTAGGGTATAAAAAGAAACAAGGGATTACGCAATTAAATAATATTGCCTTCCTTTATTGGATATCCAACGAAGAAGAATTGGAGGATGTTTTTTTTAAGGGAATTCGGACGGAGATTGAAAAGCAAGCGAAGCAACGGAAAATCGAATTGGTTCGTTATCATATAGACGATGGTATAGAAAAGGTAGATAAGAATTCAACTGGGTTTATTGCAATTGGAAAATTAACAGAACGGGAAATCAAGTACTTAGAGGAAATCACACCACATGGCGTGTTCTTAAATACTAGAAGAGACCCGCAGAATCTAGATTCTGTTCTCCCAGATTTGAAGTTTATGACAGAATATATGATTCGGTTTTTTGAAGGCCTTGGTTACAACCGAATAGGGTTTATCGGTGCGGATGATTATGATGTGGAGACAAATGAACCGATTCCTCAGTTAAGGGAGATTACATTCAGAAACTACCAACGCGAACGAAATAAATTAAGAGAAGAGGATATCTTAATCGTACCAGCAAGTACGGTGAAGAATGGTTACAAAGTTGCAATGAAAGCCATTGAGGAAATGGGAGATAACCTCCCAGAAGCATTTTGTGTTGCGACAGATCCACTTGCGATTGGGGCACTTCAAGCATTTAATGAGATGCAAATTCCAATACCACAAAGAGTCGCCTTCTTTAGTATTAATAATATCAGTGTTACGAAATATGTTTCCCCGCCATTAACAACCTTTCATATTGATATTCCCACTCTTTGTGAAACAGGGTTGGATCTGATAGAGGAAAGGTTAACAAAAAATAGAACAACAGCGAAAACGGTATATATACAAGGGAAACCAATTTTTCGAAAAAGTACACCATCTATAGGGGAAGAAAAGTGAGCTAAACGGCTCGCTTTTTTTATTGCTTTTGATTGCTTAACCTTGCCATTCTTACTGTATGAACACGAATTCCATGGAAAAAGTAATAGTAGATTTGTTGGTAAATGGAAAATCTGGCATTTAGTTAGTAAAAACAAGATATTTTTTAGTAAAAAACATAAATTTAAACGTTTACATGTTTAGTTAAAGGTGATATGATTTTATTAGTAAACAAATTACTAAAAAAGGGGAATTAGTTTATGAAAAATAAGTTCAGCTTTTTTATTGTAGGGATTGGATTGGCTATTTTATTGACTGCTTGTGGTAGTTCGGGTGGTCAAAGCGCTGCAGATGATGAAGTTATTACAATCTGGGCAAATAATATTAATGTTCCAGTCTTAGAGAAGGCAGCAGAAATCTATAAAAAAGATCACCCTGATTTTAAAGTAGATATTATTGAAACCGGTGGTCAGGACATTAAGAGTAAAACAACAACAGGTTTACAAGCGGGTGGTAAAGGTTTACCAGATGGAATGCTTCAAACAGACGATGAGCTACAAGGTAAATTAGAAGCTTTCCCAGGTGCGTTTGCTAACCTGAGTGAACTTGGCTATGACGAATTTAAAAATGATTTCCCGGATTTTAAGCTAGAGGCAGGATCTAAAGATGGAAATATTTATGCGATGCCATTTGATACAGGCCCAGCAGCTGTATTTTATCGTACAGATATCTTCGCAGAAGCAGGCGTAAATCCTGATGACATTAAAACATGGGATGACTTTGTTGAAGCTGGTGGAAAAGTGAAAGAAGCTACTGGTAAAGCGATGCTAAGTTTCGACCAAGCAGATGCGAACCAATACACAATCATGCTAAACCAGCAAGGTGAAGGCTATTTTGACGAGAACAATAACTTAACTGTTGGTAGTGAAGCTTCTGTTAATGCTCTTGAAGTATTGAAAGGTTTACATGAAAAAGACGCTCTTTTAGGTGTTACGGGTTGGGATGCATGGGTAACGTCGATTGCGAATTCAGATACCGCATCTGTTATTGCGGGTGGTTGGTTAGTTGGAACAATTAAACAACAAGCACTTGATACAGAAGGTAACTGGGGCTTAATGCCGTTACCAGCACACGAGGAAGGTGGATCACGTTCATCTGTCCAAGGTGGTAGCTCATTTGTTATTCCTTCAACTGGTAATCAGGTTCAGGAAACTTATGACTTCTTATCTTGGTTTACAACAAGTGTGAAGGCGCAGGAAATCGCTATGGAAGGCGGATTATTCCCGACCTATGCACCAGTGTTTGAATCTGAAATGTTTGATGCAGAAGAGCCATTCTTCGGAAATCAAAAAATCTGGCGTTTCTTAGCAGATGAAATGGACAAGATTCCGACGATTATCTATACAAAAAATGATCCAATCGCACGTGATGAAATCGTAAAAGCACAAGGTGAAGCTTTGAATGGCAAAAGCCCAGATGAAGCGATGCAACAGGCTAAGAAAAACATTGAAAATCGAATGAAATAATTCTATTAACGAAAAATGGGGTAATGGAGGAAATCTTTCATTACCTCTCCCATGAATAAGGGGGTTGACAACATGATAAATCAAATCAACAAAACAAAATGGACGCCGTATTTATTTTTAGCCCCGGCGCTCATTTTATTTCTTATATTTACGGTATATCCGATCGTTTCTTCCTTTATTTTAAGCTTTCAAACGTCTCAAGGTGGAGTTTATGTATTTACTGGGCTTGATAACTATATACGTCTACTCAAAGATACAACATTCCATCAAGCCCTATATAATACTTTTATCATTTGGATTGTTCAAGTGCCGATTATGATACTTTTTGCGCTTGTTTTAGCAGCGCTTTTAAATAGTAAACTATTAAAGTTTAAGGGTTTATTCCGGACAGGGTTCTTTCTACCAGCTGTCACTTCATTGGTGGCATACTCTATTTTATTCTCAATCATCATGATGGATAAAGGGATCTTAAATCAATTTTTAAGTCTTTTTGGGATTGATGCTATTCCTTGGTTAAATGATCCGTTCTGGGCGAAGGTTTCTATTATTATTGCAATGACGTGGAGATGGACAGGTTATAACATGGTAATCTATCTTGCTGCGATGCAGAATATTTCAGAGGAAACGTATGAAGCAGCTTCAATGGATGGTGCAGGGAAGGTTCGACAATTCTTCTCTATCACAATTCCGCAATTGAAACCAATTATTTTATTCACTTCAATTATCTCAACGATTTCGACCTTACAGTTGTTCGATGAACCATTCAACCTTACAAAAGGTGGTCCTGGAGATTCAACGGCAACACTAGGATTACTGATTTATAAAAATGGATTCCAATACTATGACTTTAGCTATGCGTCTGCCATTGCATATGTAGTTGTAGTAATCGTTGCAATCCTATCACTTATTCAATCAAAAGTAACGGGAGATGGTAAATGATGCAAGAAAATAAAACATCTAGATTCTCGAGAAAAGCTGGTATTTTTCTTCTCTTGCTAATCGGTATCGTGATATCAATCTTCCCATTTTATTGGATGCTTGTTGGTGCAACAAATCATACAAGTAAAATGTTTTCGAATCCTCCAACCTTGTCATTTGGTGATCAATTTATAACCAACTTTACGAATCTGAATGAGAGTATCAATATTTGGCGGGTATTGTTTAATTCCGTATTTGTTTCAGGTGTTTATGTCATTTTGGCACTCTTGGTTTCAACAATGGCAGCATATGCATTAGCGAAATTTCATTTTAAAGGGAATAAATTTATTTTTACAACATTTTTATTATCGATGATGATTCCGTATCAAGCCCTTCTTATTCCTCAGTTTAGGATGATGGCTGATTACGGATTATTAAATACGTATATTGCCCTAATTTTACCGACTGTTTGTACACCTTTTGCCATCTTTTTGATGAGACAAAACTTTATGGCGTTTCCAACAGAATTGATTGAAGCGGCCCGCATGGATGGAGCCGGAGAAATGAAAATTTTCTTTCGTATTGTCATCCCATCTATGAAGCCGGCGCTTGCGGCGACATCCATTTTCTTATTCCTATCACAATGGAATAACTTTCTATGGCCGTTAGTGGTAACAACATCAACTGATATGTATACGTTCCCTGTTGCGTTATCAAGTCTAAAGGGTGTTTCTATCATCGATTATGGTCAAATAAATGTCGGAATTTTGATTGCAACGATTCCAATTATCATTTTCTTCCTTGCTCTACAGAAGCATTTTATCCAAGGTATGCTGGGAAGTGCGATTAAATAGGAAATACAACTAACTTTTGGAGGTCAAAATGAAGCAGCTAAAAGATTACGAGAACCAGAATGTTCTTCAAAAGAATCGAATAAACGATCGTTCTTACTTTATGTCTTATCAGAACTTGGAGGATGCGCTTAGCTTTGAGAGAGGTCGTGCGCCAGGGTTTATTTTATTAAATGGAATGTGGAAGTTTCATTATGCAGAAACGCCCGAACATGCACCAGAAACATTTTATAAAAATGACTTTGATGCGAGCAATTGGGATGATTTACAAGTTCCCTCAAGCTGGCAGTTGCATGGGTACGGAAAGCCGCATTATACAAATGTTCAATATCCATTCCCGGTTGATCCGCCTTATGTTCCAACTGAAAATCCAACGGGTTCCTATCGACGTGATTTTTATGTAACTGATGAAATGCTTAAAGGATTAGTTTTTCTTCGTTTTGAAGGAGTAGATAGTGCCTTTCATGTGTGGATCAACGGTCAGTTTGTTGGCTATAGTCAAGGGAGTCGCTTACCGTCTGAGTTTGATGTGACATCCTTTGTTCAGGAAGGAATGAATACCATTGCAGTACGGGTCTATCAATGGTCTGATGGTAGTTATATTGAGGATCAGGACATGTGGTGGTTAAGTGGGATTTTTAGAGATGTGTACTTACTAGCAAAGCCGAAAGTATATACACATGATTTCTTTGTAAAAACGAACCTGGATTCAGAATTTAAGGATGCAGAATTGCAGATTGAAACGGTGATACATTCACAAAGTGCTAGTTCTAAAGAGTACGAGTTGGATATCCAGTTTTTTGATGCAGACTATAGAGAGATAAAAGAAGCGCAACGGGAAGTAAAAGTTCAATTGGGTGGGGCAGTTAAGGTAAAACTAGATACTAGTATACTAGTAACTAATCCCCATAAATGGACGGCAGAAACTCCGTATTTATACTACTTGGTTATGACGTTAAAGGATGATCAAGGCAATATTATTGAAGTAATCCCATCAAAGGTTGGATTTAGACAAGTAGAGTTAAAGAATGGCTTAATACAAGTAAATGGCGTACCTGTCCTTTTTAAAGGTGTCAACCGTCATGACCATCATCCAGATTTAGGTCGTGCTGTTCCACTCGATTGGATGATAAAAGATATTAAACTAATGAAGCAGCATAATATTAATGCCGTGCGTACTGCACATTATCCAAATGACCCGCGCTTTTATGATTTATGTGATGAGTATGGGTTATATGTCATTGATGAGACGGACATAGAATGTCATGGATTTGATAGAATTGGGAAACCACATCAGTTAAGCCAGGATCCGGAGTGGAAGGATGCCTATGTAGACCGTATGAAGAGAATGGTAGAACGTGATAAAAATCATCCATCTATCATTATCTGGTCGTTAGGAAATGAATCTGGATTTGGACAAAATCATATTGAAATGGCGGAGTGGGTAAAACAAAAGGATCCGACCAGACTTGTTCATTATGAAGGGGAAACTCGTTTCATAATGACTCAAGAAAACAATAATCCAACACGTTTGCATGAAGCAGCTGACATGTTCTCCACCATGTATACCCCACATGCCATTATGGAGCAATTAGGTAAACGAACAGATTTGGCTCAGCCTCATATTTTATGTGAATTTGCTCATGCGATGGGGAATGGACCAGGTGGGTTCAAAGAGTATTTTGACTTGTTTTATAAGTATGAACGTCTTCAAGGTGGATTTGTCTGGGAATGGCTAGATCACGGTATTCGTCAATTTACAGAAGATGGCGAGGAATATTTTGCATATGGTGGGGATTTTGGAGAAACGCCACATGACGGTACATTTGTTATTGATGGGCTTGTCATGCCAGATCGCACTCCATCTCCAGCGCTGTTAGAATATAAAAAGGTGATTGAACCTGTGAGGGTTGACGCGGTTGATCTCGCAAAGGGTACCGTTCGCATTCATAATCTGTACAATTTTAGTACATTAAACCACCTAACACTATCATGGTCTCTCGTTTCAGACGGAAAAGTGTTAGCTAGTGGAATGGTAGAGATGCCAACTATTCATCCGGGTGAGTCGGATGTAGTTTCGATTCCATTCGCATTGCCAGAGATGAAAAAGGCTAATACCGATTACTGGTTAAACCTCCAATTTAATCAGTCGATGGATACAAAATGGGCAAAAGCAGGTCATGAAGTGGCATGGGCACAATTTGAGTTACCGGTAAAAGAGGTTGCAGAAGTAAAAGAGCACCGAGCGTATTGTTCATTAAATGTGAATGAATCCGAACATAAGCTTGAGGTGTGCGGAGAGTCCTTCCAGTATACCTTCAATAAAATATACGGTGTACTCGAGTCGTGGAAACACCAAGGTGTCGAATTGTTAGAACATGGTCCGAAGATTAACATCTGGAGAGCGCCGACGGATAATGACAAGCTCGGCTTAGAGGAATTTAGCGTAAAAAAAGAAGAAGCAGAGTGGAGAGAGTTCGGTCTAGACCACATGCAAACTCGCGTAATTGATGTAGCGCATGAAGTGACGCAAACGAAAGATCAAGTAAAAATTTACGTAAAGTCTCGAATGGCACCGCCTGTATTTGCGTGGGGCTTTGAAACTACAATGACGTATACCATTACGAAGAATGGGGCATTGACGATTGAGGTGGATGGAAAGAAACGAGGAAAATCATCGTCCACATTACCGAAAATTGGTCTGCAAATGAAATTGAATCCAGAGTTGAATCAAGTCGATTGGTACGGTAGAGGACCGGGTGAAGCCTATTCCGATAGCAAGCTTGCAAATCGCTTTGGGATTTGGGCTAATACAATAGAGGAGCTCCACACTCCATACGTCGTTCCACAGGAAAATGGAAATCGACATGAAGTAAGGTGGGCTTCGCTAACAGATCTCTCAGGTGTTGGTTTACTTGTGGTAGGGCAACCAAGCTTTGATTTTAGCGTAAGCTATTATTCAACTGAAACGCTTGAAAATGCGGATCATACCTACGATTTGATGAAGGATGATTTTATCACCTTTAACGTAGATTACAAGCATCAGGGCTTAGGGTCAGCAAGCTGTGGACCGGGAGTTCTAGAACACTATCAATTAAAAAATGAGGACTTTCACTTCACGGTAAGCTTTCGTGCCTATTCAAAAAGAGAGCACTCACCAATCCAATTAAGTAAAATGATATAATTACTCACTTTTTAGCCTGTTACCATCTCTAGTGGTGACAGGTTTTTTCTAGTATGTGGGACACAAGGACAGGTGCACTGTCCCTTGAGATCGAGATGTATATTAATTTTTAGTAAAAATTAAGTAAAAAACGTTGACGTTTTTTACCTACCTCTCTACAATAAAAGTAGAAACAATAGTATTGGAGGCAACCATCATGGATCTCAAACAACTTTCAGATAAATTCACTACGATTTTTAACGAAAACGATTACAGAAGCTTCTTTGCGCCTGGGCGGATTAACCTCATTGGTGAGCATACCGACTACAACGGTGGTCATGTGTTCCCTGCATCCATCACAAAAGGAACGTATGCCCTTGCTAGAAAGCGCGAAGACAACAAAATCAGAATGTACTCACTGAACTTCAAAGACCTTGGGGTAATCGAGTTTGACATCAATAATCTTGACTACAACAAAGCACATGACTGGGCTAATTATCCAAAGGGCATGATACGTTACCTCAAAGAAAAAGGTTACTCAATTACAAAGGGCGTGGATGTTCTTTTTTACGGAAACATTCCAAACGGCGCGGGTCTTTCTTCATCAGCATCCATTGAACTTGTATCAGGAGTGATGTTTGAAAAACTATTCGATCTTGAAATTGACCGCGTGGAACTTGTAAAAATTGGTCAACTTGTGGAAAATAAGTTCATTGGTGTAAACAGTGGGATTATGGACCAATTTGCAATCGGCATGGGTAAAAAGAATGCAGGAATTTTACTAGATTGTGATACATTAAAGTATGAATACGCGCCATTGGAACTCGACGAGCATCTTATTTTAATCATGAACACAAACAAGCGTCGTGAGCTTGCGGATTCAAAATATAATGAGCGTCGCAGCGAGTGTGAACAGGCGCTTGCACAACTTCGAAAAGAACTTGATGTTCAAGCACTCGGGAATATCACTAGTAACCAATTTGAACAGCATAAGCATCTAATAGAAAATGAAACATTACAAAAGCGTGCGAAACATGCGGTATATGAAAATGAAAGAACTTTAGATGCGTTAAAAGCCCTCAAAGCAGGCGACTTAACAGAATTTGGTCGCTTACTAAACGCATCTCATACATCATTACGTGATGACTATGAAGTAACTGGCAAAGAGCTTGATACTTTAGCTGAAGCAGCATGGGCGCAAGAAGGTGTATTGGGTGCTCGCATGACAGGTGCTGGTTTCGGTGGCTGTGCGATTGCCCTTGTCGAGAAAGACAAAGCACAACAAATCATCGAAAACATTGGAAAAGTCTACGAAGAAACCATCGGCTATCCGGCTTCCTTCTATGAAGTAAGCATCGGTGATGGGGCGAAAGAATTATAAAAGGGACACAGGTGCCCAAACAAAAGGAGCGAATCTACAATGAGTATTTTAGTTTTAGGTGGAGCGGGTTATATCGGTTCACATGCCGTTTACCAATTAATTGACGCAAACGAAGACGTGGTGGTTGTTGATAATCTTCAAACGGGTCACAGAGAGGCGGTTCATCCGAAGGCGAAGTTTTACCAAGGGGATATTCGTGACCGTGCCTTTCTACAATCTGTTTTTGAAAAAGAAAACATTGACGCAGTGATCCACTTTGCGGCAAATTCACTTGTCGGTGAATCAATGGTTGACCCATTAAAATACTACGACAACAATGTGTACGGAACACAGATTGTGCTTGAAACCATGAAAAACAATAACGTGAAATATATCGTCTTCTCATCAACAGCAGCAACCTATGGTGAACCAAAACAGGTGCCAATAACCGAGGACATGCCGACAGTTCCAACAAACACGTACGGTGAAACAAAGCTTGCAATGGAAAAAATGATGAAATGGTCTGAGATGGCGCATGACATTAAGTTCGTGTCACTTCGTTATTTCAATGTGGCAGGTGCGCGTGCAACGGGTGAAATCGGTGAAGATCATGATCCGGAAACACATTTAATCCCGGTCATTTTACAAGCAGCTCTTGGAACACGTGAGTTCATCACAATCTTTGGTGAGGATTACGATACTCCAGACGGCACATGCATTCGTGACTACATCCATGTCGAGGACTTGATTAACGCCCATATTTTAGCATTGAAATACCTGCAAAATAGTGGCGAGAGCAACTATTTTAATCTTGGAAGCAACAGTGGCTTCTCTGTTAAAGAAATGGTAGAAGCAGCAAAAGAGGTTACACAACGCGATATTCCTGTAAAGTTAGGTGACCGACGCGCGGGCGACCCAAGCATTCTTATCGCTTCATCTGGAAAAGCGAAAGAGGTACTTGGTTGGGAGCCAAAACGTACATCTATCAATGAAATCATTAAGGATGCGTGGAACTGGCATGTAAACCACCCAAATGGGTATGAAAGCGAAAGGGATGCGCAATGAACATTTACGGAAGCGTACAACAGCTAACAGAGCAAGCGATTAAAGTCGGACTGATTGAAAAAGAGGACAAGGTTTACGTTCGCAACCAGGTGCTTTCTTTGCTAGGTCTTGAGGACTTCGTGCCAACCGAACAGGTATCACCTGAAAAAGACATCCCAACTTTGGTTGAAGATTTAGTGGAGTATGCGTGTGAAAATGGAGTCATCGAGGATTATTTTGATGCAAAAGAAATTCTAGCGAGTAAAATCATGAACACGATGATTCCACTCCCGTCCGCAGTCACACGTCATTTTTATGAACTTTATGAAAATGACCCGGCAGAAGCGACGAACTATTTTTATGAGTTAAGTAAAAATAGCAACTACATTCAAATGAAGCGAATCGAAAAAAATATTGAATATAAAGTGGAAACGGAGTACGGAGAGTTAGATATCACGATTAATTTATCAAAGCCGGAAAAGGACCCAAAGCAAATCGCGCTTGAAAAAGAGGCAAAAGCGACTGGAGAGAAGTATCCAAAGTGCTTACTTTGTGTGGAGAATGAGGGCTATGCGGGTCGCATCGGTCATCCGGCTCGCTCCAACCACCGCATCATTCCGGTTCCGCTTGAGGGCGAAAACTGGTATCTCCAGTACTCACCATATGTTTATTACAACGAGCATTGTATTGTCCTTTGCGAGGAACATCGCGATATGAAAATCAGCAAGGACACGTTCGCAAGATTACTCGGTTTTGTTGAAAAGTTTCCGCACTACTTCCTGGGTTCAAATGCGGATATTCCGATTGTTGGGGGTTCCATTTTGACCCATGATCACTATCAAGGTGGAAATTACGAGTTCGCAATGGCGAAAGCTGAAGATGAGTTGCAATTTAAGTGGGACCGTTATGGCACTATCGAAATTTCAACGGTAAAATGGCCGATGTCTGTTCTTCGTTTAAGAAGCAGCGACATGGCATCCTTAATTGAAGCAGGAGACCATATACTGCAAGCGTGGCGTCAGTATAGCGACCCTGAAGTCGATATCATCGCATTCACTGGGGATACGCCACATAACACGATTACACCAATTGCTCGGAAGCGAAATGGAAAATACGAACTTGATCTTGTACTTCGCAACAATCGAACAAACGACGAGCATCCACTTGGCATTTTCCATCCGCATGCAGATGTGCATCATATAAAAAAGGAAAATATCGGTCTCATCGAGGTAATGGGATTAGCGGTGCTTCCGGCTCGCCTGAAAACTGAGCTACAAGAGGTCGAAAACTACTTAATTGATGAAGCAAACTCGGTCAACCCCATCCATCAGGAATGGGCGGACGAACTAAAGATGTACAACCCAACAAAAGACAACGTTCACGAGCTTGTGAAGCGAGAAGTCGGTAAAAAATTCATGCGCGTCCTTGAGGATGCCGGTGTATACAAGCGTGATGAAGCGGGTCAAGCGGCGTTTAAGAGATTTATAGACCATTTAACGAGTTAGGAGATTAGGAAAATGGAAGTTAACACACATTTATACGGAACGTTTGATAATCAAGAGGTCCAAGCCTTTACATTGAAAAATGACCAAGGGCTTAGCGTGACTTGCATTGATTTCGGCTGCATAATCACGGAAATTCTAGCACCTGACCGTACTGGAAATTTGGAAAATGTCGTACTCGGATTTGACCGTCTTGAAGGGTATCTTGCTGATACTAGCTACCAAGGTGCAATTGTTGGCCGTACCGCGGGTCGTACTAGAGGCGGACAATTTGATCTGAACGGAAAAACATACTCCCTTGATCAAAATGAAAATAACAATCATATCCATGGTGGGGTAAAAGGGTTCAGCAAGGTAGTCTGGGATTCACGGATTATTAATGAAGAAAACAGAGTCGGAGTTGAGTTTACGTATCTGAGCGAGGACGGTGAAGGGGGCTACCCTGGAACTGTCGAAATGACTGTAGCATACACACTCAACAACGATAATGAATTTGTGATCATGGGGAACGGGACACCTGACGCGGACACTATTTTAAACATCACAAATCATGCATATTTTAATCTATCAGGTGATGTAAAAAATGACGTGCTTGATCATGAGCTTACGATAAAAAGCAATAAGTTTCTTGAGTTGGACGAAGAGTTCCTTCCAACTGGCAAGCTGCTAGATGTCACTGGAACGGTGTTTGATTTTAAAAATGGTAGAAAAATTGGAGATGGTCCGAAATCAAAGGATGAGCAAATTGTGCTCGTTGGTCAAGGCTACGACCATCCATTTTTACTAGATGAAAAAGTGGTCCAACTTTACGATGAAGCATCTGGTCGAAAATTAGTAGTAGAAACAAACCAACCAGCAGTCGTCGTTTACACAAGCAACACGCTAAAAGGCTTTAACATGCGCGGTGGCGAAGCACGACCATACTTAGGCGTTTGCCTAGAAACACAGGGATTACCAGACGCAATCCATCACCCTAACTTCCCATCCGTTGTAATCAAAAAGGGCGAACAATACCACTGGGAAACGAAGTATACGTTTTTGGCAAAATAGGGGCCGCGGGGACGGTTCCGCTGGTTCCACAAAAGCAAAAAGATGCACGTGATTACAAGGTAAATTAAACCTTTCTGAGAAAGAAGGTGAACCATGGCGACAATTAAAGATATCGCGGAAAAAGCGGGTGTCTCGATAGCAACGGTATCAAGGGTTCTCAATTATGATGCCAGCTTATCCGTCAGCGACGACACGAAAAAGAGAATATTTGAGATCGCAGAGGCACTGTCGTATAAAAAACGTCCCTCCAAAAAGTCTCCTTCTGCACGAATTGGGATTCTCCTTTGGTACACCGAAAAAGAGGAGCTCAATGACCTTTATTATATGTCGATCAGGCTCGGAATCGAGCAACGCTGTGAGCAGCAAGGCATCCAGGTGGTCAACTTTTATAATAGCATTGAGAGCATGAAGCAGGAGGATCTTCAGGGGATTATCGCGGTTGGCAAGTTCAGCGTCACTCAAGTCAATGAACTATCAAAAATGGCTGAGCATCTCGTGTTCGTCGATTCAAACCCTGACGAAGATGTCTACGATGCGGTCGTAATTGACTTTGAAAAAGCAACGCGAATGGTGTTGGAGCATTTTATTCAAAGTGGACATACGAACATCGGTTATATAGGTGGTCGCGAGGAGTACAAAGATTACTCTGCGGAAATTGAAGAAATCCGAGAAAAAACATTCAAATCCTATCTCAACGAAGCGAATCTATTAGATGAAAGCAATGTTTATATAGGTCATTTTACGGTTGTTGATGGCTACAGGTTGATGAAGCAAGCAATTGAAGAAAAAGGTGACGCACTTCCGACAGCCTTCTTCGCTGCCAATGACCTGATTGCCATCGGTGCATTGCGCGCGCTAAATGAAGAAAAGATTGACGTGCCAAACCGTGTGAGCCTCATCGGCGTCAATGACATCAGTGTATCCAAATATGTCTTTCCACCACTGTCAACGGTCAAGGTCCACACCGAAGTCATGGGTGAAACCGCCGTCGACACGATCCTTGAGCGAATCGCCGGAAGACAAATCGCGAAAAAGATATTCATCACCACGAAATTAGTGATACGAAAAACCTAGTCCCACGACTAGGTTTTTCTCGTCCTATTTAATAGGAAAGAAAGAGTATAAATATCCCCTATGAACCGCGAAAATCCAAGAAACCTTAGTCCAATCCTCTCATGACTCTTCTGATGTTATTTTCTACCTTTTTACACTTGAAATGCTAAAATGACAAAAAATGGACCCTCTTTTACAAATCTATTACTAATTTTCTTTGGGCTGATTTTTCTTTTCTTATGAGATGAAAGTGCTTCCAATGTTTAAAATACCGCCGAATCTTGTCAAGTTAAATTTATATTACAAGGATTAATGATAAAAGGACTATTTTCCTACGAAATGTAATAAAGTGCTTCAAGAGGCTTGAATTCGAGATATTATGTCGAGGTTTATCAACATTCTTCTGTTATATGAATTCATCAAAGGTACTAGGGAACTAGTACGCCTTAGGTAGTAAGCGAGTCCAACAAAGCTAGCAATTTGTAGAAAAATGTAGACAAAACAGGTCTTTCGTATGAAATCTCGTGTTATCAGAATATTTCGGATAAATTGACCTAAACCTAAATATCGGGTAATTTTTAGTATATATTTGGAAAAAATGTGAACGAAGTATGTAATTTTTGCCCTCTAAAAGGGCATTCCACTATATAAAACTTATTTACGATAAGCAGGTGATCTTTATGGGAATTAATGTTTCTGCTGCCATTTCACAAGCTAACCAACTTCGCAACTATGCCTCACAACTTCGTAATCTAAAAAGCTCTCTAAATGGGTTTCAGGGAAATATCAACTCGGCCTGGCAGGCGACAGAGGTCCAGTATATCAATCAAGCAATCGCGGAAATCAATCGTGAATTAAATCAGATTGCCTCGAAGCTTGATTCAGTCGCACCAGATATCATTTCGGTTGCAAACCAAATCAAACGTGAAGAAGAGGCAGCTGCTCGCGCGGCAGAGGAAGCTAGAAGGAGAGCTGAGGAGGAAGCGCGAAAACGAGCTGAAATGAATGGACCATATCCACGCTATTATTAGTAGGATGTTAGGTTCGAAACAGTTGGTGGGGATTAGATGTTACGAAACTTTTATCAAACCTATCAAAAATCGAGCGTAATTGATGAGGGATATAAATGAGTAAATTAAATAAAAAAAAATTTTCCCTTCAGTTTTGTTGTTTATATCCTTTTGTGTGGCTATTTATTTTACAATCGATAGTTTTTTATTTATTTACAATCATCGAGGAGAGATGAGCTTCGGATTATGGGTGCTTTTAGTAGTAACCTTATTTTTAATGTGGTTGAGTTTTGTTTTTTTAAAACAACTTATCAAAGTTTTGTTGGCTAAAACTTTTAAAGAACTTTATAAAATTTATAATCCGTTTAACCCATTTAATCCTTTTAAATTCTAGCATGAGTGAACATTACATAATCAACACCTGATGATGGATGGGACTTCAAGTGCCTTACCAGGCTCTGGTCCCTCAGAACGGTTTCATCTAGTTTTTAGTACTCAAGTGATAGTCGCATAACATCGAGACGAAATATGGCAGGCGGGCTATCAGAAGTCTATCAAAAGGCTTTAGACGAAGTATTTTGGTAGGAGATGACAGAATGCTAAAAGGAGCAAAAGAAGAGGATTTCTACAACATAAAAGTAGTTGCGCAAAATAGACTCAGACCAGATAAGATTACTGGATTCTTCTGGCTAACGCTCATTTTTAGTGGGTTAATAACGGCTCTTACTTCATTGGCTTTAGATGCAGGTATAGCGATCACTAATCCTATCTGGCTAACGATTCAAAAAATAAGTATTGCATTTTTGGTCCTAAATGCAGTTGTTGCCCTATTCTTTACACCTGAAAAAAATGCGTATCGTTATCAGCGTTTGCAGGCTATTTTTCTAAGTATCTTTGGATTAAAGTTTTCCGTGGATTTTTTTCCGTTTTATTTCCTTGCTGCAGAAGATAGGGTGGCTCCAAGTTATATGAGTATCTATGGATGGGTCATATTCCTTGGCGGACTTGTGCTAACTCTATACACGACATTACGAGCTTTTAAAAGGGTAAAACGGGGAGAGTTCCGAAAAGACGGAAATGGACTTTACAAGTTTAAAGAATCGAAAACTGAAATAAGCATTCCGATTGTTTTTGGTTCCGTCATGATAGTTGGAGCAATCATTCAATTATTATCAGATTCAGAAATAATCTTTGTAAATATGATTGAAGTTCTGTTTGTCTTACTTCTTTGTACAGCCCTTCAATATGCGATTGCGTTAGCATGGCCGGAATTTTTATTACTAACCATTAGTAAATTTCAGTTTGAGTCATTCTGTATTCCAAAGATAAAAAGGAAGAAACCGATAAGGCATAAGTTACATAAAAAAAGTGCGAAGGTGAAGAAGTAGTTTAATAGTCACTAGCTGTAACTGTCAACCTCGGTCAGATTGGGAGACTTATGAACAGTTTTTTGTGTCTAACTTCAGGCGCATCGGCTCGAGGTCACAATTCAATCGCTCTGAAGGCAAAAAACGCCTTCTGTCAGTGCTTGTCTGGGCTGAGCAGGGCGCTTGTGCATTTGTTATAAGGGAGAGATTCACTTTGATATTAACTCTATTTGATCGGGAAAAGGCTTTTACATTTGTACTGCCAGAGCGTGTGACAGGGCGTTATATTTTAACGTCTGAGGATGCGCACGGAAAAGCGGCGGATATGATGGCGATTGAAGCGGAGGACGGAAAATGGTTTTTGAAGTCCAACAAATCCGCGTTTCTGATGAATGACAAGCAGGAGATCCTTGTCAAACAAGAAATTGAGCCATTTAAAACGTACACGATTTCCCGCAATAATGACACTTCTGCGCTTTTATATGTAGAGCCACCGACAAGTGATCGAAATGAGTATACAAAGCACGAGGTGACGGGAAGCAGCATTCGCATTGGTCGTGGCAATGACAGCCACATCCGATTTTCAAATAAGCTCGTATCCAGCTCCCACTGTGTGATCCAATACGATGCACAGGGTCATGCTATTATCCGTGATAACAACAGCTCGAACGGAACGTATGTCAACGGAGAACGTGTAAAGGAAAAAGTGCTATCAACCGGTGATGTCATTTACATCATGGGGCTAAAAATTATCTACAATGGCAAATTACTTTCATTAAATAACCCACATCAATTGGTATTTTTAGACCGCAATGCCTTTCGTCCGTTTGAGGTGCAAAAGCCGATTATTGAGGACGAGGAACCGCTTGACGATTTCGAAACCGAAGAAATAAATGACGACTTGTTTTATCGTTCACCACGGTTTAAGCGGGACATTAAGAGGACGGAAATCAGAATCGACCCGCCGCCACAACAGCGAAACATTGATGAAACGCCGTTAATGTTCATGCTCGGACCTTCGATCACAATGGGGATGGCGTCGCTCTTTATTGGGCTTTTCACGCTAAACAATGTGATGGCACGAGGCGGGGACCTCATGATGGCGATGCCGACATTGATGATGTCGTTCAGTATGCTGATTGGAACGGTACTTTGGCCGATTTTAACGAAGCGTCATGAAAATAAGATGCGTATCAAGCATGAAGCAAAGCGCCAGGAAAAGTACTCAAAATACATTGAGGACATGGCACAGGTCATTGAAGAGGAATGTGTCCGTCAAAGTGAAATACTTCATGAAAACCATGTGGCTCTGCAAAATCTCATCTCTCGGATTACGATGCGAAAAAGAAATCTCTGGGAGCGTGCGATTGGGCAAGACGATTTTCTCAAGGTTCGCCTTGGAATTGGGGATCTCCCGTTAAATGCTGAACTGAAGTACCCTGAGAAAAAATTCACATTAGAGGACGACAATCTCCAGGATGAGCTTTATAAAATGGTAGAAGCGCCGCACATTTTAAAACAGGTACCTGTCACTTTAAGCTTTGTTGAGGAATATGTCAGTGGTGTAATTGGGCGTCGCAGTCGTGTGCAGGATTTTGTGAAGGGACTTATTTTTCAATTAACAGCCTTACATAGCTATGACGAGCTCAAGCTTGTATTCCTTTACGATAAGGATGAGGAAGAGTACTGGAAGTTTACGAAATGGCTCCCGCATGTCTGGGATGAGTCGAAGCAGATTCGATTTATTGCAACAGATGCGACCGAGGTGAAGGAGCTGTCTGCTTATTTTGAAAAAGAAATCACAAATCGCGCAGCAATGGATGAGGAGCAATTAAAGGATCTTGACCAGCATTATTTGATTTTCTCGATGAGCAAGTCGCTTGCGTCAAGGGCTGAGATGTTCAACCTCCTTTTAGAGGAGAAAAAGAACATCGGGATTAGCCTCGTTACTCTGTACGATGAGCTCAAAAATTTACCGAAGGAATGTACGATGGTTGTTGAGCTTGCAGACGACATGTCCAAGATTTACGACAAGGACGATATTTCCGGGTCATATACTGCGTTTGATGCTGAGTTTTACGAGCGTGATGATGCCGAGGAGGTTGCGATTCGCTTAGCAAATATCCAGCTTGCATCCTCTGTTGAAGCATACACACTACCAGATATGGTCACCTTCCTTGAAATGTTCGGGGTCAGTAAAATTGAGCATTTGAACGCACTGACTCGCTGGAAGGAAAACAACCCAGTGCTCTCAATTGAAACACCGATTGGGGTAGACACGATGGGTGAGCTGTTCAAGTTAGACCTTCATGAAAAATACCATGGTCCACACGGGCTGATTGCTGGTATGACAGGGTCTGGTAAATCTGAGTTCATCATGACGTTTATTTTGTCACTTGCGGTAAACTATCACCCGGATGAGGTTGCGTTTATATTAATCGACTACAAGGGTGGCGGAATGGCGAATGCCTTTTTAAATCTACCGCATCTCGCTGGAACGATTACGAACCTTGATGGGGCAGCGGTGAAACGCTCATTGATTTCGATTCAAAGTGAGCTAAAGCGTCGTCAGTCGATTTTTAGTGAGACGAGTCGACGGATGAATGTGAGTAATATTGATATTTATAAATACCAAAAGCTGTATCGTGAGGGGCAAGTTTCAGAGCCACTCCAGCATTTGTTTATGATTTCAGACGAGTTCGCCGAGCTTAAAACGCAACAGCCAGAGTTCATGGAGCAGCTGGTGAGTGCGGCTCGTATCGGACGAAGCTTAGGTGTCCATCTGATTTTAGCTACACAGAAGCCGTCCGGTGTGGTGGACGACCAAATTTGGAGTAACTCGAAATTTAGAATCAGTCTGAAGGTACAGGAAAAAGCAGATAGTATGGAGGTCATCAAGCGACCAGATGCTGCCGAGCTTTCACAAACCGGCCGTTTTTACCTGCAGGTTGGCTATAACGAATTGTTTGAGCTTGGTCAATCCGCATGGGCAGGGGCACCGTATTATCCAGCTGAAAAAGTGGAAAAACACGTGGATGAAAGCATAAGCGTCATTGACCACTTAGGCCGCGTCATCAAGAGTGCGAAGATCGATCGTAGAACGATGGTGAAGAATCCACCAAAACAAATTGATGAAGTAACCAAGTACTTAGAGAGTCTAGCAAAACAGGAAAATATCTCGGTCAAGCAGCTATGGCTGGATCCAATACCTGCGAAGATTTATTTAGATCAATTAGTAGAAAAATATCCTGAAGCAATAACGAATCGCTTTGAATTGAACCCTGTGATTGGGGAGTATGACGATCCGGCGAACCAGCGCCAAAATGTGATGAGACTACCAATTACGCAGGATGGCAATACTATCATCTATGGGGTAGCGGGAAGCGGAAAGACTACCTTTGTTGCGTCCATCATGTACTCTCTCATGGAATCTCATACGCCTGATGAGTTAAACGCATATTTACTAGACTTTAGCTCGGAGACGTTAAGTTGGTTCCGCGAAGCGCCACATGTTGGGGATGTTCTTTTATCCCATGATAGTGAGAAGATTGATAATCTCTTTAAAATGATGAATAGCGAGATTGAGAGACGGAAAAAGCAGTTGTCTAATTACGGCGGTGACTTGCAGACATATAACCGTTTATCAAATGATGGCCTGCCATCGATTGTGATTGTGATTCACAACTACGCAGCGTTTTCTGAAATGTATGAGGCGTACGAAGAAACGATTTCGTACCTCACTCGTGAAGGGACAAAGTACGGGATTTATTTTATCGTCACAGCCGCCCATACGGGTGCAATTCGCTACCGCTTGATGCAAAACTTCAAGCAACTGTATGTACTCCAGCTTAATGATACATCTGAATATTCAGCGGTTCTCGGAAATGTTGATGGCGTCTTCCCATCGAAGCACAAGGGTCGAGGCATTTTCAAGGCTGATGGTGTGTATGAGTTCCAGGTTGCCCTGATTACTGAGGGTGTCGAGGACATGTACCAATACATCACCGATTACTGCCATCGTTTGCGCGACAGTTGGGGCAAGAGTGCTGCGAAGCGGATTCCAGTCTTACCGGAAAAAGTCGATATCGAGTATCTGCATGATGAAATTCGTTACAACAAGTCTCATAAACTACCTGTTGGGGTGGAAAAAGATTCACTTGCCGTTACCTATTTCGATTTCGGTCAAAACTGTGTGAATCTTGTGTTGGCTAGCAGTAGTGAGGCATGCACAGGCGTGATGCTGGGAATTTCTGAAATCATTCATGCCAATGAGAAAAATGAAGTCGTGGTGCTTGACCCGAATGAGGAGCTCATCCGAGTCGGAGGGAAGCATGTATCAAATGCAGCCGACCTTGAAGAGACCATCGTTTACCTGTTTAACACATTGGTGTTCCGCAACAACACAACGAAGGATGCGATTGAAGAAGGCACAACACCACCAGAATTCGAACCGATTTACTGTATCATCCATTCATTCAACGACATGATGATGCTGTTATCAGAGGATGCTCAGGATAAGCTGAAGGTATTTTTAGAACGAATTGATGGCCTCAATGTATTTATGGTCATCTCCGACCGCGCTGATTCCTTGAACTCATTCGCATTTGAGCCTTGGTTTAAAAAGCAGGTTTCGTTAAGTGATGGAATTTGGGTTGGAAACGGCATTACCGATCAGTATTTAATGAAAGTATCAAAAGTCACAAACAGCATGTATCAAGAAATTCCAGAGGACTTCGGATATGTGCTAACAAAAGGAAAACCAAAGTTAGTCAAACTTTTGACGGGTTCGGCAGTTCGTGAAGAGGAGGCGGTTTACCATGGATAAAGTGCTGGTCGAGGTGTTTATTCCAGCCTCTGGCGAATCCTATGACGTCTTCATCCCGGCCCAAAGCAAGCTCTATGAAGTCACATTTTTACTCGCAAACACCATGACAGAGCTCTCGGGTGGCTACTTCGTTGCTACTGACACAACAGTCGTCTGTGACCGCGAAACCGGCACGATCTTTGACATCAACCAAACCGTGGAAGAATTAGGATTTTTAAATGGAAAGAAATTGATGCTGGTGTAGGTAGTACAAAGCATAATTCCTATGGTTTAGTAAATTTTTGAAGCTGTTTAAATTTCTTGTCACTAACCAATACATGCTGTCGTTTCCCGGGAAATGCTGTCGGTGATAGAGAATAATGTCAGATAGATCTCAGTTATTAAACATAAATTTAAAAGGAACAAATCTCATTTCCGGATGTTAAGTTTCTATCGATCTTATATTTCTCTGTTTAAGGGATTGGCTTAGGGCTGGGACCGGATCGATTAGGCAAGAGTGGAAATTCCGGTAATGTCCGATATCCGGAAAAAGGGGGGCAGGGAACACATCCCAAAAGCGTCCCGCCAAACCATATCGCAACAACCAAGTGGCAATAGACACTTTTTATATCAATCAAAGTCATTTATAAAGTTAGGAAGGTGCCAAATGAGGTTACAAAAGAGGGTAGTCTTATTCCTTCTTCTATTCATTCTCATAATAGGAGGAACAGGGTGTATGAGTTCAAGTAGTGCAAGTACGGAAGAGAAAATCGTTAAGCATTTAGAAGAAAAGTATAAGGAAGAATTTGAACTTGAATCCAAAAAAGAAGGTAGTGAAATCTTCGCCAATATGTACGGAAAGGATCGTTTCATTTTGTACCCAAAAGGGGATAACCAAACCGTGTTTATAGGTCGAGAAAAGACGGATGAAGACGATGTATATTGGGATAACTATATAGCTGCTAATTGGGGTAAAGAGCTAAAGCAGGATTTAGCTGAAGACATTGAAAAACACCTCCCTGCAGATAGCGAATATAAGGTTTCAGTAGAACCTTATTCAGCAAACTTTGAGGACGCTTCTTTGAAGGATATGAGTATCCAAGACTTTTTAAAAAATGATCCAGATGCCAAAGTGTCATTGACTGTAGGCATAAAGACAGAAGGCGAACCCGATGTTAATCAATATAGTGAAGGGATTTATCAGCTTTATGAACTTCTAAAAGGCTTAGGAACTTCACAGTATGTGGTGTCAGTTGGTTTTGTAGATAAGTCAGAGGATATTTCAGATTATATTAGGACCTCCTATGTGAACAATACTCCATGGACTAATCTAGATATGAAAGTATACGGAGGAATCAATGTTCATCACCGCTTAGATACTGTCAATCCACAAGTTGTGGAAGAGAGTTATCAGGCATTTGGGGAGTGATTGAATGTCTCTTACAAATTTAACCGAGGAAGAGAAAAATATCTTACTTCAACTATCTTATATTGATTTACCGACAGATATATGGGTGAGCGATCAAGCCCCCATAACAATCGGGGACTTTCTTTCAGAGGTAGACCTGGAGCAAAGAGAGGTTCAAAAAGAACGGTTTACGAATATTGATACATTTTTAAAAAATAACCCTGATTCACCTTTGCACAATATTGAGTTAGTCCAATATCAGAACCATAATCCAACAAACTACAATAATTCTGATGTGAATTCGAAAACGAAATCTGAATCAGGCTTTGTAGGGTATGGATTTAAAGATAGTGAAGGAAATGCAACAGCGGTATTTCGCGGAAGTGAAGATATGAAAGACCCTGTCCACTTCGATACGGATTGGAAATCAAATATTAAAGCGGGTATTGGATATGAAATACAACAACAGCGTGAGGCAGATGCATTTTATCAAAAACTCACTACCGGTTTAGATGGGCAAGTCTTATTGCTGGGACACTCCAAAGGTGGGAACTTAGCTACATATGTGTATGTCAATAATCTCGGTGACAAAGTCGTTGCTTATGTGTTAAACGGTGCACCTATTTATTGGAACAATTTAACGGATGAACAGAAAAAAGCGTTGAGGGGGGATCGATATACCTTCGTTGTATATGAGGGTGATGTAGTATCGCAGACGGGAGTTGCCCCCTACGTTGATAAAATTGTAGAAATTAAAAAGGATCCATCCGAATACATGCTTGGTGAGGATAAAGATTTCTTTTATCCACACTATGAAACCAGTGCTGAATTTGATGAGAATGGCAATTATAAAAATTTCCGAGAGGGAACCTCACTCCCAAGGGCCACTTCCAACGTAATCATGCTGAAGCTAACTGAGTTGGTCGATAAATTCAAGCTCGCCTATCATATTGGTAAGGCAATGGCGGAAGCAACAATGAAAGTGATCCATTCAATCCAAAAAGGAATTGAAAAGGCCGCAAACTATATCAAAGAACAAATTATTACTTATGTAAAAAAGACAATCAAAGCCGGAATGGACTTGATAAAAGCGGTTGGCGACTACTTTGATAATTTAGTAAAAGATGTAACTTCGTTTGTGATCAATATCATAAAAAAACTAGGAGGCTACTTCCCGGTTGAACCCTATTTAAGAGTTAACCTCGACAGGCTTTACTACTATGCGCAAAGGCTTGAAAGGATTAAACGACGCGTAAGTGCACTAAATGACCAAATTGACTCCCTCTATTGGGAGGTTGACCTTTTAGATATGCGTCATGTGCTGAGTGCGGACATTTTAACATCGTTCACCTACAGGCTTAACCAAAACATTAATTACCTGAATACCGCAGCACGATTGCTCGAGTCGAGCGAAACCAAGCTAGTCGGGAAGGCAAGGATTATTCGATAGGAGAAATGTAAAGGAGGTACCTCAATGAAGCCTCATGTGCGACGGAAGATTAATAGTATTATTTCTGAAATCAATGCGATCTCTCGTGAACTCGATGAAATCTCGAATGGTCTAAATCGAGAATTCAAGGGGATAGGCTCAACCAAAAGTGCGTCCAGCCTTCAGAGTGCAGCTGACAAATACCGAAGGGTCGGCTATAACCTGAGAAGGATTTAAGTTTTGAAGCTTCCAGACTAAGAAACTAGAAAAAATAAAAAAACGAATCGAAAGCAGGTTAGCGGTCTATCAAAGGGCTGATTTAAACAGAATGGTATACCGCAAACCCAGTTATCGGTATATCGTGGGTTTAGAATCTCAGGCGTGGTATACCGCAAACCCAGTAATCGGTATATCAGATGTCCGGAATCGCAGGTGCGATATACCGCAACCAGTCCCAGCGGAATACCACCAAGCAAGAAACGCAAAACCGGTATACCGCTAGACCCAAGCACGGACCCAAAACCCGTGCACCAACACGAATCCAAAGTTCTCTCGGTCCCAGCCGAGTTAACTCATACATATTCCAATTTAAAGGAGGTGAAAACACAATGGCACGTTCAATTACAGTTGATCCAGCGAAACTAGAGACTTCAGCTACTCGCATTGACCAACAATCTGCTGACTATGAGAGACTTTACAAGGCTCTTTATACAGAGGTTGAAGGCATGGGTGCAGCATGGCAAGGTACTGATAATATGGCATATGTTTCTCAAATCAAGGGCTTCATGGATGACTTCCAAAAAATGACGAACTTGATGAGACAATACTCTGAATTCTTAAAGCTTAGCGCAAAAACATACCGTGAAACACAAAACGAGGTAGTAAACCAAGCACGTCGCTTAACAAACTAATCTCGATACCTACTAATCTATTAACAAAGGAGGTGCCACCATGGCAATTGATGGAATCAAGATTTCCCTTGGCGAGGTAAGTAAAACCGCTGGCCAAATCCGTAACCTAAACCAACAGCTTTCGACTGCATTAGAAGATATCAAGAAGGAAATGAACGGCTTAGCCGCTACATGGAACTCTGATGCTTCTAATACAATTCGCGGAAACTTCAATGCATTGGCTCCACGCTTCGAGGAGTATCGCCAAGTCATTGATAGCTACGCAAAATTCCTAGACAACACAGTTACAAACTATAACGCAGCTGAAACAGCAATTAACAATAACGCTAGCGCATTTAAATAATCCATGAGGAGGGCAATTGGCCTCGCCGGTTGTCCTCCTCATCTTTAAAGTATGGGAGTGCAAGAAATGATCAAACATGTTGATTTACATATTGAAAACTACGGTGTTTCGAAATTCATCTTTTACAAGGTGCCATCTGAGCTCCGTGTTGATTTTACAGAAGCTGATAAGCTAAAAAACAATAAGGTTCCAGGGCTTTTGCCGTGTGTTGTGATTAACAAGGGCGATGAGGCGTACTTTCGCTATGACTTGGTGTCTGAAGTAACGCTTGCACAAAGCTCAACGGACCAACTCACCAAGGAACAGCTCTACTCATTTTTTACCAACATTATCGAATCATTGATCGAGGCCGAGCGACTTGGGTTGAATGTGAACAACTTTGTTTTTGATGAGAACTACATCTTCATTGATAATTTTTCAAACAGATTAATTCTACTGTACATGCCAATTAAAAATAATATTTTTGAAAAGGTATCAATCCGGGAATTCTTCACCAGCTTCTTACACTCCCACTCCTATGATGAAAATGATGACCTCACTTTTTTTGTACGATTACATAATTATTTTGCGACATCAGAGGAAATCAATCTATATGCGCTACAACAAAAGCTGCATGAGCTGTTGGTGAACAAGCCGGCTTCACCTCAAAGTTTTAAGAAACTGCCGATCCAGGATGAGGAACCTAGGACTCCAAATTACTATAGCCCTGGTAGTGAAAGTAAGGCGTCTGAAGAAAATGGCGTCCTCACTTCCGAATACAGTAGTAAAAGGTCTGATAAAAAGAAAAGTCAAAAGCTTGAGATTGAGGAAGAGGTTCAGTACAAGCGAATCACTCGTACCGAGCTTGGTGAAGGAAATTCCGTATTAGCCGGTGGAACCTCCATTAATATTAAGCCGAATGTCGGTAGCCCGATTTCTTTTGACACAGATGAGCCAGAGGAGGAAGAGGGTACAACCGTCCTCACTGCCTACAAGGAACCGGAAGAGGAAGAAGGAACAACGGCACTTGGTGTTGGCACAAGCTTCCACCAGCAGAGCCCATACCTACTTACAGCCACTCAAGAAAAAATCATGGTGTCGAGGAAAGTGTTTAAAATCGGACGTGACCCACAACAAACTGATTACACATCAAAAAATAAAGTGGTTGGGCGCGTGCACGCGGAGTTGATTACCGAAAACGGAGAATACTTTATCGTTGACAAGGAATCGCGAAACGGAAGTTATGTAAATGGCGTTAAGCTTGTACCGAAGAACAAAGTGAAAATCAAGCATGAGGATAAAATCAAGCTAGCAAACGAGGAATTTGAATTTAGGCTCTTTTAAAGATTGAGGTGAAAAAAGTGGCGTTCATACATGCATACCACACTGATGTTGGAATTAAGAAAAAGACAAACCAAGATGCCTTGCTCGTGAAGACGGCAAAAACTCCGAATGGGTATGTCGGGATGTTCGTTGTTTGCGACGGAATGGGCGGGCTCGCTCATGGAGAACTCGCGAGTGCAACAGTCGTTCGTGGTCTATCCGATTGGTTTGAGCAAGAGCTACCAGACCTGCTGCATTCAAGCCAACAAGATGAGGACATCCACGAAGCACTCAAAGCCTGCATTACGGAACAAAATCAAAAAATACTAGAGTACGGGGATGAAACAAATACCCAAGTTGGAACAACAGTGACTGCGCTACTCATTATTCATTCCCGTTACTATATTGTACATATTGGAGACAGCCGAGCCTATCAAATTCAGGAACAGGTGACAAGGCTGACAAATGACCAAACCTTAGTAGCACGTGAGGTGGAGAGAGGAAACATTACACCCGAACAAGCCTTGAAAGACCCGAGACGAAATGTACTTTTACAATGTGTGGGTGCAACGAAGGAGCTTGAGGTCGTCATCTTGACCGGTGAGACCGAGCCAGGAACCGTGTTCTTGCTTTGTACAGATGGTTTTTACCATAAGATTTCAGATGCGGAGCTACTCGAAGAACTCCGACCGAATCCGTTTTTAAACGAAAAGCAGTTAAAATACAAGGCCATTAAACTAGTTGATGCCGTAAAAGAACGAAAAGAGGTAGACAATATCTCTATCGTACTCGCGCATGTCGTGTGAAGGACTAGATTAAGGCTTAAAGATTTGACTTCGAATGTAGTATTCGGTGTCTAGCTCAAGTAGCTCTGTGGTGGTAACACAAGGCACTTAGGGCTTTTCAATTTTGGAGGAATTACGTTGATTAAAATCGGAAGTTTTATAGATGATAGATACGAAATATTGAAGGAAATAGGGCGCGGTGGGATGAGTATTGTCTATTTGGCGATGGACAACCGGCTTAACAAGTCTCTCGTCGTCAAGGATATCCGCAAACGCGACAATAGTAATAACGAGCTTCTCATTAATAGCTTAGTTGTTGAGGCGAATATGCTTAAAAAACTCGATCACGGGGCGCTTCCGAAGATTTACGACATCATCGAATCGGAGGGCGACATTTATGTCGTGATGGACTATGTCGAAGGTGAGTCGCTCAAGCAAAAGCTGAAGCGGGAAAAAGTGATATCCGCAAAGCTCGTAATTAATTGGGCGAAGCAGCTTGCTGAGGTGCTTCACTATTTACATACGAGAAAGCCTCATCCGATTATTTACCGCGATATGAAGCCGGATAACATCATGCTTACACCGGAAGGAAAGATCAAGCTAATTGACTTCGGGATTGCGCGGGAATTTAAGGATGAAAGCCTGACAGATACGACAAATCTCGGGACGAAAACCTATGCCGCACCCGAACAACTTTCTGGAAAACGCACCGATGCCCGAACCGATATTTATAGCTTAGGATTAACGCTTTACCAGCTTATCACCGGTAAAAGTCTTGCAGATCCGCCGTATGAGGTACGACCAATCCGTCAATGGGATCCAACTTTACCGGAAGGGCTCGAGCATATCATTTTAAAATGCACTCAAGCTGAACCAGAGAATCGTTACCAAACATGTGAAGAGCTTCTTTATGATCTCGAAAACATCAACAAGCTTACTGCAGGCTACCGGAAAAAAATGATGAAGCGACTCTATCTCTTTTTAATTCCAGCAGTCTTGTGTCTTGGTTTTTCAACGACATCTGTATTGGGCTATCAAGGTATGAAAAATGTACAATTCCAAGATTACATGGGGCTTGTCAATGAATCTAGCATTGCGTTAATTGAGGGTAATGATACCGAAGCAATTAAGTTGCTAGAAAAAGCAATCAAGGTTGACAAGGGACGTGCATCTGCTTATACCAACCTGCTCGACGTGTATATCAATCGAAATGAAGTCGACACTGGTCTTTCAAAGATCGAGTCCTATGTGAATGACGAATACGGGAATATTCATAAAAACAGTGAAGTTCTTTTTAAACTAGGGATGACGTATTTTGACCGGAAACGCGATTACCCTGTCGCTCTGAAATATTTTAAGCAGGTGAATGAAAAAGAGATTCCGGACGCGTCTTATTATATTACACTTGCGACGACATTAGGCGGGATGAATATCGATTACGACCAGTTCTCTACGAATCTCCTAGAGTTTGAGTCATATAACGACAACCTCCCGAACAACGCCAAAAAGGTAGATAACTATAACTCACTTGCGAATATTTACATTTCGTATAAGGGACAAATCGCGGATGCCAATACAAAGGCGATTACAGTCGTACAAAAAGCGCAGAGAGTTCTCGAATTAGCGCCAGACGAGCAACTGCAGCTAAAATACGAAATTGAATTTGAGCAAAAGCTTGCCCAGGCTTTTTATAGTCGAGGTGTAAATATAGGTTTAGGGGATCAGGTTGCTGCTCGTGACGATTTCGAGCAGGCGGTTGAGCACTACAACACATTGCTCGAACTGAATGTGCCGAACAAAGAAGAGGTTATGGTCAATATCGGCGTCATTTATCAGGAGATGGGAGAACATTCCCAAGCAGTCGAGCAATTTGAAGGAATCATTAAAGAGTATCCGAAAAGCCTGAACGCGTATGTAAAACTTGGCAATCTGTTGCTTGACATTGAGCAAGTCAAACAGGAAGAACAGCGAAATTACAGCAAGGCGAAAGAAGTCTTTGATAAGGCAGGCGCACTTGAAGGTGCTAAAGACAACGAAGCCTATAAAAAGCTTGCAAGACGCATGGCGAATTTAAATATCAGTTAGGGAGGGGGGCTCTCGTTTGGAATATCAAATCATGTTCTATGGGGGATTAGCGGGTGCGTTAGTTACGCTCATTATTTCCATTATCGTCTATATGAAACTACAAATCTCTCAAGTTTTGGCGGACATTACAGGAAATCGATTTAAGAAGAAGAAGAAAAACGACCGCATCTCCCTTGAAGCTCAGGAAACGAAGAAAACAACAAGTGAAATCAAGCTTCGAAAAAAGGAGGTTCCAGTTGCGGCATCGATAGAAGACACAGCCCTCATGAGCCAGGAGCTCGAGCCAACCTCCTTGCTTGAAGATACAACAGTCGCACCCACTGCGTTGCTGGCAGAAAGCAATTCAGCAGAGGAGACGTCGCTATTGGAGGAAACCTCGCTTTTATCAGAGGAAACGGCACTTTTACATGATGACGATGAGACAACATTGCTTGTGGATGACGAGGAAACATCGATTCTCCTTGAAGGCGATGGTGAAACAGCCATCCTCATAGAACCAGAGGAAGAATCTGATTTTGCAATTGAAGTGGATGTAATGATTATTCATACAAATAAAGTGATTGAACAAAGGAGCGTAGTAAAGTGATAGCAATGATCTCAAAAAGCTACCGAAAAAACAAATCGGTTTTCTGGATCCCGATCGCGATTGTGTTGGTGCTGTCGGCGGTTTTGTTTAGCAGCAAAGCATTTTCATCACCTGAGACCATAATGAAGATTACCTTTAACGGTGATACTTGGGAAACAAATAAGACAGCTTTTAACAAGGAATGGATCACAACTGCACCTGGAAACAAGATAACATTTGAAGTAGATTTAAGCGAAAATGTTCAAGAAGGTACAAATACTTCAGACGTGCCTTTCGAGATATCGATTAGGAATGGTTCGGAAATAAAAGAAGTTGCATTTAATATTGATGAATTACCTGGAGCAGTGGGAACTGGTCTATATTCAGTAACGATTCCTGTAAATGATGCAACACCTGACGGAGAATTAAAACTTACAATAAAAACTATCGATGGAAATTCTTGGGGTTTGCCGTATTATGAGAGGGATTTTTCGATTAAAAAAGATACTACAGCCCCTATTGTAGAAATAACCAACCTTGACGGTTCTGAGTATGTAGATGACCGGGTACATTCGAGTGGCTTAGGTTTAAAGGTAAATGTGACTGAGAAAAATTTAAATTTGGACGACGTTGAAATCTTAATATCGAGAAATGATAATGATTATAAAAAAATTTCACCAAATGTAAGTTATAACGGAGATGTAACGTCTTTTCACTATTCCTTTATTGATGAAGGGGATTACAATTTAACCGTAACCACAGTAGATAAAACCGGGAATAAAGATGCAGCATCCAGTGCACACGCTACTTTTTCTATCAAAAAAAGAATACCAACATTATCGGTTTTTAATAAGGAGGCTGACAAAGCTACAGAAGTAGCAAATAACGGTTTCACTAATGCACAAGAATTAGAGTTAAAGGTTGATAGTAATATATCTATTAAGACAGTAACCTTAACAGCAAATAGGGACGGTAAGCCATATAATCTAGACGACGAAAGTTTCAAGTTTAGTATATTAAAAAGAACTGCAACCCTAACACATCAATTTCCTATAGGAAAATATGATATTGATGTTGTGGTAACAGATTCGCGTTCTAACGGAGAAACGTATAAATTACCAAGACTTTTTTTCACAGTTGACCATGTGGCTCCTACTCTTTCAATAAGCTCGGATGAAACCGAAATAACTAAGCCCAAAAATGTAATAATAACTGCGGAGGATACAAATCTGGATTTGTCACAGACTATCCTTACAGTAAAAAGAAATGGTGAAACATATGAAGTTGAAAATTTAGAATTGGATTCTTCAGGTAAAAAAGCTACAAATGTTTACAAATTTGAAGATGAAGGTTCATATGTTGTTAAACTTGAATCTATTGATAAGGCAGGAAATAAAGCGGAATCTGAAGAATTCTCATTTACTGTAGATATGGATGCACCGAGATTTACAGTTGAGGGTGTCGAGGATAAAAAATATTATAGTGTAGATCAACAAAAAGTAAAAATTAAAGTTGAAGACTTACATTTAGATTTAGCGCAAACTTCTGCTGAGGTTAAAAAGGATGGATCAAGTTTTACAATTCCGTTTACATTGATTGAAGGTAGTACAACTGTTGCTGAGGCTACCCATACATTTACCGAGAATGGTGAATACACTATTACGTTAAATTCTAAAGATAGCCTTGAAAATACAACAGAAACTCAATTAATTACATTTACAATCGACAATAAACCTCCGGAAATTAATGTTTCATTTGAAAATGCTGAAGAGGGACAAAGAGATTTTAATAAAATACAAAAAGTAATTGTTAGTATTACAGATAGTAATTTTGATTTAAATAACTCCACTTATACTGTAACGAAGGACAACAAAGATCCAGAAACAAAAAACGACTTTAAAGTAGAAGGTAATAAGGCTACGAAAGAGTTAACATTTGCTGAAGATGGAGTTTACAAGCTAAAAGTTAACTCGATTGACTTAGCGAAAAATACAGCAGAAAAGGTTGAGGTAACATTTACGATTGACCAGGTTGGTCCAAAAATTAATATAAATGGTGCAGAAAACAATAAGCACTACAATAAAGAAGAAATGGAAGGCAAATTCAAAGACGGAATTAAAATTAATGCTTCAGTTGAAGATTATACATTAGATGAATCATCACTTAGATTAACAGTTACTCGTGACGGTCAAACTATTATCGACGTTAAGGGTCCAGAAGGCTGGAAGAACTTATATGAGTGGTGGTGGATTAAAGGTAAAAAGCAAGAGCTAACCTTTCAAGAGGATGGAGAATACAAAGTAACTGTATATGCTGCTGATGGCCATAAAGCTAATACAAGTGAAACGTTAACATTTACAATTGATAGAGTAGCACCTGTGGTGACTGTCTCTGGCGATGAAGATGGAATTAAAAATAATGCTTTCGTCAAAAGAGGCGAAGAATTAACAATCACTGTAGATGAAAAGCACTACGAAAATAATAAAGTTAAAATCGAAGTTACAAAAGACGGTAAACCTTATAACGTTGGTACTTGGAAGAATAACGGTAAAATATCCAAACTAAAATATACCTTTAATGAAGATGGAACATACCATGTATCAGTTAGTGCAGTTGATTATGCCGGTAATGTTGGTAACACTGAAACGTTGAGCTTCACGGTTGATGAAACACCACCAGTTATCAAAATTAATGTTAGTAAAGACTTTAAAGAATTTAATGCAAAAGAACAATGGGTAGAAATTCAAGTTGATGAAAAAAACTATTTAAATAGTGACGTAACGATAAACGTAACAAAAAACGGGAAACCATTTGATGTTGGAACATGGGATGAGCATGGAACTACATCCAAACTTAGTCATCTTTTTGATGAAGACGGAGACTATGTAATAGCTGTAACAGCTAAGGATGCAGCGAAAAATGAGGCAGTCCCAATTTCAAAACATTTCACAATTGATAAAGCCTCTCCTGCTCTTAAAATCACAGGCGTCGAGCATATGACGAATTACAATGTGAATAAACAAGTTTCATTTGAAGTAAATGATGCAAACATCGACCAAACTTCAATACGAGTGACAAAGAACGGCAAGGCTTATAATGTTGGTACACCAGCACAGTCTAGAACAAAAGCAAGTTTAACTCATACTTTCAAAGAAGAAGGCAGCTATGTCCTATACTTCAATGCAACTGATAAATCAGGCAACAAAACAACACATGACGAAATTGCGTTCATTATTGACAAAACCAATCCGGTTGTGAAAATTGACGGGGTTGATCATCAGTCATTCAACCCAACCGCCAAGCGGGTAACCGTTTCAGTTGATGAATTGAATTTCGGTACTAACTATGTTGTGCTATCTGTAACAAAGGATGGCAAGGTATTTAACATCGGAACATGGCAAAACAACAACAAGCTTTCAAGCCTAGGCTATAATTTTAAGGATGATGGCTTGTACACGGTCGCGATTAGCGCAGAAGATAAAGCTGGTAACGGTCCAATTGCTGCGAACAAGACATTTACAATTGATACAACAAAGCCGACAATCGAAATTACCGGTGTTGAAAATGCAGCACATTATAATGTCGATAAGCCAGTTAGTGTAACCATTCGTGATGTGAACCTTGATGTGAATCGTATTACCGTGACACGAAATGGTCGAGGCTACAATGCGGGTGGATTTGCAGTGGCGAATCAGACAGCACGACTCAGCCATAATTTTAGCCAGGAAGGCGACTATGTCATCAACGTTGAAGCGATTGACAAAGCGGGCAACCAGTTCAGCAACAAGATTGCTTTTACAATCGATAAAACGGCACCGGTCATCACACCGAAGTTTAAAGGTCAAAGCCGTGTGATTAAGGATGGCGAATATATTAATGAAGTATTCACACCTGAATTTGCGCTTGACCAAGCTGACGACACCATTGTTTCCGTAACGATGAATGGTTCAAATGTGACAGGTCGAATTCCAACGGCTTCACTTGAAATGACGTACAAATTCAGTGTTCTTGCACGAGATAAGGCAGGAAACGAATCAACGATTAATATTAGCTTTATCCTTGATACGACTAAGCCAACGCTGAATATTACTGGGGTAATCGATGGATTCTTCAATAAGAATCAAATGCCGACTGTTACTTATTCAGATCGTTATCTAGACACAAGTCGTACCAGAGTCACCTTAAATGGCCGCCCATTTGTAAACGGGTTGCAATTAAGTGATGAGGGTGATTACATTTTAAAAGCAGAGATTTATGACTTAGCAAACAATGTATCATCCCGAACAATCGTATTTACAATTGATAAAACAGCTCCAGTCATCAAGTTTAAGGAAGCTATTTCAGATAAGTATTTCAAGGAAAGCTTGCTTCCAGAGCTATTGATTGAGGATCTCAATGCGTATGATATCATTTCACAAACCTTGAATGGTCAGCCTTATAACTTAGGCGACCCAATTGAGGAAGAAGGGAAGCACGTGCTCTTCTTCGAGGTGAAGGATAAAGCAGGCAATATTCAACAGCTTAGTGTGGAGTTTATTATTGATAAAACACCGCCGAAAGTGAATTTCGAGGGTGTGAAGAAAAACGAAACATATCGTGACCCAGTGACTCTATCCATCAGCCTTGATAATCCAAGTGATACACTTAAGTCTGTGATGATCAATGGAGAGCTCTTCAATGGTGATGTAAAAGAGGTAAACGGTACGAAAGTGGTTACTGTTACACTTTCTGATATCAACAAATATAAGGTTGAAGTGTTGGCCTTTGATGAAGCGGGGAACGAGAATAACGAAGCAGTTGAATTTGAAATCGTTGAAAAAAGCGTACTCGTTAAGTTTTACGAGAATAAAACGTTATTTGCGGGCACAATGGTCGGACTTGTCGGTGCTGCAGCAGCAGGTGCTGTCGCACTTCGTCGCAGTATCATCCGCAGAAAAGATGCGAAGGATATGTAATTTTGAAGCATAAGATTAAAGACTAGCGCCACGTCTTGTGGCAACGTCTTTGTGACTCACATCTTATGGGCATCAGGCATTCGCTGTTTGGCGGATGCCTGTTTTTGAAAAAATAGTTTGGTAGAATCAAAGGAGGTGTAGTTTTGTCCAGAATCACGATTAAACCTAATCAAGTAATGGGAATGAGTCCTCAATTAGGATCCATAGCTTCAAAACTTTCCTCTATTGAGGGAGGCGTGGCTTCTGTCCGAAACGCCATTGATTATCGCATTTTGGCCAGGACTTCAGCACGGTCGCAACTAACTGAAGCAGGTCAATCAATCGATCAATTAGAAACAAAATTAAAGAGGATAGAGTCCTTTTTGAATCTAGCAACAACGCGCTATTCGTCGACAGAACGTTACTTAAACAGTACATTTATGACGTTGGAGGCAGTTCGGAATATGAAGCCGGCGATTCCGGAAACAGGTGGAAAAAAGGCCGAATCGACAAAATCGAAAAAGAATGTCCCATCAGGACTTGTGCATAAAGTACTGTCCTATTTTAAAACGATTAATGACGGGCTAAGTGCCGGGGACATCGCCTTAGTTGGCTCCCAGGTATTGTCTGTGGCAACCTCAACCTTTTTAATGAGGAATTTAAAAATTAACTATGTAGGCGGTAAACCAACTGTAGGGCAAAGATTTCGCGGACAATATAAATTTACGGTAACCGCAAAGCCTTCATGGACGAGCCGAACGGGGTATAGTTCAAAGATTGCAAACTACATTCATAAATTTACTCAGACAACACCTACGAATCCGCTTTTAAAAAGAGTGCATTCTTTTGTTAGTTCCTATAGGGGACCAGCCGCCTTGTTAAAGCATGCAGCAGGTTTTTCAAAAAACGTGAATGCAGCCATGCATGGAACAACTCTAATGGGTCGTTTCCATGAGAGGATTACAATTGGTTCAAAAGAAGTGGCACAGAACTTGGCTAAATCAAAAGGGTTTACGAGTGTTGCCAAAAGAATACCAATATTAAGTACTGTTATCTCCGTAGGGGCAAATGCCACAGAGTTTGTAGACCCGAAGAATGCTAGTTTATCAAACGCTGAAAAATTTGGTCGATTTGGTGCAGGAGTAGGTGCAGACATTGTTGCAATTGCAGGTGGTGCAAAGGTTGGTGCAATGATTGGAAGCGTCGGTGGTCCAGTTGGAGTAGTCGTTGGTGGAGCTGTTGGAGGACTTGTTGGCGGAATTGTCAGTTCTAAGTTTGGTGATCAAATTAAGGATGTTGGTCAGAAAGTAGCTGGATTCGCAGAGGATGTTGGTAAAAAAATTGGAGGAGCAGTTGAGGATTTTGGGAAATCAGTCTTTAAATCAGTTAGTAGTTGGTTTGGCTAATTCAAAATTGAAGGATGAAAATTATGTATAGTACTGAATTAATAATTGAAATAATAACAACCGTTATAGGAGCTTGGTTTACACTTCAGTTTGTCGTCTGCCTAGTTACAATCCTACTAGGAAATGTGATGGTCGAGCACGTAGAAACGGGTGTTTTTAGAAACACCCAAAATCTATTTCTCAAACTTTTTACCTTTATCGTTTTATTCCTACTGGGCCTTGGTCCGTACATTTACAAAAGGCTAGAACGTTTTTCATGGCTTGTACGGAGACTACTTATGCTTGTCATCACACTTGTTATGGGGCTTTTGTTTATGCTCATTTACTACATAATCAAAGTTGCTTTGCATGCGGTGTTTTTGTAGTGTACTAGTAACTAGAAGGAAGTAAAATGATGAACAATGCTAGTGAAATAATCGAAACAGTTATGCTTACTATTACTATGTGGTTCACACTGCAGTTTGTCAGTTATCTAGTAGTTTTCTTGTTAGGGAACGTGATGGTTGAACACTTAGAATAAGGTGTTTTTAAAAACACAAATAACCCAATTCTTAAACTCATTACTTTTATAAAACAACTCTTATTAGGCGTAGGCCCATACATTTATAAAAAGCTAAACCGCTATTCATGGATTGTATGGAGACTCCTTATGCTCTTTATAACGTTTATAATAATCTATTACATTATCAAATTGATTTTGCATGCGATATTTTTGTAGTTGATTATGTGAAAAGTGGTAACCGTACCCTCACAGGTAGGCAGCCAGAACAACGATGGTAAGAATAAACAGTAGTCATACCCTCACAGGCGACCAATCGAAGGAGTGAGGGTTAGAAAAAACGTTAATCGTACCTTCAAAGACAAGCAACCGAAGGAATGAAGGTAAGAAAAAGCAGTATTCGTTCCCTCACAAGACAGAAATCAACGAGGTGAAGGTACGAAAACACAGCTGTTTGCAAAATAAACGCACCACACCAACCAAAACCAAAGGAGGTACCAAAATGAATCATGCGTTAACATGTACAACTGAGGAATTGGCTTTATTGGTTACAGTTTGCGGTTATCCGGCTGTGGCTAAGGGAATTGCAGAAGCATCGTATGGGGAAAAGTCTCCTGCGGAGTGGGATGCCATCATGGAATCAACTATTCACCAGCTGGTGATTAAGTCGCTTTGGGATCCTGATAAAACAGGGGAAGATGAACACCCCTTAAGCGATGAGATGCAAATTTTTATTAAGCAATATGTAGAATCCAAATGGATGATTCGGTGCTCGAACCTCTCTGGACGAAGTGTTTTAATGATCCACCATTTTGAAGATGACATTTGGCTCGCCCATGTCATTGCAGAAGACATCATGCATGAATTCGCCCTATTATCAAATGAGGAAATTCCGACGGTCATAAAGGACTTTTACGCATTTGACAACGCAGGCAAACACCCCGAAGAAATGCACGAATTCTTCCTCACTGACCAAGCTTTTGATTGGTTGAGTGATCAGTCAAAAACAGCGAAGGTCCGAAAAAAGGCAAAATTCACACCACCAGAAGAACAGAGCTTCAATTCCTTCATCGAAGACCTGGAAGAACACGAATGGTCACTTTATAATATTTCACGCTTTGAGATTCCCAACATAGAAGGAGATTTTCTGCTCGCAAATATTGTTTTCTTTTTACCTTCAACACAAGGAATGTGGATCGTGGAATACGTGGAAAATGAGAAAAAGCCAGTCCACATCAAATTAAATACATACGAGGAATGGCACGAAATACTAGACGCTGTTGGAACAGTGGCTGCTTCAGTTGAGGTATAAAATCATATCCCGAAACCAAAGATGACTTTTACAGTCGTCTTTTTTTATTTAGTAGCAAATAGGAACTATCAATGTAACATAACGTGAGTCTTAATTCCTATTCCTTCCAATTTTATTATAATTTTTACCTTAAGTTTACAAGCTATTAACAGAGTACAGATAAGATTTACATGAAGGATAAATATTGCGGGAGGAACGCGAGATGATTTTAGGGAAACGAGTGAGAAACAAGCTGAAAAAAGGATTGATTGTCAGTTTTACACTTACCATTTTACTGTCCAATGTAAGTCTTGCAACAGGATCGAAAATGGTATTTGCAGAGGAAAACCAGTTTATTAATTCAGCACTGGAGACACAGAACCAACAATCTGAGGATCTTGGGGAAGAAGCGTCTCCACAAGAACCAACTAAGACTGAATCGGAAACCAAAGAAGAGCAAACCACCGAGGTAGCAACCCCGGAAGAACCTGAAACCGAAATACATCCAGCAACCGTGGAACAACCTGAACCTCAAGAAGAATCAACAACCGAAGAGGCACCACCAACTCAAGACGACTCAACAACTAAAGAAGAACCACCAACCCAAGAAACCACAACAATTAAAGAGGTAACTCCGCCAGCAACAACTGGTGAAGAAACTCAACCAACTGAAGTTAACACGGATCAGCTTCCACACCTTCTTATTACTGAAATATCACCGAATTCAAAGGGTGCTGGAACCGATTATTACGAGTATTTTGAGCTTTATAACAACACCAATCAACCGCAAACATTAACAAATTACACGTTTACATATCGTTATACCGACACTGGGAAAGACTTGCTATTTCAAATCCCGGCAACAACGATTGAACCGCAAGAAACATTAGTTTTTTGGTTTAATAACGGTAATAAAACGCTAGCTGATTTTAATGCGAATTTTGGAACAGAATTACCCGAGGAGAAAGTCATCCAGTTTACAGATGTATTCCCTGGCTTTGCAAATGGCGGCAATCGTGCCATCGTCATTAAAAATCATCAAGGAACTGAAATCGTTTCTGCTAGCTATCTAGCGGGGGAAACCGATAATACGGGGGCAGTTGTCGAATATAAATTCCCACCTTCAGGAACGGAAATGGTAAAGCACCAAGTGCTAGCGCAGCCAACACCAGGTGAAATCCAGCAAGCACAGGTTCCGGAAACACCGGTGAATCTTCCGGATGTACCTGATGACACAGAAGCACCTGTGATTACACATACACCAGTTACAAGCAGCAAGCCTCTGGCGCCGATTCAACTCGAGGCAAATGTAACGGATAATCTTGCTATTCCAAGTGTGACGCTTTTTTACAAAATCGGTGACAAAAATGAATTCACTGCGCTACCAATGAGTCCAAACAATCAAACTTATACAGCGGAAATCCCGAGTTTCCATGTGTATGATGAAATCACCTATTATCTTGAAGCAAGTGATGGTGTAAACACAGAAAAGACCGCAGAATTCACGATTCAGGTCGTGCAGCCAGAGGTTGATTTTTCAAAAATCCCTCATTTGCTTATAACTGAGCTTGTCCCTGATTCATCGAATGTAGGGTCTGCTGATGGTTATGAATTTATCGAAATCTACAATAACAGCAGTGAAGACATCGATTTTAAAAATTATAAAATGTACTACAGATACGGAACAGACCCTGGTACCGATGTTGTCTGGCCGTCCGTGCCAGAGGATGTTGTAATTCCAGCAGGGGAAACACTTGTCTTTTGGATCATTAATACACAAAACGGTGAGAAGACCGTTGCTGATTTTAATGCCAACTATGGCTCCAATTTGGTTGAAAACAAGAATATTGTTCGTATCTACAGTGACGGTATGGCAAATGGCAGCATGCGTGGACTAGTAATTGGAACGAACACACATAAAGAGATTTCGGTCGCTTATTATAACGATGAGCCGAACGTAGATGACACTTTTCCGAACAAAGGGATCGTCTATCTCTATCCAACTGATAAATCTACACTTTCAAAAAAGGTGGGCATCCTGGATGCGACTCCAGGTCGAGTTGAAGGCTTCCAAGTACCAAGTCAGCCTGTCCAAATCGAAGAAGACACAGTGCCACCAACGATTGACAATCTAACGAAAACGACCGAGGTGAACCAGAAAGATAATATAGACATTGTGGCAAACGTAACAGACGACAAGGAAGTTAAATCTGTTCGTTTGTACTATAAAATTGACCATCAAGATGAATATAGTGAAGCGATTTTACAAGAGAATTACGATGATCTCCTTTATCATCACACCATTTATTCACCTGATTTAATTGGACATGAGTATGTGGATTATTACTTCGTCGTGTCCGATGGAAGAAATGAAGTGAAAAGTGAGGATTATCGCGTAACCATTACGAATGACCTTGACAGTTCAAGCCTCCGTCTCAATCTGGAAGAAGGAGAAATGCTTCGAGGGGAAAAAATCATTAAGGCTACATCTGCGGTAGATTCTCCAGATAAAATGAAGCTATTGATTGATGGCAAAGAAGTAACGGAAGGCATCTATCCGTCCCTTGAACACACAGCATATTTTGCATTTGAGGTAAATGGGTTGAATACGTATTTCCAAAATGCCGTTACAATGGGAGAAGAAGTTTTATATGTGATGGATAAAGATTGGCTCACGCAGTGGAAAACGTTCAGTATCCCAATTGAGCCTGAGCGACTTCCAGTTGGGGACACGACGATAACCGTTCGTTCCGGTAACAAGGCATCCCCATTTGATCTTGAATCCGCGGAAAACCGTGATGACTATGATTTACGAAATGTACGTCTAGTTCTTGCAGATGGAACGGTGATCAAGGATTCGAACTACAGTGATCCATCACGTATTCTAAAAATGAATGATAACAATCCATTCGTAGATTTTACGTTTACAATTACCGAAGAGGAAGCACACTCCTTAACCTATAAATGGGATACGACTTCTGTTAAGGATAAGAAGCACAAGGTTCTTGTCCAGGATGCAGATGAAGAAGTTAGCGCAGAGGTTTTAGTCGATAACACCGCACCTGATGTTAAAACGAACCTGAAAAAGAAAGCATACAAGGGTGCTTTTACGATTGATGTAGATGTGAAGGATAAGCTCTCCGGGGTTGATCAAGTAACGGTTACTTTAGATGGCAAGGAAATTCAAGTTCCGTTTGAAACAGCGTCCTCCAAGCTTGAGGCAGGTAAACATGAGATTAAGGTTGTGGCAACGGACAAAGTAGACAATCAAAAAGAAGAGGTATTTCATTTTGAAGTTGCTGATGAAAATCCATTGAAGCCAGAGCTCGTCTCACCTAAAGAAAATGCGCAGGTTGATGGCGACCCCGTTTTACAGGTAAAGGTGAAGGACCCAACGAAGGATCAGTTAGATGTCACGTTTTATGAGGCGTATCAATACGATGTGAACTCAGGTGTGAAAGGCTTTAAAAATGCAGGTGATTTTGAGCCGCCAAAAGAAATGATACCTCAAGGGGAAGAGTCGTTCACGTCTGAAGATACATCACTTGTTTCAAAAGCAGACGGCAAGTATTTGGTATCTGAATCGGATACTCAATTTCCTTATCATCGATTTGACGTCACAGTAGATGCCTCACTTGATGAAAAGGATCGTGTCGAGCTTTTATGGAAAGGAAATTCCCTTGAGGGTAGAAAGGTTTCGATGTACGCATGGAACCATAATACAGAAAAATGGACATTAATTGATTACAAAGTAGCGGGTAAAGAGGATTTTGAACTCTCCGGTGAAGTTGGTGTGAATGACTTTGTACGAGAGTCCAAAATAAATGTGATTGTTCAGGATGAAATTCCAAGCTCGCCAGATGAATATGACTATACCTTCGTTTGGATGTCAGATACACAATTTTACTCAGAGAGCTATCCGTATATTTATGACCGACAAACTGAGTGGATTGCCGAAATGAAGGAAAAGCTCAAAATTAAATATGTGTTCCATACAGGTGATTTAGTGAATAAATCAAATCAGGATTATCAATGGAAGAACGCGGATAAAGCGATGAAGGTACTTGATGACAATAACATCCCATACGGAGTTCTTGCAGGAAACCATGATGTGGATCAAGTGAGCAATGATTATTCCCAGTTTTATAAGTATTTTGGGGAAGATCGATTTAAGGATAAGCCATATTACGGTGGTTCCTACCTAAATAATCGAGGTCATTTTGACTTAATTTCAGTCGGTGGCAATGATTATATCATGGTGTACCTTGGTTGGGGTATAACGGATGAAGGTATTCAGTGGGTGAATGATGTGCTAGCTGCCCATCCTGATCGCAAGGCCATTTTAAGTTTCCATGAATACTTGCTTGCGACAGGTACTAGACATCCATTAGGTGACAAGCTCTATAACGAAATTGTTGTTCCAAATAAAAATGTGATCATGGTGTTGAGTGGTCATTACCATGAGGCGCAAACGTTAGTCGATGAAATTGATGATAACGGAGACGGTGTTCCTGACCGTACTGTGACACAAATGCTTGCTGATTACCAGGCAGGACCAGAGGGTGGCCAAGGTTACATGAGGCTACTGCATTTCGATCAAGATAATAATCGAATTATAGTTAATACGTATTCCCCTTATCTTGACGATTACAATTACTACAACCCAGATGCGTATCCGGAAAAAGATGAATTTGTGATTGAAATGGATTTAGCACCAGTCACAAAACGAGTCGCAACCGATTATTTTTCAGTAAATGTCTACACAGATCATGTAATCGGCACTGACAAGGCGAAAAGCGGAAAAATCGCAGAGACTGTCTGGAAAGGGTTAGAAAGTGGACGTTCTTACTCATGGTATACGATAGCTGAGGATAAATACACGGGCCAAACCGTTTCAGATATTTGGACATTTCGTAAATAAGCACAACGAAAAAAGAGTCTGAGATGGCTCTTTTTTCACTTTGATATTCATTTTTGTAATAATTATTCATATCTCGTTACAAACTAATTCTGTAGATGTATATTTTGTTGCTTTACCACGTTATATGGCTGGCGTTTACTTGGTTTTGAGCCCATGATATACTGCCATAGGCTAGCAAACGGAGGTATTTTCATGAAAAGAAGAAAACGTCAGCACGAAGTACATCCAACACTTCAAAAGGTAAGGGAATACATATACATACTACTTGGTTCAGCCACGGTGGCCCTAGCTTTCAATCTGTTTTTGTTACCGAACAAGGTAGCCTCTGGCGGTGTAAGTGGGATTAGTACCATCTTGAACTCCCTCTTTGGTTGGGATGCCGCCTATGTTCAATGGGCTTTTAATATCCCTTTATTTATTGCAGGGGTCATTTTTCTTGGAAAGGTATATGGTGCTCGTACATTAATTGGCACTCTTTTTCTACCATTTGTTGTTTACCTTTCGAGAAATCTGGAACCCGCAACACTTGACCCATTGCTCGGTGCACTATTTGGCGGGATTGGAATAGGTTTAGGACTTGGCATCACATTCCGGGGCAATGCGTCAACAGGTGGGACAGACCTTGCCGCTCAAATAGTTCATAAGTATACAGGAATCTCCCTTGGAAAATGTGTCGCTTTTATTGATGGTTTAATTGTTGTAACGGCTGCAATTGTATTCGATATTGAGAGTGGACTTTATGCACTGATTGGACTTTTTGTCACAAGCAAAACGATTGATTTGGTACAGGTTGGTCTAGGTAATTCAAAAATGGCTCTCATTATTACGAACCTTCAGGATGAAGTTCGACAGGAGATTTTTGACAAATTGGACAGAGGGGTAACCAAGCTCTCCGGATACGGGGGCTACACCGACGATGAGCGTCCAATGCTCATGTGTGTGGTTGACCAGAAAGAGTTCACAAAATTGAAACAAGTGGTTCAAAGCATTGATACCTCTGCATTTGTTGTCGTTATGGACGCTGCAGAGGTATTAGGAGAGGGTTTTAAAAGGGCGTAAAAGGGGTATAATAAGGATTGTATAATGGAAAAATTTATTACAGGGGGTAAATTCTGTGAAACGTAAGCTATTTGGATTTCTATTAGGAACTACGCTTGTACTTGCTCTAGCAGCATGTGGTGGTGGGGACGACGACAATGCAGCCAATGAGCCAGCAGGTGATAATGGCGGTGCTACTGCCGTAAATGCAGAGGAAGTCTACCAAGGAAACTGTGCTTCATGCCATGGTAAAGATTTAGCAGGTGCTGGAAGTTTCCCAAGTCTACAACAAGTCGGAGCTAAATACTCTCAAGACGAAATTGCGGGCATCATCGAAAATGGCCGTGGCGCAATGCCAAAAGGTCTAATCAAAGGTGACGAAAAAGACGCAGTTGCTGCATGGCTAGCTGAGAAAAAATAATTTAATTAGTATGTAAGCCTTCCGGATGAACCGGAAGGCTTTTAAATTGGTTAAAATAGGCACAATGTCTGGCACTACCAAGTCCAAAACCTACAGCCTCCCCCAATACCAAAATTTACACACCAGCATCTAAAACTATCTCCAACGCAACCTTAACTGCCATGAAACGAAAATGTAATAATTTTAGGTCGTTTTTTGACGAAAAATGATGTTATAATGGAAAAAGTAATGAAATCTAGTTCATTTTGTCTTATAATTTCAAGTTGCATAGATTAAAAGGGGCGCAAGTATGTTCAAAGAGACATGAGCGCTTCTATTTTCATTTGATAGATTACTAACTATCCCACATAATAGATGGTGGGCCATAATACCCAAATAAGAGTGATAAAAAAACGATGATAGGTGATTCGTATGATAGAAATGAAGGACGTCTATAAAAAGTATCCGAACGGCGTCATGGCCGTTAATGGTATAAATGTAAAAATCGAACAAGGTGAGTTCGTGTATGTCGTTGGTCCGAGTGGAGCGGGGAAGTCGACGTTTATTAAGATGATGTACCGCGAAGAGAAGCCGACAAAAGGATCAATCGTCATAAACGGCATTGACCTTGCAAAATTAAAGGAAAAAAGGGTCCCCCTCTTACGGAGAAATATTGGGGTCGTGTTCCAGGATTTTAAGCTTTTACCGCGATTGACTGTATACGAAAACGTAGCATTCGCACTTGAAGTAATCGAAGAAAACCCGAAGAATATCAAAAAGCGTGTGATGGATGTGCTTGACCTTGTTCGTCTAAAGCATAAGGCACGATTTTTACCAGATGAATTATCCGGTGGAGAACAGCAACGTGTGTCGATTGCACGATCCATTGTAAACTCTCCAGGTGCGCTCATTGCGGACGAGCCTACGGGTAACCTTGACCCAGAAACATCATGGGAAATCATGAATATTTTTGAAGAAATTAATTTCCGCGGGACGACCATCATTATGGCAACCCACAACCGTGAAATTGTGAATACCGTTAAAAAGCGTGTAATTGCGATTGAAAGTGGAAAAATTGCGCGCGATGAAGTAAGGGGTGATTACGGCTATGAAGCTTAACACACTCCGCCGTCACTTTAGAGAAAGTTCAAAAAACCTCGGGCGTAATGGCTGGATGACATTCGCATCTGTCAGCGCCGTGACCGTCACACTACTCCTTGTAGGTGTATTTTTAGTCATCATGATGAACTTAAACAGCATGGCGACTTCACTTGAAAAGGACGTCCGTATCAGTGTACTCACGGACTTAACGTCAACAAAAGAACAACAGGATGCCTTAAAAGCAGAAATTCAAAAAATACCTGAAGTTTCAGAAGTTACATTTTCATCTAAAGAACAGGAACTTGAAGAAATGATCAATAGCTTTGGTGAAGACGGGAAAGTTTTTGCATTATACGAGCAAAGTAACCCACTTCGTGATGTGTTCGTTGTCAGAACAAAGAAACCACAAGATATCATGAAGGTTGCCGAACAGGTTGAGAAAATGGAATACGTCTATAATGTAAATTATGGAAAAGGAAAAGTTGAAAAGATTTTTAGTAGCGTTGGTATTTCACGCAACATTGGAATCGGTCTAATCATCGGTCTCCTTTTCACTGCCATGTTCTTAATTTCAAATACAATTAAAATTACGATTTTTGCAAGACAAAGAGAAATTGAGATTATGAAGCTAGTTGGGGCAACAAACGCGTTTATTCGCTGGCCATTTTTCCTAGAGGGCTTGTTCCTTGGAATTCTGGGTTCCATCATCCCAATTGGGATCATTCTCGGATTCTATAATTTCTTATTTGATTTGATTCAACCACAATTAAGTGGAACATTCCTAGAGCTATTGCCATTTAATCCATTTGCCTTCCAAGTAACGGGGCTGCTGCTTCTAATTGGCGCATTTATTGGAGTATGGGGAAGTTTAATGTCCGTTCGAAAGTTCCTAAAAGTATAAGCAAAAGCACACCTTATTGATATGCTCCCCTAAAGGTAGACAGATGAAATAAAAAAATCTGTTTCCTTTGGGGGAGTATTTTTGTATGGCTAAAAGTAAGTTTTCTAAGGAAGAAAAATATAAAATTTTAAAGGCTTATGAAAAGGGAGAATTAAACTTAGGGGAGTTTCTCCAGAGACATCAAATCTCTAAGCGAACTCTTTATACTTGGAGAGAAAAGTACGAACAATTTGGTTTAGACGGGCTTGAAAGATCCAATGGTTGGAAGCGATATTCAAAGGGATTAAAGTTAGCTGCCGTAAGAGATGCCTTGTCTGGAAACTATTCTCTTATTGAGTTAACTCATAAGTACGAAATATCTAGTCACTCTGTACTGCAAGGATGGATTAAGCTTTATAATGGTCATAGAGAATTAAAGGAAACTTCGAAGGGGAGAAACCAGTCTATGACCAAAGGTAGAAAAACAACAGTAGAAGAGAGAATTGAAATAGCGAACTACTGCATTAAAAATCGAAAAGATTATCAGAGGGCAGCCGATGTCTATAATGTCTCATACCAGCAGGTATATCAATGGGTTAAAAAGTATGAGGATGGCGGAGATGAAGCGCTGAAAGATAAGCGTGGGAGGAAAAAAGAAGAAGCTGAATTAACTTCAGAAGAGAAAATAAAGCTTCAGATGAAAAAGTTAGAAAGAGAAAATGAACGTTTACGTGCAGAGAATTTATTTTTAAAAAAGTTAGAGGAGATCGAAAGGAGGCGAAAGTAAGCCAAGTTCGATTTGAGGACAAGTATATCGCGATTCAGGAACTTCATAAGAAAGAAAATCTAAGCATCTTGTTACTTTGTGATGTCGCTGGTATTACACGGGCTGCTTACTATAAGTGGCTAAAGCGTACTCCTTCTGATCGGGAACTTCAGAATGCAGAAATTATTAAAGAGATGAAAGCTCTTCATGAAGAAGTAGAAGGCATCTATGGATATCGTAGAATGATGATGACCATTAATCGAAAACTTGGGCAAAACTTCAACCACAAACGTTTTTATAGACTGATGAAAGTTGCTGATATACAGTCTGTCATCCGTCAAAAGAAGAAACGTTATAAGCACTCTACCCCTCAACAACATATTGCGGAGAATGTGTTAAATCGGGAGTTCGCGGCTGAAAAACCAAATGAAAAATGGGTAACTGATGTCACGGAATTTAAATATGGAACATCAAAGAAGGCCTATTTAAGCGCTATTCGTGATCTATATGATGGATCGATTGTAAGTTATGTATTAGGACATTCAAATAACAATAAACTTGTGTTCAATACTCTTGACCAAGCTACCAAGTTGTTGGATGGAGCCCATCCTCTTATTCATAGTGACCGTGGTTTTCAATACACATCTCATGGCTTCAAACGGATAATAGACAAGGCAGAAATGACACAAAGTATGTCTAGAGTAGGACGATGTATAGATAATGGACCAATGGAATCCTTTTGGGGAACACTCAAATGCGAGAAGTTTTATTTGCATAAGTACGCTACATTTGAAGAACTATCTAAAGCGATAGACGAGTATATATATTTCTATAATCACAATAGATATCAAAAACGGCTAAACGGCCTTAGCCCTATGGAATATAGAGCTAAAGCCGCTTAGGTCATTTTTTATTATTTCCACTGTCTACTTGACAGGGGGCAGTTCATATTGGGTGTGCTTTTTTGCGCTTTGACTCCATTCTATCCCGCAAGAATGGTTTTTGTTTTCTTTAGTTTCATCCCACATTTGCAGCTTGTGCTGTGTTTGAGGATTTTGATTTCTGTTTTACATACTGGACAGATTTGTTTTGGCATTTTAAAAATCACCTTCTTTTCTCTGACACGATTGACAAAGTCCGTACACTTCCATCTGATGTGAATTAATTTTAAACTTGGTTAGCTTGTTCGCAACATCCTCGATTTGAGTAAGAGTCGGGTAATTGAAATCAATAATGTCTCCACATACTTCACATAAAATATGGTAGTGATTTGGTTGATTGGAAAGCTCATATTTGCTCAATCCATTGCCATATGGCAGTTCTTTTAAAATCCGTAGTGAAACAAACAGTTTGACATTGTTGTAAATGGTGGCAAGGCTAATATGCGGTATTTGACGATGAATGTCTTCCACAGTTGGATGGCCTTTTAAAGAAAGGATAGTCTGTAAGATTAATGTTCGTTGAGGCGTAATACGTAATCCGCGTTCTTTTAAAAAGGGTACGAGTTCTTGCATGAGTAACAACCTCTTTTATTGATTTTTAAAAGAATAGGTATCCAAGAAGCGGATACCTATACTATGTGAGAATAAAATGAAACGAAACTTATTTTGCTACTACTTCACCAGGTACTGCTAGTCCAAGGCCTTCTGCGATACGAGTTCCGTATTCTGGGTCAGCCTTGTAGAAATGACTGCTCTGACGAAGTTTGATTTCCTCTAACTCCACTGGCTTCATTGATGACACTATTGTGTCAACAAGACGGTTGCGCTCTTCCTCACTCATCAAGCGGTAAAGGTCACCAGCTTGTGTGTAGTGATCGTCTTGATCGTAAGCTACACTGTTCGCAATACCTTCAACAGGGAAAGCGTGCTGCTTCGCTTCTGGCGCTTCTTTTGGACCGCTAAAACTATTAGGCTCGTAATATACTGAACTACCACCGTTGTTATCAAAGCGCATTTGACCGTCGCGCTGATAGTTGTTCACGTCCACTCTTGCGCGGTTGATTGGTAAGGCTTGATGGTTCGCACCCACGCGGTAACGATGTGCATCATGGTATGCAAAGAGACGACCTTGAAGCATTTTGTCAGGTGACACATCGATACCAGGTACTAAAGTCCCAGGAGAGAACGTCGCTTGTTCAACCTCTGCAAAATAGTTTTCAGGGTTGCGATTTAATACCATGCGGCCGACTTCGATTAGCGGATAGTCTTTTTGAGACCATACCTTCGTGACATCAAAAGGATCGAAACGGTATGTATTCGCATCCTCCAATGGCATAATTTGAACGTAAAGCTTCCAAGAAGGGAAGTCCCCTTTTTCGATCGCATTGAACAAATCCTCTGTATGATAATCTGGATTTTCTCCAGCAAGTTTTGTTGCAACCTCATTTGTTAAGCACTTCACACCTTGTTCTGTACGGAAGTGGTACTTAATCCAAACACCTTCACCTTCTGCATTTGTCCACTTAAACGTATGACTTCCATATCCATGCATATGACGCCATGTTGCAGGAATTCCACGATCACCCATTAACCAAGTCACTTGGTGTAAAGATTCAGGAGAATGAGACCAGAAATCCCATACTGCTGTTGGATTCTTTAGGTGTGTTTGGGGATGACGCTTTTGTGTATGGATAAAATCAGGGAACTTAATCGCATCACGGATAAAGAAAATTGGTGTGTTGTTTCCAACGATGTCATAGTTTCCTTCTTCTGTATAGAATTTAACCGCAAAACCACGTGGGTCACGCGCTGTATCAGCAGAGCCATTTTCCCCAGCAACCGTTGAGAAACGGATAAATAGAGGAGTACGCTTGCCAATTCCGTTAAATAGTTTTGCTTTTGTATATTTGGATACATCATTCGTCACTTCAAAATAACCGTGTGCTCCACTGCCTTTCGCGTGAACAACACGTTCTGGTACACGTTCTCTATTAAAATGTGCTAATTTTTCTAGAAGGTGTACGTCCTGGATTAGTACTGGTCCTCTTGAGCCAGCTGTGATTGAGTTTTGGTTATCTCCAACTGGAGCTCCCCAACTTGTCGTTAGTTTAGTAGTAGTCAATTAGATCACCTCTTGGTAGTATTTTTGAATATGTATATTATAATAACAAGTATAAATTAAAAATCAATACATTTTTATAATAATTATAATATGGATAAAATGGATTATCCAAAATTAACGATATTTATGCTTGTAATAACGAAATATCGCTTGCGGAATATTCATGTTCACAATTGGGATTTTATTTAACGGAATCTATTGATTTTCAATTAAGTCTGGTTTTTAATTGTATTTGAGAATTTTGAGAGTATCATAAGTTACGCTCTTTCTCTAATTACGCAGGAAAAGAAACAATTGGAAATAACTACGTTGACTTTTGAATTTAGGAGGCAATGTGACATGAAAGATAAAAAGCATCATGGAAGCGTGGAAGGAGTGGGGGGACCTCACGATGAACGCTTAGGCACAGGGGAATCGGCTGATTCGTTAACAAAAAGGCAGGGACACCCGGTTACGGATAATCAAAATATCCGAACAGTTGGGAATCGTGGGCCATCCACACTAGAGAATTACGATTTTATTGAAAAGATCTCGCATTTTGACCGTGAACGAGTTCCAGAAAGGGTGGTTCACGCAAGAGGGGCAGGGGCGCACGGGTATTTTGAAGCGTACGGCAAGGTTGACGACGAGCCGGTTTCTAAGTACACTCGAGCAAAGCTGTTTCGGCAGGACCGATGCTTTCTTAGGTAAAAAAAGCTTTGAAATTTGCTAAAAGCCATAGAAACCTCATTAATGACCATAGGGTCCATGCTAACGCCAATAAAAATAAAATAAGAGCCATAGAGGTTGGGCTAACGACCATAGACGATTCGTTATTTACTGTCGTTAACTCAAAAATACTGTTGTTACTGAAGGAATACTATTTTTAATCATAAAATACTGTTTTTAAGCCAGAAATACTATTTTTAGCAAAAAACGAGGCCAAAAGCCCAGTTGCAACCTTACAACTCCCTCACAAACGCATAACTTTTCCGCTCATACCCCTTTTTTTTCGTAAAAGATGTGCCCTATAGGAACTGCTTATAATGTTACTTTCTAGTCAATATTCAAAGAAAATTGAAGAATTTTGTCTAATTTTGTTGAAATTATAGTAGTTTTGTCATATTATAAATAGGTCTAAAGTAATATATTAATGAATATGCTATACGATAACGGCAAACTTATCGAAAGGTAAGGACGCAAAGCCACGAGCCTAAAGCAAACATGCTATGGTAGTCGGGTTACCGAAATGGCGGAGATAGATGACTCCCGTTTATTCGGTTTAGTCATCTTTTTTTGTGCTTCCAGCTTCTTTCATTTTCACACCTTAGGCGCCTTTATCATTCTCAATCTAGCAAAGAATTGGTTTTGGGGTAAAAATATACCGATGTTTTCGGCATTTTTGTTGAAAATAGGTCTTTTTATGATGAAAAATGTTTTTAATTGAAGATTTTCGTGAATCGAAATTTGTTTAAGGAATGAAAGTAATTGTGTTATTGGTCAATATTGATATTAAACAAATGATTCGAAAGAAGGATTTTTTTCATCATGGTCAGACAATATACAACATAAATGAAATGAGAAAAATTGGAACAGAATTTCTTTTTCGGAAAAATCACGAAAATCCTGAATTGATCTTTAGAAGGGCAAAAGAGTTAAATAGGCTTTTTGAATTGGATACAGCATCAATTAGGAAAGCATTTTTTTCGTATTTTTCAAGTGGCCTATCACTTACAGAGGAATTGTTATTCGTAAATGTTTATCCATCTACGATTTTAAATCCTCAATTTCCCTCTTTTATAGAAAGTTTATTACAAGCGTTCCCTAATTCAAGATTTCGTTCAGTATTTGAAATTGTTGAGTCTGAAGTAATAGAGAATATTAATCTCATTAAAGAACGTGTTCGTTTTTTGCAAAAACTGGGATATTTTATCGCAATTGATGATATCGGACACGGATGGGCTTCCTTGTGTACACTTATTGAATTAGAACCCAATTATCTTAAGCTTGAAAGATATTTTTCTATAAATCTACCTAATTCATCTCAGAAACAAAGAATGATTTTATTACTTTTGCAATACTTTTACGACTCTGATACAAAGATAATCTTGGAGGGAGTAGAAACAATAGAAGAATTACATGTAGCACAATCATTGGGTGTGGAGTTTTGTCAAGGATACTTCTTATCCAGACCTCAACCAGTCCTTGTTTGACAGAATTAAGTAAAGTTATGAAAAAAAGATTCTGAAATTAGAATCATCAACTTATGAAGGTTGTAGTTAAAACTAGCAGAAGCAGTTATGTTGATACCTTGATCTAACAGAGAAAAATAAAGATGAAAAGTTGTTTTGAAATCGTGACTTGATATATTTTATGAGATTTATACAAAATCAAAGGTGTAATGCAGGAAATGAGCAAGCAAGATTCATTAATGTAAATAGTTTGTTTATTAAACATACATGAGATAAGTAAAAGATTACTAATTAGTGGCCATGATAGAGTTTTTAATTATAAAAAGCAGATGAAAATTTAGGAATAATGAAGGTGGAAAATTAATGAGTGAAATTACGAATTTTAAAAGTATTAGGACGAAAATTTTATTTGGATTTTTCGTTGTTATTTTGTTAGTTGTTATTTTGGGAGTTTATAACTTTTATGTTACGAAGAAAGCAAACCAAAATATCGAGATTATGGTTGACGACGAAGTTCAATTATTGATAGCAGATGAAAAATTAGTAGCATCCATTGCAAATAGAATTGGAACTGCACGAGGATATGTATTATTTGGTGGTGACTTTAAGGAACGATTTAATGAGTATTCAGAGCAAGGAAAGCAGGCAGAAAAGGTAATTAGGGAGATACAGGTTACCGATGAATTTGATGCTTTAATAAAGCGTACTGTTGATTGGCGAGAAAGCATAACCACTGAAGTGTTTAATGAATACGATGCGGGAAATGAAGAATTGGCACTTAGAAATCTTGAAAAACTTACACCAGAGGCTCGTGATTTAATGTCTGGCTATGAAAAGTTAGCGGCAGAGAGGGAGAAAAGATTAACAGAATTAGGAAAAGATGCAATATCAAATGGTGATAAATCATTAACTGTAACTTCAATAATTACAGTCCTAATTATTGTATTGAGTCTCATTGTTGGTTTTGTAACCTCGTACATTATTTCGAAACCAATCAAAATGGTAGTGGAACGGATGAAACAAATATCAAATGGGGATTTAAAACACGAACCATTGAAAACAAAATCAAAAGATGAGATAGGTGCACTTGTACAATCAGTCAATTTAACGAATGATAGTCTTCGTACTATCGTAGAAGATATAATAGTTGTTTCCGGTGACGTAAAGAGCAGGGGGGAGCAACTTACGCAATACGCTGATGAAGTATTGGCAGGTAGCCAGCAAATTGCAACAACAATGGAAGAGTTATCAGCTGGAGCAGAAGAACAAGCTCAATCTTCGACGGCCCTAAATGAAAATATGGGGAATTTCTCTCAAGAAATCATGAAAGTTGCATCACAGGGTGAGTCAATTAAAGGACAATCAGATACGATGCTTCAGTTAACGGAAGATGGTAGTGATTCCATGGAAGAATCTGTTCAAAAAATGGCTTCTATCAATGAAAAAATGAAGCAATCTCTTTCAAGGGTCAAAGGGTTAGATTACAAGACTAATGACATTTCTAAACTAGTAAATGTCATTCAGGAAATTGCTGCACAAACAAACTTACTGGCATTAAATGCTGCTATTGAAGCTGCACGAGCAGGAGAACATGGAAGAGGATTTGCGGTGGTAGCTGATGAGGTTCGCAAACTCGCTGAACAAGTAAGCGAATCAGTTACAGACATTACTTCAATTGTTTCGGATATTCAGGACGAATCAAAACAAGTCGTTGAATCACTTGATGAGGGCTACAATTTGGTGGATGAAGGTACCATGCAGATTAAAACAACAGGAGAAACATTTACACAGCTAAAAGAGGCTATTGAAACAGTTGGTGAACAGATTCGTTCAATGGCATCTTCACTTTATCATGTTTTAGACGATACAAAAACGATTAACTCTGCAATCGAAAATATTGCTTCTGTTTCAGAAGAAAGTGCTGCCGGAGTTGAACAAGTTTCAGCAACTGCCCAACAGTCAAGCACTTCAATGGAAGAGGTTTCAGCAAGTGCAAAATCATTAGAAGAAAATGCGAACACCTTAAATACCTTGATTCAGCGATTCAAGGTCAACTAGTAAAACAATGAATTAATATAGATTAATAGCGTGTGAGTACATGCCAATCATGAACATTATTATGATTGTTTGACCTCAAATTAAATTAGGATATAAAGCATGCGTGATATCCGGGTTAAATTGAGTGGGATTGAACAAAAGTTGTTAAGGAATTCTATGCTGGAATATTAATTGAATGAGGGACTTGTACTATTATTGACTTTTACAATTCTTATAAAAGTTTAAGAATTTATGCTATGAATTATGAAAAAGGTCCCGAACTAAACTTGTTTATGATTATCGATAGTATGGGAGATTAGAAAGTGGAAATCCTAAATGGATTTCCCTTTTTAGGTATTCATTTTAACCTTCAAACTATACTTTATCATCCGAACAGTGAATTAATAACACAGTAGAAGTAAATGCATCGGCAGAACTTTTAGTCCAATTAATACAAGAACTACAAGGGAATTTTTTAACTGTAACAGTTCAGACTATGAATGATAAGAAAGGGTGGTAGTCACTTTAACTACCATTCTCTTTTTTTGCGAAAATTCTATTGCTGATTTGGAAATATCATTAAGTGAAAGGAAGTAATAGAAGTGGCTGTAGATATAAAACAAAGAAATAAAACCGTTTTGGAATTATTAAACGGAACGCTTGGGGCAATAAAGACTGTTGTTCCTTTGGATTTTGGGCTAGGTAAACCTTTTTTATTAGATCAATCATTACAAATGTCATTTGGTGTCCTTATCGGATTTACGGGTGATTTAAAAGGGAAATTAGTTCTTAAAGGGAATGAAGCTCTTTTTGGCTCTATCGGTGAAATCATGTTTGGTATGGCTTTAGAAGGTGAAATGCTATCCTCGTTTGCGGGTGAATTAGGGAATATGATTGCTGGGGGAATGGCAACGAATCTCGCAGAGGATGGTGTATTTATTGATATTACTTCCCCTACAGTTATGAAGGGTGACACTGCTTTGTTAGGATTTGAAAAGGCAATTGGAGTAGCCCTATCCTATCCTAATATAGGTGATATGGACATTTATTTAGTACTAGACAACTAGAAAAAGGGTGAGATTCATGGATACGGGTGAATACTTAGAATTGTTCCTTGATGAAAGTCGGGAACATTTACAATCAGTGAATGACAATCTTCTATTATTAGAAAAAGATCCACATGAACGTAAGATTATTAATGAAATTTTCCGTTCCGCTCATACATTAAAAGGTATGTCTGCAACAATGGGATTTCAAGACATAGCGTCTTTAACCCATCAGATGGAAAATGTACTGGATAAATTACGGAACGAAAGTTTTGATGTGACAACAGATGTCATTGATACGATGTTTGAAGCATTGAAGTCACTTGAAGAAATGGTGACTGATATTAGTGGAGGTAGAGAAGGAAAAAAGGATGTAACAGCACTTGTTTCAAAATTAGAAGAAATGGAAAAGGGTGGTGGGCATTCACCAACTAGCAATAAGGAACAAAGAGATTCTCACCCCCAATCAGAAATAGCCCTTGATCAGTATCAATTATCTGTTGTATCTCAATCGAAAGAGCAAGGTTACAATGTCTATGAAATAAAAGTTCAGCTAACTGAAAGTTGTTTGTTAAAAGCAGCGCGTATTTTTATGGTATTCGATATTCTTGGTCAAATGGGGGAAGTCATTAAGTCTAATCCTTCCGTAGAGGAATTAGAAGATGAACAATTTGAACAAACTTTCTCAGTCGTTTTTTTATCAAAAGAATCAAAAGACGATATTCAAAATAGTATCTTGAAGGTTTCTGAAATTGAAAGAGCGGAAGTATCCCTATTTAATACTGATAGTACGAAGGAAACTATTAAGCAACCATCGGTGGAGGAAGAGGAACCCATTGAAAAAGATGTTAGAAAATTAAAGTCTCCTTCAAAAACCATTCGTGTTAACATCGAGCGAATTGACCGTTTGATGAATTTGTTCGAAGAACTTGTGATAGAAAGAGGGCTTATCGAGGACATTTCAGATAAAGTCAAAAATGTTGAATTAGATGAAGCTGTCAAGCACTTATCAAGAATTTCACAGGATATGCAACAAATGATGCTAGCGATGAGAATGGTACCTGTTGAGCAAGTATTCAATCGTTTTCCACGAATGGTGAGAGAATTATCAAAAGACCTACACAAAAATATCCACTTGGATATTAGTGGGGCAGAAACAGAATTAGATCGTACGGTGGTGGATGAAATTGGTGATCCCCTTGTTCATCTTCTTCGTAATTCCATTGACCATGGAATTGAACTACCAGAACGAAGAACAGAAATTGGCAAGAAGCCAGAAGGGAAACTGCTATTAAAAGCCTATCACGCAGGGAATCACGTTTTTATTGAAATTGAAGATGATGGTAATGGTATAAACCGTGAGAAAGTATTGAAAAAAGCAATCGAGAGAGGGCTTGTGACGCAAGAACAGTCGCGGGAACTTTCTGATGAAGAAGTCTATCAACTTATTTTTTCATCTGGATTTAGTACAGCTGACAAAGTGTCTGATGTTTCAGGGCGCGGTGTGGGCTTAGATGTTGTAAAAAGTAAGATTGAATCCTTAGGTGGAAAAGTGTTTGTTGAATCTGAAAAGGGAAAAGGAAGTAAATTTTCTATTCAATTGCCACTTACCTTGTCGATTCTTTCGACCTTGCTTGTAAATGTGAAGAAAGAAATATATGCGATTCCCCTGTCCTCAATCTTAGAAACACTGGTTATTAAGAATGATGAGATCATGAAAGCTCACCATCAAAACGTAATCGATTTTAGAGGAAAAGTTGTTCCATTAGTTTTCTTAAAAGATGTCTTTGAAGTACCGAATGAGAAAGAACTAGTGGAAACCACTCATGCGATTGTGGTGGTTAAACGTGGAGAAAAGGTAACAGGATTAGTAGTCGATTCTTTCATTGGTCAAAGAGAAATTGTATTGAAATCGCTAGGCGGTTATTTACAAGATATTCATGCCATTTCAGGGGCTACCATTTTAGGAAATGGACAAGTTTGTTTGATAATTGACCCGAATGAATTAGTGAAGTAGGAGTGATAAGTGGATGGAAGGTCAGTCAAAAGTGATTGTTTTTCGATTAGAAGACCAGGAATATGGAACAGATATACAAAAAATACGATCAATCGAGCGACTTCAAGAAGTTACCCGTATTCCAAATGTACCTGAATTTATTAAAGGAGTGATCAATCTTCGTGGCGAAGTGACCCCAATTATAGATTTAAAAGAACGATTAGCAATGGGACAAACAGTTCCAACTACTGAAACTAGAATTCTCATTGTGGAAATAAGTGATATCCAATTAGGGGTAATTGTAGATGCGGCCACTGATGTAATTGACCTTGATTTATCCCTTGTTGATTCTGCAACAGGCGTTATACATGGAATTAATGAATCCTATATAGAAGGTGTTGCAAAACTTGAGCATCGATTACTCCTTCTACTGAATCTGGACAAAGTCTTAAATAAAGAAGAAATAAATGAGGTAAAAGAAACAATTGAAGTTTAATTGAACAAATAGAAAGTGATTACAGGAGGCTATAATGGCGAAAGTATTAGTAGTGGATGATGCAGCTTTTATGAGAATGCAACTAAGAGATATGCTAACTAAGCTTGGACACGAAGTAGTAGGCGAAGCAGAAAATGGGGTGGATGCAATCGAAAAATACGAACAATTAATCCCCGAACTTGTCACCATGGATATTACAATGCCGGAGATGGATGGTATTCAAGCAGTGACAGAAATAAAACGGAAATATCCTAATGCTCAAATTATTATGTGTTCCGCAATGGGGCAACAAGGTATGGTTATTGATGCTATCAAAGCAGGTGCAAAAGATTTTATTGTAAAACCATTTTCAATAGATCGAATAAAGGAAGCTTTGGATAAATTTTTAAATTAAGAATATATAAATTTAGTAAGTAGATATAACGGTTTTACTATTTAAAAGTTCCTTTGATACTCAAAAATAAAGCACAAAAAGTTGCCTATTCAATAACTGACTTGCATCGAGGTGGTTTGTTAGCCCCGTAAATACATATTGGATTTCAATGACCACCTATATAATTTAATACAAGAGTTCAAAATTAGTTAGATATTGTACAGCCCATCAAATTTGTGTTTTTTAACCATAAGGAGAAAAAAGAATGAGTCAAAATGTAATTCTACTTGAAACTGGTACGAATGAATTGGAAATTGTTGAATTCACTATTGGGGAGACTCGCTTTGGGATCAACGTTATTAAGGTCAGGGAGATTATTAACCCTGTTCATGTAACCAAACTTCCAAATTCACATCCAAGTGTTGAAGGAATTGTCGAAATCCGCGGAGAAATCATGCCGGTTATTGATTTAGCAAAAGTCTTAGGAGAGGGACCATCTGAAAATGGGAAGCTTGATAAATTTATTATTACAGAATTTAATAAGCAAAAATTCATTTTCCGTGTTCACACGGTAACTCAAATATACCGGATATCTTGGAAGGATATTGAAAAACCTTCTTCGGTAAATAGTGGAACAGAGAATTCAATAATAGGTGTAGTGGAAATAAAAAATAATCTAATATTACTGTTAGATTTTGAGAAGATTATGGTGGATATTGATAATAAATTAGGAATTAACCCTGATGGCCTACAAGCTTTAGAAAGTCGAGAACGTTTTAACAAAACGATTGTAATTGCTGAAGACTCAATATTCCTTCAGAACCTTATTCGTAAATCATTAAATGAAGCAGGATATATGAATCTCTTATTTTTCGAAAATGGACAGGAAGCTTTGGAATTTCTAATTAGTAAGTCTTCAAATGGAGAAAAGATAGATAATAGTGTTCAACTCGTAATAACTGATATAGAAATGCGTCAAATGGATGGTCATTATTTTACAAAGCAAATTAGGGCAAATGAGGATTTGAAACACCTTCCAGTGATTATCTTCTCCTCCCTTATCACAGATGATTTAAGACATAAGGGCGAAATGGTTGGAGCTACTGCCCAAGTTAGTAAACCCGAGATTGTAGAACTGGTAGGTTTGATTGACAAACACGTTCTTTAGGATTTTTCCGGTCCGATTATCTTTTCCAATGTTTTAATTCGACTTGTGTAAAGTAGTAAAGGATGAGATTTATATCGACTATCCGTTATTCGAACGGAAGAATAGATATTCAGCTATAACAATATTTTGGCATTGAGAGTAGGGGAATATTATAAAAAAGTTAATATTGTTAACTATACTTCTATCATCTATTTTGGCGGGGGCAGTTGTTGCAGTACTGTACTTTACTCTAGATATTGATACAGTTGTTGAAGCCAGCCAAGTAGAGAAAAAAGAAGAGTTTTTTGCAGAACCATTTGAAATAATGGCAAATCTAAATTTAAAAGAAACTACTAGAGATTTTGTCAAAGCATCTGTTGTCATCTCTTCGACGAATGAAGAATTTATAGAGGAATCGAAAAAGTATCATTATCAGATGAATGATATCATAGTAAGTTTCATTAACTCTAAGACACTTGAAGATTTTAGAAACTTTGAAAACAGGGAAAAACTATCAGAAGAACTAGTAGAAAAAATAGAAGAGAAATTAAACTTAGATGTAGAGAATGTGTACTTTACGAACTTAATGCTACAGTAATAGAACAGGGTGTTACCGCCTTGTTTTTTTGTGAATGGACGGGTATGGCTACGTATTCGAATGCATGCATTTTCGCAATGATTCACAATCAGTGGTATGTAGTATCTCAGTGAACTTGAAAAAGGGAAGAATACAATAATGCAATGAGTTGGAAGACTTGAACAAAAAAGACAATAGCTTCTACAACTTGGAAAAGTCAAAGGGTTATCAAATTCAGTTACCATCCGTTGCAGTAAGGATAGTTTTAAGAATTAATGAATATAAAAAACTCAAACTTCCAGGAGAGAATAGCATGAATATAAAACTTAACAATAAAGAGTTCTTTGAGTTATTATTTGGAATTGGAGCCGTTACATCATTCTTATGGGTTTTATATTTGTTTTTAATCCATTTTTTCAAGTGAATGTAGTATAAATCGATAAAAGGAGTAATAAAGTGTCTAAGGTTTATTCAAAAGAAGAAATTGAATTTTTAAAACAGAATGTTGGTTTTATGAAACTTACAACCATTGCGAAAAAGCTAAATAGACCATATCATTCAATTTCAATTAAAGTTCACCGTTTAGGAATTGGTGATACTCGCTCACAAACCGGTATGGTAACTTTAGGGGAGCTTGCAAAGATACTATTTGTAGATAGAAAGACTGTAGAGAATTGGGTTGTAAGGCATGAATTACCCTGCGTAAAACAAATCACGAGGCAACATAAACAATATTATTTTATAAAGCCAGGAGAATTTTGGGAGTGGGCGGAAAAGAATAAAGAAAAGATTTCCTTCTATAAGATTGAAAAGAACATATTGGCTCCAGAACCAGAATGGGTTGATGAAGAGAGAGCCAAAAACCAAGACCGAATAGTTAATTATCGCGCATGGACGATCAGTGAAAAGAGAAAGGTATTAGAATTAAAAAATATGGGATATACATTTGGTGAAATTGGTAAGAAGTTAGGTAGGAGTGCATCAAGTGTAGGAAAACAATATTATAGAATGAAGGAAGAATAATATGTGAAAACGAGGGTGAATTTCACAATGAGGGGTAGAGCAGTTGGGCTTCTGTAAGGGAAAAAGAAATGAGTTAGTCAATTGATGAAAAGTGGCCTAGAAGGTAGAAAGCCTTCTAGGCGGGTCTTCGTAAAATCTTATTTAAGTCAAAAGGGGCTAAGCTTATGCTTATGCCCCCGAGTTGCAACCCTACAACTCCCTCACGAACGCATAACTTTTCCGCTCATACCCCATTTTATCTTCGTAAAAACGGTGCGCATCGACACGCTGCAGACCAGATGTCAATGCCACCTTACCACAGCCTAATTCGCGAGCAAGTTCATGTATATAAGATAGAATTGCTTCACCGTAGCCTTTCGATCGCCCAGCCTCATCCGTAACTAAATCATACACATACATATTTTTACCATAATAAAGATTGAGTTGCTGTGCGACGCCAGTAACGGCGGCAACCTTTCCCTCATCCATTAATGCAAATAACCGATAACCCTGAGGCTGCATCTCAGTAACTAAGTCCACAAATTCCTCGACCGTCAAATGTGTTCGTAATTGCTTCATAACCGGAAATGCCATTTTCCACTCATCGACCGTCTTTAATTCACGAATTTCATGCGCCAACTCAATCACTCCTCTGAAATATTTCCTCTATCATACTGCGGAAATCCTCCGGTTACTACATTTTTCTTTACTTCACTCTTAAAAAACTTTTATAATAAAAAAGGAACGAAAATTTTACCAATGCACATCGAGGCGTTGCCTCATTTTTGTCATAAAGTGTACAAGCATTACATATTTTTATACAAAGGCATCGCACTAACGCATGTGTGGTGCCTTTTCCTGCAACTCTAACCAGATAGTCAAAAAGCCCATGCTTACGGAGTAATCATGACTTTTCGACTATCATACATGAGAGAAGGCATGAATAAGAACATAAAAGCTACAAAAATTAACGGTAAGCATTTGTATTTAGAGATGAGGAGGAACACAGGTGAGTCGTAAAGTTGTCGCATTATATATGGTACTATCCTTACTATTAGGGGCGAGTGCTACGTTTTTAGTGGTTCAGTTGCTCGGCCAAAACGAACAACCACTTGTTCAACAGCCAAACCAAAACAAAGAAGGCACTACTAAAGAAGACACAGAAAATTTATCTAAAATTGGTCAAGCGTACAACCTGATTTTATCAAGCTATGTTGAAAAGGTTGACGAAAAAAAATTAATTGAGGGCGCCATTCAGGGGATGGTTAGTACGCTGAATGACCCGTATTCTGCATATATGGATGAAGAAACTGCTGCCCAGTTCAATGAATCTCTCGAATCCTCGTTTGAAGGAATTGGCGCAGAGGTAAGCATGATGGAAGGCAAGGTCACAATTGTCGCTCCATTTAAGGATTCACCGGCTGAAAAAGCAGGGCTAAAGCCAAATGACCAAATCATTAAAATCGACGGTGAAAGCATTGAGGGGCTTGATCTGTACGAGGCTGTTTTAAAAATCCGTGGTGAAAAAGGAACGGTTGTTACTCTGCAAGTCATGAGACCGGGTGTCACAGATTTAATGGACGTCAAAGTAACCCGTGACACCATTCCGATTGAGACGGTGTACACAGACTTAAAAGAATACAACAATAAAAAACTCGGCTATATTGAAATCACATCATTTGCCCAAGACACTGCAGAGGATTTTGTTGTGGGACTTAATGAACTAGAGGACAAAGGCATCGAAGGTCTAATCATCGATGTTCGTGGAAATCCAGGTGGACTCCTTGAAAGTGTGGAGGAAATTTTAAAACAGCTTGTTACAAAAGAAAAGCCATATGTTCAAATTGAAAATAGAAACGGAGAAAAGCAGCGCTTCTTCTCTACTCTTGAAAAACCAAAGGACTACCCAATCGTCGTGTTAACTAATGGAGGTAGTGCATCTGCGTCTGAGATATTAGCGGGTGCATTAAAAGAAGCAGGTGGTTATGACCTAGTTGGTGAAAAAACGTTTGGTAAAGGAACTGTTCAACAGGCTCGTGACATGGGTGACGGAAGTAACCTTAAGTTGACGATGTTTAAATGGTTAACACCAGATGGAAACTGGATTCACGAAAAGGGGATTGAACCAACCGTAGAAGTGAAGCAACCAGAATACTTCTATGCGAACCCAATCCAGTTTGAAAAAGAACTTACACAAAACATGAACAATGAAAAAATCAAGAATGCTCAAATTATGCTGAGTGGATTAGGATTCGACCCAGGTCGTGAAGACGGCTACTTCAGTGGAGAAACCGTCATCGCAGTAAAAGCATTCCAACAAGCAAATGATATACCAGCAACAGGCACTATCGATGGAAAAACAGCCGGCGCCATCGAAGCAAAAGTCATCGAATCCATCCGTGACAAAAAGAACGACCAACAACTCAAAAAGGCAATGGAAGTCCTATTTAAATAAAAACAAAGCGCACCTCTCCAGTCCGGAGAGGTGTTTTTTGGAACCAAAGGGACGGTTCTTGTGGTCCCGTTAACGTCTTCAGGCCTCCTGTTGACCCGGAATTCCGACTAACTTATGGGGATTTGGGGGGGTAACTCGCGAATATGTGTTTAGAACACGGAGATATGCGTCGAACCTAGAAAATATGCGTCAGAACCAGGAGATATGCATCTGAATTCGAGAATATGCGTCAAATCCCTCGGATATGCATCAAAACCCACATATATGCATCATCCCCTCGACCATTGCACTAAACTAGGAAATCGGTGCAAAGTTGATTTATCGGCAAAGCTTGGCAGCATACCTACAAACCCAAATCCCCGTCTCCAAATCCCCAACTTCCTTTTTCCATAAAATCGACGTATGCTTTACGTCAAGTATTTGGTACAATAAAAGTTAGTATATCGAACGAAATTTTTTACATATAAAGTCAAATCCATAGGTGGTGAAAAGAATGATTGAAGCATGGTTACTTGAATTTGCAAAAGGAATTGGACGATTCTTTCTGCACCCATTGTTTTACTATTTAGCAGGGTATTGCGTGCTCCTAGGCTATTTTCGCGTTAAACGCGAGCGACGCTCATTTCATATAAGAGTAGAAGACGGGTTCTACGACCTAAGATCACTCCTTCCAGGAGGCTGGCTTGGGGGACTGCTCATTTCCGTCGTAACCATCGCTGCTGGTGTTGTGATTCCATTCGGCAGTATCGTGTTAATTGCAATGGTCACATTATTATTAAGTTTACCGATCAATACACGTTTACTATCTCCAGCATATATTTTAGGAGTATCGTTTTTCGGAATTATTTTGCTCTCAAATCTAACAGTTGAAAATAAATTTATTACGAGATTGCTAGACGACATGGGTAACACAAGTCTAGCATCGATTGCAATTTTACTAGGTGCCCTTTTACTAGCGGAAGGAATTCTGATTCTGAAAAAAGGTCATATCGGTACGTCACCAGACCTTTTAAAAAGCAAACGCGGGCTTCCAGTCGGTGCTCACATTTCGCAAAGGTTGTGGCTTGCACCAGTATTTTTACTGATGCCAGGGGAGGCTCTTACCACACATTATGAATGGTGGCCGGTATTCACCGTGTCCGGACAAGCATACTCATTGATTTTAGTACCATTCGGAATTGGTTTTTATCATAAGGTAAAAAGCATGCTTCCAACCCAAAGTATTCCGGTCGTTGGAAAACGCGTCATCCTATTAAGCATCATCGTTACTGGTTTAGCGGTTGCGAGTATCTGGTTTCCAGTTGCAGCAATCATTGCAGCATGTTTTGCATTAGCCGGACGAGAACTCATCTACCTGAAGCATTATTTTATGGACGAATCGAAACCATCGATTTTTTCACAGCGAAACCAAGGTCTGCTCGTTCTCGGGATTATTCCCCAATCCCCAGCTGAAAAAATGCAAATCAAAATTGGAGAGACAATTTCAAAGGTCAACGGGATACAAGTAAAAACCGTCCAAGAATTTTACATGGCCCTCCAAAAAAATCGAGCCTTATGTAAGCTCGATGTGTTAGATATAAACGGAGAGGTTCGATACGTGCAACGCGCCCTATATGAGGGTGAACACCACGAACTCGGCATCCTTTTTGTGAACGAAGGTAAGAGATGGAAGCACAGAGCGGTGTAGCTGCATTTTTTCATAATTTACAAAAATGACTATTAAGAGAAACGGCATATGCTGTTTCTCTTTTGTTATTTATATAAAACAATCAGCCTCCTGTCCAATAGATTAAGGAGGATTATTATAAAAAATGAAGAAATACACTAAATGAATTTGAAACAAAATACATTGACACCCGACTTGTTAGTGAAAGGGGGATGTAAATGAGTAGCGGGTTGGATATAGAAAGTTTATATAAAGAATTTCATTTAGATATTTATCGTTTTTCGTTGTATTTTTCCAGTAATAAACAGGATGCAGAAGACATTACACAGGAAACGTTTATAAAAGCAATACGAAACAGTCACACGCTGAGGGATCATGCTCGTGCAAAGTACTGGCTACTGTCGATCGCTAGGCACACGGCAATCGATTATTTGCGAAAAAAGAAGCTGAAGTCTACATTACCTGATTTACTTCAAAAAATGACACACCATGACAAACGGGATTCCTTGGATGACCATCTTCTTATCAAAGAGCAGTGGCAAGAAATTCAAAGTGCTCTACTTCGAATAAAGCCTCATTATCGAAGTTTACTCATTTTAAGAGGAATTCAGGAAATGACAATCAAGGAGGCAGCTGAAATATTGGAGTGTACCGAATTAAAGGTCCGAGTTGACTTTTTTCGTGCGGTGAAGATTTTGAAAAAGGAACTACAGGTATTGGAAGGAGTGAATGAAGATGAAAAAGACCGAAAATCTAACTCAAGAGGCTAAACAGCTACTTCACCCAATTAAAGATAGGCCAGACCTAGTACCAAGTCAAGATTTTATGAAGGAATTACATGATGTAATCATGTTGGAAGAAACAAAGAAAAAACCAAGAGTGCGGGTATTTCCCTTATTTGCAGCTACAGCTGTTGTTCTGATTCTGCCGTTACTCATTTTATCTACACTGTTTGAAAAAGAAAAAACAAAAGCATTTGAGATTGAGGAATCCTCCCATATTCAATTGGTAGATAAGCTTGAATATGGTAATGGAGATGGAGAAATCGGTCTATATGAGGCTCAAGGTATGAACCCAGTTAGTAGTTTTGATATAGAGAATGGAACCTTATATCTTTTAGATGAAGTGAAGTATCAAGTAGTGATTAGAGATCGTGATGGAAAAACAACATCATTTCCTATCCAAAAAAAGCAAAATATGGTCGGTGTTCTTGAGGATATTTTGGTCACGAAAGATGGAGATATTTACATTTTAAACTCGGGAGAAGAGCTTGTGTATCAATACAAAGTGAACGGTGAGCTAACACATATTTATGATTTATCACAACTTGATTTATTCTTCCCAGATTCCTTATATGAATTTGAAAATAATGAAATTGTTGTTAGCCAAAATCAAGAGAAATTTGCGAGCTTGAAAGCAATGAGTTTCATAGAGGAAGAGAATCTGTCTTTTCATTTTAAGGTAGTAAATCGTAAGGAAAGTAAATTAGTACTAAATGATGAAGGAAAGCAGACTGAGCTTTCGTTGTTCTCAGATTTAGGACATGGCAATTTGGCTTTACAAAAGGTGACGGATGAACAAATTATTTATATGCAGACCGTTACTCCACCTGTAAATACTCCTACTTCAGAGACACATGTATTTGGGCTTGATAAGCAGGGTGCTTTGCTTGGAGGTGTACGTATTCCAGAGGAAAACTTTCTCTATAAACCTCAACGAATGGAGAATTATATTAAAACAGATCGAAATAAAGTTTACCTTCTTATTCCTGAAAACGAGCATGTAGCCTTATATGAATTAACCTTGGGAAAAAGGTATGAGAGCTTTATCGAGGAGCAGGTAGAAAAAGTCAATATTGGCTTTGATTATCGAACATTTGGAAAGCCTTTTCCAGAACTAGAAGAGGAAATGAACAGGCTTTTAAAAAGTGGCGATATCCAATACGGGAATGAAGATTCATTGAATGGAGTAGCCATCGATGAACATGGGACTGTTGTGATTGATTTTAAGGATTTCTTGGCGGGTAGTCCGGCAAGTGCGGAAGCGCAAGCCTTTTTTAGCGCACTGAATGCAGCAACTTTTGAGAAATTCCCAGAAATACAACAAATCTATTTTCAATTTGATGGTAGCTTTAGCGCGTGGGTTCATTGGTTAGAAAGCATTGAAGAACCTTGGAAAAGACAAGAATCACAATGAAAAATTTGCAGGAAAGATAAAAATTACCTCTCTAAGCAAGGCTGCATTTGTACTAAAAATGCAGCCTTATTTTATTATATGACTGTGACTTTCCTCTCCTCTTCCTCCACGTTCAATTTTGTTAGTTTAGTAAATCGTAAAGGCACGAGGAAGGAAATGAATCCAAGCGTAAAGAAGATGAACCGGATATCTATAGCTTCAGCAATAATCCCCGTTAGAAACCCTGCCAATGGTAGTGCCCCCATCCCCAGCATTGAGATAATTCCGTTTACCCTACCCAAAATATAGGAGGGAACAAGTCTTTGACGCATTGTTTTAAATAGCACATTGAACATAATGACAGGTGCACTTTGGATGGCGACAGCAAGTAATAAGGTTTGCCAATTCCAACTGAAGGAGACTGTGATAATGCCTAGTCCACTGATGATGATATTATTTAACATTAGACGAATGTGGTTACCTTTGTTTCCTTGATAATTAACGATTGCGATAGCGATTATTTGTGTAACTGCGGCTCCCGCATAAACCCATCCAATTTCCTCAGAGGTTAACAATAATTTTTCACGAGAAAAATAGATTAGCATACTAATTAGTGCTCCATTGGCTACATTTGCAAGTAATACAAGTAGGGTGAAGGGTCCTAAAATGGAGTGCTTAAACAAAAAGGTAGCCCCTTCACGGAGCTGTTGCCATGAATTTGATGTCACCTTCGAAGGAGCTTCCTTTGATAAAAACGTCAAAAATAAAATAGAAACTGCAATTGGAAAAAATGAGAACGCATCTAAGAAAAGAACATTGTATACGTTTATTTTTGATATTAAGATTCCTGCTAACATACTACCAAGCAGTACTGAAGAAGTATCAATAAACTGCAGAGTCGTATTGACTTTTATTAAACTATCTTTCTTGAACAGCTGTGGAACTAACGTTGCATTCACTACAGAGAATACGGCCCCAAAACTTGCAATAAAGAAGCCTAGAACATAAATATGCCATATCTGTAACACTTGTAAAATGCTTAAAATAGGTATGATAGCCACCAATAATCCTTGAAGAAGGGCACATGCAAAGAGTAGTGTTCTTCGTGGAAAACGATCAGCAAGGACGCCGGCGATTGGAGACACAAGAATAAAGGGCAATGTTTGAAAAAGAAACATCATTCCCATACTTGCAGCCGATTGAGTTAATTCATAGATGAGCCAAGGAATTGCAATAATGTAAAATTTATCTCCTAATTTTGATAATGCGGTTCCAGAGAAATAAAGAATTGCATTTTGTTCCCTCCAGATTGAATGTTTAAACATAGAATCCATCCTTTCCGTATTCACTCATCACTATTATGAACTTTCTAAAAAGGGGGAAAAAGGGTAATATTAGGATAAAAATGTCCCCTTTTAGGAGGTTGAAGGAGTGGAGGAACGTTATTTCCTATTACGGTCACATTTAGAGCATTATAAAAAAGGAAGGAACTATGAATGTAAGCTTGAAGATGTTGATGCAATTTGGTGTTGTACTAGAAAAAATACAAAACGTATTATCCGGCGATTAGAGGATAAAAAACGTTTAACCTATCAACCTGGTAAAGGAAGAGGAAATGTATCAAAAGTAACCTATTTTACTTCTTTTCAAGAAGAGATAGAGACCTTCATAAATGGTTGTCTAAAAAAGGGCGAACTTGAAAAAATCGCTGAAATTCTCCGTCTTCCAATTCCAAAGTCTTGGGTTGTGAATTTCTCAAATGAAATTAGGGGTTTGTTGGGAATTAGACACGATCAAACAGAGTTAAAAGATGTATTGTATGCATTTAAGGCGAGAGACATCAAGTCGCTGGATCCATTACGCGTTTCCTTTGCGTTAGAAACACATCTTTTAGAGTATTTAGGAGACACACTCATTCGATACGACAACGAGAACGATTGTTTTATACCGCATATTGCCCACCATTTTGATGTAGACACCTCAGGCAAAGTTTGGACGTTCTATTTAAGGAAGGGTGTATTTTTCCATAACCATGACTATGTTACGAGCACTGACGTAGCTTACACGATTAATCGATTTAAGAACGCTCCTCCCTCTTATTCGTGGCTGGTTCGAAATATACAAAAGGTGGAGTGTCCTCACCAATATAAGGTGGAAATCCATCTTGATGAGCCCAATCCGTTTCTTTTACGATATCTTTCTGCACCAATATTTTGTATCTTACCAAGCAATGTTGAATTTGATGAATTAGAGTGGTGTGGTACGGGTCCATTCCTTGTAAAGGAAAGAACAAATATAAAATTGGTATTACAAGCGAACGATTTCTATTTCAAAGAACGTCCATTAATAGACGAGATTCAGTTCTACCATGTATCGAATGAAGCTGTAAAAATGCTTTATCTTTCAAGTGAGGAAGATATGTCTCAGATAAAACCAACCAGGCATAAGATTATGAATTCCGGAGTGCAACTATTATCCTTTAACCTAAATCGCAAGAATATTATCCAACAGCAAACCTTCAGAGAAGCCATATTCCATTTATTTGACGTACAAAAAATGGCAAAGGACTTAAAGATAGATTTGGTTAAGGCAAGTAGCCTTGACATAGAACGTTCAAAATCAAGATCAAAGTCATCAAATGATATTCAAACACTCATTCAATTATCTGGCTATGGAGGAGAAACTTTAAATCTCTATTGCTTTGATCACGAACGCGCTCGTAGAGAAGGAGAGTGGTTAAAAAAGGAAGCAAATAAATATGGTGTTTACATGAATGTCTATCCAACTTCATACACTGAAGTTTTAAAAGAGGGAATTGAGGAAGAGATTGATATGTTAATCATGGGTTTGTCACTTTCTTTTGATAAACACCTTGCATTCTCATATGCTTTTATGAATAAATCATTGTTGTTTAATAGATTATTTTCAAAGAAAGTTGAGGAATTTGTACATAGAAAAATAAGATTATTTGAGCTTGAAGGTGATATTGGAAAAAGGACACAAATAATGGATGAAGTCGAACACTATCTACAATCTGAGCTTGCGATGTTCTTTTTATATCATCCTATTATTACTAGAAATTTAGACTCTAACATAAGAGATGTTGAATCGCATTCCTTTGGACATATCGACTATACAAAGGTATGGATTCCAAATTAACTCTGCATTCAGAGGAAAATACAAATGTGTGATTTGTCATAAAATGTAGGTGAACGTAAACATGCACGCTTTTTAGTGGTACAGTGATTTCACTTCTCAACTTAATGGAATACATTTGGATTGGCACCACCTTGAATAGGGACACATACACTATGGTGCAGCCTATTTGAGGAGGAGAGATCATATGGACAGACAAATGTTTGGAATGTTCCCAGGTTATGGCTATGGTCAAGGTGGTTTTTACCCAGGTTATGGCTATGGTCATGGCGGATTTTATCCAGGCTACGGCTATCACCATGGTCACGGCGGATTCTATCCAGGCTATGGTTACCACCACGGCCACGGCGGATTCTATCCAGGCTATGGTTATCACCACGGCCACGGCGGATTCTATCCAGGGTTTGGCAGATAATTGAAAACGTCTAGTATTGAGAGTGCTACTTTCCAATGAGTAGCACTCTTTTTCTATATTTGAAATGTACATATTAAATGTTTTATGTCATGTTCCGTTGCAAAAAAAATGAACCTTTCCCTCCCCTCATTAGTATAAGAAGTAAGAACAAAAAAATGAGGGAGTGTTAAAGATGACGACAATCACGGGGATGGTTGTGAGTTCTATCGTTGTTGCAATTCTTGGAACGGTTTTTGCGATGGTGATTGGTTCGATGAATAAGAAGGTTGTCCGAGATCATAACGGGAAAATTGATTTTACGAAATCAAACATCTATTTTTATTGGTCAAGATGGGATACGATTATTACAATAGCGGCTGTGTATACCTTTTTATGTATCACGGGGCTTTTGGTTTTCCTTTTACGAGGGGACAACATCAACAGTCCGATTATCCAGTTTTTCATTCATCAAACCTTTGTTTTTAGCTTGATTACATTTATATGGTTTATTACGAAGCTTGCTTATGTATATAAAGGAATAAAAGAGCGGTGGTCAGATGAGTTACAGTAGGGCGGAGGAGGCAATCCTCAAATTTCAAAAAGGGGATAAGGAAGCATTGGAGGTCATTTACAATGTGTACAAAGCCCCTTTGTATCAGTTTATCTTTCGGTATACGAACAACGAACAGCTCAGCATTGACCTTGTTCAGGACACCTTTGAAAAACTACAGCGGAACTTTCATCAATTTGATCAGGAAAAAGGAAAATTTAAAACCTACCTCTATCAAATTGCCTACAACACGATGATGACGAGGCTGAGGCGACAGAACTTATTTCGCAATTTATTACCGATTCTGGCCGACCGACATCCACATCACGAAAACTCCGATGAAAAAATAACCGTGCAATCTGCCATTCAATCGCTTCCGGAGGATTTACGGGCGATTGTGTTGCTAACCTACTACCATGATCTTACACAAAAAGAAATCTCCATGATTTTACACATCCCGGTCGGAACGGTAAAATCCAAGCTACATCGTGCGTTGAAAAAACTAAAAGAAGAATTAGAGGTGAATGAGGATTGAATCACGACCTATTTGAAAAAGAATTAAAAGAAAAGCTTGATCAATTCACGGTTGAAGTACCTGACTTCCCGATGAAAAAATCACGACTTAGCCGAATGGCGAACTGGTTTTTTAATCCGGTATCAATTCCATTCCCAGAAGTCGGGTATAAAAAGAACGCATTTCTGTCGATTTCATGGCTTCCTGTACTGATATTACCATTAACATTTGTGCTATTCTTATTGTAAAAAAAGTAACGAGGGATTTCTTTTCCCTCGTTTTTCTTTTTCGGAGTAAACCGATTCTCACATAAATGAACTAATAGGAGCAAACGCTATATTTGGATAATTAATTTTAGGAGGTAGCGTTATGAAAGTTGTTGGAATATCGGGTTCACTAATTGGTGCAAAAACATCGAAGGCTGTCTACGAAGTGTTAGCGGCAATTAAAGCACAGGACTTCTCCGTTCAAATAGAATTACTTGATCTAAAGGATTTCGAAATGGAATTTGTAAATGGAAGCCCATTAAGCTTTTATAATGACGATACCATTAAAGTGGTCAATAAAATGTTAGAAGCGGACATGCTTGTTTTCGGATCACCGATTTATCAGGCGTCCATTTCAGGTGTCTTAAAAAATCTCTTAGATTTTTTTCCGGTCGATTCCTTCAAAAATAAGGTGACCGGGATCATTACAACCGGTGGGACAGAAAAACACTTCCTTGTTTCGGAATACCATCTAAAGCCCATCCTTTCGTATTTAAAAGGGACAGTACCTGTTCATCAAGTTTTTATTCAAAATGATGAATTCGATGACGACAATGAAATTTCGAATAAAGGACTCCTAAAACGAATAAATAAACTGGCTGAAGAAATGATCTCTTTGCAAAAGAGTATGAAAAAGTGAAAATAGATAGTACATGTTTCCCATGACCCCAATCTTAAATGGGGGTCATTTTTTATACACTTTTTCAAAAGTGTTGGATAAACAACAAATCCAATTTACTGTTGGTGTCCTCCTGTTTTCGTCCTTGTTATAGTGAAGATACATCATACATACACAATAGGAGGAAATAAGAATGGTTAAAATCGGTATTATTACAGGAAGTACAAGAGATTCAAGGGTAAATCTACAAGTAGCAGAATGGGTGAAATCTATCGCGGACAAACGAACAGACGCAGAATTTGAATTGGTCGATATTAAGGATTACAACCTACCAAAATTTAATGAGCCGATTCCAGCAATTATGTCTCAGGATTATCAAGCACCAGAAGCACATGCTTGGTCTGAAAAAATTAATAGTCTCGACGGATTTATTTTTGTCACACCAGAGTATAATAAGGCTATTACGTCTGGATTAAAGGATGCTATTGATTATTTATACGTAGAGTGGAACCATAAAGCCGCGGGAATCGTAAGCTACGGATCTACTTTAGGTGTAACAGCTGCAAACAATTTACGTCTCATTTTGACGGTACCAAAGGTAGCGACTGTTGGACCTTCTGTAGCAATGAGCCTATTCACGGATTTTCAAGATATGAGTAAATTTAATCCAGCACCATACCACGAGGATTCTTTAAACAATACATTAGACGATGTTGTCGCTTGGTCGACTGCATTGAAAGGAATGAGAGAAGGAGTTTTAGTATAACGATTCATAAAAAGGAGAAATTACCATGCCATATGTATTACAGGTAGATTTTAAAATGGATGGGCCATTTGGAGATGAAATGGCAAATGCATTTACCGATTTAGCGAAAAGCATTACGGAGGAACCAGGGTTCATCTGGAAAATCTGGACAGAGAATCCCGAAGCAAAAGAAGCGGGTGGAATTTATTTGTTCGAGACAAAAGAAACAGCTGAAAAGTACCTTGACATGCATACGAAACGGTTAGGTGGTTTTGGAATAAATGGGGTAAACGGGAAAATCTTTGCCATCAATTCAAAACTAACCGAAATCACGAATGGTCCGGTAAAATGAAACAGGAGAAGTGGATTCTAAATAGAGTCTACTTCTCTTTTTTTAGTTTAAATGTGGCTTGGTCAGTGGGAACCTCAACGGTCTCGGGGAAAATAAACGTCCACGGCATGCTGGTTTTAGGTGGTACCTGAAGTGTAGGATAGGTAAAATTGTGTTCGGCTAACCGTTTATCCCCGACCCAAATTTCTAGTATTGTATTTTCAAAAATGAGAGTTTGCTCCGTTCTATTATGTATGATAGATGTTACTAGACGTTCGACCTTATGGTTTACTGCAATTCGGACGGTTGTGAATGTAACTCCCATATCTAGGTTCAAAACCACATCTTGAAAAATCCGTTCAATTTCCTCTCGATCCTTCTGCGAAATCGTCCGATCCCACGCCTCTTCAAATAGTAATCTTTGCATATGCTCACCTCTCTTACCTATAATTATAGCAGAGCCATTGTGTTTTAAATAATTTGCGCAGGGTCCGATACCCACAGACTACTCCATATTTTACCTATGCATTGGTTATGCTAAACTTTAATTTAGTTGAACGAAAAGGAGTTCTTTAACATGGTTGCATTTTTTGAGAATTTTCATCCGGTTATGCAAGCCTTACTTGCGACATTGTTTACGTGGGGGATGACCGCGCTTGGGGCCACGCTTGTTTTTGCAACGAAGACCATCAATCAGCGACTTTTGGACAGTATGTTAGGTTTCGCTGGAGGCGTGATGATCGCCGCTAGTTATTGGTCGTTATTGGGACCGGCAATCGATATGTCTGGCGATAACCCAATCGGAGCGTGGTTTCCGGCCGCTTTCGGATTCTTATTAGGAGGCATTTTTCTATGGGGAATAGACAAAATTTTGCCTCATCTGCATCCAAACGCACCAATTAAAGATGCAGAAGGACTACATTCAAAAGGTCAAAAAAGAAGTACCCTTCTAGTGCTCGCAATCACGCTGCATAATATCCCGGAGGGTCTTGCGGTCGGAATTGCGTTTGGTGCCCTTGCAAATGGAGGAACAGAAGCTTCCTTAGCAGGTGCGCTGACATTGGCGATCGGAATCGGAATTCAAAACTTTCCAGAGGGCATTGCGGTTTCGATGCCTTTAAGAGGAGATGGTATGTCGCGTAGAAAAAGCTTCTTCTACGGGCAGTTTTCAGGAATGGTTGAACCAATCGCAGCTGTTATCGGAGCATTTGCTGTTTCGTTCTTTGAACCACTACTTCCGTATGCCTTAAGTTTTGCAGCAGGCGCGATGATTTTCGTTGTCGCTGAAGAAGTGATTCCGAGTTCGCAGGAAAAAGGAAATAAAGATCTGGCTTCGATGAGCCTCATGATTGGGTTTGTCGTGATGATGATTTTGGATGTAGCGTTAGGATAAAAATATTGGCCTTGCCAAACCGAAGAACCGTGCATATATGCGCGGTTCTTTTTAGCTTTATATGCATGTTTTTCCAATCTATGAAGCAAACTAAACCATCATATCATAGGTGGGTATTCGTATGTCTTTTTTCAAAAAATATAAGAAGGAACCTCAGCAACAACAATCAAATCCTAGCGAAAACTCAGGGTCAAACGAGGAATTGATTAGCACACAATTAGAACAGAATCTTACTGAAGTAAAAAGCATTTTCAGTAAAACGCCTGATTTAGTTGTGACAAACCTTGTGATTAAACAAACAAAGGCGAAAGCTTCACTCGTCTATTTAAGTGAACTTACTGATTATACAGTGGTTAATGATCATGTATTAAAACCATTGTTATTTCAGGTTGATGTGAATAATGAGAATCCCACACCAAAGGTATCGCTTGCCACAATTAAGGAAGCGAACACATGGTCACAAATTACAGATGGAATTTTGCAGGGAAAGAGTGTCTTGTTTGTTGATCAATCCGCGGTGGCATTCCTTTTAGATACTGGAAAATGGCCGGAACGTTCGATTGAAGATACTCCGATTGAATCTTCCATTTATGCAGAACATATCGGTTTTACTGAATCGGGAAGTAAAAATATTGCACTCATACGAAAGCATATACAAAATCAAAATTTGAAAATAAAAGAATACATCATTGGCGAAAGAGGGAAAACAAAGGTCTCCATTTTATATTTAGACGATGTTGCCAACCCGGAGTTGATTAAGGAACTTGATACCCGTCTTATAAAAATTAAGGTTGATAGTATTACAAATTGTGTGGTGTTAGAAGAATACATTGAGGATAATCCCTATTCACCATTTCCACAATTTCTTGTAACGGAGCGAACTGATTTGGCAGCTTCGGAAATCTTAGCTGGAAGAATGGTGATGGTGGTGGATGGAGCCCCAAATGTCTTAGTGGCTCCAGCGACTTTTTTTTCGTTTTTTAAAAGCATGGATGATTATACCTCGCGTTGGTTAGTCGCTTCCTTTATCCGACTGTTAAGGTATGTTGGTTTTTTTATGGCCATCTTTTTACCGGCGACTTATATCGCGGTGATTGCGTTTCATTTCGAAGTAATTCCATTGAAATTGCTTATGTCCATTGGGGTGTCGAGGGAACGAGTGCCATTTCCACCGTTCATTGAAGCATTAATTATGGAGATTGCCCTGGAGATGTTACGTGAGGCCGGAATTCGACTCCCCGCAAAAATTGGACAAACCGTTGGAATCGTCGGTGGTATTGTCATTGGACAGGCTGCAGTACAGGCTGGGATTGTCAGTAATATTATGGTCATCGTTGTGGCGTTAACAGCCGTTGCCTCTTTTATTATCCCAAATTATCAGATGGGGGCCTCCATTAGGCTTATTCGTTTCCCGATGATGATTTTGGCCTCATTATTTGGTTTTGTAGGATTAAGTGTAGGTTTAATGATATTAATCATCCATCTCATTGAGTTAAAATCACTTGGTATTTCCTATGCTAGCCCTGTATCCCCCTTGCGATTTCAGGACTGGAAGGATTTGTTTATTCGTTTCCCACAATGGTCTATTCTCAAACGTCCAGTTAGTTCTATGGCCATTCAATTGAGAAGGGCCGATTCCAGTCGTCCAAAGGGTGACAAAAAATGATGAATGTTCAAGGAAAACAAATCACATTGTTGCAGTTCATCTTATTAATTCATGGTGTTCAAATTGGAGTTGGCGTCCTTACCTTACCTCGAGATTTAGCAGTAAAGGCGGGGACTGATGGGTGGATCGGCATTATTTTAGGGTGGTTCATCGCCACAGTTACAAGTTTAATTATTATTCAAATTATGAAAAAACACCCGAATGGAACGATTCTTGACCTGCTCTCATTTTACTTTGGAAAGTGGGGAGGGAAAGTGGGTGGGGTGGTCTTGGGATTGTATTTTGCTCTTTTAGCTCTCTACTCGTTTTTTACAGAAGCGATGTTTATCCAAGCCTGGGTTTTACCTCGAGCATCCATACCCTTACTCGTGATAATGTTAGCAATCCCTTCGTATTTATTGGTACGTAACAATATTCAAATTATTGGAAGATATTCTGTGGTTGTTTTTTTTATGACGATTTGGATCATTTTCTTTTATATGCTTTCTTTAAAAGAAGCCCAATTTCTGAATCTACTTCCCCTACTAAAGGAAGGTTGGCACCCAGTCATTAAAACTGTAAACATAACCATCATCACATTTGTTGGCTTTGAAATCGCCTTTTTCCTTTATCCATATTTACAAAAGAAGGAATACGCTTCAATCGGGGTTGTTATTGCGAATACAATTACCATGTTTGCCTACTTGATGATTACGCTTGTTGCATTTGTCGTTTTTAGTCCTGATGAAATTGCAAAGTATAATGAACCAACTATCACCATTTTGAAGGTCATTGAGCTTAAATTTATTGAACGATTAGAGATTGTTTTGTTCGCTTTATATATCTTTGTCATGTCTACAAAAGTCCTCCCACTTATGTTTGTATCTGTCTTTAGTACAAGTTGGTTATTTGGTAAAGAGGAACACACAAAACCGTTATTTTGGTTACTCGTATTTAGTGTGATTTTTGTTATTTTGTTTCCACCTTCCGCAAATATTAGTTTGACATGGCGTAAGGAACTACAGATACTAAGTTACCTCTTTACGTACGCTTTCCCTATTTGTTTATGGGGATATGTCCTGATACATGGCCTTTTTAAAAGGAGGAGCATAAAATGAAACGTTCGTTCCATACTTTTATAATCATTCCACTTTTAATGATGCTCACTAGCTGTGGATACCAAGTCCCTTTAGAAGATACGACGATTGTCTTCATTTTAGGGATTGATCTTGATGAAAACAATAATCTTGTTTTCTATGAGTCCAGCCCTGTATTTAATAAAGGAGCAAAGGTTCAAACTGAGACATATCACACAAAAGCGGATACGATACGGGATTCTAAGAAGTATTTTGATGCAGTAGAAAGTGGCGAGGTTACAGGTGCCAAAATCCAGATCCTCTTATTAGGAAAAAAGGTTGTGGAACATGAAAATTGGTTTCCGATATTAGATACGTTGTACAGGAACAGTACTTTTTCGCTTAATACAAGAGTTGTCGTTGTGGACGGTCAGGTATCGGAAGTTATCAACTATCAGCCGAAAAGTAATGCCTATCTTGTCATGTATCTGAAGAATGTCATTGATAAAAATCATAAACGAACGAGAACGGAAAAAGGGACCCTTCAACAGCTCCATTCTGAGTTTTATGATAAGGGAGTGACACCAGCTTTATCCAACGTGAAAAAAGGTGAAAGGGTTGAAGTGATTGGAAACGTGTTGCTTGATAATAGTGGGAAATATGTAGATTCTCTTAATTTATCAGAATCCACGTTATTCCTCTTTTTAAAACATAATCAGAAACACCCAATTAGTTACACAACAATCACTATACCGACAGATAATAAGGACGGAATTTTTAATAAGCACGATCTGAGTTTTGAAGTGACAGATGTGAAGTCCAAAATTAAAACATCGCATGAAATGGCCAAGTTTACATTTGATGTCAAAGTCTCCATGACCATTTTTATTCTCGAAAGTCTATTATCTATGGATATAAAAACAAATGAAGCGAAAATCAAGGAAATCATTGAGCACCGGTTGAAAACGGAATATGAAAAACTGTTTAAAAAAATCCAAAGCCATAAAATCGACCCAATTGGATTTGGAATCTATGCTAGAGCCTATGAATACGAACATTTCAAAAAAGTAGAAGACAATTGGACCGAAGCCCTATCCCAAGCCGACATCAACGTATCCGTCGAAATCGAAATCAAAGGCATAGGCACCGTCAACGAAACCAGCAAGTAACCAAAGGGTGCCAAAGGGACGGTTCTTGTGGCTCCGCCGAGACAAATTCCAGTTCCACCCTAACTCCGCGGCAACAAATCCCTACCCAAATATCAAAGCCTGAATCCATAATCGGATTCAGGCTTCTTATGGTAGTTTATGGTATTATTGATTTATCAAGGAGTCTACCCTCTGCATGAGGAAGTGACTTTCCATAAAATGGTGGGTCGCGAAACCTGTCCCTGTGACCCAGAAGGAAATGGTGGTAGTGTGTTTAAGATATTGTTGATTGAAGATGATGTGACGCTTTATAACGAGATCCGGGAGCGTCTGTCCCAATGGTCGTATGATGTGTACGGAATCAAGGATTTTGGCAATGTGATGAAGGAGTTTACCAGTATCCAGCCTGACCTGGTTATTATTGATATACAATTACCGAAGTTTGATGGCTTTCACTGGTGCCGGATGATTCGAACCCACTCCAAGGTCCCGATTATTTTTCTGTCATCAAGGGATCATCCAACCGATATGGTGATGTCGATGCAACTGGGTGCCGATGATTTTGTTCAAAAACCGTTTCATTTCGATGTCCTGATTGCGAAAATTCAAGCCGTTCTTAGAAGAGTCTACAACTATAGCCTTGAACAGCAAATCCATTTAAAAATATGGAACGGGGCTTCTATTGATTACGTACAAAACACCGTGCAAAATAAAGCCGGAACAATTGAATTAACGAAAAATGAAATGTTTATATTAAAAATCCTAATCGAGAACGTGAACCAAATCGTCAGCCGCGAGGAACTCATAAAAAGCTTATGGGATGACGAACGTTTTGTGAGTGACAACACACTAACTGTTAACGTCAACCGTCTGAGAAAACGACTAGAAGAAATTGGTCTTGGTCAACATATTGAAACCAAAGTTGGACAAGGGTATTTGGCAAGGGAAGAGGTAGGCATGGAATGATTAAGAAGTTTCTCGTCGAAAGGCGCAGTTGGATTCTATTTTTCTGTCTTTTTCAGGTCTTCATTTTATTGATTGGCTATCTTGACTCGTCTCTGTCATTCCGTTCTATGCTTTATATTGTCTTCGTCTTTTTCGTCATTTTTTCTTTGTTTCTTATCATTCGTTACAACCGGGAAGTTTCCTTTTATCAAAACCTTGATGATTGGGATCCGATTGTCGGTGTTGATAGTCTTCAAGAAGGAAAGACCCCATTTGAAAAAATGGTAGAATCCACTCTCAAACAGCAACATCATTTTTATTTAAGTGAGATAAGCCACCATGCAACAAGCGTTGAGCAGGAAAAAGATGAGTTATTATCTTGGATTCATGAAGTGAAGACGCCACTTACAACTTTGAAATTAATGATTGAAAGAGTGGAAGATAACAAGTTAAAAGAACAATTGATGTCAGAATGGCTTCGGGTCCACTTGCTGCTCGACCAACAATTGCATCAGCGCCGAATCCCATCCATGGAAAATGACCTTTTTATCGAAAAGGTGGATTTGGAAAAACTACTGATACCAGAAATCCAATCATTAAAATCATGGTGCTTTCAAAAAGGAATCGGGTTTGACATGTCATTTGAGGTTTCAGAGGTATACTCTGACGGAAAATGGCTCCAATTTATTTTGCGTCAAATCTTAACAAATGCGGTGAAATACAGTGAAAACGCAGAAATAGAAATTCGTAGTTATCGAAAAAATGAAACTGTCATTGTGGAAATCCAGGATTACGGTCGTGGAATAAAGGAAAAAGACCTGTCACGCATTTTTGAAAAAGGCTTCACGTCTACAACCGATCATCGGGATCATGCTGCAACGGGCATGGGTCTCTATCTTACAAAAAATGCGGCCAAGCCGTTAAAAATACATATAGATGTCCAGTCTACATATGGTGAGGCTACGACTTTTACATTGACCTTTCCAAGGAAAAATGATTTTCTTAAGCTAACAAGCATGTGACGAAAATGTCACATGCTTTCATGTTTTGTTCGCTGATTCGAAGGAAAAAGCACTGAATCCTGTCTATGATAGAGATAAGGAGTTGATCAGATTGAATATTTTAGAGGCAAATAAAATAACTAAAACGTACGGAAACAAGTGGAACCGCCAAGAGGTTTTAAAAGGAATCGATATAGAAGTAAAAAAGGGTGAATTTGTTGGGATCATGGGTCCATCAGGCTCTGGTAAAACGACGTTGCTAAACGTGCTCTCATCGATTGATCGAGTGAGTTCTGGTTCGATTCTTGTTGAAGGTAAGGAATTCACGAGCATGAAGGATAAGGAACTAGCTGAGTTTCGAAAACGTCATCTCGGGTTTATTTTTCAGGAATACCATCTATTAGATACATTAACAGTCAAAGAAAATATTATGTTACCATTGACGGTTAATAAAATATCTCCGAGGGCTGCACAAATCATGTTTGAAGATGTAGCAAAGGAATTAGGTATTTTTGAGGTGAAGGATAAGTATCCAAATGAAATTTCAGGCGGGCAGAAGCAGCGTACTTCAGCAGCACGAGCTTTCGTTCACGAGCCAAGCATTATTTTTGCGGATGAACCAACGGGTGCGCTTGATTCGAAATCTGCCTCAGACTTACTGAATAAATTAAGTGACTTGAACGAAAAACGAGAAGCGACGATTGTCATGGTTACTCATGACCCTCAAGCAGCAAGCTATTGCAGCCGCGTTATTTTTATCAGGGATGGTCAAATCTTTACGAAATTAAATCGTGGCGAGGAGAGCAGGCAAGACTTCTTCAACGATATCATTAAGACGCAAGCCGTGTTGGGTGGGGTGGGAGCATGAGCTTTAAAAGCCTCATCTTTCGAAATTTAGTAAAGAACATCAAAAACTATTACTTATATGTGTTTGCACTAATCTTTAGTGTTGCCTTGTATTTTGCCTTTGTGACACTGCAGTATGACCCATCGATGGATGTAACAGAGGGGTCGGTTAAAGGGGCTGCCGCAATGAAAGCTGCGTCCGTCATGCTAATTGGCATCGTCACAGTCTTTCTTGTCTATGCCAATACATTGTTCATTAAGCGTCGTGGTAAGGAAATCGGCTTGTTCCAGCTAGTTGGAATTTCAAAAAGAAAGACTTTTTGGATCTTAAGTGTTGAAAATATGATTCTGTATTTCGGGTCAATGATCATCGGAATTTTCCTCGGTTTTGTTTCATCGAAACTCGTGATGATGATTCTTTTAAAAATCATTGGGATTGAAGAAGTTGCTAGACTTCACTTTTCAATAGAAGCCCTCGCACAAACGGTGATTGTATTTGCAGCTATTTATATTGTGATCATGTTGTTAAATGCCTTGTTTATTAAAAGACAACAGATTTTATCATTGTTCCATAGCACTTCAACATCTGAAGAGAGAAAAAGAAAGGTCTCTGTCCTTGAAGTTATTATGGGGATTCTCGGACTTGCACTTATCCTCTTTGGCTATTATTTATCTACAAAATTATTTGATGGTCAGTTTACGATGATGGAGCAAATGTTTATGGTGATGTTGGTGATTCTTGTATCCGTGATTATCGGAACGTATTTCTTTTACAAGGGTTCCATCCGGTTTATTTTTAATCTGATTCGTAAAAAGGATAACGGGTACTTGTCGGTGAATAAAGTGTTGTCCTTATCTTCAATTATGTTTCGGATGAGATCGAATTCGGTGTTGCTAACCGTAATCACAACCGTGTCTGCATTGGCACTCGGGTTGTTATCGCTCACTTACATTTCGTATTATTCGGCTGAAAAAGCAGCGGAGGAGTCTGTGGTGAATGACTTTTCGATTCCAAATGAGGAGCGCGCGAAACAATTTACGGATTTGTTAGATGCAAAGAACATTAGCTATACGAAAACGGAGATTGATTTGATGAATGTTAAGACGGATTTGACGAATGTTTTGGAGGTGGAACAAACAGAAATGCTCGATCTCACAGCTCCGATGACAGTCGTGTCAGACCGTTTTGTCGAGGACATTGATGTGGCTGAAAATGAATCTGTGTTCGTTAATAGTAATTCAGCCCTGCAAGCATTCATGACCTTTAAAACAGGTCCAATCACCATGTCCGGAAAAACCAAAGCATTCGAATTGAATTACAGTAAATATGAAGATAAACGTATACTTCCATTGCGCTTAACAGGTGGAGGATTCCCTGTTGCAATTGTTGATGACGCAGTGTACCAGCAATTAGCGGAAGATGTTGACCCAGAAGTGATAACTGAGTTTCCAAAATATGTAGGAATTGATATTGAAAAAAGATCAGAGCTCAAAGAAGCTAATCAAATCTTCAATGACTCAGAAATAGGACAATGGGCTGGTCACCAGTCACAACTCGATATATTAACAATGCAAAAACAAAACATGGGCTTCATGATGTTTATCGTCGGATTTCTCGGATTAACCTTCTTAATTACATCGGGTTGCATCCTGTACTTCAAGCAAATGGATGAAGGCGAGGAGGAAAAAGGCAGCTACACGATTTTACGTAAACTAGGGTTTACAAGAACGGATTTATTAAACGGAATCAAGGCGAAACAATTGTTTAACTTTGGCATCCCGTTAATCGTTGGGCTATGTCATAGCTACTTTGCGGTAAAATCAGGCTGGTTCTTCTTCGGAACCGAGCTATGGGCACCGATGATCATCGTCATGGTGTTCTATACATTGCTGTACTCTATCTTTGGAATTCTGTCCGTGATGTACTATAAAAAATTGATTAAAGAAGCATTGTAAAATAGGGCCGATTTCCTTGTATGCAGGGAATCGGCTTTTTGTGTTTGATCGTTGTTGGTTTTGTAAGCATGAAGACCATTCCGGGTAAAAGTCACGTACAAAAGGTCTTTCATAAGCCCGATGAAGAGCACTTGTAAATCAAAATCCCCTTCATAAATCGCCTTTCCGCCCAATTCCATCGCCTTATCTTAAATTTATAAAGAAAATTTAGTAATTTTCAAAAAGTACTTGACAATACTTGCATAAAGGAATTAATCTTTCTTTAAGGAAACATTTCGGCGCGCATAAAAAACATTAGCGCAAATTTTTTTACGCAAAAAGTTTCCTGAGTGCAACATTTCTTCATTAATGCAAGGAGGAGCTAATAGTGAAAAAGCGAAAAACGAGTTTTGGTCTATGGATTTTTGCACTAACCATGATCGTATCTTTAATGGGGTGCGCTAGTTCAGCAACTCAAATGAGCGAAAAGAATCCAGACGAAGCGATTCAAATTGTCACGACGATTGCACAAATTGGAGAACCAATGGAAGTCATAGGTGGTGACCGTGTAAAAGTAACAAGTCTAATGGGGCCGGGTGTGGATCCGCATTTGTATAAAGCTACTCAGGGGGATATCACAAAGCTACAAAACGCAGACATCATTTTATATAGTGGCCTGCATCTTGAGGGCAATATGGGAGATATCTTCTCGAAGCTAAAAGAAACGAAACACATATTCGCGCTAGGAGAGTCCATCGATGAAGGGCGATTATTAAAGGGTGATGAGGGTGCGATCGATCCACATATTTGGTTTGATTTAGATCTTTGGAAGGATGCATTAGACAATGCTACCGAGGAATTAAAAGACTTTTCTCCAGATGATGCTGACTACTTCGAACAAAACAAACAAGAGTATTTTAAAAAAATCGAGGAATTAAAGGCAGAAACAATTGAGAAAATGTCGGGAGTCCCAGAGGAACAACGTGTTCTTGTAACCGCCCATGATGCATTTGGCTATTTTGGTCGGATGTTTGATATTGAGGTTGTAGGCTTACAGGGGCTTAGTACGGAGGATGAAGTTGGGTTATCTGATATCCAAGACACTGTTGATTTGTTAATTGAAAAACAAGTTCCAGCTGTATTTGTTGAAAGCAGTATTAACCAGAATTCGATAAAAGCCGTTATTGAAGGAGCTAGTGAAAAGGGGCTTGATGTGACACTTGGTGGTGAACTATATTCAGACGCAATGGGTCAGGCAGGAACCGAGGAAGGCACCTATCTTGGCATGTATCATCATAATGTAACAACCATTTACAATGGGCTAACAAGGAGCGGGCAAAAATGAGTGTACTTCAAGTCGACCAATTAAGTGCAGCATATCGAAAAAATACGGTTCTTAACAATGTTTCATTTACAATCAACAAAGGATCTCTCACAAGTATTGTGGGGCCAAATGGAGCTGGTAAGTCGACACTCATCAAGGTGTTGCTTGAGCTACATCCACGATTATCAGGGACTACATCATTTTTTGAAACATCCTTAAAAAAGGCAAAAACAAGAGTCGGATACGTTCCACAACGAGGATCGGTTGATTGGGATTTTCCTACGGATGCCCTAGATGTTGTCATGATGGGAATGTACGGTCAAATCGGTTGGGTGAAGTGGCCAAATAAACGCCATCGAGAAAAGGCACTTGAGGCATTGGATAAAGTGGGGATGGCTGATTATGCCAACCGCCAAATTAGTGAATTATCAGGTGGACAGCAACAGCGTGTATTCTTAGCGAGAGCACTGATTCAAGATGCTGACTTGTATTTTATGGATGAACCTCTTGCGGGTGTTGATGCAGCAACGGAGCGTGCGATCATGACGATTTTAAAAGAATTAAAAAACGAAGGGAGAACCGTTTTAGTGGTCCACCATGATCTTCAAACGGTAGAGGATTATTTTGACCAAGTCTTGTTTTTAAATCGAACTGTCATTGCCCATGGCGATGTCTCCACAACATTCACAGCGAATAATATTGAAAAAACTTATGGTGGAACTGTTCGTTGGTTAAAGGAGGCGGTTGGCATTGTTCAACATACTCTCAAGTAACTTTCAATGGGTTCTCTTTAGTACTCTGCTTCTTGGGATTGCATCAGGTCTTGTCGGTAGTTTAGCGTACTGGAAAAGGCAAAGTCTAATCAGTGATGCTTTATCACATGCTGCCCTTCCTGGTGTTGTCATTGCATTCTTGCTGTTTCAAGTAAAAGACCTGTTTGTCCTCATTATTGGCGCAGGTGTCAGTGCGCTTCTTGGAGCATTGTTAATTAATCTAATCAAATCATCAACACGTATCACCGAGGACACGGCGATGGGGATGATTTTGTCGGTCTTTTTTGGAGGGGGGATTGTCCTCTTAACACTAGTGAATCGAACCAGCCAAGGTAATCAAGCGGGGTTAGACAGTTTTATCTTCGGCCAGGCAGCATCCATGGTCAGATCCGATGTAAATATGATGTCGATCCTCGCGGCAGTAGTTATTTTGATCATCATCGTAGGTTTCAAGGAGTGGAAATTGTTTTTATTTGATCCAGCATTTGCGAAAGGGTTAAACCTATCGATAAAAGGATTGAATCTCATCTATTTATTCCTTCTTGTAACAACAATTGTCATTGGCATTCAGGCTGTAGGTGTCATATTAATGTCAGCACTTATTATCATACCGCCTGTTAGTGCACGCTATTGGACGCACTCCTTTAAGACCATGATGTGGTTATCAGGGATCTTTGGAGGAACAGCAGGAGCGATTGGAACGACATTAAGCACCTTAGGAGTCGGCTTGCCAACAGGACCCTTCATTGTAGTTACGTCTGGTACCATCTTTTTATTCTCCTTATTTTTTGGACTAAAAAAGGGAATGGTTGTCGAATATATCATGCGTCGAAATAAGCAGAAGGAAGTACAAGGACATTTGGTTTCTACTTCCTACGTGAGGGAGGGAAATCAATGACATATACAGGATGGATTCTTCTAACCGCTTCATTAGTTGGTGTTTCCTGTGGAATTGTCGGTGTGTTCCTCATCTTGCGAAGGGTGGCGATGATGGCTGATGCGATCAGCCATACGGTCTTGCTTGGGATTGTGATGGCCTATATAGTAACACAAAGCTTAAGCGGAATTCACATGTTAATCGGCTCAGTGATTTCTGGAATATTGACCACCTATCTTGTGCAATGGTTTCACTCAAAAGGAGTCCAGCAGGATGCGTCGATTGGGGTCGTTTTTACAACCCTCTTTGCAATTGGGGTTATACTGATTGCTACAAATGTAGGAAATGCTCACCTGGATGTTCAGCATGCGTTGATGGGGGAAATTACGTTTGTTCCTTGGAATATCATTCATGTACCGATTCTAGGTGAGATTCCATTAGCTACATTTATGCTCTCGTGCATCTTGCTTTTAGTCATATTAGTAATCGGTCTTTTTTACAAAGAGTGGAAAATCACCACCTTTGATCCAGCCCTTGCAGCAAGTATTGGAATCCCAGTGTTGGCGATGCATTATTTGTTTATGACGCTCGTTTCTGTCACAACAGTAGCTGCTTTTGATGCAGTGGGTGCGATTATGGTGGTTGCGATGCTTATTACACCAGCGGCAGCTGCCTATCTCTGGACTGACAAACTTCTAGTTATGATGGGGTTAAGCTCGATGTTTGGAATTATTTCTGCGATTGGGGGATATTATTTTGCTCTTTGGATTGATACCTCGATTTCAGGTTCTATGGCTTTTGCGACAGGGGGAATTTTCTTCATAAGCTTTCTCTTATCACCAAAGCACGGGATGCTTTCCAATTGGTTACGCCCTGGGACAAAGGGACAGGATCCCCGTCCAACTTTACCACGTAATTAAGAATAGGACATGGGACTGTCCTGTGTCCCTCACTAGAATGAGAAAGGATGGTGGAAAATATGCAAAGAAGTTCTAGGATCAACTCCAAAATTGTAAAATACTCAATTATTCTAAAAGCTTTAGGAATAATTGATCAGGATGATTTTCAACAAATTATCGGAAGTCCTTTGAATGATTCGGATGAATGATTAAAGGTGGTGTTGAAATGTGATTTCCGCTAAGCGGGAAACATACCTTTTAGAGATATATGCAAATTTAAATGAAGAAGGTTTTACGCGTGTATCTCAATTAGCGAAGTCATTGAATGTTTCCGTTCCCTCCGCATCAAAAATGGCAAAGAAGTTGAAAGAGGACGGACTTATCGAATTTCAGCGATATGGAAATCTCACACTCACAGAAAAAGGAAATCGATTGGCTAAGGAATTAGCCTTAAACCATGAAGTTCTTTCCCGTTTCTTTCAATTAATTAAAGTCGAAGACGAGGAGATTGAAAAGGAGGTTAAAAAGATAGAATCACATATTAGCAGTGACGTCATTAAAAAATTGGATGATTTTCTAACAAATAGGTAGTAGGAGACTCAGGTCCATTGTCCCTTGGGATGATGGACCTGCGTTTTCGCCTATCTATTTTTTACGGAAAAAATGGCCGTAATCCATGCGGTAATGGGAATCACGAGGGTGACACTAATTCCAGCAATTAGAATGGTTATCATTTCAGCACTAAAAATTTTTGAGTTTACGATTTCTCCCATTGAATAGGATAAATCTTTGAACCATATAAATAGGGCGAGATAGCTACCGAAGAAGGCAAAAAATAAAGTATTGGCGCTTGTTCCAAGGATATCCCTTCCTATGCTTAACCCAGAGGCGAATAACTCTTTCCGACTAAGAGTGGGATTATGGTAATAGATTTCACGCATAGGCGATGAAATCGCAATTGCTGCATCCGTTATAGCACCAATGGTACTCATGATGATGACCGAAGCTCCAATCTTTACAAAATCCACCCCAATATATAAGGAAAACATCCCAAGCTCCTCTATTTCTTCCTCCCCAAAACCTTGAATCATCGACTTGTTCGTAAGTAAAAGAATAAACAATAATAATATGATTGTTGTAATGATAGTGGAAATGAAAGCTGTCTTTGTTGTGCTATTTACTTCATTTATATAGAAAAGATTGATTCCGCTTATCGCAACGCACGCAAGCAGGGTCAAGTAAATCGGATTCAGATTTGGATCATTCATAAAAATGATCGTAATGATTAGTACACCGAAGTTAAAGAATAGAGCCAAAAAGGACCGTACTCCTTTTTTTCCACCAATAAGGGTCATTAATATAAATAATATGGCTGCGAGTACAACTAATGTATTCATGATCTCGCCCTCTTTCTGCTTACAAAAAATATCGTCGTGTACAAACCTATTGGAATCGTTAACGCAATTCCAATCCCACCTGCAAGTGCACGCGCTAATTCCAGGGAGAGATTCATGTTGAGAGTAAATCCTAGTGGAGATGCATTTTTAAAATACAGAATCAATAATGGAATCGAGCCACTTATGTAGGCGAAAAATAAAATGTTGGTCATCGTTCCCATTATATCTCTGCCAACCTCCATCCCCGACTTTACAAGAGCTTTGATTGAGATATTATTATTTTTTTCATACAACCCAAAGATGGTAGAGGACATTGTGATAGCTACATCCATGACAGCCCCCAAAGAACCTATAAATAATCCAGCCATAAATACCGTTTTATACGGTCTCGTAATAAACTGAAGTTCTTCATATCGAAGCCCCTTTCCTGAAGTGAACGTGATCACAACATAGGCAACAGCCAATGAAACAAAAGTTCCAATAAGGGTCGCAATAATGGCCGAATATGTTTTTTCATTTAAACCGTTAACAAGTAACAGAGATAGGATCGTAAATAAAATAATTCCGATACTGCAAATCAATAAGAGACTACGGTCTGGTTTATTCAAGTAGAAATCCAATGCATACGATAATAGGATAGCATTGATGATTAGGCTGAAAATCGAGAAAAGTCCTTGTTTCTTTCCGACCAAAAGTAAGATAAAAACAAAGAGCCAAGCTGCAATCAATATATATTTATCACGTTTTACCTCTATGATTGTTCCAGTTAAATGAGTATCTTCCTGTTTATTCGCATCTATTTTAACAAATAGTTCATTCCCAACACGGAATTCATAATCGTATGCTTTCGATGCTGAGTATTCATTGACTAAATGGATCAGACTTCCTTTTTCCTCTCCATTTTTGATTTCCGCGATGATGTACTGGGTGAACAAAGTATCTTTGTTCTCAAATCCGTCCACGATTTCCGTCTTATCCTGCAACTCTACTTCTACAACTTTTGCAATCGGGCGTTCATAAAATGAGTAATTGTTATGGATAAACACGATACTGGCTACAAAACAAAGAAATAAGATTATGTAAAATAATTTATACTTGAAAGCCATCTTTCTATAAAACGTAATAATTGAATTCACAAAATAACCTCCAAATTACAATATGCAGACAGTATACCACAGGTCCATCGTCTGTTTTATACAGCTACTAGAGGACCTTTCTTCATACTAACAAGTAAAATTCACCTCATTTTACTAAAAATTCCACCTTGTTAATAACCTTTAAAAAGCATCCCCCTTTAAAGATTATGTAAAAACTAGGATATTTTACATTATACTAACAATATTATGAATAATTTTTAGTAAAATTAATATTAAAAGCGTTTACATTTACTAAAATCGACTATATAATAAACCTGTAAAATGAAATGGAGAAAAACGAACTGACTTAACAAAAAAGGGGTTATGAAAATGAAAAAGTATCTTTCATTCATCATGGTTTTATTGTTATTAGTAGTATCTGCTTGTTCAAACAAGACGGATGAACAAGGCTCTAATGGAGATTTTGATAATCCGTCAGGGAAGATTACCGTTTGGGGATGGGATGTTGCAGCTGAAACTATGAAACTAGCTGTGGAAAACTTCCAGAAGAAATATCCTGATGTTGAAGTTACAGTAGAAGATTTCAATAGTTCCGATTTATATGAGAAGTTAACTGTCGGTCTAGCAGCTAGAGGTTCGGGTTTACCAGATGTAATCCTTATGGAAGACGAAAGAATTCCTGGGTATATCAATCAGTTTCCAGAGGGGTTCATGAAACTGAACGAACATGGTTATGACCAATATAAGGATTCTTTCAACCCAGCTAAAATGGCATCAGTTCAGAATAAAGACGGTGACATTATAGCTGCTCCTTGGGATATTGGACCAGCTGTTATGTTCTATCGAGTTGATTTTTTTGAAAAAGCAAACGTAGATCCAGATTCAATCAAGACATGGGATGATTATATTGAAGCTGGAAAGAAAATAAAAGAAGCAACAGGTGCACAGCTATTACCAATTGATATTGCAAAATATGATGGCGTGTTCCACATGATGCTTCAGCAACAAGGACTGTCTTATTTCGATGCTGAAGGTAATATCAATCTTCAATCGGAAGAGGCTGTGCAAGCAATGAAAGCAATTAAAAAAATGCATGAAGAGGATTTAGTTTTTAACAATGATGGTTGGGATGGGATTGTAACTGCCACTGTAAATGGTGCGGTAGCAACAGTTCCTTATGGAATTTGGTATGCAGGAACAATCATGGATCAAGCTCCAGATCTTGCTGGAAATTGGGATGTATTCTATCTTCCTAGTTTCAAAGAAGAGGGAATAAGATACGCAAACGTCGGAGGATCATCATTGCTGGTTCCATCATCTAGTAAAAATCAATCCGCTGCGTATGCTTTTGTTGAGTATTTTACAACGAATGTGGATGCCCAATTAGTTGGTTTTGAAAAGTTTGGTTTATTCCCTTCTTTAAATAGCACGTATGATTCACCAATATTTACAGCTGAAAGCGAGTACTTTAATAAGAGTGCAATCTTTAAAAAGGTATCCGATATCGTTGACCAAGTACCAGAAATTCCGTTAAATGAAAACTTTGCTCGTGGAAGTAAAGTTATGAGCAATACACAAGCATCAATTTTACTAGAGAATAAAGAGGTTGAATCAGCATTACAAGACGCTAGTAAGCAATTAGAAAACGAAATTAAAAAATAATCTACTTAATATATCTTTGGGATGAGGGTGAACGAGAAATATTGTAAAAAAACCCTCATCTTTATTAATAGTTAGGGGTGTGTTTTAGTGGAACAACCGGATAAGACCGTTACATTCACTACAGAAGTTAAAGGTAAAACCAAAAAGAGAGTCAGTTCACAGTTCATTACTCCCAAAAATGCACCATACTTTTTTATGGGCCCTGCTCTTCTGTTAATTATTATTTTTACTATTTATCCCGTAATCTCTTCTTTCATTTTAAGTTTCCAAGAAGTTCGTGGAGTTGAGAAAACATTTGTTGGACTATCAAATTACACCAGGTTATTCCAAGACCCGATTTTCTATAAATCATTACTAAATACATTTCAAATTCTCATCGTACAAGTACCATTGATGCTTTTTCTTGCCTTGTTAATTGCAGTAGGACTTCACTCGTCAATGGTTAAATTTAAAAGCCTTTTTAGAATTGCTTATTTTATGCCGGCGATTACGGCGCTTGTCGCAGCATCAATTGTTTTCATGATTTTGCTTGATGAGCAGTTTGGTCTTGTAAACTATCTTTTATCATCAGTAGGTATTGAGCCAATTGCATGGCTTACATCCCCATTTTGGGCAAAGGTTTCAGTTATTTTAGTTATGACGTGGAGATGGACGGGGTATAACATGGTGATCTTTTTAGCTGGATTACAAAATATCCCGGATTCATTATACGAAGCTGCAAGTATTGATGGGGCAAGTAAATTCAAACAATTTTTTATGATTACTATTCCTCAATTAAAGCCTGTTTTCGTATTTACAGTAGTGATGTCTACAATTGGTACCCTTCAACTATTTGATGAGCCATTTATTTTAACTGAAGGTGGCCCGAATAGTGCAACAATGACGATAACGCTTTACTTATATGAGGTAGGCTTTAAATATTTTGAGTTTGGTTATGCCTCTTCGATTGCGTATGTACTTGTTTTAATTATTGCGGTTATTTCTTGGATTCAAATGAAGTTGGTAGGTGACACAGAGTAATGAAAACTTCGAATAAATTCTCAAAAATACTTATTTATAGCTTACTCCTTATTGGTGTAATTATCTCGATTGCTCCGTTCTATTGGATGATTGTAGGATCGACCCTGCCAACAGGACAGATATTCTCATTACCACCTAAATTGTCACCAGGGGATTTTCTTGCAAAAAACTTTGCGTCATTAAAGGACTCGCTAGGTATTGCGCGTATCTTTTGGAACTCAATTTTTATTGCGATTATCTATACCGCTTTAAGTACGCTCATAGCGGCAATGGCAGGTTATGCGTTTGCTAAGTTTCGTTTTAAAGGGAAGAATGCGATTTTCTTCATTATTTTATGCTCATTAATGATTCCATATCAGGTTACGCTCATTCCATTGTTTGAAATGATGGTGACCTTTGATTGGCTGAATACATATCAGGCTATTATTCTACCAACGTTAGCATCACCATTTGCGATTTATTTAATGAGACAGAATATGTTGGCTGTGCCTGATTCCATTATTGAGGCTTCACGTGTTGATGGAGCTGGAGAAATGAAAATATTCTTCACAATTGTATTACCAGTTGTTCGACCAGCATTGGCTGCTGTTTCGATTTTTCTATTTATGTCACAATGGAACAGCTTAATCTGGCCGCTTATTACATTAAATTCAAAGGACATGTTTACGTTGCCTGTGGCATTATCAAGTTTAATTGGATTGGCACGAATCGATTATGGGCAGTTAATGCTTGGAACAGCTTTATCGACCCTACCAATCATGGTCTTTTTCTTACTTATGCAAAAGCACTTTATTTCAGGGATATTGGGTGGGTCAGTTAAAGAATAATTAAAAAGTTAAATTGAGTAAATATAGGTTTCCGGAGGAAGATAACATGCGACGAGAAAAGAAGAGATGGGAGAACATTCATCTAACTGGGATCAACAGACTCCCAGCTCATACTGATTTTTATAGATATAACACAAGAGAGAATGCAATCACTTTTAATAGAGAAAAAAGTATTGGATATACATTGCTTGACGGCGTGTGGAAGTTCTTATTTGTAGATGCACCAGAACTTTCACCGAAGGGATTTGAAGCTGAGAACTTTGCAATAGAAGGGTTAGACGATATTGAGGTTCCATCGAGCTGGCAAATCAAGGGCTATGGAAACATGCACTACACAGATGTATTGTATCCATTTACGATTAATCCACCATTTGTACCACAGGAAAATCCAACTGGAATTTATTTTAGAGAGTTAGAGGTTACTGACCTAGCAGACAACGAAGCTCTGATTTTAAAATTTAATGGGGTCGACTCTGCATTTGATTTATATGTGAACGGACAGCATGTCGGCTATAGCAAGGTGTCACGAGTTCCTTCTGAATTTGACATCACAGAATATGTGAAACAAGGAATCAACCGTCTAACCGTACGAGTCTATCAATTCTCTGATGGAACATATCTTGAGGACCAGGATATGTGGTGGTTATCTGGAATCTTTAGAAGTGTGGAGCTCTTTAAAATCAACAAGGATACACTTCAGGATGTATATGTAGAAACACTTCCAGATGAAAACTATGAAAATTTCACGTTGAAAATCGCCGGGGCATTTCTAACAAACCATGTAAATGGCTTATTCGCTACTCTTTACCACGGCGGTGAAAAAGTAGATAGATTTGAAATAGAAGTAGTTGATGGCGAATTCGAGACAAGTAGATTAGTTGAAAATCCACTTCTATGGAATGCGGAGGAACCAAATCTTTATTACCTTCTATTTGAATATTCCTTACAAAATGGTGATCAGGAAGTTGTTCCGCTACGTATTGGGTTTCGTGCAATTGAAGTGATAAACAATGAAATTCGCGTAAACGGTAAACGTATTTTCTTTAACGGGGTGAACCGCCACGATTCACATCCGAAGACAGGTAGAACGGTAACCTATGAAGACATGCTTCAGGACATTAAGATGATGAAGCAGTACAATATCAACGCGGTTCGTACAGCGCACTATCCAAATAATGATGTGTTTTATGACTTATGTGATGAGTACGGACTCTACGTCATTGATGAAGCAGACCTTGAGTGCCATGGCTTTGAAAACACTGGCAACTACAATTGGATTTCTGACAACGAGCTATGGGAAAAACAATATGTCGATCGTGCTGTAAGAATGGTAAAAAGAGATCGCAACCACCCAAGTGTTATTATGTGGTCACTAGGAAATGAGTCAGGTGCTGGACGCAACTTCACGGCGATGTACAATGCAATTAAAGCAATTGATGCCACTAGATTAGTACATTACGAGGGTGACAGAGTTGCTGCATACAGTGATGTGTATACAACGATGTATACTCGTTTAAAACCGCTTGAAGAAATCGGAAAAGATGCGGAAGGCAAGAAGCCACATATTCTTTGTGAGTATGGCCATGCAATGGGGAACGGCCCTGGTGGGTTAACTGAGTACCAACAAGTGATGAGAAAATATCCTCGATTGCAAGGTGGCTTTATTTGGGAATGGTGCGACCATGGAATCGAAGTGACGAACGAAAATGGTGAAACCTACTATTTATATGGTGGCGATTACGGAGACTTCCCGACTAACGGAAACTTCTGTATCGATGGTCTTGTGTTCCCGGACCGAACTCCTTCACCAGGTCTTATCGAATATAAAAAGGTTATTGAGCCAATTGTAACGGAAGAAGTAAACCTTGCTGAAGGAAAAATCCGCGTTAAGAACCTTTACGATTTTAGAAATTTAAGCGGGATTGTTCTTCACATTGAAGTTCAATCGTTCGGTACTCTTATTGAGGAAGTAGAAATGAAATTACCAAGCATCCAAGCGCATGAAGCAGCAGAAATTGTTTTACCAGTCAATCTAGCAAAAGCTGCTCAACACGATGATGTTCGCATCTACTTTAGCTATCGTGAAGCAGAAGATACGCTTTACGCCGAAAAAGGTCATGAGATTACAAAAGAAAGCTTCCTATTAGAATCGACTAAGGTTGAAAAAGTAGTGAAGGCTGTCACATCAACTGGTTCAAATTTCATGATTGAAGAAGATGCAGCACAGCTTGTCATTGAAAACGATAAGGTCAAGGCTGTTTTCTCAAACGTCTATGGAACGCTAGAATCGTTCGAATCCGAAGGGGAAGCAATCATTAACAAAGGACCGGAAGTAACCCTTTGGAGAGCGATTATCGATAATGATATGTATAAAAAGGATGACTGGATTAACAAGTACTTCTTGAAAAATACAAAAGAACAGCTTGGTGAAGTTTCTTATGAAGTGACTGATGACCATGTGGATGTTGTCATCACAAAGTACTTATCAACCGTTAACCAAGCATGGGGCTTCCACTTAACGTACAATTACCGCATCACGAACAATGGTGCCTTAAACATTGACCTAAAAGGTGAAAAGGTCTTACGAGGTATAGAAATTCCAGAAATGCTGCCACGAATTGGGGTAGCGATGCATCTTAACCAAGATTACAACAATGTCACTTGGTACGGACGTGGAGATTCCGAATCCTATCAAGATACAAAGCGTAGCCAGCCGATTGGACTATATAGTAAGACCGTTCAAGATATGCATACTGATTACGTGTACCCGCAGGAGAATGGATCTAGATGTGACACATCTTTCTTAGCAGTAGCAAAAGGTGAGAACGCGTATCTCATCAATTTTAAAGAAGAACATGACTTCACGATTCATGACTATGAAACAAGTGCTCTTGAAGAGGCAAAGCACCGTGGTAAAATTAAAAAGTCACCATTCAATGTGTTGACGATTGATTACAAGCAAAGCGGTGTCGGAAGCAATAGCTGCGGAGAAGAGCAGCTACCTCCATATCGTACAATCATCGAGGACTTCCACCTTCAATTTGAAATTCGAAGCATCAAAAAAGAAAATCTAGTTGAAGAAGCTAAATTCTTTGTTGTACGATAAAATTAACAACAAGCATGGGACAGGGGGACAGGTACACTGTCCCGCAAACTAAAAAACGGGACGAGGGACTGTCCTTTTCGCCCACTGTGGAGGTTTACATGCGTAAATATATTGGGGAACTAGGTCTTACGATTGTTGCCATCATTTGGGGAAGTGGGTTTGTAGCAAGTGCGGTGTCGCTTGACCATTTCACACCGTATCAAATCCTTGCGATCCGTTTCCTGATTGGTGTCATTTTGTTAAGCCTGGTCTTTTTTAAGAAACTAAAACATATTAAAAAAAGTACGATTATCAAAGGTTCAATCATTGGAGTCTTTCTATACCTGGCATTTGCCTTGCAAACAGTTGGGTTAGTATACACCACACCATCGAAAAATGCCTTTTTAACGGCAGTGAATGTGGTGATCGTGCCGATTATTGCGTTTTTCGTCTTTAAACGAAAAATGGATAAATTTGAACTCCTAGGTGCAGTGTTTGCGATTACCGGTGTGGGTGTGATGTCCTTACAACTCTCTGGAGGCCTGAACTTTGGTGATTTCCTGACGTTATTATGTGCGGTTGGATTCGCTTTTCACATTTTTTACACGGCCCAATTTGTGAAGGATGAAGACCCTGTGTTGCTAACGGTCATCCAAATGGCGGCGGCTACAGTTTTAGGCTTTATCGTAGTCCTTTTCAAAGGTGAAACGGATTTTGCGGCTAGCATTGAAGGCGTTTCGGCAGTTCTATACTTAGGTGTATTTTCAACAACGATTGCGTTTTTATTACAAACCGTCGCGCAGAAATTCACAACCGAAACGAATGCAGCGATCATATTATCAACAGAAGCATTATGGGGTATGGTATTCTCGATCATCATTTTAAGTGAGGTATTAACTGTACGAATGATCATTGGAGCAATCATTATCCTTGCAGCAATTATCATTTCCGAAACAAAACTAAAGTTTTTGAAGAAAAAGAGCTACAAAGAAGCGATATAGCGAGTTTTCTCAAAAAGGGATGGGTATGAAAAATGGCGACGATTAAAGATATAGCGGATTTAGCACAGGTTTCCATGGCAACGGTCTCTCGGGTGTTAAACTATGATGAAACGTTAAATGTAACACCTGAAACAAAAAAACGGATATTCGAAGCAGCAGAGGAACTAAACTATGTCATCACCCCGAAAAAGAAAAAAACGAAAAAGAAAGGGGTCGTGGGGCTCTATTATTCTTATTCGCTTGAAGAAGAATTAGTCGACACCTACTATCTTTCGATTCGGGTGGCCCTAGAAAAGAAACTTGAAAGCCTTGGCATGGAAATCATAAAAATAACCAAAGACGACACAAAAAGAAGTCTTTCTAAATTGGATGGAATCATCTGTCTGGGAACCTTTAAAAAAGCAGATATTGAATTGATCAAGAGCTTTGATAAGCCCTCAGTCTTTATCGATGCAAACCCAGATGAGGACCATTTCGATGCCGTAGTGATCGATTTTAACTCAGCAACAAAAAAAGCCCTCAATTATTTGGTGGAATTAGGACATAAAAATATTGGGTTTATCGGCGGTGTCGAAACCGATATGTATGGCAATCGATTCAAGGATTTACGACAGGACGTTTTTGAATCTTATCTAATGGAAAAAGGAATTTTCAACGAGGATTTCGTTAAAATTGGCGGATATAATCCAAAGGACGGTTACCAGATCCTGAAGGAAATGCTAAGTGGAAAAGTAAAGCCAACTGCCTTATTTGTAGCGAACGACACAATTGCGGTTGGTTGCTACAAGGCAGCCTATGAATTAGGAGTGAAAATTCCAGAGGACCTCAGCATCGTTGGTTTTAACGACGTTTCCTCTGCACAATACATGGTGCCACCGCTCACCACAGTTAAATTGTACACGGAGATTATGGGTGAATCTGCGGTGGACCTACTGCTAGAGCGTATCGCCACCAAGCGTGAAATCTGTAAAAAAATAACCATTCACACAAAACTCATCGTACGAGGCAGTGCGGCGAAGGTTAAGAAATAATAAATTAAACCACGAGACACCCGTTTCGTGGTTTTTTAATCAAGATGAATGGTTTTTCCTAAATAACCCATCCTAATGATAAGTAGTTGGACCGAAGTAAATCCGTTGAAAAGGTGTTTTAATGTTGGTTTCTACCCATGAAAGCTATGTGACTGAGTATCATGTAGGGATGGTTATTCTGTCTATTTTAATTGGTATTTTTACCTCGTATGTTGCGCTTCATTTAATCAATCGAGATGCAACAAGCACAAGAAATGACAAATTTTGGTTGGTTTCAGCCTCGCTCGTGATGGGTGGCGGTGTGTGGGCCGTTCACTTCATCGGAATGCTAGCTGTCCATATTAAGGTTACCGTAACCTATAATATTTGGCTCGTCCTTGCTTCCTTATGTTTGATTGTACTATTTTCCATTCTTGCTTTTTCACTAATCTTACATTCTCAAGAACGTAAAACGGTAGTGATAAGTAGCTTTTTAATGGGATTTGGTATTTTTAGCATGCATTATTTAAGCATGCGTTCGATGCAGATGGAGGCCAATCTTACCTATGCAACTTTCTTGCTGCTTCTATCGTTACTTGCAGCAATCATCGGATCTTGGGTGACATTTTGGTTGTTTTCTCAATCTCGTGATGCAACTTGGTTTGGAAAAGTCGGCTCTATCACTTTAGGTTGTGGAATTGCAGGGATGCACTACATAGGAATGAGTGCGACAACATTTGAAAACTTAGATTCCCATCAGCATAATGAGAGTTTTGGGGGCTACGTGTTATCAGGGTATACCATTGCGACGACAATTACAATCTTCCTTCTTATTTTGTTAGTTCTCCTCCTTTTTCAAGCAAGCAGGGATCAAACAATGCAAACTCGTTTATTAGTGAGCGAGGAACATTATAAACGATTGGTGGAACTAGCGCCAATTGGGATTATCATTCATAAGTTTGGAATCATTCATTTTATCAATTCAACAGGTATCAAAATCTTAGGTGGAACGGATGCAAAGCAAATGATTGGAAAACATTTTCTCGACTTTGTTCACCCAGATTATCATCAAATTATTAAAAGTCGTTGGAAATCCATTCGTAATGATAAACCTGTTGGGGCAATCGAAGAAATCATGATTCGGCTGGATAAGCAACCGATTTATGCTGAAGTTTCTGGTTCTCCGTATGAAATGGATGGAGAAACATTTGTCCAAGTATTTTTTGCTGATATCACCGCACGTAAAGAAGCAGAAAGGATGATGTACCAACTCGCGTTCTATGATGCATTATCAGGTCTGCCGAATCGGAGGTACTTTGCCAAAGAACTAGAAAAAGAAATGGATAAGGGAGAGCCTCTTTCTGTTATATTTCTTGATCTAGACGGATTTAAAGCGGTTAATGATACATATGGACATGATGTGGGTGATAGACTCATTCAGCATATTTCAACACGATTGAAAGAAATCGTACCAGTAAAGGCCGTGTTATCGAGGATGGCAGGGGATGAGTTTAATATCTTCCTTCCTGACACAAACGTAGAGGAAACAAAGCGATTAGCTGAAACGATTATTCAATCCGTTCAGGAGGCCGTCATTATCGGGGAGTTTTCCGTTTTTGTGACTTCTAGTATAGGCATTTCCTATTTCCCTGAGGATGGTGGGACAGTAGGTGCTCTTATGAAACATGCAGATATGGCCATGTTTGAAGCAAAACGGAAAGGTAAAAATCAGTATCATTTTTACAACAGATAGAATTTCGCATGAGAAGAAAGTATTGTTTTTAAACATCATCTAGTGAAAAAGTCACGTATCCCTTTTTGTGAAAATAGGGAGTTTTTACTTATTTTTCCTTAATTATTCCCTTTCTTGTTGTTTGCCCAAAATTTGGATACTATAATGAATTTTGGAGAAAAGATGGGAGGATCATTATGGAGAAAAAATGGGGAAGTATACTTATAACGTTGGTATTAGCCGTGTTTTTAGCAGCTTGTGGTAGTACGAATGAAGCAGCAAAGGACAGTGACAACCAGTCTAATACGTCTACTACGAATGGGGCAGAAACTGAGACTGATGATCAGAAAGAGGACTCGGAAGCTCAAGAATCAGAAGAAACTAAAAAAGAAGATAAAAACAAGGATGCAGAGGTTTTTAGATCTTCTAGTGATGATGAGAAAAAATCAGTAGAACCAGCTGAAAATGTATTTGATTCCGATAAGGTATTTTATTATGATAATGACTCTGTCGAAATTACTCTTACGAATGCGTCTTTTGTCAAAGAATTTTCAACTTCCAATGCAGACCCGAATGATACGTGGGCAAGTCGTAGTACAAATACAGATTCCCAAATCTATTTTCATATAACAGGAACGATTAACAATGATACAACAGATATTTTTCACTATGGTCACAAGCTGGCACCAGTAAAATTCTTTTTACTATATGATGGTAAACATGAATTTGAAAGTTTAGCTGCAACCGAGGAAGAGAATGGTACAAAATTTGGTGGGGCTAGTGTAGATCCGTTAACAAAGGGGAATGTACATATTTATTTCCAGGTTCCGACACCGGTATCTGAAACCGATAAACCGTTAATTCTAAAAGTGCTCTTAGGTGAAGAAGAGTTTGAAATACCTATAAGATAAAAAGTAGAAGCTGAGCAAAATTGTTTGCTTGGCTTTTTTGAATTCAAAGGATAATTCTTTTCAAGTCTTTCGAAATTTGGTAACATATTGGCAATACGTAAATCGGGGGAAGCGCTAATGAACAAAAAAATGGCGGGGCTTTCAATTGCAGCAGGTGCATCATTATGGGGGATTATCGGCTTGTTTGTAAGCAATCTGTACGCAATTGGTTTTACGCCATTACAGGTTGTAGCGGTACGAGCAATTGCCGCTTCCATTTTTCTGATTACATATGCATTACTAAAAAGTCCCCATGCCTTTAAAATCAAGATATCCGACAGCAAATATTTTATTGGAACTGGAATCATTAGTATTGTCCTGTTTAACTGGTGCATGTTTGTGGCGATTGAGGAAACCTCGATTTCCGTTGCCGCTATTCTGCTTTATACTGCACCGGCATTTGTCACGATTTTTGCAAGATTCCTATTTAAAGAGAAACTCACCATTCGAAAAATGCTGGCTCTCGCAGTAACCATTGTAGGCTGTGCGTTTGTAGTTGGAGTCTTTCCGAACTTTACAGGTACAATCTCCCTCTTCGGACTGATAGTAGGGATTGGTTCTGGTTTCTTTTACGCACTTTATAGCATTTTTGGTAAGTATGCTCTTGAAAAATATGATTCTCTTACTGTCACGGTCTATACGTTTATTTTTGCAGCAGTTGCCGTGACGCCGTTTAGCGGAATCTGGTCCTCGCTGAACTTGTTTGCTGATATCAAATCATGGATGTATATCATAGGACTTGGCTTTCTATCAACGATGCTGGCGTTTATTCTATATACAAAGGGTTTACAATATATTGAATCAAGCAGGGCTTCCATCATTGCAACCATTGAGCCAGTCGTTGCTGCCATTATCGGTTATTTTATCTTCCAGGAAACATTGCAAATGTGGCAATATGTAGGGGTTATCATGGTGATTGTGGCCGTAATCATCGTTCAAGAGAAGAGTGAAAGGCTTCCGAAAAAGTCTTTGCTTGAAACTGAGACAACTCTATAATCGAGGTGAATATAAATGAAAATAGCCATTATACTCGTTATTGTGATCGGTATTATCGCACTTATTGGAACCATGCTAATAGCAGGGAAAGGCGATGCGAACTACCGTGAAAAAACGAAGAGAAACAGCATCAACCTAACCGTTATTTATGCAGTTGTCATACTGCTTTCTTTGATTGCAGTTGGGGTCTATATTAAGATGTATGCGTGAAAATGAAGTGCTCAAACGGGCGCTTTTTTTGTTTTCAATAGGACGCACACCTTTCCCTCGCACACCCATAAATTAAATCTAGGGTGATTAACTATGCGAAATCAGAATCAAAAAAAATTTACTGCCTATCATCAAAAATACTTTCGTCCATCTTGTTTGGAAGCTTTAAATGTAAGATTTAACGATTGGAAATTCTACGATCCTTATTATGAAAAAACGTATGTTCAAATCCAGCTGCCACGAGAATTAACGAAGACACCTGAGGATACACTCATCAATTATTTCAGTATTCTACGGGAGGCTGCAACTCTAGGTATCAGGTCTTGCGGTTCCATAGGTAATGGCGATCTTCCATTTCCGATTGCCTATAATTTTTTGTCCAAACAATACCAAGAAAAACTAAGCTATGAAAAATATGTAGAGTCGTTTGCTGGAATCGGCCATACGAGTTTACTAAAGCTTTGCCGAGTACCAGCTGGAGAGCGGGAAATTAAATTTTTTTATGAAATTGAAACAATAGAATTGCGGGAAGATCTGATGGTGGAGTACTTTGGCTATTCGTATGGATTCATCCAGCTTGAACACGAAAAGGATGGCTTTCGAATTTCTGAAGTGAGTAAGGTTAGAGAAGACTTTCTATGTGCGCCGTACCATGGCTGGAGCCATGATGGGGAATCGGTCGTAGACATAAAATTTGGGGAATGGTGCAAAATGATTCAACATAAGTACCCCATAATGAAAAATGGATACACAAAAAATATCTGCTTCCATGGCCGTGACGGAGCGGATTATTGTATCGTATTTTTCACATTAACAAATGGAACAGACGTTGAAATTGCACAATTTCGTAAAGTTGAGAATGGACTATGGGAACAGGTTCATATAAAGCCCGAAGAAGAATGTATACCTAAAAAGGAAAATGATCACAAATAAAATTAGAACTGTGCGTTAATCTGTGATTAACGCTTTTTTATTGTTTGAGAAACAAAATTTCAATAAAAATAAAACTAAAATCAATAATATTTTATTGTAAAACAATAAAAACTATGATAAATTAAATTGACAATAAATGAATGAGGTGCTTTTTATGAAAAGAAGTTCAACACTTTTTTTAAAACTAGCTGTTATTATAATGGGAATTCCCGTTTTGGCTCTGTGCCTATTTTTATTACCTAAAATAGCGAAGGGAGCATTTGGGGAAGCGGCAGATGGTGCCACATTAGGGTATATGGTACTTGGCATTTTAACACTAATGTATATTTCGGCGGTACCGTTTTATATTGCATTGTTTCAAGCGTTTAAGCTTTTGAATTATATTGACAAGAACATTGCGTTCTCGGATTTATCTGTACGTGCTCTAAAGAAAATTAGAAACTGTGCCATCACTATCAGTTGTCTGTATCTAGCTGCCTTACCATTCGTCTTTATCATAGCGCAGTGGGATGATGCACCAGGTCTTGTTTTAATCGGAATGGTTGTTGTGGGTGCTTCAATGGTGATCGTTGTCTTTGCAGCGGTTCTAAAAAAACTTTTACAGGAAGCGATTCGTATAAAAACAGAAAATGATTTAACGGTCTGAGGTGAAAACAGTGGCAATTATAATCAATATTGATGTGATGTTAGCAAAAAGAAAAATGAGCGTAACAGAACTATCTGAAAGAGTTGGGATTACGATCGCAAACATTTCCATATTAAAAAATGGAAAGGCAAAAGCGATTCGACTATCCACATTAGAAGCAATCTGTAAGGCTTTAGAATGTCAACCTGGCGATCTACTAGAATACCGAAGCGATGAATAATGGGACACTCAGGACTCACTACTCGTCCCAATGGAGGAGAAACACAATGTCAATGAAAATTCCATTTTTTAATCAAAAACAATTGAATACTTCACTACAGTATTCAGACCATGATACACCGGATCATGTAGCAATTGTAATGGATGGAAACGGACGCTGGGCTAAGAAGCGTGGCTTGCCCAGAGTTGCAGGACATAAAGAAGGGGTATCTACTGTTTTTAAAATTGTTAAAGCTGCGGCTAAATGTAATGTGAAGGTACTGACACTTTATACATTTTCCACAGAAAACTGGAAACGCCCCAAATCTGAGGTTGAAACGATATTGAGACTTCCTAAGGAGTTTCTTCATATATACCTGCCTGACCTTATAGCAAATAATGTTCGAATTGAGGCAATCGGGGATATAAACAATCTTCCGGCCTATACACGTGAAGCCATCCAATATGCAATCCAACGTACCCGAGACAATGACGGTTTTCAGCTGAATTTTGCACTTAACTATGGAGGCAGAACTGAGATTTTGAATGCTATGAAAAATATGTTCTCAGATATCAAGGATGAAAAATTGTCGTTGGATGAACTTGATGAACAGCAGTTTTCAAGGTATCTGTATACAGACGGTTTACCAGACCCAGACCTGTTGATTCGCACCGGTGGTGAAAAACGCCTAAGTAATTTTCTTCTTTGGCAGTTAGCGTATACGGAATTCTGGTTTTCCGATGTGCTGTGGCCAGATTTCTCTGAAAAGGAGTTTCTTCAAGCACTAGAAGAATATCGGAAACGAAAGAGAAGATATGGCGGAATATGAGTTAGTGAATGGGAAGCTTAGTTGAAGTGATTAAAAATTCGGCTGACTTAAACAACTTTTAATACAGAACGGCTAAATGCACCTTGCTTGAGCATGCTTATTGAATACATTTATTTTAAGCAATGACAAATTTATAACAGCAAGAATTTTCCCGAGAAAGCCCCGTCTCCTAGAAGACGGAGCTTTTTTATTATCTGAGGTATTCTTAACTCTCTAATTTCAATAGCTTGAGAAGTTTGGGACTATGTTAGTTTTTTTGAATTTTAACATTCAAAGATTGTGACCTAATGTTGGCTTCATTTTAATATAACTGTAGTGGAAGTTCATTATGAATCAGTTTTTGGCAACTTCACCAAAATACACAACTTGTTACATAGGTATAAATACCTATTTCTGGGTGATTATACAGTATTTTGTTGAAATTTGTTGAAAAACCTCTACTTTTGTATTATGATAAAAATAGTTTATTTAAACTATTGACAAAAATTGAAAAAGGCAAACTTATCGAAAGGTAAGGACGCAAAGCTGCGGGTCTAAGGTTCTGACAACTATGATAGCCGAGTTGCCAAAAAGTTTGTGAATAAATATTTCGGTTATAAAAATAATCATATAATCAAATTTATCCACCATCTTTTTGGTGGATTTTTTTATTTTAAAACAAGTGAGCTTCTAAAATGACTATTAAAAGAATCTTGATTAGTACGAAAGAAGGTTGAATTAAGATGAAGACGATCACTAAAGAACAAGTTTGTTTTAAGTGTAAAGAACCAAAACCAGTTAATGACTTTTACGATAAAGGAAATCGCTTTATGAATTGTTCAGAATGTCGAAGGGACAGATACAATCGAAAAAAGTCGATGGAAGTATTACTAAATAAAGAGAAGCAAACAAGACAATATGTTTAAGGGTAGTCTGATATTCATATCCATTGTCTGTAAATATAAATTAGTAAGGTAGTAACTTAATAAGAAATTGGCTGTTCTAGCTATGATTTTTATTTGAAAAGGGGATGTTTATCATGACCGTGTTATTTGGAACTGTTGAATATTTCGAAAAGGAAATAGTTGACCAAATGTCTACTGAACAATTGCAGAATTTGACTATTAGTAATAGTTTAGAATTTGCCTATTCATCGGTAAAAAATGAAATTATGAATGTTTTTATATGTAGTGATATATTCCGGAAAGATTTGTTGGTGAATATTGAAAAAGCATATGAAAAGGTTAGAGGTTCAATGGTGGGTGTTGATTGAAGGTTTTAGTTGATCTAAAATCATATTTAAAATACAGCAGAAAGACTAGTGGAAAATTTAATCCTAGTCTTTTTATTTTGCTAAATTTTATCATAGTAATGTTCATTTATTATTTACTTTCTATATCTTATAAAGTATTATTATGTTATGCGATATATCGATATGCATAATATCGAGGTACATAATAAATAAGGGACACGGGGACAGGTTCCTTGTCCCAACGAAAGAAGGGATATGAGTATGGCGTACAATGGGGGACCGATGACGGAAGCAATGTATTATGTCCTACTAGCATTAATGCATCCAAATCATGGCTATCAGCTTATGCATGCAATTACGGAAGTTTCAAACGGTCGAGTGAAAATGGGGCCTGGAACACTATACGGAGTCCTATCACGAATGCAAAAAGACGGCCTCATTTCATTAGCGGAAGATGACGGGAGGAGAAAGACCTATGAAATTACACCTGAAGGAGAACAAGCATTAAGGGTAGAGTATGACCGACTCAAATCCATGATTCAAGATGGGAATATATTAGAGGGTGGTGAGGGGAATGAATAGGACCGTTCGGAAATTTCGTCCTAGTGATTATTGGCGAATCGGAGAGCATGAAAGCTGGTTTCAAGATATGGCAGCTCAAGGGTTACATCTAAAAAAGATGGGGAAATTTTTTGCTCATTTTGTTAAAGGTGAACCGAAAAAAATGAGATACAGAATAGATGTAACAATGAAAAACAAGATTTCACCAGAACAAATGGAGATGTATGCAGAAAGTGGCTGGGATTATGTGACAGGTTATCAATATTTTCAAGTGTATTCATCGCCTGAAGAGCTCGATGCACCAGAGATCCATACCGACCCTGCTGAGCAGTCTTTTACGTTAAAGGAACTGGACAAAAAATTAGTCTTAAATGCAGGTTTCGTTGTTGTCGCAATGCTTTTAATAATTGGCATGTTGTTTTCCATTTGGTTTCTCGATGGGACACCTACCTACATTTTGGTTGAAGGATTAGTTATTCCACAAACGTTTTTGACCATCATTCTCGGGTATCAGGCATACAACTCACTGCTAGCAGCGAACTCTATTCGCTCAATACGAAAAAGTTTAATTGAAGGAAAAACGATTGATCATCATGCCCCATGGAAGAAGCAGCATCAGTTAAATTCGGTTATCGGTTTTCTTTTTACGATTGTTGCTGGATTGACCGTCATCTTTTCATTTACACAACTAATAAAAATGGATACGAAAACATTGCCCGAAGGTAGTCTTGCTTTACCGATTGTCAGATTAGCGGATGTAGAGCAGAATCCTGCATTGGTTCGCGGGAATTCTGAATATATGAGTGACAATGTTGATTGGTCCAATCGATATTCATCTAATTGGAGTCCGTTTGCACCAGTTCAATATGAATCCGATGAAAACGGGTTGGTTCCAGGGGAAAGGTGGGAAGACGGGAGCGGTGAGTATTCACCAAGCATTGAAACAAGGTTTTACCAACTGAGTTTTCCAGATATGGCGGAGCCTCTAATATCTGATTTAATAAAAAGACATAACTATGAAAATAGAATAGAAGATTTTATTGAAACTAAGAATCCAAGCTTTGATTATTTAATGGTTCGAAAGGAAGAGGATTTTAAAGAAGTCTACGCATCAAAGGGAAAGAACGTCATCTTTGTTCGATATTATGGCTATGCAGATATGGATTCGGTAGTAAAAGCCATTGAAAAGAAGATTACAGAATAATTCATTCAGATTCTATAAAACTATTGAGCTGTAGGTCAAAAAAATGAAGCCAAAAAGGTATAATTAACCAAAAATGGGCAAATCCTAATCAAGAATATTATGCTTGAGGTGATTTGTCGGTGTTTCAGAGTTTAGTGACTGGTTTTGATTTTGAAATGCCAGTGCTTCTATCCTGGGATGGTGCAATGGCTGTCATTTTTTTCTTTACCATCTATTCGTTTTTGGGATGGCTCCTAGAGAACAGTTATAACTATGCTAGGAAACGAGTGTTTTTTAAGGACAACTTTTTCTTCGGGCCATTTAAGCCAATGTACGGATTTGCACCCCTTCTGCTCATCTTTTTAATAGGAAGAGATACGCATTGGTCCATGGTGTTGTTACTATGTTTTCTAATTCCAACAATCGTAGAGTATTGCAGTGGCTTCCTTCTAGAGTGGTTTTTTGGCCGGAAATGGTGGGACTATTCAGGGCATAAGTGGCAGATACAGGGACATATTTGTATTTCCTATTCGGTTTGTTGGATTGTGCTATCGTTAGTGTGCTTAGCTTATGTTCAACCAATACTTCGGGATTTTTATGAGGTTGTAGGAAGCTATTGGGCATGGATATGGCCAACTGTAGCACTCTATTTTCTTGGTGATCTCCTGTTTGCGATTAGGAGGCATATACCAGAAAACATACGTGCCGGAAATCCAATTCAATAATACGTTTATTAGACCAAATCATCCTTGATTTGGTCATTTTAATAAAAAGAATGTAACATATATATTGCATTATGTAATATATATGTTACCCTTATATTAAGGAGGGATGACGACAATTGGAAAATAAAGTGAAGATTGCTCGTATCCAGGCAGGTTTAACACAGCAGCAATTAGCGGTAAAGATTGGAGTCACCCGCCAAACGATTAGTTTAATTGAAAAAGGAAAGTACAATCCAACCTTAAAGCTCTGTCTAGATATTTGCTATGCTGTCCATCAAACATTGGATGAAATATTTTGGGTCGACAAGGAGAGTGGCAATGAATGAAAAAGATTAGAGATGAACGCTTGATTTTGAAAAACCTAAAGAATGTTCGAATCGCGTATATCGTTCAAACAGTTGGGATTCTAGGAATATTGGGATATGATTTTTTGACTAAAGGACTAGAAGGAATGAGGCAAAACCCATTATGGATGGTCTTTATGATTACGATTATTGTTTTTACCTATCTTTCGATGGGAATTAGTGTGGATCATGAAAGTGATGAAAAGTCTCCTAAAAAAGGTACCATCATTTCACTTATTGTATTAATGGCTATTGCGACCATCATTGGCATTGCTGTAAATTTCACAGATGGGTTTGGAATCATGGATGGATTTATTATGGGTGGCATCATTTTTATGTGCGGGCTTATTCCAATCTTTTATATCCATTATTTGAAAATAAAACGACAAGAAGAAAACTATAAGGAGTAACAATATAACGCTTAGTTTAACTAGGCGTTTTTAATTTAATTGTTTTTTAGGTCTTTTGGTTGACAAGATCCTTTTTTTAATATAACATTTATCTTGAAGTTAAGATAAATACTTCTGAGATAAAATAATTAAAGGTATTTTTAAAAAATATCCTTTAATATAAAAAAGGAGAGACATCATGGGTTTATTAGATAAACTTTTTGGTAACCAACAAAAGGAGGAAGAAGTAATGTCAAACGAAAAATTAAACATTGGTATTATTTTAGGTAGTACTCGTGAAGGACGCGTAAGTCCTCAAGTAGGAGCATGGGTAAAGGAAATCGCTGATAAGCGTGGAGATGCTAACTACGAAATCGTAGACATCGCAGACTTCAAATTACCATTCTTAGGTGAAGCAGATGCACCTGGAATTGCTGCTTGGAACGAAAAATTAGCTAATCTTGATGGATTCGTATTCATCGTTCAAGAATATAACCACTCTATCACTGGAGCATTGAAAAATGCGTTAGACCTAGCTCGTGAAGCTTGGAACAACAAAGCTGCTGGTATCGTAAGTTACGGTTCAACTGGTGGTGCACGTGCTGCTGAACACCTACGTGGAATCATGGGTGAATTAATGATCGCGGACGTTCGTACACATCCAACACTTTCATTATTCACTGACTTCGAAAACGGTTCTGAGTTCAAACCTCAAGATCTACACTTAGACAACGTAAACTTAATGTTAGACCAAGTAGTAGCTTGGAGCGGAGCATTAAAAACAGTTCGCTAATAACGAAATAAACAGGATGAGCCTTTATTTGGCCATCCTGTTTTTATTAGTTCTGTATTTCCTAGAAATATCCAACAGTGTACTCGCAAACAGCGTTAACTAGCTCGTATTCTCCTAAAAGTATATCCGTATGTAAACCCGCAAACAGCGTTATCAAGCTTGAACCCTCCTAAAAATATCCAAGTGCGAACCTGCAAACTGTTTTATCTAGTTCGGAATCTCCTGGAAATATCCAATTGCGAACTCGCAAACAGCGTTAACTAGCTCGTGTCCTCCTAAAAATATCCAGATACGAACCTGCAAACTGTGTTAACTAGTTCGGAATCTCCAAGAAATATCCAATTGCGAACTCGCAAACAGCGTTAACTAGCTCGTGTTCTCCTAGAAATATCCAAATGGAAACTCGCAAACAGCGTTAACTAGCTCGTGTCCTCCTAAAAATATCCAGATGCGAACCTGCAAACTGTGTTAACTAGTTCGGAATCTCCTGGAAATATCCAATTGCGAACTCGCAAACAGCGTTAACTAGCTCGTGTTCTCCTAGAAATATCCAAATGCAAACCCGCAAACAGCGTTATCAAGCTTGAAGTCTCCTAGAAATATCCAAGTGCGAACCCGCAAAGGACCGTACCTAGTTCACAATCTCCTAATAGTATCCATTTGCATACTAGATAAATATCCCCAATGCCTTCTACACATGTGCTCTCCGCGCAAAATCGACAAACCGGAATTTGTCCGGGCGGTGGCGGGACTCGGTGTATTGAAACAAACTAGCATTATCTAAATATACATAGTTTTTTATGACTACAACATTATGAAAACCATCCAAATCAAGAAGCTCTAGATCTTCTTCCGTTGGCTCCACAACCGTAATTTCTTTTTTTGCAAAGCTAATGGTTAGCTCCAATTCGTTTTCCAAATAGGCATAAATGGAATTCTCACAAATCTCCTTGGTGAGCTCTGGGACGAATTTACGTGAAATAAAATCCTTGTCCAAAATAATTTTCTCTCCGCCCATTTCTCTTGTGCGTACGACCTTCCATATCTGTTCCTTACTAGAAAGCTGAAGCTGCTGCTTAATGAACGTATCTGGCTTACCAACTGTCAACTCATGCACATTTGTCTTCGGCTTTTCCCCCATTTTCTCTGCAAGCTCTTTAAAACTTACAAGCCCGGAAACAGGAAAATCAAACTTATTCACATCAATGACAATTGAACCTTTGCCCTTCATCTTTTGAATATACCCATTTTGCGAAAGAAGGTTAAGCGCCTTTCTGATTGTTTCGCGAGAGGTATTGTACGTGTCCTTTAGCTCATTTTCAGAAGGTAAAAGACTATTTGTCTTAATGTTACCGTTTTTAATTTCTTCTACTATATCGCTATAGATTGTTAGATACTTGTTATTCATAAAGAATCCCCAATCCTGTATATATTTATAACTATTTTACCGCATTAACGCAAAAAAAGGGGAGGGAAATTTTCCCCTCCCACCCGTATTATTTTTTACCAAATGAAATTTTGCCAACATTCGCTTTTGCGAAAATCACAGTTAAGATAAATGGAATGACAATCGCTACAAGCATCGCAATGAAGAACATGAACCAGTGACCAGCCTGGATGGATAAAATACCAGGAAGTCCACCAACCCCGATGGAGTTAGCCATAACGCCGCTACCCACTGAGATAATCGCAGCAACCATGGAACCAAGCATCGCAGCTAGGAATGGGAAGCCGTATTTTAAGTTAATACCAAACATTGCAGGCTCTGTTACACCAAGGTAACAAGAAATGCATGCTGGGATGGAAACTTGTTTTTCCTCTTCATTTTTACGATTAATATAAATCATCGCTAGAACGGCAGAACCTTGGGCAATATTAGATAATGCAATCATTGGCCATAGGTTTGTTCCGTTAAACTCACTCATCAATTGAAGGTCAATCGCATTTGTCATATGGTGTAAACCAGTGATAACAAGTGGTGCATAAGCAAATCCAAAGATAGCCGCAAATAACCAGCCAAAAGCTGAAGTTAAGCTAGTGTACACAACGTCAGAAATCCAAGAACCAATTGTCCAACCGATAGGTCCAAGAACAATATGAGCAATTAAAACAGTAGGAATTAGTGCAAAAAATGGAACAATAATCATTGAAATCGCATTTGGTGAAATCTTACGTAACCAACGCTCTAAATAAACAAGTACGAAACCAGCCAAGATAGCTGGGATAACCTGTGCTTGGTACCCAATCATTTCAACCTGTGCAAAGCCAAAATCCCAGACTGGAATATCTTCTGCGCCAGCAACTCCATATGCATTTAACAATTGTGGAGATACTAGTGTAATTCCTAGGACAATCCCGAGAACTTGTGAGGTTCCCATCTTCCGTGTAATAGACCAAGTGATTGCCACCGGTAGGAAGTGGAAGACCGCTTCACCGATTAACCAAAGGAATGCATGCACTCCTGCCCAAAACTGTGAAACCTCAACGATTGTTTTTGTACCGTCATCAAGTAATTTAATGTCCCCAATGACATTTCGGAAACCTAAAATCAGACCCCCAACAACAAGGGCTGGAATGAGCGGTGTAAAAATATCCGCTAAATGCCCCATCATACGTTGAAGCCAGTTCATATTTTGCTTTGCAGCAACCTTTGCTTCTTCCTTGCTTGTGCTATCAACACCAGCGTGCTTTACGAATTCATTATAAAAAGAAGCAACTTCATTACCAACAATGACTTGGAATTGACCGGCTTGTGTGAAAGTCCCTTTTACTAGCCCAATCTCTTCGATTTTTTCTATGTCGGCGTCTTTCGGATCGTTTAAAACGAAGCGCATTCTCGTTGCGCAATGTGTAACTGCTGCGATATTTTCTTTACCACCAATGTGGTCAAGCAATTCCTTCGCAGGATCAGTATACTTACTCATTGTTATTTCCCCCTTACTTCACAAGATGTCGAATCTTGTATATACATGTCGTGATTACGTTTTCAGTTTAACCTGTATATACAAGTATGTCAATTGTTTTATCTCATAATTTTTAGCTTCTTCGAATAAAGGATTTTTATGCCAAAACAGCTTTAGTATAACTTCCCACACGTCGCAAAAAATAACCAAGAAATCAAAATGGGAATGGAGTGTAAAAATGAAGGCTGTTACGTATCAAAATCCATATAAAGTTGAAGTCAAGGAAGTCGAGGATCCCAAAATCGTCAAAAAGGACGATGTCATTGTGCGTATTACCTCAACTGCGATTTGTGGTTCAGATCTCCATTTATATCAAGGGAATTTCCCACTGCCGGATGGCTATGTGATTGGACACGAGCCGATGGGGATTGTCGAAGAAGTAGGTCCTGAAGTCACTCATGTCAAAAAAGGCGATCGCGTGGTTATCCCTTTTACGGTTGCTTGTGGTAAATGCTACTATTGTGAACATGAACTAGAAAGCCAATGTGACAATGCAAATCCACATTATGATTCAGGTGGATACTTTGGCTATTCAGAAAAATTTGGTGACCATCCTGGAGGACAAGCAGAGTACTTAAGAGTTCCATTCGGAAACTTTACTCCTTTTAAAATACCTGAGTCGTGCGAATTAGATGACGAAGCCTTGCTTTTCCTTAGTGATGTCCTTCCAACTGCTTATTGGAGCGTAGTTAATGCTGGTGTAAAGGAAGGAGACACAGTGATTGTCCTAGGATGTGGTCCGGTAGGTTTGATGGCGCAAAAATTTGCCTGGATGAAAGGAGCAAAACGCGTCATCGCAATCGACTATATTGGCTATCGATTAGACCATGCGAAAGCGACAAATAAAGTAGAAGTTTTCGATTTTACAAAGCATGATGATATGGGCGAGCATTTAAAGGAAATTACGAGCGGTGGGGCCGATGTTGTCATTGATTGTGTGGGTATGGATGGAAAAAAATCTCCGCTTGAGTTCATTGAGCAAAAGCTAAAGCTACAAGGAGGAACACTTGGCCCCATTCAAATTTCCACGAAAGCTGTTCGAAAAGGCGGGACTGTTCACCTGACCGGAGTATACGGTGCGAACTATAACATGTTCCCACTCGGTGCTTTTTTCTCCCGTAACATCACCTTAAAAATGGGACAAGCTCCGGTTGTCCATTTCATGCCAGAGCTCTATAAAAAAATCGTCGACAAGGAATTCAATCCAACTGATATCATCACTCATAAGCTTTCCCTTGAGGAAGCAAGCCACGGCTATAAAATCTTTAACGGTCGCGACGATAATTGCATAAAGGTAGTTTTAAAACCATAAAGAACTTTTTCGACAAGTACTTCACTTGTCGATTTTTTCTTGATACGCCTTTCTGTTAAATTTAGTAAAATGGATGTAGTAAGGGATAGACCGGAGGGGATTGCGAATGTGGTACTATTGGTTCACGCTTATTTTTTGTTTGTCCATTGTTCTTATGGCCCTTATTATCATACCTAGGATAATCATAGCTTTAGGAATTGAAACCATACGTGAGAGATTGAATAAACCTCGGACAAAGAAAAGCGAAAAGGGCAAGCCATTTGAAAATGTTAAGTTTGTTATGCAATTTACTGGAGCACTCCTTGTCTTTGCCCTTGTTGCCACCTTTTTGGGATATATGAGCGTTCCATATCTACACGATTTTCCACATGTTATACAAAGAGAATATTCTTCCGAAGAAGGATATATTGATGATGTGTATGATCCAGGAAAAAGCTGGGATAACGAAGTTGAAGTTAATGGAGAATTGTTTTACTCAACTAAAATAAAAGAAAAACATGAAGGACGTTTTATGACGTTTGAGTATTTACCAAATACAAAGTTGATAGTTTCGTATAAATTATGGGAGTGAAGGTGATGTTTCGTTTGAAAAGTGGGAGTTTGGCTCTGATTTTATTGTGTGTCCTTTTATTAGTAGCCTGTGCCCCAAAAAGCGGAAAGAAGAATGTAGAGATTACATTAAAAGATTTAGAGCATGAATATATGGAAGAATTTGAGTTTATTGAAGTAGTTGGAGTGAATGATGAAGGGTATGATGTCCTTTTATTAGCCCCTAAGTCAAATCCTGATATACAATTTCATGCATACCTTTATCAAGGGGATGCGGGAGGACTACCGGTTATAGGAATGAATAATAATTATATGGATGTTGCGTTTCTTTATTATGCATCAGAACTATATGAAGAGCATTTTGGAATCTTGATTGATAAGGATAAGGCAATAAATGATTATTATTTTTTTCTCGAGAAAAACCAGTTTTCTGATATTCGGGACTTCAATGAGTATTTAGAAACAACCAATTTTGTAATTAAAGATGTAAATGAAAAAAATATGAAAGAGATGTCTGAAAAAATGGCAGGAGCTCTACTGGATTTTTTGGAAATCCATCCATTTAGTATGAGGAAAATTGACGGTGGCAGTGCTTATGATGTGTTTCGGGCGGAGCTTCCTTATGAGTTTACAGGAGAGAAATTTAATGAAGGTAATTTGTATAACTCAATATCTACCGGATCGGTTGTAAATGAGGTAAATCCTCAGCAAGCAGTTTACGAAGTGCTTCTTTGGCATAAAGAACAAAAAGAGAAACTACGGAAGAATAAAAGTGAGTAGCGTGTACTGATCTTTTCTGTATGTTGAGAGTGGTTACTCATTACAACAAGGGGGTCTAGTTCATGATAGGAGGTAATCTCAGTGGATAAAATGAATCTAAAACTGGCGATTCAGTTACGTCACGAATTACATATGCATCCCGAATTGTCCTATCAAGAGGTTTGGACGAAACAGCATTTAATGGACTTCCTTAAAAAACATACAACAAACTTAGAAATCATCGATAAGGGGAACTATTTTTATGCAAAATATACGGCCGGTGATGATAAACCAACTGTTGCATTTAGAGCCGATTTTGATGCCCTTCCCATTCCTGAAACCATTGACCTTCCATGGAAGTCTACTGTTCCGGGGGTTTCTCATAAATGTGGCCATGATGGACATTCTGCTACTCTAGCTGGATTTGCGCTTGAAGTGGATCAGAAGGGAGCCAATCAAAATATTATTTTCCTCTTCCAACACGCAGAGGAGACAGGTCAAGGAGCCATTGAATGCACAGAAGTAATAAAAGAAGAAAAAATAAATGAAATTTTTGGCTATCATAATATGTCAGGAATTGAGTACAATGCGGTGCATGTGATCGATGGTACAGCCCATTGTGCATCTAAAGGGATGTCCATTGAAATGAAGGGTTCACCAGCACACGCTAGTCAACCGGAGAATGGAATTAATCCATCCTTTGCAATTGCTAGAATCATAGAGGCTTTACCAGAGCTTACGTCTCCAGAACAGTACGAAGGTCTCGTTCTATGCACGGTTGTTCAGGTTGAGATTGGTGCGGAAAATTACGGGATTGCAGCCCATCAAGGTGTCCTGCGACTTACCATCCGTGCTGAAAAAGAAGCAGAATTAAAAATGCTTCAAAAAAAAATCGAAGACCTTGCATTAAAACTGGGGAAAGAGCAAGGCATTGGGGTTCACTTTTACGATCGGGATGAATTTCCGGAAACTGTCAATCATCAGGAATCGGTTGATAAAGTGCGAAAAGTGGCTGCCAAAAAGGGATTTTCATTACGTGAGCTAACCTCGCCGTACCGTGCATCAGAAGACTATGGCTACTATTTAAAACTTGTACCAGGTGCTTATTTCTATATTGGAAACGGTGAAGAGCATCCACCCATCCACACCTTTGAATATGATTTCCGCGATGAAATCATCGAAACTGGGGTAGAAATGTTTAAAGGAATCGTGGGGATGGAGTAATTGAACTTTTCCAAGGCCTATCCCCAAGAAAAAGGCATTAACTCTCGGAAGCTAATGCCTCAAGGGATTTGCCAACATTACCTATCAACATCCGGTGAAATTATAGTTTCTTTAAATCAGCGTTTAATATCCTAGCTTGTTTTTTGAAGTAAAGATAAAAGGCAGTCCAAAAGATTGCATAGACAATTACGGCGATGATGAGCGTTAATAAAACTCCTTTAAGTGTAAACGGAATCCATCCAATCGTAAGCGCCAAAATTAGGTAGAGGATTAGAACAGTTAAAAAGTGAAGGATCGTTTGCTGGTAAAGTTTCAATTGTCTAATTTCAAAGTACGAAGGGGCGACTGTAAAAAACCATCCGCAAAGAATTGAACCGATGGAGTTCTTGAGAAATAAGCTTCCTTCTATCGTTTCGATACCACCAAACAGGTATATTAAATTGGTGCTAAGCACCGCGACAAAGCTACCGAAGAAAATCCCTAACAAACTACGGAATAACATTTTTTTCAATCTCATTTCCTCCTATTCAATTTTAATGCGGCTTTTATGGACGGCACATAGGTGCGGGATACATATTCCTTTTTTCCGGATTTGAAATACACGCAGAGTGTCCCATTGAATGACGCTTCAAAACGGCTTAATTCATGCAAATTGGCAATCACCGATTTAGACAGACGGATAAATTTAGAAGAAGGAAGCAAAGCCTCGAGTTCATATAACTTTTCTTTTAAAATAAAAGAATCTGTCCCAGTTACGGCGACAACCTGTTCGTTTTCAGTATGAAAATAGTGAATATCAGCTGGTGTTAGAATATGCTGCATGTCACCCTTTCTTCCAATGATAAACGGGTGCTCTCTTTCGTGAATAAAATCAATTAGCTCCTTAATGTTTTCATCTAAATTCGGGGATTCGATGGTTACCTTCGCTTCTTTAAACGCTTTATCAATATTTACGAATAGCTTCAAATTTTTAGACACCTCATTTCAGATATAGGATAATCGTTCTTACTATCGACTCCTTCTTTTTCCATTGTACTGGGAATTCCCTTTAATGTCTGGATAATTCCGGTAAGTGGCAGATAATTGAGGGTAAGATGCTGAAAGAAACCAGTCACATTACTTGATGCCTCTTTTTTTAGTAGCTTCCTAGAAGGGAAATGTTTCAACCTTGTAGAATCTCTAGAGAAAAGGGGTGATTTTTTATGAAGAAAATATTACTCGTCATTTATGATTCTTTTTCAGAGTTTGAGATAACCGTGGCCACCGCCATGCTACGAGGGACATATGAGATCGTAACAGTTGCGGATTCGCTCAAAACAGTCACTGGTGAGTCAGGGCTTCAATTTGCACCTCACATGATGTTTCAACAGGTGGATGTAACAGAGTATGAGGGCATTATTATCCCTGGAGGAGACCTGATCAATGTGAAAGATGTGATGGAACTGTATGATTTAACGAAAACACTAAACGACCATCATAAACTAACTGCAGCTATATGCAGTGGTACATATGTGCTAGCAAAAGCGGGAGTACTTGAAGACAAACCATATACAGTCACTCTCCATCAGGAGCAGCGAAACTTTTTAGGCTGTTTTGAAGAGGAAAATTTTCGTTATGAACCAGTAGTGACGACTGAAAATGTGATCACCGCACAGGGCCATGCCTATGTTGACTTTGCACTTGCCATCGCAGAAAAGCTTGGAGCACTGAACCATCCCGATTTTACGAAAGAATTTTATAAAGGAGAACGGAATCGATTGATGGAAGAAGGGGTGAAATGAGCAGCTATGGACAATATCAAAGTTCAATAATAAACTTGTTTATCTTATTGTTCCCACCACTATATCTCATTCACGACATCGAAGAAATATTTACTGTGGAGCCATTTCTAATCGAGCATTCAGATATCATTCCGTTTCATGTTACAACGCTAGAGTTTGCAGTTGCTTTTTCGCTGCTATGGGTGATTGCATCGATTGGGTGTTATCAAACATCTCGAGAAAGGCGTTTCCTTGGAATGAAACCAGTAACGTATCTTTCGTTTTTAGTTCCAGGAATCATTTTGGCAAATGCTATCGGGCATGTCCTGCAATTTTTGTATTTCAAGGACTATGTGCCCGGAATGATCACCTCAATTTTGATTCTAATACCGTATTCATTTGTAACGGCAAGATTTTTGATTATGAATGGAAAAGTAACGGTAAAAAAACTAGTAACCTATTTTCTAATTGGGTTTGTGGTACAAGGTCCGCTTGCCTTATTGGCACATATCTTCTCTTCCTTTATAGTAGAATAAGAGATAGAAAGGGGGAACAGCCATGACAATCGAAATCAAGAATTTTTCAATTGGGCTACCTAAAAAAATGACGTACGGAAAAAATGAGGAAATAATAACCGCGATTCGTAAACAAGCTGTGGAAGAGGCATTTTTAACAAAAGACGGCTTCCGTGGAGATGGAGTTGCCGATTTAAAGCATCATGGTGGCCCTGACCGTGCTGTTTGTGTATATCCATTTGAACATTATTCACTGTGGGAAAGTGAATTTTTGGTTCAGTTTCCGCTTCCAACTTTCGGGGAAAACTTAACCCTTACGAATATGGAAGAGAAAGATGTGTGTATCGGCGACATTTATCAGATTGGGGACGCAGTTATCCAAATCACCCAAGGTCGTATTCCATGCAGCACCATTACAAAAAGAACAAACAACCCATATCTTCTAAAAATGATGGTCCAAACAGGATTTACTGGTTATTTGGCACGTGTTTTAAATGAGGGAATGGTACGAATGGACTCCACGATTTCGTTAGTAGAGAGAAACTCTAAGCAAGTCTCTATTCTGGAAGCGAATGAGATTTATTATAAAAAGCCAAGAGATATTGAGGGGATCCAAACGATTTTGGGAGTTGAAGAATTGGCGGTTGAGTGGAAAGAAATGTTGCATGAGCGGTTAACTCGATTAGAAGCTAGCCACTAATTTTTTGAAACCTTTTGTGGGAACATTCGTAAAAAGGAGATAACAAGTTCATTCGGGGAGTTGAAAGGATGAAAAACATATACTGTGACAGATGTTCCGCAGAAATCACAGATAAAAGCAATCTTGTTATCACAACGTATTTCCTCAGTGTCAGGGCTTATCATGATCGGTGTTATTCAAAATCGTTAAAAGGCTGGGAAACGGTGTTTGTCGGGAATGAGCCAATAAACGGAACTTCCGGAAACGTTAAAGCGATTCTTGGATTTGTTTTGGCTATGATTCTATTTCTAACAAGTAGTTTATATTCGCTTATAGGTATTGTTGCCCTATACCTTCCGCTAATGCGATTGTATGCTTGGTACAATATTGAACGACATCTAGAGTAGTGTATGGGGGAGTTAATCCTGAGAGGATTAGCGCTCTTATTAAGGGGGAGTTTAATGAAATACAAAAAGACAATCATTCTTATAGGGGGCGTTATTCTTTTATTTTTTCTATTTAAAAAGGATCTGTGGGAGAAGAATGAAGACATGCTTCGGGAGAACGTCCTAAAGATTGGACAATCCGTCGAAACAGTTGAATTAACCGAAGTCACGCCGTTTGAATGGGATACGGTTTATTCTTTTAGTCCATACACTCCGAAGAATGAAATCTATGAAACTGTCGGGTACAAATGGGACCGCATTCAAGAAACCGTGAATGAGGGAATGAATCAAATCGTGTTTCTTCAGGATGGAAAAGTAGTTTGCTATGTTTATGGATACCCGACTAACAACAGGTATGGAATTTATTACTCAGGGGATGTTACCTCGGGGGGAGCAACTGTTTTAAATAGTAGCGAAGACCTGAAGTTTCAGGTAAAGCGGGAAGATGATGTTGTTTATTTAATAAAAGAGTAATAGTTATGTAGTGAAAACTCGAACTAGGAGATTAGTCAGGGCAAATGGTCTTCATAAGGTAGATGAAGACCTAAACGAGCAGTCTGCTTCGTGGAAAAGGTCTTCATAAGATAGATGAAGACCTAAACGAGTTGCTTAATCCGTGGAAAAAGTCTTCATAAGGTCGATGAAAACCCAAACGAGCAGGTTGGTCCGTGGAAAAGGTCATCATAAGGTCGATGAAAACCTAAACGAGCAGCCTGGTCCGTGGAAAATGTCTTCATAAGATAGATGAAGACCCAAACGAAGAGTCCAGCCCGTGGAAAAAGTATTCATAAGCTCGATGAACACCCAAACAAGCCACCAAGTCCATGGAAAAGTCCTTCATCCTCAAAAAAACAATCTTGAAAAAGGTGCCCACATGCGAAGATTGATAGAATTCCTTTTATTTTTACCTACATATTTAAATAAAAAGAAACTTCACGCCCAACTAACTGGAAAAACCATCGTCATCACTGGTGCGAGTTCAGGAATAGGAAAAGAGGTGGCTTATCAATTAGCTGGCATCCAGTGTCATCTAATCCTAGTCGCGAGAAGAGGAGAACTGCTCGAAACCATTAAACATACAATCGAAAAGCAAACAACCAAGGTGAGTATCATCCAAGCGGATCTTAGAAAAGAGGATGAGCTCAACAACTTGCTAGCCATTTTACACAATCAACCAACTATAGATATCTTCATCAATAACGCCGGTCTCTCCATAAGACGCTCTATCTATGATTCTCTTGATCGATATCACGATTTTACAAGAACAATGGCGATTAACTACTTTGCCCCCGTAAAAATAATGTTATCCATTATTCCGGCACTACAAAAAAGCCAAGGACAGGTTATCAATGTATCGACTGTTAACACAAGATTAGCACCAGTTCCATATTTCGCGGCCTATCAGGCATCGAAATCAGCATTTGATGTATGGTTAAGATCGGTTGCACCTGAATTAAACAAAGATGCTATTGCTTCCATTTATTTACCACTAGTCCGGACACCCATGATTGAACCAACGGAAGGGTATCGAAATACGCCCGCAATGACGTCACACGATGCTGCAAAAATCATCTGTAAATCAATGTACACTCGTAAGAAAAAGTATCAACCGTGGTGGCTTATTTTTGGACAACTGGTCTCCATTTTCCTAACGAATTTAAGAGATTTTTCAAAGAAGGGAAAGCAAAATGATTAAACTTTTTTATGTGTTATATAAAATAAAACTGCTTTCTCCCATGGGTTTGTACCGCTTATTCACGTCGGTCATTACATGCGGTATCAATTTGATGACACTCTTACATTTTGCAGAAAAGAAATACTCCAACAGAATTGCACTCGTAGACGACCATGAAACACTCACTTACAAACAGCTCCTAGACCAATCGACGAAACTAGCTCAGTCTCTGGTAGAAAAAGCCGACCTACAAGTTGGACAGAAAGTCGGTATTTTATGTAAAAACCATGCCTCACTCGTAAAAACGATTTTTGCTGTGTCTAGAGTGGGTGCAGACCTCTATCTATTAAACACGGAAATTAGCAAACAACAGTTCAACGGTTTTGCAGAGCGGCACAGTTTCGACCTTATCATCTATGATGCTGAATTGAGTCCCATCATTGATAACTATTCTAAACCAAAAATACTAAGCTATCATCCTGACCTACAGGCTATCAATAACTTTCTAAACTCAAAGACAAACCAAGTAGCCTTGTCACGTACCACTAAAGGAAAAATCGTACTGCAAACCAGCGGTACAACGGGAATGTCTAAGGATGCGGCACATCAACCGTCACTTTTTCATTATTTACATCCATTTGTGGCATTTATTAAGCGATTGCGGATTTTGGATTATCACAATGCGTTCATTGCAACCCCAATTTATCATGGATATGGGATTGCTGTTCTACTGTTATTCATACCGTTAGGAAAAAAGGTAGTCATCACCAGCGGATTCAATGCGAAAAAAGCATGCGAAATCATAAACGATCAACAAATCGAGTCCGTCACTGTTGTCCCACTAATGCTCCAAAAAATGCTGCAGACCAACCATGAACATTTAAAATCGCTCAAATGTATCGCATCAGGAGGTGCAAAGCTGCCAACAAAGATTATTGATGAGACGTTTCAAAAACTAGGTCCAATCTTATACAATTTGTACGGCACCTCAGAATCAGGCTTGAACTTCATTGCCACCCCGCAGGATTTAATGTATTCGGCGACAACCATCGGTAAAAAGATAGATGGGCTTAAAATTAGAATCTTAGATTCCAACAAAACTGAAGTTTCAAGGGGGACAATCGGTCAACTCCATATTAAAAATGATTGGTCCATTCGAAAGGACATTTGGGTTGGAACAGGAGACGCTGGCTATCGTGACAAAAATGGTTATTATTTTTTGTGTGGAAGAATGGACGAAATGGTCATTTCAGGCGGAGAAAATGTTTACCCAGTTGAAGTTGAACAAGTCCTCAACCAGCACCCTCACATTCTAGACGTTGCGATTATTGGAATCGACGATGAGCAATTTGGCCAACGCTTGAAAGCAATTGTTGTTCCAGAAAAAAATACAAGCCTAACAGAAGAAGAATTACGAGAGTGGCTCCGCCCTAGGTTAGCTAGATTTCAGCTCCCAAAAGAAATCTCAATAGTTGACCATCTCCCCTATACACCTCTAGGCAAACTTGATAAAAAACAACTAGAAATAGACAAATAAAAGACTTTTTAGAAATGATATGCTAGCTGTAGTGTTGTGGTTAATAGTAAAGGAATTTGGCACATCAATGTCGAATTCTTACAGATATTGTTAACTAAAGATTACGCTTTTGGGAGGGTATATAAAAATGAAAACGCTATTTCGATATAACTGGCAGGTTAGAGATGATTGGTTTACATGGTGCGAAGATGTACCTGAAGCGGAATTACTTAAGAAACGGGTTGGTGGGGTCGGCAGTATCCTGCACACCCTATTTCATATCGCGGAGGTAGAACGAAGTTGGATTCACCTTTTGAGAACACAACGAGATCCAGGAGAACCACCATTTGAGGATTACGCTAGCTTGGAAAAAGTGAAAGTTCTATCCAACCAGTTTCATAAAGAAATTGAACCGTTTATTATGTCTTGGTCAAATGAAATGGACTCAGAACCCGTTACCATTACCTATCCTAATGGCCAAAGTGAAACCTTTAAGCAAGGCGAAATCATGCGGCATGTTATAGCTCATGAAATACACCACATTGGTCAGTTGTCCGTGTGGGCGAGAGAACTTGGACGGGAACCTGTGACAGCAAATGTAATCTCTAGAGGGCTTTTCGAATAATAAGCAATAGTCTCTCAAGGAAGAGGAAGAGTTCAAAATGAGGTGTGTGAAATAAAAAAAATATTTATGTTATTTGCGTTTTTAAGTGTAATGATTGGATGCCAAAACAAAGAAGTTTCCACAGATTTTAAGAAAGTTGAGAGATTAGTAGAAGAGATCCAAATCTTGAAAGATGAAGCCATGGAAACAGAAAAGGAATTAGAGGCATTACGGGATATTGAAAGACAATACAAGTACCAATTCACAAACACCCCATACATTAACATGAATACATCTTTCTTTTTTTATGATTTACAGAACGAAAATGTGGAAAGGTTGAATGAACATACCTCTGATGAACTTCGTTTCGAAAAAAAGAATGGTGAAATATATGCGATAACACAAAGTTATGAAAGAAAAGTCACTTATAATACGGATAATCAGACCTTAGAAAGTTGGTATATCGAAGGGATTTCATTTGAACCTATGGATAATAGAGCAGAAGTAACAATTCGTCCACATTATAGTGGGGAAAGTGTTGCGGTTCTGGAAGCTAGATACTTCAATTTAACCTTCGTAAAGATAAATGAAGATTGGTATCTCCAGGATATAGCCTTGTAATGGATATCATTCTTTTGGAAGAAATCTTACAGTTAGAGTGTGGATGAAACAAGACATAGATAAATGTTAGGTATGTATCGTTAGAAAAAGGGAGATAAAATGGATACCAATATGACGATTAAAGAAATGCAGAATTACATAAAGGAGAGGGACTATAAACCTGAACTAAAAAATGCCTACTTTCAAAAGTTAATTGAAGAAGTAGGTGAGCTCGCAGAAGTATTACGTAAGGATATACGAATGGAACAACAAGGCACCATTAAAGGCACAATTGAAGAAGAACTATACGATGTTCTGTACTATGTGATTGGATTAGCAAATATTTATAATATTGATTTAGAAGAGTGTTTTCGCCTAAAGGAAGAATTCAATAAAGAAAAATATAAATAAGTGATCGGCGCAAGATAGTGAAAGTTTTGAAGAAGGACAGGATATAGTCCAATTATTGATCTATACAAAAAATAATATAAGCAAAAATGCGTCCCTATTTAATAGAGACGTATTTTTTATCTATAAAGGGTAATTCTTCAATCAGGTGTAAAAAAGCCATATTGTCAGCTTTTGTTGTATGGCTGCAATGTGTTTTGGTAAGTAAGAAATAACTAAGATGCGGGTTTGTTATGAAAAAAATTGTCAAAGGAGTAAAATATGAAATTAGATTTACATGTTATCAAAAAGATAAAAGGAATGGCAATGGAGGGGATTTACGGGAAACTCCTTCATATATACAACAATAATGGCGAACTTATTTTACACTGCTCGAAGCCACTTATCAGATTCCAAACATCTCATGTAAACATGGATGAAAGATTTTGGCTTTTTGAATGGGAAGAGCTAGAAACTGGGGAAAATATCCTTATATTGAATGAACAAGGAGAACCAGATTCACTTGAATATGAAGTGATTGATAGTCTTAATGAGAAGTATTTAATTCCTGCTTCAAGCTACTCTACAAGTAAAAACTTAATTAAAAAAGTATGGGGCTATGGTTTTAGTGAATTGAAGGAGGAAAAATTAACCTCGGTTGTTTTAGAATTAGAAGATTCATTTATTCATATAGAAGCTTCACCAGCTATTGAAATCAGGATTACTAAAGAGAAGCCTAATATTCATTGGACTCTATTGGTATCATCATAATAAGGAAATCTATCTTCATATCAATTATTTTTTCCTTTTCATTGACTAGTTGTATAAATTTGTATACCAAAAGGAGATCTATTGTAATGAAACAAATTAACAGTTACATTGATTCAATTTTTTATAATCAAGATGACATTTTGGAAGAGGTTCTGGTTTCTATAAGAGAGAATGGTATGCGATCAATTTCAGTATCTCCTTCTACTGGGAAGTTTCTTACGTTACTAGTATCAATTTCAGGAGCAACAAATGTTCTTGAGATTGGAGCGCTTGGGGGCTATAGTGGGATTTGTCTTGCTAAAGGGTTCGGTAAAGAAGGAAGATTAACCTCACTTGAATTAGTAGAGAACTACGCAGAGTTAGCGTCTAGGAATTTATCTAAAGCAGGTTTTGGTGACCAAGTTTCCTATATGGTAGGACCGGCATTGCAAAATCTTGAACACCTAATTAACACCAATAAACGATTTGATTTTTTCTTTATCGATGCAGATAAAGAAAACTATGAAAACTATCTGAATTACTGTATTAAACTTTCAGAAAATGATGCTCTAATTGTTTGTGATAATGTACTTGCGAGAGGGACAGTCGCAGACGAGCAAGCTGAACCAAGCCGACATACTGAATTTATGAAAAAATTCAATACTACTGTTGCTAACCAACCTCAATTAGAATCTGTACTTATTCCAATCGGTGATGGGCTGGTTGTTTCAAAAATAAAAAAATTGGTCTAGCATAGAGGAATGGCTGAAAGAGCGAAAATAAGGTCATTAAATGATAGTCTTTATTTTAGGCTGTTTTCGTAAACTTTGTTGTTTTTGGAAAAGATTGTGCGAAGAAAAATAGTAATTATTGACCTTCCTGTGATTTCAGCGGATGGTACGAGATCCTCGAAAATGCTGGCATTTTCTTCGTGCGGTGAAGTTTCTAGGAAGCAAACTCAACGTCCTGCGGGAATAGCGAGCCAAGCGAGACCAATTAATGTTCGAAGCCTAAGAGCGCCACGTCCTGTGGCAACGGCTTCGTGACCTACATCGTGTAGGCCTGAGGAGGCTTGCGGATCGCCCGCGGAAAGCGAGTACCAGAAGCGGAAATCACCCTATGTTTTAAAAGCAACAATCTTTTAGAAATGATCCTTATTTTAAGAATATCATACTAACAAGCAGCATAGTGGAAAAGAAAGGGTGTTTTTATTGGCAAAGGGGTTGCTCCATCATATTGAAATATATGTATCAGATTTAAAAAGGACAGTCGATTTTTGGGGTTGGTTTCTTGAAGAATTAGGCTACACTCCGTTTCAAGATTGGAAAAGTGGACGAAGTTGGAAAATGGATGACACATACATCGTTTTTGTACAAACAGAGGACAGGTTTTTAGATATTCCGTATCATAGATGCCGGGTAGGTCTTAATCACTTGGCGTTTCATGCAAGTTCACGTCAGCACGTGGATGAAATGACAAGTAAATTAAAAGAAAAAGGAATCAACATTCTTTATTCAAAAAAGCACCCTTTTGCTGGGGGAGATGACCACTATGCTGTTTATTTTGAAGACCCAGATCGAATAAAAGTAGAACTTGTGGCTCCTCAATAGTTTTTTAGGGTCAGGGGCTATAGACAAAAAAGAAGCATGCACTTTTTTGTTGAAATTTCACAATTTAATTAGCACGGAAAGGGTGAACCAATATGTATATACCCAAACAGTTTAAAATCGAGGATGAAAGCACGATTTATGAGTTTATAGAAAACTATAGCTTCGCGACTTTAGTTTCTATGCACGAAGGAGAACCTTACGCTACGCATCTTCCACTCGTATTAAACAAATATGAACATGCTTTGTACGGTCATTTTGCACGTCCAAATGAGCAATGGAAGGATGTCGAAAACCAACAAATTCTTGTTATTTTTCAAGGTCCTCATTGTTATATTTCTCCTTCTTGGTACGAAACAATGAAAGCAGTACCTACATGGAATTATGTATCAATCCATGTATATGGAAAGATGGAGATTATAAAAAATCAAGAAGTAATACTTGATTCCTTAAATGATATGGTAAAAAAATATGAAAGTCCTGATAGTCCATACAATTTAAGTGATGTAGACCCCAACTTTATCGAAGGAATGAACAAGGGGATTGTAGCATTTAGAATCAACATTACAAAAATAGAAGCAAAGGCTAAATTAAGTCAAAATCATCCTGTAGAACGACAAGAGTTAATAATAAAACAATTAGAAAACACTTCCCACCAAGAAAATCTTCAAATAGCATCGTTAATGAAGAAAAATCTACAAAAGTAAAGGAAATACGATTTGATTTTGAATAGGTTAGTCTTCGGTAGCGGTAGTCCAATTACGGATTATCGCTTTTTTTGGTAAATTAAGCGGATTAGCTTTATAAAAAAGTTAGGCTAGTATGGTGGAACCATATGAGGAGGTGAAAGGAGTAAAAAGAAAAAGGTATGAAAATGGTGTCACCAATGAAATAAGTGTGCAGGCTGACGTAGGACACCTCTTTAGGAAATTAATGAATTTGATACTTTTTAAAAGCATTTAATAGACGATCGAGTTCTTGACTACATTTTAGGGTTTCACTGTTTAACATCCCATTTAAAGCAGCAAGACGAATCATTTCATCTCTTTTTCGGACTATTGATAATATAAGAAATTCCCTATTAAGTTGTGTGCTTTCTTGTAACAATTTTTACACCTCTTTATTAATTTAAAGCTTTACTTAAAACAAACCCAAACAATATTATGCAAAATTCTTAACAAAAAGAAAAGACCTTCGACAAAATAAGTCAAAAGAAGCTAAAAAGAATGTGACAAAAATTTAACGAAAATAACTTCCTCTTTACGAAAGATTCATTCTGGGATAGGGAATCCAAGTTTTTTGCTTGTGATTCGTTTTTAAATTTCCGCTATAACAAAAGTGTAACTCCTTCCCCACTTCTCTCGTAACATGGTAATCACAAAAATATTCCTTTATCACTTTATAATCCAAAAGTCCTAAAAAAGTACTATTTCTCCTGAATTTTACATGAATCTACACACTTGACACAAAATACCAAACTGAAGGAGGGGGAAAGATGCCGTCATTTTTTAAAAAGAATGAAAGACACGAACAGGAAGTCTCCTTTCCTGAGAATGCGATCTTAGAGTTAAAGCATGAAAATATAAGTGGTGACGTAGAACAAACAGTAGAAGAGTTTAAGCAAATATACGAAAATGATATCGATTTTTCAACGAGAAGGTTTCATTTATTTGGTGAAACCCTATCTGTTGTGCTTTATATGAGCAGCCTCGTAGACCAAGAAAAGTTGGATAGAGATATTATTAAACCTCTTCAAGAGACAAGACTTAGTCAGGACTACATTCCATCAAAACTCAGTGCTAATAGTCTCACGTCCGGCCTACTTGAAGATGTGCTCTATCATTGTTCAGGAACATCCGAGTCAAGACTATCAACTTTATTGTCTGGTCTCTTGAGAGGGAAATGTGTCGTTTTAATCGAGGGTTCCGATCAAGCTCTTTTTCTTGATGCATTCAAGCCTGAAAAGCGGAGTCTTGAACAACCTGAGACTGAACGGGTAGTTCGAGGTCCTCGTGATGGGTTTATCGAACAAATTATGACGAATGTATCCCTGCTCCGCTATCGATTGCCTGTTCCTGAGTTCAGAATCGAGCAAATAGAGGTTGGTAGGCGTACAAAAACAAGAGTGGGAATTTGTTATATTGAGGGAATTGTCAACAAAGAGTTATTGAATGAGGTGAAAAAGCGTTTAGATCGGATTGATATCGACCGTATCCTGGATGCGGGATATATAGAGCAGTTTATTGAGGATAACCCTCGGTCGCCATTTCCACAAGTTCAAAGCACAGAACGGCCAGACAAAGCGGTAGGTAATTTACTAGAAGGTAGAATTGTACTTATCGTAGATGGTTCTCCGTTTGTTTTGATTGTACCCGCCACTTTCAATCAATTTTATCAAACGAGTGAGGATTATAATGAAAGATTCTTAATAACAAGTGCTATTCGACTGATTCGTTTTATGGCTCTTATATTCTCTTTAACATTTTCGTCCTTTTATGTAACGGTACTTTCCTATCATCCAGAGATGATTCCAGCAAAATTTGTAGTCGCTGCCTCAAGCGGACGTTCAGGGGTTCCCTTCCCAGTGTTTATTGAAGTGTTCTTGATGGAGGTAGCGATGGAAATATTACGTGAAGCAACCGTCCGAATGCCTCAGCAGGTGGGTGGAGCGCTATCGATTGTGGGGGTGCTTGTGATTGGACAAGCGGCTGTGTTAGCTGGATTCGCTAGTCCAATTACAGTTGTCATTATCGCATTATCAACGATTGGGTCGTTCGCTACACCTTCGTATAATGCAGCAACAGCTTTTCGGATGCTGCGTTTTCCCTTAATCATTCTCGCTGGAACCTTTGGATTACTTGGTTTAGCGTTTGGGGTTATTTTCATCCTCAATCATATGCTATCACTACGTTCCTTTGGTCTTCCGTATATGGCACCTATTGCCCCAGGGAATTTTACGGGCATGAAAGATTCATTCATTCGCGCTCCACTTCGATGGTTAAAGAATCGGCCAGCAGAGATAAAACCTCAGGATGTAAAAAGGATGGACCCTAAAGAAGAAAGGATTCCAAAGTCGTCATTGAATGGTCAAGAGGATGGTGATTCCAATGGATAAGCAAGGAGATAAAATTACAGCGGTACAATTGGCATTCATTGTAATCAGTTCTATCCTTGGTGTTGCAATGCTCGCCTTTCCGAGATTTGTGGTCAAGGGAGCGGGGATAGGAGCTCCATTTGCAAGCATAATTGGAGTTGGAATTACTTTCATCGGTCTTTTAGCAATTGTATATTTGGGAAAAAGATTTCCAAAGCATACCCTCATTACATACAACGAAATAATCTTAGGGAAATTTATTGGTCGTATTTTTAGTATAATGATTATTCTATTTTTTACCGTAAACATGGGCCTTGAAACACGACAATTTGCTGAAGTAGTAAAAGGCGCACTTCTACCAACTACACCCATTCAAATTGCCATTTTTATGATGATTTTCTTATGTGCAACAACTGGGTTTCAAAATGTTTCAACCTTTGCCTATATCCATTTTTTCTATATGCCGTTGATCATTTTTCCATTCGCACTTGTCTTACTTCCAGCCTTTGGAGACATTGAGGTGTATCACATTACTCCATTTTTGGGTAACGACCCAACTTGGAGAGAATTTTTAAAAGGAAGTATTGCGGTTACACAGTCGATGTTAAGCTTTTTCATTATCACAATGGTCATCCCCTATATGAAACAACCAGAAAAGTGTTTGAGAGGTGGAGTCTGGGGACTTCTGATAGCCGGTTTTATTGTCATTTTTATTGTGTTCATGACGGTGGGTGTATTTGGAGATGAGGATATTCTCCAAATGATTTGGCCAACATTAGTTCTAGGTAAAATGATTACTGTTCCTGGTGAAATTTTAGCAAGGGTGGATGCAATTTTGGTTATTTCCTGGATATATGGCGTTTTTACGACACTTCTATCCTATTATTTTATAATTGTTCGCGGAATAGGGGAACTTTTTCGATACTACAATTACCGGGTGATCGCAGTAGCAGGTTTTCCGGTTGTTTTTTGTATCGCCATTTTTCCACAAAATATTTATCATATGTATGATTATATATTGCTAGTAACAATGTATGGCCTTCTGTTAACGATTGTATATCCTGTGATCCTTTTAGGATTTGCAAAGCTGCGTAAAAAAGGAGGAGTTTCAGCATGAAAATGATACGAGTTTTTATGCTCCTTCTTGTATTTATTCTTTTTTTAACAGGATGCTGGGACAGGTATGAACTGGAGGACCGTGCAAATATACTGGCACTTGCAATTGATCTTGCTGAGGGGAAAGATAACGCAGAGGTAACACATCTTGACGGAGACTTTCCTGAAGGGAAAAAGGATATTTTATATAAGGTTACTGCCCAAATCGCTTTACCTGGAAAAATCAAGCTTGGCCCTGAAGGCGGTGGAGGGCAAGGATCTGAGAAAACAGTGTGGTTATTAGACACATATGGTCATACGATAAAGGATGCCATGTCCAATCTCCAGCAACAGCTTGCTGAAAAGTTATATCTTGGGCATCTACAGATTATTGTGGTTTCCGATGAAGTTGCGAAGAAGGGGATTAAAGATATAAGTGAATTTTTAAAGCGTGATAACGAGGTCCGAAGAACAGCCTGGATGGCTGTTAATAAAAAAGATGCGGCAAAAGTTTTGAGAACAGCGCCACCACTTGAAACAGTACCAGCACTTTATTTAGCAGATACATTAGATAATGCGGTACGTTTTGGAAAGCTACCAAGGGAATATCTCGGGAACTTTTGGATAGATGTTTTAGATAAAGGGATTGACCCAGTACTGCCGGGGGTAAAAGTCATTAACAATGATCGAATTATGGTGGATGGAATCGCTTATTTTCGAGGTGAAAAAATGGTGGGTCTAACATCCCCGATTGAAATAGGTGCCTTTATGGATATGAAAGAGAAGGCCTCCGGCGGTTACCCTTTAAGTATTTCTCTAGATGATAAGAGTGTTTACATGATTCAAACTCAAGAACGAAACTCTAAAATAAAAGTCGATGTAAAAAACGGAATACCAAGAGCAACAATTCATGTAGAAATAGATGCCATTCTTGAGGAAGCCATTGACGTAACCTTAAGCGGCGACAAAATGAAGCAAATCGAAAAAGCAGCCAATAAAAAAATGGATGAAGTCAGTAGCGAATTCATCAAGGAGCTTCAGGGGCACGGGGCAGATATCCTTGGTCTAGGCGCTAGAGTCAGAGCCAAATTCGGAACGTATTGGGACGAGGAAGTAAAAACCGATGAAAAGTGGTCTGACATTTACAAAGAAATGGATATTAAAGTGACTTTTGACTATACCATCCGGCGAACCGGGATGAATTGGGAGTAGAGGGAGCAATTACAAAGGTGCAGGCTAATAGGTCAATAAAAAAAAGACTACGAGCTTTTTTATTTCTGGGCTTATTTTATAAAAGGATTACCATTCATACATATTAGAGGTAATTTATGGGGATGGTATTTATAGTATTTCGACTTTGGAGGTTACTTATGAAGGAAAAGGGAACCCAGATAAGGTTAACTGCCGGTGAGATAGCGCAGCTTTGGGTGCAATACTTAAATGATAGTGGTAGCAAATGTGTCCTCGCATACTTCTTAGAAAAGGCGGAGGACGAAGAGATCAAACCTATCATTGAATATGCTCTGGGGTTATCTACATCCCACATAGAAATAATTGCTGCTATACTGACTGAGGAAAAACATGTAGTTCCTTATGGTTTTAAAATGGAAGAAGATGTTGATTTAACAGCTCCAAGATTGTATTCCGACGGTTTTGTGCTAAATTATATAAACCAGATGTCAAAAGTCGGTCTTACCTTATATGGAGCAGCTGTAGCAACATCTGTAAGAAATGATATAAAAACATATTACATGGACTGCCTTACGAAAACAATGGAATTATATAAACGCTCTACGGATTTATTATTATCCAAAGGATTGTTTATACGATCTCCCAGCCTTCCTAATTTAGAAAAGATTGAATTCGTAAAAAAGCAAGGGTTTATGTTTGATGTTTTAGGAGAAAAAAGACCGTTGATTGCTGCAGAAGTCGCTAATTTATTTGCGAATCTGCAAAGAAATGCCCTTGGAGTAGCTGTACTCACTGGATTTAGTCAGGTTGCACAGGATAAGGATGTTAAAAAATTCTTTTTAAAAGGCTTAGAAATAGGAAATAAACACATTACATTATTTAGAGGAAAGTTAGAGGAAAGTAAGCTCCCTGTACCGATGGGATGGAATTCAGAAATAACAAACAGTACCGCCAAAACTTTTTCAGATAAACTCATGATGTTCATGACATCTGGCTTGATTTCCATGAGTGTTGGATATTACGGTACAGCTGTCAGCCAAAGTCCTAGAGCGGATCTTGCTTCAATGTATAACAGGCTATCTTTAGAGGTTCAACTGTATTCTGAAGATGGAGCAAATATTTTGATAAAAAATGGCTGGATGGAACAGCCTCCAATGGTAGCCGATCGTGATGAATTAATCAGAAAACAGAAATAGTTTCTATATTTAAGCCCTTCTCTTATAAGCGAAAGGGCTTGTTTTGTATGATTTACATCATGCTACACGATGCATTCCATACTGGTGAAAATAGATGAAAGGCTTTTGTTAGTAGGGGATTATCTTTAAAATGTAGAAAAATTATGCGTGGATATATCTGTAAAAATTGCTCTTAAAAGGATTTTTTATTTTGTTTTGAATATTCCTTGACATGAATATTCCTTATCGGGTATATTTTAATAAAGATAGATATTACATGATAGGCTTTATATCTGAAACCTGGAAATGGAACAAAATAAAGGGTTTATAAAAACAAAAGTTGGGAGATGATTCAAAATGAACCTACATACCTTCAGTGCCCTGGCTGAGCCCAACCGCCTTGATATCGTTGACCTATTACTAGAAGGACCACTTCCGGTCAGCGAAATAGCAGAAAAGTTAGAATTAAAGCAACCGCAAACCTCCAAGCATCTTCGCGTGCTCTGTGACGCTGGGTTAGTTGAGGTTCAGCCAATAGCGAATCGCCGAATTTATAGGATAAAACCAGAACCGTTTCAAGAGATAGATAAGTGGTTGAACTCCTATAGGCGATTGTGGGAAGACAGGATGGATAGGTTGGACGATTATCTAAATATATTGCAGGGCAAAAAGACATTGAATTAACGAAAAAATTTAGTAAGGAGTGAAAATGAATGATTCGTAATTTAGGTCAAGTGATGTTGTACGTCAAAAATCAAGATCAAGCTCGTGACTTTTGGACGGAAAAAGCAGGGTTTAAGGTAGTTGCAGAAGAGGATAACGGTCAAGGTATGAGATGGATTGAAGTGGCCCCTGAAAATGCGGAAACAAGTATCGTTATTCACAATAAAGATTTCATTGCTCAAATGGAACCGGAATTAAATTTAGGTACCCCCTCTTTGATGTTCTTTACTGACAATGTCGAACAATTATATTCAAACTTAAAAAGTAAAAATGTCAAGGTCGGAGATATCGTTGAGATGCCTTCTGGAAAAGTATTTAATTTTGCCGACGATGAGGATCATTACTTTGCTGTTATGGAAAGGAATTAAACACTACAATTGATGATCTAGCCCTAAGTAATTCAAATACTACTTAATTGGGGGAAAGTTGATAATGTCAAAAAATGCAATGATTACAAGAGTAGAGAATGATCGGATACTAATTCTAGAACGCATATTCAATGCACCGCGAGACCTTGTATTCACTATGTTTAAAGAGCCTGAGCATCTCAAAAATTGGTGGGGACCTAAAGGCTGGGAACTTCCGGTTTGTACTGTTGACTTTAGACCAGGCGGTATTTGGCACTACTGCATGAAATGTGTTGACCGGAATCAAGGACAATTTTATGGAATGGAGTCCTGGGGGAAAGGAATCTACAAGGCTATAGTTGTACCGGAGTTAATTATGTATACAGATTATTTCTCGGATGCTGATGGCAATATTGATGAGAAATTGCCTTCAACTGAGGTCACGTTGGAATTCATCGATATGGACGGAAAGACGAAACTAGTTAATCGGGGAGAATATATTTCTGCTGAAGCTCTCAAGACCGTTATGGATATGGGTATGGAACAAGGTATCACCGAAACTTGGAATCGCCTAGAAGAATATTTAAGTCAAATAAGATAAGAATTATCACTTTTTTAAGGAAGGAAGATGGAAAGTATGGGAGTTCAAAATATTTTTGTGAATTTGCCAGTTAAAAATCTGGAAAAGACCATGGAGTTTTTCTCAAAATTAGGTTTTGAGTTTAATCCCCAGTTCACCAATGAATCAGCCACATGTATGGTTATTGGCCAAAATTTGTATGCCATGCTTTTAGTAGAGGAGTATTTTAAATTTTTTACAAAAAAAGACATTCCCGATACGGCCAAAAGCGCAGAAGCTATTATCGCTTTGTCGGTTGAAAGCAAGGAAGAAGTGGATGAGCTTGCAGAAAAGGCATTGGCAGCCGGCGCAAAGCCCACAAGTGAGCCGCAGGACCACGGCTTCATGTACTCACGGAGCTTCGCCGACCTTGACGGTCATTTATGGGAAGTATTTTTCATGGAGCAAAGGGATAGCTCTCCTGATTCCAAACAATGAAATAGACAAGATAGAAACAAGAGACGGTTCAGGTACTTTAAAGAGTACTGAACCGTCCTTTAGCTTAAATGATAAAAAGGGTATTCGGGATCGGATATTTCATGGACGGTAGAAGAAGTGCGCATTTCTTATGTATAGACCTGATTGTTTTAGAATTAAATTTCACTGTTTTTTAAATTGGAAATACAGATATTCACTTTAATGCTGGAGATGATCCGTTTGATTTTGCTACAAAAAGCTTTGAGGCAGCAAAAGCAGCAAGGCTATTCGGAAAATAAGCTGTATAATAATATTCGAATCTCTGTTGGTCGGGAGGCGATTCCTTTTAAAAGGTATCGCCAATTTTCTCATATTCAACTAGAAAGACTTTATTAAGAGGATTATTCAAAGCTTGAAAATTAGTATTAATAGGTCTATTGTCTCGTTACTAAGCAGGAATATAATGAACAATGTCGAAATAGTAATATAACAACATACGGTAATAAACCAAAGGGAGGCATAAGACAGTGGATAAATTATGGATCAACTCTTCAAAATAAGATATTTTTGAGGAGGAAAATGAGTGAAAATTAATTTTACTAATAGTAAAAATATAAATAGAGAACAACTAGAGAGATTATATAATGATGTAGAATGGTATGCTTATACACAAGATTTAGAAGTTCTTCAACAGGCAATAGAGCAGTCATTAGAAGTTGTAACTGCTTGGAATGGCGAAGAATTAATTGGATTAATACGTATAATTGGTGATGGATTAACAATTATCTATATTCAAGATATTCTTGTGTTAAATGCTTATCAAAATCAAGGAATTGCTACTCAACTGATGCAACAGGTTCTGGAGAAATATAAAAATGTTCGTCAAAAAGTTTTATTAACCGAAGAAGCTCCTGATGTAAGACATTTTTATGAAAAAAATGGTTTCGAATCTTGTGATAAGGGTTCATTAGTAGCATTTGCGAGGTTGAGTTAGGGGATTTATTCAAAGATAAGAAATAAAATACAAAAACGTTGCATCGATAATATGGTGCAACGTTTTTTTTAGAAGATTTTTCAACAAACCTGAAAGTTATTCTCATCAAAATAAAGTTGACAATGGTACAGCATAATTTGTTATGGTTTATCCCGTTCTTATGCTGCTGCGTTGGTTAGTGAGGATATCCTCGATCGTTTCAAATGATACCGTTTTAATGTTTCGGTTGGATACAAATGAGAATAACAAAATTATTTAGAATTTCAATCAAATAATTTAAGGGAGTATACAGATGTTTAAAAAATGCATTTTTGATTTAATTAATAGTAAACAAGATACTATAACCCCTTTAGTGGTTATGATGTGTGGTGTGTCTGGTTCTGGGAAAACTACATTCTCACGAAAATTAGAAAAAGAAGGTTTTATACGTCTTTCAATTGATGAAGAAATATGGGCCACTCATGGTCGTTGGGGAGTCGATTTTCCTATTGAAAAAATTGAGGAATATAAGAAAGATGCAGAAAGAAAATTACGCAACCGTTTAATAAAGTTAATTTACGAAAAACAACAGGTTGTCCTTGATTTTAGTTTCTGGAATCGTGTTAAAAGGAACCAATATAAAAAACTTATTGAGGATTCAGGAGGGAACTGGAAACTTATCTATTTAAAAGTTCACCCAGATGATTTACGTGAACGACTGAAATTACGCAACAACCGTTTGGATGCAAATTCATTCCCGATTTCAGAAGAAATGTTATCGTCTTACCTTAATGGCTTTGAAATACCAAATGGTGAAGGAGAAATTGTTATCGAAAATTAGACCTATCTACACCTCAATTATTTTCCACAACCATATTCATTAGGTATACTACTTTGCCGAGTATCTATTTCCAATCATTATGTGATGACAAGAAGATAAAAGAAAAATTTAAAGCAATTGAGAAGAAGCCAATTGCAATTAATTGTCCGGTAATATTCTTAGTTTTTTGAGGAACAATAAATGCTAAAAAGAAATAAAAAGGATACAAAGCGAGGAGTATTATGAAAAAGGTTGCAATTTTTTCTTTAAGTCTTCTTATATTGTTTGTTCCATCACAAGTATTGGCTCAACCTAAAATACCTATTTTAGTCTATCATTCGATTGACGAATTTAAAGGGCATGGTTCTAAGGAATTATATGTAACACCGAAGAATTTCGAGAAACAAATAATTTATTTAAGAGACCATGGCTACACATTGTTAACTTTTGATCGTTGGCAAGACATTGATAAAGTAAACAAGCCCATTTTCATTACCTTTGATGATGGGTACAAAGACAATCTGAATGCATTTGATATTTTTCAAAAACTTACAAACGAATATTTTAAACCATCTGGAACCATTTTTGTTATTTCTGACTTTATCGGTCGCTCCAACCGGTTATCAAAATCCGATTTAAAAATGATGGCTGATTCAGGGATTTTCTCCATCCAGTCTCATACAGCTACACATCCTGATTTGACGAAAATAAAAGATTATGAATATGAACTGAAAGGATCTAGAGTTAAAATTCAAAAAATAACGGGCAAACCAGTTATTGCTCTTGCATACCCGTACGGCAATTTCAATAACAAGGTCGTAGAAGAAACGAAGAAATACTATTTATTTGGAATTACGACAACTCCTGAACTATTTTCTGAGAAAGGCATAAAAGACGAAGTATATCTTTTACCGCGAATCTATATCAAGTATTCAACCACTCTTGATGACTTTGCAAGAATCGTTGAAGGAAAATGAAGGCGATTACGATACGGGTAATCGTTTTTTCTGTTTGATCCAATAAGATTGGACGTAAGGTCACCATCGATTCTTCTTACAAATAACCGTGCTATCTAACATTTTTGTCACAATGAGAAAAATTAAGTGACTCTTCAACTAATGTATTTAATAATAATAGAATAAAGGTATGGGTACTTTACAACACATGTTATTGTTCCAAATTACTTGTATTTGTTCTAACTGAATCACAAAAAGGCAATACGAGTGCATGATAAGATAAAAAGAAGTTTAAAATTGGGGTGATAGGGTGTCAGTTAAAGGTCTTAATCATTTTTTATTTTCAGTTTCAAATTTAGAAGATTCCATTGGATTTTATAAGAATGTATTCGATGCAAAGTTGTTAGTAAAGGGAAGAAGCACTGCCTATTTTGATTTAAATGGGATATGGATTGCCCTTAATGTGGAAAAAGAAATTCCTCGAAATGAAATTAGCTACTCATACACTCATATTGCTTTTACAATAGAAGATAAAGATTTTGATAAGATGTACCATAAACTCAAGAAATTCAATGTAAACATTCTACCAGGTCGTACAAGGGACGAAAGAGATAAAAAATCAATTTACTTTACTGACCCTGACGGACATAAGTTTGAATTTCATACGGGTACATTACAAGACAGGCTGGATTATTACAAAGCAGAAAAATTACATATGGAGTTTTATAGTTAGTGATTTTCGTGTGAAAGTATGGTCTTTGTTTTTAAAAAATGGAGGTGCTTATGTGGAAAAAAAGATCGAGTATACGATACAGCCCCCAGAAGATTTCGAGCAATTATGGAATTTATACGAGTCTTTAGGTTGGAATTCCTTAAAGTTAAGCGTGAGTGATTTAGAAAGAATGTGTATACAGAGCTGGTATGCAATTTATGCTTTTGATGAGCAACAATTAGTAGGCATGGGACGTGTCATTTCGGATGGTGTTATTACCGCCATTATATGTGGAGTGGGTGTTCTGCCAAGTTATCAGTCCAAAGGAATTGGGAAAGAAATAGTAAACCGAATCGTAACACATTGTGAGCAAAATAAAGTAATTCCTCAACTTATGTGTGTAGAAGGTTTGGAGCCTTACTATACAGAATTGGGGTTTAAGAAATTCTCCATTGGTATGACAAAAAGTAGGAAGCGATGATATACTAAGCGACAGAAATAACAAATTTTTTTAGTTTGAATATGGAGGACAAAATGGGAGAATCAGAGTTTATCTATATACTTAAAATGATTATTATAGGAATCGTTCAAGGTTTTACAGAACCTATTCCTGTGTCGTCTAGTGGCCATGTCATGATTGCGAGTGAAATATTGGGGCTGGGTGAACAAGGATTTACTTTTGCTATCTTAACAAATACCGCTTCACTACTAGCGATCGTATTTATCTACAGGCAAGATATTGGACGGCTTATCATGAATACAATTAATTATTTGAAAACGAGAGAACAGCGTTTTAAAAGTGACTTTCTCTTTGCTTGCTACATCGTCATAGGAACGATTCCTGCTGGAGTCCTTGGTTTTTTGTTAAGTGATTATATTGCAGAAAATGTTAGTATGACAACAATTGCTTTGATGTTATTCATAACAGGTATTGCGTTATGGTTGATTCGTAATATGAAAGGATATAAGGAGGATCGCGATCTTACAATGAAAGATGCGTTCATTGTAGGTTTAGGTCAGGCTGTTGCCTTAACTCCCGGAATTAGTCGCTCTGGTGCCACCATTATTTCATCGATTGCTGTTGGAATGAAACAAGAAACTGCGCTTCGGTTTTCATTTATGTTGTATATTCCAGTAAGTTTAGGAGGGGTTATCCTTGGCTTTTCCGATTTTATGAATGAATCGAATAAAGCCGACCTGGCCGTTCCATATTTAGCAGCATTTATCGCAACACTTTTCATGACTTATTTTGCGATGAGATGGTTTATGGGAATTATGAAGAACGGAAAACTAGTTTATTTCACCTATTATTGTTTCATCGTTGGTGCATTGCTGCTAATCTTCTTCTAAAAAACACAAAAGCAGGTGTTAAAATAACACCTGCTAAAAATCATGGAATCAGCTCAAATACAGTACCTAGATTTAATTCACTTACATTCATTGAACTATAAACGCCTAAAAATAATCTAGTTTGGTCTAGACTCGTTCCCAAGCTTACGTAATAAGCAGATTGAGAACCAAAATCATAATCGATTTCGATCACTTGAAAATCGCTTAGCTTACATTCTGGTCTTACCGTCGTATAAGCTAAAGCACCTCTTACCGGAGTTAGAGATTCCTCCTTCCGGGCAATGTCCGTAAACACCACACTTCCTGTTAGAGAAGGGATTCCTTTCCCCATATATGGTTGGACACCTGTAAGTGCAGTTCCCGCAAACTTATCGGAGCGTGCATCTTTATGAAAGTAACTAGTTAATGGCTGAATCCGCCTCACTGAAGTCTGAATAGCTTCATTGTAATTAGCCATCACTTTTTCATCCAAATGTGGATTTTCATTGCAGCTTCTTATTATCGAAGTAGGAAAAGCACCTTCCCACCCTCGCCAACCAAAATTTATAAATCCATCTTGATTAGTTGACATGTCCCCTTGTCGCACAATTTGAGTGACTGGGATTGGTTTGTAATGAACGAATGAAAAAATTGATTCTACTAAATCCTGTCCGACATTCCCCACATATTTAATATACTGATTGTGATACCTTTGAAACGAAATCCCTGGTATGTTGCGAACGCCTTTGGCCATGACCGTAAGTGTTTCCTGAATAGGTACCGGTAGTTCGTTGAAACGTGTGACGACGGGGGGATTATCAATAGATGAATGTTTACCAACATCTATTTCTATGATTTTACCCGCGATTTCCATTTCATCTTGACTTAAATTAAACGGGTCATAGCCTAATCCACCATCTCCGGTTGTTAAAATGAGCTTTCCTGTTTCAGGTGAAAAGTTTAAGCTATTGACACCATTATGATTAAAAAATGGTCTTCTTAGGTTAAGTATCGTCCGTCGTTTTTGAGGTTGACCATTCGAATGAAAGATCCATTCTTCAACCGTATCAATATGATCATATTGAGTGTCTCTATTTGTCCATCTTAGGTTTAACGTTTTAGGATCACACGGGTTCGGTTTAAAAGATTCAGAAAGAGCACCTGGACCTTGTGTGCCGGCTACTGAATAATGAAGATAAAACAAACCGTTGTTAAAAAATTGGGGATGAAACGCTAGTCCTAGCAATCCACGTTCATCATATCCACGACCAGATACACCAGGTTCAGAAGTACCTAGTTTTAGAGTTCGAGAGCGAATATCTAAAAAAAGTCTAATTTCACCGTTTCCTATGTAAAAGATTTCTCCAACCTGTGTTGCAATAAATAGTCTTTCGGTGAAGTCACCTGGAAGTATAGTGGATTTTATAACAGTGGGTAAATTGATCCGATTTACTACGGGACGTAAACGAACTTTAACTTTTCTCAACAAACTTTACACCCCTTCTCATCGTTTTCTTTTATCAGAATATGATTAGGAAGGTTCTAATAGTACCTATTGGCTGTTCGGAATCTTAAGGGTGTGGCAAGACATGTAAATGTCCTAAAAAAGGTCAGCTTATCTTTATTCAATTACTGGTATAATCTTCTTTCTACCTGCATCTACCTATTATGGGGGTGTAAGATGAGGTCATTATTCAAAAAAGTAACATCTAGCGTGTGGGGAGAGGAACTAATCCCAACAACTGATAGGTATTCTAAGACAACGCGGATTGTTGTCGGTTCCATATTAGGTTCATTAGCCGTTGTTTTTCAATCGGCGGGGATATTTACGGGTATTGGTTATGTCCTGAGCATGATGAGTACGGGGCCGCTTGTGCTTGCTAGCCTCATGTCACTCAGGATAGGTGTGATGACATACTTCGTAACTATTTTTCTATTAGCCCTCCTCCAGCCAAGTGAGCTATTGGTGTTCATATTTACTACAGGTTTATTAGGACTCAGTTTAGGTATTGGTCTTAAGTATGTAAAGAAAAGCCTATTTATTATTCTATTTGCGGGACTATGTTTGACACTAGGAATAAGTTTTTTATTATATGTAGTAAAGTTTCCAATACTTGGACCATCGGTAACATCTCATTTTAATAGTATAGTGATTCTCGGGACGTTTGCCTTTTCCTTATTGTATAGCTGGATTTGGAAAAAAGTGAGCATCTCTGCTTTTAAAGTCCTCCATACGTTTTTTACCCGAAGATAGTGGGAGGGGAAAGCAACATAAGCAAAATCAAACTTCTTCAACAAAAGAGACAGAATTCCTTAGATCATCCATAGGATGGTCTTTATTTTTTGCTCATTTCTAAAGATTGTGCCATTAAAACTAAGGGTGATTTCCGCTCCTGGTACTCGCTTTCCGCGGGCGATCCGCAAGCCTCCTGAGGCCTACACGATGTAGGTCACGAAGCCGTTGCCACAGGACGTGGCGCTCTTAGGCTTCGAACATTAATTGGTCTCGCTTGGCTCGCTATTCCCGCAGGCCGTTGAGTTTGCTTCCTCCAAACTACACCGCACGAAGAAAATGCTGGCATTTTCGAGGATCTCGTACCATCCGCTGAGATCACTGGAAGGATAATAACTACTAATTCCTTTCGTACAAAGATATCCAAAAACAACAATCTTTACGAAAACAGCCGTATATTTTATAAGGATTTTTTGGTAATTTATGTTAAAATTAAACTACAAATCCCATATGCCGAAATAGCTGAAATATAGGTGTTTATGGGGGAAGACTGTTATTCAGACGAGTAGATTACGGAAAGGAATTTATCCATGAAAATAAGACTTGCTGAGGCAAAAGATATTAAACAATTAATAAGAATGAGATGGGATTTCACAATTGAGTATGATGATAGTAAAAAGAATGAATCATACGATGACTTTGAAAAGGAGTGTCGACTATTTTTAGAGAAAGCAATGAATAGTGGTCAATGGTTCATCTGGGTTGCGGAGGATCATGGGAAAATTACTTCTCATATTTACATAGAATTGATTCAAAAAGTTCCACGCCCAGGTAGAACAACCTATCCATTTGCGTATATGACAAATGTTTATACCGTTCCGGAATATAGGAATGCGGGTATTGGAAGTAAAGTACTAAGCACAATCAATGAATGGATTAAAGAAAACAATTTTGAATTTGTTATTGTATGGCCGAGCGATGAAGCGATTCATTATTATAAGAAAAATGGATATGTTCATTGTACGGAGCCTATGGAGTATTTTCCTTCTTGAAATACCTGCTTCGCGGCATATTTGTTATCAGATGCTCTACTAATCATAGGTGGTTAAGTGAATGTTTAAAGGGGGAAGTTTGGTGGAGAAAGCCATCTTAAATTATGATGATTTACTAGAAATGTTGGATGACTTTTTACGAGAGCCAAAGGAGTTTTGGGAACATTTTTATGAGGATCGAACGAAGGAGATTCCTTTTTTTAAGGTAAATGGACCAGATGAGAATTTAGTAGAGTACTTTAATAACGGACTTGCTCCTAGACGTGTGTTGGAAGTAGGATGTGGACCCGGGAGAAATGCGATTTATATGGCTAAAAACGGTTGTAAAGTAGATGCTTTAGATATTGCTGAAAACGCAATAAATTGGGGAAAGGAAAGAGCAGATGAGGAAGGAGTAAATATTGATTTTCACTGCACATCTCTTTTTGACTTTGAATTCGAGCCACATTCTTATGATTTTATTTATGAATGTGGTTTATTTCATCATTTAGCACCCCATAGACGTTTAACCTACATGGAAATCATAAAAAAAGCATTAAAGCCAGACGGACATTTTGCACTTGTTTGTTTTAATACAGATGGAGCATTGGCCACATCTGACTGGGATGTTTATAAAGAAAAAAGCCTAAAAAGAGGAATAGGCTATACGGAAGAGAGACTTAGAAAAATATTTGAAACGGACTTTACTATTAAGGAATTTAGGAAAATGAAAAAGATTATACAACCAAATGACGTATTAGGAGAAGATTTTCTCTGGACGAGTTTAATGCAGATAAAAAATTAAAGTAAAAAATAGCATTATTCGACCTATTGAATTGAGTTATTAAGTTACTTTGTATTTAGTTTGACAAGGGGGGATATGGTTGAAAAAAGTATACTTAGGGTTTTTAACAACAATGCTTATTATATCCATATTAACAGGGTGTACAAAACTTGAACCAATGACTTTCGAGGAAATATACTCGGACGATTTATCGGAAGTGTCCAAAATAGAGATTAGACATGGAAGCGGAGAATTAAAAAGAATTACAGATAAATCAATTATTAACCCGTGGTTAGAAAGTATTAAAGGAATCGTGTTTGATCCTTCTACTAACCAAGATGGGGAGGTTGGATATATTTATAATGTGGACCTTTTCGAAGGGGAAAAATTAAAACTTTCCTTTTCAACAACACAAATAAATGATGTTTATTATAAAGAAAATGAACAGATTTTGGAGAAATTACATTCGTTATTTAACGGAAATTAAAGATATTAGCTTCAATAACTTCTTTTCAAACTTCGATAAAAGGGGATACCAAAATGGACTATCGGATCGTGAATCTTGATTTTGATTTAAAAATTATAGGAAAAGGTAAGGTAGTCAAAACAAGTAGAGCCTTTAAAACAATTCCTACGCTTTGGAGTAGTGCGAAAAAAGATGGATTTATGCAACAATTGATTGATATGTCCTGGGAAGAACCGAAATGCACACTAGAAAGTCTCTTGGGCATTTGTGGAAACGAGGCAGTCATTATGGATGAAGAATTTACATACTTTATGGGTGTCCGATATGATGGGGAGGTTCCAAATGATATGGAAACTCTCTCTATTACTCACAGGACATGGGCTGTATTTCCGGGTATTGTCAATGCTTGGAAACGATTATACACAGAGTGGATTCCAACTTCTGGATATGAACTTACTGATATACCTTGTATTGAGTGTTTTTATCCACCAAAGCATAAACCTAGAAACGAACTTTGGGTTCCTGTAATTCCTAAATCAATACATAATACAAAGAAAGAATTGGACACATGAATGTTGAAGAGGTGTGAAAATTGAAAACGAGAAAAGATGTAATTGAATACTGTTTGAACTTGGAAAACACTTATGAAGATTATCCATTTAATGATAAAAACTGGACATTAATGCGACATAAAGAAAACAATAAAGTTTTCGCATGGATATTTAATAAAGAGGACCATATTTGGATTAACCTGAAATGTGAACCCGATTGGTTGGATTTCTATCGACAGAATTATTCTTCAATAGTTCCTGCTTTTCATCTTAATAAAGATCATTGGAATTCCATTATTCTTGATGGTACCATTCCAGAGGGAATTATATATGATCTGATTGGACGTAGCTATCATCTAACGAAGCAAAGGTAGTTTCCAACTTCTAATGATAAAATAAAGAGGTAAAAAGGTCTAATTTATACAGATAGACCAAATAAGGGAGATTTATTCTTTGTTCATTTTTTATCATGAAATTTGCTGATAGCAGCAGTTGCAACAGCTGCTGCGAAATCGCCAATTACACGTAAAATACCAATAATAACTTCCACTTAATCAGCTCCTTTATATATAAGTTAATTCAGGAAGAATTAACGCTTTTTTGTTTTAAGTTGTTAAGCTAACATACCAGTATTCTTGTTGGGATTTTAAATGAATTTTCGGATAAAAAGGTATATAACAATGGAAACAACCGCAAAAATAAATTTAACTATTTTACCATTCTTGTTTATCGCTGATTCAATAAATAGTACTGCCGCCAATAAAACCCATATCTTCTCAAGAAAAAATATCCCAATTAATGTAAAGAATGAAAATCCAAATATCGGAAGTATCATAATGAATGATAAGATAAAAAGTGCACCTAAATAGGATAGTCTTGTTTTAAGCGAATATCGTTTATAATATGAGAATGCTAAGAAGCAAATAACAATGAATAAGGAAATCCAATGTATTATCATCTATAATCCTCCACACTAAATATAAATTGATAGTAAAATTATATTTTTTGTAATAACCAATAATGCAGTGAAGTAACCCATGGTTCAATCCTTACTTCTGGGATATTTCTTTGTTCCAAAATGTCCCCCCCTTTGTTTTTGTATTCCTGACTGTACTGTAGTGGTTGGGTAATTGTCTAATAATTCAAAATGCTAACGACTTATATTTTATACATATATATTTTTTAGTCAATTTATTTTTTATATACGATGGCAAATCATACTGAAGATAAGGGTTCTTTTGTTGAATAAACATATATAAACGTAGGCTATTGAATGTCGTATGATTGTTTCATAGACAAATGAGGAGGTTATTGGAGTTTATAGAAATTATTAATTTAGCCAAACAGTCAAAAATTCATTAATAGGAGTGAGAAAAGGTGGAACTTAAACAACAAAGGAAAGGGAAATTTGGGCAAACTATTCAAGTACGTTTAGTCTCTGATTTTAAAGTATCGCAGAAATATTACCGTGATGTACTTGGATGTAAAATTGATGATTGGGGGCACGCGGAACGAGACGGAATGACTATTATTCTTCAACAGTCAATTTCCCCAGAAGATGTACGACCAAACGCTATATCAAAAAAGCGTATAGATTATCCTACAGATTGGGAAGGTCCAGAATTTGGATGGGACACGTTTATTCATGTTAGTTGGGATGACTTGGACTCCCTAGTTGAAGAAATTCGAGGAAAAGGTGGAAAGATTGCAGTCGAGCCATTTACAGGTACACACGGCAAATGGGAGTTTAAAAATACCTGCATAAAAGACCCCGATGGATACAATATCGTATTAGGTTCTATGCGAGAAATTTAGTATTAATCTTAATTCGTTTTCACATATCTAAATAATAAATCATTTTTTGTTCAACTAGAGGATGTAAGAGTTCAACAAGGGGCGTTAAATGGATGGTCATTTTAAAAAGAGTGCTATAAAAACAGTGTGTCATATTAAGTGGGCAGTATGATCACGAACGTAAAGGGGTGGAGAAGACCCTACGCTGTTACTATCTTCTATTGGAATAGCTAGTATAGGAGACTTTATTAAACGCAGGAGGATTAAAAAATGGACCATCCAGTTATATGCACGGAAAGGTTAATGTTAAGAAGAATGACTAAAGATGATACTCGAAATTTGATGGAAATCTTTTCAGACCCTGTAGCAATGAGGTATTATCCTTCGACTAAGAACGAAAATGAAACAATGGAATGGATTAATTGGACACAAAAAAATTATGATGAATATGGAGTTGGTTTGTGGATTGTTGAAGATAAAGTAACTGGGGAATTTCTAGGGCAATGCGGGATTGTACCACAAGAAGTAGATGGTGTAATGGAGATGGAGATAGGTTATTTATTTGTCCGGCGTGCTTGGGGAAATGGATATGCAACAGAAGCAGCTTTAGCCTGTAAGAATTACGGATTTGAGCAATTAAAATTAAGTAGGATGGTCTCATTGCCTGATGTAAACAATATTCCTTCAACTAAAGTAGCAGAACGAATTGGTATGCGTGTGATGAAAACAATAAACAAATGGGGAAAAGATGTGTATGTTTACTCTGTGTCGATTTAAAATCAATGGTTAGATTGAAGAGTGTAAAGGATTACACTTGAAATTTTGAGGGTTTAGTCATGTAGAGGCTGTCCCAAAAGTCAATATTAAGACTGGTACAGCCCCTTTGTTTTGGTTTATTCCGTTCGAATGTATGTGTAGTTAGGATCATTTTACCTTATTAGCTTCCAATGCTACCGTTTTCCTGCTCCCCAATAGATACATTAACAAAATAATAATCATAAAAGCTGCAGAGTAACTAAAAGTCATGCCATACCCAACACTTTTAGCTAAGAACCCAAGACCTACTGATCCAATAGCTAGTCCAGAGTCTATAAAAATAAGTAGCATAGAATTTGCAGTTGCTTTTTTCTCAGGTGGAACAAGAGTTAATGCCCACGCTTGGATAATTGGATGGATGATGGCAAATGCGATTCCAAATAATACACCTGAAACCCAAACCATCCACATAGTCGTAGAGAAGCCTAATAAGATTAATCCTCCAGCCCCTGAAATAGCGGCTGGAATAATAAGGATTCTGTGACCGAACCTATCGAAAATTCTACCGGAAAAAGATCGAACTAATACCATTGCAAGCCCTTGTGCGATAAAAAACTGAGAAATTTTTCCGCCAACATTTATCTCTTTTCCAAACGCCCCCATAAAGTTGACTGTCCCTGCAATTGTAATATAATTTAATGCTACCAGAATACATGGAAGAAGGACGCGCTTATCGAACATGTACCTATAGAAAGGTTCATTCTTTGTCGCCTGTGGATTTTCTTTTTCTTTAATAGCCGTATTTTTTGTGAAAAAACTGCAAACAAATGAAAAAGACATAAGCCCGAGAGTTAACACCATCATGGAATGGAATGAATACTTTGCAAGATAAGAAATGGCGATCAGTGGCCCCATTGTAGTCCCAACACTTGTAGACATTGCGAAAAATACAATGCCCTCACCTAACCGAGATTTAGGAACAATTTGACTTGATATCGTAAAGACTAAAATCGTAAGCATACTAAAGCCAATACCTTGTAGTGCTCGAATGAATATCAAAAATCCGATAGAGTCGTTTACAAAAGTAAGAGCGATCGTGCCTAAAAAATAAAGGAGGGAAATAATGAGGAGCAATTTCATATTAACTTTTTGGATAATGACACTTGCAAAGAAGCGCGTAATTAGTGATGCAACCATTAATGTTGTGGTCATGATCCCCGCAATCGCAGGATTATCACTAATAGTTGAAACAAAGATTGGAAAACCTGCTGTAATCATATAAAAAGAAGCGAACATCACTAAAGACAATAAAATAATAATGACATATTGGTTTGTCCATAATTTACCTTTTACTTTACCCATGGAGTATAGGACCGCCTTTCGAGGCTATTTCTGAATATAGTGATGACTTTTACATGAGGATTGCTTTTTTATTCATTATAAATTTATTCTTCTCATTTTTTAAAAAAATATTTAGAGTTGTTTTCAATAAATTAATCGTGCTATTGCAAAAATACGAAGAATAAGATTTCTCTTCTTCAACCATTTGGCGAGTGTAAAAAAAGGACAGAAACCTTATTGAAGGATCTGTCCTTTTGCTTATTCTATTCCTTTGCCAGCATTGGTTCCCCTTGTTTCGGGCCTTTTAAATTGTATAAAGGCAGGATTACGAGCATACCGAATACAAATAAAATGGCTGCCAACTCGAACATGACAACGATTGAAAATGCCTCCTTTAAAACACCTGCAATACTCATCGTTAATACCATGGAACCTGTGAACAATGGACTAAGTGTTCCGTTCACTCGACCAATAAATTCAGCCTTGGTATTTTGAAGGATCATCGTGTTAATTCCAATTTGAATACAAGGGAAGAATAGCCCGTTAAAGAATTGGGCACCTAGTGTAATTGGCAAACTGGATGAAAAGCCAACAACTGCCATGCCAATCGCATTCGCTAACATTCCAATCATTAATAGTCTTTGTGGTGGAACTGCTTTGGAAAAAATAACAGAAACCGCGCCACCTACTATCATACCGATTCCGTTAGCCATTAGTAGCCATTGTAAATTTTCCTTTGGCAATATTAATTGTTCTGTTACCAGGAAGATTGTTAACGGTTGAATTAATCCTATTGCAAGCCCCGCTGCCATAAAACAAAGGCCCAGCAACTTTAGTTCTTTTTTGGAAAGGACATACCGAATTCCACTTTTCATTTCTTCAAGCAAAGTTGACCCCTTCTTCTCTCGTTCCATGGAATGGTCAGCAGGAATAAATGCCAGCATTGCCGCTGAAAGTAAGAACGCAACTCCAGTTATTGCAATAGACGTATCGATTCCAAATTGCTGAAACACAAAGGTTCCTAGCACCGGTCCAAACACCATGAACACAGCGAAAATCGTTTGGTAAATAGACATAGCTTGTTGGATGAGTTCATCATTTAGATGCATTTTGAATAATTTCATCCCAGAAGGCTGAGAAAATTGTGATAAAATGGCCGAAATTAGAGTGGCAAAAAAGATAATCTTCCACGATCCAATGACAAGGGTGATTAATACGGCAAACACTGAAACGGCACTTAAAATATCACACCAAATCATCGTTCTTTTTGGCCTCCAGCGATCAGCAAAGGTTCCGCCAATAAAGGAAAAGATGAAGATTGGTGCAAACTCTGCAACTGAAATCATCGACACTGCAAAAGCATCTCCATTTGTTTTTTCCATGACGAATAAAAGAACAGCAAAATTCCGAATCCAAATCCCGACTTGGAGAAATAGGGCGGAAAGGAAAATGGCTTGAACGAAACGATTTTTAAATAACTTTGACATAAAATTCCTCATTTCTGAATTTAAATTTCAGTTTAGGTGTTAATACGTAAAAACACACAAAAATTCCCATCCGTCATATTTGGATGGGAATCCTAAAAAAACATAGGAAAAGACATAGCACACACCTGTACTATTGCAACGATCTTCTTTTACCTATAAATAGATACACTAATCCCATTCAAATATGACATCGTATTTTACGAATGTACGTATGAAACCGGGATTAGTAGATCATCGCCCTATGGTCACCCTCTCGTATAGTAGTGTAATTATCTTACCTCAAGATTATTTGGCTTATCAAGTATTTATTTTATTAAGGACCATGTAATTTTCTTAACACTTAAAAGGAGAGTTTTTTGTTGAAGTTCTTTTAGTGGGAAAAACAATGTTGTGGTACTATCAAAGTATCTTTCATGGATATGGATTATACTTTTAAAAAACAATGAGGAGTAAATTATGTGCAGAAACATTCGAACATTATTTAATTTTGATCCCCCAGCTACCGACGAAGAGATTCATGCAGCATCTTTACAATACGTTCGAAAGATAACTGGCTTTAATAAGCCTTCAAAGATGAACGAAGAGGCATTTAATCAAGCAATCAGTGAAATTGCTTTGGTAACTAGAAATTTGTTAAATGCATTGGTGACCAGTGCAGAGCCTCGTAATCGCGAAGTAGAAGCTGAGCGTGCACGCATTCGTTCAGCTAAAAGATTTGGACCCAAATAAATGTAGACTTTCAACCCAAAAGCAAGCCCTCCTAGTAGTAAGGAGGGTTTCCCATCAAAACATATCCGGATATAGTAGCACCATAGCATCAGAAATAGTATCTGCCATCATTCTTGCCTGCTTTTCAATTTTGTCATATACATCAATGTCTTTTTGATAATCCTTATTGATCATAAAGACAGCTTCCTGTTTCGTTAAATCTAAGTGTTCATAGAACATTTTTCTAAACGTCTCTTCAGAAATATATGGATTCCCAGTACTTAAAAACTTCGCGATTGCATCCGCATTTTGATACCATTTCTTTTCAGCTGTCATAGCTGCTTGCTGGTCCCCAGCTAAGGCTGCTTTGACAAGGTCAGCTGCAATCAACAAATGTTCCTTAATTAAATTTCCATAAGCTGTTGCGGCAGCGTCCCCATATAAACGACGAATCATATTTCCCATGTCTGTTGCGTTTCTTAATAAACGTTGAAGAACAAACTCAATGTCAGGGAGCTTGAATATTAGACTAATAATCGCCATCCTTGTCCATGCCACATGCTCCTCCCAAAGGCTGCGCAAATCGTTCCGATAATCTACTTCAGCTTGGCTAATGCAACGATCCTTACTTAATTGGATATTTGGAACTTTAATAAACTCTCCCACTCGTAAATAATATGGGTTTATTCCCGGATTTGCTGTAAAAATATCCTCCACCGTTGTTTTATATGCTTGAGCCAACCTCCAAAGACTGTCCCCTGGCTGAACGGAATGTGTGTAGAAACGATTCAACTTTTGACCCTCCTTTTTAAATAAACAAGGTTTGATGTTTACTAGCATATTCGTAAAGAACCTTGTAGGTGAATGTCCTAAAAATTTAAGGGAATGGGAATTAGATAAAAGGTGATTGGATAAGTTTGGAGAACTAAATAAACAAAGACTTGAAAGGAGGAAAAAGATGAATAGACTGAACCTGATAACACTTGGCACAAAGGACATTGTGAAGGCGCACGAGTTTTTCAAAAAGCTAGGATTTGATACTTCCATTAGAGGTTCTGAATCGAATCCGGACATTATTTTTTTTAGAAATGAAGGCACGAGAATCGCTCTATATCCTATTGAAGAATTAGCACTGGATATTAACGAAGAAAATCCGCCAAAGATTGGAGATGGTTTCCCGGGGATTACTCTCGCCTATAATGCAAAAACCATGGAAGAAGTAGATGAGGTTTTAAAAAAGGCGGAGATTGCAGGTGCAAAAATAGAAAAAACACCCAAAAAGACTGATTGGGGTGGCTATGGTGGTTATTTTACGGACCTTGATGGCTACTATTGGGAAGTAGCTTACGGAGAATTATGGGAATTCGATGAATCAGATATGTTAGTTATTGAAGATCAGTAGGAGGAAAATTTATTGGCAACACTGGTAGAAATTAAAGAAGAAATCGTAGATGGGGGGAATGCCTAGAATTAATCCCAACTTCATAGGTTACAAGAATAAAAAGTGAAACACTACAGTGAGTCCAGCCAAAGGCCAACTCATATTTGGTTAAAAAGGTTTTGTTTCCTGGCTAACATGCAGGGTTCGTTTTGAACGATTAAAAATAGGGCATATTTTATGTAGATATCAAATTCCAGAAAGGGAGTAGAAAGCGTATGTTTAGTCAAGTAGGTCAAATCATGTTATATGTGAATAATCAAGATGAGGTAGTGAAATTTTGGACTGAAAAACTAGGATTTACTGTAATTGCTGAAGAGGATAATGGCCAAATGAGATGGATTGAAATTGCTCCAAATAAGGATGCAGAAACTAGCATCATTCTACACAATAAGGAATTCGTTGCGAAAATGTCACCTGGCTTAAATCTCGGTACACCTTCCTTAATGTTTTTTACAGAAAACCTAGAACAACTACATTCCGACTTATCAAACAAAAATGTAACAGTAGGCGAAATAGTAAATATGCCTTCAGGAAAGGTATTTAACTTTGCTGATAACGAAGAAAACTACTTTGCGGTTATGGAGAAAAAATAATTTTTAAATAGTCCCTACTTTGTGTAAGGGTAGGGACTATTTGTTGCTATACACTCAGAAATAAGATTAGAATAGAAGCCAGTAATGCGCTCCTAGTAGGGATTAGTATCCTCCGCCCATGAATGAAGCACCAACAATAATTAGTAGGATGAAGAGTACAACAATTAACGCAAATCCCATTCCGTGTCCGCCTCCGTAGCTCATAGATACACCACCTTTTTCAAAGATAACATAGTCTATGCATCATCAATATTGCCCGACATGGACAAGAGTGGAATTACAACACGATTAGTATCTCCGTCTATGATGCACAACTTCAGTTTTTCTAATTGGTTTGATAATGTGTCTTGGTACGTCTAACACATTTATACGATTAATCTCTACAACTGGATGGATGACTGGATGGACTCGTTTAACAAACTCATTTCTAACGTTAAATACCGGACGAGCAAAAACAGGTCTTGTACGATGCATTTTCATTTCACCTCCTCTTATCTTATATAAGATGAGGAAGTGATAGATTTTGAAACGGACAAATCCATTAGATTCTTATAAAAATAGTTTTATGAACTAGTAATAGAATTCATACCAAGCTAACTAGAATACCCTTCAAGAAAAGAAGATAGTCTAATGTACCTTAAAGGCTAAAATGATCTACCGTGAAATCCTCCGCCGGCAAATCCTCCACTGTGAAAACCATGGATACCTCCTCCACCTTGAAATCCATGCGATCCAAGAAATCCGTGTGCTCCATGATAAGCACCGACGGGGATGCCGCCAATGGAAGGTATTACTACTGATATGTTTGAAAGTGGTGTTAATTGTTGGATTGAAGGGGGATACCAATAACCTAGTCCATATGGGGGGAATCCTCCAGGTGAAAAATACGGGAAACCATAATACCATGGAAATAAAGGTTGTCGTACGTTCCTTGTTAATCTGAAATCGTTCATCATTCTAAACCTCCTTGATTAGTCTAATGTATTATATTTATGGTTTTAATGAGAGTGATGAAATAATGTGCTTCAAACAGCTGTCTTTTAATGATTAACATACTGAATGACTGATTTTGCTTAGCCAATTAACCTGAGCCGTATTATTTACGATTTGTTTAACCATTGAAGACATGCTCCTAAATAGGTAATGAACGTATATTGTGAATATCTACCATATAGGAGGAGTTTGAATTGTACTATAATCATCCATATTTGTACCATGTCTCTAACAGTTTTCACTATGGTCGGCCATATCCTTATCCAACTACTGTACGTCCAAACTGGAGTGGAACTCATCGTACTGCAACAAGGGTAAAGTCTTTTTCTAAAGAGGAAGCTGCAGCAATCGCCTTACTTTTAGGCATTGATTTTACTAAAAGCAAGTTTGATTTAGATGAGTTTTGGATGGGAGTCAATACAGAGCTTGAACATGGAACAATATCCAGCCAATCTAATGTGACAGATGATAATCCGCTTACTACCGGGAAAATTGCACTGGCTCATCTTAACGAATTTCCTGATTACTACAAAAGATTAAAGGTGCTTGAGAAAGAAGCAAAGGCTTATTGGAACAAATGATGGGATGACGACCAGTAGTGTGGTCGTCTATCCTCGTGGAAAAACATCAATATGAATTTTAAAACAATATGTTAGTATTAACGTATATGGTTAGCAAAAAAAGCGATAATGGGGACAAGGGCTGTTTTATTAACAAACTAGAAAAAATATGGTTCTACATAGGTTGAAAAAGGAGTGCAAACAATGGATTTTGAAACGGTCATGCAGGAGCTCGAAGCTCTCGGCAAGGAACGAACTAAAAAAATTTACATATCGAATGGTGCAAAAGAGCCGGTTTTTGGCGTTGCTACAGGGGCCATGAAACCAATTGCCAAGAAAATAAAAATAAATCAACCGTTAGCTGAGGAGCTTTATGCCACAGGGAACTATGATGCGATGTACTTTGCGGGAATCATTGCGGACCCAAAGGCTATGACGGAGGCGGATTATGACCGTTGGATGGATGGGGCGTATTTTTATATGCTATCTGATTATGTAGTGGCCGTCACTTTGTCAGAGTCCGATATTGCACAAGAAGTTGCCGATAAATGGATTGCAAGTGGTGAGGAGCTAAGAATGTCAGCGGGCTGGAGCTGCTATTGCTGGCTTTTAGGAAATCGCAAAGACCATGAATTCTCCGAAAGTAAGCTATCTGAAATGCTTGAACTTGTGAAGAATACGATTCACGAATCACCAGAACGAACGAAGTCTGCTATGAATAATTTTTTATACACTGTAGGAATTTCCTATGTCCCACTACATGAAAAAGCAGCAGAAACTGCACAGGAAGTAGGTATTGTAGAAGTCAAAAGGGAGAAGAAAAAAAGCAGTTTCCTAAATGCGTACGAAAATATTCAAAAAGAACTGGATAAAGGAAGACTTGGTTTCAAACGGAAATATGTAAGGTGTTAAAAAGTTTTTCATCGGGGTGTTGATCTAAGAAGGATTGACACCCTTATCTAATTCTTTCCAATACTTTAATCTTGGAATTTGATTTAAATCTGTGTATAATGAAAAGCAATTGCATAAATGAAATGTTTTCTAGGGTTCCGCAACCGTATTGTTGGTCTGGTCCGAGAGAAAACTCACAGCACTTTGCTGTGTCACGGAGGGATAAAAGCCTGGGAGAATACTAGTAAAACAGTTTCTCTTGGGCTTTTTTGTTTTGAGAGTCAAAAATTGGAGGTGTCCTATAGATGAATACAAATTGGATTAAAGTTTTTATTGCAGCCGTATTGGAAGTATTTTGGGTGATTGGATTGACTCATTCCTATGATTTTTGGACGTGGACTGGGACTGTTATCGCCATTATCATTAGTAACTATTTAATGATTACAGCCGCGCAAGTACTTCCGGCTGGGACAGTTTATGCCATTTTTGTGGGATTGGGAACAGGAGGTACTGTCATTGCAGACATTCTTTTCTTTGGGGAACCATTCAAATGGACAAAAATTCTATTAATCTTACTATTATTAGTTGGTGTTATTGGTTTAAAACTAGTCACCGATGAAAAGGTCGAGAAAGGGGCTGAATCTTGATGGCTTGGTTTGCTTTAATTTTAGCAGGCTTATTGGAGACATTTGGTGTTGCAATGATTAATCAGTTGTCAGTTAAGCGAAATTGGCAAACAGTCGTTTTACTGATAATAGGTTTTGGCTTTAGCCTTGCCTTACTTAGTTATTCTTTAAGATATATTCCGATGGGGACAGGTTACGCAATTTGGACAGGAATTGGTGTTGTTGGAAGTGCCATAATCGGAATGCTCTTTTATGGAGAATCAAGTGATTGGAAAAGACTGGTCTTCATCGCGATGGTTTTAGGGGCAGCTGTCGGATTGAAACTTGTCTCATAATAATAGGGTAAGAGAACAAAGAAGAGCAAGAAGTGACTCGTAGAAGTTAACTTGTTCTTCTTTTTTTATTTTGGTTACACAAGAAAAAAGTCACTTCTCCCCTTCTTATTTGTTTGATACATAATGAATGTGGCACGGTTTTAAATGATAAACATTTTCCTTTTTAAACTTGTTTGAAATAATAAAAGTGAAGGTTTTCAAGTGTGAATAAGGAGGCAAATATAATGATTCAACTTCAATGCTTTGAACGCTCGGATTTTAGACAACTGATTGATTGGATTGAAACACCTCAGTTCCTGCTCCAATGGGGAGGCCCTGCATTCGAGTATCCATTAACGGATAGCCAATTAGAAAAATATATGGAGAACGCGAATAGCAGTACATCAGAAGCATTGATTTACAAAGTATTAGATAAAGAAGCTGGAACTACTATTGGACATATTTCTTTGGGGAAAATAGACTGGAGAAACAAATCGGCAAGAGTAGGTAAAGTATTAATTGGTGATAAAAGTGCAAGAGGCAAAGGAATTGGCCAACAAATGATCAAGGAAGTCCTAAAAATTGCTTTTGATGATCTTAAACTACATAGAGTCAGTTTGGCGGTTTTTGATTTTAATCATTCTGCTATTGCCTGTTATGAAAAAGCAGGATTTATAAAAGAGGGGTTACTTAGGGACACAGGGAAAAATGGTGAAGAATACTGGAGTGTATGGGAAATGAGCATTTTAGAGAATGAATGGGTGCAACTAAAAACCAAAGGTTGTTAATCAATAGAATTCTATATAAATAGAATCTGGATTTTAGCGAGGAAAAAAAGACTTTGGAGTAACGTTCTGGATACTTTGTTGTAAAACTGCTGTAGGAAATACAACTAGAAGTTATAAGATTCCTTCTCCCATGAATATACCTTTATATAGACAGTGAATGGAGGACTGATTATGGCTTTAATTGCAATTTATACGGTAGGCAGGTTAAATCACCCATATGACCACCCTGTCTCTCGTGATTTTTATGAGTTTGGATATAAAGTAATGCGTCAGGCATATGTATCAGGATATCTTATAGAAGATTTTTCATCAGAGGCAGTGACTTTCTCAAAAGAAGAAAAAGGGAATGGTTACCCTGTCGTGACATTAACTGTATGGGAAAGCCTTCACTCTTTGTATCGTTTTACTTATTCAGGTAAGCATAGTCAAGCGTTACGAAATAGGAGCAGATGGATGGAACCTAATCATGAGGAGCACCTTTCATATGTCGTGTGGTGGACAGAGAAGGTGAAGGATATCTCATGGGAGGAGGCTTTCAAGAGATACGATTATTATATTCAACATGGACCTTCGCCTTTTGCGTTTGACTTTAAGCATGCTTTTGATGAAAAAGGAGATTCATGTGTCCTTAAGTAGATTAAAACAAATAACAACTTGGAGCGATGAATGGTGAAAATAAATTATTCCATTGTTGATGTGTTTTCAGAAGGAAGATATACAGGAAATCCACTCGCCGTTTTTAAAAACGCAGGAACTCTTTCTGAACAGGAAATGCAGCAAATAGCCAAAGAAATTAATTATTCCGAAACCACTTTTATCTTGTCTAATTTGAAAAAAAATAATGGTTTTGATGTTCGTATTTTTACACCCAATGAAGAGGTCCCTTTTGCTGGTCACCCTACATTAGGAACAGCCTTTATCATTCAAAACGAAGTGCTAAAGGAACCTTTGGACAAACTTCATCTGAATTTTAAAGCGGGACAGATACCAGTTTCGTTTGATAATCGGGGAGAAGTTCTATGGATGAAACAAAACGAACCTTCTTTTGGACAAATTTTAGATAAAAAAATAATTTCGGATGTTTTAAACATAGATGATGAATACATAGACGATAGGTTCCCTATCCAAGAGGTTTCGACTGGCCTTCCAGTCATTGTTGTCCCTTTGAAATCATTGGAGGCAGTTAAGAAAGTAAACATGAATAGGGAAAAATACTTTACGTTAATTGAACAAACGGATGCAAAAGCTATTCTGGTTTTTTCTCCGGAAACATACCGTACGGAAAATGATTTAAATGTTAGAGATTTCGCAGATTACTATGGGATTCCCGAGGATCCAGCTACGGGGAGTTCGAATGGATGTTTAGCCGCGTACTTAGTTAAATACCGATATTTCAACAAAAGTGAAATTAACGTTAGAGTGGAACAGGGGTATGAAATAAAAAGACCTTCTTTATTATTTTTAAAAGCAGATGAAGTTAACGGGAAAATGAATGTTCATGTAGGCGGTAAAGTAGTGAAAATGGCTCAAGGTGAATGGTTTCTATAAATTCATTGAGAGGAGGAATGGAAAGTTGGTGAAATTATCTCGATCTCAACAAATGGCGATAGACCATATTACGAATTATGCTAGGAACCATAGTCTTGAAGCTAAAGAACGAATAAACCATATCCTAAAAATGTCGAATATCCCAAGTGATATTTTTAATAAAGCGGTTAGTAGTTTAAAAGAGAACGCACGAATTGGACTCCATTTTCATCCCGATCGACCAGATTCGAGTATGAAAAGCGTTGCCGAAGCACTACTAGAACAGGGAATATATAGGAGTCAGTTTGAAACTCTCATATCAAATGCTAGCTTATCTGCTTTTCCAGGTGGAGCCCGCGACATTTGGGAAAATAGACTCTTTGGAGGAGCATATCAAACAGAGGGGACAACTGATAACCAACGTCCTAAATACGGTGCACTGAATATAATGTTGCATCCAGATGGGCCTGCTCCACGTTTTGGCTCCTGTTACTTACTTTTATCTCCCAAAGTCTCACACCGCTCTACATTTACGTATTTGGATTCTCATCAAGAACCAAAGGAAAAGGGGTCATATGAAGAGTTTGATATGATTCTAGCTGCACTTTTGGAAGAGACGTTCTCAAGGGAATCTGCAATTGGTAAACGGGATCTAACACCACCAAAATTAATCAATCATTTACAAGTTAATCTCAAGAAAAAGGTACCGGACCTAGTAAAAGAAGAACCAAAACGGAATCTTGATCACTACATTGAAGCTCAAGTTCATGGAGATATTTCACTGAAAAAAGACGTGGAAGTGCTTGTGGCAGACCCATCTTATAAAGGGACTAGAATCGGGGAAACATTAGAAAAACTATGCCAGATGTATTCGATAGATTTATATTGGCATCGGGGATTTGTCCTTGAGGTAGATGATGTTCCATCTGACTTTAGAGGACCAACCATGCCATCCTTAGCAGCACGCATTGCAAAAAATAATTGTATCAATGCAAGTGTAATTGGTTGTGCAGTAATGGAACTTTACCGAAATCCTCAAAATTGGAAGGAACGTGGAACCTATAAGGAGGTACTTCAGGAATTAAAGCTATTGTGGCATGTTCTTGTTAAATATGGAAAGCCGTATACAGAATAGACTATCAGCATTAATTGCGAGTAAAAATCATTAAGTGAAATCCACCCTGAAATTATTAAATTTAGTGTAAAGTAATGATAGGTAATTGTTTATGAGGTGGGAGATACGATGGAAATAACTCAAGCAACAATAGAAGATTTAGATGGTGTAGCAAACTTATTTAATTCGTATCGGATGTTTTATCAACAAAATTCCGATCTTGAAGGTGCCATGGCTTTCATAAAAACGCGAATGGAAAGCAATGAATCTGTTATCTTTGTGGCTAAAGATAAAGCAAAATATGTTGGCTTCACTCAACTGTATCCTACATTTTCGTCTATATCTATGAAAAGGGCTTGGATCTTAAATGACTTATATGTTGATTCAAAAGCGAGAAAACAAGGTGTAGGAGAACGGCTTTTACAGAGAGCAAAGGAATATGCACTGGAATCAGGTGCTAAAAGCCTTAGTCTCAGTACAGCACCAGATAACCATACTGCGCAACGATTATATGAAAAAAATGGATACAAAAGGGATTCTCAATTTTATCATTATGAATTAGAGTTAGCTGAATAACTGTTAGTTATTATTCACTCAAGTGCGTTGATCCAAAGAGTAAAAATCAATTCCAAAGTTTTCTTGAAGTTGTAAGTTCTTAAGATAAAAATAGGGGAAGCCATTTATATGGATTCCCCTAATATTAAATTCTTTTACAGAAATTAAAGTCTAACAGGGAGTATTTTTTAATCTCCGCCCCCACCACAGCTTGAGCAGGAACTACAAGAGGAGTAAGAGCTACAGGAACTAGCTGACCCGCAACTTGAACAACTTGATGATTGAACGCTACCAACTTTCATGTAACTTGAAAACTCATCATAATGAAAATAAGAAACAGATAAGAAAGGAAACAGGATTGCGTTGTAATTTTTCTGAACCTTGCTTTTTCTCAATTTTCCCTGTATGACCTTTTTTTCAGCATCTTTTACTCTATTTGCTGTCTTTTTCATGGAGGAAATAAGCGAGAGTACTGTAGGCAAATAGTGGGTATTACTATTAAAATATCTATTTATTAGTTCGCTTTCTGGTAAATTCTTAAATTCATCAACGATAACTGGATTAACAGGGTACTTGAAGAAGCCCCTATACAAATGGATATTCTCTTTTCTTATGAAAAAAAGCTCAGCATACACCCAATCAAAAAATCCTCTCAAATCAGGATCAGGCGTCTTTTTTATATTTGGACTATGATGAAGAGTGCTGCCTACATACTTCTTTGAAAAGTCATCATACTCACGAGTAAACATGAGCATCTCATGCCACAAATCATCGACTTTCTCGCTAAACATTGGAGCCTCTTTCAAAAGTGAAGTCAAAATAAAGTAGCGTTTTAAATCCAGTAGACGCCACATGTATTCATTTTCTTTTAACTTAATTTCGTTTTTTACTCTCTCTTCTACGTTTTTTAAATAACTTTTACTCAGGGACTGCTCCAGGTTATTACTTAGTTTTTTTAACCCTTTGATTGGTTTTGTTTCTAACGATTTTGGAGATAAGTCAAATTTAAACGAAAGTTTTTTACGTAAAAATAAAATAAACCCAACGACTACTGCAAGCAGGAGTATCCATCCCATCTAATCCCTCCTAAATAGATCTTAATACTAAAATAATACAGTTATGTAATATCTACAGAAAACAATATTAAAATCCAACTCTCTAAACCCCTCTATATTCTAATACGAAATTTGCTGTGATTGGTTCCACAATTTACAATTTTTTAATTTTGCATTATTTCACGATCCTGTCCCAATTGTAGAGCAGACAAAAATCTACAGCAGTAGCTATTTAACTTTGCACTCATTAGTTTACGTGCAATCCTTCACAATCTAAAAAATGATGAAATGGACAGAGGAACTTCATTTATTTAGCTCTTACCACATTATTTATTAAACTGTACTTTCGCAATAAAAAAAGGCGACTCTCATCTTGAAGAATCGCTCCAACTACTTGATCAGTATGTCGATTGCAAGTATCTCATGACTTTTTAATAAGTTTCCCTCTTTCTTCCATCTGTGGTGGTTCTTCCATCCAACCATTTTTAATCATAATTTTTGCCCCTTTATGGGCATATTCGAATATATCTTTCATAAAAATACTCATTTTTGCTGATATATCATTTCGTAAACTAAAAGCAGTTCCTAATGAGTTACCACCTAAACCAAAACTACAAAAAACACTGATGCAGTACATCATCAATTTATCAGAAAATGGGGCCACAGTAGAACGGGTTGCATGACCACCTGATGTTTCTGGTGATTGAATACCACTTTGCAGCAAGGTCTCGCTTAGTTGTTTAATAATATTCTTTGAAAGTTCGGCTCCTTCATTAAAGAAATTTTTAACTTCTTCATTCTTTGCACATTGAGCAAAACCGATAATCATCTGCATCCCGGTAATATTTGATTCAATTGAATGATGAATATGGGCAACCTCGACCGTATTTAATGTCCTTTTCTCATTAAATGGATTAATGGCTAATCCACCTAAATAGTTGGTGTCCTTAACAAACTCGACTGAATGCGGCATTGTAACATAAGGTGGGCGTACGAGCATTCCTTTCTCAAGCAAATATTGCGTACACAGATTGTAATACGTTTGAGTAATAGCAGTAAGTTCTTTAAATATGGTAACAATATCTTCCCGATAGGACATGGTGATATTAAGTGAATGCAATCCCATACTAATTTCTTTAAGTAAGCGAATATACATAATATCAAAGCCATTATCATATAACTTGGGCACATCTTTGTAAACATCCTGAGAAGTAAACCCTACTGGTATGACAGCACCTTCATTTTTAAATATTTCTGTAATTTTACTAACATAACGGTTAATGTCTTCATAAAGATTCGTCATTATTTCCCGGGCTTTTTCATCATCAGCTTTCTCTATAAAATATTCTAACATCCGTAAATTCATTGTTTTCTCTTGATATGTAAGCCATAATACGCCTAACTCAGATGAGGTAATTACAGGTTTTTCAGGCAATTCACATTCCTCCCTAAAAAGTTTGTTCAATTTAGGTTGAACATTAATTAAAAGAATCATTCAATTTATATAAGTTCTAATTTTTTTCTTACGTTAACCTGCATCTTTTCCAAAATAGATGATACTTCCCAATCAACACCTAACGATATAAATAATATTGTTTTGTAGTATTGCCCCCTAAGGACATTTTTTAAAAACCCTATTTATTAAAATTCATACAATGGTTTGCCCTAATTAAGTGGTCAATTTTTAAATATATGAAATATATATAGAGTAGCGTTTAAGTGAGGAGGATGAATATGTTTCAAACACTAAACGGTTTTTTTACATTATGGAAATTTGAATCAGATGCTACTCAAAAAGTTCTTAATCAACTTACAGATGAATCCTTTTCCCAAGAAGTAACCCCTCAAAATTGGACCTTAGGCCGAATCGCTTGGCACACTGTAACAGCAATTGGTGTTATCGCTTCTCAAACAGATCTTTCCTTTGACTCGCCTACACAAGATTATCCTGTTCCAACCTCAGCAACGTACATATCAGAAAGCTATAAAAAAGCAAGTAATGCCTTGTGTGAAGCCCTAAAAAACCAATGGAGTGACGAAAAACTTAAAGAAGTACAAGATGTTTTCGGACAGAACTTTTCCAATTCCGAACTGCTATTTTTTATGATCCAACATCAAATTCACCATCGTGGTCAAATGACCATTCTTATGCGTCAAGCGGGTTTAACTGTCCCTGGCATATATGGACCAGCAAAAGAGGAATGGGCTGTGATTGGAAGGGAAGCACCTAAGATGTGAATGAATCGAACCTTATAGGTGTATAAAAGGCCGGAGGCTCAACATGAGTTTCCGGCTATAAATATTAAACTGTTTTCTTTCCTTTTCTAGAGAATAAGAGAAGGATGCCGTTTACAAACAAGAATACGGTTAAGAAAACGGTGAGGAGAGCAATATCAGGTGCAAATAATGTAATTGAATGCCAAGGTGATGATGAAAAATAGATGAGCAATGGAATTAATAAAATAGCTAGAAAAACCATTATTATTCCTAAAACTATATTCATACGACGATATCTAATTACTTTACTAGATTTATTTTTTAATAGGATTCGAATAATGTTTCCTGCAAGAATCAATAGTAAAAGAGTAATAGCAATTTGAACAGTTGGTTTATACGCATCCACATCCATTGGTTCTTCGCCATTCATAATGGAAATAATCCCATTCCTGAAATGTATGAGGGCGGACTCTTCTAAAATGTGTTCCTTATTTGTTAGAATAACGGCTCCCCACTTACTTTTAGGATAGAAAAAAATATCTGTCCGAGAGTCAGGGGTGGATCCGGAATGCCAAATCATTTCGTTGTCCGAACCTGGGGCTGTTATTCTCCAACCAAAGCCATAATACCTTGTTTCTCCCGTTTGCACATGTGGTGAAAAGGCCAGATTTAAAAGCTCTTCGTTCACAAGCTTTTCCGTATTTCCGTCAATCAAGGCCTTTATATAATGAATCATGTCATTTGAACTTGCCGTTATGTATCCGTACGGGGCACCACCATTGTCATATGGGACTTCACTTTTAACAGGGAATCCGAACCAAGATTGGTAGCCTGATTGATACCCTCGGTCAGTTGCTCTTTCCATGTCGGCGGCAGCATGAGTCATTCCTAATGGTTTGAAAACACGTTCGTCCATAAAGTCTGCATAAGATTGCCCAGACACTTCCTCAATTAATCCTGCAAGAATAGAATAGTTTGCATTACTATATTGGTGTTTAGTTCCTGGAGTTTCTGTCAATTTGGTATCTGAGAGGATCTGTATATTCGTTTGGATTGCATCACGCTCATTAGAACCTAAATCCGATATGGTCATCCCTTCATATGTACTAAACCCACTAGCTTGTGTAAGTAGTTGTTTAATGGTTATCTTTGATGCAGCCTCTTTATCTTGTAACGTAAAAGAGGGGAGGTATATTTGGATTGGATCTTCTAGTCCTATCACTCCTTCTTCTGCTAGTTTAAGTACTGCAAGAGCAGTCAAGGATTTGCTAATGGAACCTAATAAAAATGGAGTGTCAGGTGTTATTTCAATTTCTTTCCCTCCTGTTTTTCCAAATGATTCCGAGTATAAGACATTATCATTTTCAACAATTGAAACCGCAGCACCCGGAATGCGTTGCTCTTCGATGTATTTCTCAATATACAAATGCAACTTTGACTCTATCGTATCCTGGGCTGAACTATGAGGAGATGGCAACAAGAATATGAATAATATCGTAAAAATCAGGTAATGTGATATTCCTTTCACCTTGTCGACCTCCTTCTCAAAATGACAGTTATAACAACCGAAAAGGCGAGGGCTGTGAATAAGCTTATTGAAACTAGTAACGTATTCCACCACGGCTGTTCAGAAATTCGATAAATGATATTGTATTCGAACGATCTTTGCTGTGAGAAAGATTGGGTTAAAAATAAGGATAAGATTAGCTGACTGAATAGATACACAACTGGAAATGAGATGGCTCCCAAAAAGAAAGGAAATGGTTTTAATTTCTGTCTTTCTGGATATTCCTTATCGATACCGTATATTTCTAAATAATCTTTAACGAGTGTTTCAGAATCGCCAAGTTGTTCGATGCTATTTTCACCGTTTTCATGTGAGGATGAAATGTGATCCAATAACTGCTCGTTGATACTATCCAATTGCTCCTTATTAATCTTGTATTTTTTTAATTCCAAAAGAACCTTTTCTACATAATCTTTTTCAATTTTTGTTAATGTAGTCATCTTCATTGGTCTCCTTCATGTTATCAGCAAGCAAGGACTTTATATCATTTTGTAAATGAAGCCATTCGGCTATTTTATTGGTAAGGGCGCGCTGACCCTTTTTATTGATTTCATAATACACTCTTACTTTTCCTGATTCAGTTAATTCCCTTGATGTATAAACCCATTCCTGCTCGCTAAGCTTTGTGAGGATTGGATAAATACTGCCTACTCCTTTCAACTTTAAATTATGTTTTTCTAGTTCCTTCATAATTTCATATCCATAGCTTTTCTGACGAGATAAAATTGCTAACACACACATTTCTAAATGACCTTTTATTAAACTTGTTCTGTCCATATTTTCACTTTAATTCAAATATATACTTCAATCAAGTATATAATTGTAAAAAATATGTAAAGATGGATAAAATCATAGTAAGATTTATAAATGTAATCCTTTGGTTGCGTTGTATCTAGCAGGAATTTGAACTTATTTGTGGAATATAATAATTAAAACAGGATTCCTTTTTCAAAAAATAGAAAACGTAAGAAGGTGAAGAATTGGTTGAAAAGAGAAGTGAGATTTGGGAATGGATGAAAGCCCTCTTTATTGCAATTATCGTAGCTTTTATTGTTCGTGCCTTTTTCTTTACTCCTGTTGTCGTGGAAGGGGCTTCGATGGCGCCGACTTTGCACGATCAAAATCGAATGATTGTCACAAAAATAGGAGAACCGAAACGATTTGATGTTGTTGTTTTTCACGCGACAGGGGAAAAAGACTTTATTAAAAGAGTAATTGGTTTGCCAGGAGATCGCATCGAATATAAAAATGATATGTTGTATATAAACGGTGACCCTTACGATGAACCCTATTTAGATAAAAGTAAAGAAGCTGTAAAGGATGGACCACTAACGTATTCATTTACACTAAGGGAAACCCCAGTGGGTGGTGATGTGGTTCCAGAAGGACATTTATTTGTAATGGGAGATAATCGCCGGAATAGTATGGATAGTCGTCACATCGGAGCTATTCCAATAGATAAAGTTGTCGGAACCACGAATATTGTGTTATGGCCAATTCAGGAGATTAAAATAATTGATAAATAAGTTTTAGAAAGGTGCGTCCCGATTGCACCTTTTTTTAATACCGCTGTTATTATCTTCTACCTATATGAAACCTTCTACTTGTGTATTCGTATATTTATATATAATGAACCAAAGGGGCGGTTTTGGTGGAAGCGATCTTTACACTTTTTGCGGATATATTTGGGGCAATTGTTTTAGGTTTTATGGACAAAAGGAATAGTAAAAAAGGGAAGAATTAAATGATGTTAACAAAAATAAAAGCGTTACCAGAGAAGAAGGCATTTTTAATTGGTTTTTCTTTAATCATTATTAGTCCAATCTTATTATTACTGTTTACACTTTTTTTCAATATTGGTAATTGGATAATCACGATTATACAAGGAATTATCTGGTGTTTTGCTTTTTTATTTATAGTAAGTGCTGCATATAAAAGACATTCACGAACGAAGTAAATTCTTATACAGTGTTCTTTCACATTACGTTACAGCAAGCTAATTTAAAATTCAAAAATATTGCATTGTTGTTCCCTCTGCTTCTCAACAAACTTCATTCAATCTGCACACAGAGTTTACTTGGCTTTAATATTCGGATGGTATGATTGCTTTACCAACGAATAAGGAGGCATTTTAAATGAATGTGCGTGCACTATTTATTGACATGGATGGGACATTGTTAACAGCCTCAAATAACATTTCTCAACGGAACTTGGAAGCTATTTACCGGTTGATTAATCAGGGAGTAAAGGTTTTTCTAGCCACTGGTCGTCACTATGAAGTAACTGCTCCGTACCATAAAGAAATTGGATTGCGAACTCCCATGATCTGTTTGAATGGAGCCGCTATTCACGATGCATTGACGGGGAAAGCGATACAAACGAGAACTGTCCGATTAAACGAAGAGCGATTTCATCATCTGACTGCTGAAAGACCTTGTAATGTTATCGTTCATACAGCTGATGGGCTATATTGTAAGGAACAAGATGAAGAAGTCGATTATTGGACAAAAGTGGGGCGAATTCCGCCACGATATATTGGGGATTTAAGGCAAGCGGATTATCAAGATGTACTAAAATATAGTGTACGTACAGGTACAGCAAATCCTGAGTTTTCAGCTTTATTTAAAAGAGAAGCAGAAGTCATCGATTGGAATGATGGGTTTGAATTAGTTGCTCCGAAAGTGTCTAAATGGTCTGCAATAAAAAGCTTAATACATGCCTATCGAATAAACCCAAATGAAGTCGTCGCCATTGGTGATGGACCCAACGACATCGAAATGCTTCGTCATGCTGGTACAGGTGTGGCAATGGGAAACGCAAGTGAGGATGTTAAAACAGCAGCTGATTTTGTGACAGGGCACCATCAAAATGATGGATTAGCTGACTTTATCGAACGTTATCTTTGTAAACCATATGAACCGTTTGCTTTGTAATGAAAGTTGGATAGTATCCAATATTTAGCTAACTTTTCACAGTAAAATCTAAATATACATTATAAGTCGAATTTTAATATACAACAGGAGCCGTCAGTATGATTGTTCCTGTTTTTTATTTGTAAATAAGGAAGGGAAAAATGATGGGAGAATTCTATCGTAAACATTTTACACTGGAGAAAGTCAGTCAACTTGTTTACGCTGCAATCGCAAAAGAAGGAGGAGGTTCGGTAGCCAATGCAGGATTTGTTGACCTCGGTAATCAGATAATCATTTTCGATACGTTTAACACACAGCAAGCTTCAGAGCATTTAAAAACGTTTGCTGAAAAAATAACAAATCAGCTAGGAACAACGGTCATTAATAGTCATTGGCACGGTGACCATATTCGCGGTAACCAAATCTTCAAAGAAAGTAAGATTATCTCAAGTGAACCGGAGTTTATCAAAAAAATGTAAAAATGCTTCGTGAAGCATTGAAAAACTGAATCGAATGAAGGAGAGAAATGTGAAATGAGTTTATTAGAGCGGATCGATACCATTTGTTTAACCGTTCGTGACGTTGAAAAAGCCAGTACTTGGTATCAAGAAGTTTTGGGATTAAGCGAATCCTATAATGGTGGTCATTATCGGATATTGAGTATAGGGAATAGTGGAGTACCTTTAACGATTGAGGAGGGGAAGGTAAACCCTTCGAATAGTCAAGTTTACCCTATTTTTTACACAAAAAATATCGAAGAAGTATATAAGGTGCTACAAGAAAAACGTGTGAAAGTTAGTGAACTACATAATGACGGAGTAAATCGATTTTTTGACTTGTATGACCCGGATGGTAATCGGCTGCAAGTTTGCTTTTGGAAATAGACTGTAAAAGCGTATCACACCAGTCCAATTAAAAGATAAATCGCAGTTCCCCAGATAAAGATGGCAGAGAATTTGTTGAACATTTTCATTAAAACCCCAGTACCATCTATTTTTTTCATAACCGCACCTGCCAGCGTTAAGCCAAAGAACCACAACCAAGATACGATAATACAAGCAGCTGTAAATAAAATTTGATCGGTCCCAACATATTTTAAGGCACTTGTCCCAATCACACCGACGATATCTAAAATGGCGTGAGGATTTAAAAATGAAACAGATGAAGCAAAAATGATTTGTTGTCGAATGGGTAATGCCTTGTTTGTTTCATTTTTAGTAGGTTCAGACCGCCAAATTGCAATCCCCATGTAAAGTAAAAATAAAACCCCAGCACTCATGAGACCAATCCGTAGCCATTCAAATTGTAGAACGATAACGGATAAGCCAAATACAGCTAAAAGAATTAAAAGTGTATCACAAATTGCAGCTGTAATCGTTGCTGGAAATGCTCGAAGTAGTTTTGGCTGTGTTGCTCCTTGTGAAAAAACAAATACATTCTGTACACCTAAAGGTAAAATAAGTCCAAATGCTAAGATGATTCCATGTAGAATGGCTTCCATTGTATCAACCCTTTCAATTCCTATCTTACTATGATACATGGGAATGGGCACTAGTTTAATTACGTAAATTTTCCAATCCCTGAATATTTATGTAATGGAGTTTTTGTGATTTTAATATGTTATTCTTGAGTATACTTTCATCAAAAGCTAGTATAGAGTGTGGGATATAATTAGGAAGGAAGACAACATGGATAAGCGTATTTATTTTTTAATGGTCATAGCCTTTGTAATAGGAATGGTTGAACTGATCATTAGTGGTATTTTAGATTTAATTGCAGAGGATTTACATGTAACACTCGGACAAGCGGGTTTGCTGATCACTGTTTTCGCTGTCATTTTTGCAGTTGCTTCACCGATTTTGCTCGTCATGACAGCTAAAATTGAAAGAAAACGGCTAATGTTGGTTTGTTTATATATTTTTTTAATTGGCTGTATCGTCACAGTCTTTGCACCAATTTTTTCGATTTTGTTTATAGGCAGAATTATTTTAGCATTAAGTGGAGCGTTATTAATCATATTGTGTTTAGTTATGGCTCCAAGCTTAGCAGGAGAACAGTATAAAGGTAGGGCCATTGGGATTGTCTCGATGGGAGTGAGTGCTTCATTAGTATTAGGGGTACCGATCGGGCTTATTCTAGGGGATAAATTCGGATGGAGAGCACCATTCGTACTTATAACGGTGTTGACAGCATTATCCATTATTGGTGTTCATGTATTAATGGGAAAAATACAACCAAAACCTCAAATACCGTTAAGACAACAGCTTAAAGCATTTAAAAATCACAAAATTACTTTAGGGCTATCTACAACATTCTTTTATATGACAGGTCATTCCATTCTGTATACCTATTTTAAGCCTTATTTAGAAGCAAATACTGATTTTAATGGAAATTGGATTAGTGTCATTTATTTAATTTTTGGTGTTTCTGCTGTATTCGGTGGAGGGATTGGCGGTGTATTGGCAGATTTATTGGGTTCAAGAAAAACAATGGTTATTGCTTTAATCGTATTTAGTGCTTTATTTTTCGTATTTCCGTACACCACAGATTTTTATCCTATGTTTTTTATAATCTTAATTGTATGGGGGATTCTTAGCTGGGCGATTTCACCGGCCATGCAATCTTATTTGATTGAAATAGCACCCGAATCATCGGAAATTCAGCAAAGCTTAAATAATTCATCACTTCATTTAGGTGTTGCTGTCGGTTCTGTAATTGGAGCTGGTATAGTAGATACACTCTCAGTCAATGTAAATCCATATGTTGCCGGAATCTTCATCATTTTATCATTGGTTACTGTCGTTATTTCGGTTAGAAGCAAGGAAAAGAATACGTATAGAACAAGGAGCGCAAGTTGAATTTGCGCTCTTTTCGTGTATTTAAACCTCAAGGTTTTTTGATATTTAGAAGGAATTCCCAAATGAATAGGAGAATAGGTAATTAAAACGAATATTAGGGGGAAAGGTTTTGATTCAAGAAGCATTAGATGCGGTTTACGAATATCGGAATGACTTAAATGAAGGTAATATTGATAAAATAAATGCCTGGATATCGGATGATTTTATTGGCTATTTTGGTTACTACGCAGACAAAGAATTTGAAATTTATAGGGCGGATTCTTATAAATTAGATAACATTGAAACGATAAAGGGTTATGAAGGAAAAAGCCCATATTGGAAATACACCGATTTAACTCATAATTTAAGGACTGATGACGAGATCATCTTTTCTTCAATTGTAGAGTTTTATTTGCAAGAGGAGAAAGTTGCAACCGCTTTAGCGATGGAGGTTTTTAAAAAAGAATCAGGTGGATGGAAGTTATTTAGGCAGCATATGGAAAGTTACTCAAAATAAAAAGGAAAGGAGGAAATCAATTGGAACAAGACGGTCAAAATATGTACTCGCCACCCAAGCATATCGTTTCAGCGGCGACTATTGTAATCAATGAAAACAATGAAATTTTATTAATTAAGGGACCTAAAAGAGGTTGGGAAATGCCTGGTGGACAGGTTGAAGAAGGTGAGTCATTAAAAGCAGCCGCGATTAGGGAAACGAAAGAAGAAACAGGAATTGATATTGAGGTTTTACAGTTTTGTGGCATCTTTCAAAATGTGAACAGATCAATATGCAATACATTGTTCTTAGCTAAGCCAGTGGGAGGTAAATTAACCACTTCACCAGAAAGCTTGGAAGTCGGGTACTTTTCGATTGAGCAAGCGCTAGAAATGGTAACATTTATGAATTTCAGACAAAGAATTGAATTATGTTTAGATGAAGACTCCCAGCCTTTTTTAATAGAATTTTAAAATAGCAGTATTTAAGTTGAAAAGTATTTGTTAATAAGGGGAGTCAAATGAATAAGGTACAGGAGAGAATACGAAAATGAAAAATTGGTGGTTTAGCTTTTATTTTTTAGTTATAGGCGTAGTGTCCTTTTTTACTGGTGAAATAGTGACTTTCATTATGCTAGGGTTTATATTACTGGCTTTAAATAATATCCACTCCACGCTTAAACAAATATATAAACAAAATCACGGGGATAAGCAGAATTAATGAAGATATAGATTTTTATGAATTTTTGATGGAGATGTAAAGATGCTAAGAAATGAAGATGATGTGATAAAAGTAATAACTGATGATGATTGGATGATGGAGATATTAAGGGCTGCAAAATCATTACAATTACCTGACTGGTGGATATGTGCAGGGTTTGTACGCTCAAAAATATGGGATACACTACATGGCTTTACCGATAGAACGAATACACCTGATGTTGATGTTATTTACTTTGATAAAGAAAATATAGATGAATCAACAGAGAAGTTTTTTGAAGAAGAATTAAGAAGTCTTATTCCTAACATTCCTTGGTCGGTCAAAAATGAAGCAAGAATGCACGTTGTAAACAATATACCCCCATATACATCCGCAGTTGATGCCATTTCCAAATTTCCAGAAACAGCAACTGCACTTGGGGTGAAAATAGATGATAAAGACAATGTAATTCTTACGGCTCCTTGTGGAATAGAGGATGTTCTCAATATGGAGTTAAAGCCAACAAAGTTTTTTGCAGAAAAAAAAGAACGAATTGTGATTTTTGAGGAACGGATCGTGAAGAAAAACTGGAAGGCTATCTGGCCAATGATAAAAGTCTATCGTGGGTAAATTGTGTCCAACTACCTGCATAGAAGAGGAGGAGTATTTTGAGCAAGAATCCTAAATTACCATTATCGCTTGAGGAAAAAGGAAAGCTTAGAAAAGCTAAGGTTAAAATAGGAGAGATACATAAGCTTAGCACCTCTCAAATAAGGAAAACTTTGGATGTTCCGGAAGAAAGAGCTCGAATGATTAAAGGATTGGCGGATTTTCAAACTGTTCCTTCAGTTGGTTTTGAGCTGGCTTCTAAACTAGTGAACGACTTATATATCTTTTCATTGCAAGAGATTATACAAAAAGATGGAGCTACCCTATTCGACCTACTGGAAAAGGAATTAGGTGTATGGACGGATAGCTGTGTAGAAGATCAAATCCGCTGTGTGATAAATTATGCGAACAACACGAATAGCAATAAACAATGGTTTGATTTTACAGATGAAAGAAAGATATATCGTCAAATGTATGGATACCCAAAGGACAGACCACAAAAAGCTTGGTATGAATAACAGCTACCATTAATTTGAAACAGGAGGACTTAAGAAAATGCAGGTAATCTCAGTAAAAGAAAATCCTGAATATATGAAACTAGCAATCACATATATTCAAAGTAAATGGGCAAGTGAACAAAGCATGAAGGTATATGAAGATTGTATCGAACATTGTATGACGAGTCCCAATCCATTACCTCAATGGTATCTTTTAATGGAAGATGAAAATATAATTGGCTGTGCAGGGCTAATTACAAATGATTTTATAAGTCGGATGGACCTGTATCCGTGGGTATGTGCTGTATACATTGAAGAGAAATATAGAGGAAATAATTATAGTTCTATACTGCTAGAACGAGCCAAAAAGGATGCAAAAGCAGGAGGTTTTTCGAACTTATACCTTTGTACAAATCATATTGGATTATATGAAAAATACGGCTTCAACCACATTGGTACAGGTTATCACCCGTGGGGTGAGAGTTCGCGTATTTATTCAGTAACTTTATGAACAAAGAAAGTTAGAGGATACAGTGAATATTGGAATCCTTAACTTTCTTTTGCACGGTCTATATGAAGATCCTCTATCTTTCTAGCGGTAATGCATCTATTAAACAAAATTTTCTTAGCTATTCTACTACTAAGAATTAGGTATCTCTTGCTCATTTTTTAAAGGGCAATCAAGAGGTAAGCAAACTTCAACTGTTGTGCCTTTATTTAACTGACTAGAAATGTTCATTATGCCACCATGTTGTTCAATGATTCTAAAACAAACCATTAAACCTAATCCAGTTCCATTTTCTTTTGTTGTATAAAAGGGTTCTCCTAGTTTTGGGATTCTCTCCTCTTCTATCCCCATGCCTTGATCAACAATTTGAATACTTACCATTTTGTTATTAATTTCCTTAGCCTTTACAATAATTTTCCCACCATTTGGCATAGCTTCTATCGCGTTTTTTATAAGATTAATAAAAACTTGTTTTAACAGATTTTGCTCACAAATAATGAGCGGTATATTTAAATCATATTCTGAAATAAGTTGTATACCTTTTAATGTGGCCTGGGTTTCAAGAAGTGACGTGATATTATTTAGTATAAGTTTTATATTTTGCGATTGATATTTTATGACTTGTGGCTTTGATAGAATCAGGAATTCACTCACTATCATGTTTATTCGATCTATTTCCGATAACAAAATGTTTGCATAATGTTTATCAATATCAGATGTAAGTAATTGAACAAAACCTTTAAGAGTAGTTAATGGATTTCGAATCTCATGAGCCACTCCAGCAGCTAATAGACCTACAGCTGCCAGCTTATCGGACCTTCTTATCCTTTCCGCTGCCAATTTAGACTCAGTGATATCCTTTGTAATTTGATAGATTCCAATACATTGATGGTCAATTATGATAGGTATCATTTTTAACTGAATTACTCTGTTACTACCATCTTTATGAATCATTGATAGGGTAGATTCCTTCCATTCTCCTTGGCTCACAAGCTTAAAGTGCACATTGTATAAATCTAGGTCTCCTGGAGCGATTATTGAATCCCACTCCATTTGTTGGAGCTCTGTTATCGTATAACCAAGTATATTTTCTGCAGCTGGATTTGCTTCTATTAATTTCCTGTCTAGATTAAACGTAAAGATGGGATCAGAATTATGAACAAATAATGACTCAAAACGTTGTTGGCTTTCCTTAAGGCGTTTTTCTAATAGTTTACGATTTTGTTCCTGGCTATGCGTAAGTAATTCCTCTACTTTTTTACGTTGATCGATATCAATATCAATTCCATTAAACTTTATAAGATTTCCATCCAAGTCAAAAATAGGTGTAATGCGTTTTTGAATCCACTTTAATTGACCATTCGGTAGTAGTATTCGGTACTCAGCAATGCATTCTTCTCCATTTATTAACTTTTGCTCTAATTCGTTTACAATATTGATATCTTCTTGGAAAACGACTTCTTTCCAGAACATTATGTTTTCTTTAAATTTAGTAGGTGAATACCCAAAGACATCGCTAATTTTTGATGAAACCATCAATCTATTAGAACGGAAATCATATGAGTAAATGGTAGCATCTACATTGTTGAAAAGATCATTTAATTCCTTATCCTTTTTCTGAGCTTCTTGAGCATAATATTTAGCTTTATCATACTGTAACCCAGTCCACCATACGGGATAAACCATTATTGCAGAAATGATGTATTCGAATATTGGTACGTACCCCAACTCAAAATAATCAAAAATTTTAAAAGCAGCTGTTACAATAACATAAATCAACATCATTATTATTCTACCTGTATATTTCATCATTAATCTCCTCAACAAATCCTTACAATAAATATCGCTTTCTAAACAGTAAAAGTTATAACGAACTGATTTTATCAGTATTCGCTCAAAAAAAATAGGACTATTATCATATTAGACATACTACGCTTGTTTTTAGTATGGAATCACACCTATGTTTTCTTTATATTGTTTGGGCGCTTTTCTTTAATAAGAAGGCTTCTTTTGGTAATGCTCCATCACATTTAAGAAATTATTTTTAGGAAGGGACTACAGCTTTTGAAATTAAAAAACAGGTAAAGAAATTATTTATACAATGTTTAAACTTTGCTAAAGAAACTTACATATATTGAATACAGAAAAAAATAAGGTGTGAAACAAATGATTACAGCTAACATTGGAAGTAAAACCTTTCGATTCCCGGAAACCCTTGAAGAATATTTTCAACCATTCCGATTACATGTGATTGGATTGAACCAAGATTTTGATTCACCCTATGGAAAAAAGAAAATTATTTATGCCGACTGGATAGCAAGTGGGCGATTGTATCGGCCTATCGAACGAAAAATATCCGAGGAATTTGGACCTTTTATGGCGAATACCCATACAGAGTCGAATATAACCAGTTCAATGATGACTGGGCTATACAAGCAGTCAAAAATTATTATTAAAGAACATGTTAATGCAGATAAACATGATGTAGTAATCCAAGATGGTTTTGGGATGACATCGGTAGTCAATAAACTACAACGAATCTTAGGGTTACGAGTACCAGAGATATGGAGAAATCATCTGCAACTTCCAGAAAAGGAAAGACCGGTTATTTTCATGACTCATATGGAGCATCATTCAAATCAAACATCTTGGCTCGAGACACTTGGGGAAGTCATATTGATAAACCCGGATAGAGAAGGAAGAGTGGACTTAAATCATTTAGAATATCTGCTTAATATTTATAAGGACCGCCAGCTGAAAATAGGTTCCTTTACAGCGTGTTCAAATGTTACAGGAATTCAAACTCCTTATCACAAGCTTGCCAAGATTATGCATCAACATGGAGGACTTTGTTTTGTTGATTTTGCAGCATCGGCACCATATGTCGAGATCAATATGCATCCTGAAGATCCGCTTGAGAAACTGGATGCGATATTTTTCTCACCACATAAGTTCTTAGGCGGTCCAGGAACAAGTGGAGTATTGGTTTTTGATTCGAGAATTTACACAAATAAAGTTCCAGATCATCCCGGCGGAGGAACGGTGTTATGGACTAACCCTTGGGGGGAACACAAATATTTCAATGACATAGAGCTGCGAGAAGATGGCGGAACTCCAGGCATTCTACAGTCCATTCGGACAGCACTTTGTATGAATTTGAAAAATGAAATGGGAATAAAAAATATGTTAAATAGAGAAAAAGAACAGCTTCGTCTATTATTTTCCCATTTGGAAAAGATTCCAGAGATTCATATATTAGCTGGAAACATTAAGGATAGAATCGGTATCGTCTCGTTTTATATTGAAACCATTCATTATAATTTAATTGTTCGTCTTTTAAACGACAGATATGGTATTCAGGTAAGAGGGGGATGTTCATGTGCTGGAACATATGGTCATTATCTTTTAAACATTAATAAAACGACGTCCAAGCAAATTACAGAAAAAATTACGCATGGAGATATGTCTGCTAAACCTGGGTGGGTCCGATTTTCAATACATCCAATTATGACAGATGAGGAAATTCTAATTTTTATTCAGGCGCTAAGGGAAATTATTAAAAACATTGATGAGTGGAAAAAGGACTACGTTTATGATCCAGTAAGTAATGATTATTTTTATATCCACTATCTTCGAGAAGATATGTCGCCACTTTTTAGATTGAGATGATTTATTCAAGAAACGGATGCTTTAGTAAAAAACATGAAGAAGAATGGTGCACTTTTATGGAAAGTTTGAAAGGAATTTTGTCTGCTAACATAAAAATATAAGGCTGGAGAAGTACCCATTCATGTTTCTTTTAGGAAAAAAGGTGAAGAAAATGCAAACTATTTTGTTCATAGTGTTTTGCATTCATAAGGTATTTTTCACTACCATGAAAATAAACTTCTCTGACCTCGAAAAAAGACAATACCAAAGATAACCCCTCTCATGTGTTAAAAAAAATTGAGAGAGCTGCAAATCATTGCTATGGATTGGTTGACTGGATTAAGGTCAGTATCGTATGGACACTTCCTAACCATTTTCATTCTCTGTGATGAATCGCTGATCCTTGCGATTCATAGAAGTCTAACGGGTCGGTTGATCTAATAGGGTTATCGCACTTTTTTGTTGAAGTTATCAAACTATAGAAAGCAGTTTAGCGGAAGAGTGGTTTAAAGAAATTGCACCTGAATATTTATAAAAGTGTTAAAATGTTGTAAATTGGAAATTTGGTAAGGGGTATTATTATGACGATTAAATTTAATCAGTTTTTCAAAGAAGAATTAACGATTAATGAGATTCAAAGTGCAATGGGAGAGGGGGTAGTAACTTCAAAAGAATTAGTGATGTATTATTTATATCGGATAGCGAAATATGATCAGGACGGACCGGGAATAAATTCCGTTCTTGAAATAAATCCTGACGCTATCTTTATAGCTGAAGCACTTGATATTGAAAGAAAGACAAAGGGAGTTAGAGGCCCTTTGCACGGAATTCCTGTCCTTCTAAAAGATAATATTGAAACTTCGGATTCAATGCATACAAGTGCAGGTACGATTGCATTGGAGAATTATATTGCGGAAAAAGATGCATTTCTTGTGGAAAAGCTTCGTAAAGCAGGTGCGGTTATTTTAGGTAAGGCGAATATGACTGAATTAGCTAATGCAATGTCTTCGACAATGTGGGCAGGTTATAGTTCTAGAGGAGGGCAAGTATTAAATCCTTATGGAGACCCTGACCTTTTTGTGGGCGGGTCTAGTTCTGGTTCTGCTGTGGCAGTTGCTGCTAATTTTACGGTTTTATCCGTAGGTACGGAAACAGATGCTTCAATTCTTAGTCCTGCTATACAAAATTCAGTAGTAGGAATCAAACCAACTGTAGGATTAATTAGCAGAAGTGGTATTATTCCTTTTACATATTCTCAAGATACTGCAGGGCCAATGGCAAGGAACGTTACGGATGCTGCCCTTTTGCTCGGGGTTATGGCTGGTGTTGATAATGAAGATGCTGCGACATTAAAAAGTGAAGGAAGGATCGAGCAGGACTATTCTATATTCCTTGATTCCGATGGCCTTAAAGGAGCTAGGATCGGCATATTAAAAGATGCATCCAATGACGTTCTAAATTCGGATGAGTACGATGAGGACTTGTTTGAAAAAGCTATAAAAGTTATTAAAAATCAGGGAGCTATTATAGAAGAGATAGAAATACCTTCCTTTCATAGAGAATGGAATTGGGGAGTAAATCTATACGAATTGAAACACAGTTTAGATAATTTTCTTTCACAACTCCCAACAAACTTACCTATTCATTCAATTAAAGATTTAATTCAATTTAATCAAATCAACCAAGAAAAGGCATTAAAATATGGACAGGATAAACTGGAACAAAGAGCTCTCTTTTCAAATACATTAAGGAATCCCGATTATTTATTAAACAAGTTGGAGGACCTGTATTTTTCACAGGATCAAGGTATCGACCTTGCTTTGGAAAAATACAATCTAGATTCAATTCTTTTTCCCTCATATATAGGTTCAACTATTAGTGCAAAAGCAGGGTACCCATCCATTGCTATACCTGCTGGTTATCAGCATAATGGCCGGCCTTTTGGAGTTACCTTTGCAGGAACAGCTTATAGTGAAGGAAAATTAATTAAGTTAGCGTATGCCTTTGAACAGGCCACTAACCATCGAAAAAGTCCGAACATAGGAACTGAAATATTGAACACTACTAAATAGTATGAAGCGTTCTCACTTCAAAGTTATTGTGTGTTGATACAAAGAGAATTAATGTACTACCTTTATCCTATTTACATTCAATCCAGGATATAGTCCGTTAATTGATATTTATTACAAATATTAAAATTTATGAAAATTTCGAGAACGAGTGTGATTGTGAAAACATTGTAAAAAATAACGGGTGCATACCTATAAGAAGGAAAAGTACCCTTTTTTGTAGAAGTTATTGTAGTACGAGGCATTTACAATGGATTTTTCAAGTATAGAGTTACATTTCCACTTCACTTATAAACGCATGCGTATTTCCTTCTGTATCTTTAAAGAAAGTCATCCAAGTTTCAGTTCTTCCCATTTTTGCTACAATATGTGGTTCATCCATAAAGAACAGTCCATCATCTTTATATTTTTCATAGGTTTCCCTTATATTCTCAACTTGAAAATATATGACAGAACTTGAATGAGAAAACCCCTCGTTCTCAGGCAAACTTAGAAGAATTCTTGTTCCTTTACAATCAAAAAATGCCATAGTTTCCGTTGAAAAAAGTAGTGGTAGACCAAGTGCCTTGTAAAATGTTACTGCCCTATTTATGTCCTTAACAGGCACCCCGATTTGATTTATCCTTTGGATGAAATTCGTTTTCATATAATCGCGCTCCTTATATTGATTTCCTCAAAATGCTGATAAACACTATTACTAAATTATAAAACAAAAAATCAAAATAGTTAATTAAATTGTGGATGTCAGGTAAATATGGATTATGTAAAGTATTTGACTTTCGGGATTACATTGAAATAAGTGCTTATTTTTAATTATGAAAAATGGTATTTAAAATTGGGAAACTCTCGGAAATGGTAGTTTTATCCATGGCGTTTCTTGAAGATATGGAGAGAAAATCTAGACATTATATACACCATTTAACCTGGAACAACATATAACGTTTGTATAAATATAATTTACTTGCTCGGAGGAGCAAGATGAAACGTTATATGTGTAAGGGAAAAATCCATAGAGCGACAGTTACTGAAGCAGATTTAAATTATCCTGGCAGTATTACGATTGATAAAGAATTAATGAAAGCAACTAACATTTTACCTTATGAAATAGTTCAAATCACCAATCTTAGTAATGCAGCTCGTTGGAAAACCTATGCGATTCCTGGAATGTCACATTCAGGTGTGATTTGTTTAAACGGCCCACCTGCCCATTTATTTTCGAAGGGTGACATTGTCATCATTTTAAGTACTGGAATATATGAAGAAGAAGAAATAGCGAACTTAAAAACAAAGGTGGCTTATGTCGATGGCGAAAACAAAATAACGCAGATTTTAGAAAATCCATTAATGGATTCATGGGAGATGGAATAAGATGACATCTATTCTAGACCCTGACAGGGAGTTTATTAACAAATGGGAAATGTATAAACTACTAAGTTTACATTCCATAAAAAATATTAAAATTCCAGAAACTAGTTTATTAACCAAAGATGCGTTGTCAAAAATGCTTACTAAGTACCCCCTTCTTTATCTTAAATCCATTGCAGCTTGGGGAGGAATGGATATTAGTACCGTTCAGAAGAAAGGGAACGTCTTTGTATGGACTATACAGGGAAAAAAAGCGATTGTTTTTAAAGACTTCGAAGAGACCTATAGCCAGATTGATCAATTTTACCATGGCAAAACTACAATCATTCAAAGAGGAATACCGGCAATCCATTATAACGGGTGTCCATTTGACATAAGATCACATTTATATAAGGAAATGGATGGTTCATGGATTTATGTTGGTGATTTAGTAAGAATTGGAGGGGAAGGGTCTTTAGTATCGAATATTAAAATTAGTAATGGGTCCGTCAAACCTACGGATGAGGTAATTGCCCTTCTATTTCCCGAACAAAACCACAAATTTTCACAAGACATTTTGAAGACAGCCTGTTTGGACATTTGTAAAATGCTAGACCAATACCATTTCTTTACTGAAGTTGGACTAGACCTTACCCTAGATCATTATGGAAACCTATGGATTATAGAAGTAAATACAGATGATTTAAAAGGCGGTCCTGATCCAGAATTATTCTCCTTACTGCCTGATCAAAGTGCATATGAAAGAATTATGAACTACAAAACGATGATTCATGAAAAATGGATCGAATTTATGTTTCATTCTTTTGATGATTATTTAAAAGAAAAAGAAAAACAACAAGATTAAGTAATTTAGGAAAATTGAAGGGTATGAGAAAACTCAACCTATCTTCTGAAACTACTCCATAAAACAAAGGGAATCCAAAATTGGATTCCTTTTTTACTATTAATATATGACTCTAAGTTCTAACAAACGGAGGAAATCTATATGAATAATTACTTCGTACAACAAAACACCAACACAATCGGAATTCGCTGCCTTCTTTTAAACTCTTTCTCATTGGAAAAATGCTCACGCATTGGAGTTCCCTCACGTAAATCCCCCACTTTAAAACCGGTCAAAGTCAAAGCGCGAAAATACTGTTCAATGGTTCGATGGTACTTTAATACAACGTGACCAATCCAAGGTTCCTTTCTTTCGCCATCTAAGAAATAGTCATCAACAACCCAGTTCCCACGTTTATCTCCTGTTTGTTTACTAATAAAAGCAGACGTGATGAGAGGGTGCTGAACACTGAACACAAATTTTCCTTTCTCTTTAAGTGCTCTATATACGTTTTGAAAAAGCGAATGAATATCTGAAACGTAATGTATCGAAAAGCGAGATGTGACAATATCAAATTGGTTTGAAGGGAAGCTAAATGTCTCCATACTTTCATGCAAAATGGTTCCGCACGAACTATGTATATTAAGTCTCGAGGCTTTCACCATCTGTTCAGATCCCTCAACACCTGTGTAAAACGCAGCACCCTGATTGAGCAATTCTTTACCAAATGAGGCATCCCCACAATGAACTGCCCCCTGTCAAGTAGACAGTGGAAATAATAAAAAATGACCTAAGCGGCTTTAGCTCTATATTCCATAGGGCTGAGGCCGTTTAGTCGTTTTTGATATCTATTATGATTATAGAAATAAATATACTCATCTATCGCTTTAGACAATTCTTTAAATGTCTCATACTTACGTAAATAATACTTTTCACATTTGAGTGTTCCCCAAAATGATTCCATTGGTCCATTATCTATACATCTACCTACTCTGGACATACTTTGTGTCATTTCTGCCTTGTCTATTATACGTTTGAAGCCATGAGAAGTGTATTGAAAGCCACGGTCACTATGAATAAGAGGATGTTCTCCATCCAATAATTTAGTAGCTTGGTCAAGTGTCTTGAACACGAGTTTATTGTTATTTGAATGTCCTAATACGTAACTAACAATCGATCCATCATATAGATCACGAATAGCGCTTAAATAGGCTTTCTTTGAGGTTCCATATTTAAATTCTGTGACATCAGTTACCCATTTCTGATTTGGTTTTTCGGCCATGAATTCTCGATTCAACACATTTTCTGCCACATGTTGGGGCGTTGAGTGCTTATAACGTTTCTTCTTTTGTCGAATGACAGACTGTATACCAGTGACTTTCATCAGTCTATAATAACGTTTGTGATTGAAGTTTTGCCCAAGCTTTCGATTAATGGTCATCATCATACTGCGATAACCATAAATACCTTCTACTTCTTCATGAAGGGCTTTCATCTCTTTAATAATTTCTGCATTTTGAAGTTCCCGTTCGGAAGGTGTACGCTTTAGCCACTTATAGTAAGCTGCTCGTGTAATATCAGCGATTTTACAAAGTAAGAGAATACTTAAATTTTCTTTCTCATGAAGTTCCTGAATAGCGAAGTACTTGTCCTCAAATCGGATTTGGCTTATTTTCGCCTCCTTTCGATCTCCTCTAACTTTTTTAAGAATAAATTTTCTGCACGTAAACGTTCATTTTCTCTTTCTAGCTTTTTCATCTGCAGCTTGATCTTATCTTCTGGAGTTAATTCAGTTTCTTCTTTCTTCCTCCCACGCTTATCTTTCAGCGCTTCATCTCCGCCATCCTCATACTTTTTAACCCATTGATATACCTGCTGGTATGAGACATTATAGACATCGGCTGCCCTCTGATAATCTTTTCGATTTTTAATGCAGTAGTTCGCTATTTCAATTCTCTCTTCTACTGTTGTTTTTCTACCTTTGGTCATAGACTGGTTTCTCCCCTTCGAAGTTTCCTTTAATTCTCTATGACCATTATAAAGCTTAATCCATCCTTGCAGTACAGAGTGACTAGATATTTCGTACTTATGAGTTAACTCAATAAGAGAATAGTTTCCAGACAAGGCATCTCTTACGGCAGCTAACTTTAATCCCTTTGAATATCGCTTCCAACCATTGGATCTTTCAAGCCCGTCTAAACCAAATTGTTCGTACTTTTCTCTCCAAGTATAAAGAGTTCGCTTAGAGATTTGATGTCTCTGGAGAAACTCCCCTAAGTTTAATTCTCCCTTTTCATAAGCCTTTAAAATTTTATATTTTTCTTCCTTAGAAAACTTACTTTTAGCCATACAAAAATACTCCCCCAAAGGAAACAGATTTTTTTATTTCATCTGTCTACCTTTAGGGGAGCATATCACAACCTAAATCTAGAATACTTTTATTTTGAAAATCACCGATGAGCTCATAAATAACAGGCCCCTCTATTGCAGCATTGGGACTATCTATCCTGTTCCTTCGCTTCATATAATTTGTAAAGAAATCTTCCTGGTCGTATGCACTTGAACCTCTAAATTCCATATAAACCAACTCCCTTTCGCCCCATATTAACGTTGCTATTGGATATTTTAGCATGTATTGTAAAATTATAGGAATCTATTAGTATGCATTTAAATCAAAAACGAAGGAGTCATTTTGAAATGCTGAAAATACTTGAAAAGGTAAACGAAATAGAATCAGGCGAAGTGGGAATGATTATTTATTCAAAGCTCAAACAGGAGATTGTATTGTCGCATAATGAAAAATTAGTAGTACCTCTAGCTTCAACTGCCAAAGTTGCTATTGGGTTTTGTGTTGCAAAATCAGTAGAGGAAGGAAATTGCAAATGGTATGACATAATAAAAAACATTAGCTATGACCCGAAAGAGGATAGTAACGAATTATATCCTCATTTTCAAAATAGGGACAACCTAGCCCTTCAAGAAGCTGTTGAAGTAATGATAGCTTGCCACGATCAATCAATTGCTAATCGTATTGTTCAATTTTTAGGTGGATGGGAAAAGGTAAATAAAATGATTAAATCCTATTTTAATAGAGTGAATATCTCCCCAGATCCCAGGAGTTCAGATAACAAGGGCGAATTGAATCATCTAATGAACCTCCTATGTGAAGTATACCAAGGCTATGAACATAATCCGGAGTTATGGCATCCACTTATAAACGGCTTAGTTAGGCAACGTGGGGAGATAGACGGAATACCGTCCCATTTTTTGAACCATATGACGGGAGGATTGGAAGACCTAATTGTTGATATGGGGATAATGGGTGAATTCACTAAACATCCATTATTGTATGTTTTTGGGGCAAAGAATCTTCCCAATCGGAACACAGAAAAATGGGCTGATGAAAAAATGATTGAAGTTATGAAATTAATTTATAATGAGTATTGTGATCAAGGGGAAGCGCAAAAAAGATAAAAAATGGTTCCTAGAAAGGAGAATGCCAGTTGAGTGAATGGAAGGAACTTACCGATGAATCGCGAGAGAGATGGGAACAGAATGCGGAACATTGGGATGATTATATGGGAGAAGAGAGCAACCGATTTCATCGAGAACTGATCCGCCCTTATACTGAAAAACTATTAAATATAAAAGCAGAGCAGACCATTTTAGATATTGCGTGTGGCAATGGTAATTTTTCAAAGCGACTTGCAGAATTAGGAGCAAAGGTTGTTGCATTCGATTACTCTCCAAAAATGACAGAACGAGCAAAAATCAGAACAAAGGAATACAAAAATCAAATCGATTATAAAGTGATAGACGCGACCAGTTACGAGCAATTATCCGAACTAGGCAATGAAAAATTTGATAGTGCCGTTGCAAATATGGCCTTAATGGATATTGCGGATATCCGACCATTAGTTAATTCCTTACATAAGATGTTAAAGCCTGATGGGATTTTTATTTTTTCTATCACACATCCTTGTTTTCAACCCCCAGGTTTACGAAAAATCACCGAAACAGAAGATAGGAATGGACATGTGGTTACAACCAACAGCATCCAAATATCAAAATATCTCACCTCTGAGCCTTATAAAGCGATTGGTATAAAAGGTCAGTCCATCCCTCATCTTATGTTCCACCGCCCCTTATCGTATTATATGAATCTATTTTTTGAATCAAATTTTTTATTGGACGGTATGGAGGAGCCAAGCTTCCAAAATGAAACCAATAAATTTGAGTGGCATGAGATACCGCCTGTGCTGATTTTACGGTTTCGAAAGGTGGCGTAGTGGATTCATATTTTAGGCCCACAAGAGTTGGGTAAGTTTTAAATAACGTTTATAATGAAGGTAGAGATGGTTTTAGGAGGAGAAAACGATGTACATAACTGACGAGGCAAAGCAATTACTGGAAAAATCCGGTGCGGTGGGGATTCGTCTATACACCGTTCCTAACAGCAGTGAAGGACCGCAAATCGCTTTTGCGATTGATGAGCCACATGAATTTGACCGTGTTCAAACGATTAAAGGAATCAAAGTAGCATTCGATCCAAGCGTAACAGGAACTGAGATTCTAACGTTAGATAAAGAAGAGAATGAAAACGGTGTTGGATTAGTATTAACAGGTCCTGGAAGCTATTCGTAAAAAAGGAGGAACAAAAATGCCCCTTAAAAAGATTACATCTGAAGAATTGTTTCAAAAAATGAATGAGCAAGAAAAGGTTGTCCTATTAGATGTAAGGGCTGAGGACAAGTACGATGATTTTCATATAGAAGGTCCCACAATCGAAAGTCAAAACATACATAAAGCTGAAATATTTAATTTAGAAGAAAACAATGGAAAGGCGATTGATTCATTGCCTAGGAACAAAGAAATTATCGTAACGTGTACAACAGGAAACTCTGCAACTAAATGTGCGAACATCCTTTCAGAACACGAGTATAATATTGCTGTATTAGAGGGTGGAATCACTGCATGGAAAGAATATCTAAAAACGAAATAATGAAAAACAAAGGTGATTGCTATTGTAAGGGCAATCGCTTTTTTGTAGCTGAAACTTTATTTGCTGAAAGTCTTATTCAGGGGGTGGTTATTTTGAGGAGGAAAGGCATTTTAGTCGCGATATTGTTTTGTTTTTTAGTTGGCTGCAATCAAACCGCTACAGTTACGACAAGCGAAAATCCTGATGCGGAAGAGGCTTTGAGGCTTGATAACAAAGCTGATATTTTCCAATGGGAAGGCGACATATATAAAACAAATATTGACTGGGTAGATGAACTGGAATTAACCGAAAATGAACAAATTGGTGAGATAAAATTTAATGAAACGAAGGCAGAGGATTTTAAGGATGGCACAGCGAATTATTTACCATTGGGTGCACAGATTTATACTGCTAAAGAACGTAACGATATTTTAATTGTGAAATACGAAAATGTGATAAAACGTTATCTAGTTCTTGCTGAAGGCTAGAATAGTCGAAATCCCTCATGATTGAATAATAGAAAACATATATTTTACATACGACAAGTTCTCCTGTTTCAAAGTCATGTATCAGAGGGGAGATGGCAAAATGAGTTACGAGATGCGGATTGCGACAATGCTAGCTGACCAGATTGATGGCTTTATTCAATTCGTCCAAGAAAACTATGATCATAAATATAAAAGCTATGTGGAGAATCCCGATAAATTGTACCAGGTCAAGCTGTTAATTGAAGAATTTAAATTCCAACTTAACGCTGCTGAACTAAGGAGAATCAACCGGTTTTCTTGGAATGAAAAGTACACCTATCTATTAGTTGAAGATGTAAAAAAAGGATTGGACGTAATTGAAGAATATGTGGAGCGGAACTACAACGATTTATTTATCTTAACCGGAAGACTGCACACGCTACGAAGCCTATGTTCTTCATTTCAATTAATGACAAAGTAGGGGGAAATGACATTAAACAGGCTCTCTTATTGATATTGATGCTGTCTGTGATGACTGGATGCTTAAGCGTACAAGACTATGATGAACAATACATAAAAATTCAAAAGCGCATAGCCAATGATAATAATTATGAGGACTTTAAGGAAATAGTCGATAACGAACAAGTTCAAACGGTAAAAAGGATAGTAGATAATGCAGATTGGGAAAAAGCAAAAGTTGAAATGGATAGGCCTCCTGATTACCAATTTAAATTCCAATTTAAAAATCCCAATTTCGAGGCTAAAGCAGTGCCATATCAACTTTGGGTAAATAATCACATTCTGTCTTTAGTAAGAAGTAATGATGCGTACGTTCAACTAGACAAGGAAGACTCGGAGACGTTACTTGAAATGATAGTTGAGGAAAATTAATTGAAAGGAATGCTGTCATGACCTATCACATACGCGTAAGAGCCGGTGCAGTTATTATTGAAAACAATTCAATTCTCCTAGTTGAATTCCATGATGAAAAGGGCCTTCATTATAATTTGCCATCTGGCGGTGTAGAACCTAACGAAACAGTAATTGAAGCAGTCGAAAGGGAAGCGATGGAAGAGGCTTCAGTTGAAGTTGAGGTTGGCTCGTTAGCGTTTGTATACGAATATGCTCCTCATAAAAACTCCAATATATATGGTGAAACACATTCAATCTCCTTGCTATTTGAGTGTGAAATAAAAAATGGTTCGTCACCAAGTTTTCCTAGCAACCCAGATCCAAACCAAACGGGTGTAAAATGGATTCCACTTGCTGAATTAAATCAAATCGTTTTATACCCAAATATCAAAGAACATCTTGTTAATTATGTTTCAAACCGAAAGAATATTGATTTAATCGAAGAGCATTTGTTAAGGGAAATTTATTGACCCAACAATGTAATAGATCATAAAATCACCATGACCTAAAATTAGGTTATGGTGATTTTTATACTTCTAGAAATCTGAAAAAGGATTAACATAATTTTTGTGGAAATAATGACTAGAAGTTTTTTACACGGGGGAATTTCAAATGTATTCATATACAATCTGTTTTATCAAACAAGGTAATAAAATTTTGCTGCTCAATCGGGAGTCGCCTGAGTGGATGGGAATCTGGAATGGCGTTGGAGGTAAGTTAGAGGAAGGTGAGACTCCGCTTGAATGTGTTCTTCGAGAAATTAACGAAGAAACAGCTATTGAAATGAAGCCGGAAAACGTTTGGCATAAGGGAAACATCACCTGGACGAATCCAAGGCATTCATATTTTGACGGTATGTATGTTTTTATAGCAGAGCTGCCAGAGGCTTACGAATACTTTACGCCACTCAAAACCAATGAAGGTATCTTGGATTGGAAAGAGCTTTCTTGGATTCTGCATCCGAAAAACGTAGGACTAGCCAACTTAAAATACTTTTTACACGAGATTCTTAATGATGAAACGAAATATGAACACCGATTTCTTTATGATGGAGACGATGTAGTGGATTTCTCCAGAATACCATTAGTAGAACCTGTATTTACTAAGTGAATAGTTTAAGAGTGGAGCTTATTAATGAACGTTTTGCTGGAGGAATTCTATGAAAAGACTAGTGATTATGACAGTGGGCAAAACACATAGCGGGAAAACCACATTCGCAAGAGCGCTAGAAAAAAAGTTAACCAACTCTATTGTAATGGACCAGGATAACCAAGCTGAGTTCATCAATACTTACTACAAGAATTTACAACCTAAACAAGGACCAAACACTCTCAAGCACGCCATATCGCGATTAATTGTGGATTATGCAATTGAAAACACTGATTTTCATTTAATTATTGCAAATTCGAATCGAAATCGAAAAAGTCGTTTGTACATACTAGAAGAACTATTTAATAAAAATGAGTTTGTCCGCATCCTTGTCCATTTTGATATACCTGATCATGTTCTTCGATTTCGGGTAGCCCACAGTCAACGAAACACGAATATCTTTCGGGGAGCTTCTACTTTTAAAGAGGTGCTAGCTCGCCAACAAAATGAAGATATTACAGACCCGGTTGAAGGTGAGGCGGACCATTTATTCTTAATTAGGGACAACAAGGAAGTAGATTCTGTTATTCAAAGAATCCTAGAAATTTCAAAAAATGATTAAGACCAAGGTTTACCCTTTGGTCTCTTTTATTAGAACTGAAACTGATTCATATTTTTCTATTAATTTGAGAGGATTCTTACTAATGTTTCTGAGTGTAAAAGGAAAAATCCTGTCCATATCGAATATACATATTATGGAAGGCGGTTGGGTTTTGACAAATAACATACCAAAGCGAATCCACATTATTGGTTCGGTTGGAAGTGGTAAGACAACATTCGCAAAACAACTTTCATCAAAGCTGAAAATCCCATTTTACGAGTTAGATAATGTTGTTTGGATTAGGGATAAGGCTGGAGACATAAGGAGAACTGAAAAAGAAAGAGATGACTACCTCAATACGATTATTCAATCAGACAGTTGGATCATTGAAGGTGTCCATAACGAAGAATGGGTATCAAGTAGTTTTCATCATGCTGATTTGATTATCTTTCTAGACCCTTGTTATCCAACCCGGACATATCGTATCATCAAGAGGTTTCTGAAACAAAAACTCCGGCTAGAGGATTCAAATTATAAACCTACATGGAAAATCTTCTTGAAAATGTTTAAATGGAACCGTCATTTTGAAGAGGTGGGTAAACCCCACTTTTTTAAAAAAATTGGAGTTTATAAAGATAAATTATTCATTATTAAAGACAGGAATCCACTAAAAGTATACGTTAGATCCTAATGTGCTTGTCTAAGAGTGGACCACTGCAAGCTCGAAGGAAATTTTGGACCGAAGGGAGTAGCCTAATTTGCGAACGAATTTGTATTTTGTTCGTCATGCCCATTCCATCTACACCCCAGAAGAATTAACAAGACCCCTATCTGAAAAAGGCAAGGCGGATGCGCTAAGAGTTACTAGCATTCTTTCAAAAGAAAAGATTGATGTAGTCATCTCAAGCCCCTATAAAAGAGCCATTCAAACAGTAGAAGGAGTTGCAGATTACATTTATCAAAACGTAAATATAATAGACGATTTTAAAGAAAGAATGTTGTCTAAAGGCCCTGTCGCAGACTTTGATTCCGCCATTCGAAAGGTTTGGGAGGATGAACGTTTTTCGTGGGCAGGTGGAGAATCTAATCTCATCGCTCAGAAACGGGGAGTCGAGGCAACTTATAGAGTTCTCGAAACCTATGAAGGAAAAAATATTGTAGTCGGAACTCATGGTAATTTGATGGTGCTGATTATGAATTATTTTGATAAAAAATATGATTTTTCCTTCTGGTGTGAACTCGATATGCCAGACATTTATAAACTCACTTTTGAAAATAATAAATTAACGGGGGTAAATCAAGTCTGGCAAAGATAAGGAGGAGAAGGCATGTTTGATCCGGTTTCTGCAGTTTTAAATGTAGTTTTTTTCGTACTAATCATCTATTTAATTTCACGGGTCGCACATTTTATGAAGGACGTTAAAAGTAAGTTAAATGAGATTGATAGAAAGATAGAAGAAATTAAAGAAACGACGGCCAAAAACGACTAGGGAAGGGGCCAAAACCTTGAAAAATTTATTTTTAGGGATTTTCCTCTTAGTATTTCTAACAGGGTGTTCCCCTGAAATATGGAAAGTTGTTGCGAGTGAAAAAAACATGCCTTCCAATATACTTGAAATTAAGAAAGATCCTAGTGAATCTCCGAACATTGACTCTTTAGTAATCAAAGTCACGAATGCCGAACAACTAACCGAGGCTTGGGATTATTTTTCGATGGAGAAAAAAACTCCTAAAGCCGATTTCGATACATATGACTACTATTTTGTAAGTATTAGAGAATCGAGCAGTTGTCCTTATAAATTAAAGGATGTAACCGTAAATGATAGTAATGAGGAAATTAATTTTTATTTTAGACAAAAAGCTGGTTCGTGTAATTCTGATGCAACCCCCAGAACGGTTCTAGTCGAAGTGGAGAAAAACGATGCGATTCGTTTAGAAAATGCATCAATTATCTATCATTCCGGGAATCGAGAGACAAGAACTACTGAAATAATTAGAGGAATAGAGTGAGGGATACTAATGTTACATGTAAAACCATTAGAAGACAAAGATTATGAACTTATAAAAGTAGCGGAAAAGGTGATTGAAAAGAATTATAGATATGGACGTCATCATATTGGTGCAGCAGTTCGAACTACGTCTGGCAATGTGCATGCTGCTGTTCATTTGGAAGCGAATGTTGGAAGAATAGCGGTTTGCGGGGAAGCGATGGCCATGGGGAAGTCCATCTCTGAAGGGGATCACGAATTCGAAACAATCGTAGCAGTCGCGCACCCACATCCCCACGAAGATATTGAAAAATGCTGGGTGGTAGCCCCATGTGGCATGTGCAGAGAGCTCATCAGCGACTACGGTAAAGATACCAATGTGATCATTTCGTATAACGGTGAATTAGTAAAATGCAATATCATGCAATTGCTGCCTGAAAAATATGGAAGTGAACTTGAATAGAGTGACCGTTATGAATGGAAAGGAGTTTGTTATATGCCTACATGTCAAAAGTGTAAAAACAAATGGAGCTGGAAGCAAACCTTCAAAAAATCCTTTACATTCACGAATGCAATGACCTGCCCCTATTGCGGGGAAAAACAATACATTACCGCCCGTACAAGAAAGATATCAGCATCTTTTAGTTTGGCTGTTTTCGCATAGATTGTTGCTTTCTTGATGTGTATAAAAAATAACCTCAAACTGAGGTTATTTGATTGTTCAACCTTCTATACCTTTCTTTTGGATTAGTAGTATAGATGAAGCCATTCCCGTAAGGCTTAAAACTATCCCGATTGGTAAAAGAATAAATTCTATTATTGAAGGAATACCCATCATCGGGGTAAATATACATAATGGGACACCAATTAATAAAGTAATTAAAACGAGTATATGTAATTTTTTGGAATTAATTTCAAAAACCTCCTTTCATGATAACATTACCATATTTCTGTTTTTCCCTCCATATTTTAACATTAAAATTACAATTTCAATCTTTTATTCAAAAGCAACAATCTTTTAGAAAACAGCCTTTAGTTTTATAGCACCTTTTTTGGGTCTTTTTTTGAATTTCTATTTTGATTCTCCTCATGTCATATTGTTTATAATGTTAGGATTTTTGTCGCTTTTTATAGTGATTTATCCATTTTACCTAGATACTTCAAACAAAGAAGAGCCATTATTCGGCTAGTACCAGGGAGACGATAAAAAAATGTATAGTCCAGAGGAAAGAAAAAGTTATTTTGATACGATGATTGAGAAGATCCAGACATTTGATCTTGTAGAAGGAATTGTACAAATCGGTTCAGGAGTCACCGGCTACAGTGATGAGTATTCGGATGTTGATTTAATGGTGGCTACTACTAGAACTGAAGATGCTGAGCCAACGAAGGATGTTGTACGTGCGTTTTTTTCAGAATTACATCCTATTTATATAAAAGAAAAACAGTTTAGTAAAGATATTTTTCTCCTAATTGTGTTTTTGGAAAATAAACTTGAGTTTAATGTATCGATTGTTCCAAGAGAATTTTTATCCGTGAAATCGCCTCTATGGAAAGTGCTTGTAGATAAAACAGGCTTAGTGGCTGAAAAAATGAATCAAGAAAATAAAAACTTTATTAGTATGGATGCTCCCTATGATGTGGGATTTGATGTGCCATTTGAATTTGTTTACTGTGCAATGAGTTTAGAGAAAGCATTAAAGCGAAATAATGTCATTTATGCACTCAAAATGCTAGAGACAATGAGGACCTACACTTTACTAGTACAAGCGATGAATGAGGATAAGAAACTACACCAATTTAAGGCGTATGATTCATTAAACCCATCCTTTATAAAGTCCTATCTATCAACTTATCCTGAAAAAATGGATCCTATCACGATAGATTGTTCAGCAAAAAAGGTTATCGGACTTTTTGAAGATGTGGTAAAGCATCATTCTACCTTCTCCATGGATGAACATTTGCACCAATTACTAAACAAGACCCTGGTTTAAGTTTAGGCACTGAAATGCAGGAGTTTATGTTGCTGCATTTCAGTACAGCTGTTTTTTTACCAATAATGGCATGGAATAGCTATCTTTCATACAAGACTTTTGATATAATATTTCTGAATATTATTAACTTTTAAATAAAAAAAGGGGGCTTATGGAATGAAGAAATGGGGGTTTTTGTTTGTACTTGTTTTATCAGTTTTCCTAATTAGTGCATGTGGTGGGGATTCAGAAACCGGAGGAGATGGAATTAGTGAGGATGGAACCTTAACAATAGGTGAAACCGGGCTTTACACATCTACTGCAGGTGATTTTGAGGTAACAATAAACAGTGTTAAGTTTGAAACAGGTGAAGATGGTGAAAAGGCTCTAAGAGGTACATATGTTGTGGCCAACGCAACCGTAACAAGCCGAGCATCAAAGGCGGTAAATATAGAAGATGTTTTACCATTTAAAATCTTTGTCGATAATGTCGTTAACTGGAACAATGTTACAGCTGGAACGGAATTCAGTTTTGGAACTCAAATCTCGGGAGAAATAAAGGATGGGGAATCCATAACGGGTGAAATTATATTTGATGCCAGAGAATCAGAAACGTATAAAATCATGCTTGGTAGCAAAGCAGAAACGACCAAACTTGAATGGGATTTAACTTCCGACGATTTTCAATAAATATAATTTTTAAGCGTTGATTTAAGAGTGAATCAACGCTTTTTTTATGAAGAGAAATAAACAAAGAATGAATTTTCATGAGGAGAGTTCTTTTTTTACTTAACTTTAATAAATTACCTTTTTCGTGGGAAATGTAAGAAAGATAAAAAAAAAGATAGGGTGATTCTAATGAAAGTTAAGTTCAAAAAACTCTTTGTATTGTCAATATTACTCTTTGTTTTAGTAGCGTGTGGTGGCGGAAACGATAATGGAAACGGAGGAGGGCTTGAAGGTAGTGTCGTTATTGATGGGTCAGGAACCGTTTTTCCGTTAATGTCAAAGCTTGCAGAGGATTACATGGTAAATGAACAGGAAAACGTGTCTGTTGAAGTAAGCCGAGCTGGGACAAGTGCTGGCTTCAAAAAGTTCTTAGTAGAAAGTGGCGGAACAGATTTCAATGATGCCTCAAGAAAAATAAAAGAGGAAGAGCTTGCTAAGGCTGAGGAACTAGGAATAACAGTGAAGGAATTAAAAGTTGCTCTAGATGGCATCACAATTGTTGTTAATAAGGAAAATGATTGGGCGACAGAGCTTACACAACAAGAAGTCATTGATATATTCTCAGCAAGTGCAGGTAAAAAGAACTGGTCAGATGTTCGAGAAGGGTTCCCTAATGAACCAATAAAAACTTATGGTCCCAACGAAAACCATGGTACATACGAATTCTTCTGGGAAACTATCTTGAAAGAGCAGGATCTCGTTGGAGGGATTAATCTACAGCAGGAGTATTCAACCTTAGTGGACTTGGTGACAAAAGATAAAAATGCGATTGCGTTTTTTGGATATGGCTACTATGCAAGCAATAAGGATAAGTTAAATGCGGTAAAAATTGATTTTGGTGATGGTCCGGTAGAACCAACACTTGACACGATTAAAGAAGACGGTGCCTATGCCCCATTTACCCGACCTGTATTTACCTACTTAAACGAGGGAAATGCTCAAGAGAAGCCACAAGTTTTAGACTTTGCTATCTATGCAATGAAGAGTGCAGAGGCAGCTGCAGCAGAAACAGGTTTTGCCCCATTGCCAGCTGAGGAACTTCAGACATCCGTAGATTATTTAGAAGGCTTGAAACAGCAGTAATCGGCTAGAGCGAGTGTTTTCTTTATATTAAAGGGTGAAAGGGAGGTAAGCAAATGGGAAAACAAAAAGAATTAAATGTAAGAGAGATGATACAAGAAAAACAAAAAGCAGTGAGTTTTAACAATCTTACTGAAAAGTTTATTCCAAGGTTTTTGTTTATTATTGCAATCATCTCCATTCTTACTACGATTGGAATCCTATATACCCTTTTGAGCGAAGCGGTGCATTTTTTTAAAGATGTGCCCTTCCTTGATTTCTTTACAGGTACCGAATTAAAACCACTGGGTGCTAATGCGAAATTTGGAATCTTGCCATTATTGACGGGTACCGTTATTTCTTCAACGATTGCCATGTTTGTTGCGATACCTATCGGGATCATGTCAGCTATTTATTTAAGCGAATATGCATCAGAAAATGTTAGAAGAACATTAAAACCACTGTTAGAGATACTAGCCGGAATACCGACTATCGTGTACGGATTTTTTGCATTTACGTTTGTTACTCCTTTATTGCAATCGTTTATTCCTGGATTAGAATCAACAAATATTCTAAGTCCTGGTCTTGTTATTGGCGTCATGATTATTCCGATGATTGCGTCCCTCTCTGAAGATGCGATGAGCTCTGTTCCAAATGCAATGAGGGAGGGAGCTTTGGCACTGGGGGCAACAAAGCTTGAGGTAACATGGCGTGTTGTAATCCCGGCTGCGATTTCCGGAATTATCGCATCCTTTGTACTCGGGATTTCTAGAGCGATTGGTGAAACAATGATTGTCACGATTGCTAGTGGTAGCTCTAAAAATTTCACGTTTGATGTTACCCAATCCATGCAAACAATGACCGCTTATATAGTTGAGGTAACAGGCGGAGAGGCAGCAGCAGGATCAACTTTATACTATAGCTTATATGCTGTCGCCATCACGTTATTTGTATTTACGTTGATTATGAATCTTATTGCCCAATATATCTCTAAAAGATTTAGGGAGGGGTATTAATCATGAAATATGTGGATGCAGACCAGGTACAGAAAAAGATGGGTTCTCGACTCCTTACAAATCGAATTACAAAAATCATCTTTCTTTTATCTACATTAGTAGGACTAGTTGTTCTCGTTATGTTATTTTATCGAGTTTTAGCAGATGGGCTAGGCTGGATTAATTTAGACTTTATAACTGGTAAATTATCTACAGATCCCGGTAGAGCGGGAATTATGGGTGCCATTTTAGGAACAGTGTGGTTGATGGTTGTAGTTGCCCCAGTAACTATGTTCCTTGGGATAGGTACTGCGATTTATCTAGAGGAATACGCGACAAAAGGCAGGTTGCAATCTTTTATTCAAACGAATATTGCAAATTTAGCGGGTGTCCCTTCGATTGTTTTTGGTATTCTTGGGTTGACTGTCTTTGTAAGAACGATGGGTCTTGGCAATATTGTACTTGCTGGTGGACTTACAATGTCGCTACTTGTGCTCCCTATTGTTGTAGTGGCAAGTCAAGAAGCACTCAGAGCCGTTCCTCAATATTTACGGGAAGCGTCCTATGGATTGGGAGCAACAAAATGGCAAACGATAAAAAAGGTTGTACTCCCTGCTGCGATACCAGGAATCTTAACAGGTGTAATCTTAGCTTTATCACGTGCAGTTGGTGAAACAGCTCCACTGACTGTAATAGGAATCCCTGCACTGTTAATTCCATTTCCAGATACCATTTTTGACAAATTTACTGTGTTGCCCATCCAAATTTATTATTGGACATTAGACTCAGCTTTGGTGGCGGAATATGCAAATTTAGCGGCTGCAACAATCATAATCCTACTTGTAATACTTTTGATCATGAACTCAATCGCAGTTATCATTCGAAATAAATTTCAAAAACGATATTAACTTAACCTACCTACTGGAGGAAAGAACAAATGCCAGTTGAATATGAAAATAAGCAGAAGTTTGTACAAGGAATTAATAAAAAGGCTGAGCCAACAGATACCAATAAGAAAATCGTTTATGATACGAAAAATTTAAACTTATGGTATGGCGAAGATCAAGCCTTGAGGGAAATTAATCTTCAAATTGCCGAAAATGAAGTAACGGCCATTATTGGTCCCTCAGGGTGTGGAAAATCGACATACCTCAAAACCTTGAACAGAATGGTTGAATTAATACCGATTGTTCGTACATCGGGCGAAATTTTATACAGAGGAAAGAATATTTTTGACAAATCCTATCCAGTTGAAGCATTAAGAACGAATGTGGGAATGGTGTTTCAGAAACCAAATCCTTTTCCAAAATCAATCTACGATAATATTGCATATGGTCCTCGAATTCATGGGATTCGTAATAAGAAAGTATTAGATGAAATTGTAGAAAAAAGTCTGCGGGGGGCAGCGATTTGGGATGAAGTCAAAGACCGTTTGAAAGAAAATGCCTATGGGATGTCAGGCGGTCAGCAACAGCGTCTTTGTATTGCAAGATGTTTAGCCATTGAACCTGATGTCATTTTAATGGATGAACCAACCTCAGCACTTGATCCGATCTCTACTTTAAAAGTGGAGGACTTGATTCAAGAATTGAAAAAGAATTACAGCATCATCATTGTGACACATAATATGCAGCAAGCGGCAAGAATCTCAGAAAAAACAGCATTTTTCTTAAGTGGAGAAGTCATTGAGTTTTCAAATACAAGCAAAATGTTTTCAAATCCGGACAAAAAGGAAACAGAAGATTATATCACGGGTCGTTTTGGGTAAAAAAAGGGGGGACTTACGATGACAGTAAGAGCGACGTTTCAAGCCGAATTAAACGAGTTAAAAGAAATGATTATACAATTAGGGAATCAAGCACAAGAAGCAGTTGGACAAGCCATCGACGCTTTAAAAAATCAGGATGTAGATAAAGCATTAAAAATAATCGAAAATGACAATCAACTAAATATAATGGAAGAAGAAATTAATGATAAAGCTATTTTGCTAATTGCACAGCAAGCACCAGTAGCTATTGACCTTAGAAGAGTCATTGTTGCGATTAAAATTTCATCAGACCTTGAAAGAATAGGGGATTTAGCAGTAAATATTGCGAAGTCAGTCATTCGAATTGGAACCCAACAATTGATTAAACCAATCGAAGACATACCACGAATGGCGGAGGTAGCCAATAAAATGGTAGCAGATTCGCTTAGAGCATATAACGAGGAAGATGTTGTACTCGCAAAAAATGTTGCCAAGGTGGATGACGAAGTAGATGAAGCATATGGAAAGCTGATTAAGGAATTATTGGAACTAATGACCCAAAAACCCGAAAATATTTCACAAATTACACAATTGTCTTTCATATGTAGAAATATAGAAAGAGTAGCAGACCATTCAACGAACATTTCGGAAAGCATTCTGTATTTAATAAAAGGGAAAAGATATGATTTAAACCAATAATGAAATACAACTCGAGGAGGTATCACAATGAAAGACAAGAAGTCCGAAGCTGAAACAGCTAATATAAAGATTAATCAGATACTAAACGGTGAGGAAGATCAAGATGCATTTGATACCGACTCTCTAATCAATAATAATAATACTGCACTTGTCGTGAAAAATATGGAAACAGATGATGAATAAAAGCAAAAAAATGCTTGGCTACCAAGCATTTTTTATTTTTAAGTATTTGTAAGTAAGTAGAAAAGTAGCGTGTTTATATGTTTAAATGGTATTAATAATGGAACGATGGGAAGGATTCGCTTGGTAAAACGGTATTTGATTCTTACATTGTTAATAAGCCTTGGATTTGCGACAATCGCATTGGCGATAACGGAACGTAAAGAAGAACCTGTGAAAGCAGGGGAATCGTTGATCATTGCTCATCGAGGAGCGAATGATCGGTTTAATGAACATACATTAACGGCCTATAAAATTGCTTCTCAGGACGGGGTAGATTATTTAGAAATTGACCTGCGTATGACAAAGGATGGCGAACTTGTAGCCATGCATGATGATACTATCGATCGAACGACGAATGGAAAAGGAAAGGTTTCTGATTATACATTGGCAGAGCTAAAAAAGTTCAAAACAGTGTCGACTTTTGAAAATAAAGTGGTATCAGAGGAAATTCCAAGCTTACGAGAGATTTTTGATGAGTTTTCTGGCACGGAGAATTTTTATATCGAAACAAGACTTGTGAATAACCAGTTAGCTATGGAGGAGAAAGTCATTGCTCTCTTAGATGAATATCATTTACTTGATGATAAAAGAGTCATCCTTCAATCCTTTTCTACAAAAAGTCTAGAAAAGCTTAGTAGGTTAGCACCGGATCTTCCACTGACCTTTTTATTTAAAAAAGGGAAATTTGATTTAAATAAGGCTATTGCAACCGACTATCCTATTATTGGTATAGAATCAAGTGATGTCACAAACCGCATTGTAAAGAAATTACACAATAATGGAAAGAAAGTACATGTTTATTTTACGAATAAGAAAACACAAAAAAGGGAACAAACTCAGTTGAAAGACCTCCCAATAGATGGTTATTTTACCGATTACATCCTTTATACAAAGAAATTATAACAGGACACGAGGTCAGGTACATCGTCCCTATGACCCACCAAGGAGGGAACTATGAAAACCACAATTAAAATTATTGATAAGGAAAAAGCCTGGGAAGTCCGGCATAAAGTCATGTGGCCTGATAAGGATTTTGACTATATAAAATTAGAAGTTGATGATATCGGGATTCATTATGGTCTGTTTGTGGAGGACGAGCTGATTTCGGTTATCTCCCTTTTTGTCAATCATCATGAAGCTCAGTTTCGTAAGTTTGCAACACTCCAACATGCACAAGGTAAAGGATACGGTAGTAGATTATTAGACTTTGTGATAAATGAGGCAAAGAATCAAGGCTTGAACAGAATATGGTGTAACGCAAGACAGAATAAGATAGATTTTTATAAAAAGTTTGGTTTGCAAGAAACAAGTCACCGTTTCACAAAAGGTGGTAAATCCTATGCCATAATGGAGAAGATTATCGAAGGTTAGGAGGGAAGTAGATTGCTAGTTAGAGAAATTACACCCGAGGATGCTGAAAACTTTGTTAAGTTGACCCAGCAGGTGGAAAATACCTCAGAATATATGCATTGGGAAGCGGGAGAAAGAAAAGTGAGTCCTGACCAGCAACGAAAAATGATCGAAAGAATCGGATCAGATGAGAACTCGACGATTTTTGTTGCGGAGGAAGACAATCAGTTGATTGGATTCTTAATGGCTATTGGCGGCAATGCAAGAAGAAACAAACATTCCGTTTACATTGTGATTGGAATCTTGAAGGATTTCAGGGGAAAAGGCGTGGGTACAAAGCTATTTAAACAACTGGAAAAATGGGCGTTGACCCAACAAATCCATCGCTTGGAATTAACCGTTGTGACCCAAAATAAAGCAGGATTATCTTTATATAAAAAGATGGGATTTGAAATCGAGGGTACCAAACGACATTCTCTATTAATCGGTGGTGTCTTTGTTGATGAATACTATATGGCAAAGATATTGTGAATCGTAAAGTGTGTTGTCCTATGCAGGAATCACACTTTTTTTGTGGAATAAAACTACCAAAGAAAAGGTTTTAAAAGGGAGCGATACTTATGAAAAACATCTATATTATCAGGCATTGCGAAGCGGAGGGGCAGGAACCGGAAGCACCTTTAACAAATAATGGTCTAACTCAAGCTGCTGATGTAGCAGCCTTTTTTGAACATAGAAAAGTCGATCGAATTATTTCAAGTCCCTTTAAACGTGCCATTCAAACGATTCAGCCACTCGCAAAAGAAATAAATATCGAGATTGAAACGAATCAGCAACTAGCCGAACGCGTGCTAAGTTCAATAAATATGCCAGATTGGTTTGAAAAACTAAGAGCAACATTTGAAGATTTTGACCTTGCATATGAAGGTGGAGAATCTAGCCGAGAAGCTGCAAACCGAATTCTAGGCGTTGTGGACGATGTTTTAAAAAGTGATGCTGAAAATACCATTTTAGTCACGCATGGCGGCTTAATGTCATTGCTATTAAATCATTACAATAAAAACTTCGGATTTGAACAATGGAGAACACTGAGCAACCCTGATATTTATATTTTAAAACTAAATCAACATATTTCTCTTGAACGGATTTGGAGGAGTTGAAAAGGATAATCTCTAACGTTCAATTACATAAATATAGAATAACCCTTAATGAAAGGAGAACATTCCATGAAAACAATAGGAATTTCGCTTTTAGCCACAATTGCTTTATTTTTTATGAGTGTTTTTATCGTAGGTCCTATTATGTCTAATATAGGCTACTCTTCAGTTGAATCCTCGTATCATTTACAAACGCATGCCTTATTAGTAACGCTAATCTTTACTGTGATTCTATGTACAATTTTAGGTTCAAGATATATTGTAGAAGAACTTAAAAAAGAAAAAGAGTAAGCTAGTATGGAAGCATTAGTCCAACAAGGATTAATGCTTATTTATTTATTAAATACCAGATGAGACTTTCGAGTGCCTAATTAATAAAGTAGGAAGTACGTTCATCACGTACTTCCTACGAATCTAGTGGAGCGAAGGTAACTTTACTAGAAGGAATCTGTTCAAGTTAACCTTCATATTTTGAAGAGGTGCGGTTTTTCTCCTAAACAAAGAAACGCTTATAGAGGGTAATGCAGTATCGGCCAGTTTCGTTTGCATCAAGAGTAACGATAAAGGTTGTTGGGTTATTCACTGAAGCTGAGACTGTATTGCCAGGAGGTACTGTATACACTACGCCATTGACAGAAAAAATGAACGGAGTAGCACCAGTGTTTGTTACTGAAAACGTTCCTTGAAAATAATCATTTGGAGAAGGTGCAGTCCACACAGCCTGGTCAATTGGGCCGTGCAGGTTTCCACAAATTTCTTCTGTTAACACTTTTGATTCAGGGCAGCAAAATGATCTATTGTTTTTTTCACACATATTCTATCGCCTCCTTTCAGGATACTAACTACAGTACTATAGAATGCAGTCTCTCAACATTCTGCACCATATAAATGCGGATTTTGATAGAAATGGACAATCGTACCCCGCAGGCTAAAAGTCGTTTTTTAATTGTTAATAGACTCACTAACCAGAAACAGGAAATTCTACTATATAAATCTCCCAATTTGGTCTATTATCTTAAGTTATTAGTCCAAGCCACTAAACTCCTATATACATAGGATAAAGAAATATGAGTGGAGAGAGGTGTAAATAAAATTGTCAAAGAAAAAACACAAAAAACACAAAAAACACAAAAAACACAAAAGTGATGTAAGTACGATTAATAAAAACTGTGGGAATATCTGCGGGAACCTTCAACTAGATAACCAGGTCCCAAAATTAGATATTTGGGAAATATACCACGAAAAAGATGCAACCGTATTTGTTTCTGTATACAATAGCCCAACGAGTACGGATTCCATAAAGGTTCAAGCATTCAGAAAGGATGGATCCAGTCTCTTTTTCAATGTTCCACCAGGAAACACAAGTTCAGGAACGGTTGATTACGCTGAACTAATTCGAGTATCTAGAGTAAATCAAGGCACAATTGAAGGTAGATTTTGCTTAGATATTAATTTTCAAACTAATAAGGATTAGTCAAAATTTCGTAAAGTGTTGATCAGCGGAAGATCAGCGCTTTTTTTCGTGAAGAAAAAAACAAAAAACTGAAACTTCTGCTAATATTTCACGTAAATGTATAAAGAAGGGAGTGGGTTCCATGAAAAGATACATGCTCGTTGTTTTATTAGTGGTAGTTGTAGAATTATGCTTGCTTTTCGGAATTTCATTAGTTTTTGACACAAACCTTGTTAATACCATGTTCCTTGGCTCTTGCATATTCGCCATTTTTGCCTTTTTGATGAGTTCAACCGGGGATGTTTTATCGAAAAGTGGTCAAATGGCCGTTTTTGATGCTCTTTTAGGGAACTACAAAACACAACACGAGAAAATGACATTAAAAATTAGTCCCTTTTTAGTCGGTTCGATTCTATGTTTTGGAATGTATTTTGTTTTATATTATTTAGGGTTTTTAACCTAATGGAGAATTGAAATGAAAAAAACAATTTATTTAACGATTGTAATTTTGTTAGTTACTTCAACCTTTGCCAGTGCTCTTAGTTGGGCCTATATCTTTGTTGTTCATGATGGGAAAGTATATGAGGTTAAAGAAGACATGCTACTCGACCAATCTGAGGTAGGGAAAATGATTGGGAAAGTGGAAACAAAAGCGGATGAATATACCGGTGACTATTACGGAAATGCATCCAACTACTATGAGATTGGAACAGATTATTTTAAAATTGAAGATATTCCAATCAATGAAGCAATTGCTGTGGAAACGGAAGAAGGTCACTTTGTAAAAGCAGTCTATGTCCACGATGCGCTATCCAGTTTTAAGAACGTATTCCTGGGCATGAATGTATGGGTAGTTGTTGGGATTTTTGTAATTGTATTGGTCGGCATAACTGTGTTACGCTCAAAACAAAGGTGATATTTAGATGGAGTTGAATGGATTTGGCAGAAAAAAAACAACACGTACTACCAAGAAAACTACTCACAGCATCCCTCACAGGTTCGCTATTTGCAGTCCTCCTAGGCTTTTTCGTTCAAGGCCCATTTGGGGATGATATCAACTCTATAAAAGAATACTTGTGGAGTATCACAAGAGCTGTACCCTTTTACCTCATGTACAGTTTTCCAGTCATCTTCGTTTACGGAACAATAACATCCATCATAAGTGACTTCCTTTCAGGACTTATTGCGAAAAATTGGTTGAGACGGACGGAGCCATACCTATCCTTCGTCTTTCATATATTATTCGGTTCCATCCTTCAATGGGTTAGTTTAAGTGCAGCTATCCTTTATTTTACAATAGACAGTATTTTACGAAAAAAGAAGAGTCGATACAAATGGCGCCAAGCTTTCATGAGCCTTGCTATTCCGTTACTAGTATGGATCTTTTTCATGGGAATTATTTGGATTATGGATTTTTTTAAGGATGGCGCGGACTATTTTGTTTATTCATTTTTCCAGGAGGAGAAAAAATGAGTCCTTTAATAGCTCTTTTAATTATTGTTGTCGCTCTCTTAGCGGACTATTTTTGGTTTGATGTCGATAAGAAGCGATGGGGATGGATGAAAAACTGGTCAAAGTTCCATAAAGGGTTGTTTTTTTCAGGATTTGCCGTCGTTACAGTATTGGTTTACGTAGGATTAAGTATCAAATATTTCAACTAAAAGCCGCGTTTTTTACATAGCGTGCTCTGGTAATTGCATCCTTTTCCAAATGAAAGGATAGCTCTTTTATTAAAGGAAATTCTAATGATAAGTGAGTTTGAATGGTATTCTTAGTTATGTAAGGAGCGAAATAGATGGAGACAATATGGCTAGAATATGCCTGGGCATTGTTGATTTTAATTGGCTTGGAAGGATTGTTATCAGCTGATAATGCCCTCGTACTTGCAGTTATAGCCAGACATTTACCAGAGGATGAAAAAAAGAAAGCCATAAATTATGGAATCCTAATGGCCTTTGCTTTCCGCTTTGTAGCCCTTTTTGCTATTTCATTTATCGCAAATGTGTGGCAAATACAGGCGATAGGGGCACTTTATCTCCTATACCTAGGGTTAAAGCATATCATTCAGGCAAAGTTTGGAAAAGATAATAAAAACGTTCATAAAGATGATGAAAAGGAAGCAGCTGCTAAAGGTTTTTGGCCTACCGTTGGGAAGATTGCATTAGCTGACCTTGCATTTGCCATTGATTCGATTTTAGCAGCAGTTGCACTTGCCCTTGGTTTACCAGATTCACCACTAGGCGATTTCGGTGGTATGGATGGTGGACAATTTATTGTTGTCGTTCTTGGAGGAGTTGCTGGCTTAATCTTAATTAAATTTGCAGCCACATGGTTTGTGCAGCTTCTTGAGAAACGTCCTGCACTAGAAACAACCGCTTATGCCATAGTAGCCTGGGTCGGCGTCAAACTTGCTGTCATTACCCTTGCCCATAAGGATATTGGGATCTTAGACCATGATTTTCCTCATAGTACCGTTTGGACGATCATCTTTTACGGAGTATTAGTCGCCATTGCCTTATTCGGCTGGTTTGCACCAAGTAATAAGAAACATCTAAAAGATAAAGCTTCATAAAGATAGCGATGCAGCAGGTACTTTTCTTCATGGAGGAAAAGTACCTGTTTTTTCTAGGCTAGTTAGACCTATTCTGAACAGAAAAGTTTTCCAAACTGTTAAGAACAAATTCCCCAGTCTGCTTTGCTGAGCTTTTAAATAACTTGTCAATGGCATTCATAACAGGACGGTGATACTTGGTTTCAAACTCTTGCTCCACGAGCGTATGCTCACCCTGTTGATGTAAATGATACGAAAAAGTCATGATATAGGTTTGTGATTCAAGCTCGAACGCAAAGAGTGAGGGATGGCTGATTTCTTTATTTCTCCCCTGTAACACAACATGTTCCTTACCTTCCTCAGCTGTCAGCTGAAAGGAAGCCCCTGTTTTTGACTCTTCATTTGGGTTAGAATAACGAATAGAAGTTACGTTTGGAAACCATTTTTCACGTAAATTAGCGGTTGCAATGCATTCAAATACATCTGAAATAGGTGACTCAATAACGATAGATTGTTTCATAATAAATGACCTCGAAAGATTTAATAGATTAAACATAACAGAAAAGGTGATGCTTGTGGAGAGAATTTTTGGTCTTGAGCCTATTGTTGGTGAGGACCCAAGAATACTAATCCTAGGCTCAATGCCGAGTGTCGAATCACTAAGGAAACATGAGTACTACGGGAACAAACGTAATCATTTTTGGAAAATCATGTTCATGCTTTTTGACAGTCCTGAGCTGGGAGAGTACAAAGATAAGATTGCCTTTTTAAAAAAGCAAAAAATTGCACTTTGGGACGTGTTATATAGCTGCTATCGTGAAGGCAGTTTGGATTCCAATATAAAAGATGAGGAACCGAACGAGATTGAGGCATTTGTAAGAAATCACCCGAATCTCCGCTTAATCGTTTGTAACGGTACAAAATCATATAAAAGTTATCAAAAATATATTGGGCTTAATCGCTTACCTGAGGTTGAGGTAATTAAGCTTCCGTCTACCAGCCCTGTTCCTGGCAAATACAATAAAACTCTTGAAGGCAAGCTTCAAGAGTGGAAAATTATCAAAGACTATCTATAACACTTTTTCAATGTCTTTCTCTATTTTAGTTGGCTCGGTTTGTGGGGCATAGCGTTCCACAACCTGCCCGTTGCGATTGATTAAAAACTTAGTGAAGTTCCATTTAATCGCTTTTGACAATACCCCTTTTTGTTCGTCTTTTAAAAATTGAAATAATGGATCTGCATTCTCACCATTTACATCAACTTTTGCAAACATTGGGAATGACACGCCATAATTCGTCTCGCAAAAAGAGGTGGTCTCCTCGATTTTTTCGAATTCCTGATTTCCAAACTGAGCACACGGGAACCCAAGAACAACCAAGCCATCTTTTTGATATTTTTCATACAGCTCCTGCAATCCCTTAAATTGCGGCGTAAATCCACATTTACTCGCAGTATTGACAATTAAAAGTGGCTTCCCCTCGTATTCTTTAAGCGACTTCAATTCCCCATTCACCGTTTTTACTTCAAAATCATACACACTTGCCAATTTTCCCACTCCCTTATGTACGAATTACCACAATCGTAAAGGAAGTTTGTTTGAGATTCAAGTAAGTCTACTTTTAAAAAGCTTTGTTTTGCACTATAGCACATTGAGAAAGATTATATGGTCATTAAAACGATTCCTATGGTCGTTACGTCAATCCTATGGTCATTATTTCATTTCAATGGTCGTTAGAAAACGCCGACCCAAAGCAGCGCTCACTCCTCCACTATTTCAATTTTACTTGCTTTCGCCTGTGCTGGCGCAGATTCTGCGATGGCGCCTTCAACTACAATCTTTACCTTTTGACCTACTTCAAGCTTTGAAACAACGACTGATCGACAGAACTCATACTGAAAAAAGTACTTGAAAGGTAGTATTCATCATGAATTTCCTGTTCTGTTTTTGTTTCAAATTCCTCTTCTGTAATTTTTTCATTTACTAAAATTCTCTCTCCAACCTCAAGAACATAACCAGTTACAGTCATTTCGGCAACATCACCATTATGACCACTCGTACCACAACCAACAAGTAAAAAAATGAAAAGAAAAATAAACCGTTTCATGCCGTCACCTCAACCTATTTGGCGAAAGTTGAGGTCAAAAGGTTACGAATTAAAAATATTGCGTGAAATTTTGTACATTTATGGTAGAATATTCAAAAAGAAAAGAGGAAACCTTATGAAATTTGTACATATCTTTGGACCTCAAGCGGTTGGGAAAATGACGGTTGGGCAGGAACTAGCGAAAATAACAGATTTAAAGCTTTTTCATAATCACATGACAATCGATTTAGTAAGCCACTTTTTCGACTACAGTACAAAAGAAGGGAAACGGCTAGTCAAATTGTTCCGTCAGGAGATTTTTGAAGAAGTTTCAGAAAGTGATTTGTACGGCATGATTTTCACGTATGTCTGGATGTTTAACCTCGAATCAGATTGGGAGTATGTGAAGGGGCTTTCTGAGTTGTTTGAATCCAGAGGTGCCACAGTATATTATGTTGAACTTGAAGCTGACTTAGAAGAGAGGCTTGAAAGAAATAAAACGCCAAATCGACTGGAACACAAACCGAAAAAGCGCGATATTGAATGGTCTGAAAATGACATAAAACAAACGATGGAGAAACATCGCTTGAACTCATATGATGGTGAAATCACCTTCGAAAACTACCTAAGAATAGACAACACGAACCTTAGCGCTGAAGAAGTTGCCAAGATGATTAAGGAAAATTTTCAATTATAAAAAACAACGCTTGGAATTCACACCCCAAGCGTTAGTTATGCCCGTTCTGAACCTCATCACGAAGCAACTCGAATTTTCTCCCTAATTCATGTGTAAAATGTTCACGTGCCTGTTTTGCATCCATATCTGGTGATGCAATAAACATTGGATCACCGAAAATAAGCTTTGCTTTTTTTAACTTCAATAATTCCTTAACTGTATTCGGTCCAACATACGCAGCGGGTACAACAGGAACCTTGCTACGTTGCGCAATCGTAATCGCCCCCTGCTTTAAGGCAGTTTGCTCATTCGTACGTGTTCCGCTTGGGAACATTCCTACAATCTCTCCCTTTGAGAGCAATCGAGATGGAATTTTTAAAACGCTTGGACCTGGGTTGTCACGGTCAACCGGGAATGCATTTAGCTTTGATAAAAAGTTACCAATCAGCTTGTTTGTGAATAATTCCTTTTTGGCCATGTAATGAATTTGGCGTGGCAACAATGAAACACCCAGCCACAAAATATCGATATACCCTGTATGTGTACAAGCAATCACATAGGCGCCGTCCTTTGGCAGTTTCTCTTTGTTATAAACCTTAATACCACCTGTTACGGTAAGAATGCCTTTTAAAATAGATGCAATGAAATGATACATGTTGACTTACCCCTTCTGAATGACTTTTAATCTAGTAAAATTATAGCATGAAATAACAACGAATAAAGTGAGGAAACACATGAAAAAAATCATGGTTATCGGAGTTTCAGCTGGTGTTGGAAAATCGACATTTGCTCAAAAGTTAGGTGAAAAAACTGGAATTGACGTGTACCATTTAGACAGTTTTTATTGGAAACCAGGATGGGTAGAAGCATCGCATGAAGAATTTAAAACAGCCCAAGAGGAAATTCTCACAAAAGACAGCTGGATTATTGACGGAAATTATAGCAAAACCTTCGAATTGCGCGCAAACCAAGCTGACACCATCATCTATCTCGAACTACCTAGATATCAGTGCCTTTACCGAGTGTTCAAACGCTATTTTAAATACATCGGGAAAAAGCGTCCAGATCTTGGCTGTACCGAAAAAATAGATAGGGAGTTTATCAAATTCATTTGGACGACCTACAAGCCAAGAATACATAAAATGCAGGAACGCCTTAACCGATTATCCCAAGATAAAACAGTAATTATCCTGCGGGGGAAAAAAGAGATTAATGACTTTGTAAATAATAACTGGGAGGATGTAAGATGAACAAAGCAGCCGAACAATATTGGAATGAATTCTGGGAAGGAAAAGAAAAGCCGGAATCAGTTAGTGCATGGCAGTTTGGGGATGACCCTGACTACCTTGCACAATTAGTAATTGATGGAATTAAAACAGCTACCTGTTCTGGATATGTTTTTTATGAAATTGAAAACGCACCCCTTCCAAAGGTAGACGATTATAGCATTCTATTAAATAGCAAGGATGAACCAGTGGCGATTATAAAAACGGTTGAGGTAACAATTCAACCGATGAATGAGGTTCCTGAGGAATTCGCAAGTGCTGAAGGTGAAGGAGATCGAACCTACCAGTATTGGAAGGATGTTCATGTTAAGTTTTTTACGGAAGAACTACGGAAAATTGATCGTGAATTTTCAGAGGATATGTTACTCGTCTGTGAGCGTTTCGAGTTAATTGATGTGAAATAAAAAACACCCAATTGGGTGCTTAGATTATTTTTGTTTCATCCTTTGGAGCGTCCAGCTTCATTTTTTCAAGCTCGACACGCATTTTCTCTGTTTCAAGCAAGTAATTCTCATGCTTTAATTTTTCTAACTCCAATTCATCCTGAATGATTCTTTGTTTGTATTTAGATTGTGTTTGAAAATGGCTCGTAATAATCGCAACCAGTGGAATTGAAAATACCATGACAACCGCAACTAGACCCGTCATTGAATAACCTCCTGACAATATAGACCCGTTTCTTCATATATATTCCATTATACCAAATATACGGAAAAATAAGCGAATTGGTTTCAAATTGTGTAACCTTTTTTAGAGGGTTTCGTCAATTTAATAAAAGCGCACAATTGGAGGACATAGGATGAAAAAATGGATGCTTGTCTTTTTAATAGGAATTTCAATTATTCTATCAGGTTGTGGAGGTAATACGTCAAGCAAGCTATCAGGAAGTAAGCCACCTGAAACGAACATTCAAATCGGGAATGAAACCTTTCAAACGACACTCGGAACTTATTGCTGGAGCAGTAAGTTTAAAGGAGTATGTGTGGACACAGCAGGACCTGAAGTACTTTTAGAAGGTAAAGAGCCAATTGTCGTGCAGCCAGGTGAAGAAGTTGCTTTCGCGATGGATTATGAACCACTGCCCAATGAGGTCCATGTAGCGTATTACCAGGGTGACAAGGAAACGGAAGTGAAAGTAGAAAATCATCGTTTTAAAGCACCTGAGGAAAAAGGGGTGTATTACTATTCTTATGGAGTATGGTGGATGGATGAAAACGAAGAGAATGTATCAAACGGTGACGCATTTTATGCCTTTGCGCTGGAAGTAAAATAGGGGAACGTTATGAAAATAAGAAAAGCCGTTTTAACCGATGCAAGGGGTATCGCCCAAGTGCATGTTGATAGCTGGAGAACGACCTATTCTGGAATTGTTCCTGATGAATATCTTGAGAAATTATCCTATGAATCTAGGGAAAAGATGTGGAAAAGCGGAATTCCAAATGGACATGTTTTTGTAGCAGAGAATGAACAAGGAGAAATAGTTGGGTTTTCGTGTGGCGGAAAAGAGCGTAGTGAAAACTATGAAAATTTTCAGGGTGAGCTCTACGCTATCTATATTTTTCAAGAATATCAAAGACAAGGTCTGGGTAAAAAGTTAGTAACTCCTGTAGTTCAGCAGCTTTTGGACAAGGGTATTAACACAATGCTAGTATTAGTATTGGAAGAAAACAAATCATGCCTATTTTACGAAGCGCTTGGAGCTCGCAAACTAGATGTCGTTGAAGTTGAAATCGGTGGAAAAAATTTAAAAGAAGCTGTATACGGATGGGACAATCTAAAAGCAAGATTTCACACGATAGTTTAAAAACAGGAGGCACAACATGCTCGCAACTCTTACAAAAAACGAACCAAATTACATAGCCACATTCAAGCGTCATTACCTTCATTCAATTGATCAGGTTTGGGAAATGCTAACTGACAATGACAAACTACCAACATGGTTTCCAGAATTAAAAGTAGATGATCTTCGAAAAGGTGGTCGTTTCCTATTTGATATGGGAAATGGGGCCTTTGAGGAAATGACAATCACTGACTTTCACGACCGTGCGGTATTGGAATTCACATGGGCAGACGACAGCGTGCGCTTTGAACTCACCCCAGACCCAGAAGGATGTAAGTTGCTTTTGATCGAAACGATCACAAAGCTAAACGACCATACACCAAGAGACTTAGCGGGATGGCATGTATGTCTGGATGTCATAGGGATTTTACTAGACGGAAAACAGGTAGAAAACCGAAAAAAAATGTGGGAGCCATTATATGAAAAATACATCCAAGCCGTCAACGATATAACCGAATAATCTAAGTGAAGCCAATCCTATTAACGGATGGGCTTCTTTTTTTGCTGGAAACGAATTGAAGGAATATGAAAGTATATCTCGAATTTAATACATAACATATCCTCACGCGAAATGGAGAGAGTGCCGATGACATTTGTTTTTCTCGCCATTATAGTAGTCGCTGTAAGTTTGTCCATTTTTAAAGCTGTTCGAAAGAAACAAATGCCTAGTAATGAATACACACCGTTCGATGACGTAACGATGGGGAGAACGGAAGATAAAAAATAGGAGGGCTCATAAAATGAAACAAACACTCCAACGTGTCGGAACGACATATTTACCAGTTACAAACGTTCAGCGTTCAGCCACCTGGTACACAGAAAACCTTGAGGCAACGCTAAATTATATGGACGAGGATAAAGCAATTCTTGACTTAGCCGATCAAAGTTTTTTCCTCGTTGCTTCAAAGGAAGGACAAACCTCAAACTTCATTGATGCAAAAGGCCATGAACGATTTTCCGTAACCTTTGAGGTTGATGGTGTACAAGCTTTAGAGAACTTACATAAAGAATTCAAAGAACGTCATATCACGGTCGGGGAAATTGAAGACCGTGGTCACGTCGGGAAAAACTTTGTATTCGAGGATCCGGATGGTAACCTATTTGACGTCTGGAGCGAACTTAGTCCCATTTTTAAAAAGAGGAGGAATGAAAATGCAAGCATTACTAGTGATTGATGTCCAAAACGGAATTGTCAATTTTAAAGATTTTAGCGAAGAACTTACCAAAATTCAACACATCATTCAAGATTTTAAAGCGAAAAAGCTACCTGTGATCATGGTTAGGCATTTTGACAAAAATGAAGAGAACCCTCTTCACAGAAATTCAAGCGGTTCGGAGATTCATGAATCAGTGAGAGATTTTGCAGATTATATAGTTGAAAAAGAGACACCGAGTGCATTTTTTCAGACGAATCTTGCATCCATACTAGAGGAATTAGGGGTTAAACATATTTTCATAACCGGTTTTGAAACCGAATTCTGCTGTATGTTTACTGCAATTTCGGGATATGATCGAGGGTACAAAGTAACCTTTATTGAGGATGCTACTGGGACAACGAATACCGAAGATACATATGAGATGAAGGGACTCGATATTAAGGATTTTGTGGGAACCGTCCTTAATTGGTCAGAAACAACAGAGGTTCTTTATTATGACGAATATAAGGAGACCTATCAGAAATGAAGCAAGCCATAGAACTTAGAAAAGAGGGCAAGCTCAAAGAATCGAACGAAAGACTATTGAGGTTAGTAAAGGAGAATCCCGAGGATCCCCAACTAAACTATCAAGTTGCTTGGAGTTTTGATGTGTTAGGGTTGGAATCGGAAGCTGTCCCTTTTTATGAAAAGGCAATTGGATTAGGTTTACAGAATGAAGATTTGGAAGGCGCCTTATTAGGTTTGGGCAGCACCTATCGAACACTTGGGGAATATGAAAAATCCGAGGCTACTCTGTTAAAAGGGATAACGTTATTTCCAAAAAACCACGCGATAAAGGCTTTTTATGCAATGTCGCTTTACAATCTTGGGAGACATCAGGATGCAATGGAACTTCTTTTAAAAGGTTTAGCTGGGACTTCGAGTGATGCGTCCATCCAAAGGTACAAGCGTGCCATCGAATTTTATTCCGATAAGCTAGATGAAGTTTGGAACTGAAATAACCCTCCTGCTTGGAGGGTTATACTTCTATGATAAACGGTAGAATCATCGGTTTGCGTTTTGTTTGTGCAAATAAATATTGTCCTACTGCCTTTTTAATCTCCTTTTTCATGGCATTCCACTGGTACTTGTTTTCACTTTGCAAATTAAGAATCGCTTTTTTTACGAGGCGATTTGTCTCTCGGAGAAGCTCTTCAGAGTCTCGATTGAACACAAAACCGCGCGTAATCGTATCGGGTCCAGAGATGATTTTCTGATCTCTTTTACTTAGAGTGACCACAATGACGACCATCCCATCCTCAGAAAGTTGCTTACGGTCACGCAGAATAATATCGCCAACATCGCCAACACCAATCCCATCCACATACGTATCACCGGACGGAATTTTCCGAGTTTGGCGCGCCTCCGAATGTTTCACATCAACCACATCGCCATTTTGAATGATAAAAATATTTTCAGGCTCTACTCCAACAGATACTGCAAGAGATTTGTGTTGGTGAAGCATCCGGTATTCCCCGTGAATAGGGATAAAGTATGTTGGTTTCATTAAAGTTAACATCAGCTTGAGATCCTCCTGAAAACCATGACCGGAAACATGCATTCCAGTCGAGCTTCCTCCATATAAAACAACTGCCCCAAGCTGGAATAAATTATCGATGATGCGAGACACATTTTTTTCATTGCCAGGAATCGGACCTGCCGCTAAAATAACCGTATCTTCTGGGAGAATGTGCACATCGCGATAGCTGGCATTTGAAAGACGAGCAAGCGCAGCCATCGGTTCCCCCTGACTTCCTGTACATAAAATGCAAACTTTCTCCGGTGCGAGACTTTCCACTTCCTGGGCATCAATCAGCATGCCATCGGGAATGTGAAGATAGCCACGCTCAACCGCCACATCCACGACATTCACCATACTTCTTCCTAGCAGGGCGAGCTTGCGGTTCGTTTTCATCGCAGCAGCGACAACCTGCTGAACCCGGCTAATATTCGAAGCAAATGTTGAGACAAATACCTTTCTTTTCGCTTTCATAAAGGCTTCCTCAATAACGTCCCCAACCTTGGACTCAGTCGGTGTCGATCCTGGTCGCTCCGCATTCGTACTTTCGGATAATAAAACAAGCACACCCTCACGCCCGATTTCAGCCATCCGATGAATATCTGAGTGCTGGTCATTCACTGGCGTTAGATCAAACTTGAAATCTCCCGTATGTACAACCTTGCCTTCTGGTGTATCAAACACTATCCCGAGGCAATCCGGAATACTATGATTCACTTTGAAAAAGGAAACCTCTGTTTTGCCAAATTCTAGCTTAGATTCAGCATCAATCGGAATTAGTTTGGTATCTGCAAGAAGACGATGTTCAGTTAGCTTCAATTCAATTAACCCAAGCGTAAACCGAGTCGCATAAATCGGTACATTGAGCTTTTTAAGAAAATAGGGAATCCCGCCAATATGGTCCTCATGCCCATGCGTAATCAGCATTCCGCGGATTTTTTCCCGATTTTCCTCCAGATATGTCAGGTCCGGAATAATCAAATCAATTCCAAGCAAGCTCTCGTCCGGAAACTTCCCCCCGCAATCAATCACCAAAATATCATCCTCATACTGAAGCACATACATATTTTTCCCAATCTCATTAATCCCACCAAGTGCAAAAATGGACAATCCATTCTCCATTACACACGCCTCCTACTTCTTACATCGTGTCCTTAGTTTTACCAGAGGTCGGTGGAATTATTTATAGGGTGTTCCAGAATATGTAAGGTTTAGTTATGAGGATATTGATGTGAACTAGTCTAACGCCCATAGAAGTGAAATAACGACCATAGAAATAAAATACTGGCCATAGAAGTAGATCTAATGACCATAGACACAAAATAACGACCATAGGGATAAAAAATATAAAAACTTTGAAGGAATTCACAAAAAATTGTAGAAAAAAGACTTATCAAATACAAAGGAGTAAAATAAATGAACAAAAAAGAATTAAAAATTCCACTAAGGGTGAGGAAATTAAAAGCATTATTAGGACGATTGTCAGAATCTCATCCAAAATATCAAGAAATTAGCGATGAATTTCATCGAAGGATGTCGGGTTACCGCGGAGAACAATCTTTGCAATATTATTTAACCTTTTTGAAAGAAAACAATTATCTAATCTTCCATAATCTTCGTCTTCCAGATATCTCCGGTAAACATTTTTTTGAAATTGACATACTTCTAATTAGTCCCACATTTTTATTAATCATCGACGCAAAAAACTATCGCGGAGAACTATATTTTGACTGGAAGTTTGACCAATTAATCCAAAGCTACAAAGATACTAGAAAATCGTATAATTGCCCTGTCACTCAAATCACCAGACATCAGCTACAGCTTAAAAGACTTCTAGAAACCTTCAAAATCCCCTTAACTCCAATTGAAACCCTTGTAATTTTTACAAATCCTAACGCTTTTATTGATGCCAGCAAAGACTTTAAATACTATAACAAAGTAATTAAAAGCCCGAGTTTTCTTCAAAAGATTGAGTTGTTTGAGAAAAGGAACAAAAGAGTAGTTTTAGAAAAAAGTAAAATACAAAAACTTTCAAAATTACTCTTAAAACATCATACACCTCATGACCCAGATATATTGGCACAATTCGGAATAATGGAGGATGAACTCATTAAAGGTGTACGATGTCCGAAATGCGACTTCCTTCCAATGAATCGAAAGCAAAGATCATGGACTTGCCCTTCTTGCCACTATTCTTCTTCCAAACCTTATTACAATTCTTTAAAGGAGTATATTCTTCTCTTTGGAAACACGATTACAAATCGCCATTTGCGAGGTTTTTTAGGTATTCAGTCGATATCTACTGCAAAACACATCTTAATTTCATTAAATCTACAATATAAAGGGAGCTATAAAGATAGAATTTACTTAATAAACGAGGAAGCATTAAAAAATATACACAATAATTGACCATAATACGAATTGCCTCAAACTTTACTGTCACTATTCGAAAAATACTGTTACTATTGCAGATTTACTGTCACTATCTGAATTTTACTGTCATTATTTTAAAAATACTGTCACTAGCACTCCCACAATAAAAAAAGCAGGAATCCCCACCCAACGTCTCGAATAAATAAACAATGTCAATCCTACTACTAAAAAGGAGGACCACCAAACAATGTACGAATTAAAAACAAAAGAAAACGACGCAAGTGTGATTGAATTCATTGAAAAAGTCGATAATCCGAAAAAGAAGGAAGACGCTTACAAGCTATTAGATATTTTTACAGAAACGTCTGGGTATCCGGCTAAAATGTGGGGTCCGAGCATAATTGGGTTTGGTTCTTACCATTACAAATATGCAACTGGTCACGAGGGCGATGCGCCACTTGTTGGTTTTTCACCACGCAAAGCAAAAATTAGTTTGTATTTTGCAACTGGCGATACGAAGCGTGAGGAGTTACTCGAAAAGTTTGGCAAACATACATCTGGAAAAGCATGTGTCTACATCAACAAAATTGCGGATATCGATGTAGAAGTACTTAAGCAACTTATTACCCAATCGATAAAATTCTTACAAGAGACTTACCCATCCGAATAAGCAAAACTAATACCAATACATAAAATTAATCAAATTTAGTTATCCCCTGAAATGGAGTACGATGAAGGTAGCTTACAAAATAGGGGGAATGAACATGGCTTTTAAAATTAAAGCGATTGACCATATCCAACTTGCTGCTCCAAAAGGGAGCGAAGAGGAAGCGCGGCACTTTTATGCAACCATTTTAGGCTGCCAAGAAATCGAAAAGCCCGATACCCTTCGGAAAAATGGCGGTGTTTGGTTTTCGTATGGATCGGTGCAAATTCACATCGGCATTGATGAACCATTCGTACCCGCAAAAAAGGCACATCCTGCCTTTGAAATCCAGAACCTTAAAGCCTTAAAACTAAATCTAGAAAACAACAATGTGAACACAATGGATGACAATAATCTCCCAGGTGCCAATCGCTTATATGCCTTTGACCCGTTCGGCAATCGTTTGGAATTTTTAGAATGGAAGAATGCATGAACAACGAGCTGAATGCCCACAATATGGCTAATGTAGATAATCGCCAATGTTGGAGGTGGTCAGTTTGCCAAAGGATACAAAAGAGGAAAGTCTTGAAATATTTTCAAATGATGCGCTACGTGGAAAGCCTTATCTTGATATCGATCGCACAATTACTGAAGGAATATCGGTATATGCTCAAAAAGAAACGAAAACAAAGGAAGTGTAGAGGCTTGAAGCCTCTTTTTTCTTTGCTAAAAAAATAGCCCCTATCTAGTTAGGAGCTATTCAGAACGTTCCAGATTGAAAGCTATAGAATTTACGCTGCATCCTCAAATGTTAGAGAAAGTATGTTTGATATATTTCGGATTCATGCATCCTACGGGGTGCTTTTTTAATAAAGAATCCAAAATCTGTATTTTAATCCTATGTAAATTGTCTTATAATTAGATGAATTTAAGGAGGATTATTATCTATGTGGAAAAAATTTTTAGAGTTGTTCATTAAAAAGGCTTGGCCAGTTATTAGAAAGTTATTGGTCAAATATGGTAAAGAGATTCTTGAATTTGTATTTGAAAAAGTTACAGAATTATTTAAGAATTGGATAATAGGAATGGGTAAGGAAAAAAAGGCGAAAGCTGAAGAATCCTATGAGAAAGCTAAGGCAGCAACTAATCCTGAAGAAAAGAAAAAATTTGAATTCGAATATGAATTTTATAAAAAAGAAGCAGAATCCTATAAAGAAAAGATTAAAGTTATGGAAGAAGAATTAGAGAAACTTAAAGAAACACTTAGAGAAGATATTAACAAGAAAACAACGGATTTAAAAGCCGAAGACTTATTCTCTACAAACTCAAAGGATTCCTACAATCCGTTTGTCTTAAAGGATACAAATAACATTCTAAAATTAGAAGATAAAAACGATAACTAATACAATATTAAAGCCTATCCTTTTGGGGAGGCTTTTTAATTTACTCCTCAGTGGGGGAGGTTAGAAACAGGGGCTGTAGGAACAGTCTCCATATTGAGTTTTTTTTGATAATCTGGTTCGGAAATAGTTAGGAAATGCAGTCTAAAATCACATAAATAAAATCCGCCACCCATGCCTAATTCTGACTCGAACAATAATTATTTCAAAACATAAAAAAGACCACAAAACCCTTTATTTATAAAGGTTTCATGGTCAATCTTCTTAGCGTCCCAGATTGGAATCGAACCAACGACCTACAGCTTAGGAGGCTGTCGCTCTATCCTACTGAGCTACTGGGACATGATGAAATTGTAAAAGCACTTCAGAAAATAATTATAGAATTAATTAGCACCAACGGTCAAGACATATGAATGCCAAATAAAAAATCCATCCCCCTCTTGGGAAATGGATTAGCATGTAATTGGAAAAGCCACAATTGCCGTAATACCCTAAGAAAGTTTAAAACCACCACTCCTCAAAGTGGGTGTTTGCAGAAACGTTCCTGTATGTCCTTCATGTCGCCATGGACGAAGGCCTGCCATTCCAGTTTCAATGTTAAACTCCCTATTTCAGTTCAAAGGTTAAACTTTATTATGATTACGAACAATGTAGCTTGTATTTGTATACTACATGATTGAATCGTGGAAATCAAATGTAAAAATCATCCAAAATGTTGAACTTTGTCACTTGATTTTAAAGATGAAATTGGGTGCAACCTCAAACCCTGATGAAACAACAATCTTTCACGTAGATACGAGGGAATAATGTCGAAAAATATTTCGAAAGGCTAGATTCTTGAATACATCCGCTCATCTTGCAAAATACTAGATAAAAAAGTAATGAGGAGATAGGAAATGAAACCCAACAACGAACAACTTACTTCAGCGGAAATGGGAAAGCTTTGGGCAGTTTATATGGGGAACACAATGGCTATTTGCGTGTTAACCTATTTTCAAAAACATTGTCAGGATCCTGACATCATGGAAATCTTAAAAAAAGCGAAAAGCACCAGTCAAAAAATCACTGACGACATTACGAAGATTTATAATAAAGAAAACTTCCCTATTCCAATTGGTTTTGATGTTAAAAAAGACGTAAACATAGATGCTCCTCGGTTGTTCGCAGACGAATTTTACCTTCATTATCTAAAATATACAGCGAAAGCAGGGCTAAGTCTTTACTCCACAGCAATACCCATGATGATCCGGCCAGATATAAGAGATACGGTAATCAAATTTGATGTGGACACGATCCATTTTTTAGTTGATTTAAATGAAACTTTAGAAAAAAAGGGTTATTTAACGAAACCACCGGTTATCCCAATTCCTAAAGAAGTAAGTTTTGTAGAAAAACAAAACTATTTAGCTGGATTTTTCGGTGATGTTAGACCACTCCATGCTTTAGAAATTGCACATCTTCAAGATAATCTTGAAAATAATGTAGCAAGTAAAGGACTATTGATGGGATTCAGCCAAGTGGCAGAGCGTAAAAAGGTGAAGGAATTTATGCTCCGTGGCAAGGAGATTACAATGGATCATATTAAGGATTGTTTAGCAAAGCTTCACGAAGAAAATTTGCCGGGGCATCCATTACTTGATGATTTAGTGGAGGCTTCAACGATTCCACCATTCTCAGATAAATTAATGACGTTCCATAAAATTGATATGTTCTCGATGAAGATAAGATCCTATGCAAATGCAATGTCACTAAACGGCAGACGAGACCTTGGGCTAATGTTTAGCAAATTCATCTTGGATATTGGGCGTTATGTTGAAGATGGCGCCAATATCATGATTGATGAGGGATGGTTTGAAAAACCCCCACATGCGGTTGACAGAAAAGCACTTACAGATGGTGAATAACGAATAAAGTCAGGCAACAGGGCCTGACTTCTTTTTATGGTAATGTAATTTCAAAAGGTTCAAACGTAATTGGCTTAGGGAGTTTAGTAGCCTTAAATTTGACGTCTTTAGTCTTTGTCGCTTCAAATTCCTGCATGAAAAGATTTCCTTTAATTCGTTTCGCAAAAGGATTGTCTTGGAACGTTAAATCCTTGCCATCCTTCGATTCTAACCATGTTCGATTCATCGTTAAGTTATCGTCAAATGGGAACTCACTATCCAATTCAAAATACACGACTGTTTTATCATCAAGAAACTCAACATCCGTTACGGTTATTTTTCCTACCTCGCCTTGGTCGATTTCAACTGGAAGTGTTTCGATTAATGAAACGGATAGCTCCTCAAAAGTACCCATTTCAGTTGGAATCTTATATGGAAGGATCGTCAAGCTTTTCGCTCCATCTTTAATTGGTGTAAAAAGATAATCAAGGTTTGCAACCTCAACTCCGTCGATGGCTTCCCCATGCCCACTTCCAGAAAGACTTCGTAGAACTCTACCCTGATCATCGATCATAGCAAAATGTAAATCCATATAAGGATCAATTTTTGTGTTGTTAGGGTCAACTTTTACTTGAACAGCTAAATCTGTTCCGGCCGGGCCGATCTTCACGGACTCTACAGTCACTTCCGTATCATAAATGACGTTTGTTAGGTTTGGTCGAATAACCGTCACTTCATTTGATTGCTTCACTGGAAATTCAAATTCCCAATTACCCGCTATTAGCCCGACAGCATCAATGATGACCTTCATATCAAATTCTTCCGGCAAATCTTCTGTCGGCTTAATATCCATGACTACTTCATATTTAGAGGGGGTAATAAATTTTCCAGTGGTACCTGCACCAAAATTAATCTCTTTTCCGTTCACCAAAATGGTAGGTCGCTCAATATCGCCAATTGCAATGAGTGACTCGTGGGTCATGCCAAATGTTAGCCGAGTACCATCATAAAAAATTTCATTCATTGTTAGTTTCACACCATTATCTTTGGCAGTCCGGTTAACGACTTGAGTAAGCCCACTTTTACCTGCGATTTGCAGCCCTTCATCACTGGACTCATTGAAAAACGTTCCGACTAATGGAATTTCAGACGCAACCTTGGCTAATGTTGGTGAAAAAGTAGCCGACCCTAAAAACAGGATAAAAGCTGCAGCAACTGATCCGATGGTTGTTAAGATTATTTTTATGCGTCGTGGTTTCTGTTTATTGTGTTCATTAATGGTTTGTTGAATAATGCGATCAAGCTTCTCAACGGGCACATGAATGTTTTCAAGCTCTTTATTGAACTCAGGGTACTGTTTACTCATTCACAATGACCTCCTTTAATTGATCTCGCAATAGGGCAATCCCGCGGTGTATATTTGTTTTCACGGTTCCTTCTGGACAGTCAAGAAATTCAGCGATTTGCTTGATTGTGTAGTCCCTGTAAAAGCGTAAAACTAAAACGGTTTTATATTTCTCATCTAATCCTTTTATGGCGTTCAATAAGTCGGAATCAGCTTCCTTATCTGTGTACGAAGGAGCCTTGCTTTCAAGGAAATCCCGTTCCATAGGAATCACTCTCTTTTTCCTGCGCAGCTGATCAATCGCAGTATTTATCAGAATGCGCGTAATCCAAGTTGAAAAATATGTATCATTTTTTAAATCCTTAAGCGAGGTGAGGGCCTTATAAACTGTTTCCTGGAACACTTCAAGTGCATCATCCTCATTTTTCATATACAAATAGGCCATTTTATAAAGTTTTGTTTTTTCGGTATTAATTAATTCCTGAAATGCCCGGTTATTTCCCTTTTTTGCTTTTGTAACCAGTTTACTGATATTCAAAACTCTTCCTCCTTTCATCTATTAGTTAGAGAAACTAGTCATGCAAAACGTTTCAAATATATAAAGGATTTTAGTCGTTATTATCGAAATACATATAAATCTTATCATTTTCAAAAAAGGGCGGAAGATAAAAATGAGAGAAACACATCTATTTTTGTTTGGGGGAGGACCTCCTTTTACTGATAAATTAGGGGAACGGTTTGCGAGATTTGCTGGAAACAAGACTGCGAGGGTGGCCATTTTGTTTCTTAAGCGGCCAGGCTGGCAAGAATATATGCCGAGCTACACGAAGGTTTTAGAAGACAATGGAGTGCGTGATTTTTATTATTTTGGACTTTCGGAAAACCCAACTCATGACCAACTGGGTCAGCTAGAAACATGCACCGGGATTATTATTGGCGGCGGGGTAACCGAGCTTTACCGTACTTATATTGTCGATACTCCCGTAGGTGATACCATTCGAAAAGTGTTTGATGAAGGCGTTCCTGTTGCTGGATTTTCAGCAGGAACTTTAGTCTCCTGTGAACATTGTGTTATCTCACCAGAAGATGCGCTGCAACAAGAACAGTTATATTTACTAGGCTTAGGCTTGTTAAAAAACTGTGTCATATCCGTCCACTTTTCAGAATGGAACGAAGAGAAGAACCTGATAGAGGCGGTTTCAAAATTGAAAGTTCCTGGCTATGGAATCGACGAAAACTCTGGGATTTATTTTAAAAATGGACAGTTGGTTGAACACGAGGGAAGTGAGCCCTATCTCTATGATTAGACAAGCGGTGGGGGCAATTGTCTATAAGGAAGATCAATTTCTGCTCGTACATAAAGTAAAAGCTAGTTCGGAAAAGATACCAGGTGAGTGGGATTTCATCAAGGGTGGAATTGAAGATAGTGATGAATCACCTCGACATGCGATACTCCGAGAACTTAAAGAAGAAACAGGCTCAACTGATTTTTTAATTAGTAAAGAGTTTGGAGAGAAAATTTGTTTTACGTTTCCTGAAAAAATCAAACTGAAAATTGGGTTTGAGCGCCAGGAGACGACGATGTTCTTGGTTGAATACAAAGGTGTTTTAGAGGATTTGTCCCAAATGGATGAAGAAATCGCTGAACTTCAGTTTTTGACAAAAAATGAGGTGTCGGACAAACTCACTCACGATGATACCCGTAGCTTTTTTATCAATCATCTGTCCTCACTAAGCACAAAATGACAGGATGGGAAAAAGGTTGGCAGATAGAATTGAGGTAAGGAGTGAGGGAGAATGAGTTGGCTAGGATCATTACAAAATGCAATTGATTTTATGGAGGACCATTTGCTTGAGGATGTGTCAATCGAGGAAATCGCAGGGCATGCGAATGCATCACCGTTTCACTTTCAACGCACGTTTTCGATTTTAACAGACATCACAGTGGGCGATTACCTCCGTCGACGCCGGTTAACACTTGCAGCTGAGGATTTAATGAAAACTGAAACAAAGATTATTGATCTAGCCTACAAATATGGCTACGACACTCCCGAGGCTTTTACAAAAGCTTTTCGGAAACAGCATGGTGTTACGCCAAGCGACGTTCGGAAGGGGATTGGAAAGCTGCAATCATATAGCCGCCTGGTTATCCAGGTGAGTTTGAAAGGAGCAGATCCAGTGAAGTATCGTATTGTTGAGAAGGAAGGATTTAAAGCAGTAGGTGTTAAGCGACAATTTTCTTGTGTGAATGATGAACATCTCAGTAGGATTCCGAAATTATGGGAAGAAGTGAATACAGACGGTACCTGTGATTCTTTGGTTCCACTGAATAACGGCGAAATAAATGGGATTTTGGGAGTCTGTGTGAGTGAGCCAAACGTCAGAGCCATCGATTATTGGATTGCGGTGGAGAATGTAGAGGGTGAATCAGGAAAGTTTGACGTTTTAGAAATTCCAGCATCAAAATGGGCCGTATTCGAGGTTCATGGCGCAATGCCAAACGCAATGCAAGATGCGTGGAAAAAAATCTACTCAGAATGGTTCCCATCAAGTGGCTATGAGTATGCAGGGACAGCTGAGTTCGAACTGTACCCTGCTGGAAACGCATATGAACCTAATTATTACTCGGAAATTTGGATACCAGTGAAGTAAAGTGAGAGCCCCAAGGAGATACCTTGGGGCTTTGACTTGCTTTTTAGAACGAAACAGGATGAACAAACATCAAAAATCAGTCCTATGGTCGATAATTTATTTTTGTGGTCGTTAGCGTTAGCTTTATGGTCGTTATTTTAATTCTATGGTCGTTAATGAATTTCTATGGATGTTACGGAATTATTCAAGGAAATAATTAGACGGAAATTTTTGAAAAATATATAATGGAAACAGTGAGATACAAAAACTGAGGTGACTCATATGAATCTACATTATCAAGAATACGGCGATACGAGTGCGCCTCTTATGGTCTTTCTGCATGGCGGTGGGGTAAGTGGCTGGATGTGGGATAAACAGGTACAGTATTTTTCCCAATACCATTGTCTCGTTCCAGATTTACCTAGTCACGGGAAAAGCATTGAGATTCCTTTTTCAATCAAAGACAGCGCAGAAAGACTCATAACATTGATCGAAGAAAAATCAATCGGTAAGAAAGTAATCCTGATAGGATTTTCCCTAGGTGCTCAAATTATCGTTCAGCTCCTAAACATGAAACCTGCCTTAATTGATATTGCAATCATTAATAGTGCCCTAGTAAGACCGATGTCTTATGCAAAGAAGTGGATTCGTCCGACTGTTAAACTATCAGCCCCTCTCATTAAAAAAAGATGGTTTTCCAAACTCCAAGCAAAAACATTATATGTCGGTGACGATTATTTCGAAAAATACTATGAAGAAAGCTGCCAAATCACTGCCGACGCTCTAACAAGTGTCTTAGAGGAGAACATGTCGTTCACAATCCCAGCTGATTTTGAAAAAGCAACCACCAACATATTGGTAACCGTGGGTGATCAAGAAAAGTCTATTATGAAAAAATCAGCCAATGACATCGTAAAAGCAAACCAAAATGCTAAAGGTGTCCTTATTCCAAACATGGGTCACGGGGTTTCGATGGCGATGCCGGACTTTTTTAATAAAATGATCGAAACATGGATCAATGATGGGGAAGTACCTGTAGAATGTAAACCAATAAGCTGAGGAGGACCAAATGAACGTAACACATATCCGTCTGTTAGTAGATGACTATAAAGAATGTTTCTCATTCTACCGAGACATACTAGGTTTTGAGGTTTCATGGGGAGACGAAAATTCCCGATATGCCGATTTTACTGGTATCGGTGGGGTAAAGCTTGGTCTTTTTGAAAGAAAGCAAATGGTGGAAGCGATTGGTGCAGAGTATGTACCACTAGTTGAGAACCAAGATAAAACAACATTGATTTTTAAAGTGGAAAGTGTTGAGGATACATATGAAAAAATGAAAGATACACTCGAGTTTATTACAAAGCCACATGAGCAAGTAGACTGGATGCTAAAGGTTGCACATTTCCGAGACCCAGCCGGCAACCTTATTGAAATCTACGAAAGTCTTTAAATACAAGAAGGAGAGCTGACCATGCATTATGGCTGGGTTGTGGTTTGGATTACGTTTGTTGCAGTGTTAATTGCAGCGGGGATACGCTCCATAACAGGAGTTATTTTGATTCCGCTCGAACAAGAATTTGATTGGAGCCGATCTTCGATTTCGTTTGCATTTGCCATTAACCTCATACTCTATGGTATATCAGGACCGTTCATTGCCGCAGGACTTGAGAGATTAGGTGTTCGCAAAATCATGTCCTATTCGATGGTCCTGTTAGTTATCGGGTTAGTCACAAGCCTCCTTATGACGCAGATTTGGCAGCTTCATCTCATCTGGGGAGTCGTTATTGGCATCGGTTCGGGCGTGTTTTTATCGGTACTTTCCGCCAATATCGCAACGATATGGTTTGAAGAGAAGCGTGGAATGGTGCTAGGCTTACTTATGGCTGCAACCGCAGCTGGACAAATGATCTTTTTACCGATTCTATCATTTCTAACGGAGGAATATTCCTGGCGAGTGGGAATGGCTGTGTTTATCGGACTTGGTCTCCTGATTACTCCGATCATTTTAATCTGGATGAAGGATCATCCGCGTGATAAAGGACTTCTTCCGTACGGTGCTACCAAGGAGGAGACAAAAACTGAAAATAAAAAGAACCCAATTTTATCAGCCTTTGAGGTGCTTTGGATTGGAGTTCGATCTGGCCCTTTTTGGTTATTATCGGGCAGTTTCTTCATCTGTGGTTTATCCACGGCAGGACTTTTAGGTACACATTTTATCCCAGCCTCAACCCATCATGGAATTCCCGAGGTGCATGCAGCAAGCATATTCGCCTTCATGGGTATCTTTAATATTATCGGAACGATGATTGCCGGGTGGCTATCTGATCGATTCGACAACAGGTGGCTATTATTCTGGTTTTATGGACTTCGTGGTCTATCATTACTCGTGTTGCCTTCCGCACTCCAGATGCAATCCTATGTGATGCTCATCGCATTTGCCGTATTCTACGGACTGGACTGGATTGCTACCGTGCCACCAACAGTAAGACTTGTAGCCGACTTTTTCGGGAAGGAAAATGGACCCATTGTATATGGTTGGGTATTTGCAGCACACCAAATCGGATCAGGTGTTGCGGCGTATTTAGGTGGCTATTTCTATGATGTCTTCCATAGTTACACCATCACGTTTCTATCCGCAGGAGTCCTTTGTATTGTCGCAACATTATTCGTTTTAATTATAAAAAAACAAGCTACCCTCATCGCTCAGAGTCCTCAGATGACAGTAGATAAATAAGGAGGGACTCTATGAAACTTTGTCTACATTGCGAATCAGATATGCTAGTGAAAAAGAACTTTTTTATGTTCAAAATCCCAGCTGCAATCCTATTGCTTTTAGTTCCATACGGCTTCGTTATTTGTTGGCTTCCATTTTTAATACCACCAAACTACGCATGTAAAAAGTGCGGAAGAGAGTTTCGAAAAGTAAAAGAAGTAGACTGGCATGAATACGAAAAAATGAAGCAGGAAAAAGAAGAAGGTAAATGACATGATGTATGTTGGGGTAATCTTAACGCTTGCACTCATACGTTGGGAACAAAAGGAATTGCATCATAAAACCTTTCTAGTGGAAGTTGTTTTTGTATGTATCTTCATTTTCCTTTTTAAGTTAATCTTGTCTTTTATTACGGGATGGTGGGAATGAATCAATGTTTAAGATTAAAAGTTAATGAAAATAATAACAAAACAACGGAAGCCTACTACCCCCGTTGTTTTTTATTTTCCGCAATCGATTGTTTAATCAAGGCCTTGCAGCACATAACAATCCCAGTCAGAAACGCTGCAAGGGTGTAACCAAAGGACAGGTAAAAAAAGCAAATCAGGGTTGAAGCAAACAACCAAATCAACCAAAAGAGTAGCTCTTTATTCATGAGAGGCGTTCACTTTCTCGGCATCGATAATGTGTTCACAAATCACTTTCGCAAGTGCCTCAACCGTATTTTTTAATTCCTTCATATCATTATCGACTCCACCGATTTCAATCAGAATGGAGTTCTCCGCTAGATCTTGATTATATACTCCATTTCCTTGATTCAGTCCCTTCGCAACCACACCCCGACTGATTCCAGGAAACTGCGATTCGATTGCCTTGTCTAGAGATTCAGCTAATGCATAACTTTGTTCAAAATGACTACTTGCTTTTCCGACAACAAATAAGACTTTTGCATATGGTTTATTGTTGATTGAAACAGTTGTCACATCTTTTCGCATACTATCACGGTGTAGATCGATTAAAAAGTCAATATCAGAGTTACTTGCCATTGCCGATTGAACGATTCCTCGTGAGATTGCATAAGATTGGGTGGTATCCCAGCCTTTTTTCTTCAATTCCTGTCCAATATTCGTAGTATCAACAACAGAACCAATTCCGTATTTTTCTAGCTCCTTACCAAGTAGGTCGCCAACAAGTGTAATGTTTGTTTTAGAGTCAACGGCTTTATTCATATCAGGGTCGCCTGTAAGCCCAAGTAGCGGAAGGTAGGATTCATAACTATGAGAGTGATAAATAAGCACCTTTCTATCGGTTGCTAGATTGACTGGTGGTGTTTTCGGATCTTCCTTATGTAGTTCTTCCAATTCCTTTTGTGCCATTTCCCTTTCCTGCAGTAAATCATCTAAAGGAGGCGCTGATTCGTATGGAAGATTGGTATAATCTGTGCCATCCCTAGAAATCAGAATTTCGGTATGGTACATCGATAATCCAGGGAGTTCATTACCGAAAAAACTTCGTAAATCCCCATACTTAAATTGAAGGGTTGATTCTACCAACATTTTGGTGATAGATTCTGGTTCTTCACTTAAGGTTTGTCCGAAATAAGCATTCTCGAATTCAAGCAGTTTAACAAAAGCATCGGTCGGAAGAGTTCGGATATTAATATCAAATTGACGAAAATTAATCCATTCTTTTTTGACAGAGGATATGCTTGAAGCAGCTACGAAACATATGAATACCGTTAAGATAAACATAAAGGCAATTCTTGAAATAAAAATTGGCCCATATTCAGTACTTTTCATGATATCCGTCCTTTATGTCTTTTGGACATATATATGAGGAAGAGGACTAAAATAGAATCTTTCAAATGAAAAAAGCATGGTGCACCATGCTTTGTCTATGTTTCTTATTTATCTTCTCTTAACAAATACTCATTTCCATCCTGATCATAGAAGGAGAACATCGTGCCAAACGGCATTCTCAACATTTCCCCGACCTTTACGTCATTTTGCTTCATTTTTTCATAAGCTGCATCGATGTCAGTAGTGCTGAAAAGAACGGTTGGATGTGAAACCTTTGATGGGTCATGCTGTTCCATAGCCGTCTTTGAGTAGAGAACCAATTTCGTGAACTCATCTTCACTAGGTCCAACCTCAATCCAGAAAAAGTCAGGCCCCATCGGTTGTTCCAACTTTAAAACAAAACCAAGTTTATTGACCCAGAAGTCCTTAGCTTGTTCTTGATTTTCCACATAAACCGTAATTTTTCCAATTTTATTAATCAACGTTATCACCCATTTTCTTTAGATTGTAAAGAACCGCTCTTTAATGTCCCTCACCGTTTCCGAAATTACTACCCGTTACATCTGCCATATTTTCGATTGCTATTAAGGCACTTGGGTCAATTTCATGAGCAATTTCCCTTAGTGTAGAGAGTTCAATCCGGCTAACAATGGTATAAATAATTTTTCTAGGTTCATTTGTGTAGGCCCCTTCACCATGAATAAAGGTAATTCCACGACCCAGAACCTTGTTCAATTCAGTAGCAAGCACATCAGGCGTGTCTGAAATAATCGTTACTGATTTTAATTCCTCGATACCTTCAACCACAATATCAATCATTTTAAACGCGATGTAATAAGTAATAATGGAGTACATGGCTGTTTCCCAACTGAATACGAGCAAGGCAGCAAGGATAAAAATAAACACGTTCATGATCATAACCGTTTGTCCAACAGACACTGGCCGTTTCTTACTCACAATGATGGCTAAAATTTCAGTACCATCCAATGCCCCACCAGTACGAATGACTAACCCGACACCTGTACCTAAAATAACCGCACCAATGACTGTTGCTAAAAATAAATCATTTGTTACTGGTTCAAAATGATGTAAATACGCAGTAAATGCTGATAAAACTAAAACACCAAATAATGTATGTAAAGTAAACTTTGTTCCCATTTTTCGATATCCAAGAAACAGGAACGGGATATTTAAAACAATCAGAAAGATACTCATCGGAACACCAAATATCTTTGATGCAATGATGGATAGACCAATAACTCCACCATCCAAAATATTATTTGGTACTAAAAAAAGTTCCAATCCAAAGCCTGCGATAAGAGCCCCAATGGTAATCATAATAAGCTGTTTAATCTCAGCTAACACCCGTTTTTTCTTTGTTTTTACCACAAAAACCAAGCCTTTCAATTTCAAGATAGAATTACCTTTTTAATATTACCATAAATCATAGGTTTGCTTACAATTTTAGAAGGAAATTACTACCTTTATGTGGAAAATAGTATAAAGATTAGTTGTGCAAGGGGTGGGGTATGGGAGATTACACGAGAGAAATTAGAAAATTAATTGGAAATAGACTTTTCATTTTGGTTGGTTCTACAATAATCGTAAAAGACCATGAAGAAAAAATCCTTTTACAGCATCGTTCAGATACTCTTGAATGGGGTTTGCCAGGTGGTGCAATGGAGCCTGGAGAAAGCCTTGAGGAGACAGCAAAAAGAGAATTGTTCGAAGAAACAGGATTAATTGCCGAAAAATATAAACACATTGATACATTATCTGGTAAGGAACTTTACTATAAATATCCAAATGGTGATGAAGTCTATAATGTGATCGCGTTATTTATAGCAAGTGAAATAAGTGGTGAGTTAAAAGCAAACGATGATGAAAGCTTAGACCTTCGATTCTTTTCAAAAGAAGAAATTCCAAACAATTTGGATGAAAGGGCAAGGATTATTATAGAGAAGCATTTGAGGTAAGGGGTAAATAAATGAACCAATTTGACAATTTTGAAGAGTACGAGGAACCAGACCTTTATGACCAAGAAAACGATTCTTTCCAAGAGGACGTGAATTTTTTACAAAAATGGGCTACAAAAGTGAGCGGTCCAATCATTGATTTAGCGTGTGGAACAGGACGAGCAACCATACCCCTTGCGGAAACCGCTATCCACGAATTGCCGCCAAATGATCTATGTATGCAGAAAGAATACAAATAGTGAATAGAAGTATAGTGGGTTATTCCGTCAGTTCTTTCGGATTAGGTATATTAGTATGTGCTATTCTCTATCCACTTGGATTCATAGAATCTAAAACTGTTTTTAACACAATGAATATTACTGGACTTGCGTTCGTCATTATTGGAAGTTTCATCAGAACTTCTAAAAAGGAAGTGCCAAAATGGTCGTCACGAAAAAATTAGCACAAGCCTTAGAAACATCTGAAATCGAAGTGTTGAAATCAAGACTAACGGCGATCCAAGCAATCGAAGGAAATCCAATGGGCGTCGAAATTGAACAGTTCGGAAAGGCAACAGCCTTTTCAGTTAAGTACATTCCAGGGCCTTCTTTCAATACGGTAAAGGGCCTATCAAATGGAGATGAAACATTCATCGAACCAATCCTGCACTTTTACAAACAAAAGGACATTCCGGTTCGATTTGAACTTACACCCGGTCATGTTTCGTCGGAATTGCTTACGTACCTGAGTAACAAAGGACTGTATCATCATGACTTTCACACAACCCTTTATTCAGAGCTTTATCCATTATCAGAATCTGAAAACCTTTCTAAAATCACGATTCGTGAATTAAAAAAGGATGAGTTCGATTTGTATGCCGAAATGTATACAAAGGGATTTGGGATGCCTTCATTCTTAATAGAGGGTGTTGCTCAAAATAATCAAGTTCTTTACAACAATGAAAATTGGACATTCTTTCTTGCAAGCATTGAGGATGAACCTGCTGGAATTGGGGTTTTATTTTCAAGAAATGGCATTGGTACCCTCGCATCCGCGACGACCTTACCGGAATTTCGTAATCAGGGTATTCAAACAGCACTAATTAAGCAGCGCATGCAAACAGCACTGGAACAGGGTTGTAGGATAATTGTAGGTCAGGCAATATTTGGCTCAGTCAGCCAAAATAACATGGAACGAGCAGGCATGAGAATAGGGTATACAAAAGCAATTTGGAAAATGAACTAAGGGAGAGATGAAAATGGCAAGAGTTGTAGGTTTTGAAATTAGCAGTCAAGATCCTGAAAAAGCAGTTCAGTTTTATTCAACCGTTTTAGAATGGGAAATGGGAGAGCCGAATTGGGGGTTTTGGCCCGTTAAAAATACTGATTCAGCAGAAATTCAAGGCGGAATAAGCAAAGGTCCCCATGATTATCCGCACGGCACCAGAATTCAGATTGAAGTTGATTCGATTGAAGATACAATCACGAAAGCTGTCGATAATGGAGCGCTGATTGTTCGTGAAAAAATGGAATTCGATGAGTTTTATTTAGCATATTTAGTCGATCCAACTGGAGTAGGTTTTGGGCTTGTTGAGAGAAAATAAAAAGAAAAGTTGGCGTGCAATTTTCAGAGAAAAGGCAGAGGTATTGAGGCTAAAGGAATACATCATGAATCTGATTTTAGGAATCGGAATTCTTTTGGTCATTCTTTTTATTTATGAAGGGGAAGTGTATTGGCAACCGGTTTTACCGGTAGTTATAGTCGCGACGATCGTACATTCAATTTTTCTTTTCTTTAAATGGAATTGGAAAATCTAATCGTTCATATTTAGAAAATGCCGCAATACATTAGAGCTTACTAGTGTATTGCGGTATTTTTAGTTTTTTTCGATCCTACTAAAATAGGGACCACATAAACCTGATTCGTGTGTAATGACGAAAGTCCACTGAAAATGTTTATCCACAACATAAACATCAACTTCGTCCCCTAAATCACTTGTGTTCATTTTTGCTGCATGTTCAACAAGAAGCGCATAGTCCCAATGCTGGTAGAAAATATAGCATTCACTTTTTGGTTCATTGTTAAAAGCGTCTTCAGCAACTGTTTCATCAAAATACTCCTTTTTTTCGTAACTAAACAAATGCCACAAATAACCGTTGCTGGAATTTAAATGAATAGCTTTCTTTTCATATTCTCTAAGGTGCCCTGCAAAATGGGATTCCCACTCGCTCCGTAAGTAGGAGCCCCATTTTGGAAGTTCCCGTACCTTCATATTTTTATTTCTTAATCTATTGAAAATGTCCATTAAACGTATCACTCCAATTATTAAGCCCCTCATGCTTATGCAACTTCCATAAAAGGACAAGAAACATAATCTCCATAATGAGACCTACCGGAATTGTGAAAAATAAGTACCCTGCCATAATGTTAGTAGAAAAATTCATTGCAAAGGTATGTGAAAACGTGATGAGCAGCATGACTGGCATATAAATCTTAAATGTTTGCGCGCTTCGTCTGGCTAAAAAGTCATCATTGGTTGCTTTGACAACCTCCATGATCAATTGAAAGACAAAGAAAACAAGTATCAATTTTAAAATTTCAAGTAAGGATGTATAGTAATCCAAAAGAGAAATACCAACATAGGATCCAAATTCGTTACCAGTCGCATTCTGCTGGATAAACACTGTCGGAATGCTGATAATGATTAGGCCAATTAACAGCTTTTTAAGTTTGTTACCAATGCGGCTTTCAGCTGGTACAGCAGCTATTCCTGAAAAAATAAGATAATATCCGATTGGTTCTGGCAAAATATCAACTATGAACAAATGGATTTCAAGTAAAATAAAAATATAGCCCCAAAATACTCGCTTAAAATTCATTGTTCTCACCGCTCTCTTTAGCCTTGATGATTCGATTAATTGCTTCCTGGTCTAGGTAAGGATAATCGATAATCGGAAGTTCCCTCACGAATTTTTCACCTGATTTTGTTTTTCCAAAAAGTTTGATACTAAATTGAAAATAGCTATCCCGTTCAGGGTTGAATTGCATCAAGAAACGAATCCATTCATTTTGTTTAAGATGAAGCGGGAGTAAGTCCTCATTTAGTAAAACACCAGGCAAGTCACTCCACTCCTTATCTCGTTCCTCATCAAACCATGTTGGTGGATTAGCACCAGTCATAAGTTTTTCAAGTTCATTCAATCTATCTTGTTCAAGATCAACCTTCATAAGGATGTCATCAGATAATTCGTCGGCAAAAGGAAATTCGATTTTTTCAATCGTAATTGGCTGTAAAGCAACCATTGATTCCTCTTCACGATGCTGGTTACTGCCCGAACTTATTCGGGTCTCTAACACATTTGGATTCTCCGTACTTTTATGAAGAATGACCTTGCCGATATTCGCTTGAACAGTTTTACCATCCGATAAATGAACCTCCATTTCTGAAAACGATAGAGGACCGTCACCCTCAAATTCAGTCGGTAATGAAACATAAACAGATTTTAAATAATGGTGGATATATTCCTGTTCAAATTGAGGTGCTTGCGACTCCCACATAAAACCAACATTTGAATCGGCATAGGCTTCTACTCCATCAATTCGTACAAAATTGACATATGATGGGTCCGATTTATTTGTTAAATAATAGAAGGCAAGTGCGGTCTCATCGTCTTCATTCATAGTGAGTTCATAAAAATGCTCCAAAAATATGGGTGCATCCAACTGCTTGGATTGGAAATAAAGATAATTGCCGATATAGCTAAGGATGATAATTAAAATACCCGCCCAGAATATTTTTTCCTTCAAATAAAAACCCCCAATTCTAAAAATCTCTAACTCTATTTTACCATTTGACAATGGAATATTTTTTGTGAATTTCAAGTTTTTTGAAAATGTGAGATAATGGAATAAAAATACAGACCGTTTTATTTCATCTGGAGGAAAAGGGGGAGTAGCGACAATGTTTTACGATAGTTTCAGTACCGTCATTTATATGTTGCTGATTTGGTGGGGCGTGTTTCTTGTTTTTCAACGGATCAATAACCGCTATCCAAAGAGCAATCCGTGGAAGAAGGATATCATTCTTACGTTCATACAATCTTTAGTCGTCACGCTTTTAATTCCATTTATTGTAATGTTAGTTAGATTATCCTAGCTTAGAGTAGGAGTCATTTTCTTCGGAAAGCGACTCCTTTTTCATATTAATTTTGAAAAAGTGCGATAACTTCGAAGCGAGAACGTCTAATGGTATAGATGGCAAAATAAATTGGGGAGAAAATTTGGATATGAGAGAGAAAGAAATCATCTCAGATTGGTTTCATCAATATAGCGATGACATCTACAATTTCCTGTTGTATCGAGTAGGAAAAGCAGATGTGGAGGATTTGGTCCAGGAGGTTTTTATAAGGGCGATGAAGGGTCTTCATGCTTTTAAAGGAAACTCTAATCCAAGAACCTGGCTTTACAGTATTGCCAGGAACATTGCAATTGATGAAATCAGAAGTAGAAATCGAAACAAATGGAGAACGATTTTGTCTTTTGATTCCAGTCACGAACCAAGGACGGATGAAACACCAGAGCAGCTTCTTCAATTATCAGAAGAAAATAGAGCGATATTTGAGGCCATTCAATCCTTAAAATCTAGTTATCGTGATGTGATTGTACTAAGAGGAGTAAAGGGGTTTTCCGTTCAGGAAACGGCTGAAATATTACAATGGAGCGAAAACAAAACGCGGTCAACCTATCATCGAGCCAAAATGGCCCTGCAGCAACGGGTGGGAGGTGCTACACATGAATGATCATTTGGAAAATCAATTACGTTCCTTGCCAACAGCAACACTTGGGTTTGAAAACAAGAGAAGGATACATGATAGATTAATGAACTACGAGGAACATCCTGTACAAAAAACATGGAAAAAGATGAAATGGGCTTTACCCACTATTGGGAGTCTAGTAGTAGTTGCTTTATTAGCCTTTTACATTTGGACCTTGCCACAAAAACCATTCTCACATCAAGCTTTTTTAGCTGAAGAACAAATCGCGGAAATACAGGAACTTCAAGAGATTGAGAGAAAGATTAAACTTCCAACATATGCACCTTTTGAGGTACATGAGGTTGAATTTATGGAACAATACTTAGGACCTCAATCTATAGAGGATGGTGAACTTAAACAATTAGAACTCGATAATCCAAAGTTTCATGTTCAAAATATTAGCTACCTATCATTTAATAAACCTTTTAAGAGTATACATCTAATACTTGCAGATAGCTCAGTAGAGAGTGTAAATACAAAGGGATATGAAACCATTCAATTAAATAATGGTATTACTGCTTATTATATGTTTAACGGAAATGCCCAAATGCTTTTTTGGATTGATGATGGCGTCAATTATACCCTAAATATTTTCGTGGAAAATAAAGAAAAAACAAGCTTAAGAAAAGAACCGTTCCCAAAAGAAGAAATGATCAAAATCGCTGAGTCATTCAGAGTTTATAAAAAGTAAATCTGTTAAAAAGGGGGATGATTTTTTGTACTTACTTTTAATAGCCTTATATGCAATTGGTATTGGGGCGGTAGGCTGTGCAATCTTTATGTTCATGGTGCAGAAAGATAAAAAGAAGGCATTTGTAATTGGAATCATCGGGCTTCTTATCATTATAGGTGTCATGGTATCGAATAAACTACGTCCGTCCTATGAAAAAGAAAGTTCTATTTTGGTTGAGGAAACAGCTGTTACAAATGAAAAAAATAATAAAGGACTATTCGCGTGCAACGTGAATGACCCATATACAACGTTCCAGTATTTTGACGAAAGTAAAGACAAAACCGAGGAATTTTGTTCGCAGTTTAAAGTGGGTGAAAGGTATGAGATAAAATACCGCTTTAAATCAGGGACATATACAATACTAGAGGTAAAATAACGGTCCAGACAAAAGGCATTTGGCAAACTCCCAAATGCCTTGAAAATTTTACAACCTCCACGTAAACCATCTTCCATGTCCTTCGGTTTCACCGACGACATGTTTATACTCTTTTCCATTCAAATAATAATCCAGATGAAGGTCACGGTCTTGAATATTATTATACAGATGAAAGATCTCGCGTTCAGCTCCAATACGTTGAACCTGACCTAGCAAGCTCGTTTTCACATCCGTTGGCATTTGGTTAGCTACATGCGTGTGAAAAACACATATTGCGTACTCCTTTGGAATTTCTTCTGAAAGATCCCGGAGCAATTCAACTCCATTTCCTTCAATCAACCGTAACTCATTTACCCTCACACATTCGGCTGCTTTTTCAAATAGCTCACGTCTTTCATGGTGTTCTGGCCAAATGAGAGCTTTCAGCCAAAGGGCATTGTCATCATCTCTAACATCAATAGGATGAAGATCGATGCCAATGCGAGCAGCCACTGGAGGAATGAAATCCTGTAGATGTGGTGTTTTTTCTCCCTTAATCTCTGCGGTAATATGTAGCGCAGAATTCTTATTTCCGTATACTTTATGTGTTCCATAGGAGTAGCTGTATTGATCCCATAACAATTGCACCCCAGCACTCGTCCCAATTTCAATTAAAGCTAAGGGTTTCTTTACAATATCGTAAATAAATTGAAAGGTCGGAAAGAGATAGGAACAACGTCTAACCTCATTTGTTTGAACCAATTTTTCCTGCAAAAGCCGAATGATTTCATCAGAAAATTGAACACAAAACTCTTTAAAAGGTAAAAAGGATTCCTCCACTTGCCGAGGAGTGCTCACAATGCTAGGATAAAACTCTTTAAGATGATGGTCTTTTCCTTTTAATAAAAGATATTGAACGGCACCGAATAAAAGATTGGATGAGGGCTGACCTATCCTTGCATGCGTAGCTAAATCAAGAATGTCGTCATCCTCTGCAATTTTTAAAGAAAGAAATTCATATAATCTGCTTGAGCCCTTACACTCGGTGATGGCAAAGTTTCTAAATTTAATAGACTGCGAGTTTTTCATCTGTTTTCCTCCCAAATTTTTTATGAACTTGACCCTCAAACCAAGATAAGCCCAGCCGAATTATGTAGGGAAAGGTTTGGTGGGATACATGAACGAACATGCTATTAAGTTTAGTTATGATGAAATCGACCAACTTATTGAAGCAATGGATAAAGATGTATGGAAAGATATAAATTGGAAATTTGTAACTGAAGAAGAAATGGAATCTTTATTGAGTAACCCCTAGCTTAGAAGCCTAGGGGATTTTATTTTTTAAAAAGATGCTGGTTCCCAATCCAATTCTTCACCTTCAATTAAATGTATCAGTTCATTTTCATCAAGGATAAAATACTTTCCATCCTCTATTCGGATATCTTCCTCTGAAAAGGTCAGGGTATGCTGCCTATCATTTGTGTAAATCATCATAATGAAATCAATACCTGGGGTAGCTGAATTTGATTTTTTCAATAACATTCCTGAAGGCAAGCTTGAAAATTTTTCTATAAGTTGTTGATCAATTATGGTCGCTTGTTCCCGTGAAAGTTCCTGATTTTCATCATTTACAGCCCGCAAAATTTCAATTTTAGAAACTTCCACCACATCTAGCATTTCATTTAATTCCTCACCAAAAGTAGTTTGAGTAAGTTTTTCGTCTATAAAAAAGATCCCCCAAGTAAAAACGACACCCACAATTATTAGAAGTAAGGACAACCGATACTTCTTACCCTCTACATACTTCCATTCCATGAAGGCTTGAAATCCCCAATGCAGGATGATCACTACAATTAAAAACCATTTTAAGATAGCTGTATCAGTATAATCGATTATAAAAATGCCAATCATAGCCGGGATCAAAATGATCAAACTACCTACTCGATATTTCACACTTCCATCTGACTTCATCACGTCATAACCCGGTTCTAATTTTTTTCCTATTAATCTATCAAGAACTCCAAGAAGGCTTAACAAAAGTGCCAATATGATAACCATTCAACTCTCCTCCTGATAAAAGCAGGTTCTTTAGTCCATTATATGAATGTATGGGTAAATATTCCAGAAAAAGTTAAGCGTAATTTTTGTATAAATCAACCTAGCATGTCAAAATAAAATGGAATAGAAAAGACTGTGAAGATCATGAATGAGGAGTGGACGACATGAGTTCCCTTTTTAAAAGAGATATAAAAAATCATTGGTACGTAAAATACAACAATAATGGCTATCCACATGTACAGCAAGGTTTTGTGTTGCCCCCGAATCGGTTTGAGGAATTTGATCCGTTTTTAATTATGGCAGAGGATTGGTTTAAACGTGGGACGTTTTCGGACCATCCACATCGTGGTTTCCAAACAATCACATATGTCATCGACGGTAGATTGGAACATATCGACAACCATGGCGGTCATTCGGTGTTAGAGGCTGGTGACGTCCAGTATATGAATGCGGGTAGCGGGGCAAGACATGCTGAGGAAGCTGTTGACAATGACATCGCACATACACTTCAGCTTTGGTTGAACCTGCCACGATCATTAAAAAACACGAAGACATCTTATCAAAATGTTTACCTAGAGGATGTTCCATGTGTTAAAGTCAAAGGTGGGGAATTAAAGGTTTACTCTGGTGAAATCGCAGGTGTTAAAGGACCGATGAATAGTTTTGTGCCCATTACTATGACGGAGATTTCGCTAACAAAAGGAGCAACCTATAAACATATTTTACCTGAAAATCATAATGCTTTTGTTTACATGCTTTCTGGTGAGTTAGAGCTGGGTGAAAGTAAGACAAGCTTGAAAAAAACAGGGGCAGCTACACTTACCTTCAACGAAAATGGTAAAAATGAAAGCGAATTTAACATACACGCAAACAGTCGCGCCAAAATCCTTGTTTATTCAGGTGTCCCATTAAGGGAAGAGATTGTGGCATATGGTCCATTTGTATTGAACTCAATGGAAGAAGTCCAACAAGCCTATCGCGACTTCCATGCAGGAAAATTCGGCCCACCGGCAGTATAAAGGAGATTACCAATAATGGCGAATGAAGTAATAGTGTACACGACAAATGATTGTGTCGAATGTACGTTTGTAAAAAAGGTTCTTACTGAAAATGGGATTCCATTTGACGTTCGAAACATTGCAGAAAATGAAGTTTACCAACAGGAAGTGGAACGCTACGGATTCCTAGGTGTACCGGTAACAGTCGTAGGCGAACGTGCTGTAAAAGGGTTCACTCCTGAACTAATTGAATTGTTGAAGCCATTGAAACAGGATTGAAATGGTAAAAGTAGGGGAAACTATAAAGTAAATCACATCTCAAAGCTAAAAGGAATAAAATATTGAATCAAAATCAATAGGTGAACCCATGAAAAAAATTTTAAGCTGGGCAAAGAACTTAAAAAAACAAATATATATCCTATACTTTGCATATAAGGATGCTCGAGTTCCTTGGTATGCAAAGCTTTTTACAGCCGGGGTGGTGGCCTATACATTCAGTCCCATCGACCTCATTCCAGATTTCATACCCATCCTTGGATACTTGGATGAAGTCATTCTTGTCCCAATTGGAATCATGTTTGCCATGAAGATGATCCCAAAGGCTGTTATTGTGGACTGTGAAGTAAAAGCAGAGGAATTAATGCAAAATGGCAAACCGAAAAATTGGGTTGCAGGTGCGCTAATTCTTCTACTCTGGGCACTCTTATTCATCTGGATTGCCATAAAAGCATATCAATATTTTCAGTGAACCTGCATTTTTCGAGTGAATGCAGGTTTTGTTTTTTGAAAAAGGATAGAAAAAATTTATTTCTGATAAAACAAATATAAAGACGACCAAAAAGAATAATTGACGATGGGACCTCTGCGAACCACCAAAAAAGCGCTCCCACTTATCAAATTATTATGATTAATTTTACTCTTACCTGATGTTTATGCTGTTTTTACGTGGTATAATGATAAAGTGAAGAATTAGAGTTTAATAAGTATGAGTTCTTCCTTTGAGCTTAATAAAAGAGGCAAGATGGATTGTCGGATTCCTGTGATCCTCTGGATGAACTTCTCACTTTTACTCAGCAATTAAATAGCCTATAATTATCATATAATATTGAATTATTAATCTAAAAAATTGTCATTCTGATATGGCGAAGATTAAGTTGAAAAAAGAGGTTGTCCGACAATGGCGTGTCTGATTTTGTGACCGCATTCATCTTTTTGTCTAAATTTTATGAAGAAAAGGTTGATAAACATGAGCAACATAGAAACTAAAACAGATGTCATTTTAATTGGCGCTGGGATTATGAGTGCGACATTAGGAACACTCTTGAAGGAATTAGCGCCTGAATGGAACATTACCGTTTTTGAAAAGCTCGACAAGCCAGGAGAGGAAAGCTCTCACGAAATGAATAATGCTGGGACAGGGCATGCTGCACTGTGCGAGCTCAACTACACCGTTGAAAAACCAGACGGAACATTAGATATTAAAAAGGCAATTAATGTGAATGAACAATTCCAAGTTTCCAAGCAATTTTGGGCATATCTTGTAAAGAACAATCTCATTCGCAACCCGCAAGATTTTATCATGCCACTTCCACATATAAGTATGGTGCAAGGTGAAAAGGACGTCGCTTTTTTAAAGAAACGTTTTGAAGCGCTCTCAAAAGTTCCGTTGTTTAAGGGAATGGAATATTCCGATGATCCTTCCACATTAATGGAATGGATACCACTTATTGTGAAAGATCGCACATCCACTGAGCCAATCGCAGCTACTAAAGCGGACGCAGGAACGGATGTTAACTTCGGGAATTTAACTCGCATGTTATTTGACCATTTGAAAAATAAAGATGTAAAAATTAATTACAACCACAGTGTCAAAGATGTAAAACGTTCAAGTGATGGCTTATGGGATTTAAAGGTAAAAAACCAAGCTACTGGCGCGGTTGAACATCATAAGGCAAAATTTGTCTTCATCGGAGGTGGAGGTGGAAGTCTTCACTTACTCCAAAAATCAGGCATCCCTGAAGGAAGACATATTGGTGGATTCCCAGTGAGCGGAATTTTCATGGTCTGTAATAATCCTGAAGTGATTGAAAAGCATCACGCAAAAGTATACGGAAAAGCAAAGGTCGGTGCGCCACCTATGTCTGTTCCACATCTTGATACAAGATACATCAACAATAAGAAATCATTGTTGTTTGGACCATTTGCGGGCTTCTCTCCGAAATTTTTAAAAACAGGTTCAAACCTAGATTTAATCACATCTGTAAAACCTGATAATTTGTTAACGATGCTAGCTGCTGGTGTAAAAGAAATGGCATTAACTAAATACTTAATCCAGCAAGTCATGTTAACGAAGGAACAGCGTATGGAAGAACTACGTGAATTCATCCCGAATGCGAAGAGCGAAGATTGGGATTTGGTGGTGGCTGGTCAACGTGTTCAGGTAATCAAAGACACTGAAGCTGGCGGCAAAGGAACGCTCCAATTTGGTACTGAAGTCATAACGGCAGCTGACGGCTCAATTGCAGCTTTACTAGGCGCATCACCAGGTGCATCAACTGCTGTTCATGTTATGCTCGAAGTGATTAAAAAGTGCTTCCCAGAGCATATGTTAGAATGGGAGCCAAAAATCAAAGACATGATTCCTTCATTTGGGCTATCCCTCATGGAGCATCCAGAACTTCTTGAAAAGATCAATGCATCTTCAGGAGAGGCTCTTGGTTTAATCGAAAAAAAAGCAATAGTAGAAAAGGAATTTGTCCTAAATTAATCATGAAAAAATAAGAACCTTCAATCTCGATTGGGATTGGAGGTTTTTTAATGTAAAAAAATCGGACCACTAGCAGTCCGATTTTTGAATTTAACTTAATTTAAATTGATCTTTAGCGTACCTAAATCAATTTTTTCGTTACCATTTTTATACGTAGGCTTCACCTGGATAAACTTCGGTGGATTTTTACTATCAATATCAAATATTATTTTAGAATTTGAAACGGTATTTAGGGATAATTTTTCACCTTGGTCAGAAATAATTTCAAAATATAAGTTTTCACCCTCAATACCAGCTGTTTCTAACTCTTCATAAGTTAAAATTGCGTTGGTTTTACCAATGTTAATATCATTGAAATGGACGCTATATTCCTTGTTTGAAGAGAATAGGGTTCGATTTAATTCAATCTCTCGAGATGGCAATTTATCGACGGAAAGGTTAAAAGACCACTCCCCTTGAACCCCAGCCATATGTGTGAATGTAATCGGGAGCGTTAACTCTCCCGGATTTTTCTCATTTGGATTTTCCAAAATCATCGCACCGAAGTACTCATTACCTCGTCTTGATAATGTCCCGTTGGTACCACCCCAGCCAGATGTATCTTTCCCATCAAACATCTTATACGAATACCCTGACTCAGGACCTGTTTCTCCTCCGAATGTATCAGATAAGTTTTCACCAGATGCTTTAAAGGTTAAACCAACATAGGAACCATCATAAAAAATCGATGTGATGCTGATTTTGACCCCATTGTTTTCAGCGGTTTCATTGATTTCTGTAATAAGTTGATCGGCTGCTAAATTCTGACCGATTGGCATTTGATAATTTTCGTAAATACCTCCTATAATCGGAACCTGCGCTAAAACCTGATTAACAGGTGAAAAAATAAATCCTGACACAAGGAGTACAGCAGCAGCCCCAGATGTAATAAAGGAAGTGCGTTTTAAAGGCTTTATGTATTTTCTGTTTCGGCGGAGTCTTTCCCCTCGTTCAATCCCTTTTTCAATTGCCGAATGTAATTCTTGTGTTGGAATTTCCATCTCGTTAAATAAATCTTTTTCCATAATACTCAGCCCCTAACGTTTTTCTTAATTCTACTTTTGCTCGACGTAAATACGTTTTGATCGTAGATTGTGGCTTATCAAGAACTGTAGAAATCGTTCGAATCGGTAAATCATAATAATAGAAAAGTAGGATTGCATTTCGATAGTTCGTATTTAGCGACTCAAGTGCCTCTGATAAATCGATTGACAGGTTCAACTCAGGGGCTTGACTTGATTCAATGAGATAATCTAATGCCTCATCCGGTAGCTGTACCACCTTCTTTTTACGTGCAAGTTCTTTGTAGGCTGTTCGCATTAAGATTTTCACTAGCCATGTACTGAAAAAAGCAGGAGATTTGAGCTGGTGTATGGAAATATAAGCCTTATAGGTAGCTTCCTGTATAACATCCAGTGCATCTTCTTTGTTCCGCATATGAAGATAGGCAATTTTATATAATTTTTCACTTTCAAATTTAATAAGTTGTTCAAATGCTTGTTTGTTACCAGCAATGGCCAACTCAACTAATTTCGTAGAATTCGACATTAGCTAACCTCCTTTCAACTATTAGAGGCATGGAATGTAATAAAAGGTTTCAAAAAAATATGTGTACCTAGTAATATAACATTTTGTCGAAAAAAATACTTATTAATAACTGTCATTATGTAAAGGAAGAACTCTTCATTTGTTGAATTTAATAGGATGGTAAAAACATTTTTAACTAAAAAGGGGAACTCACATGAAGATTAAGCTTGTGGATGTAACAGAGGATAATTTTTTTGATGTTATCAAGTTAAAGTCTGATGAAAATCAAGAAAAATATTTTCAAATCTATGAAAGATGGGTTGGGTCAAATGCCTATTTTCTGGCAGTATGCCAAACATTCGGTTTTACCCCAAAAGCAATCTATGATGATGAAACACTAATTGGGTTTGCTTCCCATGGATTTCAAAAAGAAACTGAGCGGTATGAATTAATAAGTATGATGATAGGACATCAGTTTCAAGGGAAAGGGTATGGCACTCCTGTCTTACAAGCAATTATTGAGGATATGGTTAATACCTATCAATGTCATGAAATCTATTTATCTGTCATCTATAATAATGAACGAGCAATACGAATTTATGAAAAAGCAGGTTTTACTCCAACCGGAGAGGTGGAACAAGGCCATCATCCAGAGCCTATCTACTGTTTAAAAGTAAAGTAATAAAAATGGGGCTGTCCAATGAGCTGATTTCTTGGACAACCCTTTTTTTATAAATCAAATGCTTTCGAATATTGCACGACACCTTGGACAGTCTCCAGTGATCCTTCAGCTAATTCTAAAGCCATAAATACCTCATTTGGTACAGCAAACGGAGCCTTTGTATTCCACAGATTCGCTTGCTTGAAGCCAAATCGTGGATAATAATCTTTATGCCCTAGGACAATAACAGATTGATAACCAAGTTCTTTGGCTTTCTCAAGTGCAGCCCAGATCAATTGGCTTCCAATTCCTCTGTGCTGATAGTCTGGCGTGATTGAAACAGGTGCAAGCGCCAAAGATTCAACTGAACAGCCTTCATCTACGATCTGAATCTTTGAAAGGAGTATATGCCCTACAATCTCATCATCTTGCTTTACGGCAACCAATGAAAGCTCTGATATAAAAGCATCTGACTTTCGAATCCGGTTCACCAGAAAATGCTCCGTCTTATCACTGTATTCTTCATTTAAAAAAGCATTTTTAACAACATCCTCAGTTTTTTGATAATCCTCAGGTGTTTCTTGTCGTATTAAAATTTCCATTTAGAGTCTCCTACTCAAGGGTATTTTTTTATTCAATGTACTTCATCAGTTCTGAAAATATGTAACAATCAAAAACCACTATCGTACTATTTTTATTTTAAAAAGCGGAGTAAAGTCGGTAAACATATTTCCTATAACTTACAAATATATAAAGGGAATATGATTATTAAAGGTGAATAGAAAGATTATTGTTATATGTGGAAAGGATGATTTTTAAGGTGGAAGTTATTTCTGGGTTAGTAGGAATCCTCATCGCTCTCGCCATAATAAATGATTTTGTAGGAATTAGAAAAGAGGTAAAGAAATTTAATGATACAAATGAAAGGATTGTGGAGTTGTTAGAAGGGATAAAGAAGGGGGCTGAAGGAAAATGAATCAACATTTAAAACAACATTTACAGGAATTAGAGAAAATGCACATAAGCATTGAAGTTCGGAAAAGTCGTGTAGAGTTAGATAAATTACTAGCAGATGATTTTTTTGAGATTGGTAGTTCGGGATATATGCTTGATAAAAAAGAATGCCTTGAATCCGGAGTGGGATTAACGGAAATGTCCCTCCATAACTATGAAATTTTTCCGCTTGCATCAGACGTTGTGTTAACTACTTATTTCATTGTGGATAAGACGAGGAATAGAAATACCCTACGAAGCTCCATATGGAAACGTATAGATGGAAGCTGGCAACTGTATTTCCATCAAGGGACAATTACGCCATTGAAGTTGAATGAATTGCTCAAAGGGTAAGTTCAAAGATATAAGCTTATTCTGTGGTAGAGTTTTAATCTTCTTTCAAACCAAGCCGTCTTCGGAGGAGTAGATGCTGCTCTTGGGGTAGTATTTTATCGTCTTTCATAAAGGCTGTTTTTGTAAACTTTATTGTTATTGGATATGATTGTGCGAAGGGACATAGTAATTATTGGCCTTCTTGTGATTTCAGCGAGTGCCAGGAGCGGAAATCACTCTAGTTTTAAAAGCAACAATCTTTTAGAAATGAGCCTTCATAAAATAACACCCGATAAATACGATTTGCTAAGTGCAGGCATCTGTATCATTGGGGTGTCGGTCATGTTATTTTGCACCGCGGGAATAACGCAAGACGTTGACCACCTATGGAAGGATCAACGCCTTTTTTCTTTTGTTTTCCTTTTGCAATTTGTTCTTTTTCGAGAGAGTCTTAAAGAAAAATAGACCTGCGATAAGAGCCAGCAAATTTAATGAATCGCCAAGATTGATTGTGAAATTAATGTTGTTATTAACTCTTATATAATTCCTGTTGTCGGACTTCGCTTGTGCATCTATTTCATGGTTATCCAAAATAATCCCTCCAATTTTAAAGACTGGTTGTCCTAATTCATTATATGGTGGTGTAGGTTCCTATATGCACCAGTATAAGTAGGAGGGGAAGAGATATTTTTGTAGGAATTTAATCAGAATCATGTAAAATGAAATTATCTAAAGTATAGGAATCAGGCGGTTATTTATGGAAGTATTTATACTAAAAAAGCAGTTTAGAGGATATGAAAAAGGAACCCAATTTTACCTAATTGCAGAATCAGAGTTCATAGGGGTCAAGGAGTTTGTCATGAGAACGAAAGATTTAACAAAAAGTATTTCCCTTACTGAAAGCGAACTTCGTCAATATTTTTCGTTGATAAAAATTCCATAAGCTCATAAAAAAACAAGAACATATTGCGTTGAATATGTCCTTGTTTTTGTGTGGTGTTTTTTAGAAGAAGTACTTTTAATTAGCATCTAGGAAAGTAGCAAGAACCTATAATGATCAATAAAATAAACAACACAACCACTAATACAAAGGTATTGTGACAAGGTTGCGGACAAGCGTACCCATAACCATAACTAGGTTCAATGTATTCATAGGTTGGTGCCACATAAGTCGGCTGAGGTGCTACGTGAATTGGATGTGGTGCTGTGTAAACACTTTGTAACGCATTTACGTTAGAAATATTTAGATGATCCATCTTCATTCTCCTTTTCTTTATTGTGTAAATTCCCTACATTATACTCACCTAGTTTCAAATTGCCACGTTCAACTAAGAAAATGGGTAATTGTCCCGAAGCACTTGGGCACATATTGGAATGTTCTTTCCTAGAGAAAGGAAAGGTCAAAAATAATGTAATATTTTGGGATTGTGGTGTGTTAAAATTAAAATAAAGAAAAATCAGTTTTTTCACTAGTTTTAAAGTGCTGGTTAGTATGGGGGATTATATTGTGAAGGAAGATAAAAAGGTTTCATACATAAGCATGTTTTTGGGTGGAATGGGCACTATTTTAGTATTATTGGGAGCTATTAATCTTTTTGACAACAGTGGGGATCTATCATCGTTTTATCTGGTGTTTTTTGGTTTCCTATTCACCATTAATTACATCAATTATTTAGAATCAAAAGCAGGTGTAAGTAAAAAAGCAACGTGGAGTAGGGCGATCCTTTCTATATTGATTTTTTTAATCGTTTCATATTTCATGTACTTTTAATCTCAATATTATTGATTAATCAACTAAGAAAAATAATAGATAGGTATATAAAATCCACTGGATATTGACTCAACTTTATGTAGTCGAGGTGCTGTTATGAAAGTGTATTGGTTAACAGTGATATTTTTCTATTGTATTTGGATTTTAGTTTCACATCTATTTCCCGAACCAAGCTGGTGGTCCATTTATTCATCGGATCGCGCAACACATACTCCACTTATAGAGCAAACGTCAATCCTCAAAGTCACTCTTAGCATCTTAAGTTTTCTAGGATTAGCGCACCTACTACACGTAACATTCAAAAGTAAAGTGGGAGAACAGGATTATGATAAAGGTTAAAAAGAGATATATCCTTGGCGCGTTACTCATTCTTTTTCTAATACTTTCCTTAGTTAAAAACCCAACTCAACAGGACTATATTGATTATGCAAACTTTAGTGAAAAACAAGCAGAATCCTACAATGAAAATGTGGACTTTGAAATAGAACGAATCAATTTCTATTTGTTTTCAACTTATGCCCCAAAAGAGAAAACACTTGACCATTATGGCAATGTTCATTTGGGATTCATGGGACACTTTTTCCAAGTTTCTGAAGGACAATACGATTACCCGTGGTGGTTAGAGTTTTTTAATTAGGACTATGGGTAACAAATATGAATATACTTAACTTGGTAAAAGACAGAATAATTCGAAACTAAATATTAGTTTCGAACGTATTATTTAGAAAAGGTCATTTCAAGGGGGGACTGCTTTGGCAGATGCCGTTATGTTTTTTATTTTTATGATCCCTATATATGCAGTGCTGATTTGGACTTATTTTTATCCTGAGGAAAGTATGCTACTAGGGCAAAGATGGATGTACAAAGAAGAACCGGAATTTACAGATGATGCGATCCGTTATACGAAATTTGGGGCGGTATTTGGTATTTTCCTTTTAACTATGGTTTTTGCACTTTATACGATTGATCATTTCATGATTCGACTTTTCATCATTTTAGGATTCATTTCCTTTGTAATCATCGGTGGCTACAGACTACTACAAAAGTACGTAGATTCCTAGAAACTTAAATTGGAATTGAATGAAAAAACACTCATTTTTTGGAAGGGGTTTTTGTATAATGGATTTATGCACTACAGGGAATCTGCAGTGCTTCCTTTTTAGTTGAAAAGTGGAGGGGACATAGTAATGGAGAATGAGATTTTTGTGGATAAAGAAAAACAAGAAAAGCCGAAAGTGAAGATTGAGCGGAAAGAGGGAGAGCCGACTGCAGCGTTTAAAGGGGCTTCGTGGGGAGCGTTGTTGGTTGGTGTTTCCTCTTATCTCATCGGCTTGTTTAACGCAGCAATGGAACTAAATGAAAAAGGGTATTATTTTGCTATTTTAATCTTTGGTCTTTATTCAGCTGTTTCTTTACAAAAAGCAGTGAGGGATAAAGAAGAGGGAATTCCAGTTACAAGTATTTATTATGGGATTAGCTGGGTTGCCTTGATTGTGTCCATTTCATTGATGGCGATTGGTTTATACAATGCAGGAAGTATTGTTTTAAGTGAAAAAGGATTTTACGGAATGGCATTTGTTCTAAGTGTATTTGCAGCCATTACCGTTCAAAAGAACATTCGTGATACTCAAAAAGCTAGAGAAAGAGATTAAGAGAAAAAAGGGCCATCCAAGTCTAATGGATGGTCCTTTTACGATTTACGTTTCTTCTGTTTCCATAACAGGAACGGAATGGAACTTAATAAAACGATTAGAATAATGGATATCAATGTAAGAAACACGGTTTCCGTCATAAGGATATCGAGATAGTCTGCAATATCCATTTCTTTGGCATAGACCTGATAGGGGTTATCAACATTATAAACAATTGGCATTTTCTCCTGGTATTTGTTATACGTATGCCAAGTGACGCCCTTTACTATAAAAATACTGTCGTGATTTTCGGGTTTATACATCATAGAGATGTAATAATCGGTTCTGTTGTACGTTGATGTTCTTCGATCAAACCCATGTTCCATAATTAGAGCAGTTGTTTCAGCGTGATTTTTTCCGAAATATTTTTCATAGCCATTTTCAATCGCTGATTTTGTGTCAGACGAAAGAAAGAAAAGGAGTGTTCCAATCAAGACACCGAATATCAAAAATGAGATAACAAAACTTGCAATTTTATCTAGGTATAAACGTCTGGAAATGGCAGCGAACCATTTCCATATTATTTTAATTTTGAAAAGCCAATATAAAATATAGCTAATAGGATACAGACTAAAAACGGTTAACAAAATATAAAACCATTTAACTTCCTCTTTCAAAAGAGTTTCTGTGTAAAATTTTCCGTTTACTTTATAGCCGGGAATCGTATCTCCAGCGTTCACCTTTTCAAATAATTCCTGACTGATTATAACCATCGCATCATTATGTTTTGTAGGAATACTGCTTTCAGGCAACGTTCCAATTTGGACGGAAAACCTTGGTCCTACCAACAAATCGTTCACGACGAATTTGCGCCAAACCCTTTCCTCAACCTGATTATGCTCCGCTTTATAAAGAAAGACCTGATGCTCCTGAACGTTATCAAAAATCGTATAAATGATAAATAAAAATGCTGCAAAGGCAAATAACTTCGGCCAATTTAGTACAGTCATTGACAACTCCCTTAAATTTCCTTTTGTTACAAGTATATGAAACTATTTTACCGAATAAAAAGGGTCTAAAGTCATAGTTCTTTTTATCTGATTTGACAACAGATTGAAATGATATCATTGAGACTGGAAGTGTTGTGTTAGAATTGGTTCAAAATGGAATGAATAACGCAAATCATAGACTAATGACGAAAAAAAGAGAGTCCATTTGAATTCGAGGTGTGTGATGAGGAAAATATTAATCTTATTCTTGGTGATCGGATTATTAATATCATTCTTTGGGATTCTACCTTTTGTTTTTGATTATCCGTTTAGTGAAGATGCTAATTCTGGTCCAAGAAACTACTGGGAACTAATACTAATGATTTCCTATGAGGGAAAAGGAAAATATTTAGTTGTCGGGGTTTTGCTAGTTGTACTCACGATACCAGCTATTTTTAAACAGAAAGGGAAGGAGAGGTTCTCATGAGATGTGGAGCTAAATGCTTCCTTGTCAAAATAGAGGTAGGCGGGGAAACACAAGTTGTGTTAGTCAATGCAAGGACACCTGCGGAGGCTCGGAAAAACATCCGGAAAAAACATGGAACAGAAACTCAAATTCTAGCAGTAAAAGAAGAGAAAAAGAAATTGTAATAATACAGAAAAAGTTACCTGGAGGTAGATCATGGGGGAATTGATAGAAGGGTTCTTATTTTACATGGTAGTCTTAAGTCCAGCGGTCGTTGGAATACCTTTACAAATTAGGGCTACCAAAAAGAGTCAAAGATTAGATAAGTTTTTTGCAATCAATTGTATTTTGGCATCCGGAGTCCAGATTGTCGTCATTATAAGTTATGTGTATTATGTAGCTAACAAAGGCGGTCAGCAAGCTGAAGCGGTTGGGTGGCTATTAGTTGCTTATGTTCTGTTCTCAATTGTCATCATAGGTCTCAATACTTTAATGGTGCTTGTTACTCACTTTATAACAAAATGGATTCTGAAAAACAGAGCCAATAAGGTTACATAGAAGATGTAGTTTACATAAACCTAAAGTTCAGCATTATGGTAAAAACGCATAGGAATTGTTAAGAACAACGATACAAAAAAGGCATTGCATTTGCAATGCCTTTAACCTTGAAGCCTCCACATAAATAAGTTAACTCTTATTCGATTCATGTTTAATTTCTTCAATTCTCCACTTTTCAGTAGGATCATTTCTGCCCATAGCTTTTATTAATACGAACTCGTAATCACCAATATCATTAACGGTGTTATAGGTTAATAGGATCTTATCCTTTTCTGTTCTCACTTTTACAAGTTCAAGTACCGCATTTGGTATCCATTCGACCGACTTACTGTTAAATGCGAAATGACATGGGCAGGTGAGAGAACTGTCTTGAGCCATTAAACCAACACCAATTTTAAAAGCAATAAACTCACTCGCCTCCTCAAAGGTTTTAGCTTCCTTATAAGATTCAACTAATTTTATCGCTTCAAGAAAATCCTGATAATGAACAGGTGTTTTTAATGCTTCAACTGCCTCTTCTAGTTTGACAATTTCTTCTGTTAATTGTTTATTCCCTGTCTCTAAATCCTTTGATGACCTAGAAAGACTCTCCACTTCCTTTTCTAGGGTAACGATCTGTTCTACTAATTTTTCATTATTATCTTGTAGTTCATGATAATCATCTTTTATCTCTTGTTCTCTCATAACAGCTAGAATTGTAACAGCTATCAACAAAACAAAACCAGCTAATACAACATTTTTTTCTCTAAAATTTTTCAATCGAACCCCCCATTTCTTATCTATACTACTTATACGATTGGAAAACGATAAGGTGACAAGGGTTTTCAGATTAAGTTAGCGCGATGTGTCAAAAAACTAGATGTAATATATGGAAAAACATGCTAATTTAGAGAGAGATACTAGATGATCTTAATTTAAACAAAAAAAGGAGAGTCACTTACTTTGAGCCAATACAAAAGAGACCAATACCCTCTAAAAGGTAGAAAAGTACTAATTACTGGAGTTAGCCGCCGCCAGGGAATTGGATATGCGATTGCCCGTCAAGTGGCAGCATGGGGAGCATCTGTGATTATTCATCATTTTCAGCCGCACGATAAAGAACAATTTTGGGGAGCGGATGATTTAGCTGAAGTAATCAAAGGCATTAAAGCTGAACTAATAGAAGGTGCATTTCTTTATGATGTAAGCGGGGACTTTTTAAACCCTGAAGAACCACAAAGAGTGATGGATGAAATCAGGAAGGGTTGTGGTCATCTGGATGCACTTGTTTGTAACCATGCAATGAGTGGAAGTGATGGCGCACTTGGTGAACTAACAGTTGAAATGTTGGATAAACATTGGGCAGTTAATGCACGATCATCTATTTTACTGGCACAATCTTTTGCGAAACAACATGATCCTACATCAGGTAGAGGCAAAATCATTTTCATGAGCTCCGGTCAAAGATTAGGGCCAATGCAAGGTGAAATTGCCTATGTTGCATCTAAGGGAGCGCTCGCTGACCTTACGTTAACAATATCAGATCAATTGGCTGATCAAAACATAACCGTCAATACCGTGAACCCGGGACCAGTAGATACGGGGTATATGACCAAGGAACTGTGGGAAAGTTTGAAACCAATGTTTCCATTTGGACGAATGGGACAACCTGAAGATCCCGCACGACTTATTGCCTGGTTATTAACAGAAGAAGCGTCGTGGATTACTGGGCAAATCATTAATACAGAAGGTGGATTTGGACGTTGGCGCCCGCATTCTTAGGGTATTTGTCATGGAACCAAGGAGGGGGGCAACTTAAATGAGAAAACCTTTTATTTTTACCGGAGTCGCTCTCTTGCTCATATATGCAACCTTGTGGGTACTTTATTATTTTGATTTTATAAGTGCCTTTTGGTTAATTGGAGTCTTAGGAGTTGAACTTGTTTTACTTTTAATTTTGTTAATCATTTTTCGAAATAAGAAATCCGGCTTAATGATAATCCAAATAACAGCAGTCCTATTAATAGGTATTTTTGTTTTTGAATTGAAATTAGTATATTATGAATCTTTTTCCTATCGTGTTAGCTTGGTGGCTGATCCCATTGAAGCGGTTGAACATTCTGGTATTCACCTATTGGTTGTTAATACCTTTGATCTCGAATACCCAAAAGATGAGGAATACATCATTAAAGGATTTGAAAATGACAATCAAGAAGTCCTTAATTTATATAAGATTAATAATGAGAATCGCTATAAAAGTAAAAATGCCGAGCTTTTGAATTGGATAATCAATAAGGAAGAAGATTTTTCAATCATGAGGGAAAACGTACAAAGTTATCTCTCAGGGGATACTACAAGTATTGACGCGTTTCTAAAACGAGATGATATTTCGGGTGATAGTGTCGGATTAGGATTAGCGATATCCGCAAAAATTGCTGATGGAAAGTTAAAGAATAATAAAACAATTGGTATTACAGGCGCACTAGACGCATCAGGGAATGTATTGCCAATCGGAATGATCGAGGAAAAGATTAGGATTGCTGAGAAAAAGTCATACCCCTATATAATTGTTCCTGATGGGAATGCTAAAGAGGCCAGGGAGGTTAAACAAACAATGAACCTCAAAATCGAAATATTTGATGTTAACCATATTGACCAAGCCGTCTCACTCATAAAGAGGTTAAATACGGATAGGGAAAAACAGGAGAACTCTCTTTAGAGCACTTTGGATAAAAGTGTTTTAGGAATATTGTAATTAACTAGCGAATAAACGTTTATTACAAACCTTCTTAATCTAATTCAAGGTGTTGATCATTTGAAGAGGAATAAGAATATTCATGCAGCCATTTTATTGTTAATTTTGCTGATTTTAAAAACGTAAGTGGTTTAAGAAGTGTTAATCAAAGCAGGATTAACACTTCTTTTTGTTGAAAAATAATGATATGAAACAAATTTCCTTTTGGGTGGAATAGAGGTATTTATGGAATTCCTGTTTTGGCCATGTATGATTGGTTCCCTTATTTTTTCCATTTTAGCGATGCGGTTAAAAAAACCTATCTTGCTTGTAATATCTTCAGTACTTATAGTTCCCCTTTCATTATATCTAGCAGCCACACCACGGTTTGAAATCTGGGGGATCATTTTTCCCCTTTTTTATGTGGGAGCTGCAGTATCCCTTGCCAAAAGAATAAAATGGTTATCCATCTTGCTGATTGCACCAAATTTCATCTTAATTGGTTGGATCGGTTTTTCTGTAATGAATCAATAGTATGTAAGGAGAGTCATATTCATGGATATAAAATTAGTCTATTTACAAACAGATAAAATCAATGAAATGAAGAGGTTCTATGTGGACCGTTTTGGATTTCCTTTACTAAAAGAGGATACAAAAAGTTTTCGCATTGCTGTCGGTTCAAGTGAGTTAGAATTTACATCGGATAACGTCAAAGGAAATCCCTATTACCACTTTGCATTTAATATTCCTTCGAACCAATTTCATGAAGCGAAGTTATGGGTCAAAGAGAGAGTCGAATTAAATGTCGAGGATGGAGAGGATGAAGCCTATTTTTCCTTCTTTTCCGCACATGCTTTATATTTCTATGACCCTGCTGGGAATATTGTCGAGTTTATTTCAAGAAATACTTCCGAAGAGAGAACAAAGCCATTCTCTATAGAAAGTGTGTTAAATATTAGTGAAGTTGGTCTAACCGTAGATGATGCTGTAAGTGTTGGAAATAGGTTGAATGAGATCGGTATACATGAGCGAAACAACGAATCATTGAGTCAAAGATCGCTTAATTTCATGGGGGAGAAAACTAAGGGAGTATTCATTATCCTTAATCAGCCAGGGAGAAGATGGATTTTCTCTGATAAGAAATCAACTGTCTATCCTATTGAAATTCGCACAAATGACGATAGTAGAATTATGGTTAATTCCGATAATTTAGTAGAAATATATAAGGGTTGAGAAAAGATGAGTAAAAAAAGAAAGCTAATTTTTCGCTTTTCTATTGCTTTAAATCTTGTCCTACTTGCTGTTGTTGCATGGAATTATATGAAAATGAATTTTGTAATGGACCAGGTAGTTCTGACAGAGGTTCAAATTAACCTTGTAGAATTAGAAGGTTTAATCAAATATCAAATGGAAGACAATTGGTCTAACCCTAATGTAGTTACAGCTGAGTTAAGGGATATCTTGGATGGAATTTGGCTTGGCATAACAACAGGGGAACAATTGGGAACCATTTCAGATAGCGATAAGGTCATTCTGACCAAATTATATCACCGACTAAACCAATACCCTACAGATGAATTATATCGTCTCGCAACTGTTACCGAGATTGATCAAAAGAACTTTGAAGAACTGCGTGAAATCCTCCGAGATGCAGGATTTGGGCTAAATCTTCAGGTTGGCGCTGAGTTCGAATACTTTATCGAACAAGCGGAAAAACTGGAGAAAAACATTGAAGTACCTATAAATAACTAGGTATTAAGTAATTATGTAGGGAGGAGGATGGTTATGATTTATATAGCTCTTTTAAGAGGGATTAATGTTGGTGGAAAAAATAAAATAGACATGAAGTTGCTTACACAATCTTTTGAACAAGTCGGAATGAATAATGTGGTGACATACATCAATACAGGTAATATCATTTTTTCACACAAAGGCAAAACAAAAACTGAACTCTCACGTGTTTTAGAGGAAGCGATACATAAAGATTTTGGATTGCAAATTAAAGTAGTCGTTCGAAGTCTGGATGATGTCACAAGAATCATTAACGCTATACCTGACTCGTGGAAAAATGACAAAGATATGAAAAGTGATGTCATGTTTTTATGGGATGAAATTGATGATGAATCTGTACTAGAGAATTTGGTCATCAAGCCAACCATTGACACGGTGAAATATATCCCAGGTGCAATTTTATGGTCCGTTGATAAGAAAAATGTAATCAAAAGTGGAATGTCAAAGATCATTGGAACTAAGATATACAAACAAATTACGGTAAGAAATGTCAACACTGCTCGTAAGATATATGAGTTGATGCAGGCTAATAATTTGTAGTTATGGATACGAAATAGGATTATTGAATGACAAAGAAGCGTATTTTTTAGAAAATAAAGGGAAATTTAATAGTATCTTTAATTATTAGTTAAATTGAGGGATAAAATGAATTATATTTGGGAAGCTTTAGCAATCTTATTTACTGGTTTTTGCTTATTTCGGATTGCAGGTAAAAAAACTGTGGCTGAAATGACAGCATTGGAAACGATAACCATTTTGGCAATGGCCTCAACCATAGGTCACGCTATTTCGGAGAATGACTTAGTAAAAACAATATTTGCCTTATGTGCCCTTGTAACTCTTCTGATGTTTAGTCAGTTTTTAGCCATTAAATTTAATATTATTGAAAAGTTATTTATAGGGAAGCCTACCACGGTTATTCAGGATGGGATCATTATAACCAACAATCTTAAAAAGCTACGCATGACTAGTGAACAGCTGGAAGCAATGGTACGGCAAAAAGGAATCTCTTCGGTCACCGATATTAAAACTGCTTCGGTTGAGATTACTGGGCAACTTGGGTATGAGTTAATTAAAAGCGCTAAGCCAGTAACAATCGGAGAATTAGAACAAATGTTAAACCAACTGCAATCGAATATACTCCAACAGCTTACTGGTACTGACCAACCAAGCCAGAATGACAAAAAAATAAATGATTAGCGTTTTTTTTGTTATTTTCGTGACATCATATCCACTGAAATAGAGTTAACACTTTAAACGTAGTAAAAAAACTGTTGACTATATGAAAAATTTTTTGGTAAAGTTACAAACAGACCGGTTGGTATGGTGGGGGTGTGCTACGGGAATGGATACAAAAACGCGAATTATCGAGATAGCGACAAAGCTTTTCCAACAAAAAGGATATATAGGTGTAGGCTTAAGTGAAATATTAAAAGCATGCAATATTTCAAAAGGCTCTCTATATCATCACTTTCCAAATGGAAAAGAAGAATTACTTATTGCTTGTCTGCAGTCCTTGAATGAAATGATTACAAAGGATATTGAAAACATTTTTAATCAGTACCCGGACACAACCGAAGCCACAAAAGCTATGATCGATCAATTAATCGTTCATTTTGAAACGGAAGGAGAAATTGCTGGATATACATTTAGCAGCATCGTCAGTGAAATGGCTTCACTCAGCGAACCAGTCCGTCATGCTTGTTCTCTTTTATATGAAAAAATGCAGAGTATCTATACAAAGAAGTTGGTAGCGGATGGATTTTCGACAGAAATAGCTGAATCACTTGCTCTTACCATGGTAGCCACTGTCGAGGGTGGAATGATGCTTTGTTTAACACAAAAATCAAGTTCTCCACTCAAAACAATTTCCCAAGTACTACAAAATTTATTACAGGCGTTTCATAAGTGAATAATATGGTTTTTGAAAAAACGGCTAATTCCCATTTTTCATGAGCAAAGCTCAGAAGAAGTGGGGATTGGCCTTTATTATGGAAAAAAATAGACTTCATACGGTCAAACCGTAGAAAAAGGAGATTTTTATGAACACACAATTACAAGTCAAAAGTCCAAAAATAATGGCCTTTATTTTAATGTTTGGTACCTTTATAGGGTTATTTGGTGAAACAGCATTAAACATGGCATTAACAAATATTATGGGGGAATTTTCAGTTAAACCTGCTATTGCCCAATGGCTGACAACAGGATATTTATTAGTATTAGCGATATTAGTCCCAATTTCTGCCCTGTTGATGAAGTGGTTCACTACAAGACAACTCGTTATCGGGGGACTAGTAATTTCATTATTAGGCGCAGTATTAGCTGCTCTCTCTCCGAATTTTGCAATACTATTAGCAGGTCGTATTGTGCAGGCAATCGGAACGGGTGTTTTAATACCAGTTATGACGAGTGTTCTTTTAATTATTTTCCCTGTTCATAAACGTGGAGTTGTAATGGGGATCATGGGTCTTGTTATTACATTAGGACCTGCCTTAGGTCCAACACTTTCAGGGGTCATTATTAGTACGTTAGGTTGGCCATATATTTTCTGGATTAGCTGTATTTTATATGGATTATTAACGCTGATTGCCGTAGTTAAAATTGAAAATGTTTCAGAAATTACGAAACCAAAAATCGATTATTCATCAGTTGTTTTATCAACATTCGGTTTTGGAGGATTGATATACGCATTAGCAACGATGGCTGAAGCTGCTGTCTCATCTCCAAAAGTTTGGGCACCTTTACTAGTTGGAATAATCGCACTTGTAGTATTTGGGGTTCGCCAAATGAAAATGGCTCAGCCGATGGTTAACTTACGCGTATTTAAGTACCCTATGTTTACGTTAGGAACAGCGACGATGTTCCTTGGTATTCTCATGATTTTATCAGCTGGTATTCTTTTGCCCATGTATCTAAAGGATGCTTTATTATATAGTGCAGCGGTGGCTGGTTTATTATTACTTCCTGGTAATGCAGTCAATGTGGTTATGTCACCCATTGTTGGTACTTTATTTGACAAATTCGGGCCACGTATTTTCGTCATTATTGGTTCTATTGTTATTCTGATTGCAAATTTCATGTTTGCATCCGTCATAACGGCAACAACACCTGGTTGACAGATCATTGTAGCATTTATGTTGTTCTTCTTTGGAATAACGATGGTCATGATGCCATCACAAACAAATGCCCTAAATCAGTTGCCACGTGAATTTTATGCTGATGGATCAGCTGCAATGAATACGTTGAATCAAGTAGCTGGAGCAGCGGGTACTGCGATTGCCATTACGTTATTTACAGCTGGTCAAAACAGTTATATGGCTGATTTTTCAAGCGCAACAGAGCCAGAAACCTTAGCAGCTGGTGTAAAATATGCATTTTATTTTGTTACTGGAATTTCAGTTGTGACATTCATTTTATCTTTATTTGTAAAAAAAGGATCCAGTGTAAAGGAAAAATCAGCTTCAACTGTAAAAGCAACAGAACCTTTACAAAACTAGTTGTATTTCCACTCAAACTACCACTTAGAATACAGGAAAGCATTTAAGTTCAGAAGGAGATAATGGCAAATGGGAAATCAGTATAAAAATATTCTAGTAGTCATTTAGGAATTTGAAAATTTGTAAAAGGTTTTATCTATTTTCTTACCAAGTCTCTCGTGTTCACTTCAAACTCCGCATGGTCTCCAAGCGCATGTGGGAGTTGAATGCTTATGACGACTGTATGATTAAGAAAGTAAGAATAGATTCCATATGGATTTTCGTTTGGCTCTGGGTGATCTGCCTTAGTAAATGCCTCAATGAAATCTTGATTATTAAACGTGTTCAAATATTCAATGATGGCATCTTGTTTTTCCTTATTTGGATCAGGTGGATTCTCCCAATCGATATATTTTGCCTTTTTTAATGTTTCAATAAACGGTTCATCAATTACAAATAGATCGGGCAATCTAATTTTCTCTCCTTTTTTGAAATCAATATTGGTGGTGAAAAGAAGATGGGTCGGATACATACCACCGTTATAATTACCAGTATATTGAACACTGAAAGTATCCGATTCTGGAAGTATGACCTCGTAATCCATTTGGAGTGGAGCATCCCCATCCTGATATGGGTTCAGAAAAAGAATGGCATCCTCTTTAATAAGGTTATTGATGCGTTGTTCCAATTCTTCATTTAGCATGTTTACAAACTGTGGATAGTGAATCGTTAACTTCCCGTTCTCAAATGTTGTTGTATCAAATTCAAAAGGCCCTGCCTTTTCTTCATCTACCGCTTGTTGTGGTGGTTTATTGTCAACGTCATCTGTATGCTGAGCTGGGGGAGTTTGTTGGCTTTGACAACCTGCTAAGATAATGGCTAAAGCCAAAGCAACGGGAATTTGCTTCATTTAACTCACTCCTTTTAAAAAATTCATAATTACTTCTATTTTATTTCAGCCAAGAATGGAAATGAAAATTAGTTGACCTATTAATACGTGGTTGATATCATTTAATTATTGTTAAGGTAAACTTTGTTTCTTATTAGAAAACTTTTTTTACATCTTACGATTACTATAGAAGGTGAAAACATGAATCTACAGACAGATGTTTGTATTGTGGGTGGAGGTCCGGCAGGTGCTTTGCTTGGCTATTTATTAGCAAAGAAAGGAATATCTACCATCGTTGTTGAGCGCACTTCAGGAAACGAACGTGAATTTAGAGGTGAGCACATCAACGCAGAAACCGAAGCTATTTTAAAAGAACATCATCTTTTCGATAAAATAGAAGCACTTGGATTATTAAAAATGAAAAAAGTTGAATATTATTATGGAAGAAATATTGTAAAATCAATCACTCCAACAGTAGAGGATCACGTTGGAATCCATATTCCGCAGCCGCATTTTTTAACTGCAGTTTCTAAAGAAGCAGCGCATTTTCCAAATTATCAATTGCTTTTAAACACGAGTGTCACTGAGTTAGTTCAGGACGAAAAAGGAAACTATACAGGTGTAAAAGCAAAGCAGAATGGACAAGAAATCAATATCTCAAGTTCAATCGTTGTAGGCACGGATGGTCGATATTCAACTGTTCGAAAACTTGCGGGCATTGTCGCTTCGGAGGAAACACATGGTTATGATGTGCTTTGGGCTAAAATCCCTGCACCTGCTGGTTGGGAGCCTTCAACAAAAATGGTTCTTGTCAATGGACATCAACTTGCATTATTCACGCAAACAGGTGGAATGATTCAAATCGGCTGGAACATTGAAGAAGGCACCTTTAATACTTTACGGAAGCAACCGCTAGAACCATTTTTGGAACCACTCTTAATAAGTTTTCCAGAATTAGAGCCAATCGTTCGTGAGCACATTCAATCCTGGAAAAACTTTGTTTGTTTAAAAGTGTTCAGTTCAACAGCAGACACGTGGGTGAAAGATGGCCTTGTCATCCTAGGAGATGCCGCTCACACGATGACCCCAACGGCTGCGATCGGAATTAACTGTGCGATTAAAGATGCACACGTTTTGGCACCCATCCTCGAGCAAGCCTTACTTGATGGAGACTTTAGCGAATCGCGATTAAAAGAATTCGAGATCGCTAGACGAGATGAAATTGAACAACAACAAGAAATGCAATTCGAAAAAGAAGAGTCATTCCAAACCAATTTTTTAGAAGTGGTTGGACATTAAAAGTATGCAGATTAGCGCTGCATGCTTTTTTTGTGATGCAAAATGGCTAAGAACAGTATTTAGAAATTAAGAGCAGTATTTTGAGATTAAAAACAGTAATTTGAGATTAAGAACAGTAATTCAGAATTAAAACCAATTTTAAAAGACTGTTTTCGCAAATTTTGTTGTTTTTGATATAAGTAAAATTAGACACATAGGTGCTCCTTCTAGTGATTGGAGCGTATGGCGCGAGAACCTTGAAAATGCACGCATTTTCTTCGTGCGCTGTAGTTTCAAGGAAGCAAACTCAACGTCCTGCGAGACCCCGCAGGAGTAATTAATGTTCGAAGCCTAAGAGCGCCACGTCCTGTGGCAACGGCTTCGTGACCTACATCGTGTAGACCTGAGGAGGCTTGCGGATCGCCCGCGGAAAGCGAGTGCCAGAAGCGGAACTCACCCTAATTCCACCAATAAACTTTAGGTTAATAACAACAATCTTTTAGAATAGAGCCAATTGAAACCGTAAAGTGCGTTTTCACAGTGAAGGTTAAAGAAAAGAAAGGAATTTTCCTGTTTCTACCGAATTAAAACTATAGCTATCATTAAAACAGGGGGAACACAAATACAATGAATCTAGTCAAAATAAAGGGAGAAAAAGTAACCTTACGTCAAGTAGAAAAAGAAGATTTACCAATGCTTTGGGAGATGCGCTATGGTGACCTTAATCCGGAATGGAAAAAGTGGGATGCGCCCTATTTTAGCCATAAGTTCATTGATAAAGAAACGTATTTAAAAAAAGTCGAACACCAACTCACCATGCAACGCCATCCACTAGATCAAATGATTATTGAAGCGAATGGTCAAATCATTGGGACGGTCATTTTTTACTGGGAAAGTGAGGCAACCAGATGGCTTGAAATGGGCATTGTCATCTATCTTCCTGAATATTGGGGCAACGGCTACGGAACGGAGACAATGAAGCTATGGATTGATTATTTATTTGAAACAATCCCGTACATCGAAAGGATTGGATACACGACATGGTCTGGAAATCATCGGATGATCAAGGTTGGTCAAAAGCTAGGAATGACACTCGAAGCACGGATGCGAAAATGCCGCTATTATAATGGCGTCTACTACGATTCAATTCGAATGGGCTTACTTCGGGAAGAATGGGAACAAATGAAATAGTATGTCAGACCTGCATTTCAGGAGAAATGCAGGTTTTTTTACGACTATATGATTACTCGCTTTCCATATCCATTCTTGTTACTTTTAGGTCAGCTTGCTTAAAATGTGGAAGCTTCTCGATGTTTCGGTATGGCATATAGGGAGGAATATCTACATTATTCATGGATAATGGAACCTCAATTTGGTCCCCAATATCAGCGCGATAGGGTGGCATCATTTCATTGGCCCTTGCCAATTGTTCAAGGGTATAGCCATTTTTAGATGCGATTTCCGGTAAAGATAACTGGTCCGTTATGGTTACTGTTTTTCGTAGTTTTTCAATCCGACAGGAGGATTGTTTAAATGTTGGTTGCCTTGACAAAGGGTCGGTATAATCAGCGGTTAATTCGTTAGCAGCTTGGTTATTCTCCCACGTTCCATAGTGAAAGGGAACGAATACTAAGCCTGGCTGGACTGTATCTACAATTCGGGTTGGAACCTGAATGGACCCACGAGGTGAGACAATTTTCACCATTTCTCCAGGGAGAAGCCCTAGCTTTTTGGCATCCACCATATTGATTTCTACATAACCCTGTGGCGCAATCATCTGTAGATAGGGGGAACGGGCTGTTTTTGTTCGGGTATGCCAGTGCCAAACAAGCCTACCAGTCGTTAACCAAAATGGATATTCAGGGCGTGGAACTTCCACGGGTGGTACATAGTAAGTTGGATTTCGAGAGGGTTTTGATTAACCGGAAAATCCTTAAGCAATTCCTGAATTAGCTGATAGCTCTTATAAAAGTGGCTATAAAGCTCTGAATGCACATCATCCTCTCCTTTCTATTCATGTCAATCTATGCAGGAAGGACTGGATTTATGTGCTGGTTATATACCTTTTATCTACCCGAGACTATGTAACTATCCTACCCACAAAAAATTTCCAATTCTAATTGACACCCTTTATATGGAATTGTAATATTATATATGAGCATATGCTCATATACTTTGCTGTGAAGTGGGGATCACTATGTATGATGTTGTGATTATCGGGGCTGGTCAAGCGGGTTTAGCGATGGGCTTTTATTTAAAAAAGACAAATCAATCTTTTCTACTTTTAGATAAGGCAAAGGAAATCGGTGAAGTGTGGCGAAACCGGTATGATTCGCTGACTCTTTTTACACCAAGATCTTATAGTGAACTTCCTGACTTTCAGATGCAAGGCCCAAGACATGGTTATCCAACAAAGGACGAGGTTGCCGATTATTTAACACAATACGCGTCCCACCATTCTTTACCCATCCAGCTAGATACAACGATTACTAAAGTAAGGAGGGCAGACACTGGTTTTGTAATCGAAACGACAAACAGCGTGATTCATACTAAAAATGTGGTAATCGCAACAGGTCCGTTTCAGGAACCTCTCCTTCCAAGTTTTGCAGCTTCCATACCGGCCACAGTGTTTCAGGTTCATTCCTCGCAATATAAAAATCCAGACCAACTCCAAAATGGACCTCTATTAGTAGTGGGTGGAGGGAATTCTGGGGCGCAAATTGCAGTTGAGCTAGCAAAGGAGCGGGATGTGTATCTATCGGTAAGTCAAAAACTTACTTTTATCCCTCAGGACCTAGCTGGCAGGAGCATTTTTTGGTGGTTTGATAAATTTGGTATACTCAAAGCAAATGTAACATCGCAATTAGGTCAAATAATAAAAAATCGCCCGGACCCGATCTTTGGATTTGAATTAAGAAAGGCTATACAATCTCAAAAGATCATCATAAAGCCAAGAACGATGGACGTAAAAGAAGATACATTCTTTTTCCAAGATAACAGCGATTTAAAGGTCGCAAATGTTGTATGGGCAACAGGATTTAGAGCAAATTATCAATGGCTCCAAATCCCAGAAGCATTCAAACAAAATGGTCAACCTCAACATAAAAGGGGTATCACGAATATTGAGGGTCTTTATTTTTTAGGTCTACCTTGGCAATCCCGAAGAGGCTCAGCCTTGTTGCAAGGAGTTGCAGAAGATGCAGAATACATCGTTCAGCATATACAGGATGCCAATCATTTTTAAGAAAGAAGGTTGAAAAAGTGGAACAAAAGGATCATTCCTTTTTATTGCAAACAACAATTGATGAAGCATCACGGATTTTTAAAGCACTCGCGGATCCCACACGAATCAAGATTCTGTACTTATTATCTCAAGAGGAGTGCTCAGTCAACCATATCGCAGAGGTCCTCGAAATGTCACAATCAGCTGTATCCCATCAGCTTAGCCTGCTACGAAATCTACGGTTGGTGACATACCGACGCGAAGGTAACACATTCCTTTATACATATGATGATGAACATGTCATTACCTTGCTACACCAGGTTATTCATCATATTGAACACGAATAGGAGGGGAGTATGATGGGACATCACCACCATCATCACGGACACGACCATCATGGTCACCATCATCACCATCATTTTGATGAAGTGAGAGAAGGAAATAAAAAAGGTTTACTCATTGCGTTGATTATTACTACGGGTATTATGCTGCTGGAATTTTTCGGAGGATTAATTACAAATAGTTTAGCCCTATTATCCGACTCAGGCCATATGCTAAGTGACGCAAGTTCTCTATTTTTAAGTTTAGTGGCGTTTTGGTTTGCAACTAGACCCGCCTCACCGAAGAAAACCTACGGATTTTACCGATTTGAAATATTGGCAGCGCTTTTTAATGCAGTTACGTTGTTTGTCATTGCAGGCTTTATCGTATATGAAGCATTTCAGCGCTTTTTTGATCCACCTACAGTTGCAAGTGGGACAATGATGATTATTGCTGGAATTGGGCTATTAGCAAATTTACTTAGTGCTTGGTCATTGATAAGTAAAGGCGATGTGAAAAATAACGTCAACCTACGAAGTGCTTACCTTCATGTTTTAGGAGATGCTCTAGGCTCGGTTGGGGCGATTATCGCCGGCGTGCTGATGCTACTCTTTGAATGGTATATTGCGGACCCCATCATTTCGGTTGTGGTAGCTCTCCTTATACTAAAAAGTGCCTGGGGTGTTTTGACCACTTCCATTCATATCCTTATGGAAGGTACACCGATTACGATTGACCAAAAAGAAGTCAAAGCAACACTCGAGGAAATTGACGGAGTGATTGATGTACATGACCTCCACATTTGGACGATTACATCAGGCATGGATTCGCTCACTTGTCATATTTTAATCAAGGATGACCATGATAGTCAGGACATTTTACAGCAAGCAATTGATAAAATACGAGATAAATTTAAAATTGAACACACCACGATTCAGATTGAAAAGTCAGCAATTGAGCATGTGGAAATGAAGGTTTAACACTTAAGGGACTAAGTTTGTCTAGTCCCTTTATACATAGGAGGAATTTATGGGTCAAAATCCGCATACCTATATGAAATCTCTGGCAGATTACTGCTATTTTAATGGGGCTGTCCTTGTGGCGAAAAGAGGCGAAATCTTGCTTTCAGAGGGCTATGGATTTGCAAGCTTTCAATATGAGGTGCCCACAACCTCAAAAACAAAATATAGAATCGGTTCGCTTTCGAAGACATTCACGGCAGCGGCTATTTTAAAGCTTGTTGAAAATGGGAAACTAGCATTAACTGATACAGTTGATGAATTTTTACCGGACATGAGGTTTGGTAGTCAAATAACGGTTCACCATTTATTATCCCATACCTCAGGAATCCCTGATTTTACTTCAGCACCAGACTATTGGAACAAATCGATGAGACTTCCTTCAACTCTTGAACAGGTGTTGGACTCCATCAAAGCTGTACCTCTTGAGTTCGAGCCAGGGGAAAGAATGGAATATTGTAATACTGGTTATCTAGTACTAACGGCACTTATTGAAAAGATTTCGGGAAAATCCTATTCGAATTTTTTAGCTGAAACCATATTTCAACCACTTGGTATGATGGATACAGGTGTTGATGATGGAAGATCGATTATTCCACATTTGGCAACAGGGCACACGATTAATCAAACGATCAATCATACCGAATACATAGACATGTCATTTCCACTTGGAGCATACGGCCTATACTCAACAGTAGAGGATTTATTCAAGTGGGGACAGGCCTTGCAGAATGGAAGCTTTTTAAACAAAGAACTCGTCGACCAAATGTTTACACCTAACCTTGATGGATACGGTTATGGGTGGTTTTTACTAGATGAACCTGAAAAGGCAGCGTGTCATTCGGGGGATATTAACGGCTTTGTAAGTGATTTTTATTTGTATGTAGAAAAAGATGTAACCATCATCGTATTATCAAATCTAAATATTACACCAGTCGAAAAAATAAGTCATGATCTTTCAAAAATAGTATATGGCAAGGATGTAGAACCAATCGAAATCCTCCCGAAACTAAAACAGAAAATCAACAACAAGCCACTAGTAGGCGAGTATGAAAATAAACATACAAAGCTAACGATTCAACAAAACAATGGAAACTCATTACTTTTAACAGTTCCTAAAAAATATGGGGTTCCATATACGTATCCTATTAATCTTGTAAAAGTAGAACATGACCGAATTAGTTTTCAGGCTGAATATTTATATGAAACGTTAACATTTGAATTGGGCGATGACGGTATAAGATTGCATTATATAGACAGTTATGGGCGTGAACAAGCGTTTGTAAAAAAATGAGCATGACTTTTTTAAATATGATTTTGTATAGTAAAATGGATGTATCAATGGTTCTATATTAGGAGTTGGAAGCATGAGAGTTCTCGTTATAGAAGATAATGAAAGTGTATGTTCCATGATTGAAATGTTTTTTTCAAAGGAAGGCATTGAAGGAGAGTTTGTCCATGATGGCCTAAAGGGCTATAACCGCTTTAAAGAGGAAAACTGGGATTTACTCATTGTAGACTGGATGCTGCCAGGCATGGATGGGGTAACCATCTGCCGAAAAATTCGTGAGGAGAAAAGTTCCATTCCGATTATCATGCTCACAGCGAAGGACAGCGAATCTGATCAAGTATTGGGACTAGAAATGGGGGCTGATGATTATGTCACAAAGCCATTTAGCCCACTTGCCTTGATGGCACGGATTAAGGCGGTCACAAGACGTTACAATAGTAAGCCAACAGAAGAAATGGAAACAGGAACACTTCGAACCGAACATTTTCAAATCAACAAGAATACAAGAGAAGTCATTCTTAATGGGACGCCAATCACGAATTTAACCCCTAAGGAATTTGATTTATTATATTATTTTGCACAGCATCCGAAGCAGGTGTTTTCAAGGGAACAGTTATTGGATCGTGTATGGGGTTATCAATTTTATGGAGATGAGCGCACGGTTGATGTACATATAAAGCGGCTCCGTAAAAAACTAGGTACCGCCAACCAACCCTTTTTCCATACCGTTTGGGGTGTAGGCTACAAATTCGATGAGTCCATTGAGGGAGAAAAATGAAATTTCGGTATATGTTTCAGCAGCTTGTAAGTCACATAAGCGTGATTGTGGTTGCATTTGTTATTTTAAGTATTGTGTTCGCGCATTACGTTGGAAATCTTGTCTTTGAAGAAAAAGTTCAAGAATTGACGACATATGGTGAGAATATCATTACCGATATTAGTCGTACTTCGAATGTCGATGGATTAATTCGTCAATACTCAAACATGTTAGCTGAGAGAAATATATTATTTACGGTGTTTGATGAAAATGGTGTAAGCCTAAGTGCTGTAGGTGGATTTGTACCACAAGTGGAGTTGAAAAAGAAGGAATGGGACAAGGTCCGAAGTGGGCATATCGTGTCCGTCAAACAGGATTATAAGCGTTTTGAGCAGGAAGTAACGTTTATTGTCATGCCATATATGGTTGGTCAAACCTTTGTCGGTGGTGTCCTTCTAGCGTCACCCATCAGTGGAACACAAGAAATGATTCATGATATTAACCAATATTTGTTTTACACGATGTTTTTGGCACTAGCAGTTGCTATTTTAATGAGCTGGCTTTTGTCGACGATTCATGTGAAGCGCATCAAACGCTTAAGAAAAGCAACCTCGATGATTTCGGATGGTGATTATTCAGTGGAATTGCCTTCATCTGATTTTGATGAAATAGGTGAGCTATCTAAGGATTTTAACAAAATGGCGCAACGTTTACAGAAATCAATGGAGGAAATCGAAAGCCTTGAGAGCAGGAGACGGAAATTCATGGCCGATGTTTCTCATGAAATGCGGACACCTCTCACAACGATTAGTGGTGTGATTGAAGGATTAAAAAACGATCTGATTCCAGAAGAAGAAAAGGAAAAGGGAGTTCAATTAGTAAGTCAGGAAACAAAGCGCCTTATCCGTCTGGTGAATGAAAACTTGGACTATGAAAAAATTCGCTCCAATCAAGTAACGCTTCAAAAAGAAACGATTGAATTAGTCGAAGTGCTAGAGGTTGTAAAAGATACACTTGAGCCACAGGCGGATGAAAAAAATGATCAAATAATCGTTGAGGTCCCTGAAGGTTTGATGATTACAGCCGATTACGACCGCTTGATACAAATTTTAATTAATATTATAAAAAACAGTATCCAATTTACAGATAACGGCACTATTTGGATTCGAGGAAGAGCAGGAGAGCATGAAACAGTCATCGAAATCGAAGATACTGGAGTGGGAATTGATTCGTCAGAAATCGAGAACATCTGGCATCGTTTTTATAAAGCTGATGTTTCACGAACCGGAACGCCATTCGGTCAATTCGGTCTAGGACTTTCGATTGTGAAACAGCTCGTCCAACTTCACAATGGGAAAATTGAAGTGTCTAGTGAAAAAGGAAAAGGAACAAAGTTTGTCATTCGAATACCTTCAGAGTAAATCCATCATTTTTTTGATGGATTTTCTTCAATTTTTTCCATGTCTTTTCAAGGTTTGTTAATATTTTGTTCATAATTTTTGTCTATGATAAATACATGGAGTTAGTTAAGGAGGAATTCATAATGGAAAACGATAAACGTTTTAATGAATTTAATCATACAGAAGAGGATCCAAACAACTTAGAGAATAGTGAAAATCGTATTGAAGAAAATCAATCTGAACAACCAGAGATGAAAGTAGATCCTGAAGTAGAGCAAGAGCTTTCTGTTCCGGTGAAAGCAGAAACGGTTCAACAATCGGCGGTTACTGAAGAAACAACACTTCGCTCATCAAAGCCAAAAGAAAAAAAGTCAAATGGAAAAATGAAAGGCTTTCTATCAATGGTATCTGCTGGTGTCCTTGGTTCGGCATTAACGCTGGGAGTCGCACCACATATTGACGGATTACAGGGATATTTTAATTCAGATACGCCTTCAAATGAGAAGCAATCAGAAGTGATTGAAGCTTCTGGTCCTGTGAAAATCCAACAAACAGCAGTCAGTGACTCAACGTCTTCTGTTGCAGATATGGTTGAAGATGCATCAAAAGGGATCGTTGGAATTACGAGTATGCAAGCACAACAAAACCCGTTTGGCAGAAATAACTCACAAAGTGTCCCAAGTGGAACAGGTTCCGGAGTTATTTTTCAAAAGGATGGCGATAAAGCCTATATTGTGACGAATAACCACGTCATCGAAAATGCAAATGAAGTGGAAATCTCCCTTTATAATGGTGAAAAAACAATGGCTAAGTTGATTGGAACAGATCCATTAACCGATTTAGCGGTTTTAGAAATAGATTCTAAGAATGTAGAGGCGGTTCTACAATTTGGTGATTCTGAATCTCTACGCCCTGGTGACCAAGTATTTGCAATTGGAAACCCACTTGGACTTGATTTGTCAAGAACGGTTACTTCAGGGATTGTAAGTGCGAAGGATCGTAGCATTTCAGTTGATACCTCAGCAGGTAGCTGGGAATTAAACGTTATTCAGACAGATGCTGCAATTAACCCTGGTAACAGTGGTGGTGCACTATTAAATACACAAGGGCAAGTTATTGGAATTAACAGCTTAAAAATTGCAAATAGTGGTGTAGAAGGATTAGGATTTGCGATCCCTAGTAATGATGTCGTACCGATTATTAACAGTTTAATTGAAAGTGGTAAAATTGAGCGTCCATTTATCGGTATTGGATTGGCGGATCTCGCGGAAATACCTAGAATGTATTATGCCGACCTTCCTGAAGATATAAAAGAAGGAGTTATCGTAACAAGTGTTGCACAGAACTCTGCTGCTGAGAAAGCTGGCTTAAAAATGACCGACGTGATTGTGAAAATCAATGATACTGAGGTTAAGAGTTCAATGGATCTTCGAAAATACTTATATTCAAAAGTAAAAATTGGTGATGAAATTGAATTAAGCTTTTACCGCGGCGGTAAACTTGAAACAGCAAAACTAACCTTAACAAGTAATAATACTGGAATTGAATAACGCTTAGCGGTGAAGGGAAAAAACAATGGGGAAAACAAAACTAGCCTGGGTCGTTGGGGCAATCTTATGTATTGTCATAGCGATCATTGGATTCACATATGTAAAGAAGGATGTAGTTGCAAGTGTAAATGGCGTAGAAATTGAGCGCGATGAACTGCACACATCATTAGAAAAATTTTATGGTTCACAGGTTTTAGAAACATTGATCACAAATAAAATCATTGAACTAGAAGCAGAGAAAGAAAACATAACGGTCTCTGATAAAGAGCTGGATGAGGAGTTACAGGCATTAATTGACTCCTATGGAGGAGAGGAAACCTTTACGAGTGCCATTGAAGCGAGTGGAGTAACCCGTAAAGAAGTCGAAGACGATATCAAACAGTTTATCCAAACGAAAAAACTACTTGAACCAAGAATTGAGATTACGGATGACGAGGTAAAAACGTATTTTGAAGAAAACAAGGATTCCTTTGTTCAGCCTGAACAAGTTCAAGCAAGTCATATCTTAGTTGATGATGAAGCCACTGCAAGTGAAGTTGCTACAAAGCTTGCAGATGGTGCAGATTTTGCTGAATTAGCGAAAGAGTATTCAAAGGATACTGCTAATGCAGAGGCTGGTGGAGAGCTTGGCTATTTCGGAAAAGGTGAAATGGTTGCTGAATTTGAAAATGCTGCATTCTCGATGGGAATCGATGAAATTAGTGCCCCTGTAAAAACAGAATACGGATACCATATCATCAAAGTGACCGATAAAAAAGAAGCGAAAGAAGCTACCTATGAAGAAAGCAAAGACTCCATTTACAAAGTCCTGTTTGATCAAAAAATCTCAGAAGAATACAGTGCTTGGTTGACTGAAAAAACAGAGGAATACAAGATCGAACGAAATCTATCATAATATGTTTTAAGACCCAAACCTAAATATGGTTTGGGTCTTTTAATGTTTAATTGGTTCTTTAAGGAAATACTTCCGACAAATTTTTCTATTGGCGACAACATTTCCCGGGAAACGACAGCATGCATTTGTTACTGACAGTATTTTAATAAAGAGCAAATTAATCAAATTTCACTAAATGGTTAATTGTGGTATTATTTCCACAAATAACAAATATTGATAATAGGGGTGAAATATGAAATTTATCATTGTTTGTCTTTTTATCCTATTTATTGTGAGTGGGATCGTAAAAAACAAAGATAAGAATTATGCCAACAAGTAGGTGTGTCACTGATGCTTCTGGGGACTTTAAAAGCATTAGCCTTATACAACGTCGACAGTTTTTTAGGTGACGATCCTGTTCCATACTTAGATATTTTTTTCATTAATCCAGAACGAATGGACCTTTATGGGAATCTATCAATTGGAGTAGCACTATTTGGGCTTATCATATATCTGTTTTCAGAGATTAAAAGATAGGAGGATTTGTCATGGGCTATATCGAAGAGCTAAGAAAAGTTGTTGGCAACCGACCGCTTAATTTAGTTGGTACGGCAGTTGGAGTAATTAATGAAAAAGGTGAAATCTTGCTTCAGCAACGAAAAGACGGTGTTTGGGGTGTTCCTGGAGGATTTTTAGAATTAGGGGAATCCACAGAAGATGCGGGTAGGAGAGAAGTACTAGAAGAAACAGGGCTGCAAATCGGAAAAATGGAACTAGTAGGCGTGTTTTCCGGAAAAGGCCACTTTGTCAAACTACCAAATGGAGATGAGTTTTATCCCATTACCATCGCTTATATCACAAGAGAGATTGTTGGAGGACAGCTTGACGTGAATCGTGAAGAAGGGCTTGATGTACAGTTCTTTAGTCTCTATTCACTTCCAGAAAACATTAATCCGCTTATTTCCAATTTACTACATACTTACCGGCAAACTAGAAAAGTATAAAAAGCACTTGACAATCTTCAAAAAAATAAATTTACCAATGTTTTTTTAGTCCAATAGTATGATATGATAGTGGTATGTCATCAAAAGGCCTTTCATTCTTAGTGCGATTAAGAATGAAAAGGGGAATTTTGATTTGAAGAAAAGAACATGGACGTATGAAGAAATAGAGTTTCTCAAGGACAATGTAGGTCGAATGAAAATCTCTACGATTGCGAGTCACCTACATAGAACGGAGACGGCCGTTGAATTAAAGATTAAGAGATTAGGGATTTCCAATACAAAGTCTTTCACCGGTCAGTTAACGATGCATGAATTGGCAACTCTATTAAAAATTGATCCAAAGTCTGTAAAGCTTTGGATTGACAACCATGGATTAAAGTACACAAAAAAGGCAACACGAAATACACGGAAATTTTACTTTATTAAACCTGAAGATTTTTGGGATTGGGCAAAGATCAATAAAGACCGAATTGACTTCTCCAAAATTGAAAAAAATGCAATCGTACCTGAACCTAGCTGGGTTGAAGGGGAACGTTCCAAGCAGAAGAGGGTCAATTACCGGTCATGGACTACTGTTGAAATTCATTCCATGATTGAGCTTGTCGCAATGGGTAAACCATTTTCAGACATTGGAAAAAAATTAAACCGTAGCCCAATTAGCATTCAACGTAAATATCAGCGTATGCGTAACGCCATTAGATAAGCAGAATACCAAACTATACAAAAGGCAAAATTGTTGAAAAACAATGACGCAAAGCCACGGGCCTAAGGAGAACTCTCTATGGCGGCCGGGTTGCTATAGAATGGAAGGGTACCTTTATTTGATGACGAAAAAGTGGGAGAGACTAGTTGGTAACTAGCCTCTCCCGTTTTCTTTTTGCTAGCTTATTGATCTAGTGACTTACTATCTAACTCTTTAACGCCATTCATAATTTGTACTGCAAAACCGACACAAGTAAGAATAATACTTAAAGTAAGAAAATATGCTACAAACATGTAACCTTCACCTCATTACAGTATTTTTTCTATTTCTACTTTTAGTATAGTGTGAACCTGTGTAGTAGGCTGTGATGTGTATCACAGAATAGCCTCTTTTTTTGATATTCCTCGTGAAAATTGGAATCAATTCACGTTGTAGTTCTTTTTTTAATGTGATATATTTTTTTAGATAGAAATTGTGATAACGGAAGGATAATTTGCATGAGCTATATAGATGAAGTTCAAAAACGAAGAACATTTGCCATCATCTCACACCCGGACGCTGGGAAAACGACGATGACTGAAAAATTGCTTTTGTTTGGTAACGTGATTCGTGAAGCGGGAACAGTTAAAGGAAAAAAATCAGGAAAATTCGCTGCATCGGACTGGATGGAAATCGAAAAGCAACGTGGAATCTCGGTTACATCAAGTGTGATGAGTTTTCCTTATGAAGACTTTTACGTCAATATTTTGGATACACCAGGACACGAGGATTTCAGTGAGGACACGTATCGGACATTAACGGCTGTTGACAGTGTTGTGATGATCATTGACTCCACAAAGGGTGTTGAGCCACAAACGATTAAGCTTTTCAAAGTTTGTCGAATGAGAGGAATTCCGATTTTTACATTCATTAATAAGCTTGACCGTGAAGGTAAGGATCCACTTGATCTTTTAGCGGAAATTGAAGAGGTGCTTGGGATTGAGTCCTATCCAATGAACTGGCCAGTTGGTATGGGCAAACGATTTTTAGGGATTGTCGACCGTTATAACAATCGGTTCGTTCATTTTACTGGGAACGAAGATGAAAAAATCATTCCTTTAGAGGAGCTAGAGGACGGCAAGCATCCAGCCATTACAGATACACCGGTTTATGACAGTACACAAGATGAGTTACTCCTATTAGATGAAGCTGGAAACAATTTTGATGTGGAGCGTGTCGCTAACGGAGAGCTTACTCCTGTATTTTTTGGTAGTGCACTCGCAAACTTTGGTGTGGAAACATTTTTTAATACATTTTTACGATTCGCATCAGCACCGAAGCCTCGTAAAACAAATCTTGGCCTAGTTCCACCAGAGGACGAAACGTTCTCGGGGTATATTTTTAAAATCCAGGCAAACATGAATACGAAGCACAGGGATCGAATTGCGTTCCTACGTGTCTGCTCTGGAAAGTTTGAACGAGGCATGAGCGTTAACATTACTCGTACCGGTAAATCCATCAAATTGAATCAGACCCAACAATTTATGGCGGCAAGCCGTGAAACAGTTGATGAGGCATATCCTGGGGATATTATTGGTATTTATGACCCGAACGTATATCAAATCGGTGATACATTAATTGCTGGTAAAGAAGATATGCATTATCAAGAGTTACCTGTGTTCCCACCGGAAATGTATCGTAAGGTTCGCGTGAAGAACGTGATGAAGGCGAAGCAATTTAGAAAAGGAATTGAGCAACTCGTACAAGAAGGTGCGATTCAATTATTCAGACAGGAAACAAATGATGATTTCATTCTAGGTGCGGTTGGTCAGCTTCAATATGATGTGTTTGAATATCGATTAGAAGCAGAGTACAATGTTTCAGTTGAATTTAGTTCCCTCGGGAACCGGATTCCAAGATGGATTGCTAACAAGAATGTAGATACACGTCTATTCGATTCAAGAAGTTTACTTGTTCGTGACCGAAATGAACGCTATGTCGTTTTATTTGAAAATGACTTTACGTATCGTTATTTCCAGGATAAAAACAAGGACATCGAACTCATTGACTTATATGAAAGTAACGACTATAAAGGTGTTTAAATTAAATCGCCCAGAAACTTTTCTGGGCGTTTAGTTTATGAAAGGATTAGCTATGAGCAGAAATTTGTTTCGAAAAATCTTCAATCAGGACCAACCGAATATAAAAGTTATTACAATGCTGCTACTTGTTGTTAGCATTGTTTCCATTCTCTTGGCGATTGGAATTGGACCTGTTTCTGTTAATCCACATTTAGTTACCAAGATTCTTCTTGCAAAACTTCCTTTTCTCACGATTGAATCTAGCTGGACACAGGTTGAGTACAATATCGTCTGGGGATTGCGTTTGCCAAGGGTTTTATTAGGAATGATTGTCGGTGCCTCACTAGCGATAACAGGAGTTGTTATGCAGGCATTGGTTCGTAACCATTTGGCAGATCCTTTTATACTTGGGGTCTCATCCGGTGCGTCTGCAACGGCAACATTAGGGATGCTATTTGGTGCCTTTTCAATTTTTGGGACATACTCACTATCAATCAGCGCGTTTATTGGTGCTGCTGTGACGATTATAGTAGTTTATTTACTCTCAAGAGTGAACGGTCGAATTAATGTCACTCATCTTTTACTATCGGGTGTAGCAATTGCCCTCATGACTGATGCTTTGACAAGATTTATTACGCTAAGTGCTCCAAATGCTTTGGGATTACATAATGCTACTTTTTGGATGTCGGGTAGTTTAGCTGGGGCGAAATGGGGCTATTTAACGCTACCACTGATTGTGGCTGTTATTTGTATGGTGGTTTTGATGAGCCAATACCGAGCTCTAAACGCCTTACTTTTTGGAGATGATACAGCTGGAACATTAGGCTTTAATGTGGCAGGATTGCATAAAATGCTAATTCTCGTCGCCTCCCTTTTAGCTGGGGTAACAATTGCAGTGAGTGGTTCAATCGGGTTTATTGGGTTAATGGTTCCACATATTGCAAGGTTGCTCGTTGGATCCGACCATAAGCGCGTCCTTCCTATAAGTGCTTTGCTGGGAGGAATTTTTGTGATTTGGACCGATGTTGCTGCCCGCATGGTGATTGCCCCGGAGGAATTACCAATTGGAATTTTAACCGCATTAGTCGGAGGACCCTTTTTTATTTGGTTATTAAAATCAAAGAAGCAATGAGGTGATGAATTGAAGCTACAGGTAGAGAATTTATATTTTTCATTGGATGAGAAACAAATTATTGAAGATATGAATCTACATGTCTCAGAAGGCGAGTTTGTTGGAATCATAGGACCCAACGGAAGCGGAAAATCAACCCTTTTAAAAAATATCTACCGTGCATTAAAACCGGATTCCGGGGTTGTATTTTTGGACGGGAAGAATATAAATAAAATGAATCCAAAGACGGCTGCGAAAAAGATGGGGGTAGTCGGGCAGGAAAATGAAGTTCCGTTTGATTTTAAAGTGGAAGAGATCGTTGCCATGGGCAGAAGCCCCTATAAAGGCTTTTTTGAAGGTGATAGTCTGCAAGATCGAGAGATTGTTGCAGAAGCGATTAAGCAAATTGGTATGTTCGAAATGAATAAGCGGAATTTTAGCGATCTGTCAGGCGGAGAAAGACAACGCGTTCTACTAGGACGGATGTTAGCACAGCAAACCGATTTGCTGCTTTTAGATGAGCCGACAAACCACCTCGATATCCAGCATCAGTTGCAAATTTTTGACTTAATTAAGGGGCTAGGGGTTACCGTTTTATCAGCCATCCATGATTTAAATCTCGCCGCTCTTTATTGTGACCGATTATATGCCGTCAAGGATGGACGAATGCTGTTGGCAGGTACAACCGAAGAGGTGTTAACTTCTGAAACAATTTACAAGATTTACGGTGTTCGGTCGGATGTAATGATTCATCCAGTTACTAATAAGGTGGCAATTACCTTTTTACCGCAAAGTTTACTAGAAGGAGAAAATAAATGAAAAAACTAGTATTTGTTTTAACAGGGATGCTCGTGTTGATGTTAGCAGGATGTGGCGGGCAAAAAGAGGACACGTCTGCAAAACAATCTGAGGACTCTCTCATTATTGATAATTATGGTAGAGAAGTAGAAATGACAGAAAAGCCTTCTAAGGTGTTAACATTGGGGCCGAATGCAACAGAATTATTCATTGCGTTGGGACTATCTGATTATGTTATTGGGAATAGCTTAGATAATCATAGCCGTGGCGCTCTGCCAGAATATGCGAAGGAATATGATAAAATCCCTGAGCTTACATATGGTTCTGCTACAAGAGAAGCTGTACTAACAAGTGGAGCGGATTTTATTTATGGAATCGACTGGGAATTCGGCAGTGAAGGTCTGGATGTCGACGAGCTTGATAGCTATGGTATCAAGGTGTATATGAACATGGCAACTACAATGGAAGAAATCTATCAAGAAATCCTTGATCTCGGTAAGATTTTTGAGATTGAAGAGCGAGCGGAAGCATTTGTTGCTGAGCAGAAGGAACGAATTGCTGAGGTGCAGGAGAAATTGGTCGGACAGGAACCAGTCGATGTACTCGTTTATGATAGTGGTGGAAATGGCGTCTTTACAGCGGGCGGGACAAACTTTGAAACATTATTGATTGAGCTTGCTGGGGGACGAAATGTTTTTGAAGATATTACGGATAAGCAATGGGCCACTGTCAGCTACGAGGAGGTACTTGCTAGAAAGCCTGATGTGATTTTGATACACGACTATGACGCACCATCGATTGAGCAAAAAATTAAAGATATCAAAAACGACCCTGCCCTTTCACAGTTAGAAAGTGTCAAAAACGAAAGCTTTGTTGTTATTTCATTAGAAAGCGTATTACCTGGAAATCGTATGGCATATGCGGTGGAAAGTTTAGCGAAAGGGTTTTATCCAGAGGTGTTTGAATAGCAAGGGTAAATTATGTGTTTTACTTTCGTTGTTTTGGTATATTAAATGTATGAAATTGTTGAAAGGACACGAATTTGATGCTATTGAAACTTTTGCTGGCGCTCATCCTTCCGGGTGTACTCGTCGTTTTCTTTACAAGGGTGACCTATAATTATTATGTGGGCTTCTTACTAGCGGTTGCTCTAATTGCTGCATCCATATATAAAGGATATGCAGATTCCATTTTTATCATCATTGCGGATATCATCTCGCTCGGAGCGGGATTTCTTTATGCAAGGAACATGGGGAAAAGGGCGAAAAAATAAAAGGGTATGTGAGGCCAGGGTTTTGTTAAGGACTCTTTGCTATATAAGATGAAGCGAAACCTCCTTCATCAAGCTTATGAAGGATTGAATGCCATTGATGTTGCTTCGGACGGTCCTTCATTAAGGAAATGAAGGACCGTTTTCCCTTAATGTTACTTCACAAAGTCCTTCACTTTTCCTCCATCTTCTCAAGCTCTGAAACGATCACCTTTTTAATTTCATCATCCCCTATTGCCCCATTATGAAAGGTGTTTGAATCCATCCAATAAAGCTGCCGAAAGCTAACCCCGTTATTTAGCTCGATTTCTAAAAAAATACGTTCCCCATCGAATTTATCGGTTACATGTAAACCATACGGATTATCCAGTTCAAGCTGATACCAAGCCTGGATAAATTGTTCCTTTGATTTGTATGAAAATGTATGTAGACGACTACCATCCTCGGTACTTTCAATGTAAATATTTTTTACCAACCCATCAAGTGGATAAAGCTCACCTGCTGTTTTTGCTTCCTTATTTTCATCAACAACATATACTTTATCCTCTGCTGCTACGATGAAAGAGGACGGGTACCCGTTTACCTCATAAATCGAAGTTCCTTTAGGCAGGTATGTGGCATCACCATTTTCCATCCTGTGATCACTGCATGCATGCTCATCCATCATGAAAGTCACCTTTCCTAGTTCTTCTCCCTTCTCAATTGAAATCGAGCCTTGTTCGTCATAAGAATCAGGAAAATCATGTTGATACTTTACATCGTTAATCATCAAAGCATCCAGCCATTCAACAATTTCTCCATTTGGACAACCTGATATTCTGACATTGTTATTGCATGAAACTAAAAAGCCCAATACGAAAACCAGAAGAAGGATTCTACACCCTTTTTTCATAAAACACCTCACCATGACATGTCTTTTTCCAAATTATAACATGTTTTATAACAGATATTTTAAATAAAAAATCGAATATCAGTTCGTATTTTTGTTTGTTTTAGGTTGGTTTGTGGTACAATGTTTCTATCTAGAAAAAGTCAGTGAAAAAACACATAAAACAGTTCAGAAAAAAGGATTGGAGGATTGCATGTGAAAGATCAATTTGAATTAGTATCTAAATATTCCCCACAAGGTGACCAACCAAAAGCAATTAAAGAGCTAGTGGAAGGGATCAAAGCGGGGAAAAAGTATCAGACTTTATTAGGTGCAACCGGAACAGGGAAAACATTTACGATCTCAAATGTAATCAAAGAAGTAAATCGACCAACCCTGATTATTGCCCATAATAAAACATTAGCTGGACAGCTTTATAGTGAGTTTAAAGAATTCTTTCCTAATAATGCTGTTGAATATTTTGTCAGCTATTATGATTACTTCCAGCCCGAGGCGTATGTTCCTTCATCTGATACATATATCGAAAAAGATTCAAGCGTGAATGATGAAATTGATAAACTGCGCCACTCTGCGACATCTTCGCTTTTTGAACGACGTGATGTCATCATCATTGCCAGTGTATCATGCATCTATGGTTTGGGTTCTCCAGAGGAGTATCGGGAACTTGTTGTGTCCCTACGTACTGGAATGGAAATCGAGCGTAATGAACTTTTGCATAAACTGGTGGATGTACAGTATGAACGAAATGATATTGACTTCCGTCGCGGGACCTTCCGTGTAAGAGGAGATGTAGTCGAAATATTCCCAGCCTCTCGTGATGAGCACTGTATTCGCGTGGAGTTTTTTGGTGATGAAATTGATCGGATTCGCGAGGTTGATGCTTTAACTGGTGAAATTCTAGGCGAACGTGAACATGTCGCCATTTTCCCAGCATCCCACTTCGTAACCCGTGAAGAAAAAATGCAAATCGCGATTAAAAATATTGAAGCGGAGCTTGAGGAACGGTTAGCAGACCTTCGTGAAGATGGTCAACTTCTTCAAGCACAACGACTTGAACAACGAACCAATTATGACTTAGAAATGATGCGTGAAATGGGCTTTTGCTCCGGAATCGAAAACTATTCACGTCATTTAACATTACGGCCACCTGGTTCAACACCATATACATTATTGGATTATTTTCCAGAAGATTTGCTAATTGTCGTAGATGAGTCGCATGTTACATTGCCTCAGATTCGAGGAATGTTCAATGGTGACCAAGCGAGAAAACAAGTATTGGTGGATCACGGATTCCGACTTCCATCGGCAATGGATAACCGTCCATTACGTTTTGAAGAATTCGAAAAGCATATCAACCAAATTATTAATGTCTCAGCAACACCTGGACCGTACGAAATTGAACACACCGATGAAATGGTGGAACAAATCATCCGTCCAACTGGATTGCTTGACCCTATTATTGATGTACGGCCAATTCAAGGTCAAATTGATGACCTATTAGGTGAAATCCAAGATCGCGTGAACAAAAATGAGCGTGTTCTTGTGACAACTTTAACGAAAAAAATGTCTGAGGATTTAACGGATTACTTAAAGGATATTGGAATCAAGGTAAACTATTTGCACTCAGAAATTAAAACGCTTGAGCGGATTGAAATTATCCGCGATCTGCGTATGGGGAAATATGATGTTCTTGTAGGAATTAACCTCCTTCGTGAAGGATTAGATATTCCAGAGGTTTCACTTGTTGCCATTCTTGATGCCGATAAGGAAGGGTTCCTCCGTTCAGAACGTTCGCTTATTCAGACCATTGGCCGTGCAGCTAGAAATGCAAACGGAAGAGTCATTATGTATGCAGATAAAATCACGAATTCAATGGAAATCGCGATTAATGAAACAAAGCGACGTCGTGAGATTCAAGAGGAATACAACAAGAAGCATGGTATTACACCACAGACCATTCAAAAAGAAATACGAGATGTCATACGTGCAACGGTGGCAGCAGAGGAAACGGAAAATTACGAAGCAGCACCTAAACTAACAGGACTATCGAAAAAAGAACGCGATAAAGTGATAGCTGACATGGAAAAAGAAATGAAGGAAGCCGCAAAAGCACTTAATTTCGAACGAGCAGCTGAATTACGTGATTTAATTTTGGAGTTAAAAGCGGAAGGATGACAGACACATGGCATTAGATAAAATCGTTGTGAAAGGCGCAAGGGCGAATAATCTAAAAAATATAGACATTACGATTCCAAGAGATAAATTGGTTGTCGTTACTGGTTTATCTGGTTCAGGTAAGTCTTCCCTTGCGTTTGACACTATTTATGCAGAAGGGCAACGACGATATGTCGAGTCCCTTTCAGCATACGCACGTCAATTTTTAGGACAAATGGATAAACCAGATGTCGATTCAATCGAAGGCCTTTCCCCTGCGATTTCAATTGACCAAAAAACAACAAGCCGTAACCCAAGGTCAACCGTTGGTACAGTTACGGAGATTTATGATTATTTACGTTTATTATATGCGCGTGTTGGTAAACCGATTTGTCCCAATCATGGTATCGAAATTACCTCTCAAACGATTGAGCAAATGGTTGATCGGATTTTAGAGTACCCTGAACGAACAAGGCTCCAAGTCCTTGCTCCTGTTGTATCAGGTCGTAAGGGTGCTCACGTCAAGGTCTTAGAAGATATTAAAAAACAAGGCTATGTGAGAGTGCGCGTCGATGGAGAAATGCTTGAGCTTTCTGATGATATCGAGCTTGAAAAAAACAAAAAGCATTCAATCGAAGTCGTTATTGACCGTATTGTGATCAAAGAGGGTGTAATTTCAAGACTAGCTGACTCAGTTGAAGCAGCACTTCGTCTTGGTGAAGGAAGGGTCATCATTGATATAATGGGGGAAGAAGAGCTCTTGTTTAGTGAGCTCCATTCCTGTCCTATTTGTGGTTTTTCAATTGGTGAGCTTGAGCCAAGAATGTTCTCTTTCAATAGTCCATTCGGGGCCTGCCCTGATTGTGATGGTTTAGGAAGTAAGCTTGAGGTCGATCCCGATCTCGTTATTCCAAACTGGGATTTATCACTTCGAAAGCATGCAATAGCTCCGTGGGAGCCAACAAGTTCACAATATTATCCGCAATTGCTTGAAGCAGTTTGTAACCATTATGGTATCGATATGGATATGCCCGTTAAGGATATACCGAAGCATTTAATGGATAAGGTTTTATATGGAAGTGATGGCGAGGAAATCTTTTTCCATTATGAAAATGATTGGGGCCAGGTTCGTGAAAATTATATTCAGTTTGAAGGCGTTCTTCGAAATGTAGAAAGGCGATACAAAGAAACAAGCTCTGATTATATTCGTGAGCAAATGGAAAAATACATGGGTGAAAAGGCTTGCCCTTCCTGTAAAGGTCATCGTTTGAAAAAGGAAAGCCTAGCTGTTCAAATATCTGGAAAGCATATTTCACATGTTACTGATTTTTCTATTAATGAGTCTTTAGAGTTTTTCTCTAATGTTGAGCTTTCTGAAAAGGATAAGCAGATTGCCAACCTTATTTTTCGAGAGATCAAGGAACGACTTGGGTTCCTAGTCAATGTGGGACTTGATTATTTAACGCTAAGTCGCGCAGCAGGGACGTTGTCAGGTGGCGAAGCACAGCGAATTCGTCTAGCTACCCAAATTGGTTCACGGTTAACAGGTGTTCTCTATATTCTAGATGAGCCCTCAATTGGTCTACACCAACGAGACAATGATCGACTCATTGATACATTAAAAGCAATGAGGGATATTGGAAACACGCTAATTGTGGTAGAGCATGATGAGGATACCATGCTTGCGGCAGATTACCTAATTGATATTGGACCAGGGGCTGGTACCCATGGTGGAGAAATTATATCAGCAGGAACTCCGAAAGAAGTGATGGAGGATCCGAAATCCTTAACAGGTCAATACTTATCAGGTAAAAAGTTCATACCACTTCCGGTTGAAAGAAGAAAACCGGATGGTCGCTTTATCGAAGTTGTTGGAGCGAAGGAGAACAATTTAAAGAACGTAACAGTGAAGTTTCCTCTTGGTATGTTCGTGGCTGTTACAGGAGTATCTGGTTCGGGTAAAAGTACTTTAGTAAACGAGATTCTTCATAAATCTCTTGCCCAAAAGCTAAATCGTGCTAAAAGTAAGCCTGGTGAACACAAAACAATTAAGGGAATAGAACAATTAGAAAAGGTAATTGATATCGACCAATCTCCGATTGGACGAACACCACGTTCAAATCCGGCTACCTACACTGGGGTATTTGACGATATTCGTGACTTGTTTGCAAATACAAATGAAGCAAAAGTCAGGGGCTACAAAAAAGGTCGCTTTAGCTTCAATGTGAAAGGTGGACGCTGTGAAGCTTGCCGTGGAGATGGAATTATTAAAATCGAGATGCACTTCCTTCCAGACGTCTATGTCCCTTGTGAGGTTTGTCATGGGAAACGCTATAACCGCGAAACATTGGAAGTTAAATATAAGGACAAAAACATCTCAGATATATTAGATATGACGGTTGAAGAGGCAGTTTCATTCTTCGAAAACCTCCCTAAAATCAAGCGTAAAATACAAACCCTGTTTGATGTTGGGTTAGGCTATGTCAAATTGGGACAACCAGCTACAACCTTATCTGGTGGAGAAGCACAACGTGTGAAGCTCGCTTCTGAATTACATCGTCGCTCAAACGGAAAAACGTTCTATATTTTAGATGAACCTACAACTGGACTACATGTCGATGACATCTCAAGACTCTTAAAAGTATTGCAGAGACTTGTGGAAAGTGGCGATACAGTCCTTGTGATCGAACATAATATTGATGTGATCAAAACAGCAGATTATATCATTGACCTTGGTCCTGAAGGAGGAGACAAAGGTGGTACCATCGTTGGAACAGGTACACCAGAAGAAATCGCAAAAATCAAAGCCTCCCACACCGGCCACTACCTAAAACCGGTCCTAGAACGTGACCGAGAGCGAATGAGAGAGCTCATTAAAGAAAAAGAAACCGTATAGAAACCAGGGTGCCGTTTCTCCTGAACCAGAGGGACGGTTCTTGTGGCTCCCTTATCAGAAAAATCCCGAATTGCTTCATAGCAAGTTGGGATTTTTTTTATTGTATATTTCTCTCCGAACTGTAAAACTATGGTATCCTGTTAAGAGAATGAACGGATAGGTGATACCCATGCGAGAAATAGCTCAGAAAAAACTTTATAGACTTTGGACAGGAGAATTGGCAGCGGCCATCTTATTTCCAATTCTATGGTTGTTCTATATTCCAACATTTGAATGGTCTAACGAGTATTTAACTACTTTTCCACATATATTTGCTTTCTTCATTTTAGAGTTTATTTTGTTCCAAGGAAGTTATTATTGGTATGTAAAGTGGAAGCGTCTTAAGAAGGGGAAACAGTCTTCCTTGACAAACAAACAACTGGCATTTTTTCGTATTTTCAAAATCAGTAATCTTGTATTACTAATGATTGGAATACCTGTACTTGTCTATCAAACTACGTTTCCAAAAGGGCTATATTGGTACCTTTTCTTATATGGTTTTGCCATGATTGAATATATCAATTATTATCATATACGCCTTTCCTATATGAGTGTGGAAGAAATAAAAGAATTCATCCGACAGAAAAGATTTCGCCATTCAATCTTAGCGAGGGAAATGAGGAAACTACGAAATTAATTATTACTCGAACAAGGATTTTACTGTTAAAACGATTTCCTTTGGTCTTACGTCGAGTGAAGCAGTCTATCAAGTTCAATCCAGACCGAGGTATAAGAGCCTCGGTTTTTATTTTGATTAGAGAACTCTTCTCCCATCTAGAATAACAGAAAAGGACTTTATTTTGAATTTGCTACATACAGATAAAAATATAGTGTTAACCCATTTTAAAACGTTTCATATGCAAGAATCTCAAGAAAATCACCTCGAAATCAACGACAAACAAAAACTCACAGCAATAAAGCGACTGAAATCATCAGGAATATCTGCAATATAGACCACTGCTTAGACCTTCAAAAAATAACAAATCCAGCCACACGAGAAATACATATTAAAAACCTAAAATCAGAGGGACTATCAACTAGACAAATAGGCAAGACTTACCGGCATAAGCCACAAAGTAGTATCAAAAGCAAGGTGAAGAAAGGAGTACCATGAGCGCCAAGGGGACGGTTCTCTCGGCTCTAAAGTACAGAATATTCACGAAATTAACGTAAGGGACCATAGGAACCGTCCCTCTGGTCCCAAAAGGAGCTCAAAAATGAAAATGACGATTCGAGTTATTGAGGTTTTTTTAGGACTCATCTTTTTAGGAGCTGGATTAAATGGTTATGTTGTCTTATTTGGATTTGAACCGTTTGCTCCAACAAGTCCAGCCGCTATGGAATTTTTGGGTGATGGCTATTTATTGGCCATGGAAAAGGGTGTCGAAATTATTGCCGGTATCTTACTAATTATTCGTAGGTTTGTACCATTGGCTTTAGTTGTTTTAGCAGGATTAATCGTCAATATATTAGCGTTTCATATTTTTGTAGATTCAGAGTTGCTATTATTAGCTATCGTGATAACCATTTTTGAAGCCATCTTAACGTGGCACTACCGAGAAAACTTTAAAGGGTTGTTAGAAAGCAAGCCAAAGCAATGAATCCAGCGGGGTGACCTCTAGATTTTTTTGGGAAAGTAGGGATGTTTTCCCTAACCTGATCACTCTATTAAGAAGTATAACCAAGGGACCACGAGAAGCGTCCCTGTGGTCCCTAAGCCTCGAGGCGTATTTTTGTAAAATGTTGAAACCATTATTGTGTAGGTTTCGTATATAGAGGTGTAAAGGGGAGATGTTGAGTGAATACGGATAAATTAATAGCAGCGTTGTGTTACTTCAGTATTTTCTTTGCAGGGTTTATTTTACCAATCATAGTTTATATTCTAGTTCAAAATCCAGCAGTTAAAAAGCATGCCCTCCATGCATTGATTTCACATATTATTCCAGCAGCTACAGTCGTTTTTGTCATTATACCATTTTTCTTTATGTGGTCAGTGGAGGCATTTGCAGCAGCCATGGTGCTGATTTTCATTCTGTTAGCTATCATTAACATTGGGATTGTGATTTGGAACATCGTAAAGGGAATTCAAGTATTAGCTCACGAAGAATTTTAACTTTATTCAGCGGAAGTCCACTACTTTATTAATTTGGATTAATGCAAAAAACGTATCTAATTTCAGTTGGGGTTCAAACCTCGACTGAATAAAGTTAAAGCCTCCGGCGGATGCCTCGATTTTTAAAATGAAATTTTTCGAGCTCGCTCGAAAAAAATCGGGCGCAAATACGCCAAGGCGCATTTGATAGGAGGAGTTTACTGATGAAAGAGGAACAAAAACGTATTTTAAAGCTTGTCGAAGAAGGAAAACTTACAGCAGAGGAAGCAATCATTCTGATTGAAAAACTTCATACGGGTGAAGAAACTGGGGACCCAGCTCAAGAAATCAAGACGGAGCTTTCAACTCAGGTTCAGTACGAGCAATCCCAAAAGCAACACCAGAACACGTATGAAAATAAAGGTTCAGCAAAACACAAATTTATGGACTTTATCGACACTGCACTAAAAAAAATCAAGGACCTTGACCTCGATTTTAATTTTGGTACCGCAGTAGACGTGAAACATATTTTTCAGCATAAGGACGTATACATCACGAAGCTTGACCTAGATGTTTCAAACGGAAGTATCACCATTATTCCATGGGAAGAGCGGGATGTTCGCGTTGAATGTGAAGCAAAAGTATACAACATTGAAAACCAGGAAAGAGCGCGAAAAGCATTTTTAGAGGATGTCCTTTTCTCAATTGAAAATGGTGCGCTTCGTTTATCGATTCAGAAAAAGCAAATGAAGGTTCATGCGAAAATCTATGTTCCACAGGAAAACTATGAAAGTATAAAGGCTCGCATGTTTAACGGACCGATTACAGGGGAAAATTTACGAGTAAAGGAATTCCGTGCAAAGACAGCAAATGGTGCCATTACCATCACAAATTTCGATACTGATTCAGTAGAAGTAGAAACTGCAAATGGTCACATTAAAGCGAATCAAATTACAAGCAAGGACTTTGAAGCTGAAACAATTAATGGTACAGTAACAGCAACAGGTCTTTTTGAAAAAGTAGACCTCCAAAGCTTTAACGGAAATATTACGTGTGATCTTCAAGGAGATGTCTGCCACACTGCATTTGTAAAAACGACAACGGGCGGCATTGATATGTTTATTGCAAATGAATACCACGTTGATGGAGAATTAAAATCGAATCTTGGGAACTTTAAGTCAGAGCTTCCTATGATGTCAATCATTGAGGAAAAAAATGAGGTTGTTCAGAAGTCGCTTCGCTTTAAGGCGAATGAAGAAAAAGCGCAAAAGCTTCATCTATTTGCCGAAACGAAAACAGGCTCGATAACTATAAAACCACTTTGAGGTGTTAATTATGAAAAAGAAATTATACCGCTCTACCCGAAATAGAATGCTAGGAGGGGTGCTCGGAGGTCTAGCTGATTACACGGGAATCGATGCGTCCCTATTACGTATTCTTGCGGTAGTTGGGTTTATATTAGGTGTGGGATCTCTTGGTCTCATTTATCTCGTTTGGATTTTTATTGTACCGAATGAAGGAGATGTCTTATAGATAATGAAATGGCTTGCTAGCATAATTGTCAACAGCGTCGTACTCATGGTTGTCGCAGGCTACGTCGATACCTTTCACCTTGAGGGTGTCGGCGCAGCAATCACGGCAAGCATCATCCTGTCGATTTTAAATGTAATCGTCAAACCAATACTCATACTCTTAACCTTACCTGTCACGGTTCTATCATTAGGTTTATTTTTATTCGTCATCAATGCTATTACCTTAATGTTGACACAGTCCATAATGGGAGACTCCTTCGTCATCGAAGGCTTTGGAACAGCGGTACTAGCAGCAGTCATCATTTCTATTCTAAACCTACTGATTCAAAAAGTAATCGTAGAACCGCTTCAGGAGAAAAAGAAATAATTTCTCACAACAGCGTTGTCCAGAAGGAATAACGCTGTTTTTTATTGAATAATAGTAAAAAACGTTAAGGAGCCTAGCCATGTTTCCAAAACTAGAAACCGAAAGACTTAGATTAAGAGAAATTGTACATAGTGATGCTCAAGGAATTTTTGACTGCTTCTCAAACCATGATGTAACACGCTATTACGGACAGGAGCCTATAACTGAATTAAAACAAGCGGAGCAGTTTGTTGAATTCTTTGCAAACAGTTATAAAGAAAAGCGTGGAATTAGATGGGGAATTGAATTAAAGGAAAGAGAGGGGCTCATCGGTACAATTGGCTTTAATGCCTGGTCACCTAAGCATAAGCGCGCAGAGATAGGCTATGAGCTTCATCCTCAATACTGGCGACAAGGATATGTGTCTGAGTCGGCTTCAAAAGTGATAGAATATGGTTTTAACGAACTTCGATTAACACGCATTGGGGCAGTTGTGTTTCTCGAGAATAAAGCATCAAATGATTTATTAGCAAAACTCGGTTTTGAAAAAGAGGGAGTCTTAAGAAACTATATGTACCAAAACGGCGTCCCGCATGATACGAATGTTTACTCGTTGTTAAAATGAAGTTACTCAAAGACATTTCTACAAAGGTCTTATAAATAAACAGTCTCCGAGACCACCTCTCGGGGACAAATCGAACGAATTTTTCAATCAATTTGTCTCTGAGACCACCTCTCGAGGACAAATCCAACAAGTTTTTCAATTAATTTGTCTCTGATGCCACCTCTCGAGGACAAATCTAATAAGTTTTTCAATCAATTTGTCTCTGAGACCACCTCTCGAGGACAAATCGAACGAGTTTTTTAATCAATTTGTCATGAGACACCTCTCGAGGACAAATCGAACGAGTTTTCAATCGATTTGTCTCTGAGACCACCTCTCGAGGACAAATCGAACGAGTTTTTCAGTCAATTTGTCATGAGACCACCTCTCGAGGACAAATCTAACGAATTTTTCAATCAATTTGTCTCTGAGACCACCTCTCGAGGACAAAACTAACAAGTTTTTTAATCAATTTGTCTCTGAGACCACCTCTCGAGGACAAATCGAACGAGTTTTTCAGTCAATCTGTCTCCGAGGCCTCCGCTCTATGACAAATCACCCAGTGTATTAAACCAAAATGTCTTTGACAATCTTAATCGAGGACAAATTAGACTAGCAAATGACCGAATTTGTCTACAATTCCACTCAATCCCCACATCAAAAACCAACTCCCTAACATTCTTCACCAATTTTAATCAGAAAAGTTTTGGCGTTACACGGAAAAATGCTAAAATGGAGAATGAGTTTAACTTTGGTATTAAACAAGCCCTAATCACCAGAATTACCAGGGCCCTTTAAAAGATGCAGAAATCAAATCAAACATAAATCTACACGAATCACAATCGAGGAGGTACGGATGTGCCAAAAGTTAGCACGAAGGATTTAATTGAGAAGTTTAAGTTAGAATTGGTAAGTGGGGAAGAGGGTATCAATCGTCCAATCACCACAAGTGATATTTCAAGACCAGGGATCGAGCTTGCTGGATTTTTTGATTATTATCCAGCAGAGAGGATTCAGCTATTAGGAAAAACGGAGCTCACTTTTTTTGATAAATTATCACATGACGAAAAAATGTATCGAATGGAGAAGCTTTGTACAGATATAACTCCTGCGATCATTATCTCGCGTGATATGGAGGTGCCTCCAGAGTTAATTGAGGCTTCCGAGCGTGAATCTGTTCCGGTCATTAAGTCGTCTAAAAAAACGACAAGACTATCAAGTAGGATTACGAACTTCTTAGAAAGCAAGCTTGCACCAACAACTGCGGTACATGGTGTTCTTGTCGACATATACGGAGTTGGTGTTCTAATCATCGGTAAAAGCGGTGTTGGTAAAAGTGAAACGGCGTTGGAACTCGTGAAACGTGGGCACCGTCTTGTTGCGGATGACTGTGTAGAAATTCGTCAGGAAGATGATGATACACTTATTGGGAGTGCACCGGAATTAATCGAGCATCTTCTTGAAATCCGTGGTCTAGGGATTATCAACGTGATGACCCTATTTGGTGCAGGAGCCATCCGTAATTTCAAACGAATTACGTTAGTCGTCAACCTTGAGCTCTGGGATCAAACGAAACAATATGATCGACTTGGGCTTGAAGAAGAAAAAATGAAAATCATTGATACGGAATTAACAAAATACACCATCCCGGTTCGACCAGGGCGAAACCTAGCTGTTATTATCGAGGTGGCAGCAATGAATTATCGTCTAAAACGAATGGGCTTAAACGCAGCAGAGGATTTTACAAATCGTCTCTCAAGCGCGATTGAATATGGGGAACATGACGACATGTAACAAAAGTTGAAATAAGGAGTGGAGAAAGTGGATCGAAATATACAACCGTTAGACCCAACATTTTTAGAACTGGGCGCACTACGGATTCAATGGTATGGACTTATTATCGGGTTAGGAACCATGCTTGCCCTCTATCTGGCCATCAAGGAATCAGAACGCAGAGGCATGCATAAGGACACATTTATGGACCTTATGTTGTTTGCAGTTCCAATTGCCATCATCTGTGCAAGAATTTATTATGTTATTTTTAAATGGGATTATTATTCACAAAATCCTTCCAAAATCATTGCAATTTGGGAAGGTGGTATTGCGATTCACGGTGCCTTGATCGGTTCTGTTGTGACAGCGATTGTGTTCGCGAGAGTAAAGGGGTTGTCGTTCTGGAAAATCGCTGACATTGCGGCTCCAAGTATTATTTTGGGTCAAGCGATTGGTCGTTGGGGAAACTTTATGAACCAAGAAGCACATGGTGGACCGATTGCAGAAGAAAACATCCAAACCTTTTATAATGTACTGCCTGACTTTATTATGGACCAAATGTATATTGAAGGCGTGTATTATCACCCTACCTTTTTATATGAGTCCATTTGGAGTTTAGTTGGTTTTGTTATATTGCTTATGCTTCGAAAAGTCAATTTAAGACGCGGGGAAATGTTCCTCACGTATGTCATCTGGTATTCTATTGGTCGTCTTTTCGTTGAAGGGCTGCGTACAGACAGCTTAATGCTCGGAGATATTCGAGTAGCTCAGTTGGTTTCCGTTGTATCCATTATCGGAGCTTTAGTGATACTTGTTTATCGCAGAAAAAAAGAGTATTCAAACGAACGTTATTTAGAGAACTAATTCATTAAAAGGGAGAGGGAAAACTTGCTAGACATGATGAAGAGAGGCTTCATAGTAGGATTAAAAACTACTTGGACATTGGGGAAAGTAATTTTTCCTGTTACCCTTCTCGTTACCTTGCTTCAGCATACACCAGTGCTAGATTGGGTGATTACGTGGATTGCACCTATTATGGGCTGGTTTGGTTTATCAGGTGATACGGCAATTCCGCTTGTATTAGGAAATTTTTTGAACCTTTATGCAGGAATCGGTGCGATTTTAACACTTGATTTGACCGTAAAAGAAGTGTTTATACTAGCGGTCATGCTATCATTCTCACATAATATGATTATCGAATCAACTGTTGCTGCAAAAGTAGGAATGAAGATTTGGATCATTGTACTCGTGAGACTTGGTCTTGCGTTTATCTCTGCCTTTGTTATTAATCTAGTTTGGAATGGCGGTAGTGAACTAGCAAAATATGGACTTGTGTCAGGTACAGAAGAACAAATCTCAGGCTGGGGCAGTATCCTTTTAAATGGGATTGAAAAAGCATCATTTGGGATTCTACAATTAGCCATCATTGTCATTCCACTTATGGTTGTGATTCAAATATTAAAAGAATTAAAATGGTTAGATGTGTTCTCCAGATGGATGAAACCAGTCACAAAAGCACTGGGTATGAAGGAAAATACATCAACAACCTTGGCATCAGGTATTTTGTTCGGCTTAGCTTTCGGAGCGGGTGTAATGATTCAGGCGGTAAAAGAGGATAATGTAGATAAGAAGGATTTAACATTGGCGTTTATTTTCTTGGTGTCATGCCACGCAGTTGTTGAGGATACGCTTATCTTTGTCCCACTCGGAATTCCGGTTTTACCGTTATTGTTAATCCGTCTCATTACAGCAACGATTTTAACAATGGTCGTCGCTTTTATCTGGAAACGTGTCGTGCAGAATAATAGAAAGGAAATTATTTATGGCAATTAATACACTTTTATTTGATTTAGATGGAACGTTAATTGATACAAACGAACTGATTTTACAATCTTTTTTACACACTTTTGAAACATACTTTCCGGATCGTCAATTTACCCGTGAGGAGATCCTGCCGTTCAATGGTCCAACCTTGCATGAGTCATTTTCTTCAGTGGACCCGGAGCGGGCTGAAGAAATGATTGCGGAATATCGTAAATTTAATCATGAAAAGCATGATGAACTGGTAACTGAGTTTCCTGGAGTGTTCGACACCATCAAAACCTTGAAGGAACAAGGTTATAAAATTGGTGTCGTTACGACAAAGATAAGAAATACAGTTAATATGGGATTAAACCTAACAAAGCTTGATCAATTCTTTGATGTAGTGGTGACATTGGATGATGTTAAAAATCCAAAACCAGACCCAGAACCAGTACTGCTGGCATTAAAACAGTTGGGATCAACACCTGAAGAAGCAATCATGATTGGTGACAATTATCAGGATATCGTAGCTGGTCAAAATGCAGGAACAAAGACTGCTGGAGTCGCTTGGTCTCATAAAGGAAAAGACTTCTTATTAGAATATAAACCTGATTTTATGCTTGAGAATATGAGTGATCTGTTGGATATTGTTTCGGTAAAAGGATGAGAAAATAGTGAAACGACGAACCACGCGCTATTATGTTTCAGGTCCCAATTCGCTTTGGCAAATCTATAAAACCGTATCTTTTTGGAAGGTTGTCAAAAACTTTATTATCATACAGATAGCACGATACACACCGTTTTTAGGCGTGAAAAATTGGTTATATCGCACCTTTTTAAAAATGAAGGTTGGCGAAAAAACGGCATTTGCACTCATGGTAGTGCCAGATATTATGTTCCCGGAGAAAATCAGTGTCGGAAGCAATACGGTTATTGGTTTTAATACAACGATCTTAGCCCACGAATACTTGATTAAAGAATACAGGCTTGGTGAAGTTAAAATTGGCTGCGAAGTGATGATTGGAGCCAACTCAACAATCTTACCAGGCGTGGAAATTGGAGACGGGGCAATTGTGTCGGCAGGCACTTTAGTCCACAGAGACGTTCCAGCCGGAAGCTTTGTCGGGGGAAATCCGATGCAGGTGATATACACAAAAGAACAACGGGAACAGCGTGAACAAAGGGAATCAGACCATTGATAATGGTTTGGTTCCTTTTTTTTGCTTCACCCACACCTAGTCTCTCATTCCTCACTCCCCTTTCCTCAAATCTCTTTTTCCAACATCTGTCTCCTTTCTTCCTCTCTTGCTTACAAATTTCCAACCCACTTATCAACAATATACACACAATCCACAGACCCAACAATACCCACAATATCCACAAGTCCACTTTATCCACAGTCCACAACAACCCCAAAAACCGAATCAACTAAATTCTGACTTTTTCGTTGACGTTTGGTAGGGATAGGTGTAATATATACTTTATCTTGGTAGTATATTAGCGAACTAAAGTAAAAATTATTTAGTGAAATATATGGAAACATAAGTAAATACAAACTTTGGTGGTGACGAAAATCGTGTTTATGTTTGAAAAACCCCTAGGGATGAGAGATACATTGCCAGCTTTATATGAAGCGAAAAAGAAAATTCGAAATGCCATGTCGTCCCAAATTGAAAGCTGGGGCTATCAATTTATTGAAACTCCAACACTTGAATATTATGAAACAATCGGTGAGGCATCAGCGATCCTTGACCGTCAACTATTTAAATTATTGGATTCACAGGGACATACACTTGTCCTTCGACCTGATATGACGGCGCCAATTGCCAGAGTCGCAGCGTCCCGATTATATAAAGGAGAATACCCATTACGTATCGCATACTCAGCAAACGTGTTCCGAGCCCAACAGCACGAAGGTGGGAGACCTGCAGAATTCGAACAAATCGGGGTTGAGTATATCGGTGATACGACAACCAGTGCTGATGCAGAGGTTATTTCCCTTATGATTGCGGCACTTAAGCAAGCGGGACTTACCAATTTTACCGTCCCAATTGGCCATATTGGCTATGTAAAATCATTGTTCAAGGAGATTGTCGGAAACGAAGCAAGAGCTGATGTTCTTCAACGCTATTTATATGAGAAAAATTATGTTGGCTACAGAGAGCATGTGAAAAGCTTGCCCCTTTCTTCTATTGATAAACAACGTTTGTTATCCCTTTTACAATTACGAGGAAATGACGCAAAAATTACTAAAGCGAAAGAATTAGTCGAATGTGCAGAAGGAAAAAAGGCAGCAGAAGAACTTGAAATGCTATGGAAAAAGTTAGAGGCATTCGGTGTGACAGAGCATATTAAAATTGATTTTAATCTTGTCAGTCATATGAGCTACTATACAGGAATCCTTTTCGAAATTTACGCGGAGAATGTTGGCTTTTTAGTTGGTAACGGCGGTCGCTATGATCATTTATTTGAAAAATTTGATCGTCCAGCACCGGCGACAGGATTTGGAATTCGGATTGATCGACTTCTGGAAGCACTTGATCTACCACAGGATGAGCCCGAAATTCATTGTGTGATATTTAGTGCAGAACAACGAGACGAAGCAATTCGCTTTGCGATGAATAAAAGAGAACAGGGTGAGCGCGTCATCCTTCAAGATATCGCTGGAATCAAGGAAGTGGATGCGTGCACAAGCGCATTTGCGAAAAATACCTTTTTCTTAGGAACGACAAAAGAAGGAGGAAGAGTAAATGAACGACAAACTAACGATAGCGATGCCGAAAGGACGAATTTTTGAAGAAGCGGCACAACTTTTACAAAAAGCAGGATACAAGCTTCCTCCTGAATTTGAGGATTCCCGAAAATTAATAATCGACGTGCCAGACGAGCCATTTCGATTCATGCTTGCAAAGCCAATGGATGTCACCACGTATGTGGAGCATGGCGTTGCAGACCTTGGAATTGCCGGGAAGGACGTTATGCTTGAGGAAGAGCGCGACGTATATGAAGTGCTTGATTTACAAATTAGCAAATGCTATCTCGCGGTTGCAGGGTTACCTGATGTGAAGGTGAAAGGTGTTGCACCTAAAATTGCTACGAAATATCCAAACGTCGCATCTAGTTATTTTCGTGAAAATGGGGAACAGGTGGAAATCATTAAATTGAACGGTTCCATTGAACTCGCTCCTTTAATCGGATTGGCCGACCGAATTGTGGATATTGTATCAACAGGACGCACCTTAAAGGAAAATGGATTGGTTGAGCTTGAGCACATAGCGGACATCACTTCACGTCTAATCGTGAATCCAGTGAGCTATCGCTTAAGGGATCAGCAAATCGACGATATTGTAGAGAGATTATCCAAAGTCGTATCTCAATAGTTAGAAAGGACCGACACAGCATGCGAATAGAACGTGTAACCAACACTGTTTCACTGAAGCGGACAATTGATAGTGGGACTGAGGATCAGAGAAAAGCAGTGTTAGAAATACTTGATGAAGTACAAAAAGAAGGGGACAACGCTCTTCAATCTTATACGGAAAAATTTGATGGGGTTTTACTACGTGAGTTTAAAGTCACGGATTCAGATATCAAAGACGCTTATCACAAATTAGACGGGGATATGGTGCAAATCATTAAAGAAGCCGCGGAAAATATACGAGATTACCATAGTCGACAAACCAGGCAATCATGGATGACGATGAAGGATAATGGTACGATCCTTGGTCAAAAAATTACCCCACTTGATGCAGTAGGTGTATATGTACCAGGTGGGAAAGCAGCCTATCCATCATCCGTCCTCATGAATGTCATCCCAGCACAGGTTGCTGGTGTCGAGCGAATCGTGATGGTATCCCCACCAGGAAAGGACGGAACAATTCCTGCAGGAGTACTTGTTGCAGCTGATATTCTGGGTGTTAAAGAAATCTACAAGGTTGGCGGTGCCCAGGCAGTTGGCGCCTTGGCATTTGGAACTGAAACGATCAAGCCTGTTGATAAAATTGTCGGACCTGGAAATATATTTGTTGCGTTAGCAAAGCGTGAGGTTTATGGAAATGTGGATATCGACATGATCGCAGGACCAAGCGAAATCGTCGTGTTGGCAGACGAAACAGCACTTCCAAACGAAGTAGCAGCTGACCTTTTATCCCAAGCTGAGCACGATGAGCGGGCATCAAGTATTCTTGTAACACCATCAATGGAGCTTGCCGAAGCAACTGCTGAAGAAGTTGAAAGACAATTATCGCTCCTACCTCGTGAGGCGATCGCAAGAGCTTCCATCAATGACTTCGGGGCGATTTATGTCACAAATGATGTAGATGAAGCAATTCAGGTTGTAAATGAGCTTGCACCTGAGCATCTAGAAATCATGACAAAGGAACCTATGGAGCAGGTCGGAAAAATCAAGCACGCTGGTGCAATATTTATCGGTCGTTATAGTTCAGAGCCTGTTGGCGACTATTTCGCTGGTCCCAACCACGTTCTTCCAACAAACGGAACAGCACGTTTTTCAAGTCCATTAAGTGTGGATGATTTTACGAAAAAATCTAGCATCATTTCATACAGCAAACAAGCAATCATAGATAACGGTCCAAAGATTGCGGCTTTCGCAAGACTTGAAGGGTTGGAAGCACACGCAAGAGCAGTTGAGGAACGATTAAAATAGGAAGTTTCAAAAGTCCGGTGAAAATGACACTGCGAATAGAGGAGCTTCGACTAAATGCCGACACGTCCTGTGTCGAACGTCGAAGTCACCACATCCTGTGGAAGCGCGTTGGCTTGCTTTTTCGTTCCTCACGTATTAACTACATACGTTCCGGTACTCAAAGCAGCGCCGCCTTGAACTTCTTGGTCCTTTTCATCCACCTTTTGAACATTTATTTAAATAATTCACAAAATTGAGTATTTATCTGTGGATTCTGTGGGTAATATTCCACCAAAGTGAGTAATACCAAGCATTCATTAAGGATTTTAAAATTGTGGATAACGGTAGGTGTAATCATGACAAGACAAGCAAAAGTTAAACGTAAAACAAATGAAACAGATATAAAACTAGATTTTACAGTAGATGGGGAAGGAATCTCAACGCTAGATACGGGTGTTCCGTTTATGTCTCATATGCTCGACCTTTTTACAAAGCACGGGCATTTTAACCTGACAGTTGATGCAAAGGGTGACACTGAAATTGATGATCACCACACAACAGAGGACATTGGAATTTGTTTAGGACAGGCATTACGCGAAGCGCTAGGTGATAAAAAAGGAATCAAGCGCTACGGAAATGCTTTTGTGCCAATGGATGAAGCACTCGCACAGGTTGTCATTGACCTTGGAAATCGACCACACTTTGAATTAAAAGCGGATTTCCCAAGTTCTCGAGTAGGAACATTTGATACAGAGCTCGTACATGAGTTTTTATGGAAGCTTGCATTAGAAGCAAGGATTAATCTCCATGTTATTGTTCACTATGGTCACAATACACATCACATGATCGAGGCGATTTTTAAAGCATTAGGTCGTGCATTAGATGAAGCAACTATAGTTGACCCACGAGTTAAGGGGGTCCCATCAACGAAAGGGATGTTGTAAATGATCGGCATAATTGATTACGGCATGGGGAATCTATACAGCGTTTCTAAGGCGCTTGAACGGATGAACCACGAATACTTCATTTCAAGTTCACCTGATGAGCTCAGCAAAGCTGAAGGCTTGATTTTACCAGGTGTGGGTTCCTTCAAGGATGCAATGGGAATTTTACATGAAAAAGGGTTAGTGAGCTTTATAAAAGAATCTGTAGCAAAACGGACACCAATCCTAGGAATTTGTTTAGGGATGCAGCTATTATTTGAAGAAAGCGAAGAAAATGGACTCACCCAAGGTCTTGGCCTTTTATCAGGAAGAATTACCAAATTTCCTGGAGTAACAACAAGTGGAGAATCCTACAAGGTGCCACATATGGGCTGGAATAACCTTAACCTAGTAAATCCTTCTCCACTTTTACAGAATATCGAGGGTGGACATGTCTATTTTGTTCACTCCTATTATGCGATAACTGACAATGAAAATGTGATCGCAAGTAGTATCTATGATGTGGAGGTTCCAGCTGTTGTCGGGAAAGGAAATGTGTTTGGGACCCAGTTTCATCCGGAAAAAAGCAGCGAGTTAGGTTTGAAAATTCTCCAAAACTATGCTGCAATCGTGGAAAAGAAGGTGTCAATATGAGTACATTTACAATTTACCCTGCAATCGATATGCGTGGAGGGAAATGCGTTCGCTTGCTTCAAGGGGATTATAATAAGGAAACCGTGTATGGTGATTCTCCTTTTGATATGGCAAAGGCTTTTGCTGATGCTGGCGCAAAGTGGATTCATATGGTGGACTTAGATGGAGCAAAAGCCGGAAAGCGCGTGAATGACCAATATGTGCTTGAAGTTGCAAATAAACTTGAGGCAAAGGTTCAAATCGGGGGTGGCATTCGAACAGAAGAAGATGTTGCCTATTATATTGAAAATGGCGTTGACCGTGTCATTTTAGGAAGTGCTGCCATTTCTAATCCTGATTTCGTAAAGGAAATGCTTAAAAAATATAAAGAAAAAATTGCAATCGGGATTGATGCAAAGGACGGTTATATTGCAACGGAAGGATGGCTAAACACTTCTTCCGTAAAAGCGACTGATTTAGGTATCGAGCTTGCGAATGCGGGGGCCGAAGTGTTTATTTTTACCGATATCGCAACCGATGGCATGCTCAGTGGACCTAACATCGATGCGGTTGCAACACTTGCGACTGCAACAGGTAAAAAAGTCATTGCTTCAGGTGGGGTTAGCTCAATCGATGATCTTAAAGCACTCAGCAAGTTAGCGGAGCAAGGTGTTTCTGGAGCAATTGTCGGAAAAGCGATTTACACCAACCAATTTACTGTCCAAGAGGCGTTAGAAGAGGTGAAAGGTTCATGATTACGAAACGAATCATTCCATGCCTAGATGTAAAGGACGGCCGTGTTGTAAAAGGAATTCAATTTGTTGGGCTTCGTGATGCAGGTGATCCTGTTGAACTCGCAAAGTTTTACGATTCTGAAGGTGCAGATGAATTGGTTTTTTTAGATATTTCAGCTTCTCATGAGGGTCGAAAAACGATGGTTGAGGTTGTTGAAAAAGTTGCTGCAGAGCTTGCAATTCCTTTTACAGTAGGAGGAGGAATCAATTCCTTAGAGGATATGAAAAAAATCCTTCGTGCTGGCGCTGACAAGGTTTCACTGAATACAGCAGCTGTGACAAAGCCAGACCTCATTAAAGAAGGAGCAGATTTCTTCGGCTCACAATGTATTGTTGTGGCGATCGATGCGAAATATGATGAGGGACTTGGTAGCTGGCGCGTATATACACATGGTGGTCGTAACGCAACCGAATGGGAGATTGTTGCTTGGGCACAGGAAGTAGTAAAGCGTGGTGCTGGTGAGATCTTATTAACGAGCATGGACGATGATGGAAGCAAGGATGGCTTCAATCTAGAATTAACTAGACGAGTCAGTGAAGCTGTTTCCGTTCCTGTCATCGCTTCAGGGGGTGCTGGAAATGCTGGGCATTTTGTGGATGCCTTCACTGAAGGTAAGGCAGATGCAGCGCTTGCAGCGAGTATTTTTCACTACAAAGAAACATCTGTAAAAGAGGTTAAACAAGTTTTAAAAGAGAAAGGGGTCAATGTCCGATGAACACACCAGACATTAAATTCGATGAAAAGGGACTTGCTCCTGCCATTGTTCAGGATGCTGTAAGCAAAGAGGTTTTAACACTTGCATATATGAATGAAGAATCACTACGTAAATCCATTGAAACACGAGAAACATGGTTTTATAGCCGTTCACGTCAGGAGCTTTGGCACAAAGGAGCAACCTCTGGAAATACCCAAAAGATTGTCGATCTGAAATATGATTGTGACAAGGATGCTATTCTAGTTTTAGTTGAACCAGCAGGACCTGCATGCCACACTGGTAACTATACATGCTTTAATGACTCTTTACTGGGAGAAGCAGCAACAGAAGTGACCTCTGACCGCTTTGCCATCCTCAATGAACTTGAAAAAGTAATTGCAGAGCGCGAAGCAGAAATGCCAGAGGGAGCGTATACGACATACCTATTTGATCAAGGGGTCGATAAGATTCTGAAAAAAGTAGGAGAAGAAGCTTCCGAGGTGATCATTGCAGCCAAGAATCGCAGCCACGAAGAGTTAAAATGGGAAGCGGCAGACCTCATTTATCACTTGCTTGTCTTACTTCGTGAACAAAAGCTTCCACTTGATGACGTATTGTCTGTTTTACAAAAAAGAAGATGAAGATTTCACAGGGTACTTATCCACAATAAGTACCTTTTTTCAATCCTTTATTTTACTAGCATGCAAATAACTTACCCCCACTATCCCCATTATCCACAATTCAACTCGAGTTTTAGTGCATATCTTACTTTAATCCAGTAAATACGTCAGATTATTCACATAAAGGGGAGTGATTGTCCACATAATTCACATTGTCCACAAAATACCATGGCAAAGTTTTCGTTTTTAGCCAAGCACCTCTATGTTCCAATTGCCTTTATATGTTATACTACCTTGGGAAATAATTTTATTCGGATTTATTTTTTGGAGGACCCTGATGGAAAAACAAAACGTAAAAGAAAGACAACATGCATCAAAGATCATTCCGTTTATCCAGACGGGAGAATATTATTTTAAAAAAGGACTAAAGGCGTACCGCCAGCATGATATATATAAATCGATCAAACATTTTAAGCGAGCGATTGAGCTCGAGCCGAATGAGCCGATGTTTTTATGCCAACTATCGGTTGCACTGACTGAAATCGGCGACTATGTCGTATCAAATCAATATCTTACTAAAATAATAGATGAGCCAAAATTCGACATGCCTGAGTGTTTTTATTTTATGGCTAACAATTATGCACATTTAGGCTTGTTCCAAGAGGCTGCAAAACATGCAGATTGGTATTTAGAGCGTGAACCTGATGGGGATTTTGCTGAAGACGCCGAGGATTTGCTTGACCTATTACGTCTTGAAGAAGGCGACGATGAGGTTTCCGCAAACCATCAGGATGAGCTCATTGTGAAACAGGAACATGCACGTGAATTCCTTGAAACAGGGAAATTGGACGAAGCGGTGACCCTTTTAAAGGAAATTATTCGGGAGTACCCTGAATTTTGGTCAGCCTATAATAATTTGGCACTTGCTTATTTTTATTCAGGAGATGTGGAAAATGCATCCGAGATCCTTGATGAGGTATTGAGTAAGAACCCTGGAAATCTGCACGCACTCTGCAATTCTCTTGTCTTTTTATATTATCAACGTAAAAATCAACAGGTAAAAGAGTTAACGAGACGATTATCATTTATTCATCCGATTTTGTTTGAACACCGATATAAACTAGGTGCAACCTTTGGGTTAATCGGAAGACATGATCTTGCTTATCAATGGTTACGTAATTTGCAGCGTAGCGGTTTTGAAGGGGATGAAACTTTTTATTATTGGCTTTCTTATTCAGCCTATTTCACAGAGCATTTTGATGTTGCCAAAAATGCGTGGAAGCGAGTGCTTGAAGAAAATCCAAGTAAAAAGGGTTCAGCACCTTGGGAATCTGACTCTACAAAGCCAATAAGTGATGTCCTCGATCGTTGGTTGACCGGTGATTTTATTGAGGAACGCCTATATGGTTTATTTTTAGCAAGCAAAACAAATTCGTCGTTGGCACGTAAGGATTTAAAGCATATTCAATTTCATGCGACACTTGAACAAGAATTTGCAAATTATGTTTTAGCTAAAAAGAAAAAAACGGAAAAAATACCATCTTACATTGTTGATGGATACAATATTGCGGACACTTTATTTACAAAAAATAAACATGATGATACAGCAAATGAAGAACTGTATTTAACTTGGTTAATGATTTACGATGAGGCGGTTAAGCGTCAGTTCAATGTTTCAAACTGGCAGGCTTGGGCTGCTGCAACAGAATACATTTGGCGTAATCACGTGTCACGAACAATTACACAAAAACAGGTTGCGGATAAGTATAAGATTTCGAAGGCAACCGTCATGAAATATATAAAATTTGTAAAAGAACTCCTGCAATGAGCATATTAATAGCGGATTTTGTCAGAATTTTATAGGATAGGGATAGGAGATACTAAACGACATATCAAATTTTACTTATAGAAGTTAGGAGAGACGTAAAAATGACGGAAGAAAAAATTTATGATGTCATTATTATCGGTGCCGGACCAGCAGGCATGACTGCTGCCGTTTATACATCTCGTGCAAACCTATCAACATTAATGCTTGAGCGTGGGATTCCGGGTGGTCAAATGGCAAACACAGAGGAAGTTGAGAACTACCCAGGCTTTGATCATATTTTAGGTCCTGAGTTATCCACAAAAATGTTTGAGCACGCGAAAAAATTCGGTGCAGAATATGCGTATGGGGATATTAAAGAAGTCATCGATGGTGAAGAATATAAGACCGTAATTGCAGGAAGCAAAGAATATAAAGCTCGTGCTGTGATCATTTCAACTGGTGCGGAGTATAAGAAAATTGGAGTACCTGGTGAGAAAGAACTTGGTGGCCGTGGCGTTTCTTATTGTGCAGTATGTGATGGTGCATTCTTTAAAAATAGAGAACTTGTTGTAGTAGGAGGTGGAGATTCTGCAGTAGAAGAAGGCGTGTACTTAACTCGTTTCGCTTCTAAGGTAACAATCATTCACCGCCGTGATGAGCTACGTGCCCAAAAGATCCTTCAACAACGTGCATTTGATAACCCAAAAGTGGAGTTTATCTGGAACCATACAGTTAAAGAAATTCACGAAAAAGATGGCAAGGTTGGTAGCTTAACTCTTGTTAATACACAAACGGGTGAGGAAACGGAGTTTGGCGCTGATGGCGTATTCGTATACGTTGGAATGCTGCCACTTTCAAAACCTTTTGAAGGCTTAGGTATCACAAACGAAAATGGTTATATTGAAACAAATGAAAATATGGAAACAAAAGTGCCGGGCATTTTCGCAGCAGGTGACATCCGTGAAAAACAACTTCGCCAAATCGTAACCGCAACAGGCGACGGAAGCATTGCTGCCCAAGCAGCACAGCATTATGTTGAAGAATTAATGGAAAAAATAAAAGCATAATATACAGAAAAAGCGTCATCCCTAAGGATGGCGCTTTTTTGTGTTTATAGCCAATTTTGGCACGGTATTTGCATTATTAATTTTCGATGTGTTTAGTCTTTTAAAGGAGGAGAGTGCAAAATTTACGCACTTGCCATTTTTCGAGGGGGGATTGCGGCTTGTACGCAGATATCATTATTAAGGGGAATGCGATTTTTACCGGGAATGAGTCTAATCCAATAAATGGAGCAGTCGTCATCAAAAACGATAGAATTCTGTGTGTGGGTGATATTGAAAACGCAAACGATTATATAGGGCCACAGACAAAAGTAATCCACGCAGAAGATAAGCTTGTTTTACCTGGTTTTCATGATTTTCATCTTCATCTTGTATTAGGGAGTATGTTTAGTGAGTTTACTACACTTACAGAATGCTCGTCAGAATTAGAGGCTGTTCAAAAAATCTATCATTATGCAGAGAACAATCCCAATGAACCTTGGGTGTTAGGATTTGGCTGGCATCATGTACGTTGGCCAGGAAAAAAAACACCAACCCGCCATTCGCTTGATCAACTTATCCCTAACCGCCCAGTGTTCCTGTTAAATGAGGAAGCACATAGTGCATGGGTAAACTCAGAAGCTCTTACCGTTTTAAATATAACAAAAGATACACAAGATCCTCCATTTGGTTTGATTGAAAGAGATCAACATGGAGAACCCACTGGTTTTTTGTATGAAACAGCCGTAAAGCTGGTTGCAGAAAAAGCTTATCAATTCTCAGAGGAAAAACAGCGAAAATTAATGGATGCTTTTTTGAAAAAGGCTGCTTTCCATGGAATTACATCGGTAAGTGATATGCTTCCATTGCCAGGCTTTGAACTGGGGTCTCCTTCCTTTTATGCAACCTATGAAAAAGAAGGTAAATTAACAACAAGAATACACTTCTTATCCGCTCTCAATGGGGACTTATCAAAGGCGAAATCCTACCGTGAACTTTACCAATCCGATAAATTACAGTTTTCCGGATTAAAACAATTTATAGACGGCGTTCCAAATACGTATACGGGTTATTTAATTGAACCGTATTCAGACCGACCTGAAACAAAAGGTGGCATTTTGTTTGAAGAAGAAACCTATATGAGTTGGATTAAGGAAGCTGACAAGGAAGGCTTTCGTATTCGACTACATGCTTGTGGTGATGGGGCAGTTAGGTTTGGACTTGATTGCTATGAAGCAGCACAAAAGCAAAATGGAAAGCGAGACTCAAGACATACGATTGAGCATATTGAGGTTATTCACCCGGATGATATTGACCGATTTGAGGAACTCCAGGTCATTGCCTCGATACAACCTGAGCATATGAGTGCAGAATCAATAGAGGGACATACATACCTTGATCGATTGGGTCCAGAACGTTCGCGATATACTTGGCCAATTGGATCCCTAAGTAGGAGTGGCGCATCCATTGCTTTTAGTAGTGACTATCCGGTCGTTGATATGAATCCGATGATTGAAATTTACCGTGCTGTAACAAGAAAAAATGCAGATGGAACACCAGAAGAGGGGTGGAATCCACAAGAAAAAATATCCCTTGCAGAGGCACTAAAGTTTTACACGAAGGCTCCTGCCTATGGAAATTTCCGCGAGGATGATTTAGGAACGCTTGAAGCTGGAAAAAAGGCTGATGTAATCATCTTAGATCGAGATCTTTTTTCAGTAGATGTGAACGAGATTCTAGAATCAAAGGTTGAAATGACAATAATGGATGGAAATATCGTGTATACACGAGGACAAACAAAAAAGCTGGAAGGGGCCATGTGAATGTATAAGAAAACAAAAATCATCGGCATTTCTTTAATTTTAATAGCGTTGACATTTTTATCTGCTTGCGGCGGAGAGGAAGCAGGAGGAACTAAGCAATCGAATGAAAAGGTATTAAATTTATTCAACTGGGCCGAATATTTACCACAAGAAGTGATCCAACAATTTGAAGAGGAAACAGGAATAAAGGTAAATTACGATGCGTACTCAAGCAACGAGGAAATGATGGCGAAATTACAAGCGGGAAATACACAGTATGACATCGCTGTTGCTACAACATTTTTCGTTGATATCCTATTGAAACAAGATTTAATTCAAAAAATAAATAAAGAAAATATCCCAAATGTTAAAAACCTAGATTCAACGTTTACGACTGCCGAATTTGATAAAGAGGGTGACTATTTCATCCCTTATCTTTGGGGTTCGGGGGTTTTATTTCAAAATACGGAACTCGTAGATTTTGAAATAAAAGGCTATGAGGATCTATTCAGGCCAGAGCTTAAGGATAAGGTCGTTTTACCAGATGACCAACGAGGTGTAATTGGGCTTGCTCTGCAAATGCTTGGATATTCGATGAATACGACTGACGAAAAAGAGTTAGAAGAAGCAAAAGAAAAGCTTTTAGAGCTCCGTCCAAATATTAGGGCATTTAACACGGAACCTAAAACGATGATGATTGCTGGAGATGTTGCAGCAGGAATGGCATGGACAGCTGAAGTATTTAATGCACAAAAAGAAAATCCAGCTATTGTTCCAATTATTCCGGAGGAAGGGTTAATGGTTTTCCATGACAATTTTGTTATTCCAAAGGACGCACCGCATCTTGACAATGCAGAAAAGTTTATAGACTTCCTGCTAAAACCTGAAATTAGTAAACTAATTTCTACAACATATCCGTACGGTAATCCAAATATGGAAGCTTATAAATTGCTTCCAGAGGATTTAAAGAATAATAAAGTTGTGTATCCAGATCTTGATCAAGTTACAAATGTACAACAAGCGCTTGATATTGGAGAAGCAACACAATTATATGATCGGATTTACAGTGAATTAAAGGCAGGAAATTAGTGGATAAATGGTAGATTCCATCTTTGGGTCTACCATTTTTTCATAAATCCTTAAATCGCTAGCGAATTGGCATGTTTTTTGCATTTAATTTCTAAAAAGGGTTCTAACAAGGGGGAAGATAATGGCATGTCAGTAAACATGGTCGAACTACAAAATATTAACAAACAATTCGGGGAAACGAAGGTTGTCCAAAATGTGTCATTGAATGTACAAGAGGGAGAGTTTTTAACATTACTAGGACCGAGTGGATGTGGGAAAACAACGACTCTCCGTATGATTGCTGGCTTTGAACAGCCTACCTCAGGCAGCATTCTTTTAGATGGTAAGCATGTGGAAGGCATACCTGCTAATAGACGAAATGTGAATACAGTTTTTCAAAGCTATGCCCTTTTTCCACATATGAATATTTTTGATAATGTGGCATTCGGACTAAAAATGAAGGGCGTTGATCGAGGAGTTATTAAGGAAAAGGTAACAAAGATGTTAGAACTTGTTCGGTTACAAGGTTACGAAAAAAGAACTCCCGGGCAGCTAAGTGGCGGTCAAAAGCAACGGATTGCGATTGCACGAGCTTTGATTAACAATCCAAAGGTGATTTTATTAGATGAACCCCTGGGAGCCTTAGATTTAAAGCTTCGAAAACAAATGCAGGTTGAATTGAAGCATCTTCAACAACAGCTTAAAATCACATTTATTTATGTTACTCATGATCAGGAAGAGGCACTTACGATGTCGGACCGGATTGCCGTTATGAATAATGGATTCATCGAACAGCTAGGGTCTCCGATTGAAATCTATGAAAAACCACAAACCAAGTTTGTTGCAGATTTTATTGGTGAAACGAATCTATTTGAAGGGAACATTTCAAGGCTGGATAACCGTTCTGCGTATTTAGATTTCGGTGGTAAGGAAATTGAAGTAAAGAACGAAGGACTAAGGGTTGGAGAAAAAGTATTTGTTACCATTCGTCCAGAACGAATTAAAATCGTTAAGGACCAATCTCCTCGAACGAATTCTGTAACATTAAAGGGAAGATTTAAGGAACTTATCTATGTGGGATCCGTTTCAAAAATGGTGGTTTTACTTGAAAATGGGAAGGAAGTTGTTGTGAATGAACAAGCAGCAGGCTCCCAACCAATCGACTACATCAATAAGGATATATATTTAACGTGGGGAGTCGATCATGGGGTTGTAATGAAGGAATAGATAAAGAGCTTGGATCATTCCAAGCTCTTTTCAATTTCTATCCATTTTTCCTCATCAACAACCGTTCGCCAATAATGACAGCACCCAGTGTAACAAGAAGCATTAATGTTGATAATGCGTTAATTTCCGGGGTTACCCCATACCGAACCATCGAGAATATTTGTAATGGAAGTGTTGTACTTCCTGGACCAGCTACAAAGAAGCTTACGATTACATCATCTAAAGAAATAGTAAATGAAAGCAATGCACTTGCTACAATCGCGGGTCCTATAATCGGTAAGGTAATAAGTCGGAAGGTTTGCCATTCACTAGCACCTAAATCCATGGCTGCCTCTTCCACAGAACGATCAAAACCTTTCAAACGAGCCCTTACGACGACAACAACATATGGAATACAAAATGTAATGTGAGAAATGATAAGTGTCCAAATACCTAAAGGCATTTTTACCAATGAGAAGAAGGCTAATAATGAAATCCCCATTACAATCTCTGACATGACAAGGGGAATATAGAGCATTCCATCAAGCATCGATTTTCCCTTAAAATGATATTTGTACATCCCAACAGATACGAGGGTTCCTAAAATCGTTGAGGCAATCGTCGAGACAATTGCCACGATAATTGTAATTTTAGCTGCCTCTAAAACTTCCGTATTTGACCAAAGCTTTGCATACCATTCAAACGTAAATCCTGTCCACACAGCGTTAAGTTTTGATTTATTAAATGAAAACAGTATTAAAATCAGTATTGGTAGATACAAAAAAGAATAAATAAGAGCGCCATATATGATAGACGACCATTTTGTAAACCTCGAATTCACTTACATCACCCCCAAGTCATCTTTATTACCTTTAGAAATACGTAGATAAACGAAGATTAAAATCATAGTTAAAATGACTAAAATAACCGATGATGCCGCTCCAAATGGCCAATCCCTTGCAGTAAGGAATTGATTTTTAATCAAATTACCAATCATCATTGTTTTTGCTCCGCCCATTAGATCGGGAATGAAAAACAGTCCCAAGGTTGGGATAAATACAAGTAATGAGCCGGCTACGATACCGGGCATCGTTAGGGGAAGTGTAATTTTCATAAAGGTTTGCCAGCCTTTTGCTCCTAGATCACTGGCTGCCTCCAGATAGGATTTATCAAGTTTTTCGATTGAAGCATATAACGGGAGTACCATAAATGGAAATAGAGTATACACAAGCCCGACTAATATGGCGCCATTGTTATAAAGTAATGCAAGTGGTTCTGATATAATTCCAATACTCATTAGTAGATGATTGATTACTCCTTCGGTACGAAGCAGTATAATCCAAGCGTATGTACGGATAAGTGAGTTCGTCCAAAAAGGAATGATAACCAGAAACAATAAGAATGTCCGATACTTAGGAGCAGAACGAGCAATTATATACGCAAAGGGATATCCAAATATAATGCAAATGACGGTGGTGATTGTTGCCATCAAAATAGACATGAGTAATATATTCAAATATAAAGAATCAAAGAATCGGGCGTAATTCTGCCATGTAAAAATATATTCAATTCCACCATACGTACCCCTAGTCATAAAACTTACAACAAGAATCAGGACAATCGGAATAAATAAAAATGCAATCATCCAGAATGTGACTGGGGATAACATCCAAATGGGACCGGTACTCTTTATCCTCCTCTTTTTCGGTCGTTTATCGAGCAACGTGACCGGTTGATTTGTAGATAGCTCCTCTTTATTCATCTTTGACCCCTCCTGCATTAAAACGATTACCTTTTATATATGCAAGATTCATTCCAACTCCAAAATATGCAACTAGAAAAATGAGTAAGAAAAAACAGAAGGGTAGTTATGCACATGTGAATAACTTATTCATTTTTGCATAGTGCTTATCCGCTGTAAAATTAGATTTCCACATTTAACTTCTGTGAAAATTCTAACTTGGTACGTTACTTGCATAAATCTATTTTAGATACAAACGGAAAATGTAGGAGAGTGGACTTTTTGAAACAACTTTCAATGTGGGAGGCAACTTCAAATAAGAAAAAACAACGTTCATCTTTATCCGGAAACGAAGAGTGTGATGTAGTCATTATTGGAGGAGGTTTTACCGGGTTATCAACGGCTTATCATTTGCAAAAGAAAAACGTCAAAACAATTGTACTTGAAAAAAGCTATCTCGGAAGCGGCGCAAGTGGTCGAAATGGCGGTCAAATTTTAACAGGCTTTATTGACTCGATGAGCTCACTTGCGAAGAAAAAAGGCTTGGAAACGGCAAAGCAAATGCTCCAAATGTCTCTTGATTCCATTGATTTAATTGAACGGATTAGTAAGGATCATCATATTGCCTGTTCCTTCAAACGCTCAGGCCACATCTACGCGGCCTATAAGCCAACGCATATCGACTGGTTAAAGAAGGAGCAAAAGATCCTGGAAAAGGACTTTAACTACAAGGTTCGGGTACTTGATAAGCAGGATTTACAAGCAGAATTAAAAACAGATTTTTATCATGGTGGGTGTATTGATGAAAATAGTGCAACCTATCATCCATTTAATTATGTCCTGGGGTTAGCAGAGACGGTAGAAAAACTCGGAGGCAGAATCTTTGAAAATTCAGAGGCACTTGAAATCATAAAATCCTCGAATGGGAAAGTCACCATTATGACTGAAGATGGGAGGGTGACAGCGGATCATTTAGTCATCGTCACGAACGCCTATTCAGGAAACTTACATAAAACGATTTCTCGAAGCGTCATACCAGTTGAAAGCATTATGATTGCTACTGAACAATTACCGGAAGAGCTAGTTTCTAAGTTAATCCCAAAAGATAGAGCCGTTTTTGATACAAAACACATGCTTTATTACTTCAGAAGAACACCTGACAATCGGATTGCTTTTGGAGGATCAGGTCGGTCATTAAGTGGCGATACAGCTCCACTCTACTTAAAATTAAAAGAGGGTATGGACAACGTTTTTCCAGAGTTAAAAAAATATACAGCTGAATTTTGCTGGAGCGGGAAGGTTGGGTTTACAAAGGAAATGCTTCCATACATTGGTCAGCTAGAGGATGGTACCCATTTTGCTTTCGGATATGCCGGGCATGGCGCGGCAATGTCGACATTAATGGGGAAACTGCTTGCTGGCAATATCCTCTCCGAAAACAATGGGAAAAATCCATTCGAAAAAAATAATTTACGCCCCATTCCCTTTTATAGTCAGCATGGAAAAGTAGTCGGGCTAATGAAGTACTATTTTAAGGTTAAAGACGCAATCTCATAAGATAAACAGATGCCAGCATACAATTAATATAAATGGAATTTTGGCTAAAAAGGGATAGATAAAAAGAAAGGAATGTCGACATGATAAAAAAACTCCAGTTGTCAGGAACACCGAGGCAAATTGGTGAAAAACATGGCAGCGAAGGGAAAAGTGAGGTTCATCAAAGTCTTGAAACCTATGAATCTCTCTTTTATGGGTTTAGCAAGATTAGTTGGAAGCAAGCTATTCAGATCGCATTAGAGCATTTACCTGCAATAGAGACCTATAATCGTGAATTAATTGAGGAAATGGAAGGTGTGTCTAAGGGGGCTGGGGTTAGATTTGAGGATATTTTAGTATTAAACACTCGAAGCGAAATTGCATTAGCAGGAAGAAAAACATTTTCAGATGGTTGTACCGCTATTGCCCTAACTCCACCCTTAACTAAGGAAACAATCATTGGTCAAAACTGGGATTGGAAATCCGAACAAACAAATAGCTTACTCTTACTTGAGATTGAGCAAAAGAATATGCCCACCATAAAAATGATTACCGAGGGAGGATTAATTGGGAAAATTGGCTTAAATAGTAGCGGAATTGCTGTCTGTTTAAATGCACTACATACAAACAAAAAGTCTAATCAAATCCCGATTCATTTAGGCCTGCGCAGTGTCCTTAATTCCCATACCCTTCATGAAGCAATTTCAAAAATTAAACATACTCAAATGGCTTCTGCAGCTAATTTCCTTATTGCAAGTGAAGATGATAGTGGGCAGGCAATGGCAGCTAATTATGAGGTTTCCCCATTTGGAATGGATATGATCTCAAACAACGAAGGAATGGTTGTTCACACAAACCATATCTGTTCACCCGAGGTTCAAAAACATCTTACAGATATGAATGAATACAAATTTGAGGATTCGATGATCCGTAAAAATAGAGCAGAACAACTGATTTTTTCGTGCATGAGATCGGGAACTGAAATGAATGAAAATCGTTTTAAGGAATGGTTTTCTGATACCTTCAACTATCCAAACTCCATTAACCATTATGTGAATCCGAGTGCACCTGAGCATCGTCAAATGGAAACAGTCTTCTCTGTCATTATGAATCTATCAAAACGAACCATGCAAGTATGTATTGGAAAACCATCGTTGGATGGGTATATCGAGGTGTAAACAAAAGTAAAAAGGAGTGGAACAATGCTATATATAAACGGAGAATGGAAGGAATCAAAGTCAGGAAAGACTCTTGAGGTAATCAATCCTGCAACATCTGAACGAATTCAGGAGGTTGCTTTCGGAGGAACTGAAGAAACAAAAGAAGCAATAGCTGCTGCTGCTGAGGCTTTTCCTATTTGGAAAAAGACAACGGGGAAGGAACGCGGTCAGTATCTTGAAAAAGTTGCGGCTTTATTACGAGAAAAAACAGACGAAATTGCCGTCGTGATGACATCTGAAATGGGTAAGCCCATTCCAGAGGCTATCCGTGAAATCGGCATTGCTATTGACTATGTCGATTGGTATGCCGAAGAGGCAAAACGAATTTATGGTGAAACGCTTACTCCTTCCCATCCGGATAAACATTTAATGGTGTTGCGTGAACCTGTAGGTGTCACAGCAGCAATTACACCTTGGAATTTTCCAATTGCGATGATTACTCGTAAGTTAGCTCCAGCATTAGCAGCTGGATGTACGGTGATCTTAAAACCGGCATCAGCAACCCCACTAACGGCGATAAAGGTTTTTGAATGTTTTCATGAGGCTGAGTTACCTAAAGGTGTCGTTAATTTAGTCATTGGGTCTGCTTACGAAATTGCGGCTGAAATGACAAGCAATCCCGATGTGAAAAAAATCACGTTTACAGGTTCAACGGAGGTTGGGAAAAGGTTAATCCAAGACTCGGCCGCACAACTGAAAAAGGTATCGATGGAATTAGGTGGTCATGCGCCTTTTATCGTATTTGAGGATGCAGATTTGGATTTAGCTGTGGAAGGAATTATGCTAACCAAGTTTAAAAACTGTGGGCAAACATGTATCAGCACAAATCGTATTTATGTTGCAGAAAAGATTGCAGAACAATTTGGTCAAAAACTTGTTGAACGTGTAAGCCAGCTCAAGATTGGGAATGGGTTGGAGGAAGGCATAGATGTGGGCCCTCTAATTGATAGGAAAGCATTAGAAAAGGTTGAGGAGCATGTGCAGGATGCACTTTCTCATAATGGAAAACTCCTTTGTGGAGGTAAACAGGCTGTTAAGGAGGGATTAAAGGGTAGTTTCTATGAGCCAACAGTCATTGCTGGTGCTAATGAAAATATGAAAATCCTAACTGAAGAAACATTTGGCCCAGTCGCTCCAATTATATCTTTTACATCTGAGGAAGAGGTAATCGGGAAGGTGAATCATGAACAATATGGGTTGGCTTCATACTGCTACACAAAGGATTTAAGTCGAGCAATGAGGGTCATGCGGGAACTTGACTATGGAATAGTGGGTATCAATGACCCCACTCCAGTTGTGGCACAGGCTCCTTTTGGTGGAATGAAGGAAAGTGGCATCGGAAGGGAAGGTGGAAAATACGGATTAGAGGAGTACTTGGAAGAAAAGTTTGTTTCCATTCAATTCTAATCAATCATTCAACCCGAACCGAAATACAACCGTCTCTTTGGTCATTATTAAAAAACTGTATCAATAAGAAAGGGTAGATATTTGTGTCAACCATCGATCTTTCGAAATTTGAGAAGAAGATCATTTTAAGGAATATCAAACATGAGGATATTGATGAAATTATTAGTCTGTCAAAAATTTGTTTTCCCAATATGGAGCATTGGGAACGTGATGAATTAGAAAGTCATCTCACTATTTTTCCTGAAGGTCAGTTTTGTGTAGAGTTTGACGGGAAGATCATTGGTTCCTGTTCAAGCTTAATTGTTGATTTTGATGAATATGACGATAAGCATACCTTTAATGAAATTAGTGGTAATTCCTATATTCGTAACCATGATCCAGATGGGAAAAATCTATATGGTATTGATGTAATGGTTCATCCAGATTACCGAAGGATGAAAATAGGACGTCGTCTTTATGAGGCGCGTAGGAAGCTTGCTCAAGCACTTAATTTAGAGAGTATCATCATTGGTGGGAGAATCTCAAACTATCACAAGTACGCAGATAAAATGTCTGCTAGAGAATATGTAGAACAGGTCTTGCAGCAAAACCTATATGATCCTGCACTTACATTTCAAATGATGAACGGGTTTGTCTTAAAACGTGTCAATGCCAATTATTTAACTGACAAAGATTCTTTAGGCTATGCAACACTTATGGAATGGAATAATCCAGATTATCTACCAAGAAAAACGAGACGCATATATACAAGGGCACTTCCTGTTCGAATTTCTGTTATTCAATACATGATGAAGAAAATTAAGTCCTTTGAAGAGTTTGAAACGCAATGTGAATACTTTATCGATGCAAGCTCTAATTTTCATTCGGATTTTGCGGTATTCCCAGAAACGTTTACAATGCAGCTTTTATCCTTTATAAAAGAACAGGTTCCAAGTAAACAGATTAAAAAGGTTGCAGAGTATACGGAGAAGTATATCAACCTATTCTCGATGCTTGCAGTGAAATACAATATCAATATTGTGGGTGGCTCTCATTTTGTAGAAGAAGGTAATTGTATTTATAATGTTGCCTATTTATTTAGACGCGATGGAACGATTGATAAACAATATAAACTTCATATAACCCCTGATGAACGAAGATGGTGGGGGGTACAGCCTGGAAATGGTGTTCACGTATTTGATACCGATTGTGGAAAGATCTCAATTTTAATCAGCTATGACATTCAATTTCCTGAACTTGCACGAATTGCTGTCGATAAGGGAGCTCAAATTATTTTTACCCCATTTAGCTCAGAAGACCAGCAAGGTTATTTAAGAGTGCGCTATTGTTCTCAAGCGCGTGCTGTTGAAAACCAGGTGTATACTGTGATAGCCGGAACAGTTGGGAACCTATCTCATGTTCCGCATATGGATGTTCAATATGCACAGTCTGGTATTTTTTCGCCGTCAGATTTTACATTCTCTAGTAATGGAATTGTAGGCGAATGTAATCCAAATATCGAGACAATCGTTGTTGGTGAGGTTGACCTTGAAAGCCTACGCCGAAACCGCAACAATGGTACGGAAACACCACTTAAGGATCGCCGTACTGACTACTATCAAATCATTACAAAACATACAAAGTCCCAGAAAAAGGTAATACCTGTCGATTGAAAAAGAGGATTGGCATATAACTTGCAAGCCTTATTAATAGAAGTTCTTCTATTTTATTAAAAAGGGGAGAGTGTTATATGCCATTCAAAAGGAAATTTGGTTTGTCCGTTTTTGTGATTCTATTTCTTGCTTCCATGTTGCTGACAGCGTGTGGTGGAAATAAAACGGGTGGAACCTCCGACGAAAAGGTTCTAAATGTTTTTAACTGGTCAGAATATTTGCCGACCAGTGTAATTAAGCAATTTGAGGAAGAAACGGGTATAAAGGTAAACTATGACACCTATTCCTCAAATGAGGAAATGCTAGCTAAGCTTCAAGCTGGGAATACTGGCTATGATATTGCGGTTGCCTCGACTTATTTTATTGAGATTATGAGAAACCAAGATATGCTAGCAAAATTAAATAAGGAAAACATCCCAAACATCAAGAATATTGGTGATAGATTTCTTGGTACACAGGCAGATCCGAATGATGAATTTTCCGTTCCATATATGTGGGGGAAGGCGGTTATTGCCTATAATGAGGATTTAGTTGATAAAGAGATAAAAGGTTACGCGGATTTGTTTGATCCTGAGTTTAAAGATAATCTGGTTGTTCTAGATGATGTACGAGTACTTGTTGGAAGTATGCTTGCTTTACTTGGATACTCGCAAAATAGTACGGATGAAAAAGAACTCGAGGAAGCGAAGGAGAAACTTCTTGAGTTTAAGCCAAATATTAAGGCGTTTGATAGTGATAGTCCAAAGACACTCCTTGTCAGTGGTGAAGTAAAAGCGGGGATTGTATGGGGAGCAGAAGCTACCCTAGCTGCTAGAGAAAATCCTGCAATAAAGACCGTATTCCCTGAAGAAGGGTTGAATCTATGGCAGGATAATTTTGTCATTCCAAAGGATGCTCCGCATAAGGAAAATGCTGAGAAATTCATTGATTTCATTTTACGGCCAGAAGTCAGTAAGGAAATCTCAATGGAATACCCATACGGAAATCCAAATGTGGAAGCTCTTAAGCTTTTACCAGATGACATTAGAGAATCGCTTGAGGTTCCTGAGGAGGATCTAGCAAAAGGAGAATACAACATTGATGTAGGTGAGGCTACACAGCTTTACGATCGAATTTGGTCAGAAATTAAAAATTAATGTTCATTCCCCTATCCATTTTTGGGTAGGGGATATTTTTATAGTTTTCAGTGTCTAGCGCAAGCAGCCGGCCCCTCTCTGGTCATAAGCCAATCCGTCAAGAAGGATAAAGAACATCCTTCTCGCCGGCTTTTCTTATGCTTGTCAGACTTACACAGGACAAGGAAAGCCTCGACATCATAATCATCGCACGAAGAAAATGCATTGCATTTTCGAGGAAGTGCTGACTCGACGTTTGCCAAAGGACGTGGCAGTAGTTAGTCGATGTTCCTCTTTCAAGGCGCTTGCCCCTTTCGTTTTATGCACAAGTGAATAACTTATTCAATTTTGCATTCCAGGTTAAAAAAAACCGTGAAGGCAGAGGAAAAGAGTATCAAGAAACTTGGCACACATTTTGCATAATACATGGTTGAGAAAAACCAAAGGGGAGGATGGAAATGCAGAAGCTAAAGATGTTTATAAATGGGGAATGGGTTGATGCCCAAAGTAAAAAGACCCGTTCTATTGTAAATCCAGCGAATGGAAAAATCATTGCAGAGGCAGCAGAAGGGGATGTTGAGGACGCTCAAATTGCAATTGATGTAGCACGTCATGCATTTGATTCAGGAATTTGGTCCGATTTATCTGCTGCGGAGCGGGCATCCTACCTGTTTAAAATTGCAGATAAACTTGAGGAACGTGCCGATGAGATCAGTAAACTTGAAACAGAAGATAATGGAAAACCACTTAGAGAAACGGAATTTGACGTAGGCGATGCCGTGGCCTGTTTTCGCTATTATGCTGGGTTAGCAACAAAGCCAGACGGTCAAACCTACCATGTAGCTGATCCAATGCAGGCAATGGTGGTCCGTGAACCGGTTGGTGTATGTGGCTTAATTGTTCCGTGGAATTATCCACTTTTGATGGGGGTATGGAAAATTGCACCTGCACTTGCTGCAGGAAATACAATTGTATTCAAACCTTCTGAAGTTACCCCAGTAACTTCTATTAAACTGTTTGAAATCATTCAAGAAGTTGGTATCCCTGCAGGAGTAGCGAATATGGTAATGGGTCCTGGGCCAACAGTTGGAAATGAAATTGCCGAAAGCCATAAGGTAGATAAGGTTTCTTTTACAGGTGGAACGGCTACAGGTCGAAGCATTATGAAGGCGGCTACCGGCAATATTAAGAAGATCTCACTAGAATTAGGTGGAAAATCACCGAATATTGTTTTTGCTGATGCTGATTTTGAAACAGCAGTTGATTATGCATTATTTGGCATTTTCTCCAATGCGGGACAGGTATGTTCAGCCGGATCGCGATTACTTCTAGAGGAAAGCATTCATGACAAGTTTATTGAGAGACTAGTAGAAAGAGCAAAAAAAATCCGGGTGGGTCCTGGAGATGATCCAAATACTGAAATGGGTTCACTTGTAAGCCAGCAGCATATGGAAAAGGTATTATCCTATATCGAAATCGGCAAACAGGAAGGTGCAAAGCTTGTTTGTGGTGGTAATAGAATAACACAGAACGGTTTAGAAAATGGGTATTTTGTGGAACCGACTATTTTTATAGATACAACACCTGATATGAGAATTGTTCAGGAGGAAATTTTCGGACCGGTTCTCGTTGTTCAAAAATTTAAAGATGAAGCAGAGGCTATCCATTTAGCAAATAACACAGATTATGGCCTTGCAGCAGGGGTATTTACACAGGATGGTGCAAAAGCACTCCGTGTGATTAAAAAAATTCGGGCAGGGATTACATGGATTAACACGTATCACCCAACCTACAATGAAGCGCCTTGGGGTGGTTATAAGCAAAGTGGAATTGGTCGCGGGTTAGGAACCTTTGGATTTGAGGAATTTACAGAAGTAAAGCAAATCAATATTAATTTACAGGTTGAACCATCGGGTTGGTTCGAAAACTAAACGAAGGAGAGAAAAAATGTCTATAAATACAACGAACAAAGAACTTGAAAAAAAGGATTATTCAGGGGTTACCGATTATATCAAAAAGGTATTGTCCATCATTGAGAAGGACCAAATTACCAAGGAAGAAGCGGAATGGGTGACTCGAGAAACGGTTGATGGTTTTAGGGAAAATGTAAACCCCGGATTTTTAGACTACCGTAAAACGGTCACAAAGGATAAACAATTCGCTGCTGTTGAATGGTCAGATTCGGGTTCCTGCTTTCAGGATGTAAATGGCAAGGAATATTTTGATTGCTTAGGTGGTTTTGGAATCTACAATGTGGGTCATAGAAATCCGAAGGTAGTTAAAGCGGTAACGGACCAACTAAATCGTCAGGCACTTCATAGCCAGGATTTACTTGATCCACTTCGGGCGATGCTAGCAAAAATTTTAGGGGAGATTACACCAGGTGACTTAAAATACTCTTTCTTCGTTAATAGTGGAACAGAAAGTGTTGAAGCGGCTATTAAGCTAGCAAAAATGCATAGTGACAGAACGACTTTCATTGCCACTACAAAGGCATTCCACGGAAAAAGCCTTGGTTCCCTTTCTGCGACCGCAAAGGGAGTTTTCAGGAAACCATTCCTTCCGATGATACAAGGTTTCCGCCACGTACCATTTGGTGACATTGAAACGATGAGGAGAACATTTGAGTCATGTGCCTTAGTAGGTGAAGATGTGAATGCTGTAATCCTTGAACCTATTCAAGGGGAAGGCGGAGTCATTCTTCCTCCGGAAGGCTACCTACAGCAGGTTCGTGAACTTTGCGATGAATTTGGGGCTCTGCTTATTTTTGATGAGGTCCAAACAGGGATGGGACGCACTGGTACAATGTTCGCAGCAGAAGGATATGGTGTGGTTCCTGATATTCTTTGTTTAGCAAAGGCATTCGGAGGGGGCGTAATGCCAGCGGGTGCAGTAGTTGCAAAAGAAGAAGTATTTAAATGCTTATTCCCTAATCCATTCATGCATACAACCACTTTCGGTGGAAATCCGCTAGCCTGTGCAGCAGCAATTGCTACGATCGATGTTTTGATCGAGGAAAAACTTCCACAGCGTGCAGCTGAGGTCGGGGAATATATGCTCGGAAAGCTACGTGAAGTAGGAGATGAATTCCCTGAGCTAGTACTAGAAATTCGTGGTAAAGGGTTGTTAATTGGTGTTGAGTTCCATACAGATGAGATTGGCTATGAGGTTTCAAAAGGACTGTTTGATAATGGAGTACTAGTAGCAGGAACCTTAGTTAATTCTAAAACCTTCCGAATTGAGCCGCCATTAACCATCAGCATAGAAGAGGTAGATCAAGTCATTGCCACTTTTAAACAGGTATTAGAAACATTAAATGAAAAATAGTTTATGCTGCCCTTGGAGAAAAATCCTTGGGCATTTCTTCTTTGAAGAGCATGAAAAACCCGATAAGGTCTTTGCGCCTTATCGGGTTTGGTCCTGACATCATCTCAAAACCTTCTTCATTAATTCACCATAGCTATCAGGTCTTCGATCTCGATGGAATTGTAGAATATTTCGGGCCTTGGTGATTTCATGTAAATCAATTTCGGACATGACAATTTCATCCCCTTTTGTTTCCGCTTCTTTTATAACAGTACCCCAGGGATTGCTAATAAAACTGCGCCCGTAGAAGTCCATATGCCCTTCCTTGCTATATTCACGCCCCACCCGATTCACCGCGGCTATGAAAATATTATTGTGAATACCATGGGCTCGAATGGCATCCATCCAAGTTTGAGACGTATCGAGTTCAGGATTATCTGGTTCAGAACCAATTGCTGAAGGATAGAAAATAATATCTGCTCCTTTTAGCGCTAGGATACGTGAAGGCTCAGGAAACCATTCGTCCCAACAGATGAGAACACCGATCGTTCCGTATTTTGTTTCAAAAATGGGATAACCAGAATCCCCTTCTGTAAAATAGTATTTCTCAATATATTGAGGGCCTTCTGGGATATGATGTTTTCGGTATTTTCCTAGATTGGTTCCATCCGCATCAAAAACAACGCCAGTATTAAAATAAAGACCATCCATTACATACTCGTACAAGGAGGTAATCAGGACAACTTTAAGTTCTTTTGCCAGGTTTTGCATTTGAGTGCTTACCGGTCCTGGAATGGGTTCTGCCCACTCATATTTATTGACATCAATTGTTTGTGGGAAATAAGTGCCTGTAAAAAGCTCTTGTGTACAAATGACCTGAGCCCCCTGCTTTGCAGCTTTTCGGATCATTTCGATTGTTTTTTCTAAATTAGCGTGTCGATCATTCGAACAGCTATGCTGTATCAATGCGATATTCATTTTACCTCGCTTCATGTATACACATCCTTTCATTAGTTCGTACTAAATTGGTATTTGCTGAGTAATACAATGAATATTTCCGCCGCCTAGTGCAATTTCTCTTGTATTGACTTGAACAACCTTTCGATCTGGAAAAAGGGTTTCGAATTGACGAAGCGCGATTGAGTCACATGGATCCCCAAACCCTGGAATAATAACACCGCCATTGCATAAATAACTATTTACATATGTGCAGGCAAGTTTTGTTCCTGGCTTCCGACCATAGCTGTGTCGTGCTATGTCAATTCCCTCACTTTCCTTATCTGTTATTTCAATCTGAGTAGGAATTTGAATTTTATGGATCTTTACCTTTCTCCCTTTCGAATCTTTGGCATCTTTTAGTTGGTTATAACATTCAGCTAAAATGTCGTATTGTGGATCGGATTTATCGTCTGTCCAGCTCATGGCAACTTCACCAGGGCGTACGAAAAAGACAACTTCATCGACATGTCCATCCGTTTCATCAAAAAGCATCCCGTTTTTAAGCCAAATAATCGTATCCACATTTACATATTCTTTTAAGCGATGTTCGATTTCTTCTTTAGATAAATGAGGATTTCGATTTTTATTTAGTAGACATTGTTCAGTTGTTATAAGAGTGCCTTCACCGTCAACAGTAATCGAGCCGCCCTCGAGGATAAAATCCTGCGCATCATAGCGATTGAATCGGTCAATTTCCAACACCTTTTGTTTGACTAAATTGTCTAAGTTCCATGGAAAATAAAGTCCGTGTTCAAGCCCACCCCAGGCATTAAAGCCCCAATCAATTCCACGGATTTCACCTTCCTCATTTTTAACGTAGGTAGGTCCAATATCCCTCATCCAAGCATCATTTGAGGAAATCTCAACCACACGGATAGAGCCCGGAAGTATTTCTCGAACATGCTCATATTGATTTGCAGAAACACCGATTGTGACAGGCTCAAATTTCGAAATAGCTATTGCAACCTCGGCAAAAGCTTTTTGAGCGGGCTTGGCTCCCAATCTCCAGGTGTCCGTTCTCTCAGGCCAGAGCATCCATGTTCCCAGATGGGGTTCGAATTCTCCAGGCATTCTATAGCCATCTTGGCGAGGAGTGCCTGTTAATTTTTTCACCATTGTATTTCCTCCAGTAATTGTAGGGTTGCTTGTTTTTTTCAACTAATCTCCTCCATTCGAAGTCGTCATTCTTGAATGATGCAAAAATCATACCAATTTGTCTCATTAAGGAAGATGAAGGAAAAAAGAAGAAGCTATGAAGGAATGAATAACCTATGCATAAATGAATAATTCCTCTATTTATTGAATGTGGAATGGGTACAAGTAAACATGTAAAACGACATTCGATTTGGCACATTATTTGCAACATCATTACTAGTTAAATACTGACTAAAGGAGGTGAATAAGTGGAGCATGACGAAATCATTACTAGCCCCTACCATGGAATTATTAAAGAAATTGTCATAAAAGAAAATGCCAAGATAGATGAGGGGGAGCCCTTGTTTATTATCCAAACCTTGACTGGTGAGAATAAGGCTATCAAAGTTAGTATTAGAGGGAGTGTTCAATCCATCGAGGTACAAGTAGGGGATGAGGTAATACCGGGAATGGTACTCACTTATGTGAAAGATGAGTCATTCATCGTATAGTAGCTAGCATTTTGAGAAGATCATGTCTTCTCTCTTTTTTTATTTTTAGATTTATTTAAAAATTCTATATAATCAGTGATATAATAGAATATATGGAAAAAGGGGGATAGTCGTTCATGTTTTCAGTTGATCCAAAAAATATTAAACCTTTAGTTGTAATTGACATTGAATCACTTGAAAAAGGTCATGGTCCGTTTCGTATTGGCAAAACTCAAGAACCCTACCTTTTTATACAACATAATCAAAGAATTGTCGGGTATGTCCCTATGAAAGTATTTTCGGGGAATGGGGGAGAGGATAAGGAAGTCACGGAAGAAAAAATCAAGAATCATCTAATTCCTATCGAAAAAATCTCACAGTTAAGTAAAAATATTTCCCTACCTATTGTCTTTCAAATTATTGGTGAGCCCTTTGCTTTGGTAAGGGACGATGCCGGAGAAATAAGTGGATACATACCGAGAGAAGAACTATTAGCTGAAATGTTCCGTCAGGGCAATCAGAATATTGATTTATTAAAGGTTATTTTAACCTCGATTCCAATGGGGATATTTGTTGTGGATCGTGAGAGAAATATTGTTTCCTACAATGAATCAGCTTTAAAAATGATAAAAATGTCTCCAGAACATGTACTACATACACCCGCAGAGAAAATCTTCGCAAAAGAACACATCAACAGCGTATTTCAAACAGGATCCACCGTATTAAATCAGCTTCAGATCACGTCAACAATGAGTGTTTTAGTTGATTACAGCCCAATCTATACTCCAGAAAAACAGGTCGATGGAATGGTCATCATCGTACAAGACCTTCCAATGGTTGAAGAAATGGCAAATGAAATTGAATATATTAAGGATTTAAATCATGATATGCAAGCAGTCCTCTCCAGTGTTTACGACGAAATCCTAGTAGTGAACGCAAAGGGAGAATTGATTCGTTTTAGTGATACAGAAATCTCACAGTTTTGGGGAGTTGAATTAAAAAGCCTGCTAGGAAAAAACATTATCGAGCTAGAACAAAAAGGTTTATTTACACCCTCGGTTACGAGATTAGTCCTAGAACAAAAGAAAAAAGTTTCTGTGGTTCAAGAGACGAAAGCAGGAAAAAGGATTCTTGCCGTTGGAAAACCGGTATTTAATGAAAATGGTGAGCTCATTCGAATCATTATTGCCTCACGTGATATTACAGAAACGACAAAACTGAAGAATGAACTTCGCCATATGAAGGAAATTTCAGATCAGTATAAACGTGAACTCGATGATATGAAGACAAAGGATTTATTTTATAAAAAGCTCATTTATTGTAGTACAAAAATGGAAGAAATCATGACACAGGTAAAAAAAATTGCCGATTTTTCCTCAACTGTCTTGATAAACGGAGAATCAGGTGTTGGGAAAGAGGTAATTGCTCAAGCGATTCATCAACTTGGAAAACGCTCGAAAAAACCTTTTCTTAAGCTGAATTGTGGAGCAATACCAGAGAACCTACTCGAAAGCGAGTTGTTTGGCTATAGTAAGGGCGCGTTTACAGGGGCAGACAAAAATGGAAAGGACGGCTATTTTAAACAAGCGGACGGTGGGGTCCTATTTCTTGATGAAATAGGGGAAATGCCATTGCACCTACAGGTTAAGTTACTAAGGGTTCTTCAAGAGCAAGAGGTCATACCTATTGGAACAACGAAACCCATTAAAGTAGATGTTCAAATTGTTGCAGCTACTAATAAAAACCTAGAAAAAATGGTGGAAAAACGTGAATTTCGGGAGGATTTATTTTATCGATTAAATGTGATTCCCATCCATATTCCGCCATTGAGAGAAAGACCAGAGGATATACCGTTACTTGCCTTTCACTTCGTCCAACAAATGAATGAGCGATACGATAAAAACTATCATTTAACTCCTGATGCTCTAAATTTATTAGAGGTTCATTCGTGGCCCGGAAATATTCGAGAACTTCAAAATATGATTGAGCGGCTTGTAGTATCAGCTGATGATGAGGCAATCGATGCAGAGTTTGTGAATCGATTCCTTGTTCTTGGGAAGGATATGAAAAGTTCGAAACCGATCGTAACAAAAATAGTACCACTTCAGGAAGCATTAGATTCGGTAGAGGAGCAGCTGATATTATTAGCTATAAAGCAATATAAAACGACAACGAAAGCTGCAAAAGTGCTAGGAATCAGTCAATCCTCTGTTAGTAGGAAATATCAAAAAATAGTCGCTGAGCAGCATGGCAATATAGAAAATGTGTACTAAGAAAGAAACTATTGGTTCTTATATGAATCAATAGTTTTTTTCTTTAATTTTTGGCATAGTTTTTGCATTAATTAAAATGACATAGACGAGAAAGGATGATGTAGGATGGGGTATGCTTCAATTAAAACAAATCTACCTGGAGATAGATCAAGAGAATTAGTAGAACGAAGACAGCAGGCTGTTCCAAAGGGAGTTAGCTTTGGAGCACCACTTTTTGCACAATCGGCAGAAGGAGCTCTAATACAAGATGTCGATGGAAACACTTTTATTGATTTCGTTGGCGCAATTGGAACGATTAATGTTGGGCATTGTCATCCAAAAGTAAAGCAGGCTCTTCACGAACAGGTCGATCAATTTATTCATACTGGTTTTAATATTATGATGTATGAGGCATATATTGAACTTGCTGAGAGGCTTGCTCGTATTGCTCCTGGAAAACACGATAAAAAAGTGCTGCTTCAAAATAGCGGTGCAGAAGCCGTCGAAAATGCCGTTAAGATTGCACGGAAATACACGAAAAGACAAGGCATTGTTTCGTTTTCAAAGGGCTTCCATGGTAGAACGTTATTAACGATGACAATGACGAGTAAGGTAAAGCCTTATAAATATGAATTTGGTCCGTTTGCACCAGAAATTTATAAAGCACCATATCCATACCATTTTCGTCGACCTCAAGGATTAACGATAGAGCAGTATGAGGAATATATGATGGAGGAATTCCGAAACTTCCTTATTACCGAAGTAGCCCCAGAAACAATTGCCGCGGTAGTCATGGAACCAGTACAGGGGGAGGGTGGCTTTATCATACCTGGTAAACGTTTCGTTCAAGGAGTCTATGAAGCTTGCAAAGAATACGGAATTCTTTTCATAGCAGATGAAATTCAAACAGGTTTTGCAAGGACGGGACGCTATTTTGCGATTGAACATTTTGATGTCGTTCCTGACATCATCACGGTTTCAAAATCAATGGGTGCAGGTGTCCCAATTAGCGGGGTAATTGGCCGCAAGGAAATAATGGACCAATCAGAGCCGGGTGAACTAGGAGGAACCTATAGTGGAAGTCCGCTTGGATGTAGAGCAGCCTTAGCAGTTCTTGATATTGTTGAAGAAGAGCAGCTTAATGAAAAAGCACAAAAAATCGGATTTAGGGTTATGGAAAAGTTTGAACAGTTGTATGATAAATATGAGTGCATCGGTGATATACGGGGACTTGGTGCGATGTGTGCCATGGAGATTGTCGAAGACAGTCTTACAAAAACTCCATCTAAGAAACTAACAAATGAAATTATTCAGGAAGCAAATAAACGTGGGCTCCTATTATTAAGTGCAGGTGTCTATGGAAATGTCATTCGCCTTCTGATGCCAATTGTTATCACTGATGAACAGCTAGACGAAGGACTGGAGATTTTAGAACAATCCATAGAAACAATTGAACAACGCAGACATATTTTTTCGAATTAACATGGGAGATTCAAAGGGAGGTAGTTTAGATGCCAACACATTTTATGTACATTAATGGGGAACAAGTGGAAAGTGACACGAAGGAAGTCATCGACGTTATCAATCCTGCGACTAATAATGCAATAGCTTCCGTTCCAAAGGGAGGAAAGCCTGAAGCAAGAAGAGCAGTTGATGCTGCTCATGCTGCCTTTAAAGAATGGTCTAAAAAAACGGCCGGGGAACGTGGACAGTTACTAATGAATTGGTTCCGACTGATTGATGAACATAAAGAAGAGCTAGGTCGATTAATGACAGAAGAGCAAGGAAAGCCAGTAAAGGAAGCGGTTGGTGAAATTGCTTATGCAAACAGCTTTATTTCCTGGTATGCAGAAGAGGGGAAAAGAATCTATGGAGAAACGATTCCATCCTCTCATCCTAATAAACGAATTTTAGTACACAAACAACCAGTAGGTGTTATCGCCGCAATCACGCCTTGGAATTTTCCGGCTGCCATGATTACCCGGAAGGTAGCACCTGCTCTAGCAGCAGGTTGTACAGCTGTCGTAAAGCCGGCTTCACAAACTCCACTTACGGCTATAAGACTTGCTGAGCTTGCCGGAGAGGCAGGTATTCCTAGTGGGGTTATTAATGTCGTTACTGGAAAAGCACGTGCAATTGGCGATGCATGGTTAGAGGATGAACGTGTTCGAAAAATTACCTTTACAGGTTCAACTGAGATTGGAAAGGTGTTAATGAAGGGGGCGGCTGATACGGTCAAGAAAATTTCCCTTGAACTAGGAGGGCATGCTCCTTTTATAATTATGGATGATGCAGACCTTACTAAAGCAGTTGAAGGTGTCATTGGATCTAAATTTAGAAATGCCGGTCAAACCTGCATTTGTACAAATCGGATATATGTCCATGAGTCTATTGTCGATGCTTTTCAAGAAAAATTCCAAAAAGCCGTCGCCAATCTCAAAGTGGGGAACGGACTTGAGAAAGGTGTAGATATTGGACCATTAATTGATGAAGCTGCACTAGAAAAAGTAACAGAACATATTGAGGATGCCGTTTCAAAAGGAGCAACTATCCTTCATGGAGGAAAAAGAATTTACGATAATGATGGTTATTACCATGAGCCGACAGTTCTAGGTAATGTGTCGGATGAAATGATTTGCATGCAAGAGGAGACATTTGGTCCGTTAGCACCTGTCACAACCTTCAAAACGGAAGAAGAGGCTATTGAACGTGCGAACAACTCCCCGTATGGATTGGCTGCTTATGTCTTTACTGAAAATATCGGGAAGGCTATACGCATAAGTGAACAGCTCGAATATGGAATTGTTGGTTTAAATGATGGGCTGCCTTCAGTAGCTCAAGCCCCATTTGGTGGCTTTAAAGAAAGCGGACTTGGAAGAGAAGGCGGACACTTCGGAATCGATGAATATATCGAAGTCAAATACATTTCAATTGCATTTTAACCTTATCAAAAAAACTGCCCATTCAATTAAGAATCGGGCAGTTTTTTTGAAAAGTGGATATGGTTTAATTTGCTGGCTTAGACACTTCGTTCAACCCTGAAAATCGCGTGATGCAGCATTTCAATTAAAAGGTCTACCTCTTCTTTAGTAATGCAAAGTGGTGGTGCAAAGACAAGGGTATCCATTCCATCAAATACGACAGATCGACAGATAAGACCTATTTTAGCTGCCTCATTTACAATTCTTGGGGCAAGTGGTCCTTTTACATGTTGTGGCGTATTGATTTCAACTGCGCCCATGAGACCTAACGCACGAACATGACTGACAAGACTTGATTCACTTTGAATCCAAGAAAAACCGTCGAGCATTTTAGCTCCCATTTTCACGGAATTTTCAATTAGACCCTCATTTTCAATAATCTCAATATTTTTCAGTGCAACCGCGCATGCCATAGGATGGCCGCTGTACGTATATCCATGTAAAAGTGTTCCGCTAGAAAGCTTTTTGAAATCCTCAAAAATTGCTTCAGATAGGATGACACCTCCTAATTGGGCATATCCACTTGTTACCCCCTTAGCAAAGCACATCATGTCTGGCGCTACCCCGTAGTGATCGACACCGAAATATTGACCAGTTCGACCAAATCCGGTTATCACTTCATCTGTAATCCATAAAATTTTGTATTCATCGCAAATGTCTCGAACTTCTTTAAAATACCCATCAGGTGCGACATGCACTCCACCTGCACCTTGAACTGGCTCTGAAACAAATGCTGCAATTGTTTCTGGTCCCTCTGTTTCAATCGTTCTTCGCAAATCCTCCGCTGACATATTATCTGTATAATAAAAATCTGGGGCTAATGAATTGGTAAAATCTCTGAACGGCTTCAAACCAGTCGCGCTGGTTGAGCCCATTGCAACCCCATGGTAAGACCTATTGCGAGAGATGATTTTCTTTTTCTCCGTCATTCCACGTAATATCCAATAATGGCGCGCTAATTTATAGGCCGTATCATTTGCTTCTGATCCCCCTGAGGTAAAGAAAGTTGTTGATAAGTTCCCTGGGGAAATGTCCGCAAGCTTTGCTGCCAATCGTATCGCAGGTTCATTGCTAAACGTTGCAAAGCAAGAACTAAATGCGAGTTTGTTCATTTGTTCTTGAGCCGCTTGTCCCAATTCCTTCCGTCCATGCCCGATATTAACATTCCATAAAGAGGACATGCCATCAAGGACTCGTTTCCCATTCACATCCTCAAGGAATACCCCTTCTCCTTTTGTAAAAATAAACGCTGGACCGAAATCCTGCTGTTGCTGAATCGGTGAGGTTGGATGTAAAAAATGTTTCTGGTCAAGTTCCATCAATTCTTGGCGTACCATCAATTTTTCGTTCATTCCCATTCCTCCTTCGTTCATTAGGGCGAAAGTTTGCACATTTATCCCACTCTTAACGGGCAGTAATACTCCCACTTTAAGATTCTAAAGAACAAAAGAAGATAAGTGGGAGAACAACTGCCCGTAAAGGTCCGATTGGTTCAACTAACCATCAATGGGGGGGAAGCCCCCACTGATGGAAGTTTCACTTTACTGAAATATATGCGTAAGATTCAAGCTTTTGAACTATGAATATGGAATAGAACTTATAGAATTCGTGTGAATATTTCTTTTTGTAAAGGACAACCTTGAATTCGTAATTATGTTTTAACTCTCCTGTAACACGGATGAAATATATTTTGAGTATGATAATAGTAGTAATTGACCCCCTTTTTATAAAATAGATTTGTTTTGGGCACAGGTACATCCCCTGTGCCCCCTTTTTTTGTAGTCGGCCGAAAATGACACATCGAATTTCTGCGTTGGCTTGCTTCTCCGTTCCTCACGTATTAACTACATACGCTCCGGTACTCAAAGCTGCGCCGCCTTGAAATCCTCGGTCCTTTTCAACCTCCTTCATGTACACAATTTATAACTGCAACAAAAAACAATATACAAATCTTGTTCGTTGTGAGTACCTGTTAGAAATAGTATAATAATAACCATAAGATTGCTTACAAACGGTCTGCCCTATACGGGACCGACTTGGGGTGAAAGAGAGTGCAAAGAGTAACAAATTGCGTAGTACGCAAAGATAATAAAGTATTGCTATTGCAAAAACCACGACGCGGATGGTGGGTTGCTCCTGGAGGAAAAATGGAGCCAGGTGAATCAGTTCGTGACTCCTGTATCCGTGAATACCGTGAGGAAACAGGATTATATCTTAAAAATCCAGATATAAAAGGAATATTTACATTTATCATTAAAGAAGGCGATAAGGTAACCTCTGAATGGATGATGTTTTCTTTTTTAGCCAATGATTTTGAAGGAGAAAATGTTGATGAATCCGAAGAAGGTATCCTGAAATGGCAGGATATTAAGGATATACCAAATCTGCCGATGGCTCCTGGCGATTATCATATTTTGGATTACGTACTTAAAGGTTCTGGGGTTATTTATGGAACATTTACATATACACCAGATTTTCAATTACTTTCTTATAGATTAGATCCTAGTTAGATGTGGGGAGGCAAAACGATGAGTGTTGGTTCAACAAGTGAAATACAATTGGTGATTATAACGGGAATGTCAGGTGCAGGTAAAACTGTGGCCATTCAAAGCTTTGAGGATTTAGGGTATTTTTGCGTAGATAACCTACCTCCAACCCTGCTTCCGAAGTTTCTTGAGTTGATGAAGGAATCTGGAGGGAAAATGAATAAAGTCGCGCTTGTCATGGACCTCCGTGGTCGTGAATTTTTCGACAGCTTATTTGCATCCCTTGACGAGCTTTCAGAGGTTTCATGGATTGCACCACAAATCTTATTTTTAGATGCGAAGGATACAACGCTTGTCACACGCTATAAGGAAACAAGACGTTCTCATCCACTTGCTCCAACTGGTTCGCCACTAGAAGGGATCCAGGTTGAAAGGGAAATCCTAGAGGAAATGAAGGGGAGAGCCCAGTATATTTATGACACATCAGATTTAAAGCCGAGGGAACTACGGGAAAAAATACTAAAGCAGTTCGCATCACATTCAAGACCTACCTTTTCAGTTAACGTGATGTCATTTGGCTTTAAATATGGTATTCCAATTGATGCTGACCTTGTGTTTGATGTGCGTTTTCTCCCGAATCCTCATTACATCGATTCGATGAGACCAAAGACTGGTCTTGATGAGGATGTATCAAGCTATGTTCTAAAATGGACGGAAACCCAGAAGTTTATCGAAAAAGTAACGGATCTACTTGCATTTATGCTCCCGCAATACAAGCGGGAAGGAAAAAGCCAGCTTGTAATTGCAATTGGGTGTACAGGCGGACAGCACCGTTCTGTCACACTAGCTGAATATATCGCAAATCATTTCAAGGCTGACTATCAAACTCATGTTTCTCACCGCGATATTGAGAGGAGAAAGGAAAGAAAGTAATGACCAATCCAAAACAGCCAAAGATTGTCATCATTGGTGGAGGAACTGGCCTTTCCGTACTTTTACGAGGGTTAAAATATCAGCCAGTTGATATTACAGCCATTGTAACGGTTGCGGATGATGGGGGATCCTCTGGTCGTCTTCGCGATGAGATGGATATTCCACCACCTGGTGATATTCGAAATGTATTAGCTGCCTTATCAGATGTGGAGCCCTTGATTGAAGATTTGTTCCAGCATCGGTTTGCAGGTGGAAATGGCTTATCTGGTCATTCACTTGGAAACTTGATCCTTGCGGCAATGACAACCATAACTGGTGATTTTGTTCACGCAGTAACTGAAATGAGTAAAGTCTTAAAAGTAAGAGGAAAAGTGCTTCCAGCAGCGAATAAAAGTGTCGTTTTAAATGCTGAAATGGAGGATGGCACTATTGTTACGGGTGAATCTAAAATTCCATACTCCGGTAAAAAAATCAAGCGTGTCTTTTTAACACCGGATGATGTTGAGCCACTCAACGAATCAATTGAAAAAATTCGACAGGCCGATATGATTGTCATTGGACCAGGCAGCCTTTATACAAGCATTTTGCCAAATTTGCTTGTACCTAAAATAGGCGAAGAGGTCGTAAATGCAAAGGCAAAAAAGGTTTATATTTGTAACGTGATGACCCAGGCAGGGGAAACCTTGAACTATACAGCAAGTGACCATGTGCAGGCTTTGAATGATCATATGGGCTTGAGGTTTATAGATACCATTTTGGTCAATGATGGAGATATCCCGGAGCGCATTAAGGATAAATATGCAAAAGAGTTGGCGAAGCCAGTTGTGTATGACGTAGAAAGGCTTTCTACTTTAGGTTTATCCATCATTAATGATAAAATAATTTCATATGATAACGATGTAATCAGACATGATACAACAAAAGTAGCAAATCTTTTATATAATATGGTTTTAGAAAATAAAAACGGGTGATTGAATAAATCACCCCTCATTATAAAAAGGAGGGTGGAACCTGTGTCATTTGCATCAGAGACGAAAAAAGAACTAACAAACCTAGACATCAAAGAGTGCTGCGCAAAAGCCGAGCTTTCAGCTTTGATTCGAATGAATGGCGCACTTTCCTTCTCCAACCAAAAAATAGCGGTTGATATCCAAACGGAAAATGCTGCTATCGCGAGAAGAATTTATACATTACTGAAAAAATGCTATAATGTTGGTGTTGAGCTCCTCGTTCGTAAAAAAATGAGACTCAAGAAGAACAATGTATATATTGTTCGACTGATTGAGGAAGCAAAGGATATTTTAGAAGATTTAAAGATTTTTGAAGGTTTTTCCCTACATCAAGAAATCTCTCCTGCCCTCGTTGCAAAGAAATGCTGCAAACGCTCCTATTTACGCGGGGCTTTTTTAGCAGGGGGTTCAGTAAATAACCCTGAAACCTCCTCATATCATCTTGAGATTTTTTCATTATATAAAGAACATAATGATTCTCTTTGTGAATTAATGAACGTTTTCGATCTCAATGCCAAAACATTAGAACGAAAAAAAGGTTTTATTACGTATTTGAAGGAAGCTGAAAAAATCACAGAATTTCTCAATGTTGTTGGTGCTCACCAGGCATTGCTTCGATTTGAGGACGTACGTATTGTTCGCGACATGCGAAATTCAGTGAACCGTCTCGTGAACTGTGAAACAGCTAACTTAAATAAGACAATCGGCGCTTCCATTCGTCAAGTAGAAAATATCCGCTACATTGATGAAACAGTCGGTCTTGGCATTTTACCAGATAAGTTAAGAGAAATTGCTGAGCTCCGAGTGGCCTACCAGGATGTCACTCTAAAAGAGTTAGGTGAAATGGTAACATCCGGAAAGATTAGTAAATCTGGAATTAACCACCGTCTTCGAAAAATAGATGAAATTGCCGACAAGCTCCGTGCAGGCCAATCGATCAAATGAGTGTTTTGTTCACTTGGAAAGAAATAAAGCGCTATCATTTTGAAACCTTTTTGGTTTATTCTACGTATGAATAGAAAACTAATGAGAAAAAAACAAACAACTTAAGAATTGCACACAAATTTGAGGAGGAAGAAAAAAATGGTTGAAAGACATGTTGAGGTTGTATTAAGAACGGGATTACAAGCACGCCCTGCAGCAATGTTTGTTCAAGAAGCAAACAAATATTCTGCGGACATCTTTTTAGAAAAGGATGGGAAAAAGGTTAACGCAAAAAGCATTATGGGGCTAATGAGTTTAGCGATTGGCTCAGGTGCAACCATTACCCTAATCGCAGAAGGAAACGATGAAGAAGCTGCGGTTGAAGCTTTAACTGAATTTGTTCAAAAAGAAGCATAAAAAAATCCTCTCACGATATGATGTGAGAGGATTTTTATTTATTTACTTATTTATTGTTATCTTGTGGGTACATAACCTTGTCAATAAGACCATACTCCATTGCTCTTTCAGCAGTCATGAAGTTGTCACGGTCTGTATCTCTTTGAAGAACCTCTAATGGTTGGCCAGTACGTTCTGATAAAATTTGGTTAAGCTTTTCGCGTAAGAATAGGATACGCTTAGCTGCGATTTCAATCTCAGTTGCTTGCCCTTGTGCTCCACCAAGTGGTTGGTGAATCATAACTTCACTGTTTGGAAGCGCAAAACGCTTGCCTTTTTCACCAGCTGCAAGTAAGAAAGCACCCATTGATGCAGCCATACCGATACAAATAGTAGAAACCTTTGGCTTAATGAACTGCATTGTATCATAGATCGCCATACCAGCTGTGATTGAACCACCTGGGCTGTTGATGTATAAAGAAATATCTTTTTCAGGATCCTCAGCTGCTAAGAACAATAACTGAGACACGATTGAATTGGCAACATTATCATCAATCGCACTTCCAAGCATGATAATACGGTCTTTTAATAAACGTGAGTAGATGTCATATGCGCGCTCTCCACGGTTTGTTTGTTCAATAACTGTAGGTATTAAATTCATTTTACTTCCTCCTTCAAACAAATTAAAAGGTTTGTTATGTATTTCCATCATACAATTAAGGTCAGTAAAGGTCAAACAATTCGCTTTACTAACTTATACTATTCTACAAACGAGTATCCCATACCTCTTTAGGCAGGGAAAAAATCAAAATTTCATACGTATTCCATCATAACCGATTTGGCGAGATTTAAACATACATCTTGCAATCAAAAGCTTTCTATCCTATAATGATGAGTGCAGTTTCATCTAAAACATGCCCTCGTAGTGTAGTGGATAGCACAAGAGATTCCGGTTCTCTTATCGTGGGTTCGAATCCTGCCGAGGGCGCTACAAGAAAAATGACCAGAGAAAATCTCCTGGTCATTTTTTTATTAAATAAGGTATCCGTACCCTCAACTGTTCAATATCGTACGAAAATGGAACGACAATAGTGTAATCGTCCCCTCACCGGTTCAAAATCGAACAAAAAGGGAAAGCAAATGGCGTAATCGTTCCCTCATGGGTTCAAAATCAAACAAAAGGGGAACGCAAATGGTGTAATCGTCCCCTCACTGGTTCAAAGTCGAACAAAAAGGGAACGCAAACGACGTAATCGTCCCCTCACTTTTCTAAATTCTAAAAAGATGGAACGAATAGCGCCATCCCCCACAATCCTTTACTTTCAAATCAACCTAGTTATCCTTATACCCCAGTGTACCGTCATACACATCCTCATCAACAGGATTCACAGCCCACATCGTTTGAATCGGATCGAACTCTGATGCAAACTCTTCTTTGTTTTTATTTTTCTTTGCTTCATCAAGTGTCCCAGTGACTGGGCCTGTGTATATGATTTCATTCTTTTTCAACAGTAATCACCTCTTTAAGGTAGATTCTTTCAAAAAATGAATAAAAATGCGTGCTAAAATTTAACTTTTTCGATACGATAGAAGTAAGATAAAATAAACGATATATCATTTAGTCAAAATGTTTATTAAAATTGTGAATAAAAAAGTAAACGCTTCCATATTATTGAATCACCTCAAGGAAGGGGGAAACAATGAGTGAATATGCAAACTGGACTTTTTCAGCAGCAATCTTTAAAGCTAGTCATGACAAAGGAATTAACGCAGGCAATTACTCTTTTACAATACTCTTCTTTGGATTTGACTAAATTTCTAGAAGAGCAAACACTAGAAAATCCCCTCATTGATGTAAAACCATCAGATTTTGGACGACCAAAAAAAATGAAGGTTACAAAAGATACGTATATAAATCCAATCGACTATCTAAGTAAAAAAGAAACAACGTTATACGAGCATTTACTCACACAGATTTCTTATATGAAACTAAACAACACGAAAAAACAGACGGTCGAATATATCATCCAACTACTCGACAGTAATGGTTATTTGTATTTTCCTACAGAAGAAATAGCAAGGGATCTTAATATCGATAAGGAATCTATTGAAAATGCGATTCAAATTATTCAAAGCTTAGATCCGATAGGAGTAGGAGCAAGGTCTCTGCAGGAATGTCTTCTCCTGCAATTGCAGGTACTCCAAAATCGAAACAGGTTAGCGGAGACAATTATACAAGAACATTTTGAACGATTCGCCGAAAAGTCATGGAAGGAAATCGCTAAGGACCTAAATGTAAAGCTTTTTGATATCCAACAGGTCTTTGATTTTATTCAAACGCTAAAGCCGAGACCAGGTGCTGCCTTTCATGGTGGAGAAGCGCATTATATTGTTCCGGACATTGATATACAGGTAGAAGGCGATGTCGTCACAATGAAGATGCAAGACTCGTACCTGCCAAAGGTATCGTTGAACCTCCAGTATTATCAGCATTTTTTAGACGAAAAGGATACCAAAACAAAGTCCTATCTTCAAGAAAAAGTAGATCAATGTCAGTGGATCATGAGAAGCTTGGAGCAACGAAAAATGACCTTGCAAAATGTCATGAGTGAAATTATCAATCGCCAAATCGATTTTTTTATAAAGGGACCAGCACATTTAAAACCGCTTATTATGAGTGAAGTTGCGGATGCTCTTGAGATTCACGAATCGACAGTCAGCCGAGCGGTAAAGGACAAATTTGTGCAAACTCCTTTTGGAATTTTTGAGATGAAGTACTTCTTTAGTCGGAATATCCAAACAACGGGTGAAACGGATACGTCGTCGACGCAGGTGAAAAATGTAATGAAACAGATGATTGAAGAGGAGAATAAACAAAAGCCTTTGTCAGACCAAGAAATTGTCAGTATACTTGAGAAGGAGCATGGTATTCTTGTATCGAGACGAACAATCGCAAAATACCGTGACCAATTAAACATACCTTCTTCGACAAAACGAAAACGGTATAGCAAGTAGATTGGAAGTGTAAGAAGTTGAATCGCATTCAGGTAACCATGTATTCAAAGGAAAATTGCTCTCTTTGTAGCAAAGCAAAAATCGTGATTGAGGAATTAAGCAAGGATTACCCTTTAGATCTTCAAGAAATTGATATTTATAAAGATGACCAACTTTTGGAAAAGTATCAAATCATGATTCCGGTAATCGAAATCGATGGAAATGAAGTAGAATATGGGATCATTCATAAAGAAACAATCCAAGAGTACTTGGATCATTTATTGAAAAAATAAAGTTTATCACGACTGCCTAAAAAATAGGCAGTTTATTTATTGCTTTCTTTTAAAAGTATTGTTACTATAATCATGTAGCACGACGATATTTAATTTTACTGATGTGTTTTTTTTTACTGTAAGCGGGACATAATATGTCTCACCGGGACAAAAAGAGTCCCTTATGGTAAAAAAGGGGAAATGAAAAAATGAGTTCAATCATTGAGGTACAACAAAAATTATTACCCGATTTACTCGAGGTTATGCAAAAGCGCCATGAGATCCTCAAATACATACGACTTATGCAGCCGATAGGAAGAAGGAATCTTTCAACGAGTCTTGGTCATAGTGAACGTGTCCTCCGCGGAGAAGTTGAGTTTTTAAAAAAACAAAATCTCGTGGACTTTAGCACGGCTGGTATGAGCTTGACAAAAGAGGGCGCGGAGCTTTTAAAAGACCTTGAGGATGTTATGAAGGAAGTTTTAGGCTTAAGAGTTTTAGAATCGAAACTTAAGGAGAAGTTAAATATAAAAGAAGTGATTGTCGTCCCAGGCGACAGTGACACGACTCCTTGGGTGAAGAAAGAAATGGGAAGAGCTTGCGTTTCAAGAATAAAACAAAGGCTTTTTGGAGAAAATATCGTCGCAGTTACTGGTGGTACGACCCTTGCTGAGGTGGCAGAAATGATGACCCCGGATTCGAAAGGGAGAAGCATTTTATTCGTACCAGCAAGAGGTGGTTTAGGAGAACGAGTAGAAAATCAAGCAAATACAATTTGCGCAAAAATGGCTGAAAAAGCCTCGGGTGATTATCGACTCCTTCATGTACCTGATGTTGTGAGCAATGAAGCGTACCATTCATTTGTGGCAGAACCATCCATTCGAGATGTCTTGAGTTTGATAAAGTCATCAAGTATGGTTGTCCACGGAATAGGAGACGCTATTACAATGGCAGAGCGTCGCAAGACAGATAAAGAGGATTTGAAAAAAATCATTGAATCTCATGCGGTCGCAGAAGCTTTTGGCTATTATTTTGACGAAGATGGGAATGTTGTCCATCGCGTCCAAACGATTGGAATCCAGCTAAAAGATCTTCCCGCAATCCATGATGTGATTGCAGTAGCTGGAGGAGCTTCGAAGGCAATCGCCATCCAAGCTTACTTAAAGCAAGCCCCGGGAACTCTGTTAATTACAGACGAAGGTGCTGCGAAAGAGTTAATAAAGGGGTAACACCCTTTTCATAATTAACTTTATTCAGTGAAGTTCTACTGAATAAAGTTAAAGCCTCCGGCGGATGCCACAGATTTTCAAAGTTTCGAGCATGCTCGAAAAAATCTGGGCCCAAATACGCCAAGGCGCATTTGATTTTTTAGGTTTCACATACAAAAGGAGGAAATCAAAATGGCAGTAAAAGTTGGTATTAATGGTTTTGGACGTATTGGTCGTAACGTATTACGTGCGGCTCTTAAAAATCCTAATGTAGAAGTAGTAGCAGTAAACGATTTAACAGATGCAAACATGTTAGCTCATCTATTAAAGTATGACTCTGTTCATGGTGTTCTTGATGCAGAAGTATCTGTTAATGGAAACAACCTTGTTGTTGATGGAAAAGAAATTCTTGTTAAAGCAGAACGCGACCCAGCTCAACTAGCTTGGGGCGACCTAGGTGTTGAAGTTGTTGTTGAATCAACTGGTCGTTTCACAAAGCGTGCAGATGCTGCGAAACACTTAGAAGCTGGTGCAAAGAAAGTTATCATTTCTGCTCCTGCAACTGATGAAGATATCACAATCGTTATGGGCGTTAACGAAGACAAATATGATGCAGCAAACCACAACGTTATTTCAAATGCTTCTTGTACAACAAACTGCTTAGCACCATTTGCAAAAGTTTTACATGAAAACTTTGGAATTAAGCGTGGTATGATGACAACTATTCACTCATACACAAATGACCAACAAATTCTTGATTTACCACATAAAGACTATCGTCGTGCTCGTGCGGCAGCTGAGAACATCATTCCTACAACTACTGGTGCTGCAAAAGCTGTTTCTTTAGTATTACCTGAGTTAAAAGGTAAATTAAATGGTGGAGCTGTTCGTGTTCCAACTCCAAACGTGTCACTTGTTGACTTAGTTGCTGAATTAGATAAAGAAGTAACTGTAGAAGAAGTAAACGCAGCACTTCGCAAAGCTGCTGAAAATGAGTTAAACGGAATTATGGGTTACAGCGAAGAGCCACTAGTATCTGGTGACTATAACGGTAATGCAAATTCTTCAACTATCGATGCACTTTCTACAATGGTAATGGAAGGCAACATGGTTAAAGTTATCTCTTGGTATGATAACGAAACTGGTTACTCACACCGTGTAGTTGACCTTGTAGATTACCTTGCATCAAAGGGACTATAATTTTACCGTTTGATTAGTATGTCACATTTATCAAACAGTAAAACACATTATTCTTGGAATCCTAAACAACAATAACTATAATAGAACTTGTGAGGGGAAGGGAGTGTTCCCTTCCCTTTTTGATGTCATTTAGACAAATGCCACAGAACAAGTTTTGAATATTACATAGAACGGAGGCCTTCCCAGTGAATAAGAAATCAGTAAGAGATATTGATGTGAAAGGCAAGCGAGTATTCTGTCGAGTTGATTTTAACGTTCCAATGCAAAATGGTCAGGTTACGGACGAAACTCGTATTCGTGCAGCATTACCAACAATTGAGTACCTTCGTAAAGAAGGAGCAAAAGTTATTCTAGCAAGCCACCTTGGTCGTCCAAAAGGAAAAGCGGTAGACGAACTTCGCTTAGACCCAGTTGCGAAACGATTAAGCGAGCACTTAGGGATCGAGGTTCGCAAAACAAATGAAGCGTATGGTCCAGAGGTTGAACAAGCTATATCAGAAATGAACGATGGCGATGTTCTTTTATTAGAAAACGTTCGTTTCTATCCTGGAGAAGAGAAGAACGATCCGGAACTTGCAAAACAATTTGCTGCATTAGCTGATGTATACGTAAACGATGCATTTGGAGCTGCGCACCGTGCCCATGCTTCTACAGCTGGTATCGCTGAGCACCTACCAGCGGTTGCAGGTTTCTTAATGGAAAAAGAAATCGAAGTACTAGGCAAAGCACTATCAAATCCAGAACGTCCATTCACAGCGATTATCGGTGGAGCAAAGGTTAAGGACAAAATCGGAGTCATCGAGAACCTCTTAGAAAAAGTAGATAACTTGATCATTGGTGGAGGTCTTGCTTATACATTCGTAAAAGCACAAGGTCATGAAATTGGTAAGTCTCTTTTAGAAGAAGACAAGATGGATCTTGCTAACGAGTTCATCAAAAAAGCAAAAGAAAAAGGTGTAAACTTCTATATGCCTGTTGATGTAAGAGTAGCAGATGATTTCTCTAATGATGCGAACATTAAAATCGTTCCTATCACGGAAATTCCAAGCGATTGGGAAGCACTAGATATCGGTCCAAAGACAGCTGAAATTTACAGTGATGTAATTCAAAAGTCTAAGCTTGTTATTTGGAATGGTCCAATGGGAGTATTCGAATTAGATGCATTCGCTAATGGTACAAAAGCTGTTGCACAAGCACTTGCTGATGCAACTGACACGTATTCTATCATCGGTGGAGGCGACTCTGCTGCAGCGGCAGAAAAATTCGGTCTTGCTGATAAAATGAGCCACATTTCAACTGGTGGTGGAGCATCATTAGAATTCATGGAAGGTAAAGAGCTTCCAGGAGTCGAACTACTTAACGATAAATAATAAAATTTATCTAGATTTAATGTCTAGTTCCAGGCGCCATCGGCTCGAGGTCACAAGCCAATCGCTTCGGAAGGTAAAATACACCTTCTGTCAGCGCTCGTCTTGTGCTTGTACTTGCACAGGACAAGGAAGGCTTCGAGAGCATGGTCCTCGCACGAAGAAAATGCATAGCATTTTCGAGGAAGTGCTGACAGCGACGTTTGCCACAGGACGTGGCAGTAGTTAGTCGATGTTCCACGTCAAGGCGCCTTGCACTTTTCTATTCGAAAGGGATGGTGAAACATGAGAAAGCCAATCATTGCAGGAAACTGGAAAATGAATAAGGTTCTTTCAGAAGCAGTTCAGTTTGTAGAAGAAATCAATGGTCTAATTCCATCACCAGAAAAGGTTGATTCTGTTGTTTGTGCGCCAGCACTATTTTTAGAGCGTCTGGTTGCAAACGTAAAAGAAGGAAACTATGACCTTAAAATCGGTGCACAAAACATGCACTTTAAAGAGAGTGGAGCATTCACTGGTGAAATCAGCCCAGTGGCATTAAAGGACTTAGGTGTTGACTATGTGATCCTTGGTCACTCTGAACGCCGTGAAATGTTCGCAGAAACCGATGAAACAGTTAACCAAAAAACACTTGCGGCATTTGCACATGGATTAGTTCCAATCGTATGCTGTGGTGAGACATTAGAGCAACGTGAAGCAGGTCAAACGAATGACCTTGTTGGAACACAAATCGAAAAAGCATTAGCTGGTCTTACAGCTGAACAAGCGAAAGAAGTTGTCATTGCCTATGAACCAATCTGGGCAATTGGAACAGGTAAATCTTCTTCTGCTGAAGATGCGAATGAGGTTTGCGCACACATCCGTAAAGTTGTTGCTGAACAATTCTCACAAGATGTGGCAGATGCTGTTCGCATTCAATACGGTGGTAGTGTAAAACCAGAAAACATTAAGGAATACATGGCACAACCAGATATCGATGGTGCTCTAGTTGGTGGCGCTAGTCTTGATGCTACTTCTTTTGTTAAGCTTTTGGAGGCAGGTAGCAATGAGTAAATCACCAGTTGCACTAATCATCTTAGATGGATTTGCATTTCGCGATGAAGTAAAAGGAAATGCGGTTGCCCAAGCAAATAAACCAAATTTTGATCGCTATTGGAACAAATACCCGCACGCTACTCTACAAGCAAGTGGTGAGGCTGTTGGTTTACCAGAAGGCCAAATGGGGAATTCAGAGGTAGGGCACTTAAATATCGGAGCAGGCCGTATTGTCTATCAAAGCTTAACCCGTGTAAATGTTGCGATTCGCGAGCATAAATTTGAAAAAAATGAAACCTTCCTTGCAGCCATGAAGCATGTAAAGGAAAAAGGTACAGCACTACACCTATTCGGTTTATTATCTGATGGTGGTGTACACAGTCACATTGATCACCTTTTTGCACTGTTAAGACTCGCTGCATCTGAAGGTATCGAAAAAGTGTACATTCACGGCTTTTTAGATGGAAGAGATGTTGGTCCACAAACCGCGAAGATCTATCTCGAACAGCTCGATGAAAAAATCAAGGAATACGGTGTTGGTGAAATTGCAACCTTGTCTGGCCGTTATTATTCAATGGACCGTGACAAGCGTTGGGAGCGCGTTGAAAAATCATACCGTTCAATGGTTTACGGCGAAGGTCCTACATATAAAAATGCATTCGAACTTGTTGATGACTCCTATGCAAACGGCATTTACGATGAATTCGTATTACCATCTGTCATTGTAAAAGAAGACGGTTCACCGGTTGCAACCATTCAAGACAATGATGCTGTCATTTTTTATAATTTCAGACCAGACCGCGCTATCCAAATTTCAAACACATTCACAAATGACGATTTCCGTTCATTTGATCGTGGACCTAAGCATCCTAAAGATTTATTCTTTGTGTGTTTAACGCACTTCAGTGAAAGTGTTGATGGATATGTGGCATTCAAGCCAACAAACTTAGATAATACTCTAGGAGAAGTCCTTTCACAAAACGGATTAAAACAGCTTCGCATTGCCGAAACTGAAAAATATCCTCATGTGACATTCTTTATGAGTGGTGGACGTGAACAGGAATTCCCTGGAGAAACTCGTATTTTAATCAACTCACCTAAGGTTGCAACTTATGACCTTAAGCCAGAAATGAGTGCTTATGAGGTGAAGGATGCACTTTTAAAAGAGATTGCTGAAGATAATCATGATGCGATTTTATTAAACTTTGCAAACCCAGATATGGTTGGTCACTCAGGCATGCTTGAGCCAACAATCAAAGCTATTGAAGTAGTTGATGAGTGCTTAGGTGAAATCGTAGATGCAATCATTAAAAAAGGTGGAGCAGCGATTATTACGGCTGACCATGGTAACTCCGACGAGGTTGTAACTCTTGAAGGAAACCCAATGACTGCTCACACAACAAATCCAGTGCCAGTCATTGTTACAAAAGAAGGATTAACTTTACGCGAAGATGGAATTCTAGGAGACCTAGCACCAACCATGCTTGACCTACTAGGCGTCCAAAAATCCGCTGAAATGACAGGAAATAGTTTAATAAAATAAAACGAATTTGAAAAAGGAGAGATTTTTAATGTCAATTATCGTAGATGTATACGCTCGTGAAGTATTAGATTCTCGTGGAAATCCTACAGTTGAGGTTGAAGTTTATACTGAATCAGGTGCATTTGGCCGCGCATTAGTACCAAGTGGTGCTTCAACTGGTGAATACGAAGCAGTTGAGCTTCGTGACGGCGACAAGAGCCGTTACCTTGGAAAAGGTGTTCAAACAGCAGTAAACAACGTAAATGAAATCATTGCAGCAGAAATCATCGGTTTCGATGTAACTGACCAAGTAGCAATCGACCACGCGTTAATCGAGCTTGATGGAACTGAAAACAAAGGTAAATTAGGTGCTAACGCAATCCTTGGTGTTTCTATGGCAGTAGCCCGTGCAGCAGCTGATTTCTTAGAAATTCCTTTATATCAATACCTTGGTGGTTTCAACTCAAAAACTCTTCCAGTTCCAATGATGAACATCATCAACGGTGGAGAGCATGCTGACAACAACGTTGATATCCAAGAATTCATGATCATGCCTGTTGGAGCAGAAAACTTCAAAGAAGCCCTTCGTATGGGTACTGAAATTTTCCACAACCTAAAAGCAGTGTTACACGCAAAAGGCTTAAACACAGCTGTAGGTGACGAAGGTGGATTTGCTCCAAACCTAGGTTCAAACGAAGAAGCTCTACAAACAATCGTAGAAGCAATCGAAAAAGCAGGTTACAAGCCTGGTGAGCAAGTACGCCTTGCAATGGATGCTGCATCTTCTGAGTTCTACAACAAAGAAGACGGTAAATACCATCTTAAAGGAGAAGGAAAAGTTCTTACTTCTGAAGAAATGGTTGCATTCTACGAAGATCTTGTATCAAAATACCCAATCATCTCAATTGAAGATGGTTTAGACGAAAACGACTGGGAAGGCCACAAACTTCTAACTGAGCGTCTTGGCAAAAAAGTTCAATTAGTTGGAGACGACCTATTCGTTACAAATACGAAGAAACTTGCTGAAGGTATTGAGAGAAACATCGGTAACTCAATCCTTATCAAAGTAAACCAAATCGGTACATTAACTGAAACATTTGATGCAATTGAAATGGCAAAACGCGCAGGTTACACTGCAGTAATCTCTCACCGTTCTGGTGAAACAGAAGACAGCACAATCGCTGACATCGCAGTTGCAACAAACGCTGGCCAAATCAAGACTGGTGCTCCATCACGTACTGACCGTGTTGCAAAATACAACCAATTACTACGTATCGAAGACAATCTTGGCGAAACAGCTCAATACAACGGCTTAGCATCTTTCTATAACCTAAGAGGCTAATCTGATAAATAGGAAAACGACAAGCGCAGATGCTTGTCGTTTTTTTAGTTGGTTGATGTTTGGGTTGGGTTAAAACGCAATTCCTGCGAGTTAAAGCGCAATTATACAAATTAACGCGCGATTCCTTAGGCTTAACGCGCAATTCCGGCATGAACATGCCCCTGTCAAGTAGACACTATTAAAAACGCACAAAATTAAGCTGCTTGAGTCCTATATTCAACAGGACTCATTTCTAATTTCGTTTGGATACGTTTATTGTTATAATAATGAATATAAGCTTCTACTGCTTGTCGCACTTCTATCACTGTTTCAGGGTGGCTGAAACAAGGCATTTCACATTTCAAATGCCCAAAGAAGTTCTCTATGCAAGCATTGTCCCAGCAGTTGCCTCTGCGGGACATAGATTGGCTAATACCCATTTCTTGTAGTCGCTTCATATACCGATGGTTTGTGAATTGAGTACCTTGATCGCTATGCATGATCGCTCTATTCTCAAACCCTCTTTTTTTCAATGCATCTAACGCTCTATATACTAGTTTCATCCCCTGATTCGTTCCAAGTGAATGAGCTACTATTTCCCCGTTGAATAGGTCTTTTATTGCACATAAATACATCCATTTCTGAGAACCTTTTTCCACTTCAATATATGTAATATCAATCGCTAATTTAATCCCAGGTCTCATCGCACGAAAATTTCTATCCAATATATTCGGTATTAATCCATTTGGTTGAGGTCTATTTTTGAACTTCTTTCTTCGAACCTTACACTGTAATCCATATTTACGCATGATTCTAGAAATTCGTTTCTCATTAACAACCAACCCATAATCTTTCTTTAACCCAATTTTAATTCGCTTTCTACCAACTGTTCCTCGATTATCAGTAAATATCTTGTGAATATAAAGAAATAGAGATTCATCTATCCTATCTTGATTATTGCTTCCGTTCCTTTTTAACCATTTATAGTAACCAGAACGTGATACCTCCGTTATTTCCACCAATTTTGTGACTGGGTATTCAGTTGAATAAGCATGAATAAAAGCGTATTGTTCTTCCTTATCGTTCACCCCCTTTTTAGATCCAACAACTTTTTTAAGTATTCATTCTCCAACTTTAGTAATTCGAACTCTTCTTCTAACGTCTTTTTCTTCTTACTCTTCCCCTTACTTTTCTGTCCCCTAGAATTGTTTAATGCAGAGTACCCCTCGGCTCTCACCTTCTCTACCCAGTCATATACTCTACGTTGATTTTTTATCTCAAATTTCGTTGCCAATTCAGCCGCAGAATATCCCTCTAAGAACATCTCTACAACTTGCTTCTTTAAATCATATGGATAATTACTTTGAATACTCATTTTTACACTCTCCCTAAACTAAATGTAACATTTTGAGAGTGCGTTTTTCTAAAGTTGTCTACCATATGGGTACAATAGCAGCATGCTAAAGCGCAATACCGAAATATAAAGCGCAATTCCATTGTACCAGCGAAAAACTCCTTGGTTTTGACGCGAAAATCGTGGTACCGACGCAAATAGCTTAAAGCAAACGCAAATACTGATGTATCGACGCAACAATCCCATAGCAAAAAACACAATTTTGACGCAAATATCTCTGTCCCGACGCTAATCTACAACCAAAGACAACTATTACATTAAATCCTACTTCTCTTTCTTCATCTGTTGCTTCTTTTGTTTACCTTTCTGTGTATGTTCGCCTAAATAATTTGTTTTGTGTTTTTTCTGTTCTTTAACAAACGCATCAAAATCCAAATTGACCACTTCTCATCATTCCTTTCAAGATAGTCAATTTTAATATGGACGATTCTAAAGGAAAACATGATGTGAATCGTTGGAAATTCGGTGTTGGGAAAATCTTAACTGGGTGAAAACCTGAACCAAGATCCTGGATCCACGAAAAGGTCATCATAAGCGAGATGAAGACTCGAACCGAGAGTTCAGACGCACGAATTTGTCATCATAAGCGAGATGAAGACTTGAACCAAGAGCTTAGACCCACGAAAAAGTCTTCATAAGCGGGATGAAGACAAGAACCGAGATCCTGGATCCACGAAAAAGTCTTCATAAACGAGATGAAGACACTAACCAAGAACGTGGAGCAGAGAAAAGTCCTTCATAGGCCAGATGATGATTCAATCCATAATTCCTTTTTCGAATATTTGACTTATGTCAGAAAATGCAGTATTGTCCACATGGTATTTTTATGGTACATTTATTTTAACGTCATATGCGTTCTTGTTCAGGAGGTGTCTTTATATGTTGCATGGAATTTTTGTTACATTACTCGTAATCGTATGTATCGGGTTAATCGTAGTGGTGTTATTACAATCGGGTAAAAGCGCAGGTTTATCTGGAGCTATCTCTGGTGGTGCCGAGCAATTATTCGGAAAACAAAAGGCTCGTGGCCTTGATGCGGTTTTACATCGTATCACAGTAGTCCTAGCGGTATTATTCTTTGTTCTTACAATAGCAGTTTCTTACTTTGAACTATAAAACTTTTTGAAAAGAGGGTTAGACAAGTTGATGTCTAGTCCTTTTTTATTGCGCTCAAAACGCACTTTCCGGTACGATAGTAGAATACCGAAAAAAGCGCAAAATAAAAATAAGGAAGTCATCATAAAGGAGCTATACATAATGAAGATCAAATTACCTCAGCCTTTCTTTTTTGAAGGAGGAGAAAGGGCCGTTTTATTACTACATGGATTTACTGGAAATTCAGCAGACGTAAGGATGCTAGGTAGATTTCTTGAAAATAGAGGCTATACGTGTCATGCACCGATTTATAAAGGACATGGTGTCCCACCGGAAGAATTGGTGCATACCGGTCCTGAGGATTGGTGGGAGGACGTCATGAACGCCTATCAATTTTTGAAAAATAAAGGATACGATAAAATTGCAGTAGCCGGATTGTCACTTGGCGGGGTATTTTCCCTAAAATTGGGTTACACTGTACCTATAAAAGGGATTGTGACCATGTGTGCCCCCATGTATCTAAAAAGTGAAGAAGTCATGTATGAGGGTGTAGTTGAATTCGCGCGTGAATACAAGCGATTTGAGGGGAAATCTCCTGAGCAAATCGACAAGGAAATCGAAGAATTCAAGAAGACCCCGATGAATACGTTGAAAGCACTGCAGGAGCTAATCGCAGAAGTCCGTAACAATGTCGATATGATTTATTCTCCGACCTTTGTTGCGCAAGCGCGTCATGACAAAATGATAAATCCGGACAGTGCAAATATTATTTATGAAGCGATAGAAAATGATTTTAAAAAGATCAAATGGTACGAGGAATCAGGACATGTCATTACCCTAGACAAAGAACGTGACCAGCTGCATGAGGATGTGTATACATTTTTAGAGCAGTTAGAATGGTAACGGGAGGGATAAAAAATGGAACAGGAAATCCAAAATCATATTAATAAATTATTAGAATTTATGAAGGAAGAAGCATACAAACCGTTAACCGTCCAAGAGCTTGAGGTGGCATTTGGAATCTCAGGATCCGAGGATTTTAAAGAGTTTGTCAAAGCCCTTGTCGTAATGGAGGAACAGGGATTAGTCGTTCGAACCCGAAGTAATCGTTATGGTCTTCCGGAAAAAATGAACCTTGTTCGCGGAACACTCACAGGGCATGCGAAGGGCTTTGCATTCGTCGTGCCAGATGACAAAACTATGGATGACGTATTTATTCCACCAAATGAGTTGAAAAATGCGATGCATGGGGATACCGTGCTTGTTCGAATTAATTCTGAATCTTCCGGTCAACGTAAGGAAGGTACGGTTGTTCGAATTATTGAGCATGGTATCAAAACGATTGTTGGTACATATACCGAAAGTAAAAACTTTGGCTTCGTCATTCCAGATGATAAAAAAATCACCAATGATATTTTTATTCCGAAGCAAGCGTCAAATGGTGCGATTGAGGGACATAAGGTAGTTGTGAAACTTGTTACGTACCCTGAAGGAAGAATGAGCGCAGAAGGTGAAGTTATTCAAATTTTAGGTCATAAAAATGACCCTGGAATCGATATTCTTTCTGTGATTCACAAGCACGGACTTCCAGAGGAGTTTCCCGGAGACGTATTGGAGCAGGCAAATAATACGCCTGATTCCATCGATCCAAGAGAGCTTGAAAATCGACGCGACTTACGAAATGAAGTCATCGTGACGATTGATGGCGCTGACGCAAAAGATTTGGATGATGCCGTAACGGTTACGAAGCTAGAAAATGGGAATTACAAGCTTGGTGTACACATTGCAGATGTTACACATTATGTAACAGAAGGTTCTCCTATCGATAAAGAAGCAAGTGACCGTGGAACCAGTATTTATCTTGTTGACCGTGTGATTCCGATGATTCCACATCGCCTTTCTAATGGCATCTGTTCCTTAAATCCAAAAGTGGAGCGTTTAACCTTGTCTTGTGAGATGGAAGTAGACGGGAACGGTACCGTTGTGAAGCATGATATTTTTCAAAGTGTAATAAAAACAACGGAACGAATGACATATGCAGATGTAAATAGCATTTTGGTTGAAAAAGATGAAGAACTCAGAACACGCTACGAACCACTTGTTCCGATGTTTGAAGATATGGAAAGACTAGCTGCGATCCTTCGTGAAAAACGAATGAAGCGTGGTGCCATTGACTTTGATTTTAAAGAAGCAAAGGTTCTTGTCGATGATGAGGGTGCACCATACGATGTTGTTTTACGGGAGCGCTCTGTTGGTGAACGTTTAATCGAAGAATTTATGCTGCTTGCAAATGAAACTGTTGCAGAGCATTTCCACTGGATGAACGTTCCGTTTATTTATAGGATTCACGAAGATCCGAATGAAGAAAAGCTCAGACGTTTCTTAGAGTTCATCACGAACTTTGGTTATCTTGTAAGGGGTGCTGGAAATTCGATTCACCCTCGTGCCTTGCAGGAAGTAATTGAAGCCGTTCAAGGGAAACCAGAGGAAATGGTTGTTTCAACCGTCATGCTGCGCTCTATGAAGCAAGCAAAGTATGATCCAGAAAGTGTCGGACACTTTGGGCTTTCAACGGATTTTTACACGCATTTCACTTCACCCATTCGACGTTATCCAGACTTAATCGTTCATCGATTAATTCGTACCTATTTGATTCAAGGTAAGCTCGACAATGCGACCCAGGATAAATGGAGAGAAAAACTCCCGGAAATTGCAGAGCATTCCTCAAATATGGAGCGACGTGCGGTTGAAGCTGAGCGTGAAACAGATAGCATGAAAAAGGCAGAATATATGATGGATAAAATCGGTGAGGAATACGATGGCATCATTAGCTCTGTCACCAACTTTGGTATGTTTGTGGAGCTACCAAACACTATTGAAGGACTTGTTCACGTCAGCTATCTAACCGATGATTACTATCGTTATGATGAGAGAAGCTATGCGATGATTGGTGAACGGACCGGTAATGTATTCCGAATTGGAGACGAAATTACGGTTCGTGTCATTAACGTGAATAAAGATGAACGCTCTGTTGACTTTGAAGTGGTTGGCATGAAAGGAAGCCGCCGCAAGTTTTCAAAGGAACAGCCTACAATCATCAAGTCCGAAAAAGGAAGAAATCGACGCAAATCAAATGAGGATGACAAGAAACGCGGTAGTGACAAAGACGGCGAATGGTCAACTCGGAAACCTCGGAAGAAAAAGAAGAAATATGATAATGTGCCACCACAGAAAAGCAAGAAGCGAAAAAAGAGAAGATAATCGAGAGTGCCCCACAATGTGGGGTGCTTTTTTGGGTTTACGATATATGGATTGCTACCCGGTATCATGTACGTAGGGGCTGCATATGAATGGGGTAGTCTGTCCTTTTTGAACAAAAGAAGTCCCAAGTGATTAATCTACATTTGGGACGTGATTAGTTAGGTTATCGATTTTGTGAAACGAGTTTTTTTGAGCGTTTACAATCAATTACTGCTTCTCTTCTAAAATTTGGTGATAGCGCCCTTCAAGTAAATTAATAATATTCTTCTGCTGCTGCGCTAATTGCTGAAACATTTGTTTTGCTTGTTGGTTTTGCGTTTCTATAGAAAACTGCATTAAACATGCTTCTACACTTTGAGCCGAAGCGATTGTTCTTTGCATTTGTGTTTGTACAGTCATCCGAACTCACCTATCCTTCATTTAACAAGAAGTAATTTTCTACCCAGAATGTATTATGAATACACGAAAATGAAAAAAGAGACTCACATTTTACTATAATAAAATTGTCCACCTTCATCTATCGTTAGGAGAAAGATCTCATCAATTTCTTTAAAGCCTAATTCAGCTATTTTCTCCTTCAACCAGCTTAATGTTCCTACTTTTTCTAAATTTTTATGGACTACCTTTCCATCTAAAATCAAGACACTAGGATAGCCTTTTGGAGGTTGAGGGGGTAAATTTGAATTCCTAGGTGTTACCATATCCTCATTACTTTTTCTAATTACACTTATCTGGCCGTTTGATTCCAAAACAGCATAATCAATCTGATTTAAATCTGAAGTTCCTCTTAACCTTAGATCCATAAGTAAAGATTCAACTGTTAATTTTGTCCTCCGTAATTGCTTTTTCAGTATTTGCCCATTTTTAATAAGTATGAGCGGTTCATCCTCTATAATGCGACGAAAACGTGGTGTTTTTAGGGCAATATAAGATAAGCCTAAATGTAATATAGTAATTAAAGTGGCTGCGGCAAGTGGTCCAGCTAAAGGTATGTCTCCCGAAGACAGGGGATTACCAATGACATCACCGATGATGATTCCAAATAAAAAATCTAAAGGATTAATCGTTCCAATCGAGCGTTGCCCAAGCACTTTAATGACGATAAAAATATAGAGATAGACAATAAATGCGCGTATTAAAAAGCCCCAAACTGGTAAATCTTTTGCTCCAGACCAAAATTCCAACTCCATATTCGAAAATCCCCTTTCTCTTCATATTCTTCTTTAATTCCACTTTTTGGCCTGTTTTTAATGATGCAGGACAATGTATGGAACGATCAATGCATGTCTAGGTTTGGTTGAATTAACAACAATCAAGCGCTATTCCCATCTTTCTGGGATAGAAATAAGAACCCAAGACTATACTTATCTTGGGTTAAAAAACCGTTATGATGAATAGTTTTATTGATTAAATTGTGGTTCTTCTTGTATGATCTGCTGATAACGACCTTCCAATTGCGTGACAATATTTTTTTGTTGCTGTGCTAATTGTTGAAACGTTTGCTTCGCATCTTGGTTTTGCGTTTCTAAAGCGAATTGTGTCAGGCTTGCCTCCACACTTTGTGCTGAAGCAATGGCGGTTTGCATTTGTGTTTGAACGGTCATTCGTATTCACCCCTTTCCATCATTTAAGGTGCTCATAAATGCTAAAAAAATTCTCGTGAATGTGAGACAATTTCGTAATTAATAATATGGTCTCAAGGATTTTAAAGACTTGAAACGAGTATCTTGTAAAATAGTAGTTCCCATAATACTCCTTAAAAATCATTTTACCTTTAATTGTTATATCTACATTATCGGCATAGCAGAGAAGTGTATAAAAAAGAAGTATTTTTAAGAAAACACAGGGGTATTTTAAAATTAGCGTTTAAATGTATAAAAAATTTCTTGGATTAAATCAGTGACAATTAATTTAAATTAGGGTGATATGTTTGAAAGACTGCGAAAAAATACAAATGGGTTTTTATGAAAGTGCAGACAGTGGAGCAACTGTTTTACCGGTTTCCTATACTGAATGGGAAGAAAGAGCAAAAGAAAAATTAGCCGCAGGTCCTTTTGGTTATGTGAATGGTGCTGCTGGGGCAGGTGATACGATGAAGGCGAATGTAGATGCCTTTAAACAATATCGAATTCGTCCAAGAATTTGTCGAGATATTTCAAAGCGAAGTTTGGATATTTCATTATTTGGCAGTAAATATCCTGTTCCTTTTTTATTTGCACCGATTGGAGTGAACTCCATCGTTCATGCTGATGCTGAGGTTGCTCCAGCAAAATCGGCGGCTTCATTAGGGATTCCGTATATTTTAAGTAATGTTTCGACAACACCGATGGAAAAAGTTGCAGAAGCCATGGGCGATGCTCCAAGATGGTTTCAGCTTTATCCGCCAGTGAATCAAGATTTAACGAAAAGTTTTTTAAACAGAGCTGAAAAAGCGGGCTTTTCTGCTATTGTTGTAACAATTGATTCGACTCTTCTAGGTTGGAGGGAGACGGATCTTCGAAATTCCTTCCTCCCATTTTTAACTGGGGAAGGGATGGGAAATTACTTTACCGATCCTGTTTTTCTCTCAATGCTTGATGAACCTCCCGAACAAAATTTACAAGCAGCATGTAAAAAAGCCTTGAGTGAAGGAAACAATACCGGCTTTTCTTGGAAAGATCTCGAATTTATAAAAAAAGAGACTAAGCTACCTGTTTTATTAAAAGGTCTCACCCATCCAGATGATGCTCTTTTAGCAGTGGAACACGGAGCGGATGGCATTATCGTATCAAACCATGGTGGACGGCAACTTGATGGTGCAATTGCTACACTAGAGGCACTTCCTTCTGTTTGTGAAGCGGTGGAACATAAAGTTCCTGTTCTGATGGACAGTGGAATCCGTAGAGGAGCTGATATCATTAAGGCATTGGCATTAGGAGCGTCAGCTGTACTTGTTGGGCGCCCGTATATTTATGGTCTTGCGGTAGCGGGAGAAACAGGGGTCAAAGCTGTCATGGAAAATCTCATTGCTGAAACTGAACTACAGATGGCTATATGTGGAAGGAAGTCTATATCGGAAATAGATAAGTCCCTTGTGGTTAAGGTGTAAATAATCGAAATCAATTGAGTTACTCGGGTTTTGCTCGAGAACTCTTTTTTTTGTTTTGAAAAAACCCGATACCGAATAGTTTATATATTGAAACATATACTACTTGTTGTCATTATTAGATTTTATGGAGGGTAGGAAAATGAATATCAATATAGGGGATCGTGTCAGTCGTGTTGCCCTGATAGGGACTGGTTTTGTTGGTTCAAGCTATGCTTTTGCGTTAATGAACCAGGGAATAGTCAATGAGTTACTTATGATTGATGTCAATGAGGAAAAAGCCAAAGGGGATGTCCTGGATCTTAATCATGGAAAAGCTTTTACAGGGAATCCGACACTTATTAAATTTGGAAGCTACGAAGATTGCAAAAATGTTGATCTAGTGGTCATTTGTGCAGGAGCCAATCAAAAACCTGGAGAAACAAGACTAGACCTAGTAGAAAAAAACCTTAAAATATTTAAAGAAATCGTGGAAAACGTGATGGCAAGCGGATTTGATGGAATCTTTTTAGTTGCTACGAATCCGGTTGATATTTTAACATATGCCACATGGAAATATAGTGGATTACCGAAAGAACGTGTAATAGGTTCTGGTACGATTTTAGATACAGCGCGTTTCCGATACTTATTAGGAGAATATTTTTATGTCGCTCCCAAAAATATCCATGCTTATATTATTGGAGAACATGGTGATAGTGAATTGCCAGTATATAGCTCGGCATACATTGGAACACTCCCGATAAAAAAGTATATGCAGCGCAATGAAACATATAAAAAAGAAGATTTAGATGACATTTTTATTCGGGTGCGTGATGCAGCCTATGAGATTATTAAAAGCAAGGGTGCAACCTACTACGGAATTGCAATGGGGCTGGCCAGAATCACCAAAGCCATATTCTCAAATGAAAATGCAGTGTTGACAGTTTCCGCCCATTTGGATGGACAGTATGGGGAAGAAAATGTGTATATAGGGGTGCCATGCGTTATAAACCGAAATGGGATTCGTGAAATCATGGAACTCGAGTTAAATGAAGAGGAACAACAAAAGTTTGAGAACAGTGCGAATGTGTTAAAAACAATCCTTTCCCCATATTTTGATGAGGTGAAACCAAAAAGGTAACATGGTGAAAATGTATGGAAACAAAACCACTATCAAGTATTGAAAAATTAGCACTGTCTCGTCGTGACACATTTCAAAGCAGTAGGGTGATTTATTTTTTACGAGCCGTGTTAGCCAGTATGTTTATTGGGTTTGGGGTAATCGTTGCCTTTCGAACAGGTAATTTCTTCTTCATGCAGCAATCACCAATGGCATTTCCAATAGCAGCCGTCACATTCGGTGCCGCAATAATCCTCATTGCATATGGTGGAGGAGATTTATTTACAGGAGATACCTTTTATTACACGTATGCGGCCTTACGTAAAAAGATGAAATGGAATGTGGTCGGCCAAATGTGGCTTTATAGCTATATTGGAAATATAATTGGCGCCATTTTCTTTGCCTTTTTATTTTACATGACAGGCCTATTCCAAGGTGATTCTGTTAATGAATTTCTATTAACGGTTGCCTACAATAAAACACAACTCACCACTTCTCAACTGTTTTTTCGAGGGATTCTCTGTAACTGGCTTGTGTGCCTTGCCTTTTTTCTACCGCTGGGAATGCGTGGAGACGGACCTAAAATATTTATTATGATGTTCCTTGTATTCTGCTTTTTTATCTCTGGCTATGAACATAGCATTGCGAATATGTGTACGTTTGCCGTATCGTATGTGATGAATCATCCGGATTCTGTCACAGTCAATGGCGTTATCCACAATTTAATCCCTGTCACCGTTGGGAACCTCATCGGTGGCGGTGGTTTCATGGCATGGATGTATTTCTATGCAAATAAGGCAAATATTGAATGAGATTTGAAAGATCCAGCTGGTGCACTGGATCTTTTTATATGAAAAATATTCCAATTTCAAACTGAATGACTTATACTTGTATAAATTATGAGGGGGGAATTGGGATGGAGGATTGCTTTATATGTAAAAAACACAACGGTTTAATTCAAACAGCTGGGGAAACGATTTATGAAGATGACTTTGTCTATGTTGGCCACATTGATCATAGTGGTGAAGATAGTTACCTAGGTCATATTATGATTGATTTAAAAAGACATGCTCCAACTCTTGCTGATCTGACAATGGAGGAAGCGAAGGCATTTGGCATCATTATGGCAAGAGTGAGTAAAGCATTAAAAGAAAGCGAACAAGCAGAACATATTTATTCTTTTGTTTCAGGAAATGCGGTTCCTCATCTTCACATGCATATTGTCCCGCGCTATCCAAACACGCCGAAAGAGTTTTGGGGACCAATGTCTGTATATGATTGGCCACAAGCACCAATGGGGAATAATGAACAGATTGTACAGGTTTGTAGAAGACTAAAAGGCACCTTGGAGAAAATAAGCAATGAATGATTTTACATGGTGTGGTTCAGGGATTCATTTCATTGATACATTATCGGTTCAAAAACAAGGGAACATAACCATAGGCCGATTCGGTGGCAATTCTTCAGCTGGTCAAAGCAAAAATGAAGATGGGTGCCTTGTCTGGCAGAATGAACAGCAGGATTGGGAGTTCGTGATTCTCCTGGATGCACATCACACCGCTGAAAGTGCAGAATTGATTGTACAGGAATTTACGAAACAGCAAGGTTCAATTAAGTCTTTGTTTTCTGGAACACTCCCTGAGACCTTTAAGGATATTGAAGAGACCGTGCTTCAAATTTTTCAGAATCCAGAATTTCTAGGTAACTGCCGGAAAGTTAAAGGTTCTACCTCATGTCTTATTGTCCTTAGAAAAGATAAATACCTTTGGTGGTTTTCAGTTGGTGATTGTATCCTGTACTTGTTCCATCCAGAGTTAGAGAAACTCGGACAATATCAAGTGAATCAACGACATTTTTTTGAATGGATCGGCCAAGTGAACACCTTCGAACTGCCTGTCCCATGCTACAGTTCTGGTCGAAAAGAACTAAGGAAAGGTAACAACCATATATTTTTAACATCAGATGGTTTAATTGAATGTCCTGGTTTACCTTATAATCACCCTGAAAAGATACAGAAAGAATTTTTAGACCGTTCAAATGAATATGCCGTTGAAGCATTATTAAAGAAAATCCAATTGCTTAACGTAAGAGATAGCACGACAGTCATTTCTTGGTTTGTGAATTCCAATCAAGAAGCAAGTTTACCTTGCAATCAATAAGCCTTTCCTTGAGATGTTGTCCATTATTTGCTAAAATAGAAGGTACCGTCTTAAGGGGGAAATCAATATGCCAAAAGGTGTAGGCAAGGTAATCGCACAAAACAAAAAAGCAAATCATGATTATTTTATCGAAGAAACCTATGAAACAGGAATCGTGCTTCAAGGGACAGAAATCAAATCCCTTCGTAATGGTCGTGCAAACCTAAAGGATTCATATGCGCGTGTTCATAACGGTGAAGTATACCTGTATAACATGCATATTAGCCCTTATGAGCAAGGTAACCGATATAATCATGATCCACTGCGGACACGTAAGCTACTTCTTCATCGAAAAGAAATCAACAAATTGATTGGACTGACAAAAGAAGAAGGCTATGCACTTGTCCCAATTAAGATCTATTTAAAAAATGGCTATGCAAAGCTTTTATTAGGTCTTGGTAAAGGTAAGAAAAAGTATGACAAACGTGAAGACCTCAAGAAAAAAGAAGCAAAACGTGACATCGAGCGTGCCTTTAGAGAAAGACAGAAGATGTAATCTACCACTTCTTACAATAACTTACAATTGAAATTGTGAGGACATGTGCTATAATAAGACATGTGGTTGACAATTGAATAGTCAACGTAAGCAAGAACACTTCATCCGATACACCCAGATAACTGATGATTAAGTTCATCATTATCATTTTATAATGGGGACGCTACGGATTCGACAGGGGTAGTTTGAGCTTAAGTTGCGAGTCGAGGGGATCGGCCTCGTTAAAACGTCAAAGCCAATAACTGGCAAAGAAAACAACAACTTCGCTTTAGCTGCTTAATAACAGTCTATAGCGGTTCCTCCCTCCATCGCCCATGTGGTAGGGTCAGGGACTCACTTTAAGTGGGCTACGCCGGAGTTCGCCGTCTGAGGACAAAGGAAGAGAACAACCAGACTAGCTGCTTTGAAGCCTGTCGATAGGCTGAAGAGTTAGCGAAACGCTAATATATCGACTACACTCGTAGATGCTTAAGTGCCAATATCTTTGGACGTGGGTTCAACTCCCACCGTCTCCACCAAATACATATACTTGGTGGTTTAACACTCAATTTGTGACTTGAACCATAAGTTTGCCGTTTTGGCAAGGTTATGCTTCAAATAAACTTTTGGAAAACATATGCTTCAAATATGTAAGAACTGTAGAAATTAACCTTCTACAGTTCTTTTTATTTTAAATATTAATTATCTAAACAATCATTTATAGTTATTCTTTATACAAATTCTATAATTTCATCTAAATTTATTCTGGTTTTAGCGCGTTTTGGATCTTCCTTTCTATAGCCAAAAGCTACCATTACTGAAGGCTTCCAGTTTTCTCCTTTTATAAATTTTTGTTCTTTTAGGATGTTTTCCACTTCATCATAATTAAAGCCTTCCATTGGACAAGAATCTATTCCAATAAGAGCAGCAGATGTCATCATATTAGCCATAGCAATATAACTTTGTTTAGAGGACCAATCGTATAATGCTCGTTCGTTGTTTATAATTCCACGGGCTTCTTGCGTATCTTTTAGAGCATTGGATATAAACTCCATAATTTCGTCTGGCATCTTTTGAACGTCTTTCATATGTTTAAAAATATAATCAGAGTCATATCTAACATCAGTGCGACTTAGTATGATTATAAAATGACTTGCGGTATCAAGTTGACTTACTGCACCCAAAGAAACTTCTTTTAGTCGTTCCCTTAATTCAGCATTTTGCACAATTAAAAATTTCCAAGGTTCAAAACCTAATGAGCTTGGAGATAACCTTCCTGCTTCAAGTATAAACTTAAAATCCTCTTCTGAAATTTTTTTGCTGTCATCGAAATTTTTAGTTGCATGTCTAAACTGTAACGCATTAATTACTTGTTCTTTTACTAGAAAATCTGTATTCATGATTATTTTCTCCATTCTATGGTTAATTCTTGTTGTTGGTTTGTTGGACTAAATTTTGATTTAATCAATCTTGCCATTCTTTTTCTTTATGCAACTCTGTAAAGAGAGAGGAAATAGTCTCACTTTTTAATACTGTTATCCAAGAAGTTTCCGCTCTTTCCATTAAGTCACTTAGCACACATGCTTCTTTGTCCTTCTTATGAACCAATTCTCCTAAAACATTGTTGGAATAGTACAATGCTTGTTGTCCCTCGATTGCTAGGAAAATATCATTTATCCTTATTTCACTAGGGGTCTTTTTTAGTTTAAATCCCCCTTTTTTACCAGGAACTGAAGCAATTAGATCGGAATCTGCAAGCTTCCTTAATATTTTTTGAAAATAAGTCTTTGAAGCTCCTATCTGGTTACTTATTGCTTCGCCTGGCAAAACGGACTTAGCGGGTAACATACTAAGTAAACAAATTTTTTTACAAATTACATCGTTATTCAACCTGTCTTTTATGACCCAAATTAGAAACAGAAGCAACCTTGTATGGGACCGTGCATATTTTACGATAAACAGGGGTAGCGTAAGGAAAATGCTACCCGCCTATAAAATTTTTACAACTTCACTCAATTCTTTATTACAGGTCCAATCTAAACCTGGGATGGTAACGCATATCCAAAGTTTCTTCAATCCTTCCAATTCCTTGGTACAGACTAATCAGCCACTCATTCACTTTAGAGAGTTTAGTGCAATCTTAGCAGCCTGCGCAATCAGTTCATCGTCATATTTGGCATCCTCCGTATCATGGCGGGACATAATCGCAATGACAATTGGTTCTTTGTTTGGCGGCCAAACAACGGCAATATCATTTCTAGTTCCGTAACTTCCGGCACCACTCTTATCAGCGACTTCCCAGCCTTCAGGTGCGCCAGCACGAATTAGTGTATCTCCTGTAGCATTGCCTTTTATCCAATTAGTGAACAATTCACGTTTATCGTCGGAAAGTAAGTCGCTGACTGCGAAAGCTTGAAGATCCGCTGCAAAAGCTTTCGGTGTGCTGGTGTCACGAGTATCGCCTGGGTCGAATGCATTTAGATCTGGTTCGAAGCGATCCGCTTGGGTAACGTTATCACCTATTTGTCTTAAGGCTTGTTCAAATCCTTTAGGACCTCCCATTGCCTCAAATAGGAGGTTCCCTGCAGTGTTGTCACTGAATCGTACCGCTGCCTCACTTAATTCCAAAAGGGTCATCCCGGTATCCACGTGTTTCTCTGTAATCGGAGAATAGGTAACCAAATCATCCTCGGTGTAAGTGATAACTTCCTTAAGCTCTTCCAAAGAGTTCTGCTGTAGCAAGATGGCTGCGGCTAAAGCTTTGTAAGTAGATGCAAAAGCGAAGCGTTCTTCTGGTCGATATTCGATAGTCTGTTTCGTACCTGTATCAATCGCATAGACACCTATCTGAGCGTCAAACTCATTCTCGAGTTGGGCGAACTTTTCATCAGTATTTTCTCTTTGTTCAACTTTATTCTCCTCTTTTGACTGAGAATTAGTCGAATTGTCTTTATCCACGCAAGCAGTGAGTGTAATCACTGCAATCAACAAAATAAGCAGTGTAAAATGATGCATGTTGAATTTATGTTTATATGTTTTTATCAAATTCAAAACCTCTTTCTTGTTATTATCTATCCAAAATATAACTGGCTTCTATGGTCTAGCAATGATGAAGATTATAATATTTTCACTGTTTTCTGTACCATTACTAATACCACTAATAAAAAATCACTGATGTAGCCACGTAATACCCAAACTTGACCTCCTTCACCATGGACTACAACTGTAGTCTGATATTACAACTGTAGTCCGAAAGTGTCAACCTCTTTATACTAAAAAAATCCACACTCTTTCAGTTTATCACGCCGTTAAGGATATTAGTTTCAGTCCTTTTTACTAAAGATTGATAAAGTGATAAACTAATAATGTAAAGTTAAAATTCGATTACTATAGTGACTTTATAAAACTACAAAAGGATAGGGGAAATAGGAAACAAATTGGTGTTCACTTTTATGGAATAACCACAATAAAAGCTGTTGAAATTCTTGAAAGGAAACAGCGGAATGAAAAGTATTATAGTGATACTTCGGAAAATGGAGGTAAAGAAGTATGTTCTACACTCATTTAGTCACAAGTTTTATTGTATCCTCTATTACTATAGTGGTTATTTTGCTTTTTAGGAGATTATTCCCTAAACAACTTTCTGCAAAATGGCAATACAATTTATGGTTTTTATTGTTAATCGCATTAACGCTTCCACTTATACCGAAGCATTTGCTTCAATTTGAAAATCATATTTTATTCAATATAAATCAAAGTAATAGAGTTGGAGAAACTACTATCAGCACCACCGAAGGTTCTACGCTTAGTAACGTAAACTGGATGCAGGACTTTACGGTATCTGTCAATCATCTTAATCTGAAATTCTTGAATGTCGGATTAACTAGTATTTGGATTGCGGGCATGGTAGTTACGGCTGTACTGTACCTACATGCGTGGTTCAATTTGAAGAAAATTAAAAAGACAACAACAGTCTTGAACAACAAAGACATTTTACACTTATTTGAACGATGTAAGCATCGTTTAAATATATCTAAGCCTTTAATCGTAGGAGAATCACCACTTGTCAAATCTCCAATGACATTCGGTCTGTTTAAGACCTACGTTGTGCTACCGGTACATCTTGACGAACGGATGTCTATAAAAGATATTAAATACATTTTTATGCATGAATTGCATCACTATAAAAACAAAGATATAGCAACGAATTACCTCATGATCATTTATCAAATTTTGTATTGGTTCAATCCTCTTGTATGGATTGCTTTTAAAAGAATGAGAATTGATCGTGAGATAGCTTGTGATATGGCTGTTTTAAAATCTTTAGATGAGCATTATCATGCAGATTATGGGAATACGATTATTAATTTCGCAGATCAAGCATCACACTCAAAAGGTTTTGCTTGGGCCAATCAGTTTAACGGTCCCAAGGAGCAAATGAAAAAAAGGATTGAAAAAATCGCATCCTTTACAATTGAGTCAAAATGGATGAGGCTGAAAAGTATTTCAATCTTTACCCTTATGGGTGTATTTGTAGCAAGTCAGGTACCATTTGTTTCTGCAATGGCCACTAATAATGACCGTTACGATTTTAATAATGAACGCACGCTTTATGAAGATTTAAGCGATTATTTTATTGGATACGATGGAAGCTTTGTATTATATGATATGAAAGCTGGTCAATATAGCATTTATAATAAAGATAAAAGCACGCTGAGAGTTTCCCCGAATTCTACTTACAAAATTTATAGCGCATTAATTGGATTAGAGTCTGATGTAATAACAAGTGACAATTCCACTATGACATGGAATGGAACGAAATATCCTTATGAATCTTGGAATACGGATCAAAACTTATCAACTGCCATGAGTAATTCAGTAACCTGGTATTTTCAGGAATTAGACCAAAGAATCCCCCGAGAAACTATCCAAGCTTATCTGGAACAGATGGGCTATGGAAATTATGAACTTTCCGGTGGATTAGACTATTGGATGGAATCTTCATTAAAGATTTCTCCAGTTGAACAGGTAAAATTACTATCAGAGTTTTATACAAATCAATTTGAATTCAAGGACAAGAATATCCAAACAGTTAAAGATTCCCTTACATTAGAGGTAAACCGGGGTTCCAAGCTTTCAGGGAAAACGGGTACTGGCAACGTTAATGGAAAGAATATAAACGGTTGGTTCATTGGATTTGTAGAGACCAAGGACAATACTTATTTCTTTGCAACAAATATACAAAATGAAGATAATAGTTATGGAAGCAAGGCTGCGGAAATTACGTTATCAATTTTGCGAGATAAAGGAATCTATTAGCGAAGCAGGAAATGGGTTGAAGAATTTTGCAAGTCACCCAAAAGAAGGAGGAGGATAAGGTTGACGAAGAAAATCCCCAATATTTCTGAATCAGAATGGGAAGTTTTGAATGTTCTATGGAAAAAGGCTCCACAAACGGCCAATGACGTTATCTCCTCCATACAGGAGCAAACAGATTGGAAGCCGAAAACTGTACGTACTCTTTTGGATCGTCTCGTTCACAAAAAAGTGATAGGTGTCAATAAAAATCAGAGGGTCTATACTTTTTTTCCACTTTATTCGCAAGATGAATGTCAGCGCGCCGAGGCACAGTCTTTTATTAAGCGAATTTATGGTGGAACGTTAAGGTCGATGCTAGTTCAGTTTATCCAGGAAGATTCCTTGTCGGAAGAGGATATTAGAGAATTACGTTCAATTTTGAACGAAAAGCCTAAAAAAAAGTGAATCCAAAAATGAAGTTAGTGCTATTCATCAAAGACTTTAACGAACAGTTGCAATCATGAAATAAGGATCATCAAATTGATGGTCTTTATTTTTTTTTGTGAAAATATATCTGAACATTCCGTTAATATCCAAATAAAAAAAATCATGCGCTAATGAAGTAGTTTAGTAAAGTGAAAAATTAACCTTAGTATAAATCTCTGTTTATCAGTCTACCAATTTTTACATGTGAGTTTGTCTATAAAGAAGGATTGACACATATAGATTACAACTGTAGTATTGTATTACACTTGTAATCTAAACGAAAGTAAGAAAAATAAGTAATTAAAGGAAGTTTTTTGTGTTTTTTATACAAATAAGTAGGAAAGTAGAGGGGGCAAATGAAAAACAAAAATAAATTCCAAATCCCCATCAGATTAAACGTTCTTTTTTTCCTTGTCTTTATTTTGTTTTCTGTTCTAATCCTTCAATTGTTCTTTGTTCAAATAATAAGTGGAGAAGAATTTGAAAATGAGCTAAAAAGGCCAAATCAAGAAACTATTAAACTGCCAACGCCTAGAGGGATCATATATGATCGGAATTTTAATGTTCTTGTTGATAATGAACCAGTAAAAGCAATTACCTATACACCCGCACTAGGAACTACTGCTAAAGAACGTTTGGAACTTGCTCGAAAACTAACCGAATTTATGACAGTAGTTCCTGAGACAGAAAATCCTAGAGACTATTTTGAGGCTACTCTTACTGAAAGAGAATTAAAAGAATATTGGTATCTGTTAAATAAGGATAAAGCAGACAGCAGGTTATCTGAACAAACAAGATCAGAAATGGACAATGCAGAAGCTTATAACGCTACATTAAACCTTATTACCGAAAAAGAAATAAGTAATTTTACAAATAAAGATAAGGAAATAATGGCCATTAAAAAAGAATTAGATAAAGCAACTGAATTAACACCTCATATAATTAATAACGAGGGAGTGTCTGAAGAAGAATATGCAAAAATAGCAGAAAATTTGTCATCACTTCCTGGGGTCAGAATTTCCGTAGATTGGAACAGAAAATATCCATACGGTGAAACTATTCGAAATTTATTAGGCTCAATTACTACACATCAAACCGGAATTCCGGCAGATAAACAAGAACGATATTTAGCATTAGGATATAGTTTAAATGAGAGAGTAGGGAAAAGTGGTCTAGAAGAGCAATATGAAACTACTTTAAGAGGAAGTAAAGAACATATAATTTTAAATACAAATAAAAAAGGTGAAATTATAAGTAGTGAAGTTGCTAAAAAAGGAAAACGCGGTAAAGATCTGGTGTTAACAATCGATATAGAATTTCAAAAGACGGTCGATAAAATAGTAAAAGAAGAGTTAGAAAAAATGATAAAAAAATATCCATACGATAATCGTCATATGGAAGATGCCTTAGCTGTTGTTATTAGACCTAAAACAGGAGAGCTTTTGGCCGTATCAGGTCAACATTATGATCGTGAGAAAAATGAAACTGTCAATGTAGCATACAAAGTTTTGTATGACCAGCATATTCCAGGTTCAGCTGTAAAAGGAGCAACAGTTCTATCCGGATTAGAATCAGGCGTTATAAAACCAGGAGAAAAATTGTATGACGCCCCCATGAAAATTAAAGGAACTCCTGAAAAAAGCTCATATACTGATAACGCCTTAGGTTGGTTAGATGACATAAATGCATTAAAAGAATCCTCTAATATATATATGTTTTATATTGCTCTACGAATGGGTGGGGAATACAATTATCGCTATAATCAGTCTGTTACATTTAAAATGACGGCATTTCAAGAAATGCGTAACTACTTCAACCAATTTGGGCTCGGTGTACGGACTGGAGTCGATTTTCCTTACGAGGGAATAGGATATGTCGGGACAAACCCTGTAGCAGGTAACCTAATGGATTTTGCAATAGGACAATATGACACATATACGACTATGCAGCTCGCACAATATATTTCTACTATTGCAAATGATGGTTTACGGGTAAAACCGCATTTTCTTAAAGAAATTCATTACTCTACAACATCTAAAGATAAGATAGGTCCAATCTTTAAAAATGTAGAAACAGAACCAATAAATCATATCGTAATGGATCAAGAATATATAAAGCGAGTTCAAGAAGGGTTCCGCCGAGTATTTCAAGAACCTGGTGGAACTGCCTTTAATGAATTTAAAAATAAAGAATATAATCCAGTGGGGAAAACTGGAACAGCAGAAAACGTGGCTAACGGTGATTATACTGAAAATCTAACTCTTGTTGGATATGCACCATCTGACAATCCGGAAATAGCAATTGCGATTGTTGTACCTCATACAGGAAAAGGAGAACATATAAATGCAAAAATAGGTGAACGAATAATGGATGCCTATTTTGAATTAGGAAAAGCTCATTCATTATAAAAAATAAATAATAAGACTGATAAAAAAAGAATTGATTAAACGAATAGATATTGTATAACATATATTCAAAAAAATATATGTTGTAGTAAAAAGTTTTTATTAGAGAAAAGATTACTGATAATCAACTCAAATTTATTACTACGGAACATGAAGCAGGCAAAGAATAAGAATGGCCATTTAATAGATAGAAAAGAGGAAATGAAAATGAGAAGGAAAAGAAAAAAGGATCCCCGAAATAAGCTACGTATTTTTACGATCCTTCTTTTAATATTTGCCTTAATCATTGGTGTTTATTATGCAATCAAAGAAAATGATAGCGAACAAACGCCAGTTAAAGAAAGCCCAACTATAACTAATCCATCCGAAACTAAACCTTCCGGTAAAAATAAAGATTCGGAGAATGATCATAATTCAAATCTTGAGAAATTAGTAGAGGAAACGTTTTCCTTATCAAAGGTAGGTAAGGTTCCAAACATTTCCTTTGTTTCTGGTGAAACAGACTGGACGGAAGTAAATGAAGAGTGGGGAAAATCAGACCGTATTTCGGAAACTGTTAAAGGTAGGTATGAGGAATATGAAAGTCACCATGCTACAATCGGCTATGCCGACCAAACTGTTAATGATATACGATCCTATAATTCAGAACTACAAAATATCTCATTAAATGAAATTGAAAAAACAGGTGGACAACCTGATGCCATTCGATACTATAAAGATTCAACTGTTGACCAAATGATACTTGTCTATCATGCAACGGCATCTACTGATTTATTATGGGTTTTACCTGTAAAAACAGAGCAGGAACCAAATCCTAAGGTTGACCATATCTCACTCTTTACACAGATTGAAAAGATACCAAATCAACAACCACAAGTTGAAAAACCGAATCAACAAGGAAATCAATCCATTTCAGCGGTGATTTCTAAAATGAGCTTAGAAGATAAAATTGGCCAGATGATTCTTGCTGGGGTTTCGGGGACTTCAATAGACGCAAACGCAAATAAGTTAATAAGCCAATTCCATGTCGGAGGAATTATTTTTTACAAATATAATTTTGAAACCCCTACACAAGTCATTCAACTTGTGAATCAACTGAAAGCTAGAAATAGTTCGAGTCTACCGCTTTTACTAGGAGTTGACCAAGAGGGTGGACGTGTGACAAGATTGCCGGGTGGCCTTACTAACTTTCCTCCAAATAAACAGATTGGACAGGTAAATAATCCCGAGTTTTCTTATAAAGTCGGAACACTATTAGGGCATGAATTAAAAGAATTTGGTTTAAATCTCGATTTTGCCCCTGTTCTCGATATTAACAGCAATCCAAATAACCCAGTTATCGGGGATCGATCATTTGGGAACAATGCAGAAGTAGTAAGTAAACTTGGGATTCAAACGATGAAAGGGATTCAGTCTCAAAACGTCATCACGACAATTAAGCATTTTCCTGGTCACGGAGATACATCGGTTGATTCCCATCTGGACCTTCCAATTGTAAATAAAAGCCTTAAGGAACTTAAAGAACTAGAGTTAATTCCGTTTGAACGTGCGATTAATCAAGGCGCAGATGTTGTGATGGTGGCCCATATCTTATTGCCTCAATTAGATAAAACGAATCCAGGGACCATGTCAAAAGCTGTCATGACGGATTTGCTTAGAAAACAACTTGGTTTTACAGGAGTAATCATAACGGACGATATGACAATGGGAGCTATAACAGAACATTATGGTATTGGTAAAGCAGCGGTAGAATCAGTTAAGGCAGGAAGCGATATTATTTTAGTAGGGCATGACTATAATAATGTTGTAAAGATTATCTCCTCTTTAAAAACTGCTGTTCAAAATGGGGAAATTTCCGAACAAAGATTAAATGATAGTATAGAAAGAATTATTCAACTAAAAAGGAAATATAGCATTAACGACACGAAAGTAGATAACCCTAACATAAATGAAATAAATAATTCAATCAATAGTCTTATGAATAATTATTTACATTAATTATTCATATTGGTTTGTGGTTAACCTTATGATACGATCGGGTGCTTTAGCTGTACCAACGCAGAAGTTGCATCCATTACAGAGGGAGAAACAAATCCACAAGAAGTAAAAGACGGCATAAGTGGTAAATTGTAATAGCAGAAGACGCGGACTCACCGATTATGGTGAGTCCGTTTTTACATTTTGAAAAAGTATTCTTCAAATCTTATTTTCTTTTTTACTATTTCTGGACTGTACTTTCTATTACGTGGAGTAACATTATTATAGTTTTCAAGAATCCAAATGTTACAGTTCCATTTTCTTATTGTTAGTGCAAGAAGTTCTAGTGCGAAATCCGGCTTATAATTAAAAAGTTTTCATATTTTAATAAAAAGGCTATGATTATTTAGGAATTGCTCACACGAACAATTCTTTTTCTAGCAGCATCCTTAATACAGATTTCGTTGTGGAAGTGGAGTGGTGGTGTAGATGGGTTCTAAAAATATTAACATCTCTAAAGCTTTACTTATAATAGGGATTATTTTCGTAGCTTTTAATTTGCGCCCAGCGATCACATCAGTCGGGCCCATTATTGAATTAATTCGTTCTGATTTAGGTATTTCTAATGGAGTAGCGGGTTTCATCACTACTCTTCCATTAATCTCCTTTGCGCTCCTTTCAATTCTTGCTCCTAAAATTGGACAAATGATAGGAAATGAGAGAACTATTTTTCTAGGATTATTGGTATTGTGCATTGGCATTATCACGCGATCATTGGGCTTTATGCCGACGCTCTTTTTAGGCACATTGCTTGTAGGAGTTGGTGTCGCAATTGGCAATGTCCTTATACCAAGTATTGTAAAGCTTCATTTCCCTTTAAAAGTTGGAATCGTTACAAGTATTTACACAACATCCATGAATACTTTAGCTGCCGTCGGATCGGGAGTCAGTATCCCTTTAGCCAAGGGTCAATCCCTAGGTTGGAAATGGGCATTGGCTTTTTGGACAGTACTTGCGGTTATCGCTATGATTATTTGGTTACCACAATTACGTAACAACCATAAAACATCATCTTCTTATAGTGGTCCATCCTCAAATGGCGCTATGTGGCGTTCATCGATTGCTTGGCAAGTAACATTGTTCATGGGATTACAATCTTTTTTATTTTATTGTACAGTAGCATGGTTACCGGAAATTTTAGAAAGTCATGGAATGCAGTTATCGATTGCTGGTTGGATGGTTTCGTTAATGCAACTAGTTGGTCTACCAACTACGTTTCTAACACCTGTCATTGCTAACCGATTAAAAAGTCAAAAGATGATGGTATGTGTAATTGGAATCGTGTACCTTTCTGGGATAATGGGGCTTATGTTTGTAAAAACAAACATACTTCTGATTCTATCTATCATCTGTATTGGAGTAGCCCAAGGTGCAAGTATTAGCTTAGCACTCACAATGATTGGACTACGAACAAAAGACTCAAGACAAGCCGCAAATTTATCTGGTATGGCACAGTCCATCGGATATTTATTAGCTGCTATTGGTCCTACACTAGTTGGCTTTTTATTCGATTACACACAATCATGGGTAACGCCATTAGTCATTTTTATTGTGATATCAATATTGATGACAATCGCAGGTGTTGGTGCTGGACGGAATCGATATGTGGCGGGAGAAAGTATACAAACATAATGATACATATACTAATAAAAACATAAGTTTTCCGTTTGGAAAGCTTGTGTTTTTTTATTTGGAATCGTAAATATATTTCCGATTTATTTGGTATTAATTTTAGTCTAGGCCATGTTGGATATAAAATTACTTAATATTGTATTTCGGTATTTCTTATTACCTAGTATATTTCTCCTAATTATTCAAATATATGGAATATTTACGTTCTGTTTACATTCTATTAATCTATCGAACATATTTACTGCCTATAATTTAAAACGTTAAATACAATAATTTGGAGGTATAAAAAATGGGATCTCGTGTAAAGAAGGCAATTCCTATTATTGCAACAACGGTTCTTGCTACCACAGCTTTTACAACTCAATCCTTTTTCAATGATGGAAATGGTCATAAGGTTGAAGCTAAAGAATTTTCAAAGGAAGAAGTAAAACAGAATGACTCTACCTGGCTTGCAGGTGATCATCACGTACATAGCGAGTGGAGTGTTGGCTGGGACAATTCTACAAATCCTCCAACACCTATACGAGCTGGAGATGCGATTTACCCAATTACGAAAAATGCAGAAAAGGCAAGGGAGTACGGTCTTGATTGGGTGATGACAACAGATCATGGAGGTCCTAATCATTCCAAGGTTAACTTAGAGCAAGCTTATCCTGAGTTATTGAAATCTCGTGAAGCTGTTCCTGAAGTTCTTCAATTTTACGGAATGGAGTTTGATACACCAGCTGCTGACCATAGTACATTAATGATTCCGAAAGTTGAAAATGAATCACAAATTCTTTATGACATTGAAAGTAAATTTAATAAGCGTGATCCTTACCCCAATGACGGTAGCAGAGATACTGAGTCTACAATGATCGAAGCACTTAACTATATGAAACAATTAGACGAGGGTGAGCAGCCAATTCATATTGCACATCATCCTTCTCGTTCAGCAAAAGGTGATGGTCAATGGGGACAAGATACACCACAGGAGTTTCGTAATTGGAATGATATAGCACCAAATATCTCTATCGGTATGGAAGGTGCTCCTGGTCATCAGGCTACAGCTATCAATCCGGATGGCTCTCAAGATCCTAATGGTGCACGTGGTTCATATGGTAACTACCCAACTATGGGCGGATTTGATCAAATGGCTGCAAAGATTGGTGGACTATGGGATTCCATGCTTGGTGAAGGAAGACACTGGTGGATTACAGCTACATCCGACTCGCATGTAAACTGGCGTGATGGCGGTGGCGACTTCTGGCCAGGTGAGTACTCTAAAACGTATGTAAAAGCAGAGAAAGACTATGATAATATCATGGAGAGCATTCGTAATGGGAATGTTTTCGTTACAACCGGCGATCTCATTTCTGAACTTGACGTAAAAGTACAAGCTGGCGGAAAGTCACCTTGGTTTGCGAAATCCAAAGGAAATTCAGCAACTATCGGTGAAACTCTAATTTTACCAGGGAAATCTAAAGATGTAACAGTAACGGTACGCATTAAAGATCCAAACGCAGCAAATGCCAATGGGGATAAGCCAACAGTTGACCATGTTGACTTAATTATGGGTGAGGTTACTGGAAAAGTAGCAGATCGTTCGACTGCAACGAATCCGACTACGAAAGTCGTTAAAACCTTCACAAAAGAGGATTGGAAGCAAAAGGGTGAATACATCGAGATTACTTATACATTAAAAGATGTTGATAAAGACAGTTATATCCGTTTACGTGGAACAAACACTCAACAAACAGAACCTGAAATTGATCCTCGTGGAGAAGATCCATGGACTGACCTTTGGTTCTACTCTAACCCGGTGTTTATCAAAACTTCAAAATAAGAAGTAAGGCGAGGAGACAAAGGCCTCCTCGTCTTTCCTTTTTTCACACGACAGAAAGAAACTATTCAAAAATTGGAGGAACTTATGAAAAAGCTTTTTTTACTCATTGTAGTTATGATTTCGATTACCTCATTAATAAAATCTCCCTCTGCATATGCTCATACCAATAACAGTGAAGGGTACTCCCATATTGATGTGAATGGGAAAACTCTCGATTATGAACTGAAGCTTGATCTTACAGAACTTGGACATTCAATGCAAAAAGAAATGGATGATCAGCAAGTATTTGATACAAAAATGGTTCAGGATTATATAAATTCCCATATTAATCTTTATGCAGATAGCGTAAAAGTGGAGGGAGTCATAGAAACATCGGTTGTTGAAACGATTAACGAGCGACAGTTTGCAGTAATAGACCTGAACTACAAATTAGATGAAAAACCTGAAAAATTAGTATTAGACTATAATATTTTTCTAGATGATTCAGATCCAAGTCATGCCAATTATGCAACGATTATATTAGATGGAAAACAACAAGAAGCGGTTCTATCATACGAATCAAGAGAGCTTGAAATCGGAGAAGTGACCTTTGTTCAATCAGCGAAACAGTTTCTATTATTAGGCTTAGAGCATATCTTTACAGGTTATGATCATATTTTGTTTGTCATTAGCTTATTATTTGGTGCAAAGAACATCCGAAACATATTCTCCTTGGTCACTGCTTTTACAATTGCTCATAGTATCACCTTAGCACTTGCAACACTCGATATTGTGCAATTACCTAGCAGGTTAGTAGAGTCTGTCATTGCTTTAAGTATAATTTACGTAGCACTTATAAATATTTTTAACTCTAACTCAAAACATCAGCCATGGCTTGCTTTCGGTTTTGGACTTATTCATGGATTCGGTTTTGCAGGAATACTTTCGGAAATGCGACTTGAAGGAAGTCATTTGGTCACTTCTCTATTATCTTTTAATATCGGTATTGAACTTGGACAGCTTATCATCGTTTCAGTGGTATTCCCAATCCTTCTGTGGATGAAAAAAGTAACATTCAAACCTATTAAATGGGTAATTCCGAGAACATCAATCGCTATTTTAGCATTCGGAGTAGTTTGGTTTGTAGAAAGGGCTTTTTAAAGAAGCTATAACTCGTTCACATAAACACTCCCCAAAGCTACTATGGATTTTCTAGTGGTGATGGGGATGTTTTTTTTTACATGTGAAAAATTGGGCATTTAGGTTCCAGGACCTTGGTTTATTTATTACCTTGCAATCGAAAAGCTACCTACAAGTATAGCTACTGCTTTCATAAAATATGGCATATAATAAGAACTCTCCTGTCTAAATAACGTGTTTTATTTATATTCAAAAAACGGAACATTCTGGATAACTTTTATGAGAAATATTACGAATGCTAGTCAAATGGTATCCTATAAAGCCAAGAAAACTAGGACACAAGTCCGATTTTACCTGTCGCTAGGTATTTTATTCCTTCAAATAAACAAAATAGTATAGAGAAATAAATTTTGATGAGGAGGGATTTTTATATGAAAAAAATTCTATTCTATATTGCCATATTAAGCATTGCGACAATCTTAGCCTCATGTAATCAGAACGATCAAACAAATGAAGCTGATGACAATGAGCAAGTGAATGAAACAGAACAGCCTGCTGAAAACAATAATGATGAAACAACTCAAGAAAAAACAAATGAAGCAGGTGAAACGGAACAAAATACAGAAAAGGATGGAACACCTAATACTGAAGAAAAGGTATACCAAAACAAAATTTTCAAAGATGTTAAAGTTTCCGAGATGGATAATCAAATGGTGATTACTGGAAAAGCGCAAGTTTTCGAGGGTGTTTTTGACTATGCCCTATATGATGGTGAAGATAAGCTACTTGAAGACCACTATCAGACGGTGGGAGCACCTTCTTGGGGTGACTTTGAGATCAAGATTGATAAAACAACTATTGCTCAACCTAAAAATGAAGTAAGACTCGAACTATTTGTTTATTCCGCAAAGGATGGTTCAAAAGAAAATATATTAAATATTCCACTTTCAAATCATTAGAAAAAACCGAAAGACATCTATTTTCCACTTTGGAAAATAGGTGTCTAATTTTTATTTGTTAAGGGACGAGGAATCTGAAAAGTGCCCGACTTATTTTTAATAATATTCACTTTTAAAAAAATGTAAAAAAATGGTTAAATAAAAAGAATCCCTTTAACTAATTCTATGATTGTTTAGGAAAACTCATAAAGAGTGGAGGAAAAATCATGACAGTAAAAGGTCAGGTTAAACAAACAGTTGCAGGTTTGAAAAGTGCACAAGCAAGCCTCGAACAATTTGCACTTCAAACTCAAAACGAACAGGCCAAACAAATGTATCAAAATGCCGCACAGCAAACTCAAATGATTGTGGATAGTCTCAACCCGCGTTTGCAAGAATTAGATGCGGAAGAACCACAATATCAACAAGAATAAGTCTAACAAAAAGGTTGGTTATTAGAACCAACCTTTTCTCGAATTGGAATGCTACTGGGATGGGGTTGGTATAAATGAAAAAAAACTTCTTTCGTTATGGTGTTTTTATATTTTTAGTCTTTGGGTTATTAACTGGGTGTAAAGAAAATATTGATTCAGTCAAAAATCAAAGCACATCGATAACCAAAATAAGTGCAAAAAAATCAACGAATCAAACAACGGCGAATCATGCTAAAGAGTTAGTAATCAAAAGGGATGATGTCACTGGGGTTCGAGGGGTCAATACCGATAAAGAACTACTTATCGCGATAACAGTACCACAAATAGATAGATTTCAACTTAAAACCATTGAAAAGAATGTGAAAGAGGAGTTAAAAAAGAAATACCCAGATTACAAAATTGAAGTATCAACCGATCAAAAAATCTTTTTAGAATTAGATATATTGGAGAGAAAGATTGAAGAAGGGAAGACAGGGAAAAAAGAACTAAAAAAGGAATTTGGGAACATAAAACGTCTTATGAAAGAGGAAGCATGATAATGAGTGAGGGTAGCTTATGGCAAATAAAAAGAAGAAAAAATTAACCCCAGTTCAACAGGAATACCAAGCATTTCAAAAACAAAGAGAGACGAAACGCCCCTTATTTAAGAATTGTATCAATGCATTTTTAACGGGTGGCATCATATGTCTAATTGGACAAGCGATACAGACATTTTACATATATTTTTTTGATTTTACAGAACAAACAGCCGGAAACCCAACGGTTGCTACACTCATTTTTATTTCCATGCTCTTCACGGGATTTGGAGTTTATGACAGAATTGCCCAGTTTGGTGGGGCTGGTTCCGCCGTTCCGGTGACTGGATTTGGAAATGCGGTAATCTCAGCAGCGATTGAACATCGGACAGAGGGGTTTGTACTGGGTGTTGGTGGGAATATGTTTAAGTTGGCAGGTTCTGTCATCTTATTTGGTGTTTTTTCAGCCTTCATATTCGCAACCATTAAGACAATTCTTATTACGTGGGGGGGACTGTAATGCTGACCGGTCATCGGACATGGATATTTGATCAAAAGCCTGTCATTATTTCAACGGGAACAGTCGTTGGACCATTTGAAGGAAAGGGGAAAATTCCGCAAGATTTTGACTTAATACATGGCGAAATATGGCTTAATCAAGATTCATTTGAAAAAGCTCATCAGGTTATGCTAGAGGAAGCCTGTCAAAAGGCAATTGAAAAAGCAAATCTACAAAAGGAGCGGATTCAGTTTTTCCTTGGGGGCGATCTCATCAATCAAATCACTCCGACAAGTTTTGCTACTCGAACACTTGGAAGTCCTTACTTAGGATTGTTCGGGGCTTGCTCAACCTCAATGGAAGGATTAGCATTATCTGCATTTTTAGTAAATTATAGCGGTGCAAAATACATATTAACTGGAGCGTCAAGTCATAATGCAGCTGTTGAAAAACAATTTCGTTATCCAACTGAATATGGTGGCCAAAAACCCCCAACCGCACAATGGACTGTTACAGGTGCAGGTGTGGCATTAGTCAGTTCTACAGGATCAGGACCACGAGTAACATCAGCAACTATCGGTAAAATTGTGGACATGGGGCTAACTGACCCATTTAATATGGGAGGAGCGATGGCACCAGCCGCCGTTGATACAATCGAGGCCCATTTAAAAGAAAGAAATGTCGATCCATCTTATTATGATCTGATCGTGACGGGGGATCTAGGACATATCGGTCGAGAGGTATCTCTTGATCTATTTAAAAAGCATGGCACACCAATTAAGGAAGAAAATTATCAGGATTGTGGACTCATCATTTATCGGGAAGGGCAACCTGTACTTTCAGGGGCAAGTGGTGCCGGTTGTTCAGCAACAGTTGTTTACGGACATATTTTAAACCGTATGAAAAAAGGGGAACTGAATCGGGTCCTAGTCGTTGCAACAGGTGCCTTACTTTCACCGCTTAGTTTTCAGCAAAAAGAAACGATTCCCTGTATTGCTCATGCGGTATCAATTGAAAATGGAGGTGAAGAGCAGTCATGATTTTCTTTTGGGCATTTGTCATAGGGGGCCTCATTTGTGTGATTGGTCAAATCATGTTTGATGTTTTTAAACTCACACCTGCCCATACATTATGTACGTTTGTCGTACTTGGAGCACTTTTGGATGCATTTGGTTTATACGAACCGTTCATTGACTTTGCAGGTGCTGGGGCAACTGTTCCGATTACTAGTTTCGGTAACTCCCTTTTTCACGGTGCAATGTACGAAGCGGAAAAACATGGACTGGTTGGAGTGGTAACTGGAATGTTTGAAGTTACGAGTGCAGGTATATCAGCCGCCATCATTTTCGGGATGATTGGTGCATTACTATTTAAACCAAAAGGATAAAGGAGAATGAAGGATGACAGTTGGCTCTCAAGTGAAACAATGTCTTTCTAGTATAAAAAATATTGAAGCAAGTCTATCTAGCTTAGCATTACGCACGCAAGACACAGAGGCAAAGCGAACTTTTCACGAAACCATGATGATCATGGATGAAATAAAGAATGATCTAAAAAAGCGTGTAGGTGAAATAGAGCGGGAGGAAGATCAATATAAAGGTTTTTAAATCATTGTTAAGGAGTTACGATTATGCCAGATTGGTTAGGTATTGCCATACGATCAATAGTGTTACTAACCGTCTTGTTTTTTTTTACAAAATGGTTAGGAAAGAAGCAAATTTCTCAATTATCTTTTTTTGAATATATAAATGGAATTACAATTGGCAGTATTGCTGCAGAAGTCTCTACAGGACTGGACAGAAACATTTTTCATGGATTAATAGGCATGAGTGTCTGGTTTGCTGTCCCTTTTATTGTGGATATAATTTCTATAAAAAGTAAAATAGTAAGAGACTTTGCGGAAGGAAAAGGAACAGTATTAATTAAAGATGGAAAGGTAATGGAAGATAATTTAAAAAAGGAAAAATATACAATCGATGAATTACTAGCAAAACTACGAAATAAGAATGTCTTCCAGGTAGCAGATGTAGAGTTTGCCGTATTAGAAACAGATGGAAACTTAAGTGTCTTATTAAAAAAGGAAAATCAGCCAATAACCGCAAAAGTCCTAAATCTTGCTGTAGCTCCGATAAAAGAACCGCAAACAGTCATTATGGATGGAGAAATCATGCATGAACCTTTATCTTCATCTGGCTACAGTCAGAATTGGCTAGATACGGAACTTGATAAAATGGGCGTCAGTATTGAAAATGTGTTCTTAGGGCAGGTTGATTCTTATGGACAACTGACTGTCGATTTATTTGATGATAAGATCAAGGTCCCAGCGCCACAGGAAAAACCACTACTACTTGCTACGATAAAAAAATGCCAGGCGGATTTAGAATTGTTTGCCCTACAAACAAATAACCAATCCGCAAAAGAAATGTATCAGAAAAATAGTAAAAAACTCCAGGACGCATTAAATAAAGTGACTCCGTTTTTGAACAACTAAGGGGCGGTGGGAAATGTTACGGAAAAACATCATGTGGGTGAGCAACCCCTTTTTTATTACTATTTGAATTCGTATCTGAGTGTACAGTTGTACTTATAGTAGACCCATCACTGGCATTGGGAAAGAGAATTAAAATCTTTATCATATGGGTCAAAAGGAACATTGATTCAACTTATTCAAGAAATATTAAAGTTAATGAGTTTATATAATGTCAAGGTAAATAGGATTTACAACAAGAGGATACTGAGAGGGTCGTTAAATTGTTTCAAAAATAAATAACTTTCCAATAACTAGTAGCAAACAAAAGCGAAGTATATTTTATTAGGCATTTTGGAATTAAATGAAAAATCGCCAATCCTTTAATTTTAAGGTTGGCGTATTTTTATTTAAAACAATACTCATAAAAGGAAAATGTGGAATGTATTGTACAAGCAATACTTATCATTTTGTTAATATACCCTATTATAAAAATTTTATAACCCTATTTCTTGTTACGGAGTTCTTTTACTTCGTAGAAAAAACAAAATATGTTTAATAACCTCAAACCTTCTGTTTTTTAAATTTAGGTGAATTCTAACTAAAATAATCAAAATCAGTTTTGGTTTACTTTCATTTGAAAATAGTAGTCTTTTGATAATCTATATTTATAATTGTTATTTATTATTTTTTATCATTATTTATTGACAACTCGAAAATAAATGATAAAATTAAGAAAAAACAAATTGAAAACGTTTGCAGTTGTTTTCAATTTTGATAAATTACTAGTTTAATAAGGGGTATGGGTTGGAATTTTTGTAGTATTCCATGGTTCCAAAAGATAATTAGACTTCGATAAGCATGATTTCAATTCTTTAAAATACTTAGCGAACTCATAATGAAATTTGATTCTTACTTATATTTAGGTGAAGCTAAAATGCGCACCTTGAATATAGAAAATTAAGAAAATTATTGTTTTCAATTACAAAAACGGGGGGAACAAAATGAAGAAGAAGTTGGGATTATTAGTTATAGTTTTGGTAGCTTTTGTTGGTATTCTAGCTGGTTGTCAAAAAGATCAAAAAGCGGGAACAAGTCCAGAAGTTGAAAAGAAAGACTTAAAATTCGTAGTTGTTCCTAAAGTTGTACATCCTTGGTTTGATGAGGTTAACAAAGGTGCGCAAGAACAAGCAAAGGTTCTTGAAGGGCAGCTTGGAGTTAAAGTAAAGATTGAATATATTGCACCTCAAACAGCAGATGTTACTGAACAAAATACAATTCTTGAACAAGCAGCAGCTACTCGCCCTGATGGGATCGCAGTTGACCCATTAGACGCTGAAGGAAACAAACAAGTAATTGAGGAAATTAGGAAACAAGGTATTCCAGTAATTGTTTTTGATTCGCCATCTCCAGAAGGGTCAGACCTTACAAGTGTAGGAAATGATTTCTATGAACAAGGAGTTATTGCCGCGGAAAAACTTGCAGAGCTTCTGAACTATAAAGGTAAAGTTGCTGTAATGCAAGGGTTTCCAACAGCTCCGAATCATCAACAACGATATGAAGCCCAGGTTGAAGTTTTAAAACAATATCCAGGAATCACAGTTATTGATGGCGGAATTAGTAATGACGATATTCAAACGGCTCAACAACAAGCAACTGCTATTCTAGCTGCCAATCCTGACCTTGCAGGATACTTAATGAGTGATGCTTCTGGTCCAATTGGAATCCCTGCAGCTATTAAAGAGGCCGGGAGAGAAGGGGAAGTCATTGCGGTTGGTATGGATAGCTTAAAGCCGATTCTTGAGGAAGTAAAGGGTGGAGTGCTTTCTGCTTCATCGGCTACAATTCCAAGAATGCAAGGTTCAATGTCAATCCTAATGTTATGGCAAGCTGCAATTGGGGTTGATATACCTAAGACGATAGATACAGGAATTGATGTTGTTACACCTGAAAATGTTGATGACTTTCTAGCAGACTTAGAAAAAGAATAAAGTAAATTTATATGTGGGGGGTGTCTTTTAAGACATCGCTCCCTACTTTTAATTAATGAGGGGGAGTATCTGTGAGAGTACTAGAAGCAAAAAATATTACTAAAAGATTCCCTGGAGTAATTGCACTTGAAGATGTAGATATTTCCTTTGAACCTGGTAAAATACACTGCATAATTGGGGAAAATGGAGCTGGTAAAAGTACCCTAGTGAAAATTCTAACGGGTGTATATACCCCAGATGAAGGAAAAGTGATTATTGATAATCGAGATGCAACGGCAAATAAAAAACTATTTGAAAAGGTAGCATATGTTCCGCAAGAATTAGACTTATTTCAACATATGACTGTTGCAGAAAACCTTTTTATGCCATTTTCAAAAACTGGATTTGGCGGCCTTCTAGTGAATAAAAAAGAACTTTTCAAAAAGGCAAAACCGTATTTGGAGAAATTTCAGATCTCAGCAAATCCAGAGGATTTAGTAAAAGATATATCGGTTTCCGAACAACAATTGTTGCAGATTGCTCATGGTACCGTTAACGCGTACTCAGAAATTATTCTACTAGATGAACCGACTACAAGTCTAACGTCCAATGACACAGAGCGTTTGTTTGAGGTTATTCGACAATTAAAATCTGAGAATAAAGCTATTGTCTTTATATCACATAAACTTGAAGAAATTTTTGACCTTGGCGATGAAATAACAGTACTTAGAAATGGGAAAAAAGTAGCGTACTCTGAATTGAAAAGTGTAGATATCCCATGGGTTGTTAAACAAATGACGGGTAAAGAATTAGACAAAAACATTAAATACCAATCTGAAAATGTCACTGAAGAATTACTACTTGAAGTAAATAACTTATCCGGTGAAAGATTCACGGATATTAGTTTTAAACTATGTAAAGGGGAAATTCTTGGTTTTTCAGGATTAGTCGGTGCCGGGCGAACTGAAATTATGCAAGCGATTTTTGGTTATCTTCAAGCTTGGAGTGGTTCTGTAACTTTAGAAGGGGACAAATGGAAATTAGGTGACACCCACTATTCTGTAAATAATGGATTAATTTATATCCCTGAAGAAAGAAAACAACATGGAATCCTACCATCTCTTAGTGTGAAGAAAAACATAACAATGCCTTTATTAAATAAATTAAAGACTTTTTTATTTATCTCAGATAAAAAAGAACAAAAAGTAACAAATGAAGTTATTGAATCCTATAAGGTCAAAACAGCTACAGTGAATACGGAAATTAAGTTTCTCAGTGGGGGAAACCAACAGAAAATAATAATTGGACGTTCTATGTATTGTAAACCTAAGGTTCTGATATTCGATGAACCAACTAAAGGTATAGATGTCGGAGCAAAAGAAGAAATTTATAAGATTATTAAAGAGTTAGCTGAGGAAGGAATAGGAATTATTCTAATTTCTTCTGAATTGGATGAAATTAAAAAATGCTCAAATAGAATAATAACTATCTATGACGGTAAAAAAGTAGGAGAATTCGAGACGAATAGTACAGAAAATTCCGCTATTATTAATTCGATAATGGGCGTTACACATAGTTAGCAGAAAAGGAGTGCACTTTCAAATGGAACAATCGTCCAGACTAAAGAGTTCAATACAAAGTATTAGAAAAAGTAACATGACAAACATTGGTCTCGTTCTAATCTTGTTAATCGTAATTGCATCTGTTTTTTCTCCATACTTTCTAGATTCATATAACTTGCAATCTTTGGTTCGTGATCTTGCCTTTATTGGTATTATTGCATTAGCCCAAGGATGTTTATTGATTATAGGAGAAATAGATCTTTCTGTAGGTAAAATTGCTTCTCTTTGTGGAGTAATTGGTGGAATGTTAATGGTTACTGGTTCTGTAAATCCTTATTTAGCCATTATACTTTGTCTTATTTTGGGTTCAGTGCTTGGTGCACTTAACGGTGCAATCGTTACCGGGTTAAATCTAAATTCAATAGTAGTAACAATTGGTATGACAGGCGTTTATGGCGGAATCAACTTAGTACTTACCAAAGGGAAAGCTATAACAAATATACCTGGAGAAATTCATTTTTTGGGCCAAGGTTCTGTAGCAGGTATTCCAATGCCATTCATAATAATGTTGTTGGTACTAGGATTAGTTCTATTCCTTACAAGGTTAACCCAATTTGGCCGATATATGTACGCTATTGGTAATAGTCCAGAAGCTGCAAAAATTTTGGGAATCAAAGTTAAAACAATTCGTACCCTTGTATTTGTATTAGTTGGATTTTTATCGGCATTAGCAGGTATGTTAATGCTAGCAAGACTAGGAACAGCCCAACCTAGTATTGGTGAAACATGGGCATTAAATTCAATTGCTGCATCTGTAATTGGCGGTATAGCACTTACAGGTGGTGTAGGTAATCTTTTTGGTGCACTTCTTGGTGCTGCCATAATTACTGTAATCTCAAATATGATTGTACTATTTGGAGTATCGCCATATTGGCAATCTGCAGTTAGTGGCATCATTGTTGTATTAGCAATCTCTTTCCATTCTATAAGTACAATGATTCAGTCAAGGAAAGAACGTAAGAAAAAAGTTAGTGGTTAGGGAGGTATTTCTATGAAGCTTGGACTAAATCTATCATTTGCCACAAAGAGATGGTTACAGCCGGAAATACTTGCAAAAATGATTAAAAATGATTTGGATATAAAATATATTCAATTTACATGGGATATTATCGATCCATGGTGGCCAGAGGATAAAAGAGACTTCTTGGCAAAACAATGGAGTAATGCTTTTAAAAATGAGGGACTAATTCTAACTGGAACATTTGGAGGACTTGCTTCTTATACATACGCCCACCTTTTGGCTCCAACTAAGGAACAACGTCAAATAGCAGTTGAATTTTTTAAACGTGCTATTGATCTTACAACCCAAATGGGTGCCGACACAATCGGAACACCAATTGGAGGCATGTCACACGAGGATGCGAATAACGAAAAAAAACGTGAAGAACTTTACCAAATTGCTTTAGACCATGTTAGGGAACTTTCCGTATATGCAAAACAAAAAGGAGTAAAAAAAATTGTGATAGAAGCTACTCCATTAATTACCGAGTTTCCCCATAGCCCAGCTGCTTCATTACAACTTATGAAAGATTTAGAAGGTACTACTGATGTGCCAGTTCGGCTTTTGATAGATTGGGGGCATGCATTATATAAACCACTACTTAGGGATGAGGCAGATATGTCTCTTTGGTTAAAGGAATGTTATCCTTATGTAGATTCTATTCATTTACAACAAACGGATGGATTACTCGACCGTCATTGGGATTTTACAAGTGAGGGGATCATTACACTGGAGTTAATAAAAAAGGTAACCGATGAATGTGGTGCAAATGATATTATTCAGTACTTGGAAATTGTACCTCCATTCGAAGCATTAGATGAAGATGTCTACAATAATCTAAAGGAAACTGTCAAATTATTAAAATCAATAACCTAATCTGAGGATGATATTAATGTATGCAAAAAAAGCTAAAGTAATTTTAGGGGAGATTGAGAAAGTTTTTGATCGAATAAACTCAACCGAGGTAGAGGGTTTTATAGATTTAATACTGAATGCAAAAAAAGTAGTTTTAATTGGTGTTGGAAGAGAAGGGCTATCAACTAAAGCTTTCACTATGCGTTTGATGCATCTTGGTATAGCCTCTCATTGGCTATGGGATGAAACAACACCTTCGATAGGAAAAGGTGACCTACTTATTGCAACAAGTGGATGTGGGGATATAGGACATATACATTATGTAGTAGGACAAGCAAAAGCTAAAGGTGCGAAAGTTGCAATTATAACTGGAGATCCGTATGGAAAAACTCCCAAGCTGGCTGATGGTGTTTTGTTTGTTCCAGCTTCTGTATACTTAGGATCAGCTGATGTTGTGCCATCCATTCAGCCTATGGGAAATCTCTTTGAGCAGACCTTGTTTATCCTTCTTGACATGATAATTATAGATATAAAAGATAGAATTGGAATATCAAATGAAGAGATGGAAAAAAATCACAGAAACCTTGAATAATATAACAAGAAATGAATGAGCTATAAAAGGATGTTTTAATCCAAAATTAGCTGTTTTTTTAAATAGGGATATTTTGATTACGCTCCCTAAGTAGGAGGAAAATAAAAGATGGCAAAAGTCGCATTTTTAGTTGCAAACGATTTTGAGGATTCAGAAATGAAGAATCCCTATGAAGAAATCACTAAAGCTGGCCATGAGGCTGTAGTGATTGGTCTAGAAAAAGGAATTCAATATAAAGGAAAGAAAGGAACCGTTGCCTATATCTCAGAATTAACAGTTGGAGATGCTGATGCTAATGAATATGATGCAGTTGTTATACCTGGTGGGAGTGCGCCAGAAGATTTGCGTGTAAATGATGAGGTAGTTAAGTTTGTAAAGGAAATGCATAACAATTCCGCAGTAATAGCTGGTATCTGCCATGGGCCACAAGTCATGATAAGTGCAGATATTTTAAAAGGTCATGTAGTTACTAGTTATCGAGGGATTCGCGATGATGTAATAAATGGAGGGGCAACGTTTATAGATAAAGAAGTTGTAGTAAGCAATAATATAATTACATCAAGAACTCCAAAGGATGAACCTGCTTTTATAAGGGAAATATTAGCTAAACTAAATTCATAAAAAACAAAATTTAGTTGAATCACACAACCTATTAAATCAAAAACATTTTTGTTTTCTATCAAAAATATAAAATCACCTCAAAAATGGTATATTGGGTAGAATTATTACTACCATTATACCCTCATAATGATGGTGATTTTTTTATTGGAAAAGGAGGGTTCATAATTTAAATTAGTTGATTGACACTGCTTAAATAAAAGATTAAAATAATAAATGAAAGTAAATAAAAACAAATAAAATAGTTTTATAATTTCATATATTTTAAATCTGGGGGGACAAAAGTGAAGAAAATAATCAATAATCCGGGGCATGTTGTACAAGAAGCAATTGAAGGTTATATGTATGCATATAAAGACTCTTTAACTAAAGTAGAAAATGTAAACGGAATCATTCGTAAGAATATAAAGGAAAAGGTTGCGATTGTTACAGGTGGGGGAAGCGGGCATGAACCATTATTCCTTGGCTTTGTCGGAGAAGGCTTAGCTGATGGTGTAGCAATTGGAAATGTATTTGCGGCACCAACACCAAATACCGTTCAAGACGTCGCAAAAGCAGTTGATCAAGGTAAGGGTGTCTTATTCGTATATGGAAACTATGCGGGAGACGTACTTAATTTCGATATGGCAGCGGAGTTGTTAGATTTTGAAGATATTCAAACAAGAACTGTGTTAGTAGCCGATGATGTTGCATCAGCTCCTGTAGAGCGGAAATCTGACCGTAGAGGTATTGCTGGTGACGTATTTGTCATTAAAATCGCGGGTGCAGCTTCTGAAAAAGGGTGGTCATTAGAGGAAGTAACTCGTGTCACTCAAAAGGCTGCCGATCAGACATTCTCCATTGGTGTAGCAACATCTCCAGGTTCTATTCCAGGTGAAAATGAGCCACCATTTGTCTTAGGTGATGATGAAATTGAGCTAGGAATGGGTCTTCATGGCGAACCGGGAATGAAACGTACAAAACTAATGCCTGCCGATCAGTTAACAGACGAACTACTTGAAACGCTTTTTGTAGAAAGTAAGATTCAAGCGGGAGACGAAGTGGCTGTTTATGTAAATGGTTTAGGATCTACAACACTATTAGAATTATTAATTGTGAATCGTAGAGTTGCTCAAGTTTTAAAGGAAAAAGGTATAACGATTTATGATATGGATGTAAATAGCTATTGTACAACCCAAGAAATGGGTGGATTTTCTATTACATTCCTAAAATTAGATGATGAATTAAAAGAGTTATATAATGCTCCTGCACATTCACCATATTACAACAAAGCTGAAAAAGTCAAAGGAGGAGTGAGATAATGGCGACGCAAACACTAAATACTCTAAATCCGAACCAAGTAAAGGAAATGTTTTTATATGTTGGTGAAAAGGTAGTAGAAAGCAAACCGTTATTAACAAAGATTGATAGTGCTATCGGTGATGGTGACCACGGAATCGGCATGTCCGTAGGTTTTACAAAAGCTGAAGAAAGTTTAAAAGCAACTGAATTTACAACGGTTAATGATGTGTTTAAAACGATCGGGATGTCAATGATTTCCTCAATGGGTGGAGCATCAGGCGTTATTTTCGGAACAATGTTTGTTGGCGGAATTAAAGGGGTAGAACCTAAGGATACACTTGATTTAGCATCTTTGTCTGAGATTTATCAAAAGGCACTAGATGCAATTAAACAACGCGGTAAGGCTGAACTTGGGGATAAAACAATGATAGATGCATTCCAGCCTGCTGTTGAAGCATTGAAAGCTAGTGCCGCAGCAAATGAAAGTTTAGTAGATGGCCTTCGTAAAGCAGAAACAGCTGCAATAGAAGGAGTTGAAGCTACAAAGGATTATATTGCTAAGTTTGGTCGAGCAAAATCTTTAGGTGAACGAGCAATTGGTCATCAGGATGCAGGTGCTACAACCGTATCAATCATTTTCAAAACAATGAAGGAATGGGTTGAAGGTCAGGAGAATGAATAAGGTTTGGATCGGCACCAATTGGAAAATGACAAAAACCATTGCTGAAGGAATTTCCTACATAAACGAACTTAAGCAACTAGCGAATGAACTAACTCCTAATATTGAATTGTTTATTATTCCTTCTTATACCGCATTGGTTGATCTTAAAAAGGAAACAGAAGACTCAAGAATTAAGCTTGGTGCCCAAAACATGCACTGGGAAGACACTGGAGCATATACAGGTGAAATCTCTCCTAAAATGTTGGCTGAGATTGGTCTCGACTTAGTTGAACTCGGTCACTCCGAGCGAAGACAATATTATAATGAAAATGATACGGATATTAATAAAAAAGTGTTAGCGGCGTTAGAGTATGAAATGAAGCCTTTAGTTTGTATTGGTGAAAACATTGAACAAAAGAATAATGAGATTTCTCAAGAGATTCTTGCTGCTCAGCTAAAGGTTTGTTTAAAAGGTTTGACAGAAGATCAGGTTAAACATGTTCTTATCGCTTATGAGCCAGTTTGGGCGATTGGTGAAAATGGAATTCCAGCAGATTCAGAGTATGTTGGAAAAATACATACGTTTTTGCGTGAAACATTAGTTGATATGTTTCCGAAAAATGGACATGAAGTTCCATTATTATATGGAGGAAGTGTCAATCTAGAGAATTTCCTGTCCTATATCGACCACAAGGATGTTAACGGACTATTCGTAGGCAGAACCGCATGGAATATGGAGACATTTACAATTCTTTTACTTGAACTTGAAAAACATTTATATGACTAAAGTAAAGAGGATACTCCAGCGAGTATCCTCTTTACTTATTATAAAACACGTATATTACGTTTTGTTAGTTCTTTTTCAAATTCAGCGTCTAGTTCTTGATCCGAGATGATTGTATCAAGCTGGTCGCAGGTTGCAAATGTTGCAATCGAGCTCGTACCAATTTTTGAGTGGTCTAATAATGCAACAATTTTATCCGCCTTGTCTGCCATTACCCTCTTTAACTCTACTTCATACACATTAAAATCCGTTAGACCTTCCTCTATCGTAAAGCCTCTGGCCGATGTAAACATTGTATCGATATTAATTTTATTCAAAACATTCGTACCAAGTAAACCCTCTAGAGCCATTGAGCCCATACGGGCCATACCGCCAACTAATATCACATTTACACCTGGGTTTTCCTTCAATTCGATTGCTGCGGAAATTCCATTTGTCACAACTGTGATATTTAAAGTAGATTCCCTTATTAATCTAGCTAATGCAAGGGCAGTCGTACTAGCGTCTAACAAGATGCAATCCTTTTGATTAATCAGATTGATTGCTTTTTGTGCAATGATATTTTTGGAATCAGGATTTTTCTTTTCGCGTTCAGAAAAGCTTACTTTCGCGGAAGTTAAATCTTCATTTAAAACAGCGCCTCCATGGGTTCTGGTTAATAAGCCTTCTTCCTCTAACACATTTAGATCAGTTCGTAATGTAGCTTCGGAAACGTTTACATCCTTTGCTAAATCCTTAACGGTCACTCGTTTTTTTTCCTCGAGTATACTTAATATTAATTGTCTTCTTTCAGTAGCAAATAATTTATTCATGATTACCCCTCATTTGATTGAAAATAAAAATAAAAAATAATTAAAATTAAAAAATTAAGGTTCTCTAAGTATTGTTCACTAATTCAAGTTTAATCAATAATAATATAGAAGGCAAGGGTTTATTTGATTAATAGAGGTTTATTAGATTTTTATAATAAACAAAAATAAACGAAAATAAATATTGAAAAAAGAAAATAAATATAATAGAATAATAGCATAGTAATAATAAAAAATGACTTCATGTGAACAAACGAAAGGGGATTCGAAAGTGAAAATAGGAATCGGATGCGACCACAATGCTTTTGATTTAAAAGAAATTGTAAAAAGTTACGTTGAGGAACTTGGTCATGAAGTAGAGGACTATGGATGTTATTCAAAGGATGCTATTGATTATCCAGATGTTGCTTTCAAGGTTTCCGCAGGTGTAAGTAATGGTGAAGTGACCCGTGGAATTCTACTTTGTGGTACTGGAATTGGAATGTGTATTGCAGCTAATAAGTATCCAGGAATTCGTGCTGCACTTACTCACGATGTATATTCTGCTGAAAGAGCTCAATTAAGTAATGATGCACAAATTATTACCATCGGTTCGCAGATTCTCGGACCAGAAGCTACGAAAAAGGTTGTTGGTGCATACTTAAACTCGAATTGGGCCGGCGGTTCTCAACGTAAAGTTGATAAAATCGTTGAAAAAGAAAAAGAATTTTTCACTGAAATTAGTAAAGAAATTTCTTCAAATTCTTGTAACTAATTCCTACATGAAAAATTTGGGCACGAAGCTTTTTTAAAGGAGTGGTCCAATGAATCAATTAATCTATGATTTTTTACGAGTAACGGAATCTGCTGCTATTGCTTCATTACCTTGGATTGGAAGCGGAAACAAGGTAGAAGCGGACCGAGCTGCTACGAATTCCATGAGATCAATTCTAAATCAGGTCGAAATGGATGGAATCGTGGTTATAGGTGAAGGGGAAATTGATGAAGCACCTATGCTTTATATTGGTGAAAAGGTAGGAACAGGTACGGGAAAGCAGATTGATATCGCGGTAGACCCGATTGATGGAACCACCTCCACATCGAAAGGACAAAATGATGCGATTGCCGTTATTGCTGCTGCTCCAAAAGGCGCCTTACTTCATGCACCAGATATGTACATGAAAAAAATTGCTACCGGACCAAAGGCTGCAGGAAAGATAAATATTGATGCTCCCCTAGTTGATAATTTGTATGTGGTTGCAAAGGCGTCAGGGAAAGAGATACACGAGCTAACTGTTATTATCCAGGATCGGGACAGACATCAAGATATGATTAATACTGTGCGTGACTTAGGCGCAAAAACTTATTTGTTTGAAGATGGGGATGTCATACCTGCGATTTCAACCTGTATTGAATCCTTGCAGGTTGATTTGTTTATTGGAATTGGAGGTGCCCCAGAAGGTGTTTTAGCGGCAGTAGGTATAAAGGGACTAGGTGGAGAAATGCAAGCCAGACTTCTTCCAAGATCGGAGGAAGAGCATCAAAGATGTAGAAATATGGGGATTGAAGATATTAATCAAGTTTTGACACATGACCAATTAGTATCAGCAAAAGATTGCGTATTTGTTGCAACAGGCATCACGAGTAATATGCTTTTAAAAGGAATCAAACGAGAACCAAACAAAATCATTACACATTCAATTATGATTAATGGAAATGATCAAAAATTACGTTGTACTGAATCGGTTCATCCGATGAGTGATGAACAAATATTTTTTACTAAGAAGAGCAGTTGATAGGTTTCAATTGCTTTTCTCTATGTATAAGGGGGAAAAGAAATGGTGGCAAGCACAGTCTCAGTTGACCAATTATCCGTTAATGCAATTCGTACATTATCCATCGATATGATTGAAAGAGCGAACTCTGGTCATCCAGGATTGCCGATGGGTGCAGCACCGATGGCTTATGTACTATGGACAGATTTTTTAAAGCATAATCCTAAGAATTCAAAATGGTTTGATCGGGATCGCTTTATTTTATCTGCTGGTCACGGTTCAGCTCTTTTATATAGTCTATTACATCTCTCTGGTTACAATGTAACCATTGATGATTTGAAAAACTTCCGTCAATTTGGTTCGAAAACGCCTGGACATCCAGAGGTTCATCATACGGACGGGGTTGAGGCAACAACAGGACCACTTGGACAGGGCATTGCGATGTCTGTAGGGATGGCGATGGCTGAACGTTTTTTAGCAGCAAAATACAACATTGACAATTATTCAATTATTGACCATTATACATATGCGCTTGTGGGCGATGGTGACTTAATGGAAGGAATCTCTCATGAAGCAGCCTCTTTAGCAGGCCATTTAAAACTCGGGAAGTTAATCGTTTTATATGATTCAAATGATATATCTTTAGATGGTGATTTAAACCGTTCTTTCTCAGACAATACAGAAGAACGTTTTAAAGCCTACGGATGGCAGGTGTTACGAGTTGAAGATGGCAATGATTTAGCCTCCATACGGAAAGCAATACAAGAAGCCAGAGAAAATACGAGCCAACCGACATTAATTGAAATCAAAACGGTGATCGGCTACGGTTCACCAAATAAAGCTGGGTCTTCTGACGCACATGGTGCTCCACTTGGTAAGATAGAAATTGAATTAGTAAAAAAAGCTTATCAATGGGATTACGGGGAATTCGAAGTTCCTTCAGAAGTATATAACGATTTTGAGGAGAAGATTGTGGAACCGGGTAAAGTTTCGGAAGATAAATGGAATGAACTGTTTGTAGCTTATAAATCCGAACATCCTAAAGCTGCCTTTGAACTTGAATCAGCGATTAAAGGTGAGTTACCAGGAGGTTGGGAGCAAAGCCTTCCAAACTTCACACCTGGAGTCGATACGTTAGCAACAAGAGCATCTTCGTGGAAAGTATTAAATGCGATTGCAAAAGCTGTTCCGTTTTTTATCGGAGGAAGTGCCGACTTAGCCGGTTCTAACAAAACAACCATTTCAAGTGAAGATGATTTCACGCCTGCTAATTTCGGAGGACGGAATATTTGGTTTGGCGTTCGTGAATTTGCAATGGGGGCTGCATTAAACGGTATGGCACTTCACGGTGGTGTTAAAGTATACGGAGGTACGTTCTTCGTATTTAGTGACTATTTAAAACCTGCAATCCGTCTATCTGCGTTAATGAATACACCAGTTACTTATGTGCTTACACATGATTCAATTGCAGTAGGTGAGGATGGACCGACACACGAACCAATTGAGCAGCTAGCAGGCTTACGTTCGATTCCTAATCTCTCAGTCATTCGTCCAGCCGATGGTAATGAAGTACAAGCTGCATGGCGTTTAGCTGTTGAAAGTAAAGAACAGCCAACAGCCCTCGTATTAACAAGACAAGACCTTCCTACACTAGAAGATACAAAGGAAAATGCATATTTAGGTGTAAAAGCTGGGGCATATGTGGTTAGCAAAGGTGAAAAGGAAGTACCAGATGCATTATTACTTGCTACTGGTTCTGAGGTACAGCTAGCTATTCGTGCTCAATCTGTACTTAAGGAAAATGGAATACACGTTAATGTTATTAGCATGCCCTCATGGGATCGCTTTGAAAAACAAGATGAGGCTTATAAAGCAAGTGTATTACCTGAAAATGTGAAGGCTAGGGTTGGAATTGAAATGGCGTCCTCTATAGGGTGGCATAAATATGTTGGGGATAACGGGATAGTACTTTCCGTTGACACATTTGGTGCATCGGGTAATGGAGATAAACTCATCAAAGAGTTTGGTTTTACAGTTGAAAATATAGTTAAACAAGTAGAGAAACTTGTGAAGGCCTAAATAGTAAGGAGTCAGCACATCGTTGCTGGCTTCTTTTTTATGAAGTTAACCCAGTGAATGAGAATAGGTAAACTTGTAAAATCTACTACTAAGAATAAAAACAAAACTGGGGGTATTCATAGTGAAGAAATTTCTGTTTCTTTTTTCAGTTATATTTGCTCTTGCTTTAGTCCTAACAGGTTGTGGTGGAACAGATAATGATAACAATGCAGGTAACGATGAAAACAATGATACAGAACAAACTGGTTCTCTATTTGATGACATCAAGGAAAAGGGTGTTTTAACAGTAGGAACTGAAGGTACATATGCACCTTATACCTTCCACAATGAAAAGGATCAATTAACTGGCTATGACGTGGAAGTGATTAAGGAGGTTGCAAAGCGCATGGACCTTGAAGTGAAATTTATGGAAACACAATGGGACTCGATGTTTGCTGGTCTCAATTCAAAGCGCTTTGATTTAATTGCAAACCAAGTAGGAATTAATGAAGACCGTTTAGCCAACTATGATTTCTCTGAACCGTATACTTACTCCTCAGCTGTCCTTGTCGTGCCAAAAGATAATAGTGATATTAAAACATTTGCGGATTTAAAAGGAAGAAAAGCAGCGCAATCCTTGACGAGTAACTACGGTGCAATCGCTCAAGAAAATGGCGCTGAAATCGTAGGTGTAGAAGGGCTTGCCCAGTCGATTGAATTAATCAAGCAAGGACGTGCCGAAGCTACGGTGAATGATAAGCTCGCAGTTCTTGATTATATAAAATCACAAGGCGATGAGAGTATTAAAATTGCAGCTAGCTCAGATGACGTATCAGAGATGGCGTTTACTTTTAATAAAGGGAATGAAGATTTAGTAAAGGCTGTTAATGAACAATTGGCTGCAATGAGGGATGATGGGACGTTAGCAAAAATCTCTCAGGAATGGTTTGGTGAAGATGTTTCTACAAAATAGCGTAATATTAACAATTACTGCAAATATGGAGGGATGGGAGTTATTCATGAACTCCCTTCCTTCCATGCTTTCAGGGGCGATTCAGTATACGATTCCACTTACGCTTATTTCATTTATCGGTGGACTCATCCTTGCGTTACTTACAGCGATGATGCGACTGTCAAAATCAAAACTTGTTCAAGCTCCAGCTATTTTTTATGTTTCAGCGATTCGCGGAACACCGTTGCTAGTGCAATTATTTATTATTTTCTATGGATTGCCTAATATTGGGGTGAATATTGATCCATTCCCAAGTGCAGCGATTGCATTCATTTTAAATGTTGGGGCCTATGCATCCGAAATCATTCGTGCGTCCATTTTATCGATACCAAAGGGACAATGGGAAGCCGCATTTACCATTGGTATGACAAGATGGACAGCGTTGAGGCGAATCATTCTTCCACAGGCAGCAAGGGTCTCCGTACCGCCGTTGTCCAATTCCTTTATCAGTCTTGTTAAAGATACTTCCCTTGCTTCATTGGTTTTAGTTGCTGAATTATTCCGCAAGGCACAGGAGATTGCAGCTAGGACATACGATTTCCTTCTATTGTATATAGAAGCTGCCCTAATCTATTGGGTGATTTGTTTCATTTTATCACTCTTTCAAGCGGGGCTAGAACGGAGATTAAGCCGGTATGTGGCAAGATAGGGAGGTGAGGGTATGTTTTTATCGGTAACGGGATTGGCGAAATCTTTTGGTGAAAATGAAGTGTTGAAAAATATCGATTTCGATGTGAAAAAAGGAGAAGTCGTCTCTATTATTGGTCCATCCGGTTCTGGAAAAACAACTATGCTCCGCTGTTTTAATGGCTTGGAACAACCAGATAAAGGAATCTATCAGTTTGAAGATGGGTTTTCGCTTGATTTTGCTGAAAAAGTAAGGAAACAGGACATCATTCGGTTAAGCAGAAAATCAGGGATGGTTTTTCAGTCCTATAATCTTTTCCCACATAAAACAGCCCTTCAAAACGTAATGGAGGGACCCGTGATTGTCCAAAAAAGAAATAAAACCGAAGCAAGAAATGAAGCAGTAGAACTACTAGAAAAAGTAGGGTTGAAAGAGAAAATAGATTTATATCCTCATCAACTTTCAGGTGGACAGCAGCAGCGGGTTGGGATTGCAAGAGCATTAGCACTGAAACCAGAGCTTCTGTTATTCGATGAACCCACTTCAGCCTTAGACCCTGAACTAATCGGAGACGTTTTAAAGGTAATGAAGGATTTAGCTAATGAAAATTGGACGATGATTATTGTTACCCATGAAATCCAATTTGCAGGTGAAGTCTCAAATAAAGTCCTGTTTATGGATGGCGGATACATTGTCGAACAAGGAAATCCTGATGACGTACTGAAAAATCCGAAGGAAGAGCGGACGAAGCAGTTTTTACAACGAATTTTGAATCCAACCTAATAAAGCGTATAAATTTTGTTGGATAATAGAAAATTAATAATGTATTGCTTTACTCAACTACATAGGTGGTGGTAAGTATGGGGTTTTTAGACAAATTGTTTGGCAAAAATAAAGCAACGGAGGAAGAACAGATGGCTGATGAAAAATTAAACATAGGGATTATTTTAGGAAGTACTCGTGAAGGACGCGTAAGTCCACAAGTTGGCGAATGGGTGAAGGGTTATGGTGACAAGAAGGGAAATGCAAATTACGAAATCGTTGATATCAAAGATTATGACCTACCGTTTTTAGGTACAGCGGATTCTCCCGGAATTGCGAAATGGAATGAGAAATTAGCAAGTCTCGATGGATTTATATTTGTTGTGGCAGAATACAATCACAGTATAACGGGAGCATTAAAAAATGCGATGGATTCAGCGCGTGAAGCTTGGTACAACAAATCAGCTGGAATCGTCAGCTATGGTTCAACTGGTGGTGCACGTGCAGCGGAACATCTACGTGGAATCTGTGGTGAATTAAACATTGCTGATGTCCGCACCCATCCAACATTATCACTATTCTTAGACTTTGAAAATGGTACTGATTTTAAACCTCAAAATATACATGATGATAATATGAACATGCTATTAGATCAAGTCGTTTCTTGGGGTAAGGCGTTGAAGACAGTTCGATAAAACATTGGAAGTATAGTCCCCACTTTAATTTAATCCTAAAATGGTTGGCAAATATGGGCTGCTTTGAAGAATTGAGTTCGTTATTCTACCGAACTCAATTCTTTTAATTTTGCATCAAAAACGCTAAATCTTCAGCTTTTATTTAGTTGCAATATTTTGAAATAAATGATAAATTTTAAGTGGTAGTACCAGAGTACCTGATTAATAAAAAAATAACGTATTTTTCTGTTTTCCTTTACTTTTTATAAGTTACATAAAAGGAGAGAGTTTATGAGGTTAGAAAACAAAGTTGCCCTTATTACGGGTGCAGGTTCTGGAATTGGCAAAGAAACAGCCCATTTGTTTGCAAAAGAGGGAGCTACTGTAATTGTAGCGGATGTGAATGAGTCGGGAGGAAGAGAAACTGTTTCTGAAATTGAGAGCAATCAAGGTAAGGCCCTATTTATTAGGACTGATGTCACTGACGAAATTAGTGTGAACAATATGGTCGCAGAAGTTCTAGCAAAATATGAAACAATTGATATCTTGTTTAATAATGCGGGCATTAGTGGGGTAGGAGAACTTCATAATATAGAATTAGATGTGTGGAAAAAGGTGTTTGATGTAAATGTAACCGGTGTCTTTTTGGTTTCAAAAGCTGTTGTCCCTGTAATGATGGAGAACAGAGGCGGTTCTATTATTAATATGTCTTCTTGTATTGCCGAAATAGGCCTGGCAAATCGGGCTTCCTATGCAGCCACAAAGGGTGCTGTCTTATCATTAACGAAATCAATGCAGGTTGATTATGCTCCTTACAACATCCGAGTTAATGCACTTATGCCTGGTACGATTTATACACCGTTTGTTGAGGATTATCTTTCAAAGGATCCGAATCCTGAAGAAGCAATTGAGAAAATTAAGGGGAGACAGTTAAGTAGAGAGTTAGGAAGTCCAACCGATGTAGCATATGCGGCGCTCTATTTAGCAAGCGATGAGTCAAAATTTATGATGGGTGCCCCTTTTATGATTGATGGTGGGGTTATAAACGGAAAATCTAGTTAATATCTTATTGAGGAAATGATACATCCGAAAGATTAGCATTGGAGGTAATGAATAGTGAAATTATTAACATTCAAAAGGAATCATACGTTTAAATTAGGTATTAAGACAGATTTAGGTGTTTTAGACATCGAGAAGGCTGCTGAAGCCTATAAAATGCTCGTACCACAATCGATAGAGGACGTCTTGAATAACGTTGGAAATACGATTCATCTACTTGATTCTCTTTTGAAACAAGCATTAGAGAAAAAAGACGAAGAGCTTTTTGTTGATGAGGAAAGCATCGATTTCGGACCAGCTGTCCCAAAACCAGGAAAAATCATTTGTGTAGGTATAAACTATCAAAAGCATGCTGAAGAATCCAACATGCCATTACCAGAATACCCACTACTCTTTAATAAATTTGATAACACTGTATCAGCTCATGGAGATGTAATTAATCTTCCATTTAATTCAAAAGAAAACGATTATGAGGCAGAGCTTGCAATTGTTATTGGAAAAGAGGCAAAACGTGTAGCTAAAGAAGGTGCTTTGGATTATGTATTTGGGTATTGTAACTGCAATGACCTGTCATCCAGAGATTTACAATTTCGTACCCATCAATGGCTATTAGGGAAAAGTCTAGACGGATTTAGTCCGCTTGGACCGTATCTTGTAACGAGTGATGAGGTTGGCGACCCTAACAGTCTAGAAATAAAAACAACAGTTAATGGTGAAGTTCGTCAAGATTCGAATACATCTGATATGATTTTTAAATGTAATGAAATCGTTAGTTACATTTCAGACCATATGACGTTAAGTCCTGGTGATATCATTTTAACGGGTACTCCTGAAGGGGTTATATTTGGTTACCCTGAAGACCAAAGAGTTTGGTTAAAAGATGGAGATAAAGTCACTGTTGAAATTGAGAAGCTTGGAAAATTAACAAATACATTTAAACAAGAAGTTTAATAGAAACTAAGAAAGGTCTAAACCAATTGGTTTAGACCTTATTTATATGCAATCATATGTTTTGTTTATAAAATTTTTTTGCTCCTGAGAAGTTTAAATCAATTGCTTCCTTAACCTCTTCAAGATTTTTTTCTTTCACAGCCTTAACTAACTTTGTGCGAGTTTTTATACTGTTTTCCCGTGCACCAGGGACATTCAAAATTTTCACCATAGATTGATGACGAAGGTGTACAATCGTCTGCATTAATTTGTTATAGATTTTATTACCACTACAAGAGCCCATATACAGATCAAAATCGTCTAATAGCCGTTGAAATTCCTCTGTATTCGTTTTTGGTACCTTTTTTAAATCCTTCAAAATATCATCTATAACTTTAATCTCATCTTCAGTCATACGTTCAGCAGCTTCTATATATACCTCGGATTCGATCAATTTCCTTGCAGCATAGACTTCCTCCAAATTATTTACTTCATCATGGTACATCCAAAGGATTGTCTCAGCGGGGAGCACCGATTCTTTGCCGCTAACAAAACTTCCTTCGCCTGGTTTGATCGTAATCAAACCAATGAGTGCAAGAGCTCTTAAAGACTCCCGTATCCGCCCCCTATTTACCCCGAATTCTTCTGCGAGTAATCGTTCATTTGGAAGTTTGTCCCCAGGTTTTAATTCATTTGAAGTAATCCATGATGCAACTTGTTCTAAAACTTGCTCAGTTAAAGTTACTCGTTTTATTGGATTGATTTTTACCATGCACAACACCCTTAATGAATGAATTTTTATTGGTACTACCAAAATACCATAAAGTAAGGAGGAATAGAATAAAAAAGCTTAGGAAAAAAAGATGGCAAGATGTTAATGATGGATTAGAAAGACAACCAAAAGAAAGGAGTGGAGATAAATAGTTTAATAGATAAGACTAATTTACTATTTAATTTTAAAAAGTTAGAAAATTTGTTGAAAACAGAAAAATAAAGTGGTAACATCTAGTTACTGGTACTACCACCCAGTAATCCTGAGAAGAAATGTAAACGTTTTAATAGCGACCTCGCCTTAAAAAGTCCTTAAGAGGAGAGAGGATTAAATGAAAGGATATATTTTTTTACTTTGTTGGTACTACCACAGTACCATAGTATCAATGGGAAATATATTCTTCTATTTTTAGATTCAAAAATGACAAGCTAATTACAGGATTTGTATGGAAGACTTTAAGTCTATGACATCAATATTACCTCTAAAAGGAGGATGAGTGAGATTGAGTGAGAAAAAGTATCGAACATTAGTTATGCAGCCAATAGATAGTGTTGCGGTTTCCTTACAAGACATTCCAAAAAATGAAGAGGTGGAGGTAGATATTTCAAGGGAATTATCAAAGAAGATTATTTTAAAAGACGAAATCCTTTTTGGTCATAAATTCGCCGTCAAGGCGATCCAAAAGGGTGAGACTATTCTAAAGTATGGAGAAGTTATTGGCAGAGCCATTAGAGATATAGCGGAAGGTGAGCATGTCCATGTTCACAATCTTGAAGGAACACGAGGAAGAGGTGACCAAATTGGAACTAAGTAAAGAAGGGAAATTTTTGGGATATCGACGTCCAGATGGAAAGGTAGGGGTACGAAATCATGTTTTGATTTTGCCCACAATTACCTGCGCAACACAAACGGCGCAAAGGATCACGGAACTTGTTCATGGGACAGTGACCTTCATTCATCAACACGGATGTGCGCAAGTAGGGGTAGATTATGAACAAACATTTAGAACCTACGTTGGTTTAGGGAAAAATCCAAACGTATATGGTGTTGTTGTTTTAGGATTAGGTTGTGAAACACATCAGGCAAGAAGTGTCGCGGCAGAAATTGCAAAGTCAGGAAAACCAGTAGTAACGGTCTCAATTCAAGACCACGGTGGCACATTAACTACTATAGCAAAGGGAGCACAAGCCGCTGCCAAACTTGTACAAGATGCCTCTGCTCAACCAAGGGAAATATGTGATTTCAGTGAATTAATTATTGGTACAGAATGTGGAGGATCTGATGCATGTTCAGGTTTATCAGCGAATCCTGCTGTAGGTGCAGTTAGCGATATGATTGTCGAAAGAGGCGGAACTTCTATTCTAGCGGAAACGACGGAACTCATTGGGGCAGAACATTTACTGGCAAAACGCGCTGCAAATGATCGAGTTGCAAAACGTGTTTACGAGGTAATAGAAGCAATGGAAAATCGCTCCATTCTTATGGGAGTGGATATCAGGACTGGAAACCCTAGTCCAGGAAACATTGCCGGTGGATTAAGCTCTTTAGAAGAAAAATCACTAGGAGCAGCGAATAAGGCTGGGAAAAGCGAGCTAAAAGAATTAATCGATTATGCTGAAGAACCAACCGAAAAAGGTCTAGTTTGGATGGATACACCAGGACATGATATTGAACAATTAACGGGGATGGTTGCTGGTGGTGCTCAAGTCGTCCTGTTTACGAGTGGACGAGGTACACCAACAGGCTCACCAATTGCCCCCGTCATAAAAATTTCAACAAATACTGGTATGTTTGAAAGAATGAATGACAATATGGACCTCAATGCAGGTACGATTATTGAAGGAAAAGAAACTGTTGAAGAAGTTGGTAAAAGAATATTTGAAGAGATTTCATTAGTTAGTTCTGGCAAATTAACAAAAGCGGAAATATTAAAACAACATGATTTTGGCATCTGGAGAATCGGTCCAACCTTCTAATCTATTCTTTTTAACTACTTGAATCAAAAGGATAATTCTTGAATCCGTTTGAGTAAAAATTTTAAGAAAAAAAGGGGTAATGGTATGAAGAAGAGAACAAAATGGTTGTCTGTTTTTCTATTTGCAATGTTAGTAGTGTTTATCTCGGCATGTTCATCTGATTCAAGTTCCACATCATCTGAAAAAGGATCAAATGAAGGTAAAGGGAGCGATGAAAAAGTTTCAATCAATGTTGCCTATGGAAATCAGCCTGGAGAGCCCATTGATTTATTAGCGAAAAAGTGGAAGGAATTGGCTGAGGAAAAAAGTAATGGGAAAATTGAATTAAAGCTTTACCCAAGTTCCCAATTGGGATCTGAAAAAGATGTTGTTGAACAAGCAACTATGGGAAATAACGTAATTGTTATGGCTGGATATGACTTCTTAATGGACTATGTACCAGATGCAGGAATTTTGACTGCTCCATATATTACAGATAGTGTAGATGACTTGTTATATTTAACAACAACGGACTGGTTTGATGAATTACATGAAGCTTTAAATGGGGCAGGAATTCATATTCTTACAACTAATACTGTATACGGCGAGCGCCAACTGTTAACAAATGAACCGGTTTCAACACCTGAGGATTTAAAGGGTATGAAAATTCGTGTGCCAAACAACCAAATGTCGATTGCTACATTTGAGGCATTAGGCGCAACGGCAACTCCTACACCACTGGGGGATTTATACACTTCCCTTCAACAAGGACTTATCGATGGTGCTGAAAATCCTCTTCCAGTGCTTCAAGGCGTAAAGGCACATGAAGTCTCAAAACATCTATCTTTAACTGGCCATCAAAAGTTCATTACAACTTGGATTGCCGGACAAAGTTTCATAGATACACTACCTGAGGACGTTGTCCAAATTCTAAAAGAAACTGGTGATGAGGCAGGGGAATACGGTAGAGGTGTACTAGAAGAACAAACAAAGGCTGTCTTAGATGAATTTAAAGAGCAGGGCGTAGAAGTACACGAGGTCAATGTAGAACCGTTTAAAGAAAAAGTCCAAAGTGTATATGAAAAGTTCTCAGAATGGACTCCTGGATTATACGATAGAATTGTAGAATTATTAGAAAATAAGCCTTCCTAATAACATTCCAATCTGAGAAAAATCTTACCTTTTTCTCAGATTGGATTTCTAATCTATTCTTCATAAACGGAAGTCTCCTAAACTTTATTTCACATTGTAGCTAGAAATAATTTGGTTAAATAGGAGGGACTTATAAATGCTGAAAAAATGGTTTAACCCAATTGATGATATTCTTTCAGTTCTTGCAATATCAGTTATTTCGTTTTTAACGATTATCAATGTTTTTTGCCGCTTTGTATTAAATAGCCCGATTTCATGGGCGGAAGAAATAACACTTGGCTGCTTTATTTGGCTTGTTTTTATAGGGATAAGTTCAGCAATGAAACGGGACGGACATATCGGGGTGGATTATTTTATTCAAAAGATGCCAAAAGCGATTCGTAATGTATGCACGATCCTAGGGGCAGGGGCAATTTATTTTGTACTTATATACATATTTGTCTATTTGGGTTTCGAACTTGCTTCTCAAGCTGGCAGTAAAGTAACTCCTGTATTAGGAATTAGTTACACCTATATTGATCTTGCTGTACCTATTGGAGGGTTGTTAACAGCTATTCATTTTACAATTAAGCTGATTCGTTCTTTCCAAACAGACTCAAAGAAAAAGGAGAGAGCGTGATATGGCCTTAACTCTAATGTTAATCATACTACTCGTATTGTTTTTAATTAATGTACCTATAGCGTTTGCCATGATTGTTGCTTCAGCCGTTTATTTTATGTTGTCGGATGGTTTCTCTATGATGGTCCTCATTCAAAGAATGATCGGTGGCGTAGAATCGGTACCACTACTTGCGATCGTCTTTTTTATGACTGCAGGAATCCTCATGAATTACACGGGAATTACTTCAAGAATGCTTAGATTTGCTCAAGTCATTACTCGGCCACTTCCTGGTGGTCTTGCTCAGGTAAACGTTATTCTTAGTACCCTTATGGGTGGCTTGAGCGGTTCGAACATTGCAGATGCGGCCATGCAATCAAAAATCCTAGTTCCTGAGATGATTAAAAAAGGGTATTCAAAGTCTTTTTCAACTGTGTTAACTGCATCTACTTCCTTAATTACCCCAATTATTCCACCGGGTATTGCCCTAATTATGTACGGCTATGTAGGTAATGTTTCGATTGGCAAATTATTTTTAGCTGGTATTATTCCTGGGATCGTTCTTTGTTTAACTTTTATGGTTTACGTCCATTTCTATGCTAAAAAACATAACCTTGAAACGGAAAAACAAGAAAAAATTACGCTTAAAGAATTTTTAGCTAGTTTTAAAGATGCCCTATTAGCCCTTCTTCTACCTGTTATTATTATCGGCGGAATTCGCTTTGGCATCTTCAGTGCTACAGAGGCTGGAGCGTTTGCGGTATTGTATGCTTTAGTTCTTGGAATGATTGTCTATCGTGAAATGAAGTTAAAACAGTTAATAGAAGCATTTTTAGAAACGGCTCATACAGCAGCATCCATTTTAATTATTATTGCAGCGGGTTCTGCATTTGCTTGGGTACTCACTCTAGAGCAGGTACCACAAAGAATGACAGAGTTTATGGTGGGGAATGTTTCTTCAACTATCTTGTTCTTTTTTGTAGTTCTCTTATTCCTTTTAGTGATAGGGATGTTTGTTGAAGGTAACGTTTCGATTATTATTCTAACACCGCTATTTATGCCTATGCTTATGCAGTATGGAATTGATCCTGTTCATTTTGGAATTTTCTTCATTATCTGTATTAGTATTGGCACGTTAACGCCGCCTTTAGGGACTATTATGTTTGCAACTTGTTCGATTACGGGAACAAAGGTTGAGGAATTTGTTAAACATAGCTGGCCATTTTTACTTCTCTTGGTAATTGCAGCACTGTTAATCGCATTCATTCCGGCAATCTCTATGTGGCTGCCAAATACATTATTTTAGACAGATTGAGGGCCTAAGTTTTAATAGACCTCCATACAATAAAAGGAGTTACGAAGGATGAAAACGATTGTTTGTCAAGAACCGGGGAATATGAGAATGATTGAACAAGAGTCTCCTACTTCTATAGGAGAAAAGGATATCATGATTCGTGTGAAAAGAATTGGAATTTGCGGTACAGACTTACATGCGTTTGGAGGCAACCAGCCCTTCTTTCAATATCCGCGAGTTCTTGGTCATGAACTTTCGGGTATTGTGGAGAAGGTTGGGGGAGAAGTACAAAGTTTTAATGTAGGGGATTGTGTTTCTGTTATCCCTTATATACATTGTGGTGTATGCATTGCCTGTAAAAACGGAAAAACAAATTGTTGTACTCGAATGCAAGTAACGGGTGTCCATATTGATGGTGGTATGACGGAATATCTCGTATTTCCGGAAAGCCATGTTATACATGCAAATGGATTATCATTAAATGCTGCAGCTATCATAGAACCCTTAAGTATAGGAGCCCATGCTGTGAGAAGAGCTCAAATACAAAAAGGGGAAAGTGTACTGATTATTGGAGCGGGTCCGATTGGCCTTGGTACTGCAAGGTTTGCAAAATTGCAAGGGGCAAAAACAATCATGATGGATATCAGTAAAGAACGCTTAGCTTTTGCTAAGGATTGGACGGATTGCGATCAAGTATTGGAAGTCGGAAGTAAGGGTGATCTTGTTAAAGATCTTTTGACCATTAATGATGGCCACTTACCTACAATTGTTATGGATGCTACTGGAAACAAGCATTCAATGATGAATGCATTCAATTATGTCTCACATGGTGGCAAGCTCATTTATGTAGGACTTGTGAAGGATCAAATTACTTTCAATGACCCAGATTTTCATGCAAAAGAATTAACGTTGATGGGAAGCAGAAATGCAACGATTGAGGACTTTAAATATGTTATGGATTGCATGAATCAGGGTAGTGTTGATATAGACACCTATATTACCCACAAAATTCCTTTTGAAAAAGCGGCAGAGTATTTTCAAGCAAAAATGTACAATACAAATAAAGTATTGATTGAACTAGAATAGAAGATTGCGATTCGTAATATTACTTTAAAGTCTTAAAAAAGCTAGGGGCATTCCTAGCTTTTTTACATATATATTAATTCAGACAAAAGGAGTAACATAGTTTTTAAAAAGGTATCAGATGATCTGTCTATTTGTTTTGTTGAAGGGGGAAAAAAAATGAAAGTCACCTTATTTGCTACTTGTCTTGTTGACATGTTTCAAACAAATGTGGGGAAAGCGACGGTTGAGCTATTAGAGTATCTCGGCTGCGAAGTGGTGTTTCCAGAAGAGCAGGTTTGCTGTGGGCAGCCTGCTTTTAATAGTGGATATGTAGAAGAAACAAAAAAAGCCATGAAGAAAATGATTGAAACCTTTGATAATGCGGAGTACATCATATGTCCTTCTGGCTCATGTGCAAACATGTTCCACGAATACAAAGATATTTTTAAAGGTGACCCTGTTTGGGAACCAAAAGCGATTGAACTAGGGAAGAAAACGTATGAACTAACACAGTTCATTGTTGAGGTTTTAGGCATAACAGATGTCGGTTCAACTTTTAAAGGAAAGGTAACCTACCATACATCCTGCCATATGACGCGACTATTAGGCGTAAAGGAACCACCTATTCAACTATTAAAAAATATTGATGGTGTAGTATATGTAGATCTTCCAGGAAAAGAGAATTGCTGTGGATTCGGTGGAACTTTTTCTGTAAAAATGGGGCAGATTTCAGAGAAAATGGTGGATGAAAAAGTTCAATGCGTTGAAACGACAGAAGCCGACTATCTGATCGGAGCAGACGCGGGTTGCCTCATGAATATTGGCGGAAGAATCAACAGATTAGGTAAACCAATTGAAGTTTTACATATCGCAGAGGTATTAAACCATCGTAACTAAAGGAGGGGAGCAATAATGGCATTAAAAACGAGTGATGAAAAATTTAAAACCCGTGTCCAAAAGGAAGTGCAAAACACGTTCATGAGAGGTGCTGTCTCAAAAGCCCAAGAAACGATTCAAGGTAGAAAACAAACGGTTACAGATGAATTGGGGAACTGGGAGGAATGGCGCAATCATGGAGAGGAAATTCGTCGTCAAGTTCTTGAAAACCTTGATTATTACCTATATCAATTAAGTGAGCAGGTTTCAAACCGCGGTGGACATGTATTTTTTGCTCAAACGGCTGAAGAAGCAAGTACTTATATCAGTGAACTGGCGGAAAAGAAAAAAGCTAAAAACATTGTCAAAGCAAAGTCGATGGTAACAGAGGAAATCAGCTTAAATCAGAAACTTGAGGAAGTGGGGTGTCGTGTGATTGAAACGGACCTTGGAGAATACATCCTGCAAATGGATGACCATGATCCACCATCCCATATTGTAGTTCCTGCATTACATAAAAACAAAGAACAAATTCGCGATGTATTTGCGAATAAAATGAACTACAAGAATTCTGAAAAACCAGAGGAACTCGCTTTATTTGCGAGGGAATCATTGCGACAAGAGTTTTTACAGGCTGACATAGGGATTACAGGCTGTAACTTTGCGGTTGCAGAAACAGGTTCCATTACTCTCGTAACGAACGAAGGAAATGCCGATCTTGTTGCTGCACTTCCGAAGACACAGGTCGTCGTTATGGGGATGGAGCGTCTTGTTCCAACCTTTGAAGAAATGGAAGTACTTGTCGGCATGCTTACGAGAAGCGCGGTCGGTCAGAAACTAACCAGTTATATCACAACATTAACAGGTCCTCGTGAAGAAGGCGATGTCGATGGTCCAGAGGACTTCCACCTTGTCATTGTTGATAATGGCCGATCCAATATACTCGGTACGGAATTTCAATCCGTTTTACAATGTATTCGTTGTGCAGCATGTATTAATGTTTGTCCGGTATATCGTCATGTAGGGGGTCATTCATATGGTTCAATTTATCCAGGACCAATTGGTGTCGTGTTAACACCACTGCTCGGAGGCTATGATGATCACAAGGAGCTTCCGTATGCATCAACCCTTTGTGGGGCATGTACAGATGCTTGTCCAGTCAAAATACCACTTCATCAATTGATTCATAAGCATCGTGAAGTCATCGTGGAGCGGGAAGGTCGTGCACCCGTTTCTGAAAAACTATTAATGAAGGCATTTGGTTTTGGGGCTTCATCACCATCTCTTTACCAAATGGGGTCAAAACTCGCTCCAACCTTAACAAAACCAATTACTAATGGTGACAAAATTACCAAGGGTGTCGGTATGTTAAAAGAATGGACGGATGTTCGCGATTTCCCGGCTCCGAATAAAGAGAGATTTAGAGATTGGTTTAAAAACAGGGAAAAAGGAGGCGAGGAGTAATGAAAGGAACCATCCAAAACCGCGATACCTTCCTCGACCAGATTGCGAAACAACTTGGTCGTGAGAGAAGAACAACGTTAACACCACCTGTGTGGAAACATAACCCACAGGAAGAAGTGTTAAAGGATGCATCCGTGGATGAGTTAGTGGAGGTCTTAAAGCTTCAATGCACAAAAATCCATACGGAACTCATCATGACGTCAAAATCCAAGCTATCGGAAGAACTTGATAAGAAGATCAAAGAACTGGGGAGCGGTCCAATCGTTACTTGGAAAGACGAACGCTTTGAACGATTTGGTCTTCAGCCGTTATTGAAGGAAAAATTACCTTCTGAACAAGAAGATGTTTTTGAATGGAATCCTGACCTTGGAAAAGAAAACATCACAAAAGCAGAACAGGCAAACATCGGAATTACGATCAGCGAAATTACGTTAGCAGAATCCGGTACAGTTGTGCTATACAGTGGTCTTAATCGTGGAAGAACAATCAGCTTCTTACCAACTCATTCGATTGTAATCGTCCCAAAAAGCACGATTGTTCCAAGGATGACACAAGCAGCAAAGCTCATCCGTAAAAAAGTCAAAAACGGTGAGCAAGTTCCTTCCGCTATAAATTTTATAACAGGACCAAGTAATTCGGCAGATATTGAAATGAATCTTGTAGTTGGGGTGCATGGGCCGGTGAAGGCGACTTATGTATTGGTGGAAGATTTATAGTATCCAGGGAATGATTTCACTGAACACCATAAATTTAAGAGAGTTAAGTCCTCCATTCACGATGGAGGTTTTTTTTCTACCGAACTTCCAACATCTCCCCTTCAAAAAACTAACCCAAACCCTCAAAATCTTGTTACAATAAAGGTACAGAGGGACACTGAACCTGTCCCCGTGACCCCATCATGTCCTAAAAAAGGAGCATGTCTTATGTTCGAACTTTTAATTACAATGTTAGAGCGGTTAGGGATTATTGTTGCAATCGCTTTTATTTTAACGAGATTGAAGTTTTTCAGAGGGATGATGTACCAGGATGAGCTGAATCGTTGGCAGAAGCTTGTGGCAATTGTCTTCTTTGGTTTCTTTGGAATTATCGGTACGTATACGGGTCTTAGCCTTAATACAGAAAGCCTTCAGTTTAATCGCTGGGCATCAGGGTTAACTTCTAATGAAGCGTTAGCGAACTCACGTGTGATTGGTGTGGTACTCGCTGGTTTACTAGGTGGTTACAAGGTTGGGTTAGGTGCGGGGCTTATTGCTGGTATCCATCGTTTTACGCTTGGTGGGTTTACCGCTTTTTCCTGTGGCTTTGCATCCATCATCGCAGGTTTTATATCAGGTTACTTTTATAAGAAAAATAAGCACGTGAAATTAAGTACTGCATTTATTATCGCGGCCTCCGCAGAAGCACTTCAAATGCTTGTTATCCTGCTATTCTCACGTCCTTTTGAAAAAGCGTGGGCTTTAGTCGAAATCATTGGGATTCCGATGATTGTCGCAAATGGACTAGGCTGTGCCTTATTTCTCATGATCATAAAGAGTGTAATTAATGAGGGAGAGAGGGTTGGTGCAGTTCAAGCTCAAAAAACTCTTCGCATTGCAGACAAGACGCTTGTCCATTTGCGAAACGGGTTGAATCGAGAGACGGCACACGCAGTTTGTCATATCATTCAGGATGAAATTCAAGCAACAGCTGTGGCGATGACCAATACCCAAGAAATTTTGGCACATGTGGGACTTGGGCATGACCATCATCGTTCGCAAATGCCAATCCAAACACAAATTACTATGGATGTTATTCATAATGGAAAAATTGTAATCGCCAACAAAAAGATGATTCAATGCCGAGATGAGGCTTGTCCACTTGGTGCGGCTGTAATTGCTCCATTAAGACGGAGAGATGAAACGATTGGGACACTAAAATTCTATTTTCGTTCTGAAAAAGAAATTACACCTGTTGTGACAGAACTCATTTCAGGTTTGAGCTCCCTTTTAAGTAATCAGCTTGAAATTGCGGAAGCCGATAAAGCTTTTCAGCTTGCAAAAGAAGCCGAAATTAAAGTGCTCCAAGCTCAAATAAGCCCGCATTTTCTATTTAATACACTGAACACGATTCTCTCTTTGGTAAGAAGAGATCCAACAAAAGCTAGGAAACTACTCGTTTCCCTATCCCATTTCTTACGTCAAAACTTGTCCGTTACAACACAAAATGTAACAACCTTGGAACAGGAGCTTAGGCAAGTGAAAGCCTACTTAGAAATAGAGGGAACAAGATTTGTAGATAAACTAAAAGTATTTTATAAGGTTGAGGAAGCTGCGTTGTATCAGTATATTCCACCACTTACCCTCCAGCCGATTGTTGAAAATGCAATTAAACACGGGATGAAGAATCAAGATGGGGATTTCCAAATCATGATATCAATCCAAAAAATGAATGACTGTGTATATGTACAGGTTGAGGATAATGGAATGGGTATGAATGAAGAACGCGCTAAGGAAATTTGCATCACCCCAATCAAATCTGAAAAAGGCAGTGGAGTCGCTTTATATAATGTCAATCGTAGGCTTACCATGCTATTTGGTGAAAAGTCAGCGTTAGCCATTAAAAGTGAAGAAAATAAAGGAACGGAGATTGCTTTTTCAATTCCACTAACGGAGGCTGTATAAAATGGAAGCAAAAATCAAAACTCTTATTGTCGATGATGAATTATATAGTCGTGATGAGCTATCTCATTTATTAGATGCCTATCCAACCATTCAAGTAGTGGGAGAAGCTGATTCAGGAGAGTCTGCTATTTTAAAAGCGATTCAGCTCCAACCGGATGTTGTCTTTTTAGATGTGGAAATGCCTAAAGTGAATGGGATGGACGCTGCAAAAGCTCTCTTGGAATTAAAAAAACCGCCACTGATTGTGTTTGCTACGGCGTACCCTGAGTTTGCCGTGGAAGCATTTCGTTTTAATGCGATCGACTATTTGTTAAAGCCGTTTGATGAGGAACAGCTTAAGGAAACGGTTAAACGCATTGAAAAAATTCTTCATACACCTGAAGAAAAGGAAAAAGGAAAACAAACAGGGAAATTGGCGATTGATTCAAGTGGGGAGATTATCTACCTTGAACCGATGGATATTTTATATATTGCCAAGGATGAGAAAGTAACGAAGCTTGTGACAAAAATGGGGGAGTATGAGACAAAAAATCAGTTGAAGGAATTGGAAAATAGACTGGAATCATTCGGGTTTTTTCGGATTCATAAAAGCTTTCTCGTTAATTTAAAATATGTCACTAGACTTACCCCTTGGTTTAATGGAGCCTACCAATTGGAAATTGAAGGAAGAGAAGAACAGCTTTCAGTTAGCCGTAATTATGTCAAAGCATTGCGTGCCCAATTAGAAATTTAATTAGATGAAGGTAGAATTTTGCGTTTTAGTTCACAATTTTGACACGTTATCGTCAAATTTCTACCTTTTAATCTTAAAGTCTTCTAAACTTCAATTTATCTACTATAATAAATGTAAACGCATTCATTATTTTGATAAAGGGAATAAGGGGGAAATAACATGATTACATTTTTAGCGAGTATCGCTTTGTTAATCATTGGATACTTTACGTATGGTAAATACATTGAAAAAGTATTCGGTGTTAAGGAAGAACGTACTACTCCAGCTTATGTAAATGCTGACGGTGTAGACTATATTCCAATGAGTACCAAGAAAAACTCACTGATCCAGCTTTTGAATATTGCGGGTACTGGACCTGTTTTCGGGCCTATTATGGGAGCGCTTTACGGACCAGTTGCATTCATTTGGATTGTTGTTGGATGTATTTTTGCAGGTGCCGTTCACGATTATTTAACTGGAATGATTTCCATACGTAACAAAGGAGCTCACTTACCAGAGCTTGCAACGAAGTTTTTAGGTAAAGCAATGAAGCACGTGGTTAACGCATTTGCTGTTTTACTACTTTTATTAGTTGGTACAGTATTCGTTTCAACACCAGCTTCACTTTTAAATCTCTTATTAGATGGTAAAGTTGCTTTAGGAATTCTTATCGCAGTTATTTTCATTTACTATATCTTGGCTACTTTATTGCCAGTTGATAAAATTATCGGTCGTCTTTATCCTTATTTTGGAGCAATTCTTTTAATCAGTGCTGTTGGAATTGGTATTGGTTTAATCGTAAAAGGTGCACCAATCCCAGAACTTTCATTATCAAATTTCCATCCTGATAATGCACCAATTTTCCCATTATTATTCTTTACAATTACTTGTGGTGCTTTATCTGGATTCCATGCAACACAAACACCTATTATTTCACGTACGACACAAAAGGAAAGTCAAGGACGTAAAATTTTCTACGGTATGATGATTGCGGAAGGTATCATCGCAATGATCTGGGCAGCAGCAGCTATGAGCTTATTTGATGGTTACGGCGGCTTACAAGAACTTCTTGCAGCCGGTGGTCCAGGAGCTATTGTAAGTGAAGTTTCAACATTAATGCTTGGTGCAATTGGTGGAACACTTGCAGTATTAGGTGTTATCGTATTACCAATCACTTCTGGTGATACTGCATTCCGTAGTGCGCGTATGATTATTGCTGAATATCTAAATTTGGCTCAAAAGAAAATGTCAAGTCGTCTATGGATTGCCGTTCCATTATTCGCAATCTCTGTTGTTCTTACTCAAATCGATTTTAATATTCTTTGGAGATACTTTAGTTGGGCGAACCAAGCAACAGCTGTTATTGCATTATTCGTAGGTGCAATGTACTTATACATTGCGAAAAAGAATTACTGGATTTCACTTATTCCAGGAACATTCATGCTTTGTATGGTCATTACGTATATCCTGAATGCTCAAATTGGATTCAGATTACCGATGAATATTGCGTGGTACGGTGGTTTTGCAGGCACAATCATCCTTGTCGCATTATTCTTCCGACAAGCAGTGAAATATCGTGCAGCCAATCTACCACTTGAAGAAGACATTTCAGACTACAATCGGGTGGCCTAAATGGGGTGCTGTAGTCCTGAATATCGGAAGGTAGTCGAGGATCAAGAAAAGAAGGTCAATCAAAATACGAAGGACAAAGTTCCCGTTTGGGGTAAAATCGTGAGCGTAGCCATTATAGTAGGTGCTACAATCGCCTTTGTCCTCTTATAAGAAAAATTTGCACGCAGTCTTAATGATTGCGTGCTTTTTAATGTTTGAGAAATATTTCACAAATTAGTTGGTATCTTATCCTTGAAATCTTTAGTACTATAAGATAATAAAGTCCATATTTCTGCACAAAATAGCAGAAGGACAGCCAGGGAGGTTCAATACATATGGAAATGACTATAAGTGATGCAGCTTTAAAATGGTTTAAAGAAGATATAAGTGTCAAAAAAGGTGATTCCGTTCGTTTCTATCCAATGTTTTACGGAACTAGCCCCGTACAAGAAAAATATTCATTGGCTTTTTCTACGCATGACGAGCCCATCCAAATTCATACAAGTCAAAGCGTCGATGATATTATGTTCTATGTAGAAGAAGATGACATCTGGTTCTTTAATGGTCATAATCTGATCGTTGATTATAATCCAGATAAAGATGAATTGGAATACCAATATCCAAAACCATAGATAAGTCAGTTAGGACTCACTTTTGTGAGTCTTTTTATTTGGCTGTTTTCGTAAACTATGTTGTATTTTGATATCCATTGTACGAAGGGATTAGTAATTATTGTCCTTCCAGTGATTTCAGCGGATGGTACGAGATCCTCGAAAATGCAAGCGTTTTCTTCATGCAGTGAAGTTTCAAGGCAGCAAACTCAACGTCCTGCGGGAATAGCGAGCCAGGCGAGACCCCGTAGTGAGGCATTAATGTTCGAAGCCTAAGAGCGCCACGTCCTGTGGCAACGGCTTCGTGACCTACATCGTGTAGGCCTGAGGAGGCTTGCGGATCGCCCGCGGAAAGCGAGTACCAGGAGGGGAAATCACCCTATGTTTTAAAAGCAACAATCTTTTAGAAATGAGCCTTTTATTTTGTAATGTGATTCGAATCACGAACCTTTTCCTTAAACTATGTTAATTTCGAAAGTAAGCATAGATTGAAAGGAGAATTTCGTATGAGTGAACTTATAAATAATCGTGAACAACATAAAATGAGTGACCAAGAGCGTGAGGCTCTTATAAAGCAAAGTTTTAAAGATTTACATAATGGTAAATCTGTTGAAGAGATAAAATCTAAATTAAAGGATAAAGTGGGCTATATAACGATTGGCGAAGTATCGAGGCTCCAACATGTGTTAATGGAAGAAGAAAATATCCAGGCACATGAGGCTACAGAAATTTGTACAAAGCATCGGAAGATTTTTAAGGATTTTATAGAAGAAACCAGAACGAGTCGACCAGAAGAACAACCTGGACATCCCGTGTATACGTTTAAGCTTGAAAATAGAGAACTTGAAAAGTTAGTTAGTAAAATTAAAATTCATTTGCAAGTTTTTGAAGCAGATGACCACTATGAAAATAGAATGAAGTTACTCAGTGATTGTAATCTTTTGCTGGATATCAGGAAGCATTATGAACGAAAAGAACAGCTTCTATTTCCATACTTAGAAAAGTACGGGATATATGGACCAACGAATATGATGTGGAAAATTGATGATTTTATTGTAGATGCAATAAAAGATGCAAAAAGAATGCTAACCGAATATGATGGGGAGAAACAATCAGTTGTGGAGGTTATTAACTTTTTTGTCGATCAAGTTGACGAAATGATTTATCGCGAAGAAAATATTCTCTTTCCAATGTCGCTAAATAATTTAACAGAGGACGAATGGTTAAAAATTGCTCAAGAAAGTGATGAAATCGGTTTTTGTTTGATTTCTCCGGAAGATTGGAAGCCTGAGCGAAGTGTCATTGATGATGAGCAAGTGATGTCAAAAGGATTTCTTAAGATGGAAACAGGTATATTATCTTTAAAACAGCTTGAATTACTGTTAAACCATTTACCGGTTGATATTACCTTTATCGATAAGGATGACGTCGTACGTTATTTCTCTAAAGGAAAAGAACGTATTTTTGCAAGGACAAAAGCAGTTATTGGGAGAACGGTTCAAAACTGTCACCCTCCAAGAAGTGTTCACGTTGTGGAAGAATTACTTGAAGACTTCAAATCAGGAAGAAAAGATGCTGAGGATTTCTGGATCAAAGCAAAAGGCAAATACGTGTATATCCGATACTTCGCCGTACGAGATGAGGAAGGAGAGTATATCGGAACCATGGAATTCTCCCAAAATATAGCTCCTATTCAAGAAATTGAGGGAGAAAAACGAATTTTATCATAGAAGATGCAAATAATGCTGACACCTTGGTGTCTACACGTTTTTTTACAGGATATCTAGATGAAATTACTCTCCCCAGACTGTCTTGAAAACGCTTGTCAGACAAGGCGCGCAGCCGATCGAAGACGCGAATAGAAGTTGCCTTCATGAGCGGATGAGAGAGGCAAGCAACGAAGTATGCGAGCGTTTGTCAACAGTCTGGCTGACACCTTGGTGTCAGTTTTTTTATTAGGAAAATATCGATTATAGCTTAAAGTCGATAGAATAGGGATAAAATTGATAGAACTAAAATAAAACCGATTAGAACCTAACCAAGCTAAACAATATCATCCACAAAAAAAAAAGAACCATCATTTCCATCAGTGAATGATTGGTTCTTATGTTTAGTTTGATATAAGTGATCCTTTTTCGTTTTTGTCATTCTTGATTGCATATCAATTAATGCAAATGGGCTTCTTCCGTTTTCGGGATTTCGCTTTCCTTCGCGTACAAGTTTTTCACGCTTTTTCCGAGCGTTTGATTTTGCCAACTTCATCACCTCTTCAAAATATTTACATCTTCATTATACATCGATTATCTCCACTATTCCATCATGAATTTTTCATAATTATGGGCATATTCCCAAACAGAACCCAAACCGTTGAATAGGATATAAACGAGAATTAAATTGGGGAGGTGCCGGTTTTGGCTGATAACAAAGAAAAGGAAACCATAGAAGAACAGGAATCTCAACGAATGGATGCATGGGAATTCTTTTGGGGGAGAAGACCAAGATCTCAAGAGGAAGAAATTGAAGAAGAATAGGCTTTTCATTAGTATCAATCACCATAGGTAAAACGTCCTGTGGTGATTGGTACTTTTCTTTTCAACAGGTAAAAGGGGCACATGTCGAAGAAATTGAACTAGATCGTGAAAACGGAGAGCTTGTTTACGAAGTAGAGCTAGAAGGTACACATGATGAAGATGCAGAGGTTTAGTTCATGCAACTACTGGAAAAGTTGTAAAAGTCGATGATGACCGCAATGACGATGGAAATAAATCTCAAAAAACTTCATCAGTGGAAATTTCTAAAGATCAAGCCATTTCAATTGGAACAAAGAATATACCAGGCACAATCACAGAAATCGAGTTAGACGATGACGGTTATTATGAAATTGAAATGAAAATTTCCGCAGTAGACGGGACGATTTTGAAAAAAGAAGTGGATGGCCGAGATGACGATGACCAAAACTAATATTTCAAAAAATGAGGCCAGGACTACTCCTGACCTCATTTTTTTACATATTTTCCTCAAATACATCCGTTACATCATGTGGTCCGTATGACTGATTGGATGGAATGACAAGTGTAACTTCAGAATCTGGGTAATAGGAAGAAGCGAAGCTCACTCCTGGGTCATACCCCATAACATGATATTTATAAATCTCAGATTCTCTTTTACTAATCCAAATGCCGTAACCGTAATATTCATCATCCTCAGCATGTACGTGAGGGGTTATTAGTAGATCGGTCATTTCCTGGCTCAGTAATTTATAATGTAGGAGCGCATCCCAAAGCTTCAGCATATCCGATGCAGTGACAAATGCTCCTCCATCAGACCCACCTTTAACAGGAATCGAATATATATTTGTTCGCCATGAACCGTCCTCTTTATCAATATATCCGAGCGCTGTATTTTTTGGGAGACAATCCAGAGAAAAATACCCGGAATCCTTCATCCCACACTGTTCAAAAATATTTTTAACTATATAGTCAGTAAAGGACAACCCTGACTTCTGCTCAACTATTAATCCTAATAATATATAACCGGCATTGTTATAATGAAATCTTTCACCCGGTGTAAACATCATATCCCCATTCTGAAACAAAGGTAGGAAATCCTTCAGTCCTCGAATCTGGTACATCGGATTTTCTTTCCATAGTTCCTCAAAATCATCCATAACCTCTTCATCAAAATAATCCGGGACACCAGAAGTATGAGTTAACAATTGATGGAGGGAAATATTCTCCTCGAAGTTTGGAAAATCGATATTAAGGCAATCTTTTAATCTTGTATCAAATGTTAGCAAACCCTTTTCAACCAACTGACAAACCGCAATAGCGGTAAAAAGCTTACACCCAGATGCTATACCAAACTTTGTATGGATGGTGTTTGCTAATTCTTCAGCTCTATTTGAATAACCGTATGTCAATTCTATTAATTTGGCATCCTTTTGTTTTGCTAAAACAACTCCTGAGAAATTACTTTGTTGACAAAATTGATCTATTCTATCATTTAATTTCGTTTCAATGTGCATGGATATAACTCCTTGTTTTGAATTCCAATTGGCATTTGTGACAAACAATAATTATTTTCAGGGACTCAATAAAAGGGTACCATATTTTTCTAGTAGCAGGTAAGAAAATAGAAAAAGTTGAACAAATTTTTGGAGTTTTAAGATAAAATATATGTAAACTGAAAATTAACTATAGTTAACAAAGGGGGCTATTATGTACAAACTGCGCGGCCATCATTTATTTTGCCTTTTGGGCTACCGAGGAATGGGCTATTCTCAGGAATACGTGGAAAATATGACGATTGTCCATCAAACACTTAGAAAGAATCCGAAGACACTTGTTCAGATTGTAAAAGGGCCCGATCATTTATGCGAAAAGTATCCAAACAATGGTAAATACCATTGTGAAGACAATTCCATCTACGAAAGGGATGCACAAATTCTAGAAAAAATGGGCATCCGAATTGGACAAATTTTAAGATGGGAGGACATTGAATCACGAATCCAGAAACATGTTGTCCCACTTGATATTCAAACAGTCTGCGAAACCTGTTCGTGGCGGGCTTATGGCGTTTGCGAGGAAGGGGTACAAGAAATTCTCGATGGAAAAGGACTGCGAGAAGTCAATTAAAAAATGCCTAGAGATAGGCATTTTTTACATTGAATAGATAATTAAGAAATATCCTAGCATGACGCAAAGCCCGACTGGTACACCAAACTTTGCCCATTCCTTACTTGTAATGTCCAGTTTTCCTGCGGCAATGATATTCGGAATGTTACCTGGAATCAGCATTCCTCCACTAATCATTAAACCAAGCAAAATCGATTGAATCGTAAAATGGTCCATCGCTGGACTAATTTCTGCAGCTGCTAAAGTGGCGTTATCGAGAATCGCGGAAATCATATTTAACCAGTAAAGTAACAATGGATCAAGTCCAATGAAATAACGGTTGATCATTGGCTCAAAACCTGATCCTAATAAAGTTAATCCCATTACGAAAAAATAAATCTTTAGGGATCGTACGAAAATTTCCTCATAGGTCTCACTATTCGATTCCTTTTGAAATGATTCTTTCTTCCGTTTTGGAGGTTCAACTACAAAGGTTGCCAACAAGCCAAAAATAAAGAATGAAGCAAATATTTGTGGGCCAATTAAACCGATTAAAAAGAAAAAACCCTCGTTAAGCTTGCTGATGGCAATCGTTGATAAGGGTTCTCCGATTGGGGTCAGCGCTGCGCCTAAACCAATCGAAAAACACGCAATCACGACGAAACGAATGGCAGAACCACGCTCAAGTCTCAATGAAGTTACAATCAATACAAGTACAAGTGCCGCTATGATGGCCGTTATTACACTTGAAATCAGGCCTAAAAAGATGACAACTAACCCGATAAATAAACGAAATGGAATTTTGCGACTCATTCCAACAATTAATTTTTGCAAAGGTGCATGAAACCATTTAAATAATAGCCCGGCAATTAAAACAGCTAGTGTAATCTTAATGGGGTCAACGGATGCTCGTACAAAAAGCTGGCTATTAAATACACCACCGACAACCGCAGCAAGAAGCCCCATGAAAAAGAGAAAGACCTCTAAATTTTTTTCGATCAGCTTAACTGAAAATGGTAAAAACAAAACAAGGATTAAAATCACTAATAGACCGAAAAACATTCACATTCCCCCAACTTTCTTAAATTGTCCTCCAATGAGCAAGTAATAAAAACATATGCCTAAAATCGGACAAACTTGCTTATTTTTTCATTTACACAGGACAAACCCTGGATTATGCTTTGGAAGATTAGAATATTTAAATAAGTTTGTAACGAAAACGGATTCCAAGGTACTAATACAATGAACGAACAAAAATCAAGTAGATAGGGAGAGAAAAATGGAGCTAGAGGAGTTATATAAAGAAGTACAACCACGAATATATGCTTTTTTCTTTATCAAAACCTCTAGCAAAGAGATTGCGGAGGACTTAACTCAAGAGGTTTTCTATGAAGCACTTAAAAGCATGCATACCTTTTCACAGCAATCAACAATCCAGACGTGGTTATTCTCCATTGCAAAAAATCGATTGTTAAAGCATTATCGCTCCAATAAATATAAGACGCAGTTAAACGAGTTGCTTAAAAAAGAAAAAGGGGAATCGACTACACCGGAGGAGGAAGTACTAAAAAGGGAAGTGAAACAAAATCTAATCGAGTATATCAATCGACTAGATGATGTATCAAAAGAAGTTGTCACACTAAGAATCTACGGAGAGTTATCGTTTAAAGAGATTGGAAGCTTGCTTGGAAAAAGTGAAAACTTTGCTAGAGTCACATTTCACCGAGCGAAACTTAAGCTTCATAAGGAAATGGAGGGATATCATGGATAAACGTAAACAAGCAATCATTGAGGATTTGCTACCTCTATACAATGAGGGACTGTTGAGTGCAGAAACGACCACATGGCTAGAGGAACAAATACAGGATAACCAGGAACTACAAAAACTCATGCACCAAGCAATGACTCCGCTCGAAAAGGATAAAATTGAATCGCCTGTTCAGCACGATAAAATGATCACAAACATCAAAAGAAGGCTCGCGCTCTATCAACTCATTTTTGTTGGGCTATCCTTTTTCCTTGCCGTTCAAACATCCATGCTCAATGAAAGTTTTGGTTTTATTTTATGGTATGCAGTACTTGGATTACTCACTTACCTATTTTACAAAGATATGAAAATTGTTTTTTACATCTCTTTTATCCCCATCTTTATTTGGTCACTAGCTGGGAACATAGGTGACTTTATTCAAGGGGACATGGGTTCCACAGTTTCTTTTGGGCAGTTTTTATTGCAGTCTATTATGGGATCCATCCTGGTAACCTTGATTCATTATTTATTTGCTTTTATCGGCAGTATGATTGGATTTTTATATCTGAAAATAAGGAATGGTGAGGATAAATGAAAAAGCGAAAAGTAATGTATAGTATTCTCCTTGGATTGCTCGTTTTGTTCATCCTATTTATCTATAACGAATTTAATGGAAATCCCGTGAGTAAGCTATATTCAACAAATACTCTTAAACATTATTTAGAGGAGACTTACCCTGACCGCGAGTTCCGGATTGAGGAGGGATTCTATAATTTTAAGTTTAAGACCTATGATTTTAACGTAATAGAAATTGGCGGGACTGTTCCTAATGAGAACGGGCCAAAGACCTATGAATTTAACGTTAGAGGATTTTTAAAGCCGCATGTGATTATAGACTCCATCTACACAGAGAACTTAGATGAGCCGTTAATGGAAAAATTAAGTGCGGAAGCTCAAAGGGAAATAACGGAACTATTAAAGAAATCCGTCCCGACTGTGAAAGGAATGGGGGTTTCTTTAGAGGTTCAAAAAGGTGATTATGACTTGAATACAACATGGAGCAAGGATATGAAACTAGAGAAGCCTATCAGCATCCATATTGTGTTGGATTCAACCCAATCAACAAAGGAAGATGTTTTAACAGATTCCCAAGTCATTCAGAAGGTTCTTAATGACAATAACTATACCTATGCAGGTGTCACGATTAATGGGAACATCATTGATGACTCTAAAGCCGAATATGTAAAAGATGATACCGGATATGTAAAGTATTATGTTTCATTCGAAAAGGACACAGACATTGAATTGAAGGATATTGAAGTAATTGAATAGCGGGAAATTAAATCCACATCTCTCTTCTTTTAGAGGGATGTTTTAATTTTATTCATCAGAAGTCCTCTACTTCTGATGAATAAAATTTAAGCCTCCGGCGGATGCCACAGATTTTCAAAGGAAAGTTTTCGAGCTAGCTCGAAAAAATCTGGGCGCAAATACGCCAAGTCGTATTTGACTTGACATTATTATTGGTGCAAATTATAGTTAACTTTGTTAATAGTTAAATAGTTTAACTATTATTTTTATACTGTGAGGTGATTTCAAACGATGACTATAACAAACATTAAAGAATTAGTGGATTCTTATATAGATGTATCTTTTTCAGTAAATACCACCGCTGAGTCGCTTGTAAAGGAACAAATCGGAAGTAACCTTACAAATGAACAGCATTATACACTTCGCTACATAAATAAGGTAGGTTCGTGTACATCAACAGAACTTGCAGAAGTTTTTGAAGTGAAAAAGAGTGCGATTACTGCGATTATTAACCGACTATTTGAAAAAGGGTTGATTCAAAGAACGCGGGATGAGAATGATCGAAGAATTGTTTACTTAACATTGTCAAACAAAGGAAATGAACTATTTACCAAGACAGAGGAGCGGGTTCATAAGTTAGTCGAATCGATCATTGGTGAATTTTCAGAAGAGGAAATTGTTCGATTTCTAAAAACCTATGAAAAGCTTAATGGAATCCTACAACAAATAAAAAATAACAGGGTGGTGGATTAAGCATGAATTTTATCATTAAACGGAAGTGGTTTGTCCTTATCGCATGGATTGTTGTCGTGGCTGGATTATTTCTTGCAGCTCCAAATATGGCGGATCTTGTCCGTGAAAAGGGTCAAATCACCGTTCCAGACGAATACTCATCCTCCATTGCAGGAGAAATTTTAAGCGATGCCCAATCCCAAAAGGGTGGAGGAAATGAAACACAGGTTGCACTTGTGTTTCACGATGAAAAGAAGCTAACCGAAGACGAAATCAAAGAAGCTGAACGGGCCATCCGACTTCTTGAAGACAAAAAAGGAGAAATCGGGATTACCGAAATCCTAACTCATTTTAACGAAGATACACTAAAGGAACAGCTAGTTTCAGAGGATGGAAAATCAATCTTAGCATCTGTAACAGTAAGTTGGAATGATCGTGAACCAAAAGAAGTTAGCGAGGCTTTATATCAGGCAATTGAAGATGTTAAAGTTGATCACTATTACACGAGTGAATGGCTAATTACTGAGGACCTAATGACGAGTGCCCAAGAAGGTTTAAAAAAGACAGAGGGTATAACAGTTGTCTTTATTCTGGTCGTTCTTTTACTTGTTTTTAGATCATTAATTGCACCTATTATTCCACTTGTGACAGTAGGATTTGCTTATCTTGCTTCGCAATCCATTGTTGCAATGCTGGTTGATCAATTTGACTTTCCAATATCAACCTACACTCAGATTTTCTTAGTTGCAGTTTTATTTGGAATTGGAACGGACTACTGTATCTTACTATTAAGTCGTTTTAAAGAGGAGCTTTCACATCGGGAGAGCTTAACTGAAGCGATTATTGAAACGTATAAAAATGCAGGACGCACTGTTCTATTTAGTGGAATTGCGGTCATGATTGGTTTTGCGGCAATCGGGTTTTCACAATTTATTTTATACCAATCTGCTGTCGCTGTAGCAGTTGGGGTAGCACTTTTATTAGGTGCCTTATTTACTGTTGTTCCATTCTTTATGGCTGTTTTAGGGAGAAAACTATTCTGGCCATCTAAGAAAAATTTGGAACATGGGGACAGCAAGATTTGGGAAATAGCTGGTCGTTTTTCATTGGGGCGCCCACTCCTATCTTTATTAGTTGTAGCGGCAATCGTTGCTCCATTTTTATTTGTATATGATGGTGACATCTCCTATGATTCATTAGAAGAATTAAGTGGTGATGTAAATTCAATCAAAGCCTTTAACGCCATCGCAGGTAGCTTCGGACCAGGTGAATCTATGCCTACTCAAATCGTTTTAAAAAATGATGAGGCGATGGACTCCACTGAATATATCGAACTAGCAGAAAAAATCAGCCAAGAAGTGGAAAAGGTAGACTTAGTTGACACAGTTCGCTCAGTCACACGACCAACTGGCGAACCAATCGAGGATTTGTTCGTGGCAAACCAAGCTAAAACACTTGAGGAAGGTCTTGGTGAAGGAAAAGATGGACTCACTCAAATTAAGGATGGCTTAGAGGAAGCAGGTAGTGAACTCGCAAAATCAGAGCCGGAACTTAAAACGGCTACGGATGGAATTGGAGAATTAATCACAGGTACAAACCAAGTCAAATCAGGCCTTACCGAAATTCAAACCAATCTTTCAAAAATCGAGTCTGGTATCCGTAGTGGAACAGCTGGAATCGATACGATGATTGCCGAGGTTGGCAAGGCAAAGGCCGGTGCTGAAGAATTAGGAACCTATTATAATAATCTATCAGCTGGGTATAAGGATGCTCAAGGTGGGATTGCTACATTACTTGAACAGTACTCAGGAGTGGCTTTACAATTAGATCAACTATCAACTCAGTTAAATCAATTTAACGAACAAGGTTTTGAGGAGTTCCAAAAAAGGCATCAAGGGGTTGCTGAAGATCCATTTTATGGCGGGATGAAAAAAAGCATTCTTACATTACAACAAGGAATCCCAGCAATATCTGGTGGCATAAAGACATTAAATGGTCATCTTTCAGGGGCAAATGATGGATTAATAGAAGCTAACGCAGGTTTTGAGCAATTGCTGAAAGAACAAACAGCACTACCAACAGGTTTTGAACAACTAATTGCAGGTCTAGAACAACTTAAAGGGGGACTTCTTCAAGCTGCAAATGGGCAAGGTCAAATTGTTCAAGGAATGCCACAAATTACAAATGGTCTAACAGGCATTAATGACGGTCAGAAGCAACTTCTTGCTGGATTTGGAAGCCTTGGTGGTCAAATCACACAGTTAACAGATGGACTCACGCAAAGTGCAGAGGGGCTTGGGCAGGTTTCAGATGGTTTAGGATCTGCTCAGGAATATTTATCTGACCTTTCCAACTCAGAAGATTTAAATGCTTTTTACATGCCAGAAGAAGTGCTTGAAAGTGACGATTTCGCTCAGGTTCTTGATGTCTACATGTCTAAGGACCGTAAAATCATGACATTTGATGTCATTTTTGAAGCAAACCCTTATTCGAACGAAGCAATGGATCAAATCGACGAAATCAATGCAGCTGTTGAAAGAGCAACGAAAGGTACAAAGCTTGAAAATGCTGATGTAGCACTTGGCGGTATCACGAGCACGAACACGGATTTAAGCAAAATGTCTGAGCAGGACTATTCTCGAACAATTGTCTTGATGTTTATCGGGATTGCGCTCATTTTAATTTTCTTATTCCGTTCATTGATCATGCCAATCTATATCATCGGTTCATTGATTTTAACCTATTACACATCAATGGCGATCAATGAAGTGATTTTTGTTAATATTCTTGGGTACACCGGAATTAGCTGGGCAGTTCCATTCTTTGGATTTGTTATCCTCGTCGCACTCGGGGTTGATTACAGTATCTTTTTAATGGACCGCTTTAACGAATTTCGTGATATCTCAGTCGCAGAAGCAATGCTTCTTTCCATGAAGAAGATGGGAACTGTTATTATTTCAGCAGCCATTATTCTCGGAGGAACATTTGCCGCAATGATGCCTTCTGGAATGCTATCGTTGCTGCAAATTGCGTCGATCACACTCGTCGGACTATTGTTGTACGCATTTGTGATTCTGCCATTATTTATTCCAGTTATGGTCAAAAACTTCGGAATTGCCAACTGGTGGCCGTTCAAAAGACCAACAAATTAAAGAAAATGAGGCTCCGATTGCGGGGCCTCATTGTTTTTTGGCGAAAGTTTTAACTCTTCGTTTAAGTTTACTGTCACTATTTAAAAAATACTGTCACTATCTGAATAATACTGTCATTATTCCAGAAATACTGTCACTATGTAAAATTTACTGTCACAAAACGTTTTAAGTAATTAAATATGATTTACATTGTATAATAGTTGTACTAAAACATGACGGAGGACAAGCATGCATTTCATACAAATAGGCTCGTTAGCCATTATGACAAAATGGATCATACTTGGAATAGGAATAATTACGGGATTACTAGTTGCACGTTTCTGGCTGGCAAAAACACAAACGAAAGAAATAACCAAAGCCATTCTAAACTTACTCACTAATGGTATTTTTATTGGTTTTTTGTCGTGGAAAGGCAGTTTAATCCTTCTAGAACCAAAACTCGTCATAAAAAGTCCAATGTCCTTACTGTATTTTACAGGTGGTACGAAAGGATTTGTGATTGCATTCGTAATTACACTTCTTTATTTACTGTATCATTTGAAAAAGGGTACTGTTCACTCAATACTTCTTATTCGTTCCATTCTAATTACGAGCTTCACAACCTTGATGACCTATGATTTACTTGCATTATTTTGGTTACAGGAACAAGTAGTCCTTCATTTTATAAAATCAATGGGTGCATTCTTTCTCGTTTTGTTGACATTCTATTATAGAGGACCACAGAAAAAGGAAGTGTTTCATTTGTTTAAAAAGGCAGCACTCATCGTGGGTTTAACAGGGCTTATCGTGTGGACCATCAATAGCAATATTTCATTCGCAACACCAAAAGAAGAGGTAGAAACAGTAGAAAATAAAGTAGGGATCTCCGAAGGTCAACTTGCACCTGATTTTACACTGAAAACAATAAATGGAGAAGAATTGACGCTTTCGGCGTTTAGGGGAAAGAAAGTCATTTTAAACTTTTGGGCGAGCTGGTGCCCACCTTGTAAAGCAGAAATGCCACATATGCAGGAGTTTTATGTAGAAAATAAAGATTCCAATATTGTTCTTTTATCCGTTAATTTGACAACCGCTGAGAAGAAAAGTTCAGATGTAGCAAAGTTTGTAGACGAATACGAGCTCACCTTTCCTGTCATGCTCGATGAGAAAGGGGATATCGGACAAACCTATCAGGCTTACGCTATTCCAACGAGTTATTTAATTGATTCCAAAGGCGTCGTTCGGAAAAAAGTTGTAGGACCAATGGATAAAGAAATGATGAACGGGTTATTCAATAGTATAAAATAGTGAAAAAAGAAAAGTGAGCCAGTCACTTTTCTTTTTTTTCGTTCTGTTCACTTATTAACTCATCTACCAATGTTTCCGCAGCACGACGGTAAAATTGACTAGCTGTAATAAAAGATAAAATCAAAAGTACTTTTTTCAATTGTTTATCTGCGGCAGAACCCATCTCTTCTGCTACATTATTCATTTTGGTCTCGATGTCCCTTTTGAATTCCTCCCCATTTTTACCAAACAGGGCAAGATAACTTTTATAAAAATCCTCAAGGTTAAACGCTTCTTCATCCATAACCCGTTGATTTACGGGATTAAGGGTCGCTTTTATATCATTGATTGATATTCCACTTTTAAGCTGATAAATCAAGCTTAATAAAATCAAATGCTCCCTTGAATATTTCTTATTTTTAATCGGGATTAGCAGTTTTCCTTTTGCGTAATTATTGATCATGGTCTTCGTTAGGATCTTTTCGTCCTCATTTCTTTTAGCCGTGTTAAATGTATTTTCAAAGAGCTGAATGACCTGATCCATATATAAATCAATCTGTGGAATATCTTCTAAAAAGATATTTTTATCAATTTCTAATACTTTGAGTAAATCCTTCTCCTCCACTTTAACAACCTCATTTTTCCAATGATTTGTTATTTAGTTTACCTTATAACCACCAAGAAGTAAATCTTGACTATATGATATAATGCGCATATGATTATATGTAGTATTAAAAACCACATGTGGTAGTAACGTGAAAAAATAATGGTAAGCGGGGATAAATATGAAAATTATATGCTTTGGTGATAGTTTAACGAGAGGTGTCTCTTTTGTGAAAGGTCGCATGCGAATTTTAAAAGAGAATTATCCAGCTATTTTACAGCAGTTCGCATCTGATCATTTCACTGTTATGAACAAAGGTGTTTTTAATGATAACTCAGATTTATTATTGTCCCGTGTTGAGAAAGATGTGATTTCCGAACATCCGGACTACGTGATTATTAATATTGGCGGTAATGACTGCAATTTTAAATGGGATGAAGTGGCTGAAAAACCCGAAGCAGAGCATCAACCAATTGTCCCGATTGACCGATATATAGAAAATCTAAAACAATTGATTATAAAAATACAAGATTCGAATAGTACTCCTATTTTGATGACATTGCCACCCCTTGACCCTGTTCGCTATTACAAGCTGCTTGCCGAAAAATATGGAAGCTCAATTAGTCATTGGATTAGTCTTCAAGGAGGAATTGAGCACTGGCATGGCCTTTATAACCGCAGTATTAATAGCTTAGCTGAGCAATTAAGTGTGCTAAAGATTGATGTTCGTTCAGCTATGAAACATAAAGGGGACCTAAAAGACTTTATTAGTGATGATGGCATTCATTTGACAGGTGAAGGTTATAAAACAATGAGTAATGAAGTTTTTAATTCATTATTAAAAAATGCAACGATTTGAAATGTCTCCAGTACCGGAGGCATTTTTCTTTTTCACGTAGAATACATCTCGTGTATTGTGAAAACACTGTATATCAATGGACATAAACGAAAGAGAAAGCTAAGATTAACTATATTGAGTGGGGGCTTTAACCCCGACTCAATATAGTTAAAGCCTCCGGCGGATGCCACAGATTTTCAAAGGAAACTTTTCGAGCATGAGATCAAAGACTAAGAACGCCACGTCCTGATGTCTTCGTCTTTGTGACCCACCTCGTGTAGGCTTAAAAATCTGGGCGCAAATACGCCAAGGCGCATTTGATTAGATGAAAATGAGAAAAGGTAGATGAAAAGCATGTACTATAAATCTGATTATGTGATTACGATGAAGGATATTGTCCGTGAGGGACACCCGATTTTAGCACAAAAAACGGAAGAGGTTCCTGTGCCATTGTCTGAAGAAGACAAAGAATCCCTAATTAGTATGATGAATTATTTGAAAAATAGCCAAGACCCTGAGCTTGCAAAAAAATATGGCTTACGACCAGGAGTTGGTTTATCTGCAAACCAAGTCGGTTTGGATAAGCGCATGTTTGTCACTTACTTTACCGACTTTGATGATACATTATATGAGTATCATATCGTCAATCCGAAAATTATCAGCCATTCTGTATCGATGACGTATTTGCCTGAAGGAGAAGGGTGTCTTTCTGTTGATCGCCCAGTAGAAGGCTATGTTCCAAGATATGAAAAAATTAAGATAAAAGCGTTCGATATTCATGGACAAGAGATTTTGCTTCGTTTAAAAGGGTATGCCTCCATCGTATTTCAACATGAAATGGACCATTTGAACGGAATCATGTTCTACGATCACATCAACAAAGAGAATCCATTTAAGTTACCAGAAAATGTGGCAATAAAAAGCTTATATTAAAAATAGATGGAGGGGTTTGGTTTTGAAGTATAACTTTAATGAATCGATTAATCGATTACAGACGAACTCAGTGAAATGGGATGAGGTAGAAAACTTGTTTGGAGACAAAGAAATCCTTCCGATGTGGGTGGCTGATATGGATTTCAAATCACCACAGCCTGTTATTGAAGCCTTAAAAAAGAGAGCTGATCACGGAATTTACGGATATACAACAAGACCTGACTCCTATTATGAAGCAACAGTGGGGTGGATGAAGCGTCGTCATAATTGGACGATTGAAAAGGATTGGATTACCTTTACACCAGGTGTCGTACCCGCACTTGGTATTATTGTCCAAAGCTTTACGAACCCAGGTGATAAGATAATCATTCAGCAACCCGTTTATTACCCCTTTATGAGTGTAATTGAAAAAAATGGCCGGGAAATAGTCAATAATCCGTTACGACTTGAAAATGGACGTTATTACATGGATTTTGAGGACCTTGAGAAAAAGATTGATCCATCTGTAAAAATGATCATAATTTCAAATCCACACAATCCTGTCGGTCGAGTTTGGGAGCAAGATGAACTCACAAAACTAGGAGAAATTTGTTTAAAGCACAATATACTGGTTGTTTCAGATGAAATTCACTCTGACCTTGTATATGAAGGGAATATACATACTCCATTTGCATCAATATCCGATAATTTTGCCGGGCGTTCGATAACGTGCACTGCACCAAGCAAAACCTTTAATCTTGCAGGCTTGCAAACATCCAATATGATTATTCCGAACCAAGAACTTCGTGAAAGGTTTAATAAAGCTCTCGAAGATCGCTTTATTGGCATGACCAATACATTTGGGGTAACTGCCTTAATCGCTGCATACGAGGAAGGAGAAGAATGGCTGGATCAGCTCCTTGTTTATTTAAAAGGGAATCTTGATTTTCTAAACGAGTATATTAAGTCGAACATCCCAGAGGTAAAAGTAATTAAGCCAGATGCAACATACCTTGTGTGGCTTGATTGCCGTGAGCTTGGATTGGATGCAAAAAAATTAGAAGAAGTCATCCAAAAACAAGGGAAAGTCGCATTTGATGAAGGGTACATTTTTGGAAAAGAAGGAGAAGGCTTTACAAGAATCAACATTGCCTGCCCGAGGGCGCTGTTGGAAGAAGGCTTAAAAAGGTTTAGTGAAGCACTCAAAAAATAGTTCATATAAAAAGCTTGAAGGAGCGAAACCTTCAAGCTTTTAATCGTTAATATTCCGGATTAAATGTTTCCTTTTGTTTTCGGACGAGACATAGGATACCTGCGACTAAATAAAGGATACTTGAGATAATCGAGATAAGGACTGTTGCAAGTGCACTAAGCACAGCTACGATAATTAAAATAATCCCAGCCGCCTTTGGATGTTTATCTCCCTTTAATAGAACAAGTGAAACAATTCCAAGAATAATAGCAAGAATGCCAACGATGATAAAATACCAGCCTCCAGCCGCGACCATATCAGTCATGAATCCCATATCGATTCCTTCAAGAGCTGGATCTGTAGCAGCCATGTTCTCCATTTCCTGTGTAAATGCATTATCCCCACTAAGACCTAGAAACATAAACCCAAATAAACTAATTAATGCAAAAAAACAAGCTCCAATAATCGTTAATACAATTTCACCTGTACGTTTCATAAGATGGTTTCCCCCTCGAAAAAATGTTTCTTTTTGATTGTACTATACAGTAAATAGTATGCAATCCCTTTTTCCTAAACCTCTCCAAAAATGGAATTAACCTATATACGAAAAGAGACGGAAAAAGGTTTCAAAAAAGATGTGAAAAAGAGTATATCTATTTTAAAATCATCTCATAGGAAATTAAAGGGATTATTTCAAACCTGTTAATAGAATATTAAAAAAATTTTGCAAATCGCAAATGATTTGTGTTAACCTAGGAATGTAGGAGTTGAATTGGTAATTATACCAAATTAACCCAAAATAGTAGACTGGTAGTGTCCTCATTCCTGAGGGTCTACATAAAAAAATAATAGGGGGAATGCAAATGCTAAAGAAGTACTCATTTCTTACTTTGCTATTAGCATTGGTTTTAGTCATTGCGGCTTGCAGCAGTGATAACACGAATGGTGAGGACAAGGATGAAGGCGGAGAAGGTAGCGGAAAATCCGGTACAGTAGATCTTCTCATGGGTACGGGTAGCCAAGGTGGTACCTATTTCCCACTTGGTGCAGAAATGGCGAATGTTTGGAACAAGAATATTGAAAGCGTTAACGTAACATCAACAGAGTCTGGTGCGTCTGTAGAAAACCTGGCGAAAATCTCTAATGGGGAATTTGACCTTGGTATGACTGTTAATCTACCTGCCTATGATGCTCTAAAAGGTACTGGTGATTTCGAGGGTAAGAAGGTTGAGAACTTTGCCTTTATCGGACATATTTACCCAGAGGTTCTTCAAATTATTACCCGTGAAAGTACGGGTGTGGAAACAATCGCTGACCTTAAAGGAAAGAGGATTGCAATTGGACCTCCAGGAAGTGGAACACAAGCAGCAACGAAAGCGGTATTAGCAGCTTATGGTATTAACGATGGGGATTATGAGGCATACCAAGAAGGATTTGGTGATGCAAAGTCGAAGCTTCAGGATGGAACAATTGATGCTTCATTCGGATTATTAGGATTACCAGATGCGGGAATAGATGAACTTCAAGCTTCAGTAAAAGATGTCAAATTCTTAGAGGTAACAGGTGATGAGCTAAAAACGGTTGAAGAAACCAGTGGTTATTCTGGCTACACAATCAAAGCGGGCTCATATGAATGGTTAAAAGAGGATGCCAATGTTGTATCCGCATTTGCTGTTCTAGTTGCCAACACCGATACAGTGGATGATGAACTAGCATACCAACTTGCAAAGGTTATGATTGAAAAAGCAAGTGAAAACACACATGCTCAGGCAGCGCATATGACGAAAGAAAATGCGCTTAGCGGATTAGGAGATTTACCAATCCATCCAGGTGCAGAAAAGTATTATAAGGAAGTTGGAATACTAGATTAATAACCTTAGAAAAAGGGGCTTGACACAATGTGTTTTGCCCTTTTTTTACCAATAGTTTATGATCAGGTGGTGAGAATAATGAAATGGTGGAAGAATAAGGAGATGAGCGATTCAAATAAGCTTACTCAACAGGATGAAAAACTAACGACAGAGGAAATTCTTGAAAAATACGACCGGGAAAGTACGTACCGACGAAACCTAGGAAAGTGGAAGTGGGTCGTTCTCATTTTGGCAGTTGGTCTTACAATCTTCCATTTATTCACAGGATATCGGGGTGCGTTCGAGGCACGTATTCAAGGACCGATTCATTTAGGAACGGCGCTTGGCTTAATCTTCTTGTTGTATCCTGTAAAAAAAGGACTTCATCGTAAGCAAAAGGGAATACCTTGGTATGATGTAGTCTTAGCAATTATTTCATTAGGTGTCGGTTATTATAATGTCATATTTTATGAGGAGCTTGTAACGGAGCGAATTGTCTTTGGGTATACGACGCCAGACTTTATTGTAGCAACATTAGGGGTTTTACTTGTTCTCGAAGCAGCAAGAAGATGTGTTGGATTACCGATTGTGATTGTTTCAAGTGTGGCGATCCTTTATGCGTTATATGGAAACTTGATCCCTACGAAACTATTTGCGCACCGTGGATTTTCTTGGGATACATTAGTTACTGATTTGTATTTAACAACGAAAGGAATCTACAGTACACCAATTCAAGTGTCTTCGACTTTTATCTTTTTATTCTTATTTTTTGGTGTAATGTTAATCCGAACCGGTGTCGGACAATTTTTCAATGACATTGCATTTGCCATTACAGGCAGGTTTACGGGTGGTCAAGCAAAAGCAGCAGTCGTTGCAAGTGCCTTGCAAGGAATGGTTTCAGGTAGCTCAGTAGCAAATACGGTTGGATCTGGTTCTTTTACCATTCCGATGATGAAAAAAGCGGGGTATAAGCCAGAGTTTGCAGCTGCAGCTGAAGCTTCCGCATCAACTGGTGGTCAAATTATGCCGCCAATCATGGGGGCAGCAGCATTTATCATGGCTTCTTATACAAATATTCCGTATAGCCAAATCATGATTATTGCCATCATTCCAGCGATTCTCTATTTTTTAGGTGTATTCTTAGGAGTTCATTTTGAATCTAAAAAGATTGGAATTGTTGGGGCTCCAAAGGAGACTTTACCAAAAGCAAAGAAATTAATGCTTGAGCGAGGGTACTTATTGTTACCACTCATCGTTATTTTTTATACATTGTTAACCGGTAAAACGCCAATGCGTGCTGCTTTACTTGCTATACTAGTTTCATTCTTAGTAAGTCTTGTTCGTAAAGACACAAGAATGTCTTTAAAAAGCATGGTTGGAGCACTTGAGGAAGGTGCAAGAGTTGCCTTGCCAGTAATCGCTGCCTGTGCATCAGCCGGAATCATTGTTGGAGTCGTTGTTCAAACAGGACTTGGTGGACGTATTGCAGATGGAATCATTGCATTAGGTGGAGGTAGCCTCATTCTTACGTTATTCTTTACCATGATTGCTTGCTTAATTCTTGGTATGGGTCTTCCTACAACTGCAAACTACGTTGTTACAGCAACAATGGCAGCACCTGCATTAATCCTTGGATTAGACGTTCCGGTTCTCGCTGCTCATATGTTTGTATTCTATTTTGGAATTGTAGCAGACATTACTCCACCGGTTTGCTTAGCTGCCTATGCTGGAGCAGGTTTAGCGAGGGCAAATCCATTTTCGACGGGAGTTACGGCAACAAAGTTAGCAACTGCTGCATATATCATTCCATTTATCTTTGTAATCAACCCACAGATGCTCTTAATAGACTATGAGATTCCATTCTTAACCATATCAGTGATAACTGCGATTATTGGCATGATTGGAATAAGTACAGCAATGGTAGGCTTCTTCATAAGAAGAACTTTTATTTGGGAGCGAATTATTCTATTTGCAGCAGGTCTTTCACTTGTTTCACCGAGTATTTATTTCGGAGCTGCAGGTGTAATTGCCTTATTGGCCATTTTATTTATCCAATCACGACGACCAAAAGAAAATATTCAATCTCCAACTGTATCACTAAGCTAAGGCTCTACCACCCTTTTAGAAAGGGTGGTTTTTTACTGTTTTTGTAGAATGAAAAATGAATTCGAGAAGCCTATTTACTTCCACGTCCGTCCTACTTTATAATGAAATAAATATTTCAAACATTATTAATGTGAAATATTAATTTCAAAGGGGTGTGTTCGATTGACATTATTTCATTCTAACCAAAGGCTTAACTCAGAAAAAACAAGTAGGTCAGCAAACTATTTTTTGAATGCAAAATCCGTGATACCTGGTGGAGTTTCTGCGAACATTAAATTCTTTTCACCGCATCCGATTTTTATGGAAAAAGGAAATGGGAGCCGTTTAGTTGATGTAGATGGAAATGAATATATTGATTATTTATTATGCTATGGAGCGCTTCTTCTTGGGCATGGCCACCCAGAAATTACGTCTGCTGTAAATAATCAATTTGTCACTGCAGGTACAGCTGTATTTGGTGCGCCTCATTTGTTGGAAGTAGAAATGGCAAATAAACTAATTGATTATTTTCCAGGTATTGAGATGGTTCGCTATACCAATTCGGGCCTAGAGGCAACTTTACTAGCGATTCGGATTGCACAAGCGTATACAGGGAAAACGACTCTCGCAAAATTTGAAGGTCATTATCATGGAGGCTATAATGAAGTTTTGTTAAGCGTAAATCCAACAATCGATGAGGCTGGTCATGAGAAGAGACCAAACTCTGTACCAGAATCGAAAGGAATATCGGAGCGCTATGTCGAAAATACAGTTATTCTCCCATTTAACGATTTAGAATCAACAACACAGTTATTACAAAAATATAAAGATGAAGTTGCAGCTGTGATAATTGAACCAGTTCAAGGTGGATTTATCCCAGCTGAAAAGAGTTTTATGGATGGGCTTCGGAAATTAACCAAGGATCTTGGGATACTTTTAATCTTTGACGAGGTTAAGACTGGATTTCGTTTAACGCTAGGAGGAGCACAATCAATTTATGGTATAAAACCTGACCTTACGGCACTTGGAAAAGTGTTGGGTGGAGGTTTTCCAATTGGAGCAGTTGGTGGACTTCAAGATATTATGGAGATAATGGATCCTTCGAATGGGGGAGATATTTTATCAGCAGGTGGAAAGGCTGCGCAGAAAGAAGATGTTTTATTTCATAGTGGAACGTATAATGGTCATCCGATTGTCTTAGCAGCAGGATTAGCAACCATCAAAGTTCTCGAAGGAGCGAATGTGTACCCTGAATTAATACAAAAGACGGATTACCTTCGTTCAAGCCTTGAAAAACTTTACAACTCATATGGGATCCCTATGCAGACTGTTGGGATGGGGAGTATTTTTAATATTGTGCATGCTAATCATCAAATTCGAAATTACCGTGATTTAATTAAGGCAGATATGAAATTCCGTAAAAAACTGGATGATGAGCTTTTAAAGCTTGGAATCTATACAAAACCACTTAATCGCTATTCAATGTCTATTGTACATTCAGAAGAAGATTTAAATGAAACCATCAGTAAGCATGAAAAAGCGATTAGGAGAGTGAAAGGAATCGAGTAAGAAGATGGAAGAGGTATACCAAAACATCACCAATAAATTAACTGAAATGAGTAAATCACAACGTAAAATTGCAACGTATGTATTGGCACATACAGACTCTGTTCCATTTTTTACAGTTGGACAGCTTGCGAAAATGGCAGGTGTTAGTGAAGCGACTGTTGTTCGTTTTTCTACATTTCTTGGATATAGTGGATATCCCGAGTGGCAAAAAGCGATGCAAGATTCCGTGAAAAGGCAACTTACCACGGTGGAAAGGTTAAAAATCTCTGATGATATTTATGACTCGGAGGATAAAGCCGTTTATGAAATGTTTCAGGAGGAAGTAGGCCGAATTCAAAAGATGGCAGACCAATTCGATATAACTGCGTTCCGTCAGGCAGTTCAAGCAATTATCGATGCAAAACGAATTTTTATTGTTGCGAATCGAAGTGCAATTTCACTTGGTTCCTTTTTAGAGTTTTATTTGGACCTCTTGTTTGAAAATACAGAGTTAATTAGAAACCCGAATGGTATTTCTGAAAAGTTATTTCGAATAAATAATGAGGATACCGTAATCGGACTAAGCTTTGCGAGATATACGAAAAATACAATTGATGCTATATCATTCGCAAAAGATCGGGGGGCAAATGTAATTGCGATTACAGATACGATACTTTCACCCTTGATTCCCTATGCCGATATTACTCTTTGCTCGCCTAGCGAAATGCCGTCCTATATTGATTCGTTTGTTGCTCCGTTAAGTTTAGTGAATGCTTTATTAACGGAAGTGGGGCGAAAAAAGCGGGGAGAAATTGAAAAACATCTTACTGATTTAGAGGAAGTGTGGGATCGGTTTCAAATTTTTCATAAATAACGACGTGCCTCAAATGGCACGCCGTTTATTTATGAGTGTTCCTTAATTTATTTCGATCAAGGTTTGAAGGAGGTTCCTGCATCCATCCTCGTTCAACTAAAAGATTAAAGCCTTTTGCGGCATATAAGAAAATCTCACCTATTGTTTTTGTATAAAAAGCGATTAAATCTGTCCTCATCGATAATGATTGGGCATGTCCAATAAGAGTAATATCGATTGCGTTAAGAGCATGGAAGAGCGTCAAAATGAGTTTATCGGAAAACGGAGAAACGGTCGAACCTGTTACCTCCATAGAGATAGAGGTTGTACCCATGAGATTCTCCTCTTTAAATAAGTCATTAATAAAAGTTATTTGCATCTCAGAAATCTTTCTTCCTTCTTTAATAAATTCCAAGATTTCCTTGTCTTGGACCACCTGCTGAAATCCCATACAAAGGACAATCGCAAAGTAATTCCGTTCAATATTAAAAAACATATCGGTTATTTCTACCACATTTAATGGTCTTTTTCCACCGATTACTTTAGTTAGATAAGATTTCTTTTCAATATACTCATTTTCAGTAGGATAGACGACCATTGGTGGTCGGTCATACATTCCTTTTTCAAGCATTAACTGTGTGGCCTCATTATATTGTATTAATGCATCAGAAAGACAATTAGAAAAAAATGATCGCACATCTTCTCTAGTGATATTTGATGTAATGAAACTAAAATTAATCATGTTCATACGACTCATCGCATAAACAAATGTGAGAGCAAAAGGATCGTAAAACAGTGGTGGGGCGGACAAGTTTAAATCCTCATCACCAAATGCATCAGGTATGGGGATCTTCTCTTGTGAAAAAACTTCCTTTATTTGTTTCATTTGCCCACTATAGATGCGATCAGACTGTTTCAAGATAGCTTTAATTTCTTCATCTTGTAAATGGTGAAGGAAATATTTGATTAAACAAATGGTCATACTACCCTGGATGTAAGTTGTCCACAAACCACCAATTTCAGCACTAGATAAGCGAACATTATGCTTATCCACGAGGCCACCTCCCCGAATCATCATCTATGGGTAGTATTTGGTTAAATGTTCAATTCTATTCTTTTGCGTGGAGACGCACTACATCAATTTATCCTTTCATTGAACGATACAATTTATCTAATTCCTCATTTATTATTTTCATTTCTTCATAAGCCTCATCCGTCTTCTTTGGGTTACCAGTTGAAATTCCTTCAAGCTGCATATTCATGGCTTCCATGTATTGTTCAATCGACGCTTGAACATGACTTCTTAGTTCATGCAAATTTTCATTAGTGGGCTGATCATCAAGCTCAATTAGGTTGTAAATATACATGGCCTCTTCGTTCGCGATTTGCATCGTTTCAATGGCTGCCTCAAGTCCATCCTCTTTTTTCATTTCATCCAAAAGCATATCTAGTTCTTCATTAAGTTGGATAAATTTTTGAACATGACTTTCCAAGCTATTTAATAATGCCAGGTCCTTCTGCGAGAGATTTTGATCAAGGGTGCTGAACAGTTCTGAGGCTGTCTTTGAATTTGCAGTGCATCCTATTAAAAATGTTAGTAAAATAAATAGAAAAATGATTTTTCGACTCATACTTCCCCTCCTAAAAACGTATATAAAAGAATATGAAACTTGTCCGAGTTATATGACAATTGACAAATGGAATGGAGTATATTATCTTGAAATTAAGATACTTTAATTTGAGTTATTAATTAAATTTCAAGTTGGAAATACTAGAACGACCATTTTTTTGGAGGGAATTATAATGAAGCATATTTTCCGAGAAGGCAAAGATAAGACAAAACCAACATTACTCTTGTTACATGGAACAGGTGGAACTGAATCTGATTTATTGCCGCTTGCTCCACATATTGATGAAGATGCGTCAGTATTAAGTGTCCGTGGAAATGTATCAGAAAATGGCATGCCTCGCTTTTTTCGTCGCTTAGCCGAGGGTGTTTTTGATATAGAGGATCTTATTTTCCGAACAAAAGAATTAAATGATTTTCTCGATGAAGCGGCAAAAGAATATTCATTCGATCGAAATAACATAGTGGCTATCGGATATTCAAATGGAGCCAATATCGCGGGAAGCCTATTGTTCCATTACAAGGATGCATTAAAAGGAGCTATCCTACATCATCCGATGGTGCCAAGACGTGACATTGAATTACCAGACCAATCAGGTATACCAGTCTTCATCGCAGCCGGTAAAAATGACCCGATTTGTCCTGCACAAGAAACCATTGACCTTCAAAACCTTTTACAAAATGCAAATGCAGATGTAAAGGTTCACTGGGAAAACCATGGACATATGTTAACCGGAACAGAGGTTGCAGCCGCAGCTGAGTGGTATAAAAAGCATTTCTAAACAGGGATAATTAAGTCCGATTGCGCTTTAATCTAGTCGAATTGCGCGATAGCAAACTGAACATGCCCCTGTCAAGTAGACACTATTAAAAACGCACAAAATTAAGCTGCTTGAGTCCTATATTCAACAGGACTCATTTCTAATTTCGTTTGGATACGTTTATTGTTATAATAATGAATATAAGCTTCTACTGCTTGTCGCACTTCTATCACTGTTTCAGGGTGGCTGAAACAAGGCATTTCACATTTCAAATGCCCAAAGAAGTTCTCTATGCAAGCATTGTCCCAGCAGTTGCCTCTGCGGGACATAGATTGGCTAATACCCATTTCTTGTAGTCGCTTCATATACCGATGGTTTGTGAATTGAGTACCTTGATCGCTATGCATGATCGCTCTATTCTCAAACCCTCTTTTTTTCAATGCATCTAACGCTCTATATACTAGTTTCATCCCCTGATTCGTTCCAAGTGAATGAGCTACTATTTCCCCGTTGAATAGGTCTTTTATTGCACATAAATACATCCATTTCTGAGAACCTTTTTCCACTTCAATATATGTAATATCAATCGCTAATTTAATCCCAGGTCTCATCGCACGAAAATTTCTATCCAATATATTCGGTATTAATCCATTTGGTTGAGGTCTATTTTTGAACTTCTTTCTTCGAACCTTACACTGTAATCCATATTTACGCATGATTCTAGAAATTCGTTTCTCATTAACAACCAACCCATAATCTTTCTTTAACCCAATTTTAATTCGCTTTCTACCAACTGTTCCTGGATTATCAGTAAATATCTTGTGAATATAAAGAAATAGAGATTCATCTATCCTATCTTGATTATTGCTTCCGTTCCTTTTTAACCATTTATAGTAACCAGAACGTGATACCTCCGTTATTTCCACCAATTTTGTGACTGGGTATTCAGTTGAATAAGCATGAATAAAAGCGTATTGTTCTTCCTTATCGTTCACCCCCTTTTTAGATCCAACAACTTTTTTAAGTATTCATTCTCCAACTTTAGTAATTCGAACTCTTCTTCTAACGTCTTTTTCTTCTTACTCTTCCCCTTACTTTTCTGTCCCCTAGAATTGTTTAATGCAGAGTACCCCTCGGCTCTCACCTTCTCTACCCAGTCATATACTCTACGTTGATTTTTTATCTCAAATTTCGTTGCCAATTCAGCCGCAGAATATCCCTCTAAGAACATCTCTACAACTTGCTTCTTTAAATCATATGGATAATTACTTTGAATACTCATTTTTACACTCTCCCTAAACTAAATGTAACATTTTGAGAGTGCGTTTTTCTAAAGTTGTCTACCATATGGGTACAATAGCAGGCCGGAATTGCGCGATAGCAAACGAGAAATGCGTGTTACTTTTAGTAATTGCGTATTATTTATAATAATTGCGCTATAACTTCATCTTTAGGTTCAAAAAAGGTCAAGGCTACACCTTGACCTTACTTTATTTCTTTTTCTTCTTTTGAACATTTTGTTTTTCTGCTTCTACTTCTGTATAGGATGCAAATTCAACAAGTTCTTCACTGATTCTATTTCCTTTTTTGACATTATTATTTCGCTGCGCATTTGCATTTCCACGCTTCGTTCTACCCAATTCCTTCATCTCCATTCTTAACTTTTCATTTTGTAGTATGAGTAGTTTAGAACCTTTTATGTGGTGCCTAGTGTTGGAAATTTAGGTAATTCCTTAAAAATACCTCCACATGGTGTGGAGGTATTATAGTAAAGAGTGACTAGCGATTTTTGTTAGCTTGTGATTGCTGGTTCTGTTTTCGAACCTCAGCTACATCAGTTTCGCTAGCAAATTCAGTACTGAAAGAGGAACCAGATGAAGTGAACTGTTGTTGCCCAACAGATTGTTGGAGCTGTTGTGCGGTCTGCTCTATCTGATTTAATTGTTGAGCAGCATTCAATTCACGTCCTGCAAATCCAGGGGCAGCCTGTTGTGCTTGTGGTGAGCTTTGTTGGAACTGTTGAGCATTCATTTGCTCTGTTTGGGCTAATTGCTTAGCCGTTTGTTTAATCTGATTTAAAGCGGCTTGAGCCTGTTCTGGAATTTGCTGATTGTTGTTTTGCATGTGAACCTCCCAGACGAATTTTTTGGATAGTCAAAAGGCCATCACCTTTTAAAAATCCTTTCTTAATTTGTGTAGAAACGCTCGTCCCCATGTATTGTAAAAAATACTATATGTGTGACTTTTTTCATTTAATGAGAGAGGGTAGCAGGGGTATAATCTAAAGCGTATGCATTGAACTAAAAATGGTAAAATCGGTTTAATTAAGTACAATCATGGAGTTTACCGAGTTTTTTGGTTGTTTCTTTCAAACCTCCCATTATATAATTCAAATAGTGGAAGAGGTGATTTGAATGAAACGAATCGATTTTTGGGGTCGAGATGAATACGATGAAAGACTTCTAGAAGAGGTATTAAGAGGTGTAAAGACAGTCACCTGTACTCCAAAGGTTTGGTATGATCAATTACCAAACGAGGAAAAGAGCGAAATAGGCGATATCATTCAGGTTTTTACAAAGCGAAATGAGCATAAAGCAAACCTCCAAATCACCGATTTTTATGAAATTCGATTTGGCGAAATGAATGGTGAAGTGGGAGAGCGAATTGCAAAAGGTGAAAATTCCACTTTGGATGAATTTATCGAGGACCATATTTTTAGCTGGGAAAAGCCTTTAAAAAATGATGGCTACGAGCTTAACGAAGATACCATTATAGTGGTGGAACATTTCCAGGTTACAGACATTTTTACAGATGTTACAATAGACTTACACCTTGTCCCAATGACGGAGGCTGAAGGTTATAAGATAACTAATTGGACCGATTTTGAATTGTTTAGAAAGTCAACAGATTACTTTTATTCGGTCTTTAAAGAGAAGGACTTTGTTGCGTTTGTTCGGTTTCGCCAAAATGATACGAACACCTATATGTATTATAAAGTGAATCCTGACTTTGAAGGACAATTAAATGAAAAGGAACTCATGAAAAAAGCTGAGAAGTTTGCACAAGAAGCACTTTTGGCAACAAATATCATCCATGAATGGAGTTCCATTTACACATACCATAAATAATTTAAAAAGCAGACGTTTGGTAAAATATCGCCAACGTCTTTTCTATGTCTAGACCCAGGCGCCAAAGGCTCAAGGCTACAAGTCAATCCTTTTCCTCTGGTGATCGCCGAACTGTGAGTACCCGTCAGAAAATCAATTTGACATACGAATACCTGTAATTGTAAAATCGTGTGGGACGAGGGTGCAGGTAGCTTGTCCCAAAAACGAGAGAAATCATAGCTGAGACACGGGAGTAAGGGTCTCTTTGTATCAAGGGGAGAAGTGAAATGAAACAGTTTTATTTTGTTTTCGTTCTAGTATTTCTAATGACTTCTCTTTCGCCTTTTCAAGTTCATGCAGAAGGTGCTACGAAAATTGGAACACCCGCGATCAAGAGTGATGCAGTCATTTTAGTAGATGCAAATACTGGTTCAATTTTATATGAAAAAAATAGTCGTACCCAAATGTACCCTGCGAGTTTAACGAAAATGGCAACGGCCATTTATGCGATTGAAAAAGGAAATTTAGATGATGTTGTATCTGTCAGTGCAAACGCCTATGAAACAGATGGTACACGTGTATACCTTGAAGAAGGGGAGCAGGTTACATTAAAACATCTTATTCAAGGCTTATTAATCAATTCCGGAAACGACGCGGGGGTTGCCCTCGCGGAACATCTTAATGGAGACATAAAGTCTTTTGCAAAGTCACTAAATCAATATTTAATAGAGAAAATTGGTGTTGAACAGACTCATTTTACAAACCCACACGGTCTCTTCGATGAAAATCACTACACAACCGCATATGACCTTGCTTTAATTACGAAATATGCATTAAAGAACCCCGTTTTCCGTGAGATTTTTGGAACAAAGGAATTAGCATGGGATGGAGAATCATGGGATACTACCCTTTTTAGCCATCATTTAATGCTACGAGGTGAAATTCCCTATGAAGGGATTACTGGTGGAAAAACTGGTTTTGTACAAGAATCGCGATACACTCTTTCAACATCGGCAGAACAAGGAGATTTATCTTTAATTGCAATAGTGTTAAAGGCAGAACGTGATGAAGACGCATATGAGGATACAGTAGCGCTTTTAGATTATGGCTTTGAAAACTTCGAGATATCAGAGGTAGCTGCAAATAAGAAGTTTTACGGTGAGCAGAATGAAAGCTACCATCTCAATAAACCACTTCCATACACGCAAAAGAAAAATGAAAACGTTCAACTGGCAATGAATGACCAAGGCGTACTTCAGGTCCTTGGGGATGATGGCCGGCAACTTGCGGCGAAGCAACTTAAAATGGATATGCCAAAGGAAGCAATGGGCACTCGTGCCGAAATCGATCCGGATGAACTATCTAAAAAGAACCATTTACCGGCAATCCTTATGCTCGTTTTTTTAAGCGTTGGTGTTGTCTTCCTTCAGAAAACGATAAAAAACATGAAAAAAAAGCACTTAACCTAAAAGTGCTTTTTTTGCTAGATAAAATGTGAGGGGGACGCCTCTTTTGAGCCCTCTATAATTTAAGTGTCTCACTAGAACTTTTCCGATTTTGCTCCCATTTGATCTTACAAGCAGGGTTTGCATTTGGAAGAATATATTCTTCGACTAGCTGTTTCATGATATGATCAGGAATTAAATTATAGTAAGAATAGTAATATTTTTTTTCATTTGTTGTGGTGACAACGAGGTTTTGGAACACGCCACCGCTTAATTTTTCAGCATGCCATCCATAAGATACGTCCGTAATATCAGCTAAAGGTATACGATTTTTACGGTTAATCAAATGGCCATCTTCAACTGTGATTAAGACTTTGCTTTTCGATAGTACAGAGACTAGTCTTAAAATGGCACCACCTGTAAATAGGACACCGATTAAGCCTATGATGACTCCAATAAATCCTTTGAATGTACCAAGAGTAGTACCGATGATTAGGACGAAAAGAGATGCAATAAGTCCAATTCCCACTCCTATATATAGGCAACCAACCCCGCCACTCTTATATACAAGGTCAACACCATTTTTATTGGGTATCAGATAATTATTCATAAAAAAACATCGTTCCTTTCATAATAAATGTATGTGGAACCTCGATTTAATAGAATATGTGAACGGTTTTTTCTTAATGTAATAGGAAGCAAAAGGAAGTAAGGACTATTCCAGAGCTTCGTTTCCGTTTCACTGAGGTACTTTCGTGTATTTGTTTAAAAGTTCTTTCATTGAGTTTTGTGTACTTAATTTTATGTTGAAGGTATCGCCAATTTTTTCAATTTCATAGTTGTTCTCTTTGTTATCCGTAAACAGAATCACAGTATCAACGATAGGTTCATTCTTTTTGCCGAATTCGATGAACATTAGGGTGTTAAGTTTGCCTTTGGACTCCCATAACACGTTAAAAAACTGATGCATTTCACCTTCGAAGTGTGGAAGATCAAATTGTTTTTCATTGCTATCAAATATCTCTAGTAAACTTTCGAATTCTTCCTGTGTGAGTGTGAGGACCGAACTCGACAATGAGTCTTCTTTACTTACATGAAAGAAGTCAACTAGGTTATCAATTACATCATGATCTATGATTTTTTCAAATACATGAACTTGGTCATCGTATTTCGTGAATTGTTTAATCACAAGGCTTTCCCCAATATGATAGGAGATCGCTTCTTCTTCGTTTTGATCACCATGTTTAGATGCGCGAACAGTTTGTTCTGCAGAGTTAATGAAAATGATAATTTCTTTCAAGTCTTCAACCAATGTGAATTTACGATTTTTATAAATTAATAGGTCTTTCGATAGTAACGATCGATTTGCAGTTTCTAACATGAGTTCTAGTTTTTCATCACTTAAATCTCCAAAATACACTTGCCTTATTGCATTACCTTGTTCAAAATAACCTTCGCTGTAAAAACAGAAGATTACCTCTTCTACAGAAAGTGAAAATTTCTCCATAATGTCCATTTAACCTCCAAACCCTAATTTACTAAAAAAATTACCAGCACCTTTAACCAGGTTCGCAGCATTTTCTTTTACAGCATTAAATCCTTCTTTTACTTTATCTACACCTTTTCCGATAAACTCCGTGCCTTTATGGATGGTGTCTTTAAACTTAACAGCAGTGTCTGTTACCCATTGTGGTGTATGTTTTGTAATGGCATCACCAACAAGGCTACCGAGGAAACCACCAACACTAGCGCCGACAACAGTACCTACCGGACCGAGTACGCTTAATGCGCCGCCAAGGATAACGGCACCCGCTGTAGATGCTGCTGTATTGACGACAGTTTTATAAGCTGCTTCACCTACAACTTTTGCATTTTCTGTTTTTAATTTTTCAATATCATTCCCGTATAAGGCATAGTTTTCCGTTATTTTAATGGTTGCTCCAATTCCCTCAGTTACGAGTGTAATTCCACCTGCAAGAAGTGCATTTCCTTTTAAGAAACGAAGGGAAGTTTTTGCCATAGTACCTGCGTTGTTTTTTATCACATTCATAACACCTCTAGCTCCATCATCGGATGCTCCTATCATCATGGCCTTTACATTGTTCGCATAATTCACGACGGTTTTCGGATACTGTTTCGTGAATTTATTGTAAATTAACTCAGATAATGACTTATCCTTATGGAGGAAAAGGGAAGATGGTTTTGTTAAGAATCGTGCTGCAGCATTTAAATATTTATTCCGTTCAATGAAATCGACTACGCGACCAGTAGGTATATTAAACTTCTTGAAAGTTTTGTCGCTCGTAATGAATCGGTATAACCCATTATCCATTTTCTCAAATTGAAATCCTAGGGCCTGGTAGAGGAACGCACTTCCAGAATAGGCACCTGCTGTAATTAATCCATCTACGACTCCCCAAGTATTGTTATAGAATTCATATAAATTACTTGGCATAAGGTTTTTACGAAAATCATTTAGCATATCTTCTAGTTGTTGACCTTTTTGTGAAACTCTGCCTTCAGCGGTTTGATATTTTTGAACGGTGTTTGTAATAAATGACTTTAATTGGTTTAAATCGTGTTCAACATCTTGCATTGAACTCGTTGCGTTTGACAATCTGCTTTGGATACTACTACGACTTGAAATTTTACTGTCGATACCGAACTTGAGAGAATTTACATTTGATCTTATACTTGATAGTTTTGAAATCGTTTGGCCCAAGCCTGATATGTTCCCATTCAACGCAGATGGGTTTATATGTATTTGCGACACAAAGCTCCACTCCTTTATGTTTTTTATTTGATTAATTTGTCTTGGATTGTTTCGAATGAGGGAATTTGATGGGTAAATTAGTCACTATAGATAATAGTAAAAAAGTAGTGAATGTTCGTAAAGGGACTAAAGATATATTTTACATTATTTTCTTGTGGTTTTTGCCGAAATAAGGTCGATTTTCTGGCATTTTCCAAAAAAAGAGGAGTTGACGGGTTACCGTTAAACAAGAAGGCTCTTTTCAAAAGAATGTTGCTATTAACTTAAAGTTTATAGGTGGAACTAGGGTGATTTCCGCTTCTGGCACTCGCTTTCCGCGGGCCTCCCGCTCGTGCCTCACTCCGGGGTCTCGCTTGGCTCGCTATTCCCGCAGGACGTTGAGTTTACTTCCTTGAAACTACATCGCACGCAGAAAATGCCTGCATTTTCGAGGATCTCGTTCCATACGTTCCAATCACTATAGGGAACACCTAAGTGTCTAATAATACTTATTAATGGCAATATCAAAAACAACAAAGTTCGCAAAAACAGCCAATAAAAAAAATATGAAAAAAGCACTTCTACAATGGGGTTCCTTGCTTATTGGACTCCCCAAAGTCAAAGTGCTTTTATGATGAAAACACAAGATATTTCTGCCCGAGATAGTTCATAACGGTATAAAGGCCCGTCCCCAGAAACACAGCAATCTCGTTTGTATATTGCGTAAAAATAAAACCTGAAATCATCTTACTCATTGAAAAAGAAAGAAAGTAGCAGCTTAAAATCACTAAAACAAACAATGGAATACTCTTGCCATGCATTGCTTTGCTAGCGAAAGTGAATTGCCTGTTCAACATATAGCTGACTCCGGCTCCAATTGAATGACCAACAAAGGTAGAAAGCCAATAGGAAAGACTGACTACATCTAACAATAAAAATATACTCGATAGTCCAACCAGCGTATTTATCACGCCTACCAGCAAAAAACGAACAAAGGTATTAGTTGGTTTTGGAAAGTGAGTTGTAATCAATCAAGAGTTCCCCCTCTTTAGGAGTAAGAGGCTCTTCATCCGGAACCGCAAGATTATACGTATCAATATCAACAACAAACTTTGGCCGTCGCTTCGTCTCCTTATAGATTTTTCCGATATATTCCCCAATAAAACCTAGAGCAATCAACTGTAGCCCACCAATTAACCAAATCGACGTAATCATTGAAGTCCATCCTGTTTGGGTTTGGCCACTAAATTTTAAATAAAAAAAGTATCCACCAAAGAAAAGGCTGACAAAAAAGGAGAGCAATCCAATCAAGGAAATAAAGCGAATCGGTGTGATGCTAAAGGATGTAATCCCATCAAGGGCAAATGAGAGCATTTTCCGTAATGGGTATTTCGTCTCGCCGGCCATTCGTTCCTTCCGATCATAAAAAACAGACGTCGATTGAAAGCCAACAAGAGGAACAACACCGCGTAAAAAAAGATTGCTCTCATCAAATTGTTCAAGGACCTCAACGGCTCGTTTACTCATTAACCGGTAATCAGCATGGTTATAAACAAGGTTCACACCCATGAATTGCATCAGCTTATAGAATCCTTGTGCTGTATGTTTTTTGAAAAAGGTGTCTGTCTTGCGCTCTTTTCGGACACCATATACAACCTCATATCCTTCAGTATACCGATTCAGAAACTCGCGAATGACGGCAATATCATCTTGTAAATCGGCATCAATTGAAACCAGACAATCAGATTGACGTTTTGCAGCAAACAGACCCGCCAGTAATGCATTTTGGTGCCCGACATTTCGGGCTAATTTAAGCCCTTTAATCTTACTGTCTTCTAGTCCTTTTTTATAAATAATGGACCAAGTTTGATCCTTGCTGCCATCATCGACAAACAAGAGTCTGCTTTTTTCTGATACAAGCTTGTCTGTAATAAGTTCCTCTATAAGGGATCGAAGCTGTTTCATCGTTTCTGGAAGAACTTCTTCTTCATTGTAGCAAGGGACAACAATGGTAAGGATTGGTGCTTTCATGATGAATCCCCCTAGTAGTTTTTATTCATTAACTGACACCCGATATAAATAAATCCTCCATGCAGATTCAGGTGAATCGAAGGTTTGCTCAAGTTTGAGATGATTTTTTGTCGCATTTTTGATGGGTAAGGATGAAAAAATATACCTTCCTCCCATGTCGTAAAATGCTTTCATATTTAGTTCCATTTTTTTTATTTCCTTTTTGGAGGTCTTTTTGAACATATAGTGTTTTCCGAGTTCATCCAAAAAGAGATAACAACGCCCTCCCCATTCATCGAAATATTGACGTAATTTTTTATCCCTATCTAGCTCTTTGGCAATAATTTCCCGAAATTGATGCTTATAGGAAAGAGGATAAAAGTTATTGTATGTGTCAAGGGTGTAAAATCCGTTAAATTGAGCGATGGCAGGATGGAGACCGATGCTTGCAACACGGTAATCGTCTTGTGGCAAACCTATGTACGTTTTGATATCCTCAAATTGTTTTTCAGCAAAAAATTGCTGAAAGGAGGGCTTCTTTTTATAGACAATTTCTTCATTAAAGGAGACCACAACTGCTAATTGGGCAACCAAGAATAATAAGCTTGCTCGCTTCCAATTCGTTTTGTACTCCCACAGAATTTTTAACGAAAGGGCAAATAACATGTAGATCACCATTGGTCTAAGAAAATGGTATCTTGCAAAATTAAATGTGTTTAGAAAATGAAACCGTTCCGTTAAAGGAACCCAGCCTTTATAAAACCAAAATGCGTACCAAATAGATAAAAAAGCATTTAAGATATGTAAGAAAAGAAATACCTTTTCCTGCTTCCATTTCTTCTTTAAAAACACAATATTTAAAGCTAATAGAGTTACTGGCAAAATGATTAAGCCATGAACACTCATTACATGGGTATGACCTAGGACGTAATTTTTTAAGGAAAGTCGTAACGCACTAAAGAATGATAAGCGCGCATGAAAATATTCATCACGACTGTTTGGTTCGTCCATAAAAAGAAAGGAGTACACTAATCGGTATTCAACCACCATAAATATGAGGGTGAAATAGATGAGTGCCCATAAAAAACGAAGATTCCATCCCTTTCCACGTACACAATCTACAATCCAAAGGAGCCCCATCGCGCTTATAAAAAAGAAAAAACCAAGGACGATGCTTGCGTAGAACGGGAGTAAGGTCAATGTCAACCAATTGACCCATGATTTCTCACCTGAACGAATATTAAGGAGTGCCCAAAGGGCTAAAGGCATCCCTAGGGTACTTAGCATTCCAGATGGCCAAAAAGGAGTTAGTGCAAAAGCTAATGAAACCCCTACACGAATCCATGACCATTCCTTTTTTGATAAAAAATGTTTTTTTAATAACAAGTACATCCCGATGAATGCAAATAATCTGGTGATAAATTGGCTTAGCCCATAGGCAACCATTGGTGGAAATAGAACATGTAACCAAACAATCCCGCTAAATTCTGTTCCAAATGCACCTCTTTGGAGTTCCCCATTGATGATTTGTGGGATGTTCGCATCAACTGGTCCAAGAATTTGATTGCTCTGGGCTAAAACCCGATACCAGGCAAGATTTGAGTCTAAATTGTCATGGACTCGTAAATGAGCATTCTCTCCAAGAATAAAATACGGAGATACAAAAATGACGATGAGTAAAAGTGCAGCGATGATGAGACGATACTCACTTCGTTGTTGAGTTCCAGTATTAGACAACTTCCTTCCTCCAATACTATGCCTATTTCTTTTTTTATCCTTTCCTAAATCGTTTGGAATATGAATGTAAAAAGAAAAAGTGGGGGTTACCCACTTTTAGCTTTCGCTCCTTGTTTTGCTTGTTGGAGAGCTTGGACAATGTCAATCAGCCCTTCGCCAAAATAAATATCCTTCCCAGCTTTTCCGAGATCCAAGCTGGTGCCTTTGATCATATCCATAATTTCTTTATTTGAAAGGTTTGGGTTGATTGAGCGCATTAAAGCTGCAAGAGCAGCAACATGCGGGGCAGCCATTGAAGTACCTGATAATGCAGCATATTGCTCATCAATGTAGGTACTTGGTATCGTTACACCTGGTGCTGCTACATCGATATAATCGCCATAATTAGAAAAATCCGCTTTATCCCCGTTTAGGTCAACGGCTGCTACACTTAATACTTGTGGGTATGCGGATGGATAGCTCGGTTGGCTTGAATTGTCATTCCCTGATGCCGCGACCATTACAACATCGTGTTTGTATGCATATTCAACCGCTTGTTTTAATAGCTTTGAGCCCTGATAGTTGCCAAGGCTAAGGTTGATAACATCCGCCCCATGGTCAGTTGCCCAAATGATACCTCGGGCAATATCAAAAGTGGAACCATATCCATCAGACCCCATTACTTTAACAGGCATGATGGGGTTAAACCATGTGATCCCTGCTGTTCCTTCATGATTGTTTGTTTGGGATGCAATAATACCGGCAACATGTGTACCATGACCATTATCATCATCTGGAACATTATTATCCTTTAGAATGTTATAACCCTCTGTAATTCGATTAACGAGATCAGGATGATCGAGGTCTACCCCTGTATCAACAATTGCAATTTTCACCTTATCCGATCCTTGCGTAATGCCCCAGCCGTTTTCCGAATCAATCATCCGTAAATTCCATTGGAAATCATTGTATAAAAGGTCATTTGGATGCTCCTGGTTTTGCATCATAATATAATTTGGCTCGGCAAACTCAACGTTTTTGTTTTTTTCGAAATACGAAATCATTTCACCTGTTTTCAAGTTAGTTGATTCAAAAATATAAGAGGAATCGAGTTTGCGTAAAAGCTTTCCTTCGATATCTTTTTCGATTTGTTTAATTTCGGCTTGTGTTAGGTGGTTTTTAAAATCAACAATGACTTGATGGTGATGGTAATGGCTTTTGTCTTTGCCATTATGATCAATCACATCAATTTCTTTATGGTTATCTAATTGTTTTTGAACTTTATTATACAGTTGAATCGAATCAACATTCATAATTTGAGGAGTCGTATCAATCGCTTCATTCTTTAATCTTACAGAACTGTTAGGAGATGAATACGATCTTGTGCGTGTCTTATCCTCATCATTAAAGTATGAAAAAGAAACAAATAGCGTTAGTCCAATTGTAATGGCTAATGCCACAATAGCAATTCTTTTTTTATTCCACATTAGGATCACCTCAAACACACTTTTTCTTATTATCCTGCTGGACACCCAGTTTCATGCCTCAATTTCATTCCAATAATTTCAAAGTAAATAGAAGTTCTATGCATAAATTCCATGCATTTCAAGGAATAATTAACAGGAGGGGAGATGTGGCAAAAAGTGAACCATGTAAAAAAAGGGGAGGATAGCTATGGCAAATTGGTTTAAAAAAGAACATAAAAAACCTCGATTAACTGAGGATATCTATCAGACCTTCCGAAAATCATCGGACTTTATTTGTCACTTTAATAACCAAGCCATTCGCCCTTTTTGGGTTTGTTATCAGCGCAATATTATTGATACACAAACCCTCAATGAACAGATTCTACCATACTTGCTGTATACAAAAATCCATTCAATCCAAAACCTTAAAGGAGTTCTTCCGAATAAGGAGATTGTGATTACAAATAAGGTCAAAGAAATAGAAAATAAAATTTTGCAAGGCAGTATCATGGTTCAATTTCACAAGCATGACGGCTATTGTGCCCTTATAGACGCAGTGAAATTTGAAAAAAGATCGGTTAGTACACCTGAAGTTGAATTCAGTGTAAATGGTCCGAAAGAGGCATTTGTCGAATCACTGGATACCAATTTGAATTTAATACGAAAACGATTGCCGGTACCTGAATTGCGTGTGAAGGAACTAACGGTTGGGAAGTTATCAAGGACGAAGGTAGCCGTACTTTATATAGAAGACATTGTGGAAAAAGAGAATGTTCAAACCCTTTTACAGCGACTCCATGATTTCGAGTATGATTCGATTAATGATACTTCTTTTATTTCGGAAATCATTGCTGATAATACGAATTCTCCATTTCCACAAGTTCTTGAAACAGAGCGTCCTGACCGCACTGCTTCCGTATTAGTGGAGGGAAAAGTTGTGGTGCTATCCGAGGGATCTCCTCAAGCCATTATAGCCCCGACTACCCTTGTTGAGTTTTTTTCATCGTTTGAAGACTATTTCATGAATTGGTACATTGGGTCATTTGTTCGGATGCTTCGTCTTTTTTCAGTCGTCTTTTCCATATTAATCACACCAATTTATGTGGCCGTTCTTACCTATCATCATGAATTAATTCCACGAGATTTGCTGGCAACTTTGGTTATCTCAAGACGTGAGGTTCCATTGCCTCCTATTTTAGAGGCTTTGTTTTTAGAAATAACCATTGAGTTGCTACGTGAGGCTGGTGCAAGGCTACCAGCCAAGGTTGGTCAAACAATCGGTATCGTGGGTGGTATCGTGATTGGAACGGCATCTGTTGAAGCTGGACTTACGAGTAATGTGTTGTTGATTATGATTGCCCTAGCTGCATTAGCTTCTTTTACAACACCTGTTTATACAATGGGTAACACAATTAGGTTAATACGATTTCCATTTCTCCTTTTAGCACAGCTTTGGGGATTATTAGGAATTGTGATTTGTTTCTGTTTTTTATTAACACATTTAATTCGATTAACTTCCTTAGGGCGACCATTTTTAGAACCACTTTACCCATTGCGGATTCGGGATTTAAAGGATGCATTTGTTCGGTTGCCATTTTCGCAGCTTTCGAAACGCCCAATGTATGTTCGTCCAGGAGACACAAACCGTTTTAATTCAAAGAATGCACAGAAGAAAAAAGACATTGATGAGTAGCCGAAAGTCCAAGGAGTTGCAACTATGGAAAGGATCAAAGAATCATTTTTAGTATCTCCTTTTTTTGTATTTTTCTTAATTCATTCCATGCAGATAGGGGTAGGGATACTTGGTTTCCAACGAATCATTGCAAAATCAGCAGGGTATGACAGTTGGATTGCCGTTATTCTAGCCGGAGCTGCAGTACACGTTATTGTGTGGATGATGTATAAAATATTAAATGATTCAAAAGGGGACATAATTGAAGTTCATAAAGAGGTTTTCGGGAAATGGATTGGGGGGGTTTTTAGCCTTTTATTTGTCGTGTATCTTATGGCTTTATCAATCACTGTTTTACGCACCTATATTGAGGTTGTTCAAGTTTGGATGTTTCCAGAATTAAATGCCTGGGTTTTTGGTTTTTTTGCATTGGCACTCACGTACTATATTATTTTAGGTGGTTTTAGAACAGTAACCGGGATTAGCTTTTTTAGCATTGTTCTGCCGGTCTACATTCTTCTATTAGTTTTTTTTCCTTTAGAATTTGCACATGTACGAAACTTAGTACCTATCTTGAATCATTCTTTTACAGAAATTGCACAAGCAACAAGGGATATGACCTTGAGTATTCTCGGCTTTGAAACGCTGTTAATCTTTTATCCATTTATTAAAAATCCTAAAAGTTCTCAGAAATGGGCCCACCTTGGCGTCTTAGCTACGACAGGTCTATACTTAATTACGATAATTACAACCATTATGTTCTACAGTTCTGGTCAGTTAGATAAACATATTTGGGCAACTTTATCCATGTTTAAAACAATTGTTATGCCTTTTGTGGAGAGGTTTGAATATGTCGGAGTAGCATCTTGGTTTTTTATCATCCTTCCTAATATCTGTATTTCGATCTGGGGTGCAAGCAGAGGCATTAAAAAGGTATTTTCCGTTCAACAACGAAAAGTGCTGCTTTTCATTTTACCAGTTGTTTGGGTGGCAAGCAGTTTCTTAAAAACACGCCAAGGGATAGATAAGCTTAACGAATACATGTCAAATTTTGGTTTCTATACTGTTTTTGTTTATATTCCTATCCTTTTTGTACTCACACTAGTCATTCGTAAAGTGAGGAAGAATAAATGAAAAAGATCCTAACAGGAATTGTGTTAACTGCCGTTTTAGTCCTAACGATTGTATATGGTAGAGTATCCGAAGAAATCATTGATGAGGTTAATGTCGTTTCAGCTATTGGGTTTGACCGTGCTGAAGGACAAAAAATTAGAGGTACAGCTGCTATCCCTGTTTTTAATGCGGATAAAAGTATCGACAATGCCAGTTTTTCTGACGAGTCAGTCTTGGCAAAAGAAATTATAAATGTATTACAAAAACAATCGGCGGACCCACTCGTCACAGGTGGTCTACGAGTTGCTTTATATGAAGATGAGTTAGCGAAAAACGGGGTTTTACGGTATATTGATGCGCTTCAACGGGATGCAAGTGTTGGAGCACAAGTTTATTTAGGTATTGTTGAGGGGAAGACAAGGGATGTTTTAGAAAAAAACTTAGGAAACAGGGGAACAGGGGAATATCTTTCCACGATATTAGAACATAATATCCAAAAACAAGATGTACCAAAGTCTGATCTTCATACCTTTTTATATTTGAATTATATGGAAGGGATGGACCCTTATCTTCCCACATTAAAATTAATCGGAGATAAGATGGAAATCACGGGCTTAGCTTTGTTTCAAAATGGAACAATGGTATCAAAAATTAAAGAAGAAAATTTGTTCTTTTTTAAAGCCTTGGTCGAAAATTATGGTGAGGGGTCTTATACATTACGATTAAAGGATACGGATGAGTATGCGTCCGTCAAACGGATTAAAACAAAAAGGGAAATTAAGGTAGAGGATGTGCATGGGAAGCCAAAGGTAAACATTACAATTAAGTTTGAGGGGATATTAAGTGAGTTTTCCGGGCAAAAGGCAACTCCAGAAATCACCAAACAGATTATTACTCAACTCGAAAGTATCATTAAGGAAAAATCTGAAGAAATGCTAAAACATTTTCAGGAAAAAAATATTGACCCGGTAGGGATTGGGTATATAGCTAGACATTCAGTTCGCAGTTTAGATTTTAAAAAATGGCAACTTGAATATCCGAATATAGAAATAGCAGTGCATGCAAAGGTAAAACTAATTGAGACGGGAATTACTGAATAAAATGGTAAAGTACAATTTGCTTACTTTTTTCCTCTCAACAAGTGTTCAATAGGGTATGATATACTTTTGTAAATGGTGGAAAAGATAAAAGTCTATTGGGAGTGTCTTATTTGAAATATTTTATTATTACTGGTACATCTAGGGGATTGGGAGAATCCATTGTAAAACAAATTATGGACAAGAATCATACCTTATTTTGTATCTCAAGGAAACAAAACAATGAATTAAAAGAAATGGCGTCTGAAAAAGGAATCAATCTATATTACTTTTCTTGTGATCTCCATAAAACAGAAGAGATTGAAAAAGTAATGGAACGAATTTTTTCATCTATTGATTTCTCAAATGCAGAAGGAATCTACTTAGTAAACAATGCTGGAACGATTGATCCAATTAAGCCGATTGGAAAGGCAAGTCCAAGAGAACTAACGGAAAGTATTCATGTCAATCTGTTGGCTCCAATGATCGTAAGTTCCTATTTTATTAAGCATACAGCATCATTTGCGACCAAAAAGGTGATTGTGAATATTTCATCAGGTGCTGCTAAGCGTGCAAGACATGGATGGACTGCATATTCTTCGACCAAAGCAGGTATTGATATGTTCACAAAATCAGTTGGTTTTGAGCAGGAAATAGCTGAGCATCCAGTAACCATGATTTCCTTTTCACCGGGTGTCATGGATACAGAAATGCAAGAAGTAATCCGAAAAACAAAAAAAGAGGATTTCACAGAGGTCGAGCAATTTATTGAATTTAATGAGAAAGGCATGCTAAGGTCGCCTGATTTTGTTGCTGGAGTAATCCTAGACCTAATCCTAAATCAGGAATTAATCAATGGTCATGTCTATGATATAAAATCATTTGTATAATTCGAAAACCCCTTTAAAAGGGGTTATTTTTATGAGTATGTTTCGTAGACGATTCAAAGGGTCGGAATTATAATGGAGAAAGAGGGGGAGAGGTAAAATGGAACAAATACGAGTAGGAGTAATCGGTCTTGGAGCTATTGGAGAAAGACTCATCCATGGCTTTAACGCCAATAAACATACAACCGTTCAAGCAGTCGTTGATACCGATAAAGAGCGTGCCGCAAAGATGGCAGATAAACTTGGTGGAATTAACTGGTATGATAGTCACAATAAAATGCTAGCGGAAGAGGATTTGGATCTAGTGTATGTAGCTGTTCCACCAAAATATCATCATGCCGTTACCATGGATGTCATTGAAAAAGGGATACATGTGTTATGTGAAAAACCTCTCGCGAATTCGGTCGAAGAGGCTAAGGAAATGTTCGAAAAAGCTGAGCAAGCAGGAATTATTCATGCTATGAATTTCCCGCTTAACTATAGTAGTCCAGCAAATACCTTTGACCAGTTGATTAAAGAAGGATACATAGGTCAATTACGAAAACTTGAACTTTCAATGAATTTCCCTAATTGGCCGCGTCTTTGGCAGCAGAATGATTGGGTGGCGGGTCGTGAACAAGGTGGTTTTGTCTTGGAGGTAGGGGTTCATTTTATTCAATTAACCCAACGTATTTTTGGTTCCATTACGCATTTAAATAGTCGCTTGGAACTTCCTAAGGATACGACCAGATGTGAAACCGGCGTTATTGCCTCATTAGCATTAGCAAATGGAGCACCAATTTTAATCAATGGTATGAGTCAGATTGCCGGAACTGAGCGAATTGCCTACACGGCTTATGGTACTGAGGGGACTCTTTCACTAATAGATTGGGGTAAACTTGAAGGTGGTAAGCTAGGTGAGGAGATTCATTCGATTGAAAATGAAAAGGAAGAAACCTCAACACTTATTGACCATGTCGTTGCTGCAATTGCTGGAAGAGAAAGTCACCTATATACATTTAAGGATGGATATGAGGCGCAGACTATTTTAGAAAAGCTTAGAGATAAATAAACAAACGAAAAGCTCCCACCGATCCGACGGCGGGAGCCCATTTTTACTTTGCCATGTATTTTTCAATATCATCAAGCATAAGATTAGCTGCTAGGACACCACCTGCAGTGTTCCAAATAGGATCACTTACTTTGTGAACATTGCCTTCCTTCACCGCATTTAATCCTTTCCATAACGGATTATTAATCCATTCTTCTTCGACCTTTGTTGCTTCGCCATTACCTGTTTCATAGGTAAAATAAAAAATGACATCTCCATCCATAAGTGGAATCTTTTCTTGGTCAACTTCTCGAGCGAATTGATCATTTTGGTCTTGAGCAAACAAATCAACCTGTTGCTGTGGACGCTTCAAGCCTAATTGTTCAAAAATAACCCCTGAGAAAGAATTTGTATAATAAATTCGAGTTCGACCTTCCATAAAACGGACAACAGAAACTTCAGTATCCGTATTAATGTTTTCTTTTACTTTATTTAAATGGTCATCAAAATCAGCCAGAACTTTCTTTCCTTCTTCCTCTTTATTGATTGCTTTTGAATAGAGGGTAAAGTTTTTTTGCCAATCTCCACGCAAGTCTTCAGCAAAAACAGTTGGCGCTATCGCTTTTAATTGTTCATAAATTTTTTCCTGACGCATCTTATTACCAATGATTAAATCAGGCTCAAGTGCAGCAATTGCTTCAATATTTACATTGCTTTCTTCACCAACAACTTCTACACCTTCCATTTGATCCTCAATATGAGCATACCAAGGATCCCCAATCCAAGAACGAACAGCGCCAACAGGCTTAACTCCCATTGCCAGTATAGCCTCTGTGCCTTCATTTGTTAAAACAACAATTCGTTTTGGATCTTTGTTAATCGGTGTAGAACCCATCGCATGTTCAACTGTGTATGTATTAGGACTTTCAACTTCTCCATTCTTGTCGGTATTGTCTGCAGCGCCACAAGCAGTCAATAATAGTGAAAATACAGCCAACGTAAGAAATCCAAGATAAGTTTTCTTTCTAAAGTTCATTATGTATCCTCCTGTTAATTGATAATGATTTTCATTTACTTATGATAATAAAGTGATTTGAAATATTAGTCAATACAAAATTGAGAATGATTTTCATTACGTTGACAATCATTCTCATTTCCAATAGACTAAAAGAGAAATAAGTTACTAATTTTTCTTGACCTTTGCTATGTATAAGAAGGCATAAGAGAAGCTAAACCTATCTAAAAACATCTAATATTAACATAAACATGTTTTACCAAAGTCATACATGTGTTTCTAACTATGGCTAGCGCCATCGGTTCTAAGCCGCTATGTGGGCGCCTTGCGCTTTCTAATTACTCAAGGAGTATTAAATAAATGGTTTTAAAATCAAATCAAGCAAAACTTGCAGGACTTGTGATCGGAATTTTAGTATTGCTTGTATCGATATGTGCAAGCATTGTATATGGATACACAGATACATCTTGGAAAATAGCCTATGAAACATTTACAGCTTATAATGGCTCAAATGAACATATTATCATTGAAACAATTCGACTTCCACGTGCTCTCATTGCTACAGCTGTTGGAGCAAGCTTGGGAATAGCAGGAGCTCTTATGCAAGCCCTAACGAAGAATCCATTAGCATCACCAGGAATTTTTGGGGTCAATGCAGGAGCGGGTTTTTTTATCGTTGCTGCTGTTTCTATTTTCTCAATTAATTCCTTACAAGCCTTTACCTGGGTGGCCTTTTTAGGGGCTGCGGTTGCAGCGTTTATCGTTTATTTCATCGGTTCACTTGGACGGGAAGGTCTCACCCCCATGAAATTAACATTAGCAGGTGCGGCAATTGCTGCCATGTTTTCTTCCTTTACCCAAGGGTTACTCGTCATCGATGAGATGGCGCTAGACCAAGTATTATTCTGGCTAGCAGGCTCTATTCAAGGAAGAAAGCTTGAAATGCTTACAAGTGTTCTTCCCTATTTGGGAGTTGCTTGGGTTGCATCATTACTCTTAGCGAATAAAATCAATATCCTATCAATGGGTGAAGATGTAGCAAAAGGACTCGGACAGCGAACAGGTACAGTTAAGCTTTTAACAGCCATAACCATCATTCTGTTAGCTGGTGGGGCAGTGGCTGTGGCAGGGCCAATTGGGTTTATCGGTATTGTCATTCCACACCTTGCGCGGGCTTTGGTCGGCATTGACCATCGTTGGATTCTTCCATTTAGTGGGATTCTTGGTGGCGTTTTACTACTCTTAGCTGATATCTCGGCTCGGTATATAGTCATGCCAGAAGAAGTGCCAGTAGGTGTTATGACGGCCCTAATTGGAACACCTTTCTTTATATATGTAGCGAGAAAGGGGTTTCGCAAAGTATGAATAAATATAGAGCCTTTCGAATTGGTAAAAAGGGAAAAATCTCTTTTTTAATTGACAATAAAGCATTTATAAAGATTTTTATTTTAGTAACAGTAGCAACGATCCTGTTTTTAGTAAGTACCGGACTTGGGGAAATGAAGATCGACCCTATTACGGTTGTGAAAACACTATTTGGATATGGTACCCGAATGGAGCAATTGGTCGTTACATCCTTCCGTTTACCACGAATTATCATTGCCTTTTTAGTAGGAATGGCACTTGCAGTTGCCGGGAGTATTTTACAAGGAATTATTCGAAATCCACTTGCTTCACCAGATATTCTAGGAATTACAGGTGGTGCGTCTGTTGCAGTTGTTGCTTTTTTAGCGTTCTTCTCAAATTCAAGTAATGCATTAACTGTAAGTATTAAATGGATGCCAGTTGCTGCATTTATTGGTGCAACTATTGTTGCTTTTTTAGTGTATATTTTGGCTTGGAAAAATGGTGTATCACCTATACGACTTGTATTAATAGGAATTGGGTTTTCAGCCCTCACACAAGCTCTGACAACTACATTTATGGTAATGGGACCGATTTATCAAGCAAGTCAAGCGAATATCTGGATTACCGGAACTGTAAATGGGTCAACATGGGCAAATGTACAAATTCTAAGTCCTGTTGTCATCATTTTAGTAATCATCTGCTTGATGCTCGCACGCAACTTAAACATTCAAGAGCTAGGAGAAGAGCTTGCAACTGGTGTTGGAAGTGACGTTCAGAAGCAACGATTTCTATTATTACTAGCAAGTACAGCATTAACAGGCAGTGCGGTTGCGTTTGCTGGGGGGATCGGTTTTGTTGGGTTAATGGCACCCCATATGGCGCGCAGAATGGTAGGTTCAGCCTTTGGCGCATTGATTCCAACTGCAGCTCTTCTAGGGGGAATCCTTGTGATGTTGGCAGATTTAATTGGCAGAACCGTATTTTCACCAACGGAAGTTCCTGCTGGCGTATTTACCGCTGCAATAGGTGCACCATATTTTATCTATTTACTCTATAAGAGTAGAAATAGGTAGAGAGTTATTAGCTTAGCAAAAATCCAGTTCTTTCAGCTGCGGATTTTTAACATAGATTTGGAAGGGGGCGTACTTGATGAATGCATTGAAAACGGAAAACTTGACTCTGTCGTATGGCGACTCCATTATCATTGAAGATTTACATCTTGAGTTACCAAAAGGTGAAATCACTGTTTTTATAGGTGGAAATGGATGCGGCAAATCAACCTTGCTGCGTTCTTTAGCAAGACTTCTAAAGCCAAAACAAGGCGCTGTTCTCTTAGAAGGAGAGGCGATTGCAAAGCTTCCGACAAAAGAAGTAGCACGAAAGCTTGCTATTCTTCCGCAAGGACCAACTGCTCCTGAAGGTTTGACTGTTCTCCAGTTAGTTAAACAAGGTCGTTACCCTTATCAAAACTGGCTCAAGCAATGGACGGAAGAAGATGAAAAAATAGTTAATCATGCTTTAGAAGCGACCAATATGACAGTTTTTGCCGAGCGAACCGTCGATTCTCTCTCGGGTGGTCAACGCCAACGTGCTTGGATTGCGATGACGCTTGCTCAGCAAACCGATATTATTTTACTAGATGAACCAACCACCTATCTTGATATGACGCATCAGATCGAGATTCTCGACCTTTTATTTGAACTGAACGAAACTGAAAAACGAACGATCATCATGGTTTTACATGATTTAAATTTAGCATGCCGCTATGCCCATCATATTGTAGCGATAAAAGATAAACAAATTTATGGTCAGGGAAAACCTGAGCTTGTTGTGAATAGCAGCCTTGTAAAAGATGTGTTTGGAATGGATTGTGAAATTGCCGTTGATCCTTTGTTCGGTACACCTTTGTGCATTCCACACGGCAAGGGGCGGTGTATATTAAATAAGGTAGGAGTATAACAATGTCAAATCTCCTTTTAGAAGCGGAAATCGAACAATTAAAGGAGTTCCGTTTTAGTGACAGGCGATTTCAATCAAGCCTATCAAGGCCTGTAATCGAGCTTTGTGATGAAAAAATAATCCAACAGTATTTAGACAATGTCGGGCAAAAGATTTCAGCACCCGATAAACGTGTAGCAGCCTCCATGTTCATGAAGCGTTATGGATTTTTCGCGGTCCTTAATTTGTTTGCGATGACGGTTTTCAACAAACGATTAAATGTGTCATTGTCCAACATCTCGTTGGAAACAAGTGAAGAAGAGAAAATGTGGTATTGGAATCCGAAATTCTATTTCACAGACCTTCAGACCGTGTCAGCACCTTCCGATTCTCGAGAAAGTTGGCGAGACGATACAATTCGCGCTATTTTTCATGATCACATCCATGAAGTTATCATAATTCTTACAAAACATTCGGGATTATCGAAAAAGGTTCTATGGGAAAATGTCGCCATTTATGTGTATTGGCTCTATGAATCTGTATTGGCAACACATGCGTTTGATGATAAACGAAAGATCATAGAAGAGGATTTTGAGTATCTTGTGAAGATGGCAGAAGGGGAACTATTCGGTCCGATTGCTTTCAACCCGTTATCACGTTATTTTGGTGTAAAGGCATATCGAGCAGAATACGACCAAAACATCCGAACTAGGAAAACGTGCTGTCTTTATTATAAGACAACCACTACCGAAGACCGCTGTAAAACATGTCCGTTAAATTGCAAAATAGGAGATAAATAAGATGAATCAAAAAATAGAAGAACAAGTTGATGGATTGCTAGAAAAATACACAGAGCTTTTACTTGGTGAAAGTTCACCTGAATTAAAAGAAAAAGTAAAGCTTTGGTCGCTTTATATGCATATTTCAAAATCAATGCCACCACTTGCTAAGCACTGGAACGAAACGTATCCAGATGCAAAAGAAGGCATTAAGGAAATCATTGCAGAAATTAAAACATTAAATGAAGCACATCGTTCAAACACAAGTAAGAGATGAAGCACCAATTAGTGGGCTCCATCTCTTTTTTTATTGGACAGTGTTATGGTCTGGAAATTGTGTCGTTGTATAGTTATAAAACTGTTGTAGCTTTTGTTGAACTTTTTGTGTTTCTGCTTCCTCAAGCTTATACCAGCCATTTTTAAACATGAGATTATATAGCTCTCTCTGACAATCCTGTGTTTCATTAAAAATGGAACGGATATCCTCATATAAACCGTCATGACTCATTTCATTTAACGCAGTGCTATAAGCAGCTGTCATATACTTTTCAGTTGCTAACATGTCGTTAATAAAATCACGATCATTCATTTGTGGTGTTTTTGGTACACTCGTTTTAGGATTTTTTACTTGGTTTTGATTTTGATTCATTTGCTGATTCATTTATGTAGCCCCCTTTATTGCATTTGCTGGCTTTGAATTTGGCCTTGATTTGGTTGCTGTGGCTGTTGACCTGTATGCTTTTGCATATGATCTAAAATCTGGTTATAGTGGCGCTCGTGCATTTGACATGCCTTTTCTAGCGCTTGAGAGATTTCAGACATCTGACATTGACCCGCATAAAAGTGTGCCTTTTTTAATGCTAAAAGGTTCCATGACATCATATCGGTTAAATACAACAGATCCTTTGTTGTAATTACCGCTGGTGCCTCTGACATTTGTGGTCCCTTTGGTGTATAAAAAGGTTGCTGTTGCTGCTGCTGTTGTGATTGCTGTTGTTGCATAAGAAAACCCTCCTTAACCTATTTTCGCTATTAGGATGCCAATAAAACGTTTTTGTATGCAATGCATACAATACTACTGTAAGCGATTAATATTTTTTTTAGATGTATATTCAAGTTAAAATAAACGTGATAAACTATATGTGAAATTAAGAGATTTATAGAATTGCAACTAGAGTACGTTTCGAGGGGGAACTTGGAATGGAACAAGTTTTACGAAATTTCTTTTTATTTTTGTCAAAAAATAAAGCGTTTACAAAACTTGCTAGAAAATATGGCTTACGCTTTGGTGCTGCACGATTTGTTGCTGGGGAAACAATTGATTTAGCTGTAAAAAAAATTAAAGAGCTTAATGCAAAAGGCCTTGCGGTCACCATTGATTATCTTGGTGAATTTGTCGATAGTATTGAAGAAGCAAATATGATGGCTGACGGATCCATTGAGGCAATAAAAGCAATTGGCCGGGAAAAATTAAATGCACAACTTTCCTTAAAAATGACCTCTATGGGATTGGACATTTCAGATGAAGTTGTGATGAATAATATGCGAAGAATTCTTGATGCAGCAAAAGAAAACGATGTCTTCGTGACGATCGATATGGAGGATTACTCCAGATGTGAGAAGACAATCGAAACCTTTAAAAAGCTTCGTAAAGATTACGACAATGTAGGAACGGTTATTCAAGCATATCTGTATCGGACTGTAAAAGATATTGAAGACTTAAATGAGTACCATCCTAATCTTCGCCTTGTTAAGGGTGCCTATAAGGAATCTCCGGAAGTAGCATTTCCTGAGAAGAAGGATGTAGATGAGAACTTTAAGAAAATCATAAAAATGCATCTCCTAAATGGCAACTACACGGCAGTTGCTTCTCACGATGAGGCCATCATTCAATATACGAAGGAATTAGTTAAGGAACATAATATCAGCCATGACCAATTTGAGTTCCAAATGCTATATGGGATTCGTTCAGAACGCCATGAGGAACTTGTAAAAGAAGGCTATACGATGCGCGTGTATGTACCGTATGGAACGGACTGGTATGGATATTTCATGAGACGTCTTGCAGAACGCCCTGCAAACGTAGCATTCGTTTTGAAGGGTGTTTTTGGGAAATAGAGTGTTTGTAAAAATGTAAAGCAGTGCGAGAAAGTAATGTTTTTCTCGCGCTGCTTTTTGTTTGATGAAATGAGACTAAACCATGAAGACCGAAAAACCGAAGGATTCGGTGCGAAAAGGTCATCATCGCAGTGATGAAGACCGAAACACCGGAGGATTCAGCATAAAAAGGTCATCATAGCGTTCATGAAGACCAAATCACCGAAGGATTCGGCATGAATATGTCATCATAGCGATTAAGTCCGTATAATTGTGTAAAAAGAAAATGAGTCATTTTATTCCTTTTTGTCAACAATGTTTAACGACCAAGAAAAACATAGAAAAGAGGAATAATAATGACTCAAATACAGTTTAACCTAGATCTCGATCTTTTAAAAGAATCAGTAATGAATTCTGATATTGACTCTGTAATTAAAGCTTCGATTGTTCTTGTATTAAATTCTGTGATGGAGAAAGAACGTGACGAATATCTACAAGTTGGAGCTTATGAACGTACTAATGACCGATTTGATTCTCGTAATGGGTACTATGAGCGCGAGCTCATTATGAGTATTGGTAGGGTGAATCTAAAGGTTCCTCGTACTCGCAACGGAGGATTTTCACCTTCCTTGTTTGAAAAATATGCACGGTGTGATCAAGCATTTGTACTTTCAATGCTAGAAATGGTTGTAAACGGTGTGTCTACTCGAAAAGTCAAAAATATAGTTCAACAATTATGTGGTGAAAGTGTTTCAAAGTCTTTTGTTTCTTCCCTTACTGAAAAACTCGATCCAATTGTCAACGCATGGGCAAATCGACCGTTGAATACGACATACTATCCTTATATTTTTGCTGACGCTATGTATATTAAAGTGCGCGAACATAATCGTGTTGTATCAAAAGCTGTTTATATTGCTACTGCCATTACGGAAGAAAACCGCCGAGAAATCCTTGGAGTAAGAGTAGATCACGTAGAGAGCTATGATGCATGGAAAGCCTTTTTACACCACTTACAATCTAGGGGAGTACAATCGCCAAAACTATTTATTACAGATGCACATCCTGGCTTAAAAAAGGCTCTAAAAGAGGTCTTTGTTGGAACGGTTTGGCAACGTTGTACAGTACATCTCAAGCGAAATATCTTTAATGTACTTCCCAAAAAAGGGATAGATGAAGAAAAACTTGGTTTAAAAAGAATTTTTGAAGCTGTAAGTGTAGAGGATGCCCGAAAGTTTAAAGATGAGTTTCTTGAACGTTTTGGAGAAAATCCAAAACTGGAGAAAGCAATTCAAACTTTAGAAGATGGCTTCGAAGATGCAATCCAATACCTAAATGAACCGGTAAGATTTCAACAATATATTCGTAGTACAAATTCACTGGAACGCCTAAATCAAGAGGTTAGAAGAAGAGAACAAGTCATCCGAATATTTCCAAATACTCAATCTGCATTTAGAATGATTGGAGCTATCCTTATGCAAGTAAATGAAGAACTTGAAATGAAAAAAAACACAAGAAGTAATGAGGGGATTAGAAAAAAGTCACCTGCCAAATAACGTCGGAACGCCTAATTTCGAATTGACATTGAGCCTCCGGCGGGCATGATGTAAAGCCAGGAAGCCAGGAGTTTAACAACACCTGGCTTGCCCTCCAGGCTATCATACCCGCCCCTCAAAGTAAATTCGAAATAAATGTAGTGTCTCTATACAAATTTTTAATTGGCCGATTATCGTTGTTGACACTTTTACACAACATTAAGGACTTGACTATCATAGCAGTCATGAAGACCAAACCACCGTAGGATTCAGCATGAATATGTCATCATCGCGGTTATGAAGACCGAAACACCGAAGGATTCAGCATAAAAAGGTCATCATAGCGTTCATGAAGACCAAATCACCGAAGGATTCGGCATGAATATGTCATCATAGCGGTCATGAAGACCAAACCACCGTAGGATTCAGCATGAATATGTCATCATCGCGGTTATGAAGACCGAAACTCCGAAGGATTCAGCATAAAAAGGTCATCATCGCGGTCATGAAGACCAAATCACCGAAGGATTCGGCATGAATATGTCATCATAGCGTTCATGAAGACCGAAACACCGAAGTATTCGGAATAAAAAAGTCTTCATCGCCATGAAGACCAAACCACTGTGGGATTCGGTATGAATATGTCATCATCCCGGTGATGAAGACCCCTTCGCCTACAAAATCACACCGAATAGTCCTTCAACAAACTCTCTTCCAAGGTGCATTTGAAAAAATTCTACTTATTCTTCGCTACCCGTATTATGGGCTCCATATTGTTGGTTGGTGGATTGGGTTTTCCCGAATTTTTTCCTAGAATCAGGGCCTGCATTACCTTTAACACTTGCTGCACTAACAGCGCGTTTAGATGGGTTTTTATCAACTTTCGCCATTTGGATTGTCACCTCCATTTTTAGAATTCCCTGTTTCACTATTTAAAAACGAATAAACAAAAAAAAGAAAAATTGTTTCGTGAATATATTGCGAAAATTTAAATATTGATTTATATTTAGATATAAAGGAACTCATTCTTTTGGATGTTTAATATTCAATGGGCTTGAAATGAATAAGGGATATTTTTTTTGAAGGAAAAATGAATGAGTATTCATTCAAAATGAATCGAAGGGGGAAACTGTGAATGATCCAAAGCATTAAAAGAGCTGCAGTTCTTGGTTCAGGAGTTATGGGCTCAGGTATTGCTGCACACTTAGCAAACATCGGAATACCTACCTTACTATTAGATATTGTTCCTCGTGAACTTTTAGAAGTAGAAAAAAAGAAAGGGCTTACACTTGAGGATAAAGAAGTTCGAAACCGTTTAAGTCATACAGCGGTTCAAAAGCTGTTAAAACAAAAGCCGGCGCCGCTTACTTCTAAGGAAAACATCGGTCTTATTACAACTGGAAACTTTGAAGACGATTTGGCAAAGCTTTCAGAAGTGGATTGGATTATTGAAGTGGTTGTTGAGAACCTTGATGTTAAGAAAAAGGTTTTTAGCCAAATCGATGAGGTTAGAAAACCAGGCAGTATCGTAAGCTCTAACACATCTGGTATTTCGGTTGAAGCAATGGCTGAAGGACGTTCAGAGGATTTTCAAAAACACTTTTTAGGAACACACTTCTTCAACCCACCACGCTATTTGAAGTTGCTTGAAGTGATTCCGACAAAAAACACAAGCCCAGAAGTGCTTACTTTTATGAAAACATTTGGTGAGGATGTACTTGGTAAAGGTGTTGTTGAAGCGAAGGATACACCTAATTTCATTGCAAATCGAATTGGAACATATGGTTTGCTTGTAACTGTTCGTGAAATGCTTAAGGGCGGATACAGCATTGGTGAAGTAGACTCCGTTACAGGTCCAATGATTGGTCGGCCGAAGAGTGCAACCTTCCGTACCCTTGATGTTGTTGGTCTTGATACATTTATTCATGTTGCAAATAATGTTTATGAGCAAGTGAAAGGAGAAGAAAAAGAAGTTTTCAATGTTCCTGACTTCATGAAGAAAATGCAGGAAAAAGGATGGTTAGGAAGTAAATCAGGTCAAGGTTTCTTCTTGAAACAGGGTAAGGAAATCCTTGAATTAAATCCTGAAACACTTGAATATCAAGAGCGCAAGAAGCTTCAAACACCAGTTACTGCGTCGATTAAACAAGTAAAAGGGACTGCGAATAAGCTGAAAACGCTCTTATACACTGAAGATCGCGCTGGAAAGCTTTTATGGAATATTACAAGCCCAGCACTTATCTATTCTGCTAATCTTCTAGGTGAAATTGCGGACGATATTGTCGCCATTGATGAAGCAATGAAGTGGGGCTTTGGCTGGCAGTTGGGGCCATTTGAAATGTGGGATGCAATCGGTCTTGAAAATTCTGTGAAGAAGATGGAAGCAGAAGGCTCTGTTGTACCGGCTTGGATAAAAGAGATGTTAGCAAACGGGAATACCTCTTTCTATAAAAAAGAAAATGGCTCTGTATCTTATTTTCAAGATGGAAAATACAAAGCTATTAAGGAAAATCCGAAGAATATTCATATAAAAACATTAAAAGAAACGAATGGCGTCATTAAGAAAAACAGTGGTGCTAGTTTAATAGATTTAGGTGATGATGTCGCCTTATTAGAATTCACATCACCAAATAATGCAATCGGTTTCGATATTATTCAGATGATCAATTACTCCATAGAAGAAGTGGCGAAAAACTATAAAGGCCTAGTCATCGGAAACCAGGCGAAAAACTTCTGTGTTGGTGCAAACCTTGCGATGATCTTAATGGAAGCACAAGATGACAATTTCTATGACATTGATCTTGTTGTACGTAATTTCCAACAAGCGATGATGAATATCAAATACAGTGAAAAGCCGGTTGTGGTAGCACCATTTGGTATGACCCTTGGTGGAGGAGCAGAAATCTGTTTACCGGCAGCGAAAATTCAAGCCTCAAGCGAAACGTACATGGGGCTAGTTGAAGTAGGTGTTGGTGTGATTCCTGGTGGTGGTGGTAACAAGGAGCTTTATATCAACCACCTTCAAGGAATGCCTACAGGAGTAGAAGTTAACCTTCAAAATGTCGCAAATAAAGTATTCGAAACAATCGCAATGGCAAAGGTTTCAAATTCAGCTGAAGAAGCTCGAACAAATAACTTCTTAACAAAAGAAGATGGTATCACCTTTAACAGCGATCACCTTGTCTATGATGCAAAACAATCCGTATTGGCATTATCCGCACAAGGCTATAAGGCTCCAGTGCGTAAGAAGGTACCAGTGGTTGGTGAAACAGGCTATGCAACCCTCCTTTTAGGTGCACAAGCAATGAAATATTCAGGCTATATTTCAGATCATGATCTTAAGATTGCGAAGAAGCTTGCATGGGTTATAGCAGGTGGAAATGTTCCATATGGTACCGAGGTTGATGAGCAATACTTACTTGACTTAGAACGTGAAGCATTCCTAAGCCTTGTTGGTGAACCAAAGACACAGCAAAGAATGCAACACATGCTAGTAAAAGGAAAACCGTTACGTAACTAAACCCACATGCTTGAAGGAGATTGAAATCTTCAATCTCCTGCTGCGGTTAAAAAGTTAGGAGGGAATATATTGAGAGAAGCAGTCATCGTTGCCGGAGCGAGAACCCCGGTTGGAAAAGCGAAAAAAGGAACTCTTGCAAATGTAAGACCGGATGATTTAGGAGCATTGGTTGTTAAAGAAACATTAAAGCGTGCAGGGAATTATGAAGGAAATATTGATGATTTAATTATAGGATGTGCCATGCCTGAGGCAGAACAAGGCTTAAATATGGCACGAAATATTGGAGCATTAGCAGGACTACCGCATACAGTTCCAGCAATCACTGTGAATCGTTATTGTTCTTCAGGACTCCAATCAATTGCCTATGCTGCAGAAAAAATTATGCTCGGTCACTCCGATACAGCCATTGCGGGTGGAGCAGAGTCGATGAGTTTAGTCCCAATGATGGGGCATGTGGTTCGCCCCAATGCAAAGCTTGCCGAAACAGCACCTGAATACTATATGGGGATGGGTCACACTGCTGAACAAGTTGCGGTCAAGTATGGTGTTAGCCGTGAAGACCAAGATGCTTTTGCAGTAAGAAGTCACCAAAAAGCTGCAGCTGCTATTAAGGCAGGTAAATTTGTAGATGAGATTGTTCCAGTGGACGTTACTCTTCGACAAGTTGGTTCCAATCATAAATTGGTAGAAAAGCATGTTCAATTCTCACAGGATGAAGGGGTACGTGAAGATACGAATCTTGAAGTATTAGCAAAATTAAGACCAGCATTTTCAGTAACTGGTTCAGTTACTGCAGGTAATGCATCACAAACGAGTGATGGTGCAGCAGCAGTAATGGTGATGGATCGTGAAAAAGCGACTAGCTTAGGATTAACACCATTCGTGAAATTTAGATCGTTTGCTGTAGCAGGGGTACCACCTGAAGTAATGGGAATCGGTCCAGTAGCAGCTATTCCAAAAGCTCTTAAAATGGCAGGTCTTGAGCTTTCTGATATTGGCTTATTTGAATTAAACGAGGCCTTTGCATCACAATCACTTCAAGTAATTCGTGAACTTGGCCTTAATGAAGAGATCGTAAATGTAAATGGAGGTGCGATTGCACTTGGGCATCCACTTGGGTGCACAGGAGCAAAATTAACACTTACATTAATGCATGAAATGAAACGCCGCAACGTACAATTTGGTGTGGTCACGATGTGTATCGGTGGCGGAATGGGAGCAGCCGGAGTCTTTGAATTATTAGCATAAGGATAGTGGCTAACCATATCATGGTTAGCCTCCAATGAATACTTTTTAGGGGGAAACAATATGTCAAATGCAACTGATAAAGTCGTTTTAGGTGGAGGCTTTTTAATCGAAGAACTCGAAGCAGACCGTGTCTTTACACCTGAAGATTTCAAAGATGAACATAAAATGATTGCAAAAACAACAGAGGACTATGTAGCAAACGAGGTTCTTCCACAGATTGAACATCTTGAAAATCATGAGTTTGATCGTTCGGTAACATTATTAAAAAGCGCAGGCGAGCTTGGTCTTTTAGGAGTAGACGTACCAGAAGAGTATGGCGGGCTAGGACTAGACAAAGTAAGCTCTGCATTAATTGCTGAAAAAATGGCAAGAGCTGGAGGATTCTCTATTTCTCACGGAGCACATGTTGGTATTGGCTCTCTACCAATTGTTCTTTTTGGAAATGAAGAGCAAAAGCAAAAGTACCTACCTAAATTAGCAAGTGGTGAGTTACTTGCAGCTTACGCGTTAACAGAGCCGGGATCAGGTTCTGATGCGCTAGGTGCAAAAACAACTGCTAAATTAAATGCAGAAGGTACTCATTATGTACTAAATGGTGAAAAACAATGGATTACGAACGCCGGTTTTGCGGATGTGTTCGTTGTATATGCAAAAATTGACGGTGATAAATTCTCAGCATTTATTGTAGAACGCGAATTTCCTGGAGTATCAACTGGTGCGGAAGAAAAGAAAATGGGAATCAAAAGTTCATCCACTCGTACATTGATTCTTGAGGATGCACAGGTCCCAGTTGAAAATCTTTTAGGTGAAGTGGGCAGAGGACACGTGATTGCATTTAACATCCTAAACATTGGACGTTATAAGCTAGGTGTAGGTGCAGTTGGTGGCGCTAAGAGTGCATTCGAGCTTGCAGTTAAATATGCAAATCAACGTCAGCAATTCAAAACGCCAATCTCAAAATTCGGATTAATTCAAGAAAAATTGGCGAACATGGCAGCAAAAATTTATGCGGCTGAATCTAGTGTGTATCGTACGGTCGGGTACTTTGAAGATCGCATGGGTCAATTATCAGACGAAGAAGTAAAGAATGGTAAAGAAGTAGCGAAGTCAATTGCCGAATATGCAATTGAATGTTCAATCAATAAATTTTTCAATACAGAAGTATTAGATTATGTTGTGGATGAAGGTGTTCAAATCCACGGTGGATATGGATTCATGCAGGAATATGAGATCGAAAGAGCATACCGTGATTCACGTATTAACCGAATTTTCGAAGGTACAAATGAAATTAACCGTTTACTTGTTCCTGGAACGTTTCTTCGTAAAGCATTAAAAGGAGAATTACCATTACTTGAAAAAGCAACACAGCTTCAAGAAGAACTTATGATGCTAATGCCTGAAGAAGTGGGCGAAGGCGTTCTAGAACAAGAGAAGTACCTTGTTCGTAATGCGAAGAAGGTAGGATTAATGATTGCTGGACTTGCTGCCCAAAAATTCGCTCCAAAGCTTGAAAAAGAGCAAGAAATTCTTGCGAATATTGCAGATATCGCAGCAAATGTTTATGCGATGGAATCAGTCGTTCTTCGCACGGAAAAAGCAATCAAAAAATCAGGTGAGGATAAGAATCAGCAAAAGATCCTTTATACACAAGTATTTGTTCAAGAAGCATTTAATGAAATTGAGGCACATGCAAAAGAAACTCTTGTTGCGACAGAAGAAGGTGATGTATTACGCATGATGAGATCGGCATTGCGTAAATTAACTCGCTTTACTCCTGTAAATGTGATTGCGAAGAAACGAGAAATTGCAGCAACCCTAATCGAGGCTGAAAAATACACAGTATAATTACAAGTACCAAGAAGCTCCTTTTTAGAAGGAGCTTTTTTTCTTCTTTTTTTTGCAGGATAAACTGGAATTAAGTCGAAATTAATCAGTGGAACATTGAAAGGTTTTTCATTCAAAATTTAATATGTTAAAATATTCTTGATAGATAAGGTGGTGAGAATATGGCATTAACATTTTATTGGTATCCGAAATGTGGAACTTGTCGTAAAGCAAAAAAGTGGTTAGAGGAGCATCAGGTTGCCTTTGAGGAAATACATATTGTAGAGAATCCACCTTCAAAAGAGCAATTAAAAGAAATGTACCAAAACAGTGGATTAGAATTAAAGAAATTCTTTAATACAAGTGGTCAAAAATACCGCGAACTTGGGTTGAAGGATAAAATCAGTTCTGCATCAGAGGATGAATTGCTAGACCTGCTTGCATCAGATGGAATGCTTATAAAACGCCCACTTACTACGGATGGAAATAAGGTAACAGTTGGATTTAATGAAGCGAATTTTGAAGCGAATTGGACAAATTAAATCGGATGAAAGCCTTTTTAAGGTCTTTTACATAAACACTTGTTGAGCAATTTCAACAAAAATGTATTTCATAAAATCGAATTAAATGGAGGGTACAAAATGAGCACACCTAAAGATTTACGTTATTCTGAAGAACATGAATGGGTGAAAGTTGAAGGGGATAAAGTACGTATCGGAATTACAGATTTTGCACAGTCTGAATTAGGAGATATCGTATTCGTTGAACTACCAGAGGTTGGCGACGAAATCCAAGCAGACGAGCCGTTCGGTAGTGTTGAGTCAGTTAAAACGGTATCTGAGCTTTATGCACCAATTAGTGGGAAAGTTGTTGAAATCAACGAAGACCTTGATGATAGTCCAGAATTCGTAAACGAATCTCCATATGAGAAAGCATGGATGATTGTTATTGAACCTGCAAATGCTGGAGATGTAGAGAACCTAATGACAGCCGAGCAGTACGAAGAAATGATAAAAGAAGACTAATTCAAAACGCGAGAGCCAGTAAAGGAGCATTCCTAACCTGGCTCTTTTTCAATTGTAACTAACTTATTGAGAATAATACCAAGCCGAATGAAGTTCTTCTTAATGGACATTCTAAAATTAAATACCAAGGGAAGGGTGTTTATTATGGTATTGAAACATACTCGAATTGATGTGACTGATCGAGTAATTGGAAAGCTTGGAAATAACGGAATGAATCTATTTGTTGAAAAAGAACCTATAGGTAAAATTCGCTTTACGAACGAAGGAGCTCAATTTGAGTTAAACCAGGGATATGAGCAAGAAGAGAGTAAAATTTTCACTTATGCAGATGTTCCTACTTCCCCAGATATGAAATATGTTGATTGTGACGATGAAAATGGATGGTGTTGAAGACAGTGGATACCCACTGTCTTTTTTTCCACAACTTTTTCAGTATTTATCACCAAAATGAATCTTCACGATAAAATGAAGGAAAAGCAGTTATATACATCGAATAGAAGGAATAGGCAGAAAAATGTACACTTGAAATAAGGTGATGAAATGGTGGCTTTTGACGATTTAGAAAAAGTAATCATTGTCGAGGGAAGAACAGACAAAAAGAAGATTGAAACGGTTGTAAATGAACCAGTTGAAATCATTTGTACGAATGGAACGATAAGTATTTCGAAACTTGATGAGTTGATTGAACATTTATTTAATAAAGATGTTTATATTTTAGTGGATGCCGACAGTGCTGGGGATAAACTAAGGAAACAGTTTAAACGGGAATTCCCTGAAGCACGGCATTTGTTTATCGATAAAACGTATCGAGAGGTTGCGACAGCACCCGAACATCATATTGCAACCGTACTTCTTTCAGCAAATATTGATGTTCACGCAGAATTTTTATTGTAAGTAGTTAAAGCTTTTCATCATATGTCTTTTCAAAAATCATGTTACAATAAGAGATAATTAAGAAAATAAAGGTTGTAGTAGACATGAAAGAATGGCAAGAGCAAGACATTGACTTCAAACTCACCAATAAGCATGAGTTTTGGCTTTATTTATATACACCGATGTGTGGAACATGCCAAGTGGCATCAAAAATGATAAAGGTAGTTGATGAAATACTGCCACACGTAACCATTGGAAAAAGCGACCTCAATTATTTACCTCAAAAAGCAATGGAATGGCAAATCGAGAGTGTCCCTTGTTTACTGCATATGAAAGATGAGAAAGTGATAGAAAAATACTATGCATTCCACTCGGTTCCCTATTTGCTTGAAATAGTTTCAAAAGACTGAACAACGCGTGATATTTCGCGTTGTTTTTTATTGCAATTTTTTAGAAAAGTTGTATGATATTTAGGGAATCGAAATATTCAAACATGGGAGTGCATATGAGCAACATAGTGACAGAATGGAAAACACAATACAAATCATACAATCAAAATATTAAACTATTTATTTTAGCGACCATTTTTACACAGCTTGGCATGGGTATGTTCACCATCATGTATAACTTTTATGTGCGTGAACTGGGGTATTCTGAACAAACAAATGGAACTATTATCGCTATGACAGCTTTGGCATCGGCAATTATTCTAGTCCCCGCAGGTCTAATGAGTGATAAATTAGGCAGAAAAAAAGTGATGGTGCTGGGTGTTGCTGTTTCAACAATAGCCTTCTTTGCTAGAAGTATATTAGATGCTGAACAGCTACTGATTGCGACGGCATTTTTAACGGGATTGTCGACGGCTTTTATCCAGGTTTCCGGTGTCCCATGGTTAGCCGAAAACTCGTCATCTTCACAAAGAGTACATCTTTTTAGCTTTCATTCGGCAATCATGATGATTGCTCAGGTTGTTGGAAACATTGCAGGTGGGGCATTGTCAGACACCTTCCAATTTGTTTTTCATATGAGCGGACTCTGGAGTGTAAGAATTACGCTTTTAATTGCAACGGTCATCTATGTTGCAGGTATTTTACCAATCATTAAAATGAATGAACAACGTAGACAACAATCAGAAATGAAAAAAGTAGAATCCATTGGTCAAAAATTAAAAGCAAATAAATCGCAAATCAAATTAATTGCTATGTTTGCCTTCGCACAAATGATCATTGGGTTCGGTTCCGGATTAGTCATTCCTTATCTGAATTTGTATTTTGCGGATCGCTTTCTAGCAAGCAATACAATAATCGGATTGATTCTCTCATTGGGACAAGCGGCAACTGCTATTGCAATGATTATTGGTCCCATTATTGTGAGTAAGGTTGGAGAGGTTCGTGCAGTGGTGTATTTGCAGTTATCCTCGCTTCCATTCCTTTTGTTAACCGGGTATACAGAAAATCTTTACATAGCAGCCATTGCATTTTTATTTAGGCAAGCATTAATGAATGCGGGTAACCCGATACAAGCATCTCTTGTTATGGGACGAGTGAACGATTCAATGAAGGGTCTTGCTAATTCAGTGAACCAAATGGTGTTTTCATTAGGATGGGCACTAATGGGGCCAGTATCGACGTCGATTGTAATGATGCATGGAGCTTATTGGGGCTATGCTTATGTGTTTACAATTACGTCAGTCTTGTATTTAATCGGGTCGCTATATTTCCTACTTGTATTCAGTAGAAAGTCCTTTCGTAATGAGAAGAAACAAGTAGCAAAAATATCGTAATATGTCATATTTCCCGGGAAAAAAGAAGTAAATAAACGATATGTGTTTAAATTTGTTCCATATATGTGTCGAAATAAAACACGAAATTTCAAATTGCTCATTTTTTCTAAAAATTCTTATTGACATATTTTAGAATAAGAGTTAGCATGATATTAACTTGTTAAAGTAATAAATTTCATATTTAAAATCTTATCTAGAGTGGTGGAGGGAATGGCCCTATGAAGCCCGGCAACCGGTAATTTACACGGTGCTAATTCCAACAGGCATTTTTTGTCTGAAAGATAAGAAGAGATATCGTACATACACCTCTTCTTATCGAAGAGGTTTTTATTTTGGCTATTTTCGTAACTTAGTTGTTTTTGGATATGATTGTGCGAAGGGAAATAGTACCTATTGGCCTTCATGTGATTTCAGCGGATAGTACGAGATGCCAGCGGGCGGGAATAGCGAGCCAAGCGAGGAGGCTTGCGAATCGCCCGCGGAAAGCGAGTACCAGGAGCGAAAAATCAACCTATGTTTTAAAAACAACAATCTTTTAGAAATAAGCCTATATTTTTTATAAACAAAACAGAGGGAGAGATTCAAATGAGTGAGAAACAAAAAAACTATAGACCAGAGACAATCGCAGTCCATGGAGGTCTTGAAGCAGATCCTGTAACAGGGGCTAGAGCGGTACCAATCTATCAATCTAATGCGTTTAAATTTAATACAACTGAACATGCAGCAAATCTATTTGGGCTAAAGGAAAATGGTTATATTTATACTCGAATTCATAACCCAACAACAACTGTTTTTGAAGAAAGAGTAGCACAATTAGAGGGTGGAGTTGGTGCATTAGCTGTTTCTAGTGGGATGGCCGCGATAACAACAGCTATTCTAAATATTGCTGGTGCAGGAGATGAGATTGTATCTGCTTCTACACTTTATGGTGGAACGTATAACTTATTCGCAAACACACTACCTAAATATGGAATTAAGACGCACTTAGTAGAACCTACTAATCCGGAAAACTTCCGTCAAGCCATAACGCCAAATACAAAGGCGATTTTTGCTGAAACAATTGGAAATCCAAGCTTGGATATTCTTGATATTGAAGCAGTAGCAAATATTGCTCATGAAGCAGGAATTCCATTAATTATTGACAATACATTCGCCACACCTTATCTATGTCGTCCAATTGAGCATGGAGCTGATATTGTTGTTCATTCTGCTACTAAGTGGTTACTAGGTAATGGAACAACAATGGGAGGTATTATTGTTGACGGTGGTAAATTTGATTGGAATTCACCAAAATTCCCTGGATTTACAACACCAGATCCTAGCTATCATGATTTAGTGTTTGCTGATGCTTTAGGACCCGTAGCTTATATCATTAAAGCCAGAGTCCAACTTCTTCGTGATTTAGGTCCAGCTTTAAGTCCTTTTAATTCATTCCAATTTAACCTAGGTCTTGAAACATTACACGTTCGTATGAAAGAGCATATTGCAAATACGAAAAAAGTTGTTTCATATCTTAAAAACCATCCTGGGGTTGAATGGGTACTGTATCCTGGTGAGGACGATCACCCGAACAAACAATTAGCTGATAAATACTTACCAAAAGGTGCAGGTTCAGTCATAGTATTTGGTATCAAAGGTGGAAGAGAAGCGGGTGAGAAGCTAATTAATAATGTTGAGCTTTGGTCACATGTTGCAAACGTAGGTGACGCTAAGAGTTTAATTATTCATCCAGCAAGCACAACACACCAGCAATTAAGTCCGGAAGATTTAAAGTTGTCTGGCGTGTCAGAAGACTTAGTTCGCTTATCTGTTGGAATCGAAAATATTGAAGATATTTTAGAAGATTTAGAGCAAGCCATTAAAGCAGCAAATGGAACAAGTTCAGTTTCACCATTGCCTACAGCTTAAGCTTTACTTTGGTACATTAGTCACAACTTTTTCATTGACACCTTAAATGACAGATGATAATATAAGTCTCGTGTTATTTAGGACGATATAAAATGTAAATATATGATGACTCTTATTTAGAGCGGTGGAGGGATGTGCCCGATGAAACCCAGCAACCGTCAACATATTTGTTGAAAAGGTGCCAATTCACACAAAGCTAAAGCTTTGGAAGATGAGAGGAAGGAATTACTGAATTGTGCCTTTCTGCTCGCTTGTGCAGAAAGGCTTTTTCAATTATTTGCGTTAATTATTTACTATATCGCATAAACTAAACATAGTTTTCTGGAATAGAAGGTGTGACTACGTGATAACACTAAAAAAAGTGTCAAAGATATATAAAACAAAAGCCAATTCTGTTACGGCTGTTAATGATATTGATTTAGAGATCAATGAAGGTGAAATTTTTGGTATCATCGGCTATAGTGGAGCAGGAAAAAGCTCACTTATTCGTTTGCTGAACGGACTTGAAACGCCAACTGAAGGAACAGTTTCAGTTGCCGGTCATGATATCACTTCCATTAAAGGAAAATCGTTGCGTGATGCGCGTAAAGAAATAAGCATGATTTTCCAACATTTCAACCTTTTATGGTCGCGAACCGTGAGAGAAAATATTTCATTTCCCCTTGAAATTGCAAAAGTCCCAAAAGCCAAACGGGATGAACGAGTTACAGAACTTATTAAGTTGGTTGGTTTAGAAGGAAGAGAAGTTGCATATCCTTCACAGCTTAGTGGTGGTCAAAAGCAAAGGGTAGGAATTGCACGAGCACTCGCTAACAATCCAAAGGTTTTGCTTTGTGATGAAGCAACATCTGCGTTGGACCCACAAACAACTGACTCGATATTGGACTTGCTTGTCGATATCAATGAACGTTTAGGGTTAACGATTGTGTTAATAACACATGAAATGCATGTTATACGTAAAATCTGTCACCGTGTTGCCGTGATGGAAAATGGAAGGATTGTTGAGAAAGGCCGAGTTCTGGATGTATTTAAAAAGCCACAAGCTCATATAACAAAACGTTTCGTGCAACAAGTGACAGAGCCTGAAGAAACAAAAGAAATGATTGAGCATTTGCTTGAACGTTATCCAAATGGAAGAGTGGTTCAACTCACTTTTGTTGGGGAAGATGCTGAAAAACCATTGATAACTACTTTAATCCGAGACTTTAAAATAGAAGTGAATATTTTACAAGGAAAGATTTCACAAACCCAAAATGGCTCTTATGGTACATTATTTATTCATCTTGCTGGTGAACTGAATGAAGTCACTTCAGCCATTGAATTTATTCGGGAACAACGAGTAGAAGCTGAGGTGATTGAAAATGCTTGAACAATTCCAAGAGCTTCTTAAGTGGGAAAAACAGGTTAAAGATTATCAAGCATTGAATTGGGGAAATCTCTGGGAAGCAACCCAAGAGACCTTATATATGACCGGGATTTCGGTGCTTGCAACCTTTATAATTGGTCTATTTTTAGGCTTGGTTCTCTTTTTAACGGATAAAGGGAATGCGTGGGAAAATTCTGTGGTAAATCGAATTGTATCTGCACTTGTTAATATTTTTCGATCCATACCATTTATAATTCTTATTGTATTATTAATACCTTTTACGAAAATTGTAATGGGGTCAATGCTAGGACCTAATGCCGCATTACCATCTTTAATTATAGGTTCCGCACCGTTTTACGCAAGAATGGTTGAAATTGCTTTGCGTGAGATAGATAAAGGTGTAATTGAGGCTTCTCATTCTATGGGAGCAACTAACTCGACTATTATTTTTAAAGTATTAATTCCAGAATCCCTACCAGCCTTAATATCAGGGATTACAGTTACTGCGATTTCATTAGTAGGCTTCACTGCGATGGCCGGTGTTATTGGTGCTGGTGGATTAGGTCATTTTGCTTATCTATATGGTTTCCAAAGTAACAAACCAGTCATTACATTTATTGCCACTATTGCGATATTAATTTTGGTATTTATCATTCAATTTGTGGGTGATTACTTTACAAAACAAACAGACAAGAGATAACAGGAGGAACACAAATGAAAAAATTATTGTTTGTATTATTAATTGGACTACTAACCCTTACATTAGCTGCTTGTGGATCAAGTGATGAGTCAAACGAAGGTGGCGACACAAAAAATGCAGAAGGCAATAAAGAATTAGTCGTTGGTGCATCAGCAGTTCCACATGCCGAAGTACTTGAACAAGCAAAACCTTTATTAAAGGAAAAGGGAATTGACCTTAAAATTGAAGTGTTTACAGATTACATTTTGCCGAACGTAGCACTTCATGAAAAAGAACTTGATGCAAACTACTTTCAAACACCAGGTTATTTAGAGTTACAATTAGAGGAAAATCCAGATTTTGATTTTGTAAGTGTTGGAGAAATTCATAAAGAGCCAATTGGAGTTTATTCTAAAGAATATAAAAGTTTAAAAGAGCTTCCTGATGGAGCAAAAATTATCATGAGCAACTCATTCAGTGACCATGGTCGTATTTTACCGATTTTTGAAAGAGAAGGTGTCATCAAACTTAAAGAGGGTGTTGGTAACCAAGCAAGGGTTGAAGATATTGTCGAAAATCCAAAAAATCTAGATTTCTCAACATTGATTGAAGCAAAGCTTCTTGCAACTTCATTTGAAAATGGTGAAGGCGACGCGGTTGTAATTAACACAAACTATGCACTTGAGGGTGGCGTAAATATCGCGGAGGACGGCATTGCCTTTGAAGGAGATGATGTGGTCCCTGCAAACTTAGTCGTTGTTAACAAAGGTGACGAAAACCGCGATGAAATTAAGGCATTAGTTGAAGTATTGAAATCTGAAGAAATTCAGAAATTCATTGAAGAAAAATATGCTGGTGCGGTTACTACAGTAAAATAATTTTTGAAAAAAGCTTGCCAATTGGTAAGCTTTTTTCAATTCTTGAATATTCGGGAGGAATACAAAGGAATCTGCCTTAATTCTTTATCTCGTGTTTATCATAAACCCAAACAGCTAAATAAGAATGGGTAGCTTAAAATACTGCGTTTTCTCGTCATTGTGGTAAAAAATTGGTAGTGTTACCATTGTAACTGTGTTAACATAACACGACAAAAAAGAAGGGATTGGTTCATTATCAATCGAATCCGTTTAAATTATACGGGCGAAATGGAAAAGGCAATGCATCAGGCACATGGAATTGGTTATGAGGACTACTGTCGAAAGTTCAAGGAACGTTTACGGGTCGAGAAAAACCGTGAACAAGAATATAAACAAGGTCGAATGATTGTAGCTCAACTTGACCGAAAAGTTCATTTTTAAATAGATAATCGGACGAAGAACCCAGTGCCCAACACTGGGTTTTCATATAGAATGAATTCACTAAATGAGTGAAAAATAAACCAAGGGGTAAAAGCGAAAGCGGTAATCCCCTTCTTCCTTACATATCTTATTAATTTATGTTATCTTAATGATGGACAAGTTTTAAGGAAGAAACATCTTACTTAAGGACTTATTATCATTCTCAAAAAATGATTGAAATTCATAATCAATAATCAATCATCTCATTATCAAAAATGTAATCTTATTCCCAATGTGTAAAGGTTGATAACACTTTGAATTTGTTATAAGATTGTAATGAGAATAAAATGAGAATAGAGTTTTGACGTTATTTGTCAATTCTATACAAAATATTTTTTGTCTAATGGAGGTAGTAGTTATGGCAGGATCTACTTTAGTAATAAAAGATCTTCATGTCGAAATCGAAGGCAAGGAGATTTTAAAGGGAGTAAACCTTGAAATAAAAGGCGGAGAAATTCACGCAATCATGGGACCGAATGGTACAGGTAAATCAACATTATCATCTGCAATCATGGGTCATCCTAAATATGAGGTTACAAGTGGTAGCGTTACTTTAGATGGAGAAGATGTATTAGAAATGGAAGTTGATGAGCGTGCACGTGCTGGTCTTTTCTTAGCCATGCAATATCCAAGTGAAATCAGTGGTGTTACAAATGCTGACTTCCTTCGTTCTGCTATTAATGCACGTCGCGAAGAAGGCGATGAAATCTCACTAATGAAATTCATCCGTACGATGGATAAAAACATGGAGTTCTTAGAGATGGATCCTGATATGGCTCAACGTTATCTAAACGAGGGCTTCTCAGGTGGAGAGAAGAAACGTAATGAAATCCTACAATTAATGATGATACAGCCTAAAATTGCAATCCTTGATGAGATTGATTCAGGGCTTGACATTGATGCATTGAAGGTTGTTTCTAAAGGAATCAATGAAATGCGCGGAGAAGAGTTTGGTTGCTTAATCATCACTCACTACCAACGCTTACTTAACTATATTACACCAGATAAAGTACATGTTATGATGCAGGGACGTATTGTAAAATCTGGTGGTCCAGAGCTTGCACAACGTCTAGAAGCAGAAGGATATGATTGGATCAAGAAAGAACTAGGAATTGAAGATGAAACTGTAGATCAAGAAGCGTAAGCGTTAGGAGGATTATTATGACAATCGATACGAAATTACCATTTGATAAAGATTATGTCAGAGGTTTTTCGTCTTCTCTTGGTGAACCAAGTTGGCTACAGGATCTTCGCTTACAGGCTCTTGAAAAAGCAGAAGACCTTCCAATGCCAAGACCAGATAAAACAAAAATTGATAAATGGAACTTTACACAATTTGCAAATCATGTTGTAGAAAGTACTCCATATCAATCAATTGACGAATTACCTGAAGAAATTAAATCTTTAATTCATGTTGAAGAAGAAAAGAATATATATATTCAACGTAACAATACACCAGCGTTTATATCTCTTACTGAGGATGTGAAAGCAAGTGGCGTTATTTTCACAGATATTCATACAGCTGCTCGTGAACACGGTGAACTTCTTCAAAAATACTTTATGACAGAAGCTGTTAAGGTTGACGAACATCGCCTTACTGCATTACATGCTGCATTAGTAAATGGTGGTGCATTCGTTTACGTACCTAAAAATGTTGAAGTATCCGTTCCAATTCATGCTGTATTTATTCAAGAAAATGGTGACGCGGCTACTTTTAACCATGTAATTGTTGTGGCAGAAGATAATAGTTCCGTTACTTATGTCGAAAACTATATTTCAACAACAGACTCTGCTAATACAGTTGTAAATATTGTATCTGAGGTAATTACAGGTGCAAATGCGAAAGTAACCTATGGTGCTGTTGATGCTTTAGCTACTGGAAATACAACTTATGTTACTCGTCGCGGAGTAATCGGTCGTGATAGCAAAATTGAATGGGCTCTTGGGCTCATGAATGATGGTGATACGATCTCAGAAAACATCACGAATTTAGTTGGTGATGGTTCGTTAGCGGATACGAAGACAGTAGTTGTTGGACGTGGTGAACAAAAACAAAACTTCACTACAAGAATTACACACTATGGTAAAAATTCAGAAGGATATATTTTAAAACATGGTGTTATGAAAGACAGCGCCAGCTCGATCTTTAACGGTATTGGGCATATTGAACATGGTGCTTCCAAATCAAATGCAGAACAAGAATCAAGAGTATTGATGCTTAGCGAAAAAGCTCGTGGAGATGCAAACCCAATTTTACTTATTGACGAAGATGATGTAACAGCAGGTCACGCTGCATCTGTTGGTAGGGTTGACCCAGTACAATTATATTATTTAATGAGCCGTGGTATTCCGCAGAAGGAAGCTGAGCGCTTAGTTATCCATGGTTTCCTTGCACCAGTTGTAAATCAACTTCCTATTGAAGGTGTTAAAAAGCAACTAGTTGAGGTAATCGAAAGGAAAGTAAGATAATGAATATCCAAGATATTCGTTCCATGTTCCCTATCTTAGATCAAGAAGTAAATGGAAAGCCACTTGTCTATTTGGACAGTGCTGCTACATCTCAAAAACCAGTTCAGGTTATTGAAACGATGGATCGCTACTATCGAGAATATAATTCGAATGTACACCGCGGGGTTCATACCCTTGGAACAAAAGCAACTGATGCTTATGAAAATGCGCGCGAAAAGGTTCGTAAATTCATCAATGCATCCTCTATTCAAGAAATTATTTTTACCCGGGGAACCACAACTGCAATGAATACAATTGCAGAAAGCTATGGGCGTGATAATCTAAAAGAGGGTGATGAAATTGTCATCACCTACATGGAACACCATGCCAATATTATTCCTTGGCAGCAAATTGCAAAACGCACTGGTGCAAAATTGAAATACATTCCTTTACAAGAGGATGGCTCAATTGATTTGAAGGATGTTGAAGCCACTGTTACAAATCAAACGAAGATTGTATCAGTCACAATGGTTTCGAACGTTTTAGGAGCAATCAATCCTATTAAAGAAATTACCGAAATTGCACATCGAAACGGAGCAATCATGGTTGTTGATGGTGCACAAGCTGCTCCTCATATGAAAATTGACGTGAGAGATCTAGATTGTGACTTTCTTGCTTTTTCAGGTCATAAAATGTGTGGACCAACTGGCATCGGTGTTTTATACGGAAAGAAAGCTTTACTCGAAAAAATGGAGCCAGTTGAAACTGGCGGTGAAATGATCGATTTCGTTGACCTTTACGAATCGACATGGAAAGAGCTTCCTTGGAAATTTGAAGCTGGAACACCAATCATCGCTGGAGCAATTGGATTAGGTGCTGCAATTGACTTTTTAGAGGATATTGGTCTTGATCAAATCCAAGAGCATGAGCATAATCTAGCAAATTATGCAATGGAACGATTGTCTCAAGTTGAGGGTCTAACGATTTATGGACCTAAACATCGTGCAGGACTCGTCACCTTCAATATTGATGATGTTCATCCACATGATGTTGCAACAGTCTTAGATGCAGATGGTATCGCGGTAAGAGCAGGGCATCACTGTGCGCAGCCTTTAATGAAATGGTTGAAGGTATCAGCTACAGCTCGTGCAAGTTTTTACCTCTACAATACAGAGCAAGAAATTGATAAACTAGTTGAAGGACTCATAAAAACAAAGGAGTATTTCAGCAATGGATTATAACATAAATCTTGATACCTTGTACCGACAGGTGATAATGGATCATTATAAAAAGCCGAGAAATCGTGGAGTTATTCAAGAGGGTGCATTAACAATCGACATGAACAACCCAACCTGTGGAGACCGTATTCATCTTACTTTAAAAGTGGATGATGGGATTGTTCAAGACGCAAAATACGATGGTGAGGGATGTTCGATCTCTATGTCATCCGCATCCATGATGACTCAAGCGATTAAAGGTAAAAAAATTGAAGATGCATTAAAGATGTCACAAATCTTCTCAGAAATGATGCTTGGAAATGAATATGATGAAAGCATTGATTTAGGAGACATTGAAGCACTTCAGGGCGTTTCAAAATTCCCAGCACGTATAAAATGTGCAACCTTAGCTTGGAAAGCAATGGAAAAGGGATTTAAGAACGAGCAAAATGAATCGTAAGTGACCCCTCGTAGATTTATTTCGAAAGTCACTTACAGAGAATGGAGTGAAGTAGAATGGCAAAGAAAATGCCTGAAATTGGCGATTATAAATATGGCTTTGCAGATAAAGACGTTTCCATCTTCCGTTCAAAACGTGGTTTAACAAAAGAAATTGTTGAAGAAATTTCCCGCATGAAGGAAGAGCCACAATGGATGTTAGACTTCCGTCTTAAATCCTTAGAGCATTTCTACAGCAAACCAATGCCACAATGGGGTGGAGACTTAAATAGCTTAAACTTTGATGAGATTACGTATTACGTAAAACCATCTGAGAAATCTGAAAAGTCTTGGGATGAAGTACCAGAAGAAATCAAAGCTACTTTTGATAAATTAGGTATTCCTGAAGCTGAACAAAAATACCTTGCTGGTGTTTCTGCTCAGTACGAATCAGAGGTTGTTTACCATAACATGAAGGAAGACCTTGAAGCTCTTGGAATCGTATTTAAGGATACAGATTCAGCTCTTAAAGAAAATGAAGATATTTTCCGTGAGCATTGGGCAACTGTAATTCCTCCAACTGATAACAAGTTCGCTGCATTGAACTCAGCTGTTTGGTCTGGTGGCTCATTCATCTACGTACCACCTGGTGTCAAAGTTGATACACCACTTCAAGCTTACTTCCGTATCAACTCTGAAAACATGGGTCAATTTGAGCGTACATTGATCATCGTTGATGAAGGTGCAAGCGTACACTATGTTGAAGGTTGTACAGCACCTGTTTACACAACAAACTCACTTCACAGTGCGGTAGTTGAGATTATTGTTAAAAAAGATGCGTATTGCCGTTATACGACCATTCAAAACTGGGCAAACAATGTTTACAACTTAGTTACAAAACGTACTGTTGTTGAAGAAAATGGAACAATGGAATGGATTGATGGTAATATCGGTTCTAGGTTAACTATGAAATACCCAGCATGTATCCTTAAAGGTGAAGGAGCTCGTGGTATGACACTTTCTATCGCGATCGCTGGTAAAGGCCAACACCAGGATGCTGGTGCAAAAATGCTGCATCTTGCGCCAAATACGACATCATCGATTGTCTCGAAATCAATTGCAAAACATGGCGGTAAAGTAACTTACCGTGGTGTTGTCCACTTTGGTCGAAGAGCAGAAGGTGCGCGTTCAAACATCGAATGTGATACATTAATTATGGATAATCAATCTACTTCTGATACAATTCCATATAATGAAATTTTAAATGATAATATTTCATTAGAGCACGAAGCAAAGGTATCAAAAGTATCTGAAGAACAATTATTCTATCTAATGAGCCGTGGTATTTCAGAACAAGAAGCGACTGAAATGATTGTAATGGGCTTCATCGAGCCATTTACAAAAGAGCTTCCAATGGAATACGCTGTTGAAATGAACCGTCTTATCAAGTTTGAAATGGAAGGTTCTATCGGATAACAAACACGTTCCACAAGGCAAGGGGAAACCCTTGCTTTTTTGTAAGATAGTATAAATTTTTGGGTCTACCACGGTCATTTGGACTGTGGATTTTTTTATGGAATGGAAAATTTATTTGCTGCATGGATTTATTAACCGGTGTTGCAGGTTGATCTTGTACCAGTTATTAAAGAACCGCATTGATAGTATTTTTGATTTTTGCCGGATTATCGTTTCATTTATTCTAGTAAGTAAACCTGACCTGTTTTTTATTTTACCCAGCCTTTGCTAGAGTTGCGGACTGATAGAACAAGGAAATTGCTATAGAAATTTGAAAAATCACCTTTAATATCAAGGTGGTTTTTTAATTTTTTTTATAAAAAAAAATTAATAAGTTGCGTATAGCGGAACAAGGGTGTTGCAGTAGGAACAAAGTCAGATTAACATCGAGTTAGATAGAAAAATCAGAACATTTCGAGAAAGGTGTTGAAAGCAAAAAGGAGGTATTGTCATATTTCATAAAACAAACATGTAAGCGTTTTAAAAGGTAGTTTTGAAATAGTAACCAATTTTAAATCACATAAGGGGGAATTGAAAATGGAGAAAAAGAAAACGAACTCAAAATGGAAATTAATTTGCCTGCTCCTTGTAACAATGATGCTTTTTGTTGCAGGCTGCGGAGGGGAAAAACAAAAATCTACCTCAACTGGGGAGAAACCTCAATCAACGGAAGGAGAAACAATTAAAATTGGTTTTGTCCTTTCCTTTACAGGTCCATTGGCACCATTATCCGACAGTATTAAAGAAGGGTTCGAACTATATTTAGAGGAACATGGTGGAAAATTAGGCGGTAAAAATGTAGAGCTTAAATTTGAAGATGACGAAGGAAATCCACAAGTTGGTTTAAGAAAATATCGCCAATTAGTTCATAGTGAAAAAGTAGACCTTCTAGTTGGAACAACTAACTCATCTATCGCTCTTGCATTACGTGATGAAGTAAATAAAGACCAAATTCCAATGATTATACCAAACGCAGCAGCAGATGATCTTAACTGGGGTAAAAAGAGTGATTATGTATACCGTGTATCTTGGTCTAACTGGCAAAATGGATACGCTCTTGGAGAGTATGTAGCAGAAAATGTTGGTAAAAAAGCGGTTATTATGGGTTCAGATTTCCCTGCTGGTATTGAAGTGTTAAGATCCTTTAAGGCTGCCTATGAAGAAGCGGGCGGTGAAGTAATAAAAGAACTTTATCCGAAATTAGGGACAAATGACTTTTCTACTTATTTACAGGAAGCATCTAGTCTGGAGCCAGATGTAATCTATTCCTTCTTTGCTGGTAGTGACGGTATTCGTTATATTCAACAATACAAGGAATTTGGTTTAAAAGATAAAATACCAATGTCTGGAACATTAGAGTTTGGTGATTTACTAATGTTAGAGCCTACTGGAGATGGTTCGGAAGGATATCTTGCTGGAACAGTATACTCACCTTGGTTGGAGAATGATTTAAACAAAAAATTTGTTGAAGCTTATGAAAAGAAATACGGAAAGCTTCCAAATACGTTCTCTGTTAATGGATATGACTCAGCAACTGTTATTGACAAAGCTCTAACTGCAGCAGGCAGCGTAGAAGCAGAAAAGTTAATCAAAGAATTACCAGGTATTTCTTATGATAGTCCACGCGGACCAAGTACAATTGATGAAAAAACGCATAACATTATTCAGAATATCTATATTACAAAAAATGTGATGAAAGATGGAAAACTTGTTCCTGAGGTAATTGAAACAAAAGAAAAAGTAACAATGCCGGAAACATCACCATTTGAATAATGGTTACTAAAAAATTCCGATAAACTAAATAAATGGGGCTGTCCAAAAAGACAACCCCATTTATTCATTAAGTCTGTTTTCGTAAACTTTGTTGTTTTTTGATATCAATGTACGAAGGGATTAGTAATTATTATCCTCCCAGTGATTTCAGCGGATGGTACGAGATCCTCGAAAATGCAGGCATTTTCTTCGTGCGGTGAAGTTTCAAGGAAGCAAACTCAACGTCCTGCGGGAATAGCGAGCCAAGCAAGACCCCGCAGTGAGGTACGAGCAAGGAGGCTTGCGGATCGCCCGCGGAAAGCGAGTACCAGGAGCGGAAATCACCCTATGTTTTAAAAACAACAATCTTTTAGATATAAGCCTTCATTAAAAAACTGATTATTCTACTACATTTTTAAAGGAAGAGAGGGGAGAGTCCTTGGATATAATTCTAGTTCAACTTATAACAGGTATTGCATATGGAATGCTGTACTTTATGATTGCAGCAGGGCTAACGATTATTCTAGGCGTTATGAATGTTGTCAATCTATCTCATGGAGCACTATTTATGCTAGGATCCTATTTGGCCTTTACCTTTATCAGCAATGGGATTAACTTTTGGTTTGCACTACTATTATCCGCTATTTCAGTAGGGATATTTGGTTTTATCCTTGAAAAAGTATTAATCAAACGTGTTTATGGAAAAGTGCTGCAGCAGGTGTTGCTGACATTTGGTTTAATGCTAGTTATTGCAGACTCAGTTAAGTGGATTTGGGGAACAGAAATGCAATTAATTCCAGCACCTGCATTTCTTAATATGTCCATCCCAATTGGGGATATGGCATTCCCGGTATTTCGTTTATTTGTTGTATTTGTTGGTATTTTATTAGCCGTTTTACTATGGTATTTAGAAGCAAAGACACGTGTAGGGGCAGTCATTCGTGCAGGGGTAGATGACCGCGCAATGGTTAGTGCTCTTGGTATTAATGTAGGATTTGTATTTACAGGTGTATTTATCTTTGGAGCAGCCTTAGCTGGATTTAGTGGTGTATTAGGTGGACCACTTTTAGGTATGTATACAGGAATGGATGCTGAGATCCTTATCACATCCTTAATAGTTGTTGTTATAGGTGGTTTAGGTTCATGGAAGGGATCGTTTATTGGTGCATTAATTATTGGGGTATTAGAAATATTTGGAAAAGTTTGGTTCCCATCCCTATCCATGCTCATTGTATTCTTAATCATGATGGTTATATTAATCATTCGCCCTCAAGGTCTATTTGGAAGAGAGGTGGCATAATTGAAGAAAAATATTCTTTATGCTGTATTACTTCTCCTCGTCGTTTTCATAGTGCCGCAAGTACTTTCTGATTTTGGAACGAATTTAACAACTGAAATTTTTATTATGGCAATGTTCGCCATGAGTTTGGGCTTAATTATGGGTTATGCTGGTCTAGATTCGTTAGGGCATGCTGCCTTTTTTGGAATTGGTGCCTATTCTGTTGCATTAATCGGGCAGTTTGTGACTAATACGTATTTAATCATTATTATCGCGGTTCTAATCGCTGGATTGCTTGCATTGATTACTGGGGCAGTATTTATTCGTACTTCTCAATTCTATTTTCTTATGATTACGCTTGCCTTTAGCCAATTAATATTTACTCTATTTTGGCAAATGAAGGATATAACAGGTGGAGCGGATGGGATGACTGTTTCCGCTATTATGAATCTGGGGTTTGGTGACATATTTGATCCGCAAACGATGTATTATGTGATGGGAATTATTTTTGTCGCTGTCTTTATTTTACTAAGATTATTCGTTGAATCTCCAGCAGGAAAAATCACGAAAGGCGTCATGGAAAATGAAGGACGTATGAGGGCACTTGGCTATGACGTTCGTGTTTATAAACTATTAGCCTATACCCTTTCTGGAGCATTAGCAGGGTTTGCTGGATCACTTTATTCCTTCTATAACGTTTTCGTCTCTCCAGAGTTATCTGGTTGGCTGTTCTCTGGTCAAGTAATGATCATGGTTATCATTGGGGGCGTAGGAACATTGCTTGGACCTGCGATTGGAGCAGGTGTATTCATCTTTCTACAAAACTTTATCAGTACCTATACGGAAAGATGGCCATTGATTTTGGGTGCCATTCTCATCTTCCTTGTCCTACTTGGAAAAGGCGGAGTCATCCAGTGGTTGAAATTAGGTGTCGATATGATTTTTAAAAGAAAACCCAAAAATAATCAGGTTTCCTCTACTAATCAATCAGAAAAGGAGGAGGTTATCAGTTGAGCTTACTAAAAGTAGATAAAATCAATAAATCATTTGGAACCCTACAAGTACTACATGATGTATCATTGGAAGTAGAGCCAGGCGAACGCCATGTTATCATTGGTCCAAATGGTGCTGGGAAAACAACTCTTTTTAATTCTATTACAAACCATCTTCCGATTACTTCGGGAACGGTGCATTTTGAAGGGAAAGATATTACAAATCTTCCTGCCCATAGATTAGTTCATTTGGGGATGTCACGAACATTTCAAAAGAATAATTTATTTGGTGATTTAACGGTGGAAGAAAATATTCATCTTGCCTTGGCAGCCAGGAAAAAATATCGTCATGATATATGGTTTTCCCTAACTAGTCGTTCTGATATAAAAAAAGAAACAAATGAGATATTAGAAGAATGGAAGATAACTCATCGCCGTGATGTAAAAATAAACAATTTATCCTATGGGGAACAACGTTTACTAGAAGTACTATTGGCGATGGCTAGTAAACCAAAGCTTCTTTTATTAGATGAACCAACATCAGGAATGTCTCCAGCAGAAACAACTCAAACTTCTGAGATGATTCAAAGACTGCCACGCTCGATGGCGTTAGTAGTAATTGAACATGATATGGACGTAGTCTTTGCGATTGCAGATCGAATTACTGTACTTCATCATGGCGAGCCAATTTTAACTGGTGCTCCTGAAGAAGTTAGAAATAGCGAAATGGTAAAGGAAATTTACTTCGGTGGAGGGGCGAAAAAACATGCTTGAGTTACAAGATGTTCATTCCTATTATGGAACAAGTCATATCCTTCAAGGGGTTACATTTAACGTGCCAGAGGGAAAATGTGTCGCACTTTTGGGGCGAAATGGAGCAGGAAAAACAACAACGATTCATACTATATCTGGTCTCGTCAAATCAAAACGCGGTACCATCACTTTTAAAGATAAACAAGTACAAGCATTACCAACACACCAAATTACTCGTCATGGCATTGGCTTAGTACCACAAGGAAGAAGAATATTTCCTTCCCTCACCATTAAAGAAAATTTAACGATGCCTGCTCGGAAAGGAAAAGGAAATAGTAAAGCAGTAAACTGGGATATCGATAAGGTTTATGAACTATTCCCAATTCTTAAGGAACGCGAAAATAATATGGGTACGCAGCTATCAGGTGGACAGCAACAAATGCTGGCAATTGGACGGGCATTGATGACTAATCCGCAGTTTCTTTTAATGGATGAGCCATCTGAAGGACTCGCCCCGGTTATTATTGATCAAGTGGGTGAGATTGTGAGTAGGCTAAAAGAGACCGGACTTTCGATATTAATGGTTGAGCAAAATATTTCACTTGCCTGCCAGGTAGCGGATGAGATCTTAATCATGAACAAGGGTACGATTGTTTGGAATGGTACACCAGATGAATTGTTAGAAAATAAGGACATTCAGCATAAATATTTGGGAGTTTCGTAGCTTCCACAAAAGGTAGACTCAATCTTGAGTCTACCTTTTGAATAATGTATTCCTTATTTCTTCGAAGACAATAATCATAGATCCTTATATATTGGACAGAATGTCGACTAAAAACTTAAATAGATACCACAATCAACATCTTCTATAGAAAATTGGCGAGTACTGGCTTTACCAATTCCTCCACTGCCTCCTGGAATAGACGCTTTATTACCAACTAACTGCAAATCCATAAAGCACCCCTATAGATAAGAGACGTTCTATAAATCTACCTGATCTCAAGAAACCGCTTATCATATCCTAATCGTTCAGATGCTTCATTGCTTGCATTCACAACTTTTTTTGCAATATCAGGTACCTTATAGTCTGGCATACGTTGAAGAGGCCCAACTACATTTATAGCAGAGACCACTTTCCCTGTATAATCACGGATAGGTGCTGACACGGATCTTGTTCCTTCGGTTAATTCCTCAGTACTGATTGCATATCCTCTTTCTCGGATTACCTGCATTTCTTTCCGCAACTCATCGGGATCTGTAATACTTTTGCTTGTATAAGCATGCAGCCCACGTTCGATTACCTTTTCGACAAGATTACTTTCATTATAAGCAAGTAGGACTTTCCCTGAGCTCGTGCAGTAAGCAGGGTTTTTTCTTCCAAGATGGGTAAGGATTCGAACTGGATGACTGCATTCCTCCTTATGAATATAGATTGTATCCGTACCATCCAGAATGGATAAATGTGCGGTTTCCCCGGTATCGTTCACTAATTTATGTAGCAGGGGGGCTGCTTCTTTATGAATTTCCAAGTGATTCGTAACAATCCCACCTAATGTTAATACGGATAGTCCAAGTTTGTACTTTCCAGTGCTTTTTTCTTTTACTACAAAACCTTCATGGGCTAGTGTAGTAAGCAACCGACTTACTGTGCTTTTCGCTAGACCGAGAGATTCTGAAAGATCACTTACCTTTTGTGTTGGTTCAAAAGTAGAAAAGCTTTTGAGAATACGTAGTGCATTACTGACGGATGAGAGAATTTGTGGATTATTTCTTTCCTTAGACATTTTCCAATCCCCTTTCGTGAGCAGTTCCATATAGTGGAAGTTTTATGTGAGTAATTATGCTGAGATAAAATTGTTTATGTTCTAAATATTCTATCATTTATAGTTGGTTGTGTACATGAAAACGGTAACATTTAAGATTTTTTAAAGGGATTTTCTTTCTTTTTTTAAAACAATCTCATCTGTCCCACATAGAGGGATTTAGCACATTGTGATAGGGAATCGGGTTTGGTGGTGGCTTTATACCGAAACTCGTTCTTTTTTGCATGTAAGAGAGACAAATGAATAAACCAAGGAAATAATTTTTCGAGTTGTTTTAATTTTTTAACTATTGTTCCACATAGAGGAATCTAGCGCTTTTGTTTGCATTTTCACGGCCATATAATAGGAACTAGAACAGGAACAAAATCCTGCAAGCCAAAAAATCTATATTTTTGTCTGATAAATTATTTGAATTATGGCAGAAAAATGTAAGCGATTTCCATTCTGATAATTTATCCAAAATCTAAAAAGAAAAATGGGAGGTATAAAATTATGACTTTATCAAATGCAAAACAAAAAGAGGTAGAACTTACTGAACTCGATTTGAAATTATCGAATGTTGCACACATTGGTCACGCATCAATCAATGTGACTAACCTTGAAAGATCCACATGGTTTTTCACTGAGGTTCTCGGGCTGCATGTATCCGCAGAAGAAAAAGACAAGGTTTATCTTCGAGCATGGCAGGATTGGGACCATCACACATTAATTCTCAATAAGTCCGAAACATCCGGTCTAGACCATTTTGGTTGGCGAGTTAACTCAGAAAAGTCGCTTTATGCATTCGAAAAATCGTTAAAAGAATCAGGAACAGACTATGAGTGGATTGAAGGTGGTACTGAACTAGGACAGGGGGATGCTATCAAATTCCACAGCCCAGCTGGTATTCCTGTTGAGCTATATTGGGAAATGGAAAAGTACTCTAACCCACTAACAGCCTCTAAATTGCCAAGTCACCCAATGAAATACACTGGAAAAGGTGCAGCACCTCGCCGTTTTGACCATGTGAATGTAATGGTGAATGATGTTGCAAATGAACAGGAATGGTGGACAAATTTCCTAGGAATCCATCATCGTTACTATATCCAAAATGAAGTAGATGTTCGCCTAGGCTCATGGTTAAGCAAAACAAATATTGCACATGAAATTGCACTCATGCGTAACAGTAATCAAACAGGTGCACTTCTTCATCACGTAGCTTATTTCTTGGATTCCCCTGATGAATTGCTGCGTGCACTGAATATCATGGCTGAAAATGACATCAAAATCGAGTGGGGACCTGGAAAGCACGGTACAAGTGGAGCACAATTCCTTTATGCCTTTGAACCTTCTGGAAATCGAGTTGAACTGTGGACAGGTGGAATGCTTATTTTTGCACCAGACTGGGAGCCGATTGAATGGCAATCAGGAACGGGGCAGTTTGGACTTGATATGTGGGGAAGCACACCACCGAAAAGCTATTTAACTTATGGTACGGAAATTAAGAAATAGAATGATTGTTTGTTTAATTTTAAGAAAGGAGGTTTTATAGCTTTGACAAAAAAATTACGAGTTGATTTTCATACCCACATCATTTCGGAAGATTTCCCTGACTTGGCAGCAAAATATGCAGATGAACGGTTTCCGGTTTTACACAATACCTGCAGCTGTGGTGCTGAAATTAAGATACAGGGTAAAACGTTTAGAAAGATAACCGACCAGACATGGGATCCTGAAAAACGGATTGAAGACATGGATAAGGAAGGTGTGGATATTCAGGTACTGTCACCGATTCCTGTTACCTTCGCCTACTGGTCAGATTCACAAGCCGGATTAGAGCTTGCCCAGTCACAAAATGATTTCATCGCTTCAGTGGTTAAGAAATACCCGGATCGATTTATTGGAATGGGCACAGTCCCACTACAAGATGTACAACAGGCGATAGCCGAGATGGAGAGGGCTATTAATGAACTAGGACTGAAAGGAATTCAGATAGGATCGAATGTCAACGGACAGAATCTAGATGACAATTCCCTGTATCCTTTTTTTGAAGCGGCAGCAGAATTGAATGTTCCACTTTTTGTCCACCCATGGGCAACACTAGGGAAAGAAAGGCTGCAACGTTTCAATTCCATGTATACAGTCGGAATGCCATCAGAGACAGCTCTAGCGGCAGGAAGCATTATTATGAGCGGGATGCTAGATAAGCTTCCAAATCTTAAAATTTGCTTTGCACATGGTGGGGGCTCCCTTCCATATATCCTTCCAAGAATGGATAAAGGCTGGGAAGTCTGGCCGAATACCAGGAATACAGAAAAACCTCCGAGCTTTTACGCCAAAAAACTGTATTATGATTCACTCGTTTACGATTCGGATAATTTGAAACTTATGATTGATCGATTTGGGACAAAGCAAATTATTGCAGGATCTGATTATCCATTCCTACTACGTGAAAAGCCGGTTGGAAAGGTTATTGACAGCCTTGAGGATATTTCAGAAGAGGATGCAAAATTAATGCTTGGACAAAACGCATTGGATTTTCTTGGATTAAACAAATTGGTAAAAAATTGATTGTAAAACGAGGGTAGATCATGTACTAGCAGGACCTGTGCTGTTAATTGTAAGCAGAAGTGCTATTGATTTGATTTAACACAACGCTAGTTTTCCTTACATGAAATCTAAGGTTTTTATATAATGAAAGTATTAGCTTGAAATGCACCATGCGGACGAAACCGTATGGTGCATTTTATATTTTAGTAGATTTGGTCATGGTGCCCAAAAGCGATCTGAGTTGTATTAACAAACTTCCTCTAAGTGTTAAAATATATGATATAGTTGCTGATTATATAAGAATAATGGAGGTGAACCCATGATCTACATTGGTGTAACTGGATGGGGAGATCATGATAGCCTATATGCTGCAGGGACCTCGCCAAGGGATAAACTTAAGGAATATGCTGGTCATTTTCCAATCGTCGAGGTGGATGCGTCCTTCTACGCGATACAGCCTAAACGGAACGTAGAAAGGTGGGTAAAAGAGACACCAGATTCCTTTCAATTTATTGTAAAGGCCTATCAGGGGATGACAGGCCATCAGCGTGGCGAAATTCCATTTGAATCAAGAAATGACATGTTTGATGCCTTTCATTTGTCACTTGAACCGTATCAGCAAGCGGACAAGCTCGCTATGGTTTTATTTCAATTTCCACCATGGTATGATTGTAAACGTGAAAATGTGGACTATCTGCGGTGGTGTAAGCAACAAATGGGAGATATCCCAGTTGCTCTTGAATTTCGCCATCAATCTTGGTTCTCACCACAGCTACATGATCAAACCTTATCGTTTATGAAACAAGAAGGGTGGATCCATAGTATATGTGATGAACCACAGGCTGGCTCTGGTTCGATTCCACTGGTCCTTCACCCAACAAATCAACAGAAAACACTTGTGCGTTTCCATGGTCGTAATGTTCACGGATGGACTAAGCCGAACGAAGGCAATTGGCGTGATGTCAGGTACTTATACAAGTATAATAAGAAAGAGCTAGAAGAATGGGTTGATCACATACAACAACTTAACAAAGAAAGTGAAACCATTTATGTGTTATTTAATAATAACTCAGGTGGAGATGCAGCTGACAATGCCAAACAGTTTATTGATATGCTCGGAATCGAATACCTAGGTCTTGCCCCACGGCAATTAGACTTTTTTAGTTAATACGAATATTTAACCAGGTTTTTAAAGGAGGTGAGAGGATTGATTGAAACAGTACATATTTATCATACAAACGATCTCCATAGCCATTTTGATCGATGGCCGAAAATCACAAAATATATAACAGAAATGAGACAGCTTCACCAACAAAACAATGAAGAAATGTTATTAATGGATATCGGAGACCATATCGATCGCTTTCACCCGATTTCAGAGGCTTCCTATGGAAAAACGAATGTTAAGCTTTTAAACCAGCTACAATACGATTATGCAACCATCGGCAACAATGAGGGAATTACAATGTCCTATGAACATCTTGATTCTTTATATGAAGAAGCTGAATTTAAGGTATTGCTTGCAAATCTTTTTGACCAAAACGGAAGGCTTCCAAATTGGGCTCGTCCCTATGATATCTACGTCTTACCAAGCGGTTTTAAAATTGGAATGATTGGTTTAACGGTTCATTATATTGGTTTATATAAGCTGCTTGGCTGGAATATAAAAGACGCACTTGTAGTTTTAAGGGAAACACTTGATGAACTAAAAGATCAGACAGATATGATTCTGTTATTGTCTCATTTAGGGATTAATGAAGATGAACAAATTGCAAGCCGCTTCCCAGAAGTTGACGTTCTACTTGGTGGGCATACCCATCACCTTTTAGAAAACGGAAAACGAATTAACAATACATTGCTATGCTGTGCACAAAAATATGGGAATTACATCGGTCATGTCACACTTAAAATTGATACAGAACAAAAAAAGCTTATTGAAAGTACAGCAAATGTAATCCCAACAAAATCGCTTCCAGACAGCAAAAAAACGAATGAAATCCTTTCACACTATTTATTGGAAAGTACTCAACTTTTAAAAGATGATGTTATCGCGGTAATTGACGAACCATTACTAAGCAATTGGTTTGCTGAAACGTCATTTTCTAAACTTTTAGCCGAAGTGCTCCGTGAATGGTGTGATGGAGATTTATCAATGGTTAATGCTGGCCTATTGCTTGATTCGCTTCCAGTCGGAAAAGTAACAAGAGAAGACCTACATCGAATCTGCCCACATCCAATCAATCCTTGTAAGGTATGGGTAAAAGGTGATGAACTGAAGGAAATCATTTTGCAGGCCAATACAGATGAAATGGAAAACCTTAGAATTAAAGGTCTAGGCTTTCGTGGAAAGGTAATGGGCAAAATGGTGTATGACGGGGTTCAACTCGAAACTAAAAAGCTCTCAGATGGAGTAGACCATATCACGAATATAAAAATTAATGGTGAAGAGATAGATCCTGAAAAAACATATTCCATCGCAACAATTGATATGTTTACATTCGGATTGCTTTTTCCAGTCATCAGGGATGCAAAGGAGAAAAAATATTATATGCCAGAATTTTTGAGGGATCTTTTAGCAGAAAAAATAAAATCAATTGGTAAAAAGGTCTAAAGAATCCTAGCCAAAAGAAGTACGTTAAAGATAGGTCTATGACAAGTACCTATTTCTAACACAATTCCTTTCTCTATACATAAATTAGTAAGGAAAGGAGTGTGCTAGGAATGGTCTCAATGACACCAATCATAATTGATAATCATCAATTTACAGCCATTACCGTTAAACTACCTAAGACAAACTTTATGGCAGTCACAAATGAAAATGGCTACATTATGTGTGGTGCTCTCGACGTTGCACTATTAAATGAAAAACTTAAAGATCGAGGCATTATTGCTGGTAGGGCAGTTGGTGTTCGTTCAATCGAGCAATTACTGGATGCCCCCCTTGAATCAATCACATACGAAGCAGAGAAAAGAGGCATTTCAATAGGAATGAAAGGCAAAGACGCCTTATTAAAAATGATCTAAACCAAACACCTGAGAAGGTATTCAATATAAATAAGAAGCAATTACAAACAGAATATTGTTAAAAAAATAATTATCGTACATCCTCCCTTACTTGCATACATATAGCATGTAAGGGGGGATTTTCTTTTGGCAAAATACAGACGTCGCCTACAACCAAGAAGGAAAGGGCCCTTGCCTTTTCGTTACGTCATTTTAATAACCATTGTCTTTTTTATCTTCTCGACGTTACTCGGATTATTTATTATTAATAAAGCAATTGAACCTGCGCTCATGGCATATGCTGAAAATGAAACAAAAAAGGTTGCTGCTACTGTTATCAAAAATGCGATAAACCAACAAATAAATGAGGAAGCATTAGTTCAAGAGGAATTAAGTATTGTCCAAACAGATGAAACGGGAAAAGTCATTAGTTACAACACACAGATCGTTAATAAAATGGCGACAGAGACCCTAGGAAACATTGAAAAATACTTAAAGTATGTAAATGAGGGTGACATTCAAAAACTTGAATACCCAAATTTAGAACTTGAAAAAGATGATGCAACAGGGCAAACAGGATTTGTTTTTAAAGTACCGCTAGGTGAAGCATCAAACAATGCTATCTTAGGTAATTTAGGTCCGGAAATTCCAATTCGATTTCATATGGTCGGTTTTGGAGAAACAACGCCACAAGGAAGAATTGATGAGTGGGGAATTAATAATGGATGGTTTCAATACAATGTATTAGCCACTGTGACCATGCAGGTTATTTTACCATTTTCAACAGGCGAGGTTGAAATCGAAACCATTATTCCTGTGATCAATCAAAATATATTGCACGATGTTCCTGAATTCTATAACAATGGTAGTGATTCTTCACCTTCTATTGAAATTCCAACAGATTAACAAAAAATGCTATATTAGAATAATTGATTTATAGAGTGTAATGAATTATACTACAAAAGGAAATCAAAAATGAATAAACCACCTTATCGGATCGATGAGGTAGAGGTGCGGAATATATGAGTATACTATGTGAGGATGACAACGAGGATCATAGTTGAAAGGATTTTTCGCCGAAGCAAAAATAAACTTGTCAATGTTATTTTTGTTGGGGTTGCCTTGAAAAAGGGTAACACTGTCATTATAGAGTCGAATCTATAATGGAGGGCTACTGATCGTGATGGAGGATAACATAACATTACTGGGAGTAATGATAGTTATTTTCTATCATTACTCTCTTTTTATTTGTATAAAATATCTCTATCACCACGTACAAAGAGCCCTCTGTGAATTATCAAGTTTTTTGGAGGATCATATTATGTCAGGAACTATTTATTCAATTATCCCACCAATCATTGCTCTTCTTATGGTTGTCTTAACTCGGAAAGTACTACTTTCACTTGGAGTCGGAATTGTGTCGGCTGCCGTCGTTCTACACGGAAAAATTTTACTAAATGATGGAATCGGTGCGTGGCTGCAAAACATTATTCTCACCATTTGGAATAGCTTTAAAGCGGTCTTTGTTTCAGAAGGTGCACTAAATACATGGAATGTATATATTATCTTATTTTTATTCCTACTAGGTATTATCACGGCCTTCATTTCAATCTCAGGAGGAAGCCGCGCCTTTGGTGAATGGGCTCAAACAAAGGTTAAAACAAGAACAGGTGCACAGCTGTTAGCTGCAGTTTTAGGTATTATTATTTTTATTGATGATTACTTTAATGCGTTGGCTGTTGGACAAGTGAGCAGACCTATTACAGATCGGAACAAGGTTTCACGTGCAAAACTAGCCTATATTATTGATTCAACATCTGCACCAATATGTGTGGTCTCACCGATTTCAAGCTGGGGTGCTTATATTATTGCAATCATTGCACCAATTCTAGTAACACATGGGATATCTGAAGTTTCACCATTATCAGCTTTTATACAAATCATCCCCATGAATTTATATGTAGTATCAGCGATGTTAATGGTCATTGCGGTTGCAGTATTTAATATTAATATCGGAAGTATGAGGGTTCATGAAAATCGAGCAATGACTACTGGAGAGGTTATGGATCCCCAAAAGCCAGTACTTGGAGAATTAAAACAAGAATTGCCTCAAAGTGAAAAAGGCTCTGTAGGAGATTTAGTTTGGCCAATCATGGCATTAGTTATTGGTACTGTCGGTTCCTTATTTTGGACAGGCTATAAAGCTTCAGAAGGTAATGTAACGATTTTTTCAATTTTGGAAAACACAGATGTAACTGGATCTCTATTATACGGTGGCTTATTTGGAATTATGATCACCGTACTATTATTCCTTGTCCAAGTCTATGCAAAAAATGCAGTTAGTATAAGTCTTCTCCCTAAGGGGATCATTGAGGGAATTAAATCAATGCTTCCTGCTGTCTATATTTTATTATTTGCATGGGTGATTGTTGATTTAATTGGGCAGATTGAAACGGGAAAATATTTGGCTGGTCTTGTTGAAAAATCTAATATAAATATTGCCTTTTTACCTGTTATCCTATTTGTTGTAGCAGGTATCATGGCATTTGCTACAGGAACATCTTGGGGAACTTTCGGAATGATGCTCCCAATCGCTGGGGATATCGTAGCCGCGTCAGACCTCAATTTAATGCTTCCTGCTCTTGCTGCTGTATTAGCTGGTTCTGTATTTGGTGATCACTGTTCACCAATTTCGGATACAACCATTCTTTCATCAACAGGTGCAGGCAGTCATCTTATTGATCATGTGATAACCCAACTTCCATACGCCATCATTTCTGCTGTTTTCGCAGCAATTGGTTATGTCGTATTAGGTCTAACTGGCAATACCATGTTAGGATTGCTTACGACTGTCGTATTATTTGTTCTCTTTGTAATTACAATAATAAACATGAAAAAGGCATAAAAATACTATTCGATTTTTGCTTAGTGAATGTAAATAATATGTATGAGACAAGGGAAATAGAACCTTTGTCTCTTTTTTATAAAAAATAAATCGAATCTTAAAATAACTTTTGACACGGGAATAAAGACTGGCTATACTAATAGATAGATTATAGACAATAATCTGAATATATTAAAATTTCCAACTTCAGTCTAGTGCTAAAGGGCTACCACGGTAATGGACTAAAGTGGAAAAGGGGAGGTTTGTTTTATGGATAATCGTCCACAATGGGGGACGCGGGCAGGCTTCGTATTAGCCGCTATCGGTTCTGCGATTGGCCTGGGTAATATATGGAGATTTCCATATGTTGCTTATGAAAATGGAGGAGGTGCTTTCTTTCTACCATACTTATTTGCCATTTTAACAGCAGGAATACCGATCCTAATTCTCGAATTTACAATTGGACAAAAATTTAGAGGATCAGCCCCTTTGTCATTTTTCCGTTTAAATAAGAAGATGGAATGGCTCGGTTGGTGGCAAGTATTCATATCCTTTGTCATTGCAACCTATTATGCAGTCATTATCGCATGGGCAATATCCTATACATTCTTCTCGTTTAATAAAGCATGGGGTGAGGATACAGGAGGCTTCCTATTCTCTAAATACTTGCATTTAGCGGAAACACCTGGAGATGTCGGTGCACCAGTTCTTGGAGTTTTTGGACCATTGGTTGTTGTTTGGGCAATTACTCTATTTATTCTATTTAAAGGTGTTAAAAAAGGAATTGAAAAGGCGAATAAAATCTTTATTCCAACATTATTGGTGATCTTTACAATCATCGTAATTCGTGCTGTAACACTCGAAGGAGCAAGTGCAGGTTTAAATGCATTCTTCCAACCTAACTGGGATGCCATCATGGATGGGAAAGTTTGGGTTGCCGCATACGGGCATATTTTCTTTAGTTTATCAATTGGTTTTGCAATTATGATTACTTATGCAAGTTATTTACCTAAGAAGTCCGATGTAGTGAACAACGCATTTATTACTGGTTTTGCAAACTCAGGATTTGAATTATTAGCGGGTATTGGTGTATTTGCAGCTCTAGGTTTCATGGCAGCACAGTCAGGGGTACCTGTAGATAAAGTGGCAACCGCAGGTGTTGGTTTAGCATTTGCAGTTTTCCCACAAATTATTAACCAAATGCCTTTTGGCGAGTTTTTCGGAGCTTTATTCTTTTTATCTTTAGTATTTGCCGGATTAACATCCCTTATTTCAATCTGTGAGGTATTCATTGCCGCAGTTCAAGACAAATTTAAAATTAGTCGTAATAAATCTGTGATATACGGTGCTGGTTTAGCATCCCTTATTTCGATCCTGTATTCAACAAATGGGGGCTTATACTTCCTAGATGTTGTTGACTACTTTATCAACCAATTCGGTATTGCAGTTGCAGGATTAGTTGAAGTTATTCTAATTGCATGGGTCTTCAAGCAAATGAATCCATTGCAAGCACATGCGAATGCCGTTTCAGATATGCGTGCTGGCGGATGGTGGAAGTTCTGTCTGGGAATTGTAACACCAGTCGTATTAGGATATATGATGTTTGACTTATTCAAGCAAAATATTCTTCAACAATTCGAAACTGACTCTGGAAACTATGAAGGGTATGTAACTTCATTCATCCTCTTCCCGGGTGCATTTATTGCTGTTGGAGTCATTGTACTCGGAATAATCGTATCGCTCAAAAAATGGAGTCGTGCCACATTAGAGGAGAATTATTCTTCTAGTAGCGACAAGGGGGTAGGACTATGACCGGTGGAGCAATTGCAATGATGATTATTGGAATGGTTATTCTTTGGGGAGGTCTTGCAGCAAGTATCGCATATGCTGGAATAAAGGCGAAACAAGCAAAGCAAGCAGAGTAAATTATAAAAAGAGGGTCAAAATAGATCGGAAAAAAGGCTGTGGTATTATTTTCACCACAGCCTTTTTACTTTTGGTTTAGGAAATTATAAAGTTTATCATTGTGGATAACTTTAATTGGGTGTATCCTAGTCCAGCTCCAGCACCTAGCCCCTCGAGGTCATAAGCCAATCGCTTCGGAAGGCAAAAAGCGCCTTCTGTCAGCGCTCGTCTTATTGCTTGTCGGACTTGCACAGGACAAGGAAAGCTTCGACAGCATGATCCTCGCACGAAGAAAATGCATAGCATTTTCGAGGAAGTGCTGACATCGACGTTTGCCACAGGACGTGGCAGTAGTTAGTCGATGGTCTATTTCAAGGCGCTTGCGCTTTTGTGCTTCATCTTTTTCTTGCTTTTCGTTCTGCTCTTTCCCATGCACGTAAATGAGGGTATGGGTCAAAAGACCATTCTGTAAAACCATTGTCCTTATACATACCGTAATGTAGATGGGGCGGGAATTTTCCGGCTGTTCCTGGTGGTCCGTATCCAGAGCTACCAACTGAACCGATAATTTGACCTGGCTCTACAACTTGGCCAATTGCAATATCCTTTGCAAATCCGTTTAAGTGTGCAAAGTAGTGATACGTATTATTGACGTCTCGAATTCCGATCCTCCATCCACCAAAGCGGTTCCAACCTTTCATTTCAATTACCCCATATGAGGTTGCACGAACAGGTGTACCGTAGCTTGCGAAAATATCCGTACCTTCATGCATTCTTCGACCGCCCCAGCCACGGGCATCTCCCCACGTGTTTTTATAGCTGTGATTATAGCCGAGAGGAACCGGAAAAGCATGCTTATCTAAATCTAAGGTTCCATATATTGAATAGATTTTGGCGATTCCCATGATAAGGGACACAGATTTATCACGCTTGTAATAATTCCATAAGCCAATTTTAAAATTATCAGGGTCTGATCCATACGCTAAAATTTGCTCTGATATCGTGAAGAGGATATCTTCGTCATTTGTCTGGTCCGCAATTCCATCTCCGTTTCCATCTAAACCAATTCCTCCAAAAAGCTGTATACTGAGTGGGTTCGTATCATTTAAATTTGGATTTAAAGCACCTGCCCAAACTTCGGGCTTAATATAGATCCCAATCAACCCTGTTTCCTTCGGTATATCTTTACGGGCACGGCGAATACTTCGTTCATATTGATCAATAGCCGCATAATAATACCAAGGAATCTGGGTTAAAGCTTCCATCTTAGAATAAAGATACATTCGTTCCTGAAAAACATCTTGATTACCCTCTGCTGCATTTGCAACCATCGGGATTCCCGTGAAAAACAAACAAATAACAACAACTATTCCAAATACTTTTTTCACGCAGACAAATCTCCTTTCTCAAAAATTGCAAGGATATTTTATTGTTAAAGACATCTATGTTCACGATTAAGACAATTTATATTTTTTCAAAAGAACTCTTCTTTGTTAGTTTGGTAAAACATTTTATTTTCATAATAACTAATTGTTGGAAGCTTGACATTTTACGAATTATGCTAATCCTTGGATTCTTCATTACTTTAGGAGTATAATAGGGATAGCCTTTGCAATGGAGTGATAAAGTATGTCTAACAAAGAGGAATATCTACGAAAGCCTGAATGGCTAAAAATAAAACTGAATACGAATGAAAGCTACACTGGTTTAAAGAAAATGATGAGAGAAAAGCAATTACATACCGTTTGTGAGGAAGCAAGATGTCCAAATATTCATGAATGTTGGGCTGTTCGTAAGACGGCTACATTTATGATTTTAGGTGATACGTGTACTCGTGCTTGCCGCTTTTGTGCGGTTAAGACTGGGCTTCCTAATGAATTGGACTGGAAAGAACCTGAGCGCGTTGCTGATTCTGTCGCTACAATGGGATTAAAGCATGTCGTAATTACAATGGTTGCACGTGATGACTTGAAGGACGGGGGAGCAGCGGTATTTGCTGAAACCGTACGTGCGATTCGCAGAAAGAGTCCATTTACTTCAATCGAAGTATTGCCATCTGATTTGGGTGGGGTGTACGATAACTTAAAAACGTTAATGGATGCAAAGCCGGACATTCTAAATCATAATATCGAAACTGTTCGACGTTTATCTGACCGCGTTCGTGCAAGAGCAAAATATGAGCGTTCACTCGAATTTTTACGTCGTGGAAAAGAAATGTATCCAGATATCCCAACAAAATCAAGTATTATGATTGGTTTAGGTGAAACGAAGGAAGAAATCATTGAGACAATGGACGACCTTCGTGCAAATAACGTAGATATCATGACAATTGGTCAATATCTACAACCAACGAAGAAACATTTAAAAGTTCAAAAATACTACCATCCTGATGAGTTTGCTGAATTAAAAGAGATTGCCTTAAGTAAAGGATTCAGCCATTGTGAAGCTGGTCCACTTGTACGTTCTTCTTACCACGCAGACGAACAAGTAAATGCGGCAAAAGCAAATCAACAACTTAAACAACAAGCATAAAAAAAGGGGGAGCCCCCCTTTTTTTGTTGTTGAAGAACAAGAACAAGCTTCGAGTCCTTCATCAATTTTTCGGCCTACTGGGACCCTTTTCTTAAAAGGTCTCTTCCATCATCCCTCTTTTGATCCTCATTTCCTTTATTTCCAGTTGTACCTCTATTTCCGGTGTCGTGGATATCTCCACCTTCAGTACCGGTGCTTGGATTTTTTAGGAAGTCTTGATTTTCCCTAGCCTTACGCTCATATTCAGGGTTTAATCCACCTTCCATTTCACCATTTTCATTTTCTCCATCACTTACCTTGTAACCTTGTGGAGATTTTATCATTTGTTGGATTGTAGATGTTATAATCTGATCGACATTGCGACTGTCAGAATCAAGTCTTCCGAATCTTTCAATTTGACTCATCATGTCCGGATCATCTGAAACGTATACATGATAAAACCGTGGGACAACGGAAAGCGCAGAACGTTTTACTTGGTCTGCCGTTAAGTTGCGGTCCTTTGAATCGGTATCATATACAACAAGAACCTCTTCATCTGTAACTAGTGTCGCTACGTCATTAACATCCGGAATGTAGGTACAGATTTTACTAATCAAATCCGCTACTTTTTCTCGATTCATTGCTGGCATATTCGTGTAAACATTTGCCTTACCAGGGATTGGATTTTTTTGGTGACGAACATAGCCAAAGTTCGTCATTTCCTTGCCATTGTTTTTAACTCCGTTTTTATTGTATAGCTCATTTTGGTCAATACGATTGATGGTATTTCCACTTTCATGGAACACTCCTGCATTATCGTCAGAAGCACCACAGCCTGTTAATGCTGATAAGGCAATTAAGCCTGAGATGATTGTATACTTTTTCAATCTTGACACCCCCTCAATTGTAGGTTGACCAATTCAACGAAAATTTCGCATAGTAATTGATGGGTTGATTGGCTATAATGGATATATAATAAGGGGTGTGAACAAAAGTGATTAGTATCAATAACAGTACATATGAGCTTGTGGATGAGCTAAAAGACGGATTTAATGAAGAGGCCTTCCGGGCAAGATATAGCGACATCCTTGCGAAATATGATTATATAGTCGGAGACTGGGGTTATGAACAGCTTCGTTTAAAAGGATTTTTTGATGATAAAAACCAAAAAGCATCCTTTGATACAAAAATCAGTACCCTTTCCGAGTATTTATACGAGTATTGTAATTTTGGTTGTGCCTATTTTGTTTTAAAAAAGGTAAAAAATAAAGTACAGGCATAGTACCTGTACTTTTTTCATGCAGTTATTAATCATAAGGGGGTTCGGCATTTTCATCCTTGTCATCATGTGTAGGATGAGCACCTGGAAATTGGCGTGGTAAGTCTTGGTGAAGAGACTTAAATTCGTAATTAAACGGTGTATAATACCGTTGACCCTTTTTCCAAGGGGTACTTTTGTTTTCAACAGGTGTTTCCTCACCGCCTGGAGCACCAGCAGGACCTTCAGGAAATTCCTCAGAAGTGAGAAAGTCTCTCATCGTCTCCACATTCGAAAAGTCCGTATACCTTATTTCTTCCTTATCTTTTTCAGTCACCTGTAAAACACCTCACTTTTTATCTATAGTGTTTTCAGGGATTTCCACAAATATGTTAGACAATTTCATACAGAAAAGAGCGTAATTCCTCCGCTTCTTCCTCTGAGAGTTGGAAAGCGTGTTCAATATAACCAGGTTCATCTAGATCATCTCTGCCGATAATGGCAAAGCGATTACTTAAAATATTTAATACAATATGCTTACCATAATAACGATCAGACTGAATAATCGCTAAATCATAACGTTGGTTTTCTCCCATAAAGCTTATAAATCGTGTTTGGGTGTCAACCGTGTCATCATATAAGAAAAAACGTTCAGACATAATGGATTCTCCTTTTAAAACAGTCGTTTACATTATCATAACAAAGGTATAGCAATTAGAAAACGAATTATTAAATCTCGTATACCATGATTGATGATGAACTTTATGGTAAAATAATATGTGGTGTAATAAAGGATTATTAATAGAAGGTGATACTGTGTATTTTGTTGACCGGAAAAAGATTGAGAAGACCCTTCTTTTTTACGAAGAAAATGTAGATTTATTAGAAGCGAAAACAAATTGGACAAGCACAATTGAAAAGAAGGCATTAGAGAGGATTTCCCAGCTTTTAATTGAAGCGATTTTAGATGTTGGGAATTCAATGATTGATGGCTTCATCATGCGTGACCCTGGTAGCTATGAAGATATTATTGACATCCTTGAAGATGAAAAGGTGGTTACAACTCAGGTTGCAAATGATCTAAAAGCAATCATTCGTTTCCGCAAAGTAATTGTTCAAGACTACCTTGAAATCAATCATGAAGAGATCATTTCAAGTTTCCAAAATCATAAACAAAGTCTAAACAGCTTTCCAGAAGCTGTTAGATCCTATTTAGAAAATGAACTAGGGCCTGTTTCGGCATTTAAAAATTAACAAAAGGTGATAGAAGTAGTGAAAACATACAAAGGATATTTATTCGACCTAGATGGTACAATGTACCGTGGAACTGAGCGCATTCAAGAAGCATGTGATTTTGTAAATGCGCTAAATGAAAAACAAATTCCATATTTATTTGTCACCAATAATTCTTCAAGAACACCAGAACAGGTTGCAGCAAAGCTTCGTGATTTTGATATTGCCTGTACAGAGGATCAGGTATTCACAACAAGCCAAGCAACTGCAAACTATATGTACGATTTAAAGCAGGGTGGAACGGTGTATGTGATTGGGGAGGAAGGAATTCGCCAAGCACTACAGGAAAAAGGATTCACAATTCAGGAAGAGAATCCAGACTTTGTTGTTGTCGGAATCGACCGTTCAATTACTTATGAGAAATTTACTCTTGCTTGTTTGGCTGTCCGCAATGGAGCAACCTTTATATCAACAAATGGTGATATAGCAATTCCAACTGAAAGAGGACTTTTACCAGGCAATGGTTCCTTGACTTCAGTTGTCGCTGTTTCAACAACCGTTCAACCGATATTTATCGGAAAACCGGAAAAAGTGATTATGGAGCAAGCCCAAAAGAAATTAGGAATTGCAAAAGAAGATACATTGATGATTGGTGATTATTATGACACTGACATCATGGCAGGCATGAATGCAGGTATTGATACACTTCTTGTCCATACAGGCGTGACAACTGCTGAACTTTTAAAAGGATATGACCGTCAACCTACTTACGCAATTAACAGCTTAAAAGAATGGATGGAACGAATTTAAAAAGCGCTCAGGTTGAGCGCTTTTTACATGGAAAGAATAAGCCCTGTTATGACACAAATGCATCCAATCCCCATCAGAATTGTTGATGTTCTGTAGCGTCTCGTCCAGCGGTTCACAATACTTCTATGTAGAACTTGGCTTTCAAGATTTTTTGCTTCTTTTTTTAATGAAAAGGTGATCATTAGCGCAATTGCTATAAAAATAAGGCCTAGAATTTTAAAAAATATGTCCATACCACACCTCATTCTAACAAAACAGTTTGTAAATTAAATATACCATTATTATCCAATATAAAATGACCAAATCGTTACGATTTGGTCATTTCAATTAATTCGTATTTGCTGCTCTATGTGCTAATCGACTTGATGCAGCAGCTGCGATTGCTCCCACAATATCATCTAAAAATGTGTGACATTCGCCAGTTGATTTGTCATTTAGCCGCTCCAAGATACCTGGTTTCTTCTTATCGATGTATCCGTAATTTGTAAAACCAATTGAGCCATATACATTTACAATCGAAAAGGCCAGGATTTCATCTACACCGTAGAGTCCCTCATCAACCTTAATAGTGGAAAGTAGAGGTTCCTCAAGTAAACCTTTTTCAGCAAGTTTATCTAATTGGATTCCTGTTAAGATTGCATTTTGAATTTCACGTTTCGTTAAAACGCGATCAACATTATGCACACATTCCTCCATTTTTAAGTCTGGATGATATTTGCTTTGTAAAAAGTATACGAGTTCGGCAATATCCTGAATGGTAACGCCTCTTTCCTCTAACCATTTTCTGGCAGTTCTTTCGATTTCGTTTATTTTATTTTCTTCGCTCATCTGAATTCACCTAATTTCTAAGAATTTCAAAATAATTTGCTAATATTTACTAGTTTACCACAAGTAATAACGATTTGTTTCATATAGATGTTTTAAAGACTATTACGTAGTTACATAGTATGTGCGAGGGGTGATGATTTATGAAGGATATACTTAATGAACGATACAAAATAAAGGTGGACCGGTTCATAAAAGCATTTGGTTATGATGCAATCATCTATCGAAATATAATATATTGTATTGTGCCAATACCATATGTGGAACAGGAAGAACTGTATGAAATCAAACATCTTAGCGATTATATGATTCAAAAAGGTGATATACGTGTAGGTTCTATTTTACCTACAACAGATGGGAATTTAAGCACAACTATTCATGATGAAGAGGTTGTGCTGATTAGAATCCCTGTTTATAGCCATCGGATTACAAATACAGTTGGGTATGAATTGGCTCGTTTTCATAATCGAGGCAGGAGCTTCCCTTATCGGGTCAATAAGGTAAATCGAATTGGGCAATGGAAATTCCTTTGGGAGAGAAGATTGGATCAAATGGAGTTGTTCTGGAAGGAAAAAGTGAAACAACATCCACAGAACCGTTTTGAATCCTTATTTGTTGAAGCTTTCCCATATTATATAGGGTTAACGGAAAATGCAATTCAATACCTCGTTGATACGGAAATGGACGAAACACCTTCAGCAATCGATTCAGCGACGATTTGTCATCATCGTTTTTCAGAAATGGCATGGGATAAAGAGTCATTTACGAAGCTCCCAACAGACTGGGTGTTTGATCATTGCACAAGGGATTTGGCTGAATTTATCCGTGATCAATATGCCAGTGGTGAAACAAGACAAAATGGGCAAATCCTCCATTTTATGAAAGAGTATGAGCGAGTCAGTCCGCTTTCTCCCTTTTCGTGGAGACTTTTATATGCCAGACTATTGTTTCCACTCCATTTTTTCGAATGTATCGAAGGATATTATATGACAGAATCGGAGAACAAAAAGGAAATCCAATTACAAAGATTGGATTCAATGCTAAAGCATTCAAGTGATCATGAACGCTTTTTAGCCACCTTTTTATCAAATGTAGGAGTAGAACGAAAAAGACTAACAATTCCGAACATCAGTTGGCTTCAAAATAAAAATATATGATACTATAGAAACAGCACATGAATAATCTATATAAGAGGTAAAAAATGATGAAGCCATATGTTTTTATTACAAGAAAACTATCCAATGAAGCTATTCAACCACTCATGGACATAGCTGAAGTACATATGTGGAACGAGGAAGAAAAGGCCGTTCCAAGAGAGGTACTTCTTGATGAAGTAAAAAAGGCTGATGCTCTGTTAACCATGTTATCAGAAAAAATCGACAAAGAACTTCTAGATGCAGCACCAAAGTTAAAAGTAATTGCAAATCTTGCTGTTGGTTTTGACAATATTGACGTAGAATATGCGAATCAAAAGGGTATCGCTGTATGTAACACGCCAGATGTTTTAACCGACACAACAGCTGATTTAACCTTTGCTTTGTTGCTCGCAACTGCAAGAAAAGTCGTTGAAGCAGCAGAATTTGTAAAAAATGGTGAGTGGAAAAGCTGGAGTCCATTATTACTTGCTGGTCATGATGTTCACCATAAAACAATTGGGATTGTAGGAATGGGCAAAATAGGCGAAGCAGTAGCAAAGCGGGCGACTGGTTTTGAGATGGATATACTTTATCATAATCGTTCTCGGAATGTAATGGCGGAGGAACGTATCGGTTGTTCCTATGCAACCTTTGACGAGGTGATTGAGAACTCGGATTTTATCGTATGTTTAACACCACTCACAGAGGAAACTAGAGGCTTATTTAATCAAGAAAGCTTTAAGAAAATGAAAAAGTCTGCTGTGTTCATAAACGTTTCAAGAGGACCAGTCGTTGATGAAGAAGCACTGTATCAAGTATTGGTTGATGGTGAGATTGCAGCAGCTGGTTTAGATGTGTTCGCAACGGAACCTGTGGATGCTGGTCATCCATTATTGACTTTACCAAATGTCGTAGCATTGCCTCATATTGGCTCTTCAAGTACGGAAACTCGAGTAGCCATGATGGAGCTCTGCTGTAAAAATATTGAGCTTGTTCTATCCAATAAACAACCAAAGACTCTTGTTAACAAAGAGTGGGAACTGTCTGTAAAATGAAAAGATTTTCAAGGGCACCTTCGCGATGAAGGTGTTCTTTTTTATAGATGGAATGTTTTGAAAAGAATCTTTATTATAAAAAAATATCCTTTTATATCAGTCTGTTAAGCGTTTTCATAATGAATGCATGAAAAAAAGTACTTGTAAAAACAAAGTATCACTACTATAATGTCTTTTATAGGAAGACAAATGTATTTCTGGGGAATACAAGAGAGGCGGTAAGTAAATGAAAAGTATATCGGTTGGACTATTAGGATTAGGTACGGTTGGTAGTGGGGTTGTAACGATTTTAAAAAATCATCAAGATAAATTAATGCACCAAGTTGGTTGCCCAATAGAAGTAAAGAAGGTATTAGTTCAAGATATTCATAAACACCGATCAGTAGAAATTGATCCTTCATTCTTGACTACAAATCCAAATGACGTGATTGAAGATCCTGAAATTGATGTAGTTATAGAGGTAATGGGTGGAGTGGAGGACACAAGACAATTAGTGCTTCAATCTCTACGTAATAAAAAACATGTTGTAACGGCTAATAAGGACCTAATGGCGTTATATGGCCCAGAACTTTTAAAAGTTGCAACTGAAAATGGTTGTGACTTGTTCTATGAAGCTAGTGTTGCTGGTGGGATTCCAATCCTCCGGGGTTTAGTCGATGGCTTTGCGTCTGATCGAATCATTAAAATGATGGGAATCGTGAACGGAACTACGAACTTCATTTTAACAAAGATGAGCAAGTTTGGCAGTGCCTATGAAGAGGTATTGAGAGAAGCACAGGAACTTGGCTATGCGGAAGCCGACCCAACATCAGATGTGGAAGGACTTGATGCAGCAAGAAAGATGGCAATTTTGGCGTCTTTAGGATACTCAATGAATATCGAACTTAAAGATGTTCGTGTTCAAGGAATTTCGTCTGTAACAAGCGAGGATATTGAATATAGTAAACGTTTAGGCTATGTGCTTAAGTTAATTGGTACGGCCCATCGTAAGGGAGAGAAGGTTGAGGTAAGTGTTCAACCAACACTACTTCCAGAATCACACCCACTTGCTGGAGTGAATGACGAATATAATGCGGTATATGTGTATGGAGAAGCAGTCGGTGAAACAATGTTCTATGGACCTGGAGCAGGTAGTTTACCAACTGCAACATCCATTGTTTCTGATTTAGTAGGGGTTATGAAAAATATGCGACTTGGGGTAAATGGTCGCAGTGCTGTATCACCTCAATATGAGAAAAAATTAAAAGAAGACTCTGAGATTTTCTCTAAATATTTCTTACGTATTCACGTAAAGGATCAGGTTGGAGCATTTGCAAAAATTACATCCCTATTCTCTGAACGTGGTGTAAGCTTTGAGAAAATTCTTCAATTACCGTTAAAGAATAAAAATGTAGCTGAAATTGTTCTTGTTACTCATGAAGCATCATTAAGAGACTACGAGGAAATTTTAGTGCAGCTTAGAGATTTACAAATTATCCAAGAAGTGAAAAGCTCTTATCGAGTTGAGGGAGGAAACCAGGCATGAGATGGCAGGGTCTATTACAACAATTTCGCGAATATTTACCGGTAAATACAAATACTCCAATGCTTTCATTAAATGAAGGAAATACACCATTAATTCCACTTCATTCTATTTCAGAAGAGCTTGGTGTTGAATTATATGTAAAAGTAGAAGGGGCTAACCCGACTGGCTCTTTTAAGGACCGTGGAATGGTTATGGCTGTTGCAAAAGCGATTGAAGAAGGCAGTGACACCATTATCTGTGCATCAACTGGAAATACATCGGCAGCAGCGGCGGCATATGCAGCACGTGCTGGTCTTCGCTGTATCGTTGTTATTCCTGAAGGGAAAATTGCAATGGGGAAATTAGCCCAGGCAGTTATGTATGGTGCAGAGATTATTTCAATCGAAGGAAATTTCGACCATGCCTTAAAGATGGTTCGTAATATTAGTGAAACTGCACCTATTACACTTGTAAACTCTGTAAACCCATATCGAATTGAAGGTCAAAAAACAGCTGCGTTTGAAATTTGTGTACAGTTGGACGGAGCTCCTGACGTATTGGCAATACCGGTTGGAAACGCTGGGAATATTACAGCATACTGGAAAGGGTTTAAAGAATACCATGAGCGTCATAATACAGGACTTCCTGAGATGCGAGGTTTTGAAGCAGAAGGTGCAGCAGCAATTGTAAAAAATAAAGTCATTGAAGAGCCTGAGACAGTTGCAACTGCGATTCGAATTGGAAACCCTGCAAGCTGGGATAAAGCCGTTGTAGCTGCAAGTGAGTCGAATGGAAAAATTGATGAAGTGTCAGATGCAGAAATCCTGGAAGCCTACCAATTATTAGCACGAAAAGAAGGCGTGTTTGCAGAACCAGGCTCTTGTGCATCAATTGCAGGCGTCATCAAGCAGGTTCGCAGTGGTGAAATTAAAAAAGGTAGCCGGGTAGTTGCTGTCTTAACAGGTAATGGATTAAAGGATCCAAATATCGCAATTGAAGCAACTTCAATCAAGCCTGTTGTATTACCTAATGATGAAAAGGCTGTTTATGATCATATACGAGGAGCCGTTTTACATGAAGTTTGATCAAGCCTTTCAAATCAAAGTACCAGCAAGCACAGCAAATCTCGGACCTGGATTTGATTCATTAGGATTGGCGGTCAATCGTTTTTTAACTCTTCAGGTCGAACCAAGTAATCAGTGGGAGTTTGTTCTGCAAACAGAAGAAATTGCTGACACACCAACAAATAACGAAAATTTTATCTATCAAATAGCAGCGAAGGTGGCTACCATTTTCTCATGTGAGCTACCTCCCTGCAAGGTTCATGTACACAGCAATATTCCGTTAGCGAGGGGCCTTGGGAGTAGCGCAGCTGCCATTATCGCGGCAATTGAGCTTGTAAATGAGCTTGGTCAACTTCAATTAACCAATCAACAAAAGCTTGAATTAGCTTGTGATTTTGAAGGACATCCTGATAATGTAGGGGCTTCTCTATATGGGGGGTTAGTCATTGGAAGTCATCGTGGAAGCGAGGGCACCGATCTTATTCATGTGAGTGATCTATCTTTTGATATGGTCGTTGTCATTCCTCCATATGAGTTGAAAACGAAGGATGCTCGTAGTGTGCTTCCAACAGAATTATCTTATCAAGATGCCGTAAAAGCTAGCTCTATCAGCAATGTGATGGTCGCAGCCCTTTTAACAAAGAACCTTGAGTTAATAGGGAAAATGATGGATATGGATTTATTCCATCAAGCATATCGGGCAAAGCTGATTCCCGAATTCAACAGCATTCATCGAGTTGCTAAGAGAGCAGGGGCATTTGGTGTTGCCATTAGTGGAGCAGGACCAACTGTGATTTGTTTTACCGAAAGTGGACGAGGAAAGCAGTTGAAAGCAGACCTATCCCTTGTATTTGAAGGATATCAGGTAGAGGAAGTATCGATTGAGAAAAACGGCAGTAAATTAACTTCACTGTCGCTACATGAATAAAGAAGCGAAACCAACTAGGTTTTCGCTTCTTTGAATTATTATTCCCGCTAACATTTAAAAGCAAAAAAAAACGCCTCAAAATCTGAGGCATCGCATGAATTATTTATTAAAAAACTTGTTCAACTTCGACTACACCTGGAACTTCTTCTAATAAGGCACGTTCAATTCCAGCTTTTAGTGTAATTGTAGAGCTTGGGCAGCTTCCACAAGCACCTAATAAACGAAGCTTAACAACACCGTCTTCTACATCAACTAAATCGCAGTCTCCGCCATCACGAAGTAAAAATGGACGAAGTTTATCTAACACTTCTTGTACTTGCTCTTTGATATCCATTCGATTGACTCCTTTCCTCATACCTTTATAATTATTATAATCTGTTTACTGGAAAAAATCTATTAAAACCAAGTAATGCTTTTTTCCAATATTTAATTACATACGTATATTGAGAAAATCCATGATGAATTCTTAATTACTTTCTATGTCCATATTACCAGATTTTTAGTACAATGAAAAAAGATACGATTCGGGAAAGGGTGAAAGTGATGGAAAAGCAAAAAGTCGAAATCTGTGTATATGGTGCAGAAGTACTTTGCCCTAGCTGTGTAAATCTTCCTTCTTCAAAGGAGACGTATGAATGGCTCGAAGCAGCATTGAGTAGAAAGTTTCCAAACCAACCCTTCGATATTACACATATTGATATTTTTGATCCACCAGGGGACGAAGGGAAAAAAACATTTGCCACTCGAGTGATTGAGGAGGATATGTTTTATCCTGTCGTTGTCTTAGAAGGCAATATTGTCGGAGAAGGTAGTCCCAAACTAAAAACGATTTATGCTGAGATGGAGAAATACGGGTATAAAGCAGCTGAATAAATGAAAGAAAGTAAGGGAGACGCGATCTTCCTTGCTTTTTTTGTAGGGTAAAAAATGATTGAAGAACAAATTACTGCTCAATGAGTAGAACCTGTCTCCGAGGCGGGTTGTCAAAGACAAAAAGCTGATGTAAGAGTAATGAAATGTCCCTGAAGCTTACTCTCGAAGACAAATCACAGAAGCGAATGATCTGAAATGTCTCAGAGTCGGGTTGTCAAAGACAAAAAGCTGATGTAAGAGTAATGAAATGTCTCTGAAGCCTACTCTCGAAGACAAATCACAGAAGCAAAAGACCTGAAATGTCTCAGAGGCGTACTCTCGAAGACAAAACACAGAAACGAATGATTTGAAATGTCTCAGAGGCGTACTCTCGAAGACAAAACACAGAAGCGAATGATTTGAAATGTCTCAGAGAGGGGTTGTCAAAGACAAAAAGCTGATGTAAGAGTAATGAAGTGTCCCTGAAGCCTACTCTCGAAGACAAAACACAGAAGCGAGAACACCTAAAAGTCTCTGAGACAGGTTGTCAAAGACAAAAAGCTGATGTAAGAGTAATGAAAGGTCTCTGAAGCCTACTCTCGAAGACAAATCACAGAAGCAATAGACCTGAAATGTCTCTGAGGCGTACTCTCAAAGACAAAACTCAACTGAAAAAATACTCAAATGTCACTGAGGAGCTTAAAGGCTAAAGCTAGTCAAAACGGAACTGGCCCAGAACAGCGTTTTCCTTAACAAAATAGAAATCGCGGTACCAAATGGTACCGCGATTTTACAATTAATTATCCATTATGATACTTATACATCCATAGTACCCCGGATTTTAACATACGTGGCACACGTCCTGTGAGTGCACGTTCTGCTACTAAACCAAAGCCTTCTTTTTTACCTAAGGAACCTAGTACACCTTTTAGCTTGATTCTAGGAAACTCCGTTGGTGGGGCTTCCCCTTTCCAGCGCTTTAAAAGAACCTGAACAATTTGCTCTGCCTGGCCTTCAGCAAGCTGGGCACTTGGTGCGTGAGGTAGACTTGCACAGTCCCCAACGACATAGACATGTTCATCATTCGGCAGGTTATGTTGTGGAGTTAAAACCACACGACCACTGCCGTCTTTTTCAACATCTAAGTCACGAACAACTTTATTTGGCTGAATGCCAGCGGTCCAAACAACAACATCACTTTGAACAGGCTGGTCATTATTAAATAAGACGTTTTCTTCAACTCTCGTTATATTTGAGTTATTAATGATCTCAACCTCGTTTTTATCAAACCAGTTTTCAACGTACACACTCAATTTTTCCGGGAAAGCCGAGAGAATATGCTGTCCTCTATCAAAAAGCTTAATTTGCAAGTCCGGTCTGCTTTCATAAAGTTCACTTGCTAGTTCAACCCCACTTAAACCTGCTCCTACAATCGAAACGGTTGCACCTGCGGGAAGATTATTGAGTTTTTGATAGGTGGCCCTCGCATTGTCAATTGATTGAATGCTATAAGTGAATTCCTTGGCACCAGGTACATTGTGATATTTATCCTCACAGCCTAATCCAATTACTAGGTCATCATATTGTATTGGTTCTTCATCTTTCATATGAACCAGCTTTTCATTCATATCAATGCCTGTAACTTCCCCGAATTTTACGTGCAAACGAGGGTGCTCAGGAAATGTTACACGAACATGTGAATCGGAAATGGTACCTGCGGCAAGTGCGTAAAATTCTGTTTTCAAGCTATGATAAGGTGCTCGATCAATTAAGGTGATTTTAAAACCATCGGGTAATTGATTGGGCAGCAAGCGATGTAAAATTCGCATTCCACCATACCCTCCACCAAGTATAACAAGATTTTTCATGATGATTATCCCCTTTTGTTCCTCTCTTTAGTTGAAACGATTTCATACTTTACATACATTATATATCTGAATCTGTAATCCTTTTCAAAGACACATAAAGTATAGCGAAAATGTGACAAAATAACAACAGATATCAGCAAAATTGACGTATGGATGAAAAGAGAGTACGATAGGTAGTTGTAGTGAGGTGAAAAAACCAGTGAATCCTATCATTGAATTTTGTGTTAGTAATTTGGCGAGTGGCTCCGAGAAGGCAAAGGAAATCCTCGAACAGGATCCGAATCTTGATGTGATTGAGTATGGATGCCTAAGCTATTGTGGTCAGTGTTTTGAGTCACTTTATGCTCTTGTAAATGGGGATGTAGTTACTGGTGAAACAGCAGAAGAGCTAGTTAAAAATATTTATACCTATTTAGAAGAGAACCCAATGTTCTAACATTATATATATTTCGGAAAAAGCAGTCACCATACTGCTTTTTCTTGTTTTTGGCAAAAAGAAAACCCTCCATTAGATAATGAAGAGTTTCTAAAAAAACGGGGGATAGTCTCATTGTGGTCAAAAAATTCTTGTTTTAAACTTAAAGAAAAAGAAAATTTTGTACGAAACGGATTATTTGTGTCAAATTCAATTTAACATTATACTTATAGTAATAACCTGATTTTAAAAAAGAGGGAGGTTACGAGGATGACAGATCGTGTCGTTAATATTTCCGAGGCAGCAGCTTTCCAAATTAAAGATATGATGAAACAAAATGAAGAAGAAGGATCCTTCTTACGTGTTGCTGTTAAAGGTGGCGGTTGTAGTGGGCTTTCATACGGAATGGGCTTTGAACAAGAAGAAAACGAACAAGACCTTCATGATGAACAACATGGAATTAAGATCCTTATCAATAAAGAAGATGCTCCGATTTTAAACGGTGTAAAAATAGACTTCAAACAATCCCTAATGGGTGGCGGATTTACCATTGATAACCCAAATGCTATTGCTTCTTGTGGTTGTGGTTCTTCCTTCCGTACTGCTAAAGTAGCTGGAACACCTGAAAATTGTTAAATAAAAAGTTAGGCTTAATCCGAGCCTAACTTTTTTTATTCCAAATATGGCAATTTTTAGTCGATAAAATGACTTTTTTCTTACAAAGGTCAAAAACTATTGTTTTTTTAATATTCTTAAGTTTTAAAATGCCCCTGAAGTACTTGAAATATCAATATAAAAGTCCTATTATAGGATATGGATATTAAATAGTAAAACTTTTTGACAAATGTCGTAATTTTTTATGTCCAATCATGGTATCTTACGTGAAAGATATCACAAACTATTTTATCAATAAAATCAGAGCTTGCAGTTGAAAATAGGAATAAGCTAAATTTTTACTGCAAAAAAGAAAAGGTGGGCGTGATTACAGTGAGAAAGCCAAAAATCGTCGTTTTAGGAGCAGGATACGGTGGATTAACTACTATCGTTAACCTACAAAAAACATTAGGTGTAAATGAAGCGGATATTACACTTGTTAATAAAAATGATTATCACTATGAAACCACTTGGTTACATGAAGCATCTGCAGGAACTTTACATGCGGATCGCGTACGTTATCAAATTGAAGATGTAATTAGTGGACATAAAGTTAAGTTTGTAAAAGGCTCTGTAGCAAAGATTGACACTGAAGGAAAGCGTGTAATCCTTGAAGATGATTCACAGGTTGAATACGATTATTTAGTTGTTGCATTGGGCGGAGAATCTGAAACATTTGGTATTAAAGGTTTAAAAGAATATGCATTTACGATTTCAAACGTAAATACTGCTCGTCAAATTAGAGAGCATATTGAATATCAATTTGCAACTTATAATACAGAAGAGGAAAAAGACGATAGGCGTCTTACAATCGTTGTTGGTGGAGCAGGATTTACTGGAATTGAGTTTTTAGGAGAACTAGTTAACCGAGTTCCTGAGCTTTGCCGTGAATATGATGTTGATCAAAATAAAGTAAGAATCATCTGTGTGGAGGCTGCTCCAACTGCGCTACCAGGCTTCGATCCTGAATTAGTTGAATATGCAGTTAACCACTTAGAGAAAAAAGGCGTAGAATTCAAGATTGGTACTGCAATCAAAGAAGGAACACCTGATGGAATCATCGTTGGGAAAGATGATGTGACTGAAGAAATTAAAGCTAGTACTGTCGTTTGGGCAGCAGGTGTTCGTGGAAACAGCGTAATCGATGCATCTGGTTTTGAAGCAATGCGTGGACGTGTGAAGGTTGACAAGCAGCTTCGCGCACCAGGACATGACAATATCTTCTTTGTTGGTGACAGCTCATTAGTTATTAACGAAGAAATCAACCGTCCATACCCACCAACTGCACAAATTGCTATGCAACAAGGTGCATTAGTGGCGAAAAACATTGCAGTTCTTGTTCGTGGTCAAGGTGAGCTTGGTGAATTTACGTTCGATAATAAAGGAACAGTATGTTCACTTGGCGAGCATGATGGAATCGGAGTTGTATTCGGTAGAAAGATTTGGGGATCCAAAGCAGCATTCATGAAGAAAGTAATCGACAATCGTGCACTCTTCATCGTTGGTGGACCATCACTCGTTCTTAAAAAAGGTAAATTGAAATTTTTATAAGATAATCTAAAAGGAATGTGGGGAGACTCGCATTCCTTTTTCACTATTTGTCCATATAATCAGAGTAAAATCAATTGACTTACGTTCCATCCCTTTAGTACACTAGGAAGGGATTTGTGCGTCCAGCTCCAGCGCCTAGCCCCTCGAGGTCACAAGCCAATCTGTCAAGAAGGTCAAAGTACAACCTTCCAGCCATCTCGTCTTGTGCTTGTCAGACTTGCACAGGAAGTGCTGACATCGACGTTTGCCACAGGAAGTGGCGGTATTTAGGCGATGATTCGCTTTAGGCGCTTGCGCATTTGTTACTGGAGGAGAGGTACCATGTCATTCAGTTTTTTACCGATATTATTAATTTCGATGCTGTTGTTTTTCGTTTTATTTTTTGGAATTGGATTTATTCTTAACATGCTTTTAAGGATGTCGTGGATTATGGCTATTATCTACCCGGTAATTGGGTTGGCCATTATTCAAGAGGTTTCCTTTCTCAACTATTTTACATCACCAGGAACTGCTTTTCGCTCTTTAGGGAATAGCATCATGACTTTAGCTCCTTTAGATATTGCGATTTTACTTAGCGGTCTTGCTGGTGCAGTTTTATCGGGAGTAGTCATTAAGCTCCTTCGAAAAAAAGGATACAGAATGTTTTAGAAAACCATTTCCATATAATTGTGTTGAAAGAGACGTAAGGATTCTGTGATAGAAATCCTTACGTCTCTTTTTTATACATGAATTATTTTCCACCCCAAAACGAATAATTTCTAACCGAATTGGAAAGAAATAGAGTCGTGAGAGGAGTGGAAAAATGTGTTTGATCTAAACACAATTATAAGAAGAAGTGTAATGACGGTGTTAGTTACATTCGCACTATTCACTACGTTCCAATCTTTTTCCGGAGTGCAGACGAAAGACCTTTCAAACTGGGCAAGCGACCAAATGAAAAAGAAATCGCAAACAGTTGTAATCAAAAGTGTCGGATTGGCCTCCAAATTGATGTTGCGCATTCAAGGAAATAAAGTGGTCACAGCTTCGAGTGTTGAAAGTACACTACCAATCGAGGAAGCCATTGATTTTTCAAAATACCCGACCAAAACAGTTGTTGCGACTGGCTACACAGCGGGAGTTGAATCGACAGGTAAAGATGCCAATCACCCTTCCTATGGAATCACTTACTCTGGTGTAAAGGTCAAGCGTGATCTGTATTCTACCATCGCTGCCGATTTAAATGTCTTTCCAATTGGAACCATCCTGTTTATCCCTGATTATGGGTATGGTGTGGTTGCCGATAAAGGTGGGGCGATTAAAGGAAATAAAATTGATTTGTATTATGAAACTGTTCATGATGTTTATAATAAATGGGGGAAAAGAACCCTCGATGTCTATGTAATTAAAATGGGTGACGGTAAAATATCAGAAGAAGAAATTGCTGCCATGAATGAGGATAAATCCATGCAGGTATTTCGACAACAAATATTAGGTGAAAAAAGTTAAAGGCTAATCGCAATGATTAGCCATTTTTGTTTTATAAAACATAAAGTAAGAATGTTAATAAAATACCTGTCAAACCACCAAAGAATACTTCAATTGGTTTATGACCTAATAATTCTTTTAACTCACTTCGTTTTCTTTCATCATCAAGCCTTGGCCATAGCTTTGCATCCTCCGCAAATTTTTGAAAGTCTGCAACAAGTTTGTTGAGAACGGTAGCCTGTTCACCAGCGTGTCTGCGAACACCGGAAGCATCGAACATGACAATTACGGCAAAAACCGTAGATATTGCGAAAAAAGGAGAACCGACTCCTTGCTCAAGGGCAATTCCTGTTGTTAAAGCTGTTACAGCCGCTGAATGGGAGCTAGGCATACCACCAGTGCTCGTAATTAGGGACCAATCAACGTTTCTAGTCACAAAAAAATGTAGCGGGACCTTAACAAACTGCGCAAATCCAATTGCGGCAAGTGCGGCCCAAAGGGGGAAATTCGTAAAAAGCTCCATGTAAACTACGTCCTCTCATTAGAATGCACTTTTTCTCTTTAGTTGATAGGATAATCTTATAAAAATCAGCGTGTTCGCCAATTGTTACTGTTATTATAAAAGAATTTGCGAATGTCTGCAAAATGAATCTTCTTCAGATGAAATTTAGTGTCTCGAAGTTTATAATAAAAAGGTAAAAATAAGTTGGAGGTGTTAATGTGTTTACAGTAAAAAATGAAATGAAGGTACAGGATACTCATGAAGCAATACTCATTGGTTTATATGCGAAAAATCAAAAAACAACTGGGCTGACTCACGAAATCGATACATTAATGGACGGTCAAATTACAGTACTGTTAAAAGAAGGAGACATATCAACGAAGCAAAGTATTGTATCTAAAGTACATACATTAGGAAAGGCCCCCATTAAACGAGTGTACTTTCTCGGTCTTGGTAAGGAGGATGACCAATCCTTTGAATCACTCAGAGAAGCGTTTGGAAAGGCTGTTAAAGCAATCGATGAAGCAAAAATCGAAAGCTTTGCAGTTGAGTTAGATTCCTTTGTAACAGAAAAGCTAGAGGTTCATGATGTTGCACATGCATTTGGGGAAGCAATTGCATTGTCTACATATAAATTTGCAGATTATAAACAAAAATCAAATGAACCAGAAAAGAAAATTGAAGATGTAGTTGTTTACACGAAAGATGAAGCAGTTGAGGTCGAAGCAAGTTTAAAAGTAGGATTTACTTATGGACAAGGGACAAACTCTGCGAGAACTCTTGTAAATTTACCAGGTAATATGCTAACGGCTACAGATTTAGCAAATTATGCAACTGAACTTGGAATGAAATACGGGTTTGAAGTTGAAATCCTTGAAAAAGAAGAGATGGAAAAGCTAGGGATGGGCGCTCTTTTAGCCGTAAATAAAGGTTCTGTGGAGCCTCCCAAAATGATTGTCCTTAAATATCAGGGAACCGATAACTGGGAGGATGTCATTGGCCTAGTTGGAAAAGGGATTACCTTTGATACAGGCGGTTATTCCATTAAACCAAAGGACGGCATTGTTGGTATGAAATCAGACATGGGTGGAGCTGCTGCTGTTTTAGGAGCAATGGAGATTATTGGTGAACTAAAACCGGAAAAAAACGTCGTAGCTGTCATCCCATCAACTGACAATATGATCAGTGGAGATGCATTTAAACCAGATGATGTCGTGACATCGATGAATGGTAAAACGATCGAAATCCTAAACACAGATGCTGAAGGTCGTTTAGCGTTAGCGGATGGAATTACGTATGCGAAGTTCCACGGTGCCTCTTATTTAGTGGATGTGGCAACCTTAACGGGTGGAGTAATTGTTGCTTTAGGAAATGATATAACTGGCGCAATGACAAATAATGAAGTCTTTTTTGAAGTAGTGTTGGAAGCTTCATTAGAAGCCGGCGAGCCAATTTGGCGTCTACCAATTACAGAAAATCATAAGAAGCGTGTTCGGAAGAGCCAGGTGGCCGACTTGAACAATTCACCAGGAAGAGATGGACATGCCATTTTTGCCGGTACATTCCTTGGTGAATTCGCAGAGAGTACGCCTTGGGTACACCTTGATATAGCTGGAACGGCAACTACTACAAGTGCTCATAACTTAGGTCCTGCAGGCGCAACCGGGGTTATGGTCCGCACACTTGCAACTTTAGTAGAAAGATTTGGTATAACTGTAGAATCATAATTAGGAAGGAAGTCTACCGAGCGTAGGCTTCTTTTTTTCTTCTAAATGCACCTTCTTACGAAAAAAATACCATTGACGTTATCTCCCATCATATGATATTGTAGTTTAGGTATTTTAATTCTCTACCAATTTACCAGACTAAAGCAAAAAAATAATTAACTATTACTAGAAGGAGTTTTCATCATGAATGCAGTTGTTATAGCCGTTCTCGTTATGCTTATACTAAGCTTATTTCGTATAAATGTTGTCGTTGCTCTTGCAGTGGGGGCGATTGTTGGGGGACTTACAGGTGGCCTAGACCTTGCATCGACTGTTTCTACCTTTACAGATGGTTTAGGCGGTAATGCCACTGTAGCATTGAGCTATGCCTTGCTTGGTAGTTTTGCAGTTGCTATATCAAGAACTGGCCTACCAGATGCCATGGTAGCTTTAGCCATCAAAATGGTCGGTCAGCAAGGGGATAGTAAACGTAAAACTTATTCCAAGGTTTTAATCATTTTTATCATTTTAGCCATTTCTATTTCATCACAAAACCTAGTACCTGTTCATATTGCATTTATACCTATTTTAATTCCACCTTTATTAAAGGTTTTTAATGAGCTTGAAATCGATCGTCGATTGATTGCTTCTGTTATTACGTTTGGTTTAACAGCACCGTATATTGCACTCCCAGTAGGATTTGGAGAGATTTTCCACGGACTCTTACAGCAATATATGCTCGATAGCGGGCTGGAAGTTGCGAAAAAAGATATCCCTGTTGCTATGTTGATTCCAACTGCAGGGATGGTTGTTGGATTACTAATCGCAATCTTTTTTTCCTATCGTAAACCTAAAATATATAAAAATATTGAAATTGCAAATAAATCGAATTCAAAAGTAACTTATACTAAAAAGAGTATTGCTTTCGCTCTTATTTCTGTACTAGCTACATTAACCGTTCAGTTAACACTTTCACAAGTATTTGATGTAGATGGGATGATTTTTGGAGCTTTGGTCGGAATCATCGTTCTCTATTTCAGTGGCTCTATGAAAGTAAATCAAGCTGACGAAGTGATAACAGGCGGAATGAAAATGATGGCTTTCATTGGTTTTGTCATGATAACAGCATCCGGGTTTGCTGCTGTTATTAATGAAACCGGGGATGTGGAAGAGCTTGTTAAGCAATCAGCATCCTTAATGAATGGAAACCAAGCATTTGCTGCTTTAATGATGTTAATCGTCGGTCTTTTAATCACATTAGGAATAGGATCATCTTTTTCAACGATTCCAATTATCGCGACGATTTTTGTTCCTTTATGCATAGAGCTTGGGTTTAGTCCTATGGCGACAATTGCCATCCTGGGTTCCGCAGCAGCTTTAGGAGACGCAGGTTCACCTGCGTCAGATAGTACACTCGGTCCTACCGCTGGGCTTAATGTTGATGGTCAGCATAACCATATCTGGGATACTTGTGTACCGACATTTTTACACTATAATATTCCACTTATTATTTTCGGCTGGATTGCAGCCATTCTCCTATAAAACTGTACCCCCACGAACAAACGTGGGGGTATTTTCACTTTTAAGAGGCTTTTGTTGAAAGATGATTCACAGAGTTTTTTGTAACTGTGCGATAAATTCTTGGTGAAATAATTCCGGCAAAAATGGTGAATACAAGATCCTTCACTATGAACCAAGCCATAACTGTCCACGCTGCTCCATAGCTCATTTTAACCTCTAACCAAAAATTTAAGGCAAAGTACATATAGTTTGTGCCGATGAAATAGTTCATGAAGAGACCAACAAACGCAGCAACCATAAATGTTTTTAATGTTGGGGTCGCCTTTGAGTGTTCAACTACTTTACCAGCAAAATAGGCTGTTGGAATAAATGAAAAAATAAATCCGCCAGTGCTTCCAATGATAGGTGCGATTCCTGCCTCAAATCCTGAAAAAACAGGTGCTCCTGCAATCCCAATCAGCATGTAGACAATCATCGAAATGGCTCCTAATCGACTACCGAGTAGAAGGCCAGCTAATACGGCAAAAAAGGTTTGCATGGTTAATGGAACCCCAGCTACCTGTAAAAACGGTACCATTGAAGTAATGTTTGCACCTATTGCCATTAGCGCTGCAAACATCCCAACATATGTAATTTCTATTGCTCGAATTCGTGGTTTTGAAACTGCTGTCATTATATGTTAACCTCCGTAAATTTATAGTTAACAAAATCGTAAAACAAGAAAGATTATATGTCAACATAAAATTTAATGAAGTTAACAAATAAAAAGATGAGTCATATGCATTTAAAATGGTTGATAAACTAGTGGTAGATGATTTCCTTTTCAATGTGAAACCGTTAAATGAACATCCAGTCCTTTTTAAAAATTGTTATAGTTAAAAAATACTTTTTTTGTCCATTGCAAGAAAAATGTGTCAAAAAGGTAGTCCTGTAAATATAATGCCCATATCCGAAAATGTTGGGAGCGGTCGGAATGAGTATTGGAATTGTATTAATGGGCCTTTTTGTCGGGTTTTTGGTCGGATTAACAGGCGTAGGAGGAGCGGCATTATTGACCCCATTTTTAATCTTAATTGGTATCAATCCACTAATTGCAGTTGGAACAGATTTTCTCTATAACTCCATCACCAAATTCTTTGGATCTGTTCAGCATTTTCGGCAGAAAACAATCAATTTTAAGCTTGTGAAATATTTGGCTTTAGGTAGTGTTCCAAGTAGCATTATAGCCGTTACTACATTACACTTTGCTGGTGGAGATAAACTCCTGCAAGGAGAAATTGTGAAGCATGCCCTCGGTTATGTCCTTATGATGGTTGCTATTGCGACTGTAGTAAAGACATTATTTAGCTCTCGTTTTTCACAAAGCTCCTACAGTATAAAGCCCATTGAAGATAAAGCAAAAGCCACAATATTATTAGGGGCAATTCTTGGATTTATTGTCGGATTAACCTCCGTTGGTTCTGGTTCGCTTTTTGCACTTGCGATGTTGTTATTTTATCAATTACGAGCCTCTGAGTTGGTTGGAACAGACATTGCACATGCATTTATTTTAGTTACAGTTAGCAGCATTTTTCATGTGGGTTTTGGGAATGTTGACTTTCTTTTAGTGACGAATTTGCTATGTGGTTCAATCCCTGGAGTAATTATTGGTAGCTCTTTATCCGCAAAGGTTCCGATGAAACCACTACAAACGGTGATAGGAATCATCATTTTTATAAGTGGTTTGAAATTGATCTATTAAGTCGAAACACAAAAAATTGCGAATTTGTAGACCTTAGTGTAAAATTACACTAAGGTTTTTGGCTTACTCTTAGGAAGAAAAGCTTAATGATTAAAAAGGTGATTATATATGGATAAGGAACAATTGACTCAGATACTCTCCGAAAAAATGAAGCTAATTCGAACTGAAAAAGGATATACACAGGATAAAATGGCTGAGATTTTGGGGATTTCAAAAAAGACATTGGTGCAAATTGAAAAAAGAAGAATTGAAGCGGGATGGACAATTATCGTAGCTGTATGTGCACTATTTCGCGATAGTGAGATTGTCCAAACAACTCTAGGCGGTGACCCTATCGATGTCATTGAAATTATTGGACGAAATGGGATTGATCGTGCAAAAGAACGTACAATGGGCGGTAAAATATGGTGGAAGGATCTCGAAAAGGAAGGTAGGTTTCGTCTCCAACAAAATATGATAAGCCAACATTATCGTATCCTAGATGACGCCAATTTTAGATGGTACTCATCGTTCAATAAAGAGGAAGCCTATAACAGGTTAAAAGAAATTTCGATTGAAGCAAACTAGAAACGGGGCACAACCTATTTGGCCCCATTTTTCTTCTTCGCCGTTTTGTTTTTTGAATACGTAGATGAAGTTAAGTTGTTATTTACTGCAGCTTCTTCGTTAAGTCTTTCTTTTTTCGCCATCTAACTTCCTCCATGAATTCTTTTAATGATCGAGAGAATAATCCTCGTAGCGCTCGTTTAAATATTCATTTTCGCCAGTTGCGAAATTTATATTACGAAGGTCTAACTCTGGATCCAGCTGATTCACGAGTTGTTCTTCTTTGCTTTGTACATATCTTAGTGTATCTCTATTTCTATCTTCCATTTAATTTACCTCCTCGTGTTTTTATCATGTCCTAAACCGTCAGAATTTCATTCTTGTAATCAAAAAAGAACGATAGGCAAATTTTTACCTTCGTTCAAATTGGTTGTTCTTTATCGCCATCTTAATGCAATAGTTAACACACTGGATTTAGAGCCTTTTACACTTGCTTCTAAGTGAAGATTTAAACCATCAGGATTAAAGGTTGCTTTAACTTTCGACTGAATGCCTGTTGTTTTCAGCAGTCGATCTACTTCCTGGTCATTTGATGCCTGTGCAGCAGCCATTACTTTTTTCGCAAACTCTTTAGAATCAGCTAATTTAGCCAATATCAGGCTTGCATCCTTCATGAGAATTCTCATTTCTTCTGCGGATTCCTTAAATAAAGTTGGGTCAACTTCTGGAAATTGACGATAATATGAGTATGGGTAATATGACACTGAGTCAGGAAAAACAGAATGTCTTGTAAGGTTTGAGTAGTATCCGGGATACAAAACAGTTCTTGGCGGTCCTTGACGTCCATAGATAAACGGATGATGATACAACGGTAGACCTCCCTTATCGAAATTCCCTTACAATATATGTAATTCTTGGGATAAGGGTGCATTCCAAGGGTATTAAAGCCCTACTTCCTTTCAAATCCTAACATCTTAAAAACAATTCCTTCCCACATCTTCCAAGGAAGTAAATTTTTTAGGAAAATGGTCAATCTTGTTCCTTTCCCTACGGGGTAGCGAAGTCTAGTGAGGGAGGGCTTTGTAGCAAGCTTAACGATGAATTTGGCTACTTCAAGTGGGTCACCGTAAGACGCTTGGTTTTTTTCAAGTCTTGTTTCAATTTTTTTCATCAATTCTTGATAGGGAGATGTCGGGAGCATCGACTTTTCTGCTACCTTTTTACCACTGCTCCATATATTGGTTTGAAATGATCCTGGCTCAATAATCGCGACATCGATACCAAATGATCTTACCTCAAGTTGCAATGATTCAGACCAGCCTTCTAATGCATATTTAGATGCAACATAAGGAGAGATGGCTGGAAATCCAATCTGTCCACTTATGCTGCTAAGGTTCATGATTTTACCAGCTTTTTGCTTTCTCATAAATGGTAGCACAAGCTTAGTCACTTCAATCAACCCGAAGAAGTTCGTGTCAAACTGGGTCTTGTATTCCGAAATTGAAATTTCCTCGGCAAAACCACCTGTAGCAAAGCCTGCGTTATTTAGTAAAATATCGACTCGACCAAGGGTTTGAAGGGTTGCTTGAAATGCATGTAAAGAATCAGCATCGGTCACATCCAACCAACAAAATTGGAGACTATCCTCTAAATTCGGATTATTTAGTTGACGTAAAATGTTTTCTTTTTTTTGTAGATTTCTCATTGTGGCGACAACAAAGAATCCTTTTTTTAAAAACTCAATTGAACTTAGAAGACCAAATCCACTTGATGCCCCGGTAATGATTACAATGGGTTTGTCCACACTTTCCTCTCCCTTAAATAAAATGGTTTCTAATATTATCCATTTAATCTTATAATAGAAAAAGGTAAGTATCTAGAATAACGTACCCGATGAAGGCGGGATAAAATTGCAGATAAATGAAGTAGTATCAATAATTCAAGAACATGGTTACCTCGGACTTTATTTATGGCTGTGGGTGGGAGCATTTGTGATTCCAATTCCAAATGAAGTCATTGTATCAACAATCGGTTTTTTTGCGGCAGAGGATGTTTTTGTACCTTGGAAGATTTTTTTTGTAACATACTTTGGAATTCTAGCTGCCGTTACCACAAGCTATGTATTGGGACGCTTCGCTGGAAATGCCATGGTCTTCCTCATGAATAAACAAAATAAAATGCGAAGAAAAGTCGAACGTGCTTTGTTAATCATTGAAAAATACAATACGTTTGCATTAGCATTTTGCTATTTCTTGCCCGGCTTTCGAGTTCTATTTCCATTCTTATTCGGGTTTAGTAAATTTTCATTTTTAAAATTTGCATTAACCCTTTATACCACTATTTTTATATGGGTTTCCATTGTCTTTTCAGTCGGTTATTTTGCAGGGGAAGAGTTCATTGAAGCGTTTATTAAATACTACGATATATTCGTTGGTGTAGCTGTTACGGCGTTGATGCTGTATGTATTGATTAAGATAAGAAGGAGGAGAAAGCTACGAAAGTTTTCACACTGAGAGGGTGTACAGATCATGAAAAAGCTGTCTTTGTTTCTCATTTTCACTATCATTGTCGGCTGTTCACAGGATGAAACCCTTGATGGACCAGTAAAAGAAACGGTTTCAAACCCCTCTATTATTGCTACAAATCTAACGATTCCATGGATGGTCACAAAAACAGATGGAATCATCTTCATTCCAGAGCGGATTGGAAAACTATCCGAAATAGAGGAGGCATCTGGAAAGGTGAAGCCCCAACAATTAAAGCTTCATAAAGAAATCCCGCATCAAGGGGAAGGGGGCCTATTAGGGTTTACACTAGCCCCCGATTTTCAGACCTCGAATGAAGCATTTATGTATCATACATATCTAGAAGAGGGCAACATTTTAAATCGCGTCATCCTTGTAGAAAGAAATGGGTCTACCTGGGTGGAAAAGGCGGTATTACTTGAAGGTATTCCAGGAGGAAGAATTCATAATGGTGGTCGTATTAAAATTGGCCCTGATGATAAGCTTTACGTTACTGCTGGAGATGCAGGGGTTCCAGAAAATGCACAAGATTTAACAAGTCTAGCAGGGAAAATTTTACGCATGAACCTCGATGGCTCTATTCCAAATGATAATCCATTTCCTAACTCGTATGTCTACACATACGGTCACAGGAACCCACAGGGGCTTGCCTGGGATGAAAAAAAAACGTTATACAGCACCGAGCATGGACAAATAGCGCACGATGAGATTAACCTAGTTGAACCAGGGAAAAATTATGGCTGGCCAATTATTGAAGGGAGTGAAACAAAGCCAGACATGGTCACACCTATTTATCAAACAGGTGAGGACACATGGGCTCCTTCTGGTATCGATTATGCAAATGGAAAGCTATATATCGCCACATTACGTGGCTCTATGGTAAGAAGCTATGAAATTGAGTCGGGTAGGATTGAAGTAGTCCTTGATATCAATAGCCGGATGAGGGATGTCTACATAGAAGACAGCACGCTCTATACAATCACAAATAACAAGGATGGTCGAGGAAACCCGAAGGAAGATGATGACAAACTTCTATCGATTTCATTGTCGGGCATTCGAAAATAAGTAGGGAGCTTAGGAGGAGAAAAATGGTAGAAAATACATTAGTCCAAGCATTGGGTATTACACTTGAAGAAGTGACACCTGAACGGGTAATAGCTACTATGCCAGTTGATGAGCGTACCCGCCAGCCATTTGGAGTTTTACATGGTGGTGCATCTGTTGCTTTAGCGGAAACTGTTGCAAGTATCGGTACATACAATCTGGTAGACAAAGAATCGGAAGGATGTGCCGGACTCGAAATTAACGCCAATCATATTCGTGCAAAAAGGGACGGTGTTGTAAAAGCAATCGGTACCCCTCTTCATAAAGGCAAAACAACAATGGTCTGGGACATCAAAATTGTCGATGAAGAAGAAAATCTCATTTGCGTATCGCGCTGTACCATGGCCATTTTGAAATTAAGGAAATGAAAAAAGCGAGGACCACAATTGTCCTCGCTTTTTCTCATTGACTCATATTTTCTTTTGCATGTTTTTCTTTATCCTTTAAGTCGTCACGAGCGCTTTTTTCCCAAAGTGGAACCTTTGAGTTATAAGCAGCACGGCTGATTAAATGACCAGAAACAGGTGAAGTCATAAAGAGGAAGACAAATCCTAAAATCACCCTAAAGTTCATATAACCTTCAATGATCCAAAAATATAAAAATGTTCCAAGTAGGATCGACAAAACTCCTAGTGTCGCACTTTTTGATACCGCATGATTTCTTGTGTACACATCAGGTAATCGAACAATCCCAATTGCACTTAATATGCTTAAAAGCGCTCCAAACAAGATCATAACTGCAAATAAAATTTTAAGCATCTCGGTCATGTTCAATTACGACTCCTTTCTCAAGGAACTTTGAAAAAGCGACGGTACCAACAAATGCGACAATCGCTATTAATAATATAACTTCAAGGAACGAATTGGAGCGTAAGATAATGGAAATAATCGCAGTGATTCCCACTAAATTGACCCCGATTGCATCAAGGGCTATGACTTTGTCAGGGATCGATGGCCCTTTTATCACACGGTATATATAAGCAATTGTTGAAACCGATAAGAAGACTAGAGCGAGATTAAGTAAAATTTCAAACATTATCGGCTCACCTCCATAATTGCTTTTTCAAATGAATTTTTAATTGAATCAATGGCTTCATCTACGTCTTGTATGTCCATTGCATGGACGTACAGTGTTTTTTTATCATCTGAAATATCAACAACCAGTGTTCCAGGTGTTAATGTGATCAGATTTGATAGCGTTAGGATTTCCCAATCTTTTGTGAGTTCAGTTGGCATCGCGAAAATCCCTGGTTTCACATCAAGCTTTGGCTTTACAACCACTTTCATAATTGCATAGTTTGAAAGAATTAACTCTCTAAAGAAAATCAAGATCAGCTTAATTACTGCCCACACATTATGAAGGTAAAAACGATGTGAGAAGGAACGACGTAAAACAAAAATAAGTAATAGCCCAATCAAATATCCGCCAAAAAAGGCACTAAAGTCATAAGAATTCGAAATAAACATCCACGAAACGGCAATAAAAATATTTAAAACTAATTGCAACAACATAAGATCTACTCCTTTAAAACAGCTTGGATGTAGATGGATGGATCCGTCAAGTCTTGAGCTGCTTGAGAGATATACGGATAGAACCATTCAGCACCAAATCCAAGTGCAATTGAGAGTGAAAGTAGAAGAGTAATCGGAATTAGCAGTCCTTTTGTTGATCCTTTTTCTTCATCTTTCCTAAGTTTTGCTTCACCCCAGAATCCGTTAATGAAGATTTTCATTACCGAATATAGGACAAGAAGACTTGAAATTAAAATTGCCGCAACCAGTACATAATGCTCCGCAGCAAGGCTTCCTTTTACAATTAGAAGCTTCCCAACGAATCCGCTAAATGGAGGGATTCCTGCAAGTGAAATAGTAGCTATAAAGAACATCCAACCTAAATATGGATGATGGTTAATTAAGCCTCCCATTTTCTTTAAATTGCTTGTACCAGTTATCACAATCATGGCACCGACTAAAAGGAAGAGGGCAGCCTTGATAATCATGTCATGAATTAAATAGTAAATCGATCCAGTTAATGATGTTGGTGTTAACGTTGCAACACCCACTAAAATAACACCAACTGCTGTTAATATATTGTAGATAATAATCTGTTTAACATCCCAATACGCAACAGCGCCGATTACTCCTACACCAATTGTAAATCCAGCAAGAATCCCAATTAAGGTATGTGTAAAACCAGTATCATGGTAGAAAATAATCGTAAATGTACGAATGATGGAATACACGCCAACCTTTGTTAACAATGCTCCAAAAAGGGCCGTTATCGGTGTTGGAGGAGCATTATAGGAACCCGGTAACCAGAAAAATAACGGAAAGATGGCACCTTTTAATCCAAATACCACTAAAAATAAGATGGAGATTACAGTAACAATACCAGGTTGTCCTAGTTCACTTATTTTTGCTGATAGATCTGCCATATTAACTGTTCCTGTCACTGCGTATAGGTAAGCAACCGCAATAACAAATAGGGCAGATGAAATCACGTTCACCAAAATGTATTTAATGGATTCACGTAATTGCGGCTTTGTCCCACCGTGTACAATTAGAACATAGGAAGCCATTAGCATGACCTCGAAAAATACAAAGAGGTTGAAAATATCCCCTGTTAAAAATGCACCTAGTACCCCAACCATTAAGAATTGTACAGCAGCATAATAAAAGAAACGTTCTCTTTCTTTTCCGATGTTCTTAAATGAATAGATAATACATGCTAAGACAACGATGCTACCTGTTGTAACAAGTAAAGAAGCAAGCATATCTGCTACTAGTACAATACCGAAAGGAGCATCCCAGTCTCCGAGGTTAAGGGTTTGAATCCCATTATTATAGACCTGATTGACAAGTATTAATGACAGGATGACTGTCAGAATTGTAGATAATAAGCTTATCACTCTTGATGCTTTCGTATATTTATTTACAAATATGAGTATGATTCCCGTCAGGAGAGGAATCAGTATTGGAAGGATTACAAAATTATTCATTGCTATCATTTCCCCTTAATTTATCCATGTTATCCGTTCCAAGCTCCTGATAGGATCGATACGCGAGCACTAGAATAAACGATGTTACCCCAAAGCTAATTACGATCGCAGTTAAGATAAGGGCTTGGGGAAGTGGGTCAACATAAGCCTTCGTCCCTTCTACTAATATGGGAGCAGCACCTTGCTTCAACCCGCCCATTGTTAAAATCAATAAATGGGCTCCATGACTGAGCAAACCTGTCCCAATAATCACTCGAATAAGACTTTTCGAAAGCATCAAATACGTCGCTGCCGTAAAAAGAATTCCGATGACAATTGCCATTAAAATCTCCATTAATCATCATCCTCCCCGATTGTTTGAATAATGGTCAAGGTTACTCCAACAACAACTAAATAGACACCGGTATCGAATAATACGGCAGTGGCAAGTTCCGTTTCCCCGAAAATTGGTAAATCAAAGTAACCAAAGGTATGACTTAAAAAGGGTACATTGAATAAGAAAGAACCCATTCCTGTTAATGCTGCTATTAATAAACCAAGAGCAGCGACCTTTTTAAAGTCGAAAGGCAGAGCTTTTTTAACTGTTTTCATATCAAATGCTAAAAGGAAAAGGACGATCGCCGCTGCCGAAATCAGTCCACCGATAAATCCTCCGCCTGGCGTATTATGCCCTGCAAAAAAGAGATTCAAGGAATAGGCAAGAATGATGAAAACAGTTATTTTTGTAGCTGTTTGTAAGATTAAATCATTAGTCTTCATCCTTCTTTCCTCCTTGTTAAGCGTAATTTGATCATTGTGAAAATACCAAGTGCAGCTATGCCTAGTACAGTAATTTCAAACAATGTATCGAAGCCACGGAAGTCTACTAAAATGACGTTAACGATATTTGTACCTCCGCCTTCCTTATAGCTGTTTTCGACAAAATAACTTGAGATGGAATCAATCAATCTTGTACTATTTGCGGAAATTGCAAGTAAAGTTACAATTGTTCCGACCCCTAATGAAATAATTAGGTTTGTTAAACGAAAACGCATCGGCTTTTCCTTTTTCTGAAGCTTCGGAAGGTGATAGAAGCATAGTAGAAATAAGGCTACAGAAACGGTCTCAATTACTAGCTGAGTCAACGCCAGATCCGGAGCGCGGAAAAGCACAAAGAATAATGAAACTGAATATCCAACTGCACCAAGTGCAATAATTGCGGTCAGTCTTGACTTAGCAAAAATCGTTGTGGCAACCCCACCAACAAGAACAAATGCTAGTACTGCTTCAAAAAGTCGAACCGGCGCAACATGTGTTAAATCAAAGGCAAATCCATTTTTAATAATGAGTGAACTTCCAATTGCCAAGATAAAAAACGCAAACATAATAACCAAATAGTCGCGAATAACTCCGGTCATATAAAAGCCATTAAGCTTTGAAGCTGACCGCTCCATTGTGACAAGCCCTTTGTCATAGAGATTGTTTAACGTTAACCGCTTGGAAAAGACATTATAAATGCCTGTCCATTTTGCAAGTGTGAGAAACATAAGTGTTCCTAACACAATGACTCCAATTGACATAAAGAGTGGTGCGTTCCATCCGTGGAAATACTCAAAGTGAACATGATAGCTTGAACCGCCATCAAGTAAGCTTGGAAGAATGGATGCCACAGCAGGCTCGATTACGCTTGGCGCCAATATGTTTGAGAAAAACCCAAATATTATGACAAGGGAAGCTAGAATAATAGGTGAAATTAACATCCCAATCGGTGCTTCGTGTGGTTTTTTATCGAGTTTTTCAAACTGTGCTTTACCAGTAAAGGTTTTAAAGACAAGAATCATACTGTAAATGAAAGTAAATACACTAGCCACCCAACCGAGAATTGGGAAAATAACGCCGAATGTTTCCATATTAAAAACATCAAGTGTTGTTGCATTTACAATTGCTGTAAAGAATGCTTCTTTACTTAAGAAACCATTAAATGGTGGTAATCCAGCCATCGAAAATGCACCGATGGCAGCCAATGTAAAGCTAATTGGCATAACGGTCATTAATCCACCGAGCTTGCGAATGTCACGCGTACCTGTTTCATGGTCGATAATTCCAACAACCATGAATAAGCTACCTTTGAAAGTTGCATGGTTAATTAAGTGGAAAATTGCAGCGACTATGGCAGCCAGATAAATATTTGAATCAAGATGATCATAGTGAAGAGCTGCTGAACCAATTCCGAGTAACGACATTATCATTCCAAGCTGACTGACCGTTGAAAACGCAAGGATTCCTTTTAAATCGGTTTGTTTAACCGCACTAAACGATCCCCAGAACAAGGTAACAATTCCAAAGGTCGAAATAATCCAAAACCATTCACTTGAACCAGCAAAAATAGGACTCAAGCGCGCAACTAAATAGATACCTGCTTTTACCATTGTTGCAGAGTGTAGATATGCACTGACTGGTGTTGGTGCTTCCATCGCATCTGGTAACCAGATATGGAATGGAAATTGTGCTGATTTTGTAAAAGCACCTAATAGAATTAACAGCATCGCAGGGATGAAGAGTGGATTTGATGGTAATGTATCCACTTGTCCAATCATTTCACGAATACTAAATGTATTTGTCATGATTGATAGTAAAACAAATCCTGCTAGCATTGCTAATCCACCGAAGACGGTGATTAACATTGATTTTTGTGCACCATATCTTGATTTTTCACGATTGTGCCAATATCCGATTAATAGAAATGAAGATAGACTTGTTAATTCCCAAAATGTATAAAGCACAATCACATTATCTGAGAGAACAACTCCAAGCATAGCACCCATGAAACAGAGTAAGTACACATAAAAGTTGTGTAAGGATTCCTTTTCTTTCGAAAGGTAATAGATTGAGTAGAGGACTACTAATGCCCCTATGCCTGTAATCAATAAAGCAAATAAGAGTCCTAATCCATCAATGTACGCTGTGAAATTTACGCCAATGGAAGGCATCCATTCTGCAGTACGGATTATCGGGTTTCCATTCATCGTATCCTTTACGAATGGAAAGAAATAAGAGAATAGGACTACAGGTAGAATGAGTACAAACCAACCTGTATGAATCCCTCGCAAATATTTGCGGAAGAAAGGAATAAAGATAGCCATTATAAATGGAGATAAAATGGCCCAATGTACAAGTGACAAAACAGTACCCCCTTGTTATTTTTTATCTTCTAGAATTATATAACAATTATAAAGAAGTTGCATGCCTTGCAACTTCTAGTGTCACCAAGTTTTTCAGTTGTTATTAAATATGTAGAGACGCGTCTTTTTGGCCTAAAAAATTTTTCTATAAAAGTCACTAACTAGTTAAAATTCAGTCGGAATTACCTACTTGTATTTGAAAAAACTGTATAAAATATCCTATTAAGTCTAATGCTAATAGCAAGAGGTGAGATCTTGTGAACGTAAAAAAAGGAATTGTGGCAATCGCTATTTTTACCTTTCTGTTTATAGGAGCATGGGTGATTCATGAACAAACGAAGAGAGAGTATGGAGAAAGCCAACTAGAAAATCAACATCAATTTCAAATCCAAACCATCAATTCTCCAGAAACACCAGAGAAACCTAAGGTTTATCCAAAATTCAAGCCGCGTGAGTATATTCGGATTGAGCACTAAAATAAAAAAGGATGAGACGGGACATCTCATCCTACATGACACTATTATTTCTTACCATTGGAACTGGAATGGCTTTATTATGAAACATCATGATTAACGTAGGAACAGCAAGAAATGCAAGGAGTGCAAATAAAGTGAACAATAAGTTTGATGTTAATGAAATCCCAGCTTTATGCCCTGCATCCATATACTCCTTAAAAAGAGCATTAATTTCTTCATCTTCAGGGAAATTTCCTAGCATTAAAAATTCCTGATTGTCGACATCATAATAAAAGAATTCATGCTTTTGGATATAGAAAATGCTGTCACGCTTTAGTTTATATGCCACATGCCCCACAACGACATTTGCTTTATACGTATCAATTTCCTCTTCGTTTTCCTTTGTCTCCGGATCATCAGATGTAACAACCTTTGTAATTTCAGCTTCCTTTGAGATGGAATTGACTATTTCTGCAGAGCCGTTCGCATAATAATTGATTTCCTTCAATTTTTCATTGACCGCTTTTGTAAAATCTGAATCCCCAGCAGCACTAGCCGAACTTAAAAAGGTAAAAAATGCAAAACAACTAATGAGCAACATTAACAAGAACCCTTTTTTCATAGAATCCCTCTTTCCTCTAAAATTGTAGCCTTTAATCTATATGTATTTTCAAAAAAGAGATTTACTACTAAAAATGTATGTTAAAATTGAAAAAGGTATTTCTAGAAGATGTTCAAAAAGTCCGGTGAATATGACGCATCGAATTTCTGCGATTATTGCTTCGAGAACAGGGTTAATAACTGGGTTATGCGCTTGCGTCTACTAGATTATTCTGGGATGTCAATTCCTCAGCGCAAGGCAGCAAGATGTTAACTCAAGCAGTTGCCTCGCTGCAGTACTCAAAGCTGCGCCGCCTTGAAATTTCGACGCACAGGACGTTCTAGTGTCGACAAGACATAAGGAAGTGGCGCTTTTGTCGACTCGGTCCTCTTCATCCTCCTTTTTGAACTTATATTTTAACTAAAAATTTGAGGAAACAAAATGAAAAATACATATTTTACAAGCTACTTTCCGCTCATTTCTATTATTCTATTTAGTGTTTCATTAGCGATTCTGACGGAATTGAAAACATTGGAGTTGTTAAAACAAATTGGCATTTATCGTGGAATGCAGGAATTTTTTTCGCCAACGTGGATTAATTTTGCGATTTTCTTTGTTTTTTTCTTACTCTATTTCATGGTGTTTGCGGCCTTAAAATTAATTGCTAATACATTACTTGAGCTTTCTTTATTGTTCTTCACCAAGGATAGTAATGGAGAAAGTCTGCGGAAAATAAGAGCGGGATCGTTTTTCTATTTAGGAGGAGGGACACTTTCATTAGTGTTTGTCCAATCCTTTTACGGCATTGTGATCGTTCTTTTATTAGCCACACTTGGCTATTTTATATTTTTCGTTTATAAAATTCAGGATACATTAACCTTTGGCGGATTAATTGGGCTTGTCTTTTTTCATACACTTAGCTGGTTTACCTTTCTTATGACGGTAACCTATGTTTGCCTTCAGCTATACAACAGTATCATCGCAAGTTTACCAATCTAAAAAGCGAGCCCATTATCATTTGCGGCTCGCTTTCATCATATCCTTCCAAATATACATTTGAGGTTTGCGTGACTCCATATAGGAGATGCTCTTATTTTGGTCATTTCCAACCCATACACCAGCCGTATATTGATCAGTGAGACCAATAAACCAAAGGTCTTTTACATCATTCGTCGTTCCTGTTTTTCCACCAATATAACTCGTTGAAAAATAAGCTTCTTTACCAGTTCCCGACTTTACAACATCCTCAAGTAAGATTCTTACCTTTTGATTAGCAGATTCACTCCACACCACTACAGGTTTTTCATCCCATTCATATAGGATGTTGCCTTGTAAATCAGTCACTTTGGTAATTCCACGAGCTTGTATATATTGACCGTTGTTCGCAAATGTTGCGAAGGCATTTGTCATCTCAAGTGGAGACATTCCATAAGTGAATCCACCAATGGCTGCTGGCAAACTATGGTCTTCTTTTACTACATTGGAAAAATGAAGCTTGTCTAAATAGGAAAATGCGTGTTCAATCCCAACTCTTTCAAACAACCGAACAGCAGGGGTGTTGTAGGAATACTTAAAAGCTGTTCGTAGGGTAACATTACCATATTGTCCGCCCCCATAATTTCGCGGGCAATACCCATTTTTACAATAGTTATTGGCATTAATTGTTTGTGAAATAGAAGCACCCGTTTGATCAAAATAAGGCGCATAAACAAGCAAAGGCTTAATCGCGGAACCTGGTTGTCGAAAGGCTTGAAAGGCACGATGAAACGTAAACTTTTGATAGTTTTTTCCGCCAGCGATTGCGACAATTCGATTCGTCGTGTGATCGATAACGGCAGCTGCTCCTTGTACATTTGCATTCGGTAAATAGCGATCCAAAGCTTCTACAGCTTCTTGTTGTATACTCGGGTTTAACGCTGTTTCAATCATGATTCCAGATTCGAGAACTTCGTTTACCTTTTGATTCAAGCGTTTTTGAAGGTCTTTCTTTACGTTGTCAGTTGCTGAATGTAACTTTTCATTAAAGCCTTCTTTTTCAGCAATTAATTCTTCAAACTCTTGATAAATATAGGTTGAATAATCAGGATACTGGTCGACACGATCACTCATCATAAGTTCAATCGGTTCCTGTACCGCTTTATCATATTCTTCAGTTGAGATTTTACCTGCCTCTACTAATCTTTGTAAAATACGTTCTTGTCGTTTCTTCGTATTCGAAAAATTCGTTATTGGATTGTAGAGGGATGGGTTATTCGGGATGGCACTTAAAAATGCGATTTTCGCTAGTGTAGCATCCTTGATAGACTGGTTAAAATAGAGCTGGGATGCCGTTTCAATTCCATATGCCCCATTTTGAAAATAAATGGCGTTCATGTACAACGTTAAAATTTCCTCTTTCGTAAGAGTTCGTTCCAATTGATACGAATACAAGAGCTCACTTAATTTACGATTATAGGTCTTTTCATTTGTTAAGTATAGATTTCGTGCAAGCTGCTGGGTGATTGTACTGCCACCTTGATCAATCGAGTCATTTTCTAGATTGATGAGGGCTGCTCGACCAATCCCGGTAATATCGAATCCTAGATGCTCATAAAAATGCTGATCCTCAATTGTTATAAACAAATCCTTCACAATTTGTGGAATTTCTTCAGCAGGAAGAATTGTTCGATTTTCACCCTGGCGGATCTCCGAAATCACGTTTCCAGTGCTGTCTTTAATGTAGCTTGTTTGTGGTAACACAACATCACCGATTGGAATTTCTTCATCAAGTACAGTAGAGAAGCTTCTTGTAGCTTTCAACTCGCTATGTACTTGGAATAACACAAACATAAACACTAAAAAAAGAATAAAGGTGATGAAATACCCTGTTTGTCTTCTCATATATAACACTCTCTCAAAGATTACTATTCTCTCATTATATAAAAAAACAGACGGCATTTGCCATCTGTTTTACGCAGCTTGTTGAGTTGATTTATCAGAATGTCGAACAACACTTAGCCTTAAAATAATCGCCCCTGTTAAAAAGAGTCCACTTGTTACGAAAAAAACAGTAGAGATACCGAAGAAACCACTAAGGATTCCACCGGATATCGGACCAATCACATTTCCTAAAAAACGAAAACTGACATTATAGCCTTGGACTTCCCCCTGCATCGAAAGAGGGGCAACTTGGCGGATATAGGCTGTCATACACGGAATTAATCCGCCGACTGCCATGCCGAATAAAAATCTACATAGAACAAGCTGCCATAATTCGCTTACAAGACCTTGCGGGATAAACAAAATGGAACAGGCAAGGAGAAGGAGTGTTAAAATCTTTTCATGCCCCATTCGGTCACCTAATTTCCCCCATTGTCTCGTAAATAATAAGTTTCCAAATCCAGTCGCTGAAAACGCCATTCCAGCTAAAAATACAATATTACTACTGTCGGTTAAGTGAGTCACATATAATGCTAGTAAGGGCTGGATACTGAAATTCGCTACTTGAATGAGTGTTGATATAAACATGACGGTTAATAAAACAGGGTTCTTGAAGATATGAATTAATACCTCTTTACGTGTATATTTTTTTACCGTCGTACTTGTTTCATTTAACCGTACTTCTTTAATACCAATCCCCACTAGAATAACTGCACCTAAAATCACCACTGCGGTAATAACAAAGGTATACTGAAAACCAACGGCATCAGCAAGCAATCCACCTAATAATGGACCAAATAATGCTCCTGAAACATTTCCCATTTGAAGAGTCCCTAATGTTTTTCCTGCAATTTCCTTCGGGGTTTGTGCGGAAATGAGGGCTAGGGAGGTAGGAATAAACCCAGTAACAACACCCATAAAGAGCCTCAAGACAAATAATTGCTGAACTGTATTCACATAACCCATTAAAAAGATGCTAAAGGCAATGCCAGTTCCTGTAATTAATAGAATCTTTTTGTAGCCATTTCGGTCACCAAAACGTCCCCAAATCGGTGAAATAAAAAAAGCAGTGACAAAGGTTGCGGCAAAGACCAAGCCGGCCCACCGTTGCACAAAGCTATCTGAGTAATCACCGAAAGTTTCGATGTATAAAGACAGAAATGGCATAATCATTGTTGCACTAGCTGCAACAAAAAAATTGGCAAACCACATAATAACCAGATTACGCTTTGTTGTTTGAATGGATAACACCTTCTCAATTCGGATATTTCGGTTTGCTAAATATTATAAAATATTATCTTACTTTATTAAAGGTAAAAAAGCATATATATTATAAATATATTCTGAAAAATAAAAGGAACCATGTTATAATATTTAAAAAAGATGTTCGTCTAAGTTAACTATTTTTAGCAGAAGTTAGTCACTTCTTTGGTAGGAGAATTATGACAAAGGAGGTTTAGGTGTGGATAATCAGCATCAATATTTATTCATTGATTTTGAATTTACAATGCCTGAGGGAAAAAGCAACCCCCATGGATTTTATCCCGAGATTATTGAAGTTGGGCTTGTATCTGTGAAGAATCAGAAGATAATCGACCAATACTCATCCTATGTAAAACCGATAAAATTTCCTACACTAACTGAACGGTGCAAGTCTTTTTTAAACATATCCCAAGAGCAAGTAAATTGCGGAATATCGTTTCATGAACTGGTGAACAAGCTATCTGAATATGAAAAAACATCCTCAAGCACTATTATTACCTGGGGAAATATGGATATGAAGGTCCTTCGTCAAAATTGTCAAAAGGCTGGAGTTCCGTTTCCTTTTAAAGGAAAACAACGGGATCTGTCAATGGAATATAAACGTTTTTTCGGAGACCAAAACCAAACAGGTCTTTGGAAGGCAGTTCAGGAATACGGTAAGGAAGGGACAGGTAAACACCATTGTGCCCTCGATGATGCACTTACAACCTTTAATATATTCAAATTAGTTGAAAATGATAAACGCTATTTAGCAAAACCAGAGCCAACAACCATTGGCGATCGTGTTGATTTTTCAAAAGTCCTAAATAAATTTGCCTTATAAAAACCAATTCACTCCAAATAGTGAATTGGTTTTTATTTTTACTGAAGATCACTGTCGAATATTTACAATGGATTTAAAAAATAATCGCATCCCGATAGGATATCCTAATTGGAAAAGGAGGGATGCCCAATGTTTATAGGTCATAAAATCGAAACTCCACAAACCATTACTTTATATATTGATCCAGGGTTTCAGGAATTTTCCAGTGAACTTGGTACACAAGAACAAGGGAAAAAGCTTCATTTTAACGAAAGTATCCGAATATACCTAAAAGAAAAAGTCCCCAACCTAAATCCAAATATCGTTAAAGTTATGATGGGAACAATTGTCGTTGCTACTGTTTCAATGGTGGGGGGGAATCATACGTCAACCGTAGAAGCAGCAAGTAATGGTCAAGTCCAAAATCACTCTAAACATACAGTGGCAAATGGAGATACCTTATATGGAATTGCAAGGCAATATAATTTGACCGTCTCTCAATTAAAGCGGCTGAACCATCTAACTGGAGATATGATCTATCCTGGTCAAACACTTGTGATTAGTGAGACACCACCACCTAGAACAACCGCGACATATACGGTAAACCGCGGTGATACCCTTTATTCTATTGCAAACTCGTATAACATGAGTGTTGACCAATTGAAGCAATTAAATAATTTAACATCAAATACGATTCAAGTAGGGCAAACCTTACAAGTAATTGGTACTGCACCAGAGTCCTCACAGATTCAAGCACAAACATACACGGTTCAACCTGGTGATTCGCTATATTCGATTGCCCAGCGAGCTAACACAACCGTTGACCAAATTATGAAAAACAACCAATTAACCTCATCAATCATTTATGTTGGCCAAACACTACAATTAGGAAATGCAAAATCGACTCCACCACAAAATGTAGCAAGTGCTACATATACCGTTAAAGCTGGAGACACCTTATATGGTATAGCACGCACTTATAATATGAGTGTTACGGAACTTAAAAATATCAATAATCTAACAAGCAATACCCTTTCAATCGGACAAGTTATAAACGTGACCGGAAACGCAAAAGCTGAATCAAATGTTCAAAATAGGGAGCAAGTTTTGAAAGATTTAGTTTCGGATAGCTATAATTTTATCGGGATCCCCTATCTTTGGGGCGGAAGGACAACGGCTGGGTTTGATTGTTCAGGATTTGTTTCGTTTATGCATGCTAGACATGGAATAGACATTCCAAGGAACACATCAGCTGGTTACTACACAATGGGGACCTCTGTCTCAAAAGCAAATCTCCAACCAGGTGACCTTGTGTTTTTTGCTGTCAATAATCCAGGCCAAATTTCACATGTCGGTTTTTATGTAGGTAATAATGAGTTTATATCTGCCACATCCTCGAAAGGAATCGCGGTGGTGTCAATGGATAATTCGTATTGGTCGAAGTATTATGTTGGTGCCAAACGGGTTTACTAATATGAAAAACCTCCGGACATGGTATTCCGGAGGTTTTTCAGTCTAAAATGGCTTTATTTAAATTTACGGTCAATCATAATTAGTTATGACTGATAGGGTAAAAATATGGCCAATAAAATCAATTTATAGCCAATAAATAAAATTTATGGCTAATAGCAAAATGTAAGCAAGACTTATTTAAAATGGCTCTTTTCTAAAAGATTGTTGCTTTTGGATAAAACAAAAATATTGATTGAAGCGGAAGGTGGCGACTCCTCGAAAATGCATTCACATTTTCTCCGTGCGTGGGTTATTTCAAGGAGGAAATCCAAAGTCCTTCTGGAAAAGCGTGAGACTTGAGACCCCACAGGAGCGAACAATAGAACGAAGCATAAAAACGCCACGTCCTGTGGCAACGGCTTCGTGCCCTACATCGTGTATGCCTGAGGAGGCTCAAGCCACGCCCGAGGAAAACGTCACCTACAGCTGAAATCAATTGTGGTAAAAACAACAATGTTTGCGAAAACAGCCTTTAAAATAATCCATCTCTAATACTTTCATGTTTTCCAGGCTACGCTTTGCCCATTCGGAGCCTTCTGTTTCTAACTCAGTCTTTGTTTTTTCCACAGCTTCCTTTAATGAAGCCTTATATTCTGGAATATCTCCTGAAAAGGCGCGAACCATCTTTTTCGGTACATTGGTCTGTTCATTAAAAGCAAGTGCTCTACGCTCTTGGAAAAACGGCACATTAGCGTCCCTCGGTGAATGAATGTCCCCTTGCATTGGATGCTTTAGGACAGCCTTTACCTTCACTAGATAGTGTTCAGGCTTAATCGCTGTAATTTCCCCAATATATTTTCCTGTCTTATAAATTCCTGTTACAATGTCACCGACTTTGAATTCAGTAGACATGATAATCACTCCCTTCGCAAATGACTACACAATCACTCCCTTCGCAAATGACTACACAATCACTCTCTTCATTATAACTGACCACATTCGAACAAGCATCTATAACACGTCCAAAGGATTGTGTTATAATGATGAAAGCTATTATTTATCGGTGAAAGGTGTGTAGTAATGCTGTTTTTACCAATTTTAAATCTGTTTCTATATTTTCCTGAGGATAAATCAGAATATATTCCAGCTGCCATAAAATTAGTCATTTGCATCATTATCGCGGTTGTCGTGTTTCGTTTAATCATCAAGCATTCAAAGAAAGAACAGGCAAAAGCTGAAGAGCTCGAAAAGCAAATAATGAATCAAGATAAAAATAATACTTTGAAGTAAATCTCCAGGTGATTATATGGAAAATCAACAAGCAAATTTACAAATGATGATCCTGCTTCAAGAATGGGATCCACTTGGATATGGGATTGGCTCCTATGAAACGGAAGCAGTAGATGTATTACAGGTCGCTTATCAATTTGATGACCCAGGAAAATTGGCTAGAAAAATTCAGTCCATTTTCGAATTCTCCTTTGAGGAAATCATTGCACTTAAAGAATGTGAGAATATGGCCCTACAGTTATTAACCATTAAAAATAATGCAGCATGTGAACTTTAAAAAGATGGGGGCTATGGGCTACCTATCTTTTTTGTTAGCAGGGAAAATTCGACCGGAGTAATGGAAAATTGTTATATCAAGTCCAAATACCGTCCTATTTGGACAGAAGGGCTTGGAAATCTCAATTTGACGGGAGTCCAAATACCGCTATGATTTTGACAACAAGAGTAAGGAATCCCCCATCCGAGTCAAAATAAAAGGGTGAATTGGACAGGAAAAGCGAGAAATTCCCCACCTGAGTCCAAATACCGCTATGATTTTGACTCCAAGAGTAAGGAATCCCCCATCCGAGTCAAAATAGAAGGGTGATTTGGACAGGAAAAGCGAGGAATCCCCCACTGGAGTCCAAAAGCAAGCCGCCATGATTTGGACACTAAAAGCAAGGAATTCCCCACCCGATTCCCAATGCCACTTTAATTCCAACATATCAACAAGAATTTCTTATAAACAAGTCCCAAAAACCTTTTCTAGCTAAATAAACTTTGTAATATACGTAGCTACCTTTTCAGGACATTCCTCAGGGACCAAATGGCCTGTATTCTTGATTGAAACGAATGTAGAATGAGGTAAATCTTGATGAAGCATTTTCCCCACAGAAATCGGAACAACCCGATCTTTTTCACCCCAAATTAACAATACAGGATGCTTGATTTGTTTTAATTCCTCAGATGATAAATCACCTTCGCGATGACGGATCATCCTAGTTAACCCCATAAAAATTCGATTGTCTAAGAATGGTTCCGTATACCCATCAATCATCTCTTGATCAATAAGCTCATGATTGTGAACGACATTTCGCAAATTATGTAATACACCTTGCTTTGCAAGCTTTTTCTTTACGATAAAGTGAAAATAGGGAAGATAGGAAGAATAGATTAGAGATCTTGGCATCCTTTTCATATAACCAGAGCTGCACAACAAAACTAATTTATCGACTAAAGATGGTGTTTGTTTAGCAATGTATAAACAAATCTGGCCTCCCATCGAATGTCCTACTAAATTGATTTTTGTGAAATGAAAAGAACGAATTAACTCACTTACTACCCATGCAATATTTGAATACGAGTATGTGAACCTTGTTGATTTTTCACTCTTTCCAAATGGAGGCAGGTCCACTGATAGAATCGTATAGTTTTTTGAAAGGACTGGGATAAGCCTTCGAAAGCTGAAAGATGATGATAAAAAACCATGCAATAACACGAGAACCGGTTTCTCTTTATTTTGTTGGTATAACTCATAATGAAGCTTTATTCCCTTAATTTGTATTGTATCCATCGATGGAAAATCCACATCCTAATTAAATGATTTATCCCTATTTTTACCAAAGGGAAAAGAAAAACTCATAAAGTTTTGAATGAATTAAAAATTTTTCAATATACTGTCCATTTATCTGATATAATAAGTGACAAAAATTATTTCAAAAAATCTAGGGGTGACCGTTATGCAATTACAGGAAAATGAAATTGAGATACTCGAAATTATTGAAAATAATGGACGACTTCCTGTAGAAACAATCGCAAAATTAGTTGGCAAAAGTGTCGATGAAGTCGATGCTATTATTCGTAAGCTAGAAGAACTAAAGATTATTGTAGAATATAACACAATTGTTGACTGGAAGAAAGTTGCAGGTCACGAAGGTGTAACAGCCATGATTGATGTCAAGGTAACCCCGAAAAAAGGTGTTGGCTTTGATGAAATTGCAAAGCGTATCTATCACTTTAAGGAAGTAAAATCAGTTTATTTAATGTCTGGTGCATATGACTTGTCAGTTGTCATTGAAGGAAAAACGATGTCAGAGGTTGGATCTTTTGTATCTGAAAAACTTTCAACTCTAGACTCAGTTCTGTCAACAACCACACATTTTATTTTGAAAAAATATAAGCATGATGGAACCATTTTTGACCAAGGCGAAGATGATAAACGGATTGTGGTGACACCATGACTACCCACTATCTTTCTAAAAAAGTACAAGAGTTAAAGCCTTCAGGAATCCGTAGATTCTTTGATTTAGCCGTTACGATGGAAGGAGTTATTTCCTTGGGCGTGGGCGAACCGGATTTTGTAACACCTTGGTCAATTAGAGAAGCAAGTATTCAATCCATTGAAGCGGGGATTACTTCGTACACTGGAAACGCTGGATTGCTTGAATTACGACAGGAAATTTCGAGTTATTTAAATAAGTCCTTCGGTGTTGATTATTCACCAAGTAATGAGATTATTGTCACTGTGGGTGGTAGTCAAGCAATTGATTTAGCGATTCGAGCACTTATTGACCCAGGTGATGAGGTTATTATTGTAGAACCAACTTTTGTTGCCTACAGCCCTATCGTTTCACTTGCAGGGGGAATCCCAGTACCTGTGAATACAAAGGCTGAGAATGAATTCAAGTTACAGCCTGATGAAATTGAAAAAGTTGTATCAGACCGTACAAAAGCCATTATTATCTGCTCACCAAATAACCCAACAGGTACGATGCTGAAGAAGGAAGAACTTGAAGCCATTGCGAAAATCGTGGAAAAGCACGATTTGGTTGTCATTTCAGATGAAATTTATGCAGAGCTCTCTTATGAAGGTAAGTACACCAGCTTTTCAAGCATCCCGGGGATGTTTGATCGTACCATCCTAGTTTCAGGATTTTCTAAGGGATTTGCGATGACGGGGTGGCGCTTAGGGTATTCAGCGGCTCCAAGAGAAATTTCTGAAGCAATGCTAAAAATTCATCAATATACGATGATGTGTGCCTCTACAATGGCACAGTATGGGGCTATCGAAGCTCTTCGAAATGGTCTTTCTGAAGTAGAGTATATGAGAAAAAGTTATCGCCAGCGCAGAAATTTTTTCGTTTCTTCCCTACAGGAAATTGGCTTATCATGCCATGTGCCGGGGGGAGCGTTTTACGCTTTTCCATCCATTAAAGAAACAGGGCTTTCATCAGAGGAATTTGCACATCGTTTATTAATGGAGGAAAAAGTCGCGGTAGTTCCCGGTAATGTCTTTGGAGAAAGTGGCGAAGGTTATATTCGTTGCTCTTATGCCTCATCCCTTGAACAACTTCAAGAAGCCGTAAAACGGATGGGACGATTCCTGAAAAATAATAACCTCGTGTAGTATAAAAAAATGGACAAAACCAGTTTGGTTTTGTCCAACATACAAAAGGGGGAATACTAGAAAGCCTTTGAAACTAGTTTACCCATACATCTCCTTTTTTAAACACCGTATAACATCTCTTCTCTTAACAGTGAGTAATTATTACCTGCTTCATAATTTCAATCCATAATGGCAACTATAATGAATGTAAAAAGAATCATTTTTGAATATCTGACCATTTTGTGTTATAATTTTTTATTGCGTATATAAAAGTGTGAAGTTCAATCAGGAGGGTGAAAAAGGACCGAGTATTTCAAGGTGGCTCAGCATAGAGTACAGAGCGTATGCAGTTAATACGTGAGGAACTCAAGAAACAAGCCAACTCAGAAATTCGATACGTCATTTTTGACCAAGTTTTTGAACATCCTCTAAAAATGTGTATAAATTAAAGTTTTAGGAGTTGGGTAGCATGACAGAAAAATTTGAAGTAGGAAGTGTTGTTAAGGGTAAAATTACAGGAATTCAACCTTATGGCGCATTTGTTGCATTAGACGAAAATACACAAGGTTTGGTTCATATTTCAGAAGTAACCCACGGTTTCGTTAAAGATATTAACGAGCATGTAAAGGTTGGCGACGAAGTAGAAGTTAAAATTTTATCAATTGATGAAGCAGCAGGCAAAATCGGACTTTCTATTCGTGCAACACAAGAGGCACCAGAAAAGCCAGCAGCGCAAAGAACTGCTAAACCGAAAAAACGTCCAGCACAAGCACAACCAGCTAATTCTGACACACAAGGTTTCAACACGTTAAAGGATAAGCTAGAAGAATGGATTGAACAATCTAATTTCAACTAAAAACAACGAGAGAAGAGGCGATTATTGAAATTGTCTCTTTTTTTTTACATGCACTGACTGTAAAGGTAAATCTATAAAAGCCTATTTTACAAAATAGAGTGATTTGGCATAATTTTTTCAGGAGGCGAGTATTATGGAAAACTTTACATACTATAACCCAACGAAGCTTATATTCGGAAAAGGACAGATACAAGAGCTGAAGAATGAAATTCCACAATACGGCAAAAAAGTACTGCTTGTTTACGGTGGGGGAAGCATCAAACGAAATGGATTATATGACCAGGTCATAGATCTATTAGCTGAAATCGGTGCGGAGGTTCACGAACTACCTGGTGTTGAACCAAATCCACGTTTATCAACAGTCCGAAAAGGCATTGATATATGCCGTAAGGAAGGAATCGAATTTATACTTGCAGTTGGTGGTGGTAGTGTCATTGATTGTACAAAAGCAATCGCAGCCGGTGCAAAATATGATGGAGACGTATGGGATTTTATGTCCCGTAAAGCGGTTGCTACTGATGCTCTTCCATTAGGAACCGTGTTGACGATTGCTGCGACTGGTTCGGAAATGAATTCAGGCTCTGTTATTACAAATTGGGAAACGAATGAAAAATACGGATGGGGAAGTCCAGCAGTATTTCCTAAGTTCTCTATTTTAGACCCAGTTAATACGTTCTCGTTACCAAAAGATCAAACTGTCTATGGCATGGTGGATATGATGTCACATGTGTTAGAGCATTATTTCCATCACGTTCCAAATACATTAACACAGGATCAGTGGTGTGAATCGATTCTACGCACGGTTATTGAAACAGCACCAAAGTTAATCAATGACCTTCAAAACTATGACTACAGAGCAACCATTATGCTTAATGGAACACTTGCTTTAAATAAGATGTTAAACATGGGATATAGCGGAGATTGGGCAACGCACAATATTGAACATGCAGTTTCTGCTGTATATGATATTCCACATGGTGGAGGTCTTGCGATTTTATTCCCAAATTGGATGAAACATGTACTAGATGAAAATGTAGGTCGTTTCAAACAATTGGCAGTTCGTGTTTTTAATGTCAATACTGAAGGAAAAACAGATCGAGAAGTTGCGCTCGAAGGTATCGAGAATCTTAGAGAATTTTGGAGCAGCATCGGAGCACCGTCAACACTTGCGGATTATGGTATTGGTGAAGAAAGTCTTGAACTTATGGCTGAAAAAACAGTTGTTTTTGGAGAATTCGGCCGCTTTAAAGTACTTAATAAACAAGATTCCCTTGAAATTTTACGGGCATCTCTATAATTGCAAAAAAACATTCCTATATTCTAACAAAAAGGCTCATACTACTTGTGTGAGCTATTTTTAACTTTATTTAGCAGTAGCTGAATAAAGTTAAAAAGCCTCCGGCGGATGCCACAGATTTTTAACGGAAACTTTTCGAGCTTAAGTTCAAAGACTAAGAACGCCACTTCCTGTGGCAACGTCTTTGTGACCCACCTCGTGTGGGCCTAAAAAATCTGGGCGCAAATACACCAAGGCGTATTTGATTAAACAAAAATTTATTTGGTTACGCTTACAGTAGGTCGGCAGTATTGATTTTGCGGAAAAGTTTGGGTACAGTGGAAAGAGACTTTGAAAATACAAGGGTGGAGGTATAGCAAATGACACATGTTCGTTTTGATTATTCAAAAGCTTTAACTTTTTTTGGAGAACATGAAATTACATATCTGCGTGATGCGGTAAAGGTCGCTCACCATTCTATACATGAAAAAACAGGCGCAGGTAGCGATTTCTTAGGATGGGTAGACCTTCCTTCAGAATATGACAAAGAAGAATTTTCACGCATTCAAAAGAGTGCTGAAAAAATCAAATCAGACTCTGATATCTTACTTGTCATTGGAATCGGTGGTTCTTATTTAGGTGCAAAAGCTGCAATCGACTGGTTAAACCACTCCTTCTACAATGCACTATCAAAAGAACAACGAAAGACACCACAAATCGTATTTGTTGGAAACAACATTAGCTCAACTTATATGAGAGACCTAATGGATTTACTAGAAGGAAAAGACTTCTCAATTAATGTCATTTCTAAATCTGGTACAACAACTGAACCAGCACTAGCATTCCGTATCTTTAGAAAAATGTTAATTGAAAAATACGGAAAAGAAGAAGCTCGTGGTCGCATCTTTGCAACTACTGACAAAGCTCGTGGCGCATTGAAAACATTAGCAACTGAAGAAGGCTATGAATCATTCGTCATTCCAGACGATGTTGGTGGCCGTTATTCTGTATTAACTGCTGTTGGTTTACTCCCAATTGCTGTTAGTGGTGCAAATATTGAAGAAATGATGAAGGGTGCACAAGCTGCAAGTGTTGATTTCTCTAAATCAGAGCTTGAAGAAAACCCTGCATACCAATATGCTGCAGTACGTAATGCTCTTTACAACAAAGGGAAGACAATTGAAATGCTCATCAACTATGAGCCAGGACTTCAATATTTCTCTGAATGGTGGAAGCAATTATTCGGTGAGAGTGAAGGGAAAGACCAAAAGGGAATTTACCCATCATCTGCAAACTTCTCAACCGATCTTCATTCTCTTGGACAATATGTACAAGAAGGTCGACGTGATTTGTTTGAAACAGTCATTAATATTGAAAAATCTCGTCATGAGCTTATTGTAGAAGCAGAGGAGAACGATCTTGATGGATTAAATTACCTAGCTGGTAAATCCGTTGATTTTGTAAATAAAAAAGCATTTGAAGGTACAATGCTTGCGCATACTGATGGCGGAGTACCAAATCTAATTGTTCATGTACCAGAAATGGACGAGTATTCATTTGGATATCTTGTGTATTTCTTTGAAAAAGCATGTGCAATGAGCGGTTATTTACTAGGTGTTAACCCATTCGACCAACCTGGTGTTGAAGCATACAAAGTGAATATGTTTGCATTACTAGGTAAACCTGGCTTCGAAGAAAAGAAAGCTGAACTAGAAAAACGCTTATAATATAAATATTTAAAAAAGGGATTCCGATGAGTTGGAATCCCTTTTAGCTTTTTAATATCAAGATTTGATCGTTTTTACGTATTTCAAGAGATAGTGGAGGGTTAATGGTTATTCCTTCGTTCCGCTTTATCCCGATTAAAATCTTACCTTCTTTTAATAAGGTCTCACTCGCCTTTTGGAACGTCATCCCAATTAAATCAAAAGTAACATCCAAGAACTGCAATTTTACGCCTTTTAAATCCACTAACATTGAGAGTAATGCATCAGATACTCCATGAGATAAAATACTATTTACCATGACTAAACTTGAAATCCGATTTGTTTGAATAATTTCGTCAGCACCGCCACGCTTTGCATTTTGGATCTGATGAGTAGTAAGGATTTCCACAATCGTATATACAGTGGGATTTAGACCCTTTATAGCCAATAACGTAAGGATGGAAATCATATCAGCGTGTATTTCGTCTTTTCCTTGGTCGGCTGTCACGAGGACCATTTCCGCATCTTGAATATTAGCTTGTTTTAATATCTCATCACGGGTTGGATCTCCTTTAATAAAATGAAAATGATTGCCTGGCATCGGGTTTTTTTCTAATGAATCATCGATTAACAGAATTTCAAGGACTGATCCAGGAGTTTTAAGAAGCGAAATTGTTTCTCTGACACGTTCATTCCAACCGATGATGATAATATGTTTTTTACCATGAAATCCGGAAGTTCCTTCAAGATACGCATTTTGGGTAACGAAAGTTGAAGTCGAAATGGCAGCAAAATACCTTGTTACAATCCCAGCACCGATAAAGATAAGTAACATACCTACTATTCTTCCAAAGAAGGAGGTTGGCGCATAATCACCATATCCAACCGTTGCTGCGGTAACGATTGCCCACCAAACCCCATCAAAAATAGTTGGAAAGTTCTCAGGCTCGATTAAGTGAATAATTGCCCCAAAAATGATGATGACCAATAATACAATTCCAATTAGCTTTGCAATCAAAAAGCGCTTAAAAAAAGAAGATAAGATACTTGATATCAAATTGACTACTCCTTTCGAAAAGATGATGTTCTGATGTTTTTATTTTTTTTCATCTTTTGGTAGGAAGGCAAATATCTCTTTAATAATCGTATTAATTCTTCGAGTAATTTCTTCATCCCCAAAGGTTTGTTTTGCTTTTTCGATGGCGTCTATGACTTCATCATCAAATTGGATGATTGGTTTGTCTTCTTCTGCTTCGTTGTAAAGCTGTATAACTACATCTAAGCCTTCATTTAATTTATCAATCGAATCACTAAGTACTTTTTTCTCATTTTCATTTAGCTTCATACCTACACTCCTCTACCTTGATTCTTTCCTTTTAGTGTGTTCAATACCTAACTTTTTTTTGCATAAAATTCCTATAGAGTCGGAAACTATTGGAAGGAAAGAAAATGAAAATTGGAGTGAGAAAGATGGATATTCGTAGAGCGAAGCAAATTTTATCTTCTTCGAATGATGTAACCGTTCATTATCAAGGAACCTCTGTATGGATCGACAGCTGTGATGAACAAGGGAATATGTGCACCGTACACTTGAGAGGCCGGGAGCATGAAAAAAATACCGTTCCAGTAGCCGAATTAGAAGAATTATAAAAGCAGAAGCTCCCATTTTTACGCAAGGGAGCTTTTTTAATCCCAAAACCCACTAATAAATTTGGCGAAAATATCAGAACTGAAGTAAAAGAATGAGCATAGGAAAAAAGCTATTACAAGTCCAGTTAGTACCCAACTAAGTATCTCCTTTTTCACACACAAGCACCTCCTCCAAAATACCATTTGCAATATTGTACTGTTTCATACAAAGGAAAAGGCCCCTAGGAAACCCTAGGGACCTTTTCGCTATATAAATGATAGGGGGGACATGAAAAAACGCCTCTAATTATGAGAGAGTAATTAGAGGCAAGAGAGAAATGAAAACTTCATAGAATTAGACGCAGAATTTCAAAATAGGTTACACGTTTATTTTAAATTTTTTCATAGAATCTATTCATTCTATGAGTCATTCTTTTCCACTTAGTAGCATACATTTAGGACAAGCGAAAAAAGAGGGGGAATGGAATATGGCTTATCCAGGATCAAAGGGTTGGTATGTCAAACAACTCAAAGAAAAAGGAATTCATCAACATCCAGTTGAACGTAAAAAACTAGAAACATACAAAACCTATATTCTGAGGCAATTATATTTTGAACTTGTTGTTGATAAAGAAGCAAAAAAATAAAAAATGGATAAAAAAGCAGCCTTGGCTGCTTTTTTTGTACAATTTTCTCCAACTCTAGTCATTTTTAAAATATAATGATAGAAGAGTAGGAGGGTTATAAAAGTGGAAACTGTTGAAATAGATTTATCAGAACGTTTTGAGATAGCCTTTAATCGAATTCATAAAGCGTTAAGTAAGATGGTCAAGAATGTACAAGGGGATATTTTTAGTCAATTAGTTGCGCATGGCGCGAAAAGGCATGCTATTATCCGTTCATATAAAGATGAACTTTTTCAATTCGCAAAGCTCCGAAATGCCATTGTCCATGAAAAATTACGGGCTGATTTTTATATCGCAGAGCCGCACCAAGATGTGGTTGAGCGAATTGAAGAAATTGCAGAACTTTTGGAACGACCAGTTACAGCATTTTCTATTTCGAGTAACCCTGTTATCTATTTTAATTATCACTCAACAATCAAAGACGTCATCCTGGCCATCCATAATAATACGTATACAAAGTTTCCTATCTATAAAGATGGTTCATGTGTGGGAATATTAACGTCTGGTGCCGTCTTAAAATGGATGGCGAAGCATTTAGCTAATGATGAGATTCATTTAGCTGATATTCGTGTGGGGGACGTAATGCCATACGAAACAAAACATCTCATTGATTTCGTAGATAAAGATCGAGATATATTTAATGTCGAGGAAATGTTTGAAAAACGACATGCCCATGGAAAAAAACTAGAGGCTGTTATCATCACTGAAAATGGTCAAATAGATGAAAAACCATTAGGAATCATTACATCATGGGATTTAATTGAAATTGATTATATTGTGAATTGAAACGGCAGAAATCCAATAGCGGTACAATATTTAGACTTGTAAATAACATAAAAAGTAAAAATTAAACTGTGCACTCTAATAGGGTGCACAGTCTAGTTCATTAGTAACTAGCAATACTAGTCAGTATAACCATCTGTGAAACGGAAACGGCTTTAACTAGTCATCACTCTCTTAGATAGCGGCCTTTCAAAAAATATAAGAATAAGGGCTAAAAACCTGACCCTCAACTTAGTAACACGGAAAATTATGAGGGACAGGCACGGCTTTCAACCAAAAACAAGCCCTCAGCCAAAAATGTTCATCTAATTAAAAATGCACCTTCCAATATAAGTGGAATGGTGCTTTTTTGGGACTTTCACCCTTTCTTCAATTGCCCCCGAATCACGCCGATAATGGCTGGCAGCACAGAAATGAAGATAATTGCTAAGAGAACTGTTGAAAAGTTGTCTTTGACAATTGGGATATTGCCAAAAAAATAACCTAAGATTGTACAGATACCCACCCACAATGCGGCACCCACCACATTATAAATCAAGAAGTAGCGATAGTTCATCCGGCTCGCGCCAGCAATAAAAGGAATGAACGTGCGAATAAACGGCATAAAGCGCGCGATCAAAATTGTTTTTCCCCCATGTCTATTAAAGAAATCCTCCGCTCTCATCATTTTTTCTTGATTAATCAATCTCCCCATTAAACTTCCATTTGAGAGAGTATTCCCCACTTTTTTACCAATATGATAGTTTACAGTATCCCCAATTACCGCAGCTAAGAAAAAGATAAGGAATAATAGAGTAATATTAAATGCCCCCATCGCGGCAAGAGCCCCACTAGCAAATAGTAATGAATCACCTGGTAAGAAAGGGAAAATCACAATTCCCGTTTCCACAAATACGATTAAAAATACAATTCCATATGACCACCCGCCAAAGTTTTTGATGATTTCTACTAAATGTTCATCAATATGGAGGATGAAATCAATGATATTTTGAATGATAGTCAAATTAATACCCACTTTCATCAATTACAAACTAAATCATAAAAAGTATACCAAAACAACAATCTTTAAAACAACAGTCTACTTATAAAACAACCATTTCGTGGTTACTTTATTGACAAATGCCAATGTGAAAAGTACGATTCACTTATTATGCTTTAGAATTATTATTTGAAATTAGCAAATAGTTAAAAAGGCACCTGGGGAGGGAAATTTAATTGAGTAAGCATGATTTAACGGAAAAATCTGTTCGTATTTTGAAAATTATTTTTCCTCTTATATTATTAGTTTTAGCAACAATAGAAATTAATAAATTCACTATGGAACTCAACATACAATTGCTCCAGCATGAAATAAGTCAGATTCCGATTGTTTTATTAGTTGTTGTCTTACTCATTATCATTGGAGCAATTTCACCAATGTTTTTTTATGATGCAGTTATCACCAAAATATTGGGGATTAAAATACCAAAAAAACTGTTTGTTAAACAATCACTAGTCGCCAATTCCTTTTCAAATTTGATTGGTTTCGGTGGTATTTTTGGAGTAATGCTTAGAACTTTTTTCTATCAAAAAGAAGAATTTGAGAAAGGGAAGTTATTAAAAACCATAACCGTTGTTTCTTTATTTTTTCTTACGGGTATATCCTTCCTTTCCTGGATTACCCTATTGGGATATAGAAATATTCCCCTGTTAGTAAATACTAAATGGCTTTATATGGCTCTTATTGGTGTTGCGTTGTATCTCCCAACTTTGATGATCATTACTTTATGGAGAGACAAAAAGGCCCCTAATCCATCCATCACAATTAAAATGAAATTTTTACTGATATTCATTTCAATCCTAGAGTGGTCAGCTATCTTTATTGTTTTTTGTCTGTTAAATTCTGTTATGAGTATTTCCATTCCATATGGAGATTTATTTGCTATTTTTACCGTTGCATCATGCGCTGGAATTGTGAGCCTGATTCCAGGTGGTCTCGGATCTTTTGACCTCGTTTTCATATGGGGAATAGATTATTTAGGTGTACAGGATGAAAAAGTTGTTGTGCTTCTGCTGCTATATCGGATAGGCTACTTCATTATTCCATTTCTTATAGGTGCTTTCCTGTTTATTAAAGCCTATTGGGGGAAGTGGAATAATAATTGGGGGAATTTGCCAAACGCATTTATACAACGTATCAGCCATTGGATGCTAACCATTTTGATCGTTATTTCTGGTTTAATTCTGCTTCTTTCTGCAGCTTCGCCTGGCATTATTGAAAGGTTAAAAATTGCTGAAGACATTTTTACTCTCCCTATAATTAGTTTATCTCATCAACTTTCCGTTGCAACAGGCTTGCTTCTTCTTGGATTATCAAGGGGAATTCAATACAAAGTAAAACGTGCCTATTATCTAACAATTGTAGCGCTATCCTTTGCTGCGATATTTTCTCTCTCTAAAGGATTTGACTATGAAGAAGCCATCTTTTTGCTCGTAGTCGCTTTGTTACTTCGACTATCTAAGGCCCGTTTCTATCGGGAAAGCTATGTTTTGACTTGGGGAAAGATGGCATTTGATATTTTCATCATTCTTCTCATTATTTTTATGTATTTATTGATCGGGTATTCTAATTTGCCTACATCTAAAATCAGTATTCCAACAAAGTTTTTGCCGTATATCATTACTGATTACCAAGACTTGTTTTATAGTGCATTCATTGGGCTCGTTATCGCCATTTTTATTTTTTGGATTGGGAATTTTTTAGGGAAATCTCTGAAATGGTCAATGGAGTCATCGGAAAATCAAGAGGGGAAGATTTACGAACACATTACTAAATATAAGGGAAATGTGCTAACACATTTAATCTTTTTGCATGATAAATATATTTTTTGGAATAGTAAAGAAAATGTTTTATTTCCTTTCCAAGTTTATGCGGACAAAGTTGTGGTGCTTGGTGATCTTACTGGAGAGAAATCTGAATTTCCTCGTGCGATAGAAGAGTTCCTAACCATTTCCGATTTATATGGGTATACGCCTATTTTTTATGAAAGTAGTAATGACATGCTTCCAATTCTTCATGAAAATGGTTTCGACTTTTTTAAACTTGGGGAGGAGGCATTTGTCGATTTAGAGAGTTTCTCTATCTCAGGTAAAAAAATGAAAGCAATGAGGGCCATCAAAAATAAATTTGAGCGGGAACATTTTGTTTTTGAAATCATTAAACCGCCATTAAGTTATGAGTTGATTCAAGAGCTTAAAACAGTATCAAATGAATGGCTTGCAGGTAGAAAGGAAAAGGGATTTTCACTTGGATATTTTGATGAAGCTTATCTAAATAAATCTGAAATAGCCATTTTGAAAAACAAAAATGAGGAAGTTATTGGCTTTGCCAGTTTAATGCCTGTCTATGATAATAATCAAACAATATCCGTGGATTTAATGCGCTTCAAACCTGGTTCACCCTCAGGAACAATGGACTATATCTTTCTTTCGTTACTTGAATGGGCTAAAGAACAAGGGTATAGCCAATTTAATTTAGGAATGGCCCCACTTTCCAATGTTGGGCTTTCCAAATTTTCATTTTTTAGTGAAAAGGTTGCTGCCCAGATTTATTTACATGGACAGGTCTTCTATCACTTTCAAGGCTTAAGAAACTTCAAGGAAAAATATAATGTTACATGGGAGTCCAAATACCTTGCATTTAGGAAAAAGTCCTCACTGCCCATCACAGTGGCTCAAGTAACGATAATGATTGGTAAAAACAAAAAAGTTAAGAACAATTAGGATAGTCCACTCGATTTCACCAAAAAGGGGACAATGAACAATTAAGCCAAAAATACCATATTTTATAGGATGGGTGTTTTTGGCTTAAATTGTATAAGGGGGGATTAGTTTACAATATAATGTAAATTGCTATTAAAAATTGGATTACGATCATTAGGCAAATACCACAACGTTTTCATATTAATCTCATTAGCTGCAAACAAGGCAATCAATTCTTCCATGAATATTCCCTTAGATGGGTCGCATGAAGGACTGCTTTTGATTCCTAATATACCTGCTATTTCGTAGCCATTTTTTAAATACTCTTTTGCTTGATAAAGGACGGGTTCGAGGATTACTTTGCAATGTTTCCTATATTCAGGAGTATTATATTGATCGTAGGTCATGGGCGGTCGGCTTAAACCTAGAAACGTGAATTCAGGGCAAGGTAGCTGCAAAAATCCAAATCCTTCTTTCATTGCCCAATCTATAGCGGACATAATAGCCCCATCAGCTCTTGCTTCGTTTTCAATCACCGTATTCTGATTTAAGATACAATGAGAAACTAGTAAAATCTTTTTACTACGCTGCATGGTTCTTCCCCTTATTCATTATTTTTGTAAAACCTGGAAGACGTACGATTAAAAACATAACTAGCATGCAAGTGATAATTTTATCAATAAAGTTCCCAGTTATTCTTGAGATAAAGGTCGATGCAAAAACACTTTCACCAGAAGCTCTTAACCACAAAACAATCAAATCCATCCCACTTCCATTAAGTCCACCATAGACCGCGATAGCAATTGGCGTTCCTATTAAAGGTGCGATGATAGACACAAGAATTCCCGCGGAAATAGCAACGTACCATTTTGTAAAGTCAAACTTGCGCGCCATAAACCCAACGACTAATGCAATGGCTATATTGACAAGACCAAAGAAAATAGCGGAGGCACCCGTTGTTGTTCCTAATACAACATTCGTTAAACCCCCCGTTAAGACTCCCCACCAAGGACCAAATAGAACGGAAATCAACACTGTTCCAATCGTATCTAGAAACAACAGTGGAATTTTCATCCAGGATACCACCGTGCCTAATACCACGTTTAGTGCGATTCCCATTGCTGAATAGGCTAAGATGATTGTTTTGCTAGTTTCATTAATTTTTTTCCCCTCCCCAAATTGTTTAATTCAAGCCCCTTTCTAATATATTGTGAATTCATTATCTGTATTTCTTTTTTTAAAATTTAAATTACAATTTATAACATTATTGGTTCAGGCTTCAAATATGCTAACATAAAATGAATAAATCAGTGAGGTGGAAATAATGAAAAATAAAGTTATTTTACTTGCTTCCGATCAGCTTGGCAAAGGAGAAAAAGAACTAGGCGAAGGGATACTAGAAACTTTCTTCACCCTTCTTAAACAAAAGGAAGAATTGCCTGCAGCGGTTTTTTGTATGAACCGCGGTGTGTTTACTTTAACTGAAAGTTCGCTTGTTTCTTTACAATTAAAAGATCTGGAAGAAAAGAAAGTTGCGGTTCTTGCTTGTAAAACATGTGTTGACTATTATGAGCTAAATGAAAAGCTCACAGCCGGGCAGATAAGCGGGATGGACCAATTTATCGAATTAGCCTCAAAATATGAAGTAATTACGCTATCTTGAGGATAATGAGGTTTCGTAAAAAACATAGAGAAACTGCACCTATTGAGGTGCAGTTCATTATTTTGTTTTAAAAAATAATTCCTGTTCAAAAACTAAAATGTATAAGTGAAAGTCGCTTCAATCCTAGCCGTGATCGTTAGCTCCCCAGGTTGAATCGGTGTTGCTGCTTCACTTTTAGCAAACATCGCCGTTTGGAATGGGATGGGTGGCGATTGTTGTGATAATTCCTTGATATGAAACGGGATTTCTTGTAGCTGAACCTTTAATGTATTAGCGATTGTACGTGCCTTGCCCTGAGCATCCTTAATAGCATTTTCAAGCGCTTTTGCGTAATAAACTTGAGGATTCGAAACAGTAAAATGAATACTTGTAACGGTGTTGGCTCCGTTTTGAACAGCCGTATCAACTACGCTACCGGTTGCTTGAATATCTACATCTGAAATTTGCAGCATGTGAATAACTCTATAGCCTCTCAAAGTCTGCTTTGAATTTTCGAAATCATACAGGATTTCAATTCGAAATTCTACTGTTTTGATATGGTTTTTCGGTATTCCCAGCACAACCAGAGATTGAATAACATTATTCGTAATTTGATTATTTTCATTTTGAGCAGCCGAAACAGTACTGCCTTCAGTTATAACACCCAACGTAATTGTTGAAGAAGTCGGTGTTGCTGTGACAATTCCTTCCCCATTGACCTTCAATTTATTTGGATTTGCATGCTTACTTCTAATTTGCTGCGAGCGCATCATCCAAGGTTCATAATAATACATCGTGGAGCTCCTTCCCATATCTCTTTTGTTGTATTGTATTAGTTCTGGCATATTAGGTGTGTCAAACAAATATAAAAAGCCCACGAAACCTCGTGAGCTACTTTTCCATTCTTTTTCTAAATATCGGACCAAAAATGACATGTAAAAAGATATCGCCAGTAAAGTGAGCAATCATTGCAATTTCGATTCCATACTTCCAATATAAATAACCAAATAGGGTACCTGGGATTGCATTAAGTAAAATCGTACGTGTCACCACAAGATTGGATTTGCCGAATAGTCCGAAGGCAGCTGGTAAATGCCCAACCCCGAATAAAAGAGCGGCAAACAGAATCCCGATCCAATAGGAAGCATTCCCTAAACCCAAAAGGCTAGATACATAAACCACTCCCGTCATTATGAATAAACGGGTTAAAACTTCCTCTGAAATACCTCCATAAAATGAAGCTAATAAAGCCTGAAATCTTGAGGGCTCATCCATGTCAACCTTGGGCATTCTTTTCATAAATAAAAAGTCCAAACCGATGATAACAATTGAAGCAATGGCACCGACAAGCACGCTCAATAGAATCGTCCCGGAAATGGAATAAGGAACAGCCGTACCATATAACCATTGATCAATTAACCACCAATGTAAATCAACCTTTGGTGCCAACCAGGTCCCAATAAAAGCTGACACTCCCAAAAGTATAACGCTTTGTACAATACTGATTAGAATCAGCACGGGAGTGGGAGGAATCTTTTTGCTTGGATTCTTTTTAGCTTCTTCTTCAATCTTCCCTTTCAGCATTTTAAATTGATACGGCATAACGGCGATTGCCCCAATTGAAGCAGCTATCCAAAAAATGAAAAACTCTGTCATTGTTAACACCCTCATTCACATTTATATTCTGCAGATAATACGAATGAGATGATAAGAAAGTTCACTTTAAATTACAAAATAAAAAGGTACCATAATGGCACCTTTGCTAGGCTTGTTCAGCTTTTACATCGTTCATGATGGATACAATATTTTTTACCCAGTTATTATTTAAACCAGTGGCATCATTAGCAGCTTGACTTGGAGCATAAACTGTTTGGATTTCACCAATTGTTTCATTCCCATTTTCTACATAATATTGCTTTAAATAGGTCGCCTTAAAGCGAATACTATCCTCAATTGATAAAAACTTTTGCCAATTGGTTCCACCTTGTACTAATGCTTCACAACCTGGGTTAGGATAATCTTCGCCAAAGATATTTGAGTAAATATCAGGCATACACGTAATACCCCCAATATTATTCCATGGGGAACTAGCAATATCCGAATTGCCCCAACCGGTTTCCTGTGCAGCTAATGCAGCTAAAAAGACAGGGTCAATATCATGCTCTTCACCCGATTTTACAAAGTTTGGTCCAAGACCTTTTAAATTCCCCTTTAAATGCTTGTCCAGTTCAGGACCAGAGATTGTATTTTCCTGTTCAACATTATAATTTTTTGAAGCCATTTGAACGGGTTTGCTTTCAACAGGTTGAGTTGGTTGTACTTGATCATCTATTTTTTCTTTCTTTATTTCTTGTACTGGATTGTTGTTCTTTTCAATTGTTTGCGCATTTGAATGATGCATCGTAGCAAAAATGCTAGTACCCATAATAACTAAAGCCCCAATGAAATAGAGAAAAACTGTTTTCTTTTTTGTAAGAGTTGAGATTTTCAAAGTATCCTACCTCCTTCATAAGACCTTTTTCCTACTCTGGAAACTATCCTAACATAATAAAATGACAGCAATGTTACAAAGATGTTATGGCCAGTTTATAAAAATATGACAGTAAAGACAGATTTGCAAAAACGCTAGTAGTTTAGTATAATCGGAAACTGTATGTTTACTGTAAGAAACGTAAACATTTCCTATTTTTGTCATAAAAATGGAAATAAATTGCTTTTTGCAAAAAAATGAAAGGTGTTTGTGATGTATTTTCAAAGTTTGCTAATGAAAGAGGATCTGAACAAGAGCCCGTCAGAGGTCAAACAAGATTTAGAGGAATTGCAGTTCCAGATTTATCGTATGCAGGATAACATGAAAGAAATTTCAAAAAAACATCAAATCATCGGTATTGACCAATCGAAAGATGAAAAATGGGTAATCGTCTCAGCCTTTGATGATGGGAACCAATGCCAAATTATGGTGAACGACTGTGAAACAGCCTACAGAGGTAAATGGGATTTTTCACTTCATGCTCAGTACAAGGACGAGGATAATGCAATCCATATCGGTGATATTAAAGGACCTGCGAACCAAGGATATGGTTCAATCTGTATGAATCATTTAAAGGATATCGCTCGTGAACAAAATATTCCTGTGATTACAGGTGATATTGCAAAAAGAGACTGGGATCACGTTGACCGTCTCGTTTATTTTTATGAAAAACACGATTTCGAAGTTGAAATCGATCCTCAAACAAAATCGGGTGAAATCATTTGGAGAGACTAATCAAATTAAAAAAAGGTCTGCTTACCATAATAATAGGGTAAAGCAGGCCTTTTTATTTTGGAAAACATATCCCGTCCATACGAATTAAAACCTTTCGCGTATGATACATTATCTATGTCAAAAGGAATGATTTGTATGCTTTATAAAAGAATCACATACCGTGTCAAACCTGATCAAGTTTCTCAATGTGTTCGTTTTTTAAATGATCACTTTATTCCAATTCAAATAAAGAATGGAGCAAAACTAATTGGACAATGGCAAACGAAATCCATGGAGGAATTGATGTCGATTTGGGAGTATCCCAATATGGACGAGTATTTGCAGATTGAAAAGAGGGTTCAACAGGAAAAAATTGGAGAAGAATTTAAAAAACTGTACTTGGATTGTGACGAGGATTTCTTATCTTTAACAGGCACATACGAATCTCCACAGCATACGGTTAGTGTTAGTGGTTTTATAACAAATCAAAATCAAGAAACATTATTAGTTAAGACCTATTGGCGATCCGATACATGGGAGTTGCCTGGTGGAGCTGTTGATGAAGGGGAGACATTAGACAAGGCACTTTGTCGGGAAGTTTTTGAAGAAACGGGAATTCAAATAATAATACATGGTGTAATAGGAATTTATTCAAATGGGAGCACTATTTCAATTGTCTTTCGTGGCGAATCTGTAGGTGGAAATGTTAGAACCTCCAAGGAGACAAAGGAAGTAGCTTTTGTAAAATTAGATGAATCGAACATGAATGAATATATTAAAAGACAAAAGTTTAAACAACGTGTTCTGGATGCACTTAAAGGAGATTATGCACCATATGAAGCATTTAAAGTGAGGCCGTATGAGTTACTCGCAAGATATGATGGAGAATAAATGATTGTTTTACTGAGAAAAGGAATGGTACCATTGTGATAGAACCGCAAGGAGATGAATTAGGAGCTTAACATTATGAATACACTGAATAAAAGCTTAATACTTGGAATGGCAGCGTTGATTCAAGGATTTGCAATGGCAACTTTTCTTTTTCCTCATTTTATTCCAACAGGAGGAGCGGCAAGTGTTGCGGTATTGTTCAATTATGTAGCGGGTATTCCTTTTGATCGTACACTCTGGATACTAAATGCGGGTCTTTTATTTGCAGCGATAAAGTGGCTTGGAAAGGGAACTGCCATATGGACCTTGTATTGTGTCACAGTTACAGCAATCACCATTCGATTGGTTACTCCATTTATAACAAACCCGATTTCCTATGTAATCGTCGATTTACTTGTGGGATCGATCATCTTTGGAGTGGGGATTGGAATATTATTTCGAATGGGAGCTTCATCTGGTGGTATGGATATTTTAGCGTTAATCATTTCAAAATTAAAAGGATATTCACCAGGAAAAACTCTATTTGCGATTAATGGGACCATTTTGCTTACAACTGGAATTGTAGTAGATTGGAAAATCATTATTTTTGCGCTTGTAAGTCAATTTATTAGCACAAGGATAATCGATCTTATAAATAAGGTCAATTTGCCGACACCGCAAGCTCAAAAACAAAATTCAACTACTTATTAACGAAAAGGGCGAGAACCACCTAGGGGTTCTCGCCTTCTTTCTTTCTATGTCTAGCTTCAGCGCCTAGCCCCTCGAGGTCACAAGCCAATCCATCAAGAAGGTCAAAGAGCGACCTTCTCGCTGTCTCGTCTTGTGCTTGTCGGACTTGCACATGATGTGCTGACATCGACGTTTGCCACAGGACATGGCGGTACTTAGTCGATGTTCATCTTCAAGGCGCTTGCGCTTTTCTTATTAATTCATCGCAACCCAAACACTCTTCACTTCTGTGTAGTTATTTAGGGCATAGGATCCCATTTCACGACCAATACCTGATTGTTTGTATCCACCGAACGGAGAAGCTGCGTCAAACGCGTTATAGCAGTTCACCCATACAGTTCCCGCACGTAAATTATTTGCAATATAATGCGCTTTTCCTACATCTTGTGTCCACACACCTGCAGCAAGACCATATTCTGAATTGTTTGCACGAGCAATTAGTTCATCTAGGTCATCATATGGCATTGCCGAAATAACAGGACCAAAGATTTCCTCTTTTGCAATTGTCATTTCATCTTTTACGTTTGCAAAGATTGTTGGAGATACGAAGTAGCCTTCTTCAAATGGTTTTTGACCACCAACTACTAGTTCTGCCCCTTCATTAAGTCCTTTTTCAATATATCCTAAAACGCGATTTTGTTGTTCAATTGAAACAAGTGGTCCAATTTCTGTATCGGCATGAAGTCCTGCCCCTTGTTTAATCTTTTCAGCATGGCTTGCCATGTCCGCCACAACATTATCAAATTGTTTCTTTTGGATAAAGACACGTGAACCTGCACAGCATACCTGACCTTGGTTAAACATAACCCCATTTAATGCGCCAGGAATTGCTTTTGAAAGATCAGCATCCGGTAAAATAATATTAGGAGATTTTCCACCTAATTCTAATGTCACTCGTTTTAATGTTTTGGAGGCTCTTTCCATGATGCTTTTTCCAACTTCTGTTGAACCTGTGAAAGCAATCTTATCAACCAGTGGATGATCTACAAGTGGTTGGCCAGCTGTTTCACCAAAGCCAGGAACGATGTTCACAACCCCTGCTGGGAATCCCGCTTCTTCCATAAGCTCAGCTAAATAAAGAGCAGAAAGAGGAGTTTGTTCTGCAGGCTTTAATACAACAGTACAACCAGTCGCAAGAGCTGCACCAAGTTTCCACATTGCCATTAGCAGTGGGAAATTCCAAGGAATGATTTGTCCTACAACACCAACTGCTTCATGGCGAGTATAGTTAAAGAATGGTCCATTAACAGGGATTGTTTGTCCTACGATTTTCGTAGACCATCCTGCATAGTAACGCATATGTTCAATTGCCAGAGGAATATCTGCATTTGACGTTTCACGAATCGGTTTTCCATTATCCAATGTTTCCAATTGTGCTAGCTCATCTTTATGTAGCTCCATCAAATCTGCCAGTTTATACATGATACGGCTTCTTTGGGCTGCAGTCATTTTTTGCCAAGGGCCTTCATCAAAAGCTTTTCGGGCTGCCTTTACAGCTCGATCAATATCCTCTGGTCCTGCTTCACTTACAGTTGCTAATACCTCTCCTGTTGCAGGATTATAGGATTCGAAGGTTTTTCCAGAAGCACTTTCAACAAATTCTCCATTGATATAAAGCTTCTTTGTCCCGTTTAAAAATGACTCAACCTTTTCTCGTAATGCAAAAGTTAATTGGCTCATTTTTTTCCTCCTTTTTTTTATAAAACTAGTAATTCAGGCGATGTGGAAACGCCTACAATACTATGGTAACATTTTGAAACTAGTAATCAATCAACTTTTGGCAAAAGATTCCGACTATTTGCGACAACCTTTTTCGACATAAATAATAAGTAGCTTACATAACTTTTGAAGTGAAAAATCAAAATTAAACAAAAAAAGACCCAATCAAACTGATTGAGTCTGTATGCTCTATGAGGCCTTTTCGCATGCCCAATTATCTTTGTCTCGGTCATGTTTTGATTCATAAGCTGGATGTGTGGATGGAACACCTTCAGGATAGACTTTTCGAAGTTCTGTACAATTCTTATAGGATTCCTGACCATTACCTGTATTACTGTTAGAGCCACCACCTGTGGATGGTTTGTTAGCTGGTGGCGCAGGTTTTGAACTACCTGTATCGAGGTCTCCTTTTGTTGTTCCGTTTTCTCCGTATGCCCAAAGTCCAGTTCCGTTTGCTCGTGCTTCTCGCGCGAACTTGACAAAATAGTCGCTATAGGTGACATCAGGAGGGTAGGTGGATGGTTCTGCATACCCATTTAAGACCAGTTGTGCATTGAACATTTTGGAACGGATTTCTGATTCATTCATGACATTTGAAGGAACTGAAACCCAGATGAGACGTAAGTAACGATCATAGCGATCTTTATCGGATACATCCTTTTGAAGCCACACTTTTTTTCCTTCCAGTTGAGAGGTAGTATAATTACTTGCTTCTTTCCCATATACTTCATGTCTTGTTGTTGATTCAGGAGTATTTACTCCAACTAAACGAATCTTTCGACCATCAGAAAGCTCAACTGTGTCCCCATCTACAACCCGAGATACGATTACCGCTTCTAAGCCGATTGCCTGAGCCTGTTGATCAGTTGTTTGTTCCGCTTGTTCTTGTCGTTCCTTTTCTTCTTTTGCTTTTTGTTCGGCTTCTTCTTTTTGTCTAGCTTCTTCAGCCGCTTTTTGTTCTGCTTCCTTAGCCGCTTTTTCTTGCTCCGCTTTTTCTTTTGCTTGTTCCTTCGCCTTTTCCTGAGCGACTTGTTCATTGTCGTTCTCTACTTGATCTGCCACTTGTTCCTTTGCAACTTCGGTTTTAGTGTCTTCATTATTTGTAGAGAATCCAATAATAGCAAGGATAGCACCCGCGGCTATTAGGGTAATCGGAAGTTTCAATTTGCGCCCGTTTTTATGATATTTATAGGTCGTATAGATGCCAATAGCTGCTAACACAAGCCCTATAGTGGCGAATAGATTTGAGATGATCCATGAGATGATTGCGACAATAAGAGCAAGTAGGAGAATAATTCCTAGACACCCCAATAAATATTGCACCGTTTTTTTCCCCCTAGTAGAATATTTTTGTTTAGTGTATGTAATTTATTTTAAAATAAATGTTATCAAAGAATTTGCTGCACATACAAGAAAAAAGCCACCCTTGTTGAACAAGAGTGACTTTTACATAGTGGAGTTGATGGGAATCGAACCCACGACCCTTTGCCTGCCAGGCAAATGCTCTCCCCCTGAGCTACAACCCCGAATGAAATTAACCAAATTATATCATGAGCGTTTTTAATAGACAATCATTAAATACTTTTTGAATGAGGATAACCAAATGTTCATATATTTCTACTAAAAAAGGACTAAGCTAATCTACATTTTTAATGTGAACAGTTATAAAAAAATGGTAAAATTTGATTAAACCTAAAATGGTGGTGAACTCGTGATTTTTTTATATGTACTAGCCTCATATTTTATTGGAACGATTATGTCCGCCTATGTCGTAATGAAGTTTATGAAAGGTGAAGATATCCGCAAACTCGGAAGTGGAAATGTTGGAGCGAGAAATGCTGGTAGATTGCTAGGGAAAAAAGGATTTTTGTTAACAGCTTTAGGTGATGTGTTAAAAGGGTTACTTGTTGTTATGGGTGCAAAATACCTTGGATTTTCCTTAGAATATCAGATTCTATCATTGATCGCTGTTGTCGTCGGACATATTTGGCCAATTACGCTCAAATTTAAAGGTGGAAAAGGAATTGCGACAGCTGCAGGTGGTCTTGTTGTATTAGCATATCAGCCATTTCTAGTGTTTGGTGGAATCTTTCTCGTTTTATTAGCAATTTCGAGAAGCTTTACAATAGCAGGGATGACAGCTTTTTTTACGATGCCATTTATTTATTGGTTTATGGATTATTCCATCCTCGAATGTGCCCTTGTTTTTATTGTAATCGCATTATTATTATTTGCACATCGAGATAATTTAAAAGAAAGACTAGGAAAAGAAAATAAATAAGTGGAGTGAGCCCATCATGACATTTGTCTATAAAATTGCTCGGACAAAACAGGAGTTTAATCAAATTCACCGTTTAAACTATAAAACCTTTGTTGAAGAAATTCCTCAGCATGATAAAAATGAAGAAAAGATGTTAGTGGATAAATTTCATGATCAAAATACGTATTTGATTTGTGTAAAGGATTCAAAAGTAGTGGGAATGATTGCTGTAAGAGCCAAAAGACCATTCTCGCTAGATTATAAGTTACACAATTTAGATGAACAACTACCGGTAAAACCGAATAAACCATGTGAAATTCGATTATTATCGGTTGAAGAAGAATATCGTAGTAATGGTAGAATCTTTTTTGGACTTGCCCAGCTAATGTCTAATTTTTGCTTGAAAGAAGGCTATGATGTAGCCTTGATTTCTGGAACAACAAGACAAGAGAAATTGTATCGGCAGCTAGGGTTTATTCCATTTGCCTCTCTAACTGGAACTGAGGAAGCTTCGTTCTGGCCAATGTATTTAACGAAACAAACTTTTGATGAGTCACTGGCTGGAAGAATTCTAAAGGAACCGGTTAGTTTTTTACCTGGTCCCATTAAAATTCATGAAAATGTGTATGCGGGACTTAAGCAAGAGCCCGTATCACATCGTTCAAATGAATTTTTATTAAAAATGAGGTCTGTGAGAGAGAAACTTTGTAGCATGACAAACTCAAAGCATGTGGAAGTATTAGTAGGCTCGGGGACTCTTGCGAATGATGTAATTGCTGCTCAGCTTGCTGTAATAGGAGGAAAAGGCTTAATCCTAAACAATGGGGAGTTCGGGTCAAGGCTAATTGACCATGCCAATCGAGCGGGATTATCTTTTAAAAAGGTAGAAAAAGATTGGGGAGTACCTATCACTGAAACAGAGATTAAGAAAGAGCTTGGAACAGGTCATTATACATGGCTTTGGGCTGTTCATAGTGAAACTTCAACGGGGATGCTTACAAACATCCAGAATTTAAAAGAAATCTGTCTTTCAAACAAGGTGAACCTCTGTCTTGACTGTATCAGTACGGTCGGTGCAGTTAAACTAGATTTACAGGGTGTCTATTTTGCATCAGGAGTGAGTGGAAAAGCACTTGGCGGATATACGGGATTATCATTTGTCTTCCATAATCATGACATAAGACCAAACCCGTCCATACCAAGATATCTAGATCTCGGAATGTATGCAAATCATGACAGTATTCCATATTCCCATTCCTCAAACATGCTTGAGGCTTTATATGAAGCACTTAAAAAATATGAAAATGATGATTGCTATCAGAAAATTAAAGAACGATATAAGATGATTCGTGAGTACATTGAGGGTCTAGGATTGCAGATTCTAACCCCACCTGAATATTCGTCACCCGCAATCATGACGATTCTTTTGCCAGAACATGTATCTTCAAAGGATTTTGGAGATGACATGGCACTTCAAGGATATTACCTTCATTATGAAAGTCACTATTTACAAGAAAAGAAATGGATTCAAATCTCGTGTTTAAGCAGTCATGAAGAAAAACAAATTCTAAAAATGCTACGTACATTTGAACTTTTATTAAACCAATATGAAATAGCAGGTGAGCCTTCTGTATAGAGGGCTTTTCTTTTTTGTCGAGATGCAACAGGATTCTTATTTTTGTAACATTTCTTACCAGTTATCGTCTAAGTGGAAAAGGGGTGAAATGAATGAAGAAAAGATGGATTGTTTTTCTGGCCACGGTCATTGTGATAACTACTATGACGGCTATTTTTACTACTTCAAAGCCGGCAGTTGTTAGCCAAGTAGATCCTGAGATACAACCCGTTACAAAAGAAAAGCTAACAGAAATATTCCGTGATGCGATTAAGGAGGAAAAGCGTAATCAAAGGTTTCGTTTTTTCGCGAGAGATACTGCACAACAGGAAATGTCGGTGTCAACAGAATCTGCTGCAGGTGATAGTGCGGTAAAAGGTGGAAGCGAGCACTCAGAGACGAACACTCAAGTCCAAGGTGTTGATGAAGCAGATATCGTAAAAACCGATGGGGAATATATTTATCAACTTATTGATGGAAAACTAAATATCATTAAGGCAGTACCAGCAAATGTAATGCAGTTGATCACGACAATACCATATTCTCACTCATTTTCGCCGAACCAAATGTTCTTATACGAAGACAAACTAGTCGTGATTGGTCATACATTTCATGATAGTACGCCGGATAAAAATCAAAATCAACGTTCAATGATCTATCCGCCTCGACATTTTGAAGCAACAACAGCGATTGTTTATGATATACAGGACCCAAAAAATCCCGAGGAAATCCGTAGGGTAGAAGTTGACGGAAACCATGTGACATCACGTAGAATTGATAACTATATTTATCTGGTTGCGAATCACTACCCGAATTATTGGATTATGGAAGATACGAGAGAAGAGGATATCGATCTAAGGCCCCGTTTCTCAGATTCAGCAACTAGTGAGGAAAGTTCCTTGGTACCGTATGAAAAAATACAATATATTCCTGGTTCAAAAGAAACTAATTTTACCCTAATTGCTGCCTTTGACTTAAATACCCCTGATAAAGAAGCTTCAATTACGTCTTATTTAGGTAGTGGGAATTTAATGTATATGTCAAAGGAAAACATCTATATTGCAGTTGCAAATTATTATGCGATTCCATTTAGGGAGGGTGGCTCCGATTCCCCAGATACAAATGTCTACAAATTTACAGTAGAAGGGGACAAAGTCGAATTCCATAGTTCAACTGAAGTACCAGGAACCATTTTAAATCAATTTTCCATGGACGAATTCAATGGATCCTTCCGAGTAGCCACAACGAAAGGAGATACTTGGAATAACTCCAAACCATCTTCGAACAATTTGTTTATTTATGATGAAAATTTACAGCAAATTGGTTCATTAAGTGATCTGGCACGGGGAGAGCGAATCTATTCAGCACGTTTCATGGGTGAACGTATTTATATTGTCACTTTCAAACAAGTAGATCCATTATTCGTCATCGATGCTAGTAATCCAAAAGCACCAAAAGTCCTTGGAGAACTTAAAATCCCAGGCTTTAGCAACTACCTCCATCCATATGACGAAAATCATGTGATTGGCTTTGGACAAGACACAAAGGTTGTTGCTGATAATAAAACAAGTAATAGTGAGCCTATGGTTTATACAGATGGTGTTAAAATCTCGTTGTTTGATATTCGTGATGTAAATAATCCAAAGGAAAAGTTCACTGAAATCATTGGTGGCCGTGGAACATACTCCCCATTAAATTATGACCATAAAGCATTATTATTTAATAAGGAAAAAGGGATTTTCGCCTTTCCGATCACTGTTTATCAAAATCTAGAAGGAAAAATGTATGAGCAAAAATTCGAATTTCAAGGTGCATATGTATACGATATCCATTTAGAAGGAATTGATTTGAAAGCAAAATTATCACACGATACTGGACCATATGAAACGTGGGAGGGAGAGATACAACGTCTACTGACAATCGGTGACACATTGTATGCTATCTCACCGACTATGATTTCTGCATATGACATAAAAAATTATAATCAAACTGGTGAGGTCTCCTTACGATAAAAAGGGTAGAATTTTCTTCTATCCTTTTTATGCATTTATCTTATATACTATATAAGATTATATTTGAAATGAAGGGACATACATGAATCAACCAAAAATGAATCCATATTTCGTGTTGGCAATTGGTGTCGTTGCAGTATCGACATCGGCCATTTTTGTTAAATTAGCAAATGCACCCGCACCGGTTATTGCTTTCTATCGGCTGTTTTTCACAGTCCTATTAATGCTTCCTGTTTTTTTATGGAAGTATCGAAAAGAACTTCGGGTCATCACAAAAAAAGATTGGCTTTTTTCCACAATATCAGGTGTTTTTTTAGCTCTCCATTTTATCCTTTGGTTTGAATCGCTTAACTACACATCCGTGACGAGTTCAACTGTATTAGTAACGATGCAGCCCGTGTTTGCTTTCATAGGAACTTATTTTTTGTTTAAAGAAAAAATAAGTTTAGGGGCCATACTAAGCACCCTTCTAGCTTTATGTGGAAGTATAATCATTAGTTGGGGGGATTTCCGAATTAGTGGAAGTGCATTATACGGTGACTTCTTGGCAATCATTTCGTGCGTGATGGTTACAGCCTATCTACTATTTGGGCAAACAGTTCGAAAACGGATATCACTTGTCACATATACATTTGTTGTGTACAGCATTAGTACGATAACTCTCTTTTTATATGTAGTGATTTTTAAATATCCACTAGGTGGATACGCTAGTGAAGACTGGATGTACTTTTTACTATTAGCGATCGTCCCAACTTTGCTTGGTCATAACCTTTTCAATTGGTCATTAAAATGGGTAAGTACGTCAACCATTTCGGTCAGTATTCTATTTGAACCAGTAGGAGCGGCAATTCTAGCCTATTTTATCCTTTCTGAGAAAATCATTCAAACACAGCTTATTGGGGGAGTCATTATTGTTGTTGGGATTTGGCTCTACTCCATAGGCGAACGAAAGAAAAAACAAAGGGTATCCTTTTCAGAACAAAGTGTAGGATAAAAATGCAAAGCCAAGTCTACCAATTGTAGACCTGGCTTTATTTTTTAAGCATATTTACGAGTCATGAATACAGCACCAATCCCAAGTAATAGGAATAGGGTCCCGATTAATAGAAGGTTCGAATATGGACTAGCGGTAATTGGAAGTTTATTCCCCTGAACCTTCATACTCATTTCCGTTGCTAGTGTAGCAACAGTTAGAAGTTTTTCACCACGTTCAATGATAAAATCAGTAGCTAGCATTTCCTCTGAAAGCTTTAAATCGAGCAGGTATTCATCATTAGCTCGATATAGTTCAACAAGCAGTTCCGCACCATCAAGTGTGTCCATTTCAAGTAGCTTATTATAAGCAATAGCTTCCTTAGCACCATCCTTTAATAGATAGTATCTTGGCTGTAACTCAAAAACTTCGATCATATTATCGTACATCACTAGAAGCTCTTTTTGTTGCTCAGAAGACAGTCCTTCTGAATTATTATAGGAAAAGTATTGCTCTAAATTAGAGCTGATAGATTTCATCTTCTCTTCAAGATTTATATCATTTAAGCTTAAAAAGTGAAGAAATAATCCATCAATCTCGTCCTCTGTTAGCCCAACCTCAGACAGCATTCGCTCTGCTTCTACCAATACCTCGGCATGATTAAGATAGAAGTCAACAGTTGTGTCAAGGTCCTTAATGAATAAATAATCTTCTACTGACTCCCCAAATCCGCCCAGGATATGTTGTAATTCATCTTCATTTAGATTATGTTTCGTTAAAAGAGTCTGAATGGTCTCATTGTTAACAGGCTCTCCTAAATAGGAAACCAGTTCATTTACGTTTTCAAAATCCTTTAAGGACAAATCATAAACTGCCAGGTAATCCTCAAGATCATCTTCAGTCAAACCGGTCTCAGTTGTATATTTCTTTAAATCCTCTGTGGTAACCTCAGCAAACACATCTACAGACAAATACGCAAGCTGGAATAAAAAAAGTACCCCAACTAGTAAAAACTTCTTCATTCCTCTTCCTCCAAGCCATTATATTCATAGGTGTAGTATTTTCAACTTTTACCAAATAATGCATGTAAAGGAGGAATTTAATGAAATACTAAAAGATGAGGACTATGATGCACAATGAATACAAAAATATATGAAGGTCGTAAATTAACTTTTATTAGGTCTAGTTGAGTCGAAATGTCTTTGCTATCTCATGAATAATCTTTAAGTCTGCTTGGTAATCCGAACCACCGAAATAGCCGGGATTATTCGCATGAAAATACAAATCATAGATGACCTCTTGATCATTGGGTTGAATGAAATAATGGACCGTTTGAATGGCGTGCATTTCTTTAACATGGAAAAGGACTCGTTGAGTTGGTTCCTGAAAATCTTCCAACAAATCATCTTCAAATATCCCTGACTGAGACAATAGTTGCTGTTTTAATTTCTTGTTGATCTTCTTTACCCCACCAACCTCTGTTCCATTTTTTAAAAAAATATGTGAATCGCCTTGTTCCTCTATAGTAAATTCTTTTGGAAGATCAATTATAAATGATGAGACAGAATCTGCATGTAAGAGTTCCTCTTTAAAAATGGAATAATAAGAGTATGTTCCAATCCCAAATACAAGTAATAAAATAACCACACCTGATAGGAAGGGCATAATGAATCTGCTAGAAGAAAACCTATTCTCTTTCTTAGTTTTGCTTGTTCTGATTTGATTTACGATATGGGTTCTCTGTGCATTATTTAATTGAAATTTTGGAAATGATTTATTTGGGTAGGTATTCTTCATAGTCTTTTTCCTCTCCTTTGTTGATAGAGTTAAGATTTTTCTGTAAAGCTTTAACAGCACGATGGTAAGTCAAGGAAACTTTGTTAGTAGACCAGTTTAAAACGGTAGCTGTTTCTTCAACACTCAGTTCTAAAATTAATCTTGAAACAAGAACTTCTTTATAAGATTGTTTTAGGCGAAGGATTGCATCATGAATGTCAGAAAGAACTTCGTCTAAAAGTAGAGCTCTCTCCGGATTAGATTGATCAATTTGAATATGCCTTTTTCCTAGTAAGTCAAAAGGTTGAAATTTGATAAGCCTCTTTCGACGGTTTTTATCAATTACTAAATTCCTTGCAATTGAAAGTAACCATGTCTTAGGGTTGGAACGTTCCTCAAAGGTATGGAATGATCGGATTGCCTTCAAAAATACCTCCTGAACATAATCATCAACGTCGATTGACCCTGTATAGTAAATAAGAAAGCTATAAACATCATCCCCATACTCATAAAACCATCTCTCAATTTGACTAATATGTGCCAAGCGTCGTACCCCCTTTGTACTTACCTTTATATAATTAGACGATTAAGACATCAACTTCTTTCACATTTAAAGGAAAAAAATTCGAAAAAAAACTGACAACCTAATGGATTGTCAGTACTGAAAAAGGAATACCGCTTTAATAAAAAGAACTTGCAAAAAAACTAAAAACGAAAGCCATTACAATAGACGAAACAAAGGTAATGAAAGTACTTGCTTCAATTCTTCCTTCATTATTACTAATTCTTAAACCTTCTATATAAACAAATGAGAATAAAAATAAACACATCGCTAATGATAAAAACATGCCAACGGCTTGTAGAAACTCAAAAAACAAAATCTTTCCTCCTTCCAAATTTCTTTTAATAAAATATATGAGTAAATCTAGCAAATATGATTAAAATAATAGAGACATTAATTGAAAGATATAAAATGATTAAAGTATTTCATATAGAAACTATTTCTTGTATAATAATCTTATCTCTTCAATGACGAATTAATAGAGAGAAGATATTATTTTTTTGTACTTAAAAACTTTTTTTAAAAAAGGTCTTGTAAAAGGATATAAGAGATGGTATATTAATTTTTGTCGCCAAAACGAGTGACAAATTGAATGAGTGAGCAACAAAAACTTTTTAAAAGTAGTTGACACTCACAAGTGAAAATGTTATATTAGAAAAGTCGCTTCTGGGCGACAAACTAAAAAAGTTCTTTGAAAACTGAACACAATACAAGCGTCAACGTTAATTCTAAGTAACAAAACTTATTGAGCAATCAATACTCTTATTGGAGAGTTTGATCCTGGCTCAGGATGAACGCTGGCGGCGTGCCTAATACATGCAAGTCGAGCGAATCTGAGGGAGCTTGCTCCCAAAGATTAGCGGCGGACGGGTGAGTAACACGTGGGCAACCTGCCTGTAAGACTGGGATAACTTCGGGAAACCGGAGCTAATACCGGATAACATATGAGACCACATGGTCTCGTATTAAAAGATGGCTTTTAGCTATCACTTACAGATGGGCCCGCGGCGCATTAGCTAGTTGGTGAGGTAACGGCTCACCAAGGCGACGATGCGTAGCCGACCTGAGAGGGTGATCGGCCACACTGGGACTGAGACACGGCCCAGACTCCTACGGGAGGCAGCAGTAGGGAATCTTCCGCAATGGACGAAAGTCTGACGGAGCAACGCCGCGTGAGCGAAGAAGGTCTTCGGATCGTAAAGCTCTGTTGTTAGGGAAGAACAAGTATCGTTCGAATAGGGCGGTACCTTGACGGTACCTAACCAGAAAGCCACGGCTAACTACGTGCCAGCAGCCGCGGTAATACGTAGGTGGCAAGCGTTATCCGGAATTATTGGGCGTAAAGCGCGCGCAGGCGGTCCTTTAAGTCTGATGTGAAAGCCCACGGCTCAACCGTGGAGGGTCATTGGAAACTGGGGGACTTGAGTGCAGAAGAGGAGAGCGGAATTCCACGTGTAGCGGTGAAATGCGTAGAGATGTGGAGGAACACCAGTGGCGAAGGCGGCTCTCTGGTCTGTAACTGACGCTGAGGCGCGAAAGCGTGGGGAGCGAACAGGATTAGATACCCTGGTAGTCCACGCCGTAAACGATGAGTGCTAAGTGTTAGAGGGTTTCCGCCCTTTAGTGCTGCAGCAAACGCATTAAGCACTCCGCCTGGGGAGTACGGTCGCAAGACTGAAACTCAAAGGAATTGACGGGGGCCCGCACAAGCGGTGGAGCATGTGGTTTAATTCGAAGCAACGCGAAGAACCTTACCAGGTCTTGACATCCTCTGACACTCCTAGAGATAGGACTTTCCCCTTCGGGGGACAGAGTGACAGGTGGTGCATGGTTGTCGTCAGCTCGTGTCGTGAGATGTTGGGTTAAGTCCCGCAACGAGCGCAACCCTTGATCTTAGTTGCCAGCATTTAGTTGGGCACTCTAAGGTGACTGCCGGTGACAAACCGGAGGAAGGTGGGGATGACGTCAAATCATCATGCCCCTTATGACCTGGGCTACACACGTGCTACAATGGATGGTACAAAGGGCAGCAAAACCGCGAGGTTAAGCCAATCCCATAAAACCATTCTCAGTTCGGATTGCAGGCTGCAACTCGCCTGCATGAAGCCGGAATCGCTAGTAATCGCGGATCAGCATGCCGCGGTGAATACGTTCCCGGGCCTTGTACACACCGCCCGTCACACCACGAGAGTTTGTAACACCCGAAGTCGGTGGGGTAACCGTAAGGAGCCAGCCGCCTAAGGTGGGACAGATGATTGGGGTGAAGTCGTAACAAGGTAGCCGTATCGGAAGGTGCGGCTGGATCACCTCCTTTCTAAGGAAACTGAAGTTCTACGAACTTCATAAAAAGACGCTTTGTATTGTGGTCAGTTTTGAGAGTGCTTTTGTACTTTCAGAGGTCGATTTTTGCACAAACGCAAAAATCATTTGCACTTGCGTCTGCAAGATTAATCAAAGATGATTGATTCCTCAGCGCAAAGCTGCATGAAGATTACTCACTGATGCTTAATCATGATGTGATTGAAGTCAGTGGCTTCGTTCTTTGAAAACTAGATAACGTAACAAAACATTCATTGAAGTAAAGTTCTTTAAAACTTAAAGGTGAATGAGAAGCGAGAAGGTCGAGGAACCGATTGAGGAATTACCGGAGCGTACTTTAACGTACGTGAGGATGATGACGAATGAGGTGACGAAGAGATTCGACGCTAATCAAAGCCGAATAGGTTAAGTTATGAAGGGCGCACGGTGGATGCCTTGGCACTAGGAGCCGATGAAGGACGGTACTAACACCGATATGCTTCGGGGAGCTGTAAGTAAGCATTGATCCGAAGATTTCCGAATGGGGAAACCCACTGCTCGTAATGGGGCAGTATCCTTACCTGAATACATAGGGTAAGAGAAGGTAGACCCGGGGAACTGAAACATCTTAGTACCCGGAGGAAGAGAAAGCAAACGCGATTTCCTGAGTAGCGGCGAGCGAAACGGAAGATAGCCCAAACCAAGAGGCTTGCCTCTTGGGGTTGTAGGACACTCTATACGGAGTTACAAAAGAGCGAAGTAGACGAAGCGACCTGGAAAGGTCCGTCAGAGAAGGTAACAACCCTGTAGTCGAAACTTCGTTCTCTCTTGAGTGGATCCTGAGTACGGCGGGACACGTGAAATCCCGTCGGAAGCTGGGAGGACCATCTCCCAAGGCTAAATACTCCCTAGTGACCGATAGTGAACCAGTACCGTGAGGGAAAGGTGAAAAGCACCCCGGGAGGGGAGTGAAATAGAACCTGAAACCGTGTGCCTACAAGTAGTCAAAGCACATTTATGTGTGATGGCGTGCCTTTTGTAGAATGAACCGGCGAGTTACGATCCCGTGCAAGGTTAAGTTGAAGAGACGGAGCCGCAGCGAAAGCGAGTCTGAATAGGGCGACATAGTACGTGGTCGTAGACCCGAAACCAGGTGATCTACCCATGTCCAGGGTGAAGTTCAGGTAACACTGAATGGAGGCCCGAACCCACGCACGTTGAAAAGTGCGGGGATGAGGTGTGGGTAGCGGAGAAATTCCAATCGAACTTGGAGATAGCTGGTTCTCTCCGAAATAGCTTTAGGGCTAGCCTCGAGTATAGAGTCTTGGAGGTAGAGCACTGATTGGACTAGGGGCCCTCATCGGGTTACCGAATTCAGTCAAACTCCGAATGCCAAAGACTTGATTCTCGGGAGTCAGACTGCGAGTGATAAGATCCGTAGTCAAGAGGGAAACAGCCCAGACCACCAGCTAAGGTCCCAAAGTATACGTTAAGTGGAAAAGGATGTGGAGTTGCTTAGACAACCAGGATGTTGGCTTAGAAGCAGCCACCATTTAAAGAGTGCGTAATAGCTCACTGGTCGAGTGACTCTGCGCCGAAAATGTACCGGGGCTAAACGTATCACCGAAGCTGTGGATTGTTCTTACGAACAATGGTAGGAGAGCGTTCTAAGTGCAGCGAAGTCAGACCGAGAGGACTGGTGGAGCGCTTAGAAGTGAGAATGCCGGTATGAGTAGCGAAAGAGGGGTGAGAATCCCCTCCACCGAATGCCTAAGGTTTCCTGAGGAAGGCTCGTCCGCTCAGGGTTAGTCGGGACCTAAGCCGAGGCTGAAAAGCGTAGGCGATGGACAACAGGTTGAAATTCCTGTACCACCTCATTACCGTTTGAGCAATGGAGGGACGCAGGAGGATAGGGTAAGCGCGCTGTTGGATATGCGCGTCCAAGCAGTTAGACTGGTAAGTAGGCAAATCCGCTTACCGTAAGGTTGAGCTGTGATGGCGAGGGAAATATAGTACCGAAGTTCCTGATTCCACACTGCCAAGAAAAGCTTCTAGCGAGGTAGAAGGTGCCCGTACCGCAAACCGACACAGGTAGGCGAGGAGAGAATCCTAAGGTGATCGAGAGAACTCTCGTTAAGGAACTCGGCAAAATGACCCCGTAACTTCGGGAGAAGGGGTGCTTTTTAGGGTGAATAGCCCTGAAAAGCCGCAGTGAATAGGCCCAGGCGACTGTTTAGCAAAAACACAGGTCTCTGCGAAGCCGCAAGGCGAAGTATAGGGGCTGACACCTGCCCGGTGCTGGAAGGTTAAGAGGAGGGGTTAGCGCAAGCGAAGCTCTGAATCGAAGCCCCAGTAAACGGCGGCCGTAACTATAACGGTCCTAAGGTAGCGAAATTCCTTGTCAGGTAAGTTCTGACCCGCACGAAAGGTGTAACGATCTGGGCACTGTCTCAACGAGAGACTCGGTGAAATTATAGTACCTGTGAAGATGCAGGTTACCCGCGACAGGACGGAAAGACCCCGTGGAGCTTTACTGCAACCTGATATTGAATTTTGGTACAGCTTGTACAGGATAGGTAGGAGCCTTGGAAGCCGGAGCGCCAGCTTCGGTGGAGGCGTCGGTGGGATACTACCCTGGCTGTATTGAAATTCTAACCCGAAGGCCTTATCGGCCTTGGAGACAGTGTCAGGTGGGCAGTTTGACTGGGGCGGTCGCCTCCTAAAAAGTAACGGAGGCGCCCAAAGGTTCCCTCAGAATGGTTGGAAATCATTCGTAGAGTGTAAAGGCACAAGGGAGCTTGACTGCGAGACCTACAAGTCGAGCAGGGACGAAAGTCGGGCTTAGTGATCCGGTGGTTCCGCATGGAAGGGCCATCGCTCAACGGATAAAAGCTACCCCGGGGATAACAGGCTTATCTCCCCCAAGAGTCCACATCGACGGGGAGGTTTGGCACCTCGATGTCGGCTCATCGCATCCTGGGGCTGTAGTCGGTCCCAAGGGTTGGGCTGTTCGCCCATTAAAGCGGTACGCGAG